>JAHCLO010000002.1 GCA_026125285.1 Verrucomicrobiia bacterium | reverse complement strand
ATCAATCCAGTGAGGAAGATTCTCCACGACTACGCGGCGGCTGATGCCGGCGTGGCACCAGATGAAGTTTGTCGTTTCCTCGGCGTGGGGCGGGCGGCAGTAATCGAAGAGTTCCACCAGTTCGTCCAAATAGAGCGGCGACTCCGGTGCGCCTGGATTGGCGCCGTCGCGGCCGAAGTCCACTGGGGTGGTTTTCATGGACTCGTTCCACCGGCTGCTACCACCGGTTACCGGTGAGCTGACGGCGAGCGCCCAAACTTCTTGCGAAGGATGTCCTCGGCGGCATCCGCCAGCAGATCCCGGTGCATACGTTGTCTGTCAGCAAAGAAGCTGTGGCCGATGTCTGCGTCCACGATGTGTGATCCGACGGCATTCAGAATCTCGCTTTCGTCGAATACCGATTCGGTGAAGATCAAGCGGAAGTCGCTGTCCTTGATCTCTTCCGCTTCAAAGCGGCCTTCAAAAGGTTCGTCGAGGGCAACGGAAAAGTATTGCATGGCGATATTGCCGACCCTCGCCATATGCACAGAACTCACTGCCGCCCGCAGTTCCTTCCTTTCTTCCGGCGTCATTTCCGCCTGCCACGCCTTGAATTGCTGGTCCATGGTGTTGACCTGGTCTTCGGCGGCTTCGTAGGCATTGCGCAGAATGTCCTCCTTCTGTCCCCGGGTGAATTCGCGCAGTTCGGCTTTTGTCACCAAGCCGTTGCCCAACGTCGCGTCAATCAAAGCAATGGAGCGGTCCAATATCCTGAATTGGCAGGCAAGTTGGTCGGGCCCGAACCCCCGCCCAGCGAGCGAGTCCCGGCCTTTCATAACCAGCGAGCGATATGCGCGGAGGTGGTTGAGTTGTGGGGTGTCCATCCGAGCATCCGCTCCCGAAACCAACATCACGTATAGCGCCAGGGGCACATGAGCCACCGATTTCAATTCGTGATAGCGAGAGGTAAATGCGGAAGCTTCAGTGCGAACCCCATTCTTGATCAGCACCATCTTGTCACCTGATTGAATAATGACCGGGCTGCTTTTTTGCACAACCTTGCTTCGCAAGTCAGCGTAAGCGGTGCGGAAAGCGGTATTTAAAGTCGCCAGTGGGTCGGACGCTTCGAGCTGGGGATCAGCAGCGATCGGTTGATTGGCACGTTCCTGAGCAGTAGCCGAAAGCGAGAGCGCCAAGCCCACACTGAGCGCCGCCAGCCCAAAGTAGTTGAGGCAGCGACAAGGTGCATCTGGAACACAACGGTTGCCGAAGCATTTGGAGATGTCTTCGTTCATAAACTGCCTGGATTGTTCATCGGCGGTATTGTCTCGCGCTTGGATGCGAATGCGCGAAACGTGCCGCGCGTATCCGGAGCGTGCGGTAGCCTTCAGTGATTCATGGGCGGGGGTGGAATGTGATCAGGTCATTCGAGAGTGAGTCAGTCGTCGAGCCCGTGGCTGGGATGGCCCGGGCAAGGACTTCTGCCGCTCGGTCCAGCCCTGCGATGATGCCGCCTGGGGCATCACCGGCGCGAATCCTGTCCAGCACTGCATCGCGAATGGCATCAAGATCCGGCTGCTTGACCTTGCCTGCCACGGCCCGGTCGCAACGAACTTCCAGTCGGCGCTCGAACAGGGACAGGTAGATTAGCACCCCGCCGCGCTGGCGTGTGCCTCCGATGCCGCATTGCGAGAACACCTGATGAACGCTTCGGCTGACTTCCGACGCCATTTCTGCGTTGCTCGTGAACAGGCTGCGCAACCCATGCCAGTAGCTGGCCAGCACCGAACCAAGAACGAAGCCACCCACGACGAGGACAACTTGGAGGCCAAGCGACAGGGCGCTCGAAGTGTCCCATCCGCCCATGCCGGCCAGTTTGTTGCCCGAAATCAAGGCCATCAAGCCGACGGCCAGTCCGCAGAGGGATTCCGCGCGGTCGTAGCGCCCCGATTCGGTGGCTACGGCGCACACCACTTCGGCATCCGTTTGTTGTTCCAGTTTTGCGATGCGCTGGCTGATGTGCTCGCGATCGCCCGATGAGAAGCAGTTGTTTGCGTTATTCATATTACCAGCTCCCGGAAGCTCCCCCGCCACCCGATGAACCACCACCAAAGCCGCCGCCAAAGCCGCCACCGCCTCCTCCACCACCCCGCGAGCGAAATAGCACGGCAAGAATGATGACCACGATCCAGAAGAACAGGGCAAGCACCACGAGTGCGCCGCCCACAATCAGCAAGGGCTTGCGATACTGCGGTAGAAAGATGGCTGCCACCAAACAGCCAATTCCCGCGACGATCATCAGAAGGATGACTCCGGGACCGCCTTTCTGCGCTATGGGGTTGTACTGGCGATTGAATCTTAAGACCGGGTTGTCCAGGATGCGGTCAGTGAGGCTTGGGCCGGGAGGGGTTGCGTTGGGTCCCTGGTTCGCGATTTCGGCCAGGCTGGCCACGGCGTCCGCGATGCCTTTGCCGTAGTTGCCTTCCTTGAATCGCGGGACCATCTTCTTGTCCATCAATCGCCGGCAGAACTCATCGAAGCGCCTTTCCCACTGTGCTCCCAGTTCAATCCGTGCCTTGCGATCTCCGGTGTCCGCCTTGTTCCGGATCTGCTCACGCGGCGCCGAGAGCAATGCGCGGGCGCCAGCCAAGGCGGCCTGTTCCATGCCCAACTGCTCCTGGATGTAACTTAAATAGTTGCGGTTGTGGGCAAAGTTCCACGTTTCAAAAGGCAGGGCCAGGCGATCGTTCATGTATTTCAACTCGACGCGCGTTGCGTGGTCCATGGAGATCGCGGCTTCAGGCCACATACCCAGCTTGCTGTAGTTGTGTCCCGGCATGTGGTTCGAGTGGCCAATGTTGGGCGACACCCGGCCGTAACGGCGGCAGCTCTCAAGCGCCTGCTCGGTCGCGACAAGGTCCCAGTTGTGAATGCGGTAATGATGGGCTCCCGGATGGTCTGGCTCGCGCTCCAGGACCTGGCGGATGACCAGCTCGGTCGCATACGCGAAGGGCGTGTTGATGCAGTAGAGGGAGTACAACGCCTTCGCCTCCACATCGTCGGGAAAGGCGATGACAATGTTCTGCAACAGGCCCATGCATAATTCTCCAGTAACCGCAATCGGCAGCGGTCTCTTGCGTCGTTGCCAACAATCCGTGGTGGTTGCTTCAGAACAGTGCATATCCCTATTCTGCAATTCTGCAATTCTGCAATTCTCCGGCCAGAAGATTGAATCTTCCCTCGGCAGGCCCGTGGAATGCTTTGTCCCACGCTTCGATATACATCCGCTCGCGCTGCGACACGCTTCCTTTGCGTCGAACGGCTTGCTTCAGAAACTGAAGGCCGCGCTTCGCTTCCAACGAGTCAAGCGCCGGCTCGCTGAACCAGTTGAGTCCGGTCGCCGCCAGCCCCCAGCAGAATGAAACTCTGCGCCACGCCTGCTGATGCCTCGCCTCATTCGGAGATGCGTCGGCGGCCAGGCGAGCGCTCCCTGGTTATTTGCGTCCGTCCGAGAGCCGCCAGGCTAGTCGCGACGGCAGCAAGCGCAGGAAGAATCCGCACACACGGGAGGGCAGAACGGCGGCGGCAATCTCCACCGGGCTGGCCCGCAAACGCCACAAGCTGGCTCGCGCCGCTCGCAAGCTGGCCGCCGAAGGTGCGGCGGCGGTCTTCCGGGCGTAGAACAAACCCTCGGTGCTGACGTCGTGCAGTTGGGTCTGCCAGTTATCCAGCCGGGTCAGGTAGGGCACCAGCCATTTGCCTTTGCGCAGCTTGGCATCGTGCGCCATGAGTTGGCCGCCCACCGGGATACGCGGGGCCAACAATCGGAATTCATCAATCTGCTCCAAGGGCCGGTTGCCACCGTCCAGGAACGCGAAGTCCACCGACACTTCGCTTCCTTGCTCCCGCAGCCACTGCGGAATCACCGCTTGGGAGAACCCGAACAGCGGCGTAAACCTCTGGCAGGCCTCCGGTGCGGCCGTGCGCAGGTTGGCCAACATCCGCTCGTAAATCGAGCGATCGGCTTCGATGCCCCACAAGTGACCTTCGCCGTTTTGTTCGAGGGCGCGGAGGATGTGGAGCGTGCTGCCGCCACCCAGCCAGGTGCCGACTTCCATCGCGACGCGCGGCTTTGGCGAAGTATGGAGAATGGCTTCGGTCAACAGGCGGCGTTCCGCGGCATTGAGCTGCCCTGCAATGGCTTCAGGCATGGTGATGAACAATATGCGGCAACGAAGTCTTCAATTTGCGCGGATGGTAGTCGTCGGATTGACAAGGAAGCAAGAGTGAACGCGGCAACGGCAAGACCATGGTCGTGAAGTGGGCTTGAGATTATGAACGGCTCCAGCAGCTTCACTCAGAATTGCTTTCGGGCATTATTTTGCTCCGATCCGGTTCAGCACCTCACGGTAAATCTCCAGATGCCGCTGCGCGATAACCGAGGGATGATATCTTTGCCGCATCACTTCGATGGTGGCACGCGGGCGGGGCGCTCCTGGCTGCAGCCAGCGATCCAGCGCGGTGTGCAAGCCCTCCCAATCGCCGTCCGCAAGGACCTCGGCGCTCTCTACTCCGGCCAGTATGTCCGCGACGCCGCCGGAACTGAAGCCAATGAACTTGAGATTGCGGCACAGCGCCTCCGCCACCACGAGGCCGAACGATTCGATGGCGGAGACATGGAGCAGCGCACTGGCGTGGTCGTATTGCGCAATCAACTCCGTCGCCGGCAGGAAATCGTGATGCGAGACAAACGGCAGTCGGGGCAGGCGGGCGAGGAAGCGGTCTGCATACGGGTTGCCGGGAGTCGCCAGGCCGATGAATTTGAGTTCAAACTTCAGCCCGGAAGCGTGCAATCGTTCGGCCACGTCCAGCAGTTCATTTTGTCGCTTGTAGGCACTTACGCTGCCGATGTTCAGCAAGATCGGTGTAGGCGGGGTTGCCTTGGTAGCGGTGGGTGGGGTTGTGGGAGTGTCAAAGAACACCTCGCGCACGGCGTTCGGCACCACCCAGGTTTGGGGCGTGCGATGGCGCACTTTTTCCTGGGTGAACCGGGAATTGCAGAGCACGCCCGCGGTGCGCCGCAGGCAATGATCCTCCAGCAAAGCCGCCAGCCAATAGAAGCTGCCGGGGCGGGCTTTCAGCACTTTGGCCATCTCCCGCATGATGCCCAGCAACGTGATGACGTTGGGAAACCCCGAATGGGCCGCGCAGATGGCCGACTCAAACTCGGTGCCATGTCCATGCACGATGTCCGGCTGGATGACCCGCAACCTCCGGCGCACCGCGCGAATGCAAGCCAGATACCCCATGCGCAGCCACCCGATCTTGGGCACATACAGGCTGTGAAAAAAAATCTTCGGGCCGAGTTGCTCCGGTGACTTGAGCGGATGGCGGGTGCAGGAAACGATGTGAATCTCGATCTCTGGCAGCGCCGCCAAGCCCGAGATCAATGCTTCCGGCGCCATTCCAAAAGAAGGAGTCACCTGGTCGTGTTGCCGGTACAGCCAGCGGTTATCCGTCGTAAGCAAGGCGATCTTCATGGCGCAGTGACGGCGCTCTGTCGCACGAGGTCCATCCCCACGCGGCGGACGCGGCAGGAATTGGCGACACGGAGAGCCAATGGCGAAAAACCAGAGCGAACTTTGAAGACCTGGTCCAGTCGCGTCCACGCCCAGGGCGGCCGCGCGACAGGAGTGCTACCCGCCAATGCCTCACTAGAAGGATCCGCAGCAAAGCTGCCGCATCGGATAGTGCTCATGTCGGCTGAAGAAACAACGCCATCATCTATCTGGCCATGATGAAGCAGCGCGATGGGCTGGCGTGATCGCGATCCAGCACGGAAATGTGATACCCGAGCGCGAGCAGAATCTCCGTCAGTGACAGCATCACACAGATATGATGCACCTCGACCAGCAGGAGCGGCTTGTGCCGGGCCAGCATCTGCATGCCGCCTTTCAAGACCAGATGCTCGGCGCCTTCCACATCTATCTTGACGATGTCCGGCGGTGGCTCGCCCTGTTTGGTCACCAAGGAATCCAGCGTTACCGCCGGCACGGCACATTCGACAAATCCGGCATAAACTGCCGCTCCCAGCGGCGGCATCGCCTCGGAAAGGTGGCTCCCCGAACTTGCCCCCGTCATGTCGCTGCTCTCCCGGAAGGACACTGTGCCGTCCCGGTCAGCCACCGCCACCGGGAAGACTTTGATGCGTGGCGCTATTTCGGGATTTTGCTCCAGGTGCAGTTTCAAGCGCGCCAGATTAGCCTTGCCCGGCTCAAAGGCGGCGACTTGCGCCCCTTGACTGGCCAGCGCCAGGGAGTGATAACCGATGTTCGCGCCAATATCCCAGCACCGCGCTCCGCTCAGGTCGCGTTGCCCGGCAATCGCCTCATAAAGGAACTGGTCGAAGGTGCCGTTGGCCAATTCCGCAGTCCCCGAATCGAGCGGCGTCGGGAGTAGCATGCGTCGGCCCCGTGCCGGGCCAGCGGCGATTTCATGCCAGGCTTCTCCCGCGCGCAAATTGCGGACACGCCGTTGAAGGGCACGGGTTAAGGAGGCGGGCGAACTATTCCAGATTCGCTCAAAAAGGGAAGGCATGGCCGCAAGAGGAAACCCAGCACCGCCCGTTGCCGGGTGGCTTCAAGAGTGCGCTGGAAGCGAGCTTGATCATCTGACCGCGACGCTAACAAACCGCGCCGGAGGTTAGCAACCCCACGTTTCGGAAGGCGGCCCGCTCCCGGCGCCAGACTGCCGCCAACTGTCGGCTGGAGTTTTTTTGAATCGTGTCAAGTGGGTGCGGTGGGAGTTCGAGAAAGTGCGACGCCATGAAACCTGGCCTGCTTCAATGTGGCGAACGACCCGCTCTCCACTGAACCCCTTCGCCCAAAGCGGCGATAAATCAGCCGCACTCCAGACGCTCCGCGAGGTCGGTTGCCGCGAGAAGGTCGCGAAGCGTCTGGAGTGCGTGCGGCTTTAGCGCCGCTCTGGGTACGGGACGGACGCTTCGCCGGTTCAAGGGGTTCAATGCGCGAAGCGATCCGGGAAATTCTGTACCGGACCGCACCCAGCACTCGCGCGAAGTTGGCCGCGGCTGGAATTGCCACCGGTGTTTCCTCAAAGGCAGTAGCTGCGGAGTCAAGCGCGGGTCACCCGATGTTGATCCAAGGTTTCAAACTCAGTCCTTCAACCCCGGCAATGCAAACGCCACATACGCGTCGCCGTAGGGCGTGCCCAGTTTGTTGCCGCCGGTGGACGCGATCACAATGAACTGCCGGCCGTTCACCTCGTACGTCGCGGGTGGCGCGCTGCCGGTCCAGGGCAATTGTGCCGACCACAACACCGCGCCGGTGTCCTTGTCGTAAGCCCACAACTTGTTGTCGCGCGCGCCGGCGCAGAAGACCAGTCCGCCGGCGGTGACAATCGGCCCGCCGTAATTCTCCGTGCCGGTCTTCGGCACGCCGGCGCCGGCGAGTTCCGGGTATTCGCCGTGCGGCACTTTCCACAACAGCTTGCCGGTGTTGAGATCAATGCAGTTGAGCGTGCCCCACGGCGGCTTGTTCGCCGGATATCCTTCGTGGTCGTAGAACTTGGGATAACCGGCGTCGCGATAGCGCGGGCGTTCCGGCGCGGGCGGCGCGGGCGGCAGCGCCCGGTCGCGCAGCATCAGATAATCCACCAACGCCTGGAGATCGGGATGGCTGATGAGTTCCTCCGCGTGGGCCGGCATGGCATTGCTGCCGGTGCGAACCTGATGGATGATCTGCTCGTCCGTGAGCCGATGACGCAAGCCGCGCAACGCCGGCGCGGTGCCGATGCCCAGCCAGTTCGTGCCGTGGCACTGGGCGCAGGTCGCTTCATAGAGCGCCTGCCCTCGCGTCTTCGGCGCTCTCGGGTCGTCCGGGGGGTCGTCGTCCCGCGCCACGGTGATAAGCCAGCCGATGTGACTGGCCGTCACATAAAGCCGGCCCGTGTCCTGGTCCACGCACGCGCCGGTCCATTCCGCGCCGCCATCAATGCCGAAGAACAGGTTCACCCGACCCTCGGTGAACGGACGAAACCATCCGGTCGTGGCGCTTTTGAACTGGGTCAACACCTGTTCCGCCACCTCCTCGTTCCGGTCGGTCAGGTCCGCCGCCGTGTATTCAATTTTGGAAAACGGCTCGGGCAGTTCCGGGTCGGGTTGATAAGGCGAAGTCAGTTCGCCGCGCAGATCGCTCGCGGGCGCGCGGCGCAGGCGGAACGGAAAAACCGGTTTGCCCGTCACGCGGTCGAGCAAAAGCGTGTTGCCGATTTTGGTGCAGACAGAAACCACATCCACTCGTTTGCCGCCGCGAGTAATCGTGGAGAGATTCGGCGGCGCGGGAATGTCGAGGTCCCAGATGTCGTGGCGGATTTCCTGGAAGTGCCAGAGGCGCCTGCCGGTGCGCGCGTCCAGCGCGATGAGGCAGTTGGCAAAGAGATTGTCGCCGCGATGTCCGACGCCGATGAAGTTGGGTTTCGGCGAGCCGGTCGTGACGTAGGCGATGCCGCGCACCTCGTCCATTGCCATGCCGCCCCAGCAGTTGGCGCCGTATTCCACCGTGCGATCCCAGGTGTCGTAGCCAAACTCACCCGGCTGCGGCACCGTGTGGAAAGTCCACAAGTGCTTCCCCGTCACCACGTCGAAGCCCCAGACATCCTTCTCGAAACCGGGCACGACGATGATGCGTTCGAAAATCGCCGGTCCGGCGGTGGCGGCGCCAAAGTCGCCCTGGGCCACGCCGGGCAGCAGCGTCTTGCCGCCCTCACCAAAATCCGGGATCGGCCGACCGGTTCTCGGATTCAACGCGTAAAGATATTTGCCGGCGCAGAACAGGACGCGCTCTGGTGGGACAGGCATCTTGCCTGTCTCATGGGTTGAGACTGGCTGTCCTACGGAGCGGACAGGCGGGACGCTGGTCCCACCAGACAGGCTGGAAGCCTGTCCCACTGCATTGTCGCCCGGCCAATAGATCAACCCGCGAAACGCAGGCTTGCCCTGCGGACCTTCGGGTTTGAAGCGCCAAAGCTCCGCGCCCGTTTCCGCGTTGACCGCCACTATATGTTTGCCCGGTGTCGGCGCGAACAGCACGCCGTTCACGACGATGGGATTGCACTGGATGTTGTTGCTGCCATCGCGCGAGTGGTAAACCCACGCCACCTGAAGGTTGGTCACGTTCTGGCGATTGATCTGGTTCAACGCGGAAAACCTCGTGCCGCCGTTGTCGCCGTGGGAGCGATGCCAGGTTGTGTAAGTTTCGCGCCTGGGAAATCCGTTGGCTGGCGTCAGTTCCTCGGGCTTCGCGGCGGGAATGGTCTGGTAGAGCGGCAGTTTCTCGCGCTCCTTTGCGTCTTCGATGGCCCAGTATTTTGATGGTGGGACCGGCGTCCCGCCGGTCTCTGATTTCGTGGGAATGGAGTCAGGCGTGACGCCTGACCGGCGTGGGTCGAGTTGTGCGACAAGGCGGTCCAGACCTCGCAGGTTTTCCTGCAACCGCGTTTCCGCGTCTTCCTCGGTGTGATTCAGAATCCCGATCGGCCCGCGCCAACCGCTGTCGCGAATGATGTAGAGCAGGTTCAAATCGAGATCACCTTGCCCGATCGGCAGAATCTTTTTGCCCGCCTGGTCGCCGCCGCGGACCATGCCGTTGAGATTCAACGCCACCAGATACGGCTTCATCAGGTGCAGCAATTCGGCAAAGCGATCAATGTGGTCGTGTCCGTGATGCTGGTTGTAAACGATGCCGATATTGGTGAGGCCTTGCGTCCGAAGCGTCGCGATGATGGCGATCTGGTTTGTCGGCTCCCCGAACCAGCCGCCGTGATTGTAGAGCGCCACCGAACAGCCGATCCTGGCCGCGGCCTCGGCGATGGGCCGGACCCGCTGCGCCTCCGCTTCTACCCGTGCCTTTTGCTCCTCATTGCTCCTGGCGGCCTCGCCACCGCCGGTGATCCACAGTTGAACGTCGCGCACGTGGTTCCGCTGGAGCACATCAAGGATCAGTTTCGCTTCGTCGTTCAGAACACCCGGAAACCACCAGGCCAGCAGGCGGACATTGTGCCGCTTCAGTGCCGCGATTTCTTGATCGAAGGTCGGGATGTGTTCCGCGCGGTAGTCGTAGGCGAACAGCTTGAACCCGAGTTTCTCCATCATCGCCGCGCGTTCCTCCGGTCCGCGCTTCTTCGCGTCAAACGGCACGATGCACCAGGCGACGAGATTGGAGCGGGTAAAGAGACTGACATCGGCGGATACGGTTTCCGTCAACGTCAACGCTGCCAACGTTATCAACAAGCAAGCGCGGGAAACCAGAGGAAGGGAGACACCCGGACTCAAGAATCGGCCGGCAACAGTGCTTTCGCTTTGCATGATCACTGCTTTGACGATAAGCAAGGAACGGCGGGCGATGCCAGCTTTTGCGTGCGAACGGCTGGCCAGGCAGGAAATCGTCAAGTTGCCGGGACGCGGGTGTAGAATTCGATCGGGCGCAGGTTGGCCGCAGTGCAGTCCAGGCCCAAATCGTCGTTGTAGTGCAGCATCGTGATTTGCCGGGCGACGACCTCGAAGTTGGCGAACAACACCGTAGCTGGCAGTTCGAGGTGGAAAATGCCCGGCTCGTCGGCCTGACGCGCGCGGCGAATGCGGTCGCCGTCCGATGGATGCGAGTGGAACAAACCGGTCCGGGCCAAGCCGACTCGATCCTCGATATGCGTGCGAGCCTGCTCGGAAAGCTTGCTGTGCTGATGGACGAGAAACGCCGGGAAGCTTTCCGGCAACTTTTTGTTGGTGTTCCAAGTGGAGCGCATGTCTTTGTACGAGCGAGCCAGGGCTTCGCCCAGCACGTTGAGGCGCTTGATGGTGGATTCCGTTGCCTCGCTGCCCGCGAGTTTGATTTCGTAGCTGTCCGCATCGTATTCCATCTGCCGCAGCAGGAAACAACTCACGCCGTGGCCGATGAACATCAGCAACATCAACAGCAGGCGCGAACACCAGACGCCAAAGCGGGCGCAACTGGCCACGAGCATGATGCGCCAGTCCTGCGCCTCCTCCGCCCACTCGATCAACATCACGTCCCACGCGTCGCGTTCATAAACCACGCGAGCGAACCACAGGTTGATGCTGCGGATAACGTAGCTGAGGCGCATTCCGAAACCTTGCGTGAAATGGCCGAACTCATGAGCCATCACCCCGGCGAACTCACGCAGATTCAAGCAGGCCACCAACGGCACGCCAATGGTCAGCACCAGGTCGTTGCTGAACAAGCTCCAGAGGCCGCGTCGAAACCCCGCGGCGGCGTTGAGGTCGCAGTTGAGGTCAATCCGCCGCGGCATGGGCGCACCCACGGTCTCGCAAATGCGGGCTACGAAAGCGTAGAGGGTGGAATTGATCGCGGGATCGAGCGCCAATGGCTGCGCCCGCGGCGGCCGGCGGGCGAACAGCGGTTTAATCATGAAGAAGACGAGCACGACCCCAACAAAGAGCGGCGTGAAGTAGGCCAGCAGTTTCAGCATGTAGAGATAGACCCCGCCCACCATGGACTTGAGCAGGAAGGCGCAGTGCGTGGCGTACAGGTAAACGCCATAAGCCGCCGCCGCGATCATGGCAATATAAAGCAAAGGCAGGATGATCATCATGCCCGCCACCAGCATGAGGCCCAGATGATAGAAAAGGCCGGCGCGGGTGCGGCGCACCGGCCCGCCAAAGGCGTTGATCAAATCCGCGGCCGAAGGCTGCTCGGGCGCGTTTGTTGGCGGGGGAGCTTCCAGACTTAACGATGTTTTCCGGCCGCAATGCGGGCAATCCACCACGCAGTCGGCGAGTTCAATGGGAAAAGCGAGGTGATTCCCGCATTGCTGGCAACTGCACCGGGCTTCGAGCGGAGCTTCCATTGAGTTGCGGCGGATTCAACGCCAAAGCCGCGGAACGAACAAGCGCGATCTTCAACCACTGAAACCACACCCCCGCAGAATTGACAACCTCCCGCCGAGGTAAAGGCGTGACAGCGCGTGGACCGGGATCAAACGGTCTCGGGGCGCAGAAACTTCACGGCGTCCGCAAAATCGGCGGGCCGCTCGGCGGTGAAACTGACCCGTCGTCCCGTGCGCGGATGAAGGAATGCGAGGCAATGCGCGTGCAGCATCACCCGCGGCGGTTCGTAGTGCGTAAGTTCCGTCAAGCGCCGGTTCTGACGCTGGCCGTAGGTTGCATCACCCACCAGCGGATGGCCCAGATGCTGGAAGTGGACCCGAATTTGATGAGTGCGTCCCGTGTGCAATCGGGCTTCCACCAGCGTGGTTTCCCGCAGGCGCTCCAACACGCGGTAGCCGGTGTGGGCCGCGCGGCCCGTGTCGTCCTCGCGGACGGCCATGCGTTTACGGTGGGAGGGATGGCGCGCGATGGCGGCGCGGATATGGCCTTCGTCCCGCGGCAGGATGCCGCAAGCCAGCGCATGATAGATCTTCTCGACCTGCCGCCCGGCAAATTGCGCGGAGAGTGCCAGATGGGTTTCATCATTCTTGGCCACCACCAGGCAGCCGCTGGTTTCCTTGTCGAGTCGGTGGACAATGCCAGGCCGCGCCACGCCGCCAATCCCGCTCAGTTGCCCGGCGCAATGGTGCAGCAGCGCGTTGACCAGGGTATGTTCTTCGTTGCCCGCGGCGGGATGCACCACCAGGCCGGCGGCTTTGTTCAGCACCAGCAGCGCTTCGTCCTCGAACAGAATGTCGAGCGGGATCGCCTCCGGCTGTGCTTCGGCGGGCCGTGCCTCGGGCCATTCGACCAAAACGGCTTCGCCTGCTCGTGGATGGTGCGTGGGTTTGACGAACCGGCCATTGACGCGAATGTGGCCCTGTTCGATCAGGCGCTGGATGGCTCCCCGCGACAGGGCCGGAAACTGGCGGCGCAAAAACGTGTCGAGCCGTTCCGCCGGCAGCGAGTGTTCGATGGTGAGGGTTTCAGTGCGCAAGGACTTTGAATTCTCGTGAACGCGGCGGCACCCTGGGCAGCGGCAAGCGCCTACCGTTCCGGGGCCGATTCTGCGGGCTTCGCCGCCGTATGTTCACTTCTCCACGTTATCCAGAATACCAGTGCCACCCCGGTGCAGATGGCGCTGTCCGCCACGTTGAAGGCGGGGAAACCAATTTCGCCGCCGCCGCGCTGGTTGAGATAGAAATAAATGAAATCAATCACTTCGCGGCGCGACGGCAGCAGCCGGTCCGTGAGGTTGCCCGCAATGCCTCCAAAGATCATCCCAAAGGCCAATTGTCCCGTCAGGGTGCGAGTATCGAAGTGATGCCGGCTGAGGAACAGCACCAGCAACGCGACCAGCGCGATGATGGCGAGCAGTTCGTTATGGCCTCGCAACATGCTCCAAGCCGCGCCGGTGTTGCCCCAGTGAACGAACTTGAAGAAGCCCTCGATGACGACGCGCTCCTGGCCTTTGCCGAGCCATTGCAGCACGAAGTATTTGGTCAGTTGATCGAGAACGAAGATGACCAGCGCCATGACCGCGATGCGGCGGTTCGGCGTTTTCCAAATGGTGCTGGTCAAACCCATAGCGAGTGCGGGCTGATTTACGCTTTCGCGGCGCAAAAGACAACGCATTTGTAACTTCACCGTGCTCCGCCGGGAACGTCGTGGGAAGCGGCCTTGCCCTGCCCGGCGCTTTCCGGTAAATCCCATCTCGTCCGGCCGGCACACAAGCAAACTTGTCATATCATGAATCCAGTCCAATCCAACGGCATCAATCGCAGACACTTCCTCTACGGCGCCGGCGTGGGCGTCGCCTTGTTCAACATTCTCCCTGGCAGTTTGCTGCGTGGCGCCGAGCGTATTTCCGCCAACGAGAAATTGAACGTGGCCGGCATTGGCATTGGCAGCCGGGGCGGCGCGGTCGTGGACGAAGTCGCCGGACTCGGCCACCACCTCGTTGCCTTGTGCGACGTGGACGAGGATTATGCCGCCCAGCAATTCGCCAAGTACCCGGGGGCGAAACGGTTCACGGACTATCGCGTGATGCTGGACAGGTTGGGCAAGGAGATTGACGGAGTCGTGATTGGGACGCCGGACCACACCCACGCCGTGATCGCCATGGAAGCCATGCGGCGCGGCAAGCACGTGTATTGCGAAAAACCGCTGGCGCACAATGTGGAGGAAGTCCGCCGACTCATGGCGGCGGCCCAAAAGCACAAAGTGGTCACCCAGTTGGGGAATCAAGGTCATGCCAGCGACACCATTCGCCGGGCGTGCGAATGGATCTGGGCGGGGGCCATCGGTCAGGTTCACACCGTTCACGCGGGCTGTGATGCGTTCAAGAACGTCTATTGTCAGATTCCCAACCTGGCGAAACTGGGCGAGCAGCACGCGGTTCCCAAAGGACTCGACTACGATCTGTGGCTCGGCCCGGCGGAGTACCGTCCCTATTCGCCCCTTTGGGTGCCATGGAACTGGCGCGGTTGGATGCCATTTGGGGGCGGGGTCATCGGGGACTGGATTTGTCACGTGGTGGACCCGGCGTTCTGGGCGCTGGACTTGGACGCTCCGACGAGTGTGGTGGCAGACGTGGGCGACTTTGATCTGGCAACGCAGGGGCTGACCTATCCCGCCGGCACCCGAATCACCTTCGAGTTTCCGGCCAAACGAGGACGCGGCCCGGTGAAACTGGTCTGGCATGATGGCAACACCACCATACCCCAACCGCGGGATTTTCCCGCCGATGAAAAAGTCCCGGGCACCGGTGCGATCATTTTTGGCGACAAGGGAATGCTCGTCCATGGTTCGCATGGCGCCGGCAATTGCCATCTGCTTCCGGAGGAACTCATGGAACAACATTCCGGAAAGAACGCTCCGGTGGCCAAAATCCCGCGCGTCAAAGGCCACGCGTGGGATTGGGCCGAAGCCATCCGCGCCGGTCGCCCGGCCGGGTCGAATTTCGATTACGGCGGGCCGCTCACGCAGGTGGCGCTACTGGGATTGATCGCCATTCGTTTCCCCGGCCAGACGCTCCAGTGGGACAACCAGGCAGCGCGCTTCACCAACCTGCCTGCCGCCAATGCGTATGTTAATCCAGCGTACCGGCGCGGCTGGGAGTTGTAGAATGGGCCCGCCGCCCACAAGCCGGGCCCGGTGGTCAGCCAAGGGAATGTGTTGGCCGCCAGTTTTTGCATCGCTTGGGGTTCCTCAGTCATTGCGCTCGCCCCAGGATGCTTCCTATAGTCTCCCTCCCATGAAGCTGTCGTTGAGCTTACGGACCAGCGCTCTCCTGAAACAAGCTGCCGCCCTCGAGGAGCGGATTGAGGGTCTAAAGCCACAGCACGCGGCACTCGGTGCGCACCCGATCCGGCGTGGTTTCACCCTCATCGAACTGTTGGTCGTCATTGCGATCATTGCGATTCTGGCAGCGATGTTGTTGCCGGCCTTGACCAAGGCGAAGGAAAAGGCCAAGACCATCAACTGCTTGAGCAACCACAAGCAGATTGGCGTGGCCTCCGCCATGTATAGCGACGACAACCAAGGGCACATCATCCCGCTCTACATTAACGGGCTGAGTGGCAAGATCACCATCACGCCTGATTGGATCGTCCAGAATGGAGATGCCATTTTCTGGCAGGATCGTTTGCGGCTGGGGGGTTACATGAAGACCTTCAGTGCGTTTGATTGTCCCTCATTAAAGAGTCTGGCCACCAAGAGTATTGGGGGTGGTTTTGCCGCCAATCACGCCTTGGGCATCGGGATCAACTATCCCGAGATCGGCACTTTGTGGCAGGAGGCCAACCTTTCCGCGCGGCCCTTCAAGATGAATGGCGTCGCCAACCCGTCCCGGTGCATCGGCTTTGGCGACGCCGGCGCCGTGACCCTGGCCACCCGAACCTTGTCGCCGGACAACTGGTTGCCGGACGCGGCGTTTGACGCCCTGTTGCAGCAGTACTATGGCGGCGGGGCGACTTACTTCCGCTCCCCATCGGATTCCGTCGGGTATGCCTCCGGTGATGCGCGCGCGATACCGCGCCACAATCGGCGGGTGAATTTTCTGTTCATGGATGCGCATGCCGCAACCACGCTTAACAGCCGGGCCGGCTGGGGTTGGCCAACTCCGCTGCCCCGCACCCGTGATGAGGCGCTGTGGGCGCGTCACCACCGGGGCACTGACCCCAACGCACCATGACAATGGGAAGACCGCACCCCAACATCGCTCAACTGTGATTCATTCAAATCATCCGCGCGGTCTGTATCCCCTGTTCTTCACCGAACTGTGGGAACGTTTTTCCTATTATGGCATGCGGGCGCTCCTGACGCTGTTCATGGTGGCGCCGGTGGCGGCCGGGGGGCTGGGTTATGATACGGCGCGCGCGGGTATGATTTACGGCACCTACGCCATGAGCGTTTACATGCTCTCGATTCCCGGCGGATTTCTGGCGGACAACTTCCTCGGGGCGCGTCGGGCGGTCTTGGTGGGCGGCATCATTATCGCCTGCGGACACTTCACGCTTGCGCTGAAATCCGAAACGACGTTTTTCCTCGGGCTGGTCCTCATTGCGCTGGGCACCGGTTTGTTGAAGCCAAACATCAGCACGATGGTGGGCAGTCTTTACGAACCGGGGGATGCGCGGCGCGACGCGGGCTTCTCGATCTTCTACACCGGTATCAACATCGGCGCCTTCAGCGCGCCGCTCGTCACCGGTTGGCTGGCTCAAAGCGACCAGTTCAAGGCGTGGCTGGAGGGCTGGGGCTACGACCCGATGCACTCCTGGCACTGGGGCTTCGCCGCCGCCGGCGTGGGTATGACCATCGGCCTGCTGGTTTATCTCGCGACTGGGAAACGTCTCGCGCACGTCGGACAACCGCCGGCGAACAGCGGTCCGCGACCGTGGGGAAAGCTCGCACTGGTCCTGGCCGGGGCGGCGGCATTGTTCGCTCTGGTGCGGCTTTCCGACACGAACGAGAAATTCGCGTGGATTCGCTACGGCTATGTGGTGCTGCCGGTGTTGGCGATTCTGTGGTTTGGATTCCGGGCCAGCCTGGAATCAAAACGCATCGCTGCCGTCTTGGTGTTCTCGCTGGCCGCGCTGGTGTTCTGGGCGGTGTTCGAGCAGGCCGGTTCCACCATTGCGCTGTTCGGCGATCAACTGACGCGCACGGAACTCTTCGGCTACAAGTTCCCCTCCGCCTGGTTTCAATCCGTCAACTCGCTATTCGTGATGGCGCTGGCGCCGCTCTTCGCCTTGTTGTGGGTGAAACTCGGCGACCGTCAGCCTTCGTCACCAACGAAATTCGTCGCCGGCCTGATTTGTTTGGGGCTTTCTTTTCTGCTGATGGTGCCGGCGGCAAAACTTACAGTGGAGGGCAAGGTCAGTCCGCTTTGGATCGTCGGGCTTTTCTTTCTGCAAACCGTGGGCGAACTGTGCCTCAGTCCGGTGGGTTTGAGCACGATGACCAAGCTCGCGCCGCAAAGACTCCTGGGCTTGGTGATGGGCATCTGGTTTCTGGCGGCCGCGCTGGGAAACAAGCTGGCCGGCGTGATGGCGGGCGATTTCACATCCACCGACGGCACCGCGCTCGCGAATTTTTTTCTTCATCAAGCCCTATGGGTGGGTGTGGCCACGGTTCTTCTGCTCGCGTGTGTTCCCTGGTTGAAGCGTTTGATGGGCGGGATCAAGTGATCCGGGGCAGAAGCTCGCTGCACCATTCCGCGCCGGTCACGAGACGAATGTCGCGCGGGGCGGCCTGGGTCGCGCCGGCAATGCCCGATTTCTTACGCCGGATGCCAACGTGTCTGTTTTCCAAACTTTCCTTCGCCGTTGCGCGATTCAGGCCGCTTCCTCCCCATCCGCTACGGACAGGAGTTCGGTATAGACCGCAAGGTCCGCTGGCGAGAAGCAGCAAAAAATGACCTCCCGTACCGACCGGGCAGATGCCATGAAGGCTCGCACTGTGTCTATGGCAGTGCGCGTTGCTGGCGAGATGGGAAATCCGTAAATGCCGGTGCTGATTGCCGGGAAGGCAATTGAAGTAAACCGGTGTGTCTCCGCTACTTCCAGTGACCGGCGATAACAGGAAGCCAGGAGTTCTGCCTCCCGTTGTTTACCTCCGCGCCAAACCGGGCCGACGGTGTGGATGACATAGCGCGCCGGCAGAGCATGGCCACGGGTCAGCTTGGCGTCGCCCGTCTCGCAACCGCCGAGACCACGACATTCCTCCAACAAAGCCGGTCCGGCGGCCCGGTGTATCGCTCCGTCCACCCCTCCGCCGCCCAGCAGGGACGAATTGGCTGCATTCACGATGGCATCCACAGCCAGGGTCGTGATGTCCGCCTGAATGGCCCTCAAAACAAAATTCCCTATGCGCATGAGTGCGACCATACCCAATTACACCCGCCTCGCCCAAGCATGACTTTTGGCGCGGTGGGGGGACTTGGGTACAAACGAAAAGCCGGACAACAGGTCCGGCTTTTTCACACACGGCGCTGAGAACGCAACGCCAACGTCATGAAGCTACCACATTCTCCGGCTCCGCCCAGTCCCCAGAACTGGTGACAACCCATAACCAGTCCTCGCCATGCCGGCACAGACTCGGATCGCCGGTTGGAACTTCCTGGAATCGTTTGCTTGAGCCGTCTCCAAACAAGGGACTGCCGAGCCCCAACCAACGCTCAGTCCGTCTTCCGGCGGGATGGACGTTTCGGCGGTTTGGGCAGGCTCATCGCCGCTGTGCGGCACGCCTCCGAAAGACGATCCAGGTCGGTCAGGAATTGTTCACGGGCGGACTCAGATATGGCGTCAAGCACTTCCTGTTGCAGCGCCGTGGCGATGTTGCGGGCAGTCTCGAAACGCTCCCGACCTCTCGCTTTGACGCTCAGGCAGTGCGTCCGGCGGTCATTCGCCCGGACGTGGCGTTCGACATAACCGGCCTTTTCCATTCGCTCCACCAAGGACGCTACCGTGTTGGGATCGCTGCTCATCAGAGTGGTGAGTTCACGCTGGGAAATCCCTTCGTGCTCCAGCAAGGTGCGCATGACGGTGAACTGGTCGGGGGTAAGTTTGAGATGCGCAATGCGGCGGCGGAAGGCTTGGTTGAGACCGTACCAAGCGCGCCGCAACAGCAGGGGCAGCCGGCGGCGTTCCGGCGCATCAAAGTCATTGGTTTTCGAAATAGCGGCCATAGACGGCGGTTTGTGGGACACATCATACGTGTAGGTATTATTCCGTTGCAATCGGAATGAAGCTGGACCATATTCCGCGCGTCCCGAAAACGAAGACCTCCGGCACACAGTATTGTCTGGGCCGGTTCATTGCGGATTTGCCATGAAACAGATCATTATTTTAGGGGCGATCGCTCCGCTGCTGGCCGGCGGGGCAGTATCGCCTTACCACAGCGACGCGGCCCCAGTGCAGGGCTGGCTGGCCTGGCGCGGGCCGGAACAATCCGGTGTTTCCCGCGAAACCGGCTTGCCGGACCAGGTGGACCCAGCCAGGCCGCTCTGGGTTGCTGATTTTCCGGGTCAGTCCACGCCGGTGATTGCGAACGGAAAGCTTTACATCATGGGTTACCTCGGCGATGCGGTGGATCCCGACTTGCAGGAGGGCGTAGCGTGTTTCGACGCTGAGACGGGTGAGAAATTGTGGCAGCGGCTTTACAATGATTTCATCAGCGACACGATTTACCTCCGCTATGCAACGGCTTCTCCGGCCATTGACCCGGCGAGCGGAAATGTGTTCATGCAGGGCACGCAAGGAATTCTCGCGGCGTTCACCCCGGACGGTGAACTGTTGTGGCAACATTCGCTCATGGAGAAGTTTGGCCGACTCACCTTCCCGAACGCCCGAACCGCTTCACCGGTCATCGAGGCGGACCTGGTCATCACGCGTGGCATCACCGCCAATTGGGGCGCCAACGGCCCGGCGGCGGATCGTTTCTATGCGTTTGACAAGAAGACCGGCGAACTGGTCTGGGCCTCCAGCCCGAGCGACCGGCCCAAGGATAATTCCTTCTCGCATCCCTACATTGGCTGGTACAAGGGCAAGCGCGTGCTCTATTCGGCGCTGGGCGACGGCAGTGTCGCCGCCGTGAACGTCCGCACGGGTGAACCCCTCTGGCGCGTGCCGCTTTTCCGCGCCGGCATCAACGCCGCCACGTTGGTCCACAACAACGACAAATTGATCTGCATTTTTGGTGTGCCTTACGAACCCGGCCAACTGGTCGCCATCCGAATCCCCGACGCCCTGCCAGCAGAAGGTCAAACCGGCCCGGTGGTGATCGAGCGCGAGAAAGTCGAGCTTTGGTCGGCTAACATCACCACCTCCACCAGTTCGCCGATTCTGGCTGGGGACATGATTTACGTCGTGGCAGAGAAGGGCGACCTGTGCGCCGTGGACGCCAACACGGGCGAAATCAAGTGGACGCTCAAGATTGGCATCGAGCAGCGCAACTCCTGTCCGCTCTACGCCGACGGCAAACTTTACGTGCCCATTCTCGACAATCCGGCCAGCAAAGGCGAAGGCTCGGCCAGTGAAGCCGGCACCAAAGGCGGTTTCTACATCATCAAACCCGGGGACCAGCCGGAAATTCTTTCCCACGTGGAACTGGACGGGCGCTGTTTCGGGACGCCGGTGGCCTACAACGGAAAGGTGTACATGCAGACCACGCGCAAGCTGTATTGCTGGGGCAAGTCTGGTGACAACCCGGGCCTGCCTCAACCACCGATCGCGGAGAAAATCCCCGCGCCCGGTTCGGCCAAGTCGCTGCAAATCATTCCAGCCGAAGTCACGCTCCGACCTGGCGAGAAGGCTTCGTTTCGTGCCCGCAAGATTGATGCGAACGGCTTTGTCGTCGAGGAACTCAAAGACGTGAAGTCTCTCAAATGGGCAAGTTACATTCCCGCGACGGCGCGCGTGAAGTCCACCATGAAAGCGGGTTTCAACGACAAAGGCGAAATGGTCGCCGCCGCGGACAAAGTGCCTTCCGCCGGCGCGTTCGAGGCTTCGCTCGGTGATTTGAAAGGCTACATGCGCGGCCGTGTGCTGCCCTATCTGCCGCTCCAGGAAGATTTCGAGGGCTTCGAGCTTGCGGAAACCAGCACTGTGGACAAGGTCGCCTTTGCCTTTCCGCCGCTGCCTTGGATTGGGGCGCGGTTCAAGTTCGAGGTTCGTGAGCGGGACGGCAACAAGGTCCTGGCCAAGACGGTGGATAATAAATTCTTCCAACGCGCCACCGTCTTTGTCGGTGCCCAGGATGCCAGGAATTACACCATTGCCGCGGATGTGATGAGCGACGGCAACCGGCGCAAGATGTCCGAGGTCGGTTTGATTTGTCAGCGCTACGCCATCGTGCTGAAAGGCAACGAGCAGAAGCTCGAAGTCAGTTCCAATTTCGAGCGCCTGCGCGAAAGCGTGGATTTTCGCTGGCAGCCAAACGTATGGTACCGGCTCAAGTCGCGGGTGGATGTTGCTGCCGACGGTACGGGCGTGGTGCGCGCCAAGGCGT
Organism: Verrucomicrobiia bacterium; assembly: GCA_026125285.1. Lineage (GTDB taxonomy): Bacteria > Verrucomicrobiota > Verrucomicrobiia > Limisphaerales > JADLHS01 > WYBW01. The sequence continues at coordinate 451,423 of JAHCLO010000002.1, read as the reverse complement.
GGAAGAAGGGCGACTCTGAACCCGAAGCGTGGACCCTCGAGGTGAAACACCGCACCGTGCATCGCGAAGGCTCACCCGGTCTGTTCGGCTTCTCGCCACAAGACATGCCGGTTTACATTGATAACGTCACGGTGACGCCGAACTGAACCGCCGGCTCTCCTTTTCCCAATCCTAATCTCAATCTTCTGCTTAATCCTCTCATGAAAATCATTCGCTTGAATTTCGAAATGTTGACCGGTTTGGCCTTGCTTCTCCTCTTAAGTTCGTCCGCTCAATCGGCCGATTGGCCGCAGTGGGGCGGGCAGAGCATCCGCAACATGTATTCGCCCGCCAAGGGGCTGCCCGAGGCGTTTGGCGAGATCAAATTCAAACCCGGCAGCGACGAAGTAAACACCAACGGCATGAAGAACCTGCGCTGGGTGGCCAAGCTCGGTTCGCAGAGTTACGGCAACGTTACCGTCGCCGGCGGCAAGGTGTTCGTGGGAACGAACAATGAACCGCCGCGCGACCCGCGCCATCAGGGCGACCGCAGCATCCTCAAATGTTTCGACGAAAAGACCGGCAAGTTCCTCTGGCAACTCGTCGTGCCAAAACTCGCGTCCGGCAAGGTTAACGATTGGGAAAGCCTCGGCCTGCTGGCGTCGCCGACGGTGGAAGGCGACCGTGTCTATATCGTCACGAGCCGCTGCGAAGTGATGTGTCTCGACGTGAACGGCATGGCCAATGGCAACGACGGCCCGTTCAAGGACGAAGCCAAGTATGTCGTGAAGGACGTCGTGCTCGACCGGGGCCGGCCCACCGAACGCCCCGCCCCGCCCGTCGAACCGGGCGAATTCGACGCCGACATCATCTGGGTCTATGACATGATGGATGACCTGGGCGTGTTCCCGCACAACGCCTCGAACTGTTCCGTGCTCATCGTGGATGACATTGTTTACACCTGCACGTCGAACGGGCAGGACTGGACGCACACCAACATCCCCGCGCCCAACGCGCCGAGCTTTATCGCCGTCAACAAGCACACCGGCGAATTCATGGGTGAGGACGATGCCAAAATCGGTCCGCACATTCTGCACGGTCAATGGGGTTCGCCCACGCTCGCCGTCGTGAATGGTCGGAAACTGATTGTCTTTGGCGGCGGCGACGGCTGGTGTTACGCGTTCGACGCGATTCCGGTGGAAACCGACGACGGCCCGTTTCTCAAAACCGTGTGGAAGTACGACGCCAATCCACCCGAGTACAAACACGACAAGGACGGCAAGGCCATCAAATATCCCGCCGCCGAAGGCGTCAGCGAAATCAACGCCACGCCGGTGTTTTGGAAGAACCGCATCTACATTGCCACTGGTCAGGACCCCGAACACGGCGAAGGCGTAGGCCATCTCGTTTGCATTGACGCGACGAAGACCGGTGACATCACCGAGACAGGCACCATCTGGTCCTACAAGGGCATTCACCGCAGCATCTCGACCGTTTCGCTCGACCCCGAAACCGGCCTGCTTTTCGTGGGCGATTTCTCCGGCTTCATCCATTGCCTCGACGCCGAAACCGGCAAGCTCCATTGGACGCACGATATGAAAGCGCACATGTGGGGTTCGACCTTCGTGGCCGACGGCAAACTCTACGTCGGCGATGAGGACGGCGACTTGGTGGTTTTGGCGGCCAGCAAGGAAAAGCGGCTGATCAGCGAAACCAACCTGGGAGCGCCCATTTACGGCACGCCGATCGTCGCCAATGGCTCGGTTTATATCCAATCCAACACGCACCTGTTCTCGTTCCATGATCCAACCAAGCAATCCGGCCTCAAGGACGAGCCGCAGAAGATTGAGATCAAGTTGGACAAACCGGACAAAGAAAACTGAAACGGATATTGGGTTTGTAACGCCAACGCGAACATGACTGATCCGGCAAGCGACCATCTGCGTCAAAAGGCTCGGCGATGGACTTGGTACTGTCCCGGCGCTGGATATGCAATTATAGGACAAGGGAAGCCGGCTGGTGCCGCGCTTGCCATCTCGTTTATTGCCGCCATTTGTGCCTTGAGCTTTGCGCTGTTGCCGAGCGAATTCACTCTTAAGCTGTTTGCGGTTGGCTTGTTGGTAGCTGCTGTCTCCTGGCTCATTGAGTATATTAGCATCGGAAGAGTTGAAATCGGCCAGCAGCCCGCGCCGTGGTGGAGTCGCTTTGGGAAAGTTGTATTGGTGTTTTTCGGCTGCCTTGGTTTGGCGATCCTCGTCTCCTTCGTATTGAATGTCGGTTACATGCGGCTGCGCGGAAGCGGCATGATGCCCACTATCCTCCCGGGGGAGCAATTTGTGTTTAGCAAACGTCTGAACCAGAACGATCTTAAGCGTGGCAAACTCGTGATCTTTAGAACTTCGACCACTTCCGCCTGGGGGCAAGGTGGTGATGTTGTGGTTGCCCGCTTGCTTGCGCTTCCAGGCGACAGGATCGCGATTGAGCAAGACCACTACGTGGTCAATGAAAGAAAAGCCTCTCGATTGGGGCAGACAGGAAAACTCCATCCTGTCGTGCAGATTCCAAAGGTGCCTGATTCGGCAACAGTTCCGCCGGGAAGCTATTTCGTTGTTCAGGACAATCCAGAGCAAAGCTACGACAGTCGCGTTCTTTCCTGGGCTCAACTCGACAAAATCATCGGCATTCGTCCGCTCTTGGTAAGCAGGCGCGCACTCGGAAAAGCTCTCGAATGAGTATTCATCGCTCAAGACCACGTAGTCTTACATGCACAGGTGTGCTTCCGGAGCGCGGCTGTGTGCGAAGCATCAGCCGCAGCATGTCCAGCCTTTCCAACCCGCTGCGGCTGGGTCTGCGACCACAGCCGCGCTCCACCGGAAGTTTGTTGCCCGACCGCCCTCACCCCGGCCCTCTCCCCCAGAAGAGGGAGAATCCTTCGCCAGTCTCACACATTGCGGCCCATGCCGTTACTCGGCGCGCGCTCCTGCGATCAACAGAGAAAAGGCGATTGCAGCCGCGAGCAGCGAATTTGCCAGCAGCCCTCGAGTGCTGTTCCCTCTCCCCGGGGGAGAGGGTCAGGGTGAGGGCGAGCGTCACACGAACTGCTCCGACAATTCTGGCCATTCTGCGTTCACGACCGGGCCGAACGCGAATGCCGGCGCTGGCATGAGGGCAATCATTCGATACACCCACACCGCCCGTTCACTCTGAATTCCGAATGACACAACCCCAACTCCCCGCATACCCCATGCACGACTCCTCCTCGCGCAACCGTAAACTCGTCTGGCTGGCCGTCGGCCTGCTGTTCATCCTCCACCAGGATTTCTGGTGGTGGGACAATCCCTCGCTCGTGTTTGGCTTCCTGCCCATCGGGCTGGCCTATCACCTCGTGTTTTCCGTCGCCGCCGGTTGTACCTGGTTCGCGATGATTAAGTTCGCGTGGCCGAGTCACGTGGAGGAGTTCGCCGAGGGCAAAGCCCCCGCCGCGCAAACCAAGGATCAGCAGCCATGATCCCGATCTATATCATCTGCGGCTATCTGCTGTTGTTGCTGGGCCTGGGGTTGGCCAGCAACCATTTCTTTCGCGGCACGGCCAAGGATTATTTTGTTGCCAGCCATTCCATCGGGCCGTTCATGCTGTTGATGTCCATCTTTGGCACGACCATGACGGCTTTCGCGCTCGTCGGCAGCACGGGCAAGGCTTACACCACGGGCATCGGGGTTTATGGCTTGATGGCGTCGTGGTCGGGGTTGATTCACTCGGCGTGCTTCTTTCTCATTGGCATCAAGCTCTGGGCCATCGGCAAACGTTACGGCTACGTGACCCAGGTGCAGTTTTTCCGTGAACGGTTCGAGTCGGAAATGCTCGGGCGCATCCTGTTTCCGGTGCTGGTGTTGCTCGTGATTCCGTATCTGTTGATCGGCATCATCGGCGCCGGCTCGGTGATGCGCGGATTGACCGTGGGCACGTTCGCCGAGGTTTTTCCCGCCACGAACGGCGCGATCCCCCCCTGGCTGACCGGGGCGGTAATTTGTTGCGTGGTGTTGACTTATGTCTTCTGGGGCGGCGTGCGCGGCGCGGTGTGGGCGAATACGTTCCAGACGCTCGTCTTCATGGGCACGGGCATTGTCGCCTTCTGGATGATTGCCAAGGCGCTGGGCGGTCCCGCGGCCGCCAGCCAGAAGGCGCTGGAAGTTGTGCCCGAACTGCTGGCGCGCGAAGGCAAGATCAGCCAACTGCAATTCTTCACCTACTGTTTCATTCCGCTATCAGTCGGCATGTTTCCGCATCTGTTCCAGCACTGGCTCACGGCGAAGTCGGCGAAATCCTTCCGGCTCACCGTGGTGGCCCATCCCCTCTGCATTATGATCGTGTGGATTCCGTGCATTCTCATCGGCATCTGGGCGGCCGGCAGCGGCATCAAGACGCCGCCCAATGCCGTCTTGGGCCGCATGGTGGCCGATCTCGTTCACAGTCCGTATCTGACTGGTCTGCTCATTGCGGGCGTGCTGGCGGCCATCATGAGTTCGCTCGATTCACAGTTCGTATGCCTGGGCACCATGTTCACCCGTGACGTGGTGCAACATCACTACGGTGAAAACCGGTTCTCGGACACGCAGATCATCTGGCTCGCGCGCGCGTTCATCGTGTTCATTGTGGCCGTGACATACGTGTTGTCCTTGTTCCCGCCACCGCATGTTTTTGACCTCGGCGTGTGGTGCTTCAGCGGCTTCGCGAGTTTGTTCCCGCTGGCCTTCGCGGCCGTTTACTGGCGGCGGGCCACCAAGGCCGGGGCCATTTCGTCCCTGCTCGTTACGGTGGTTGTCTGGCTCGTGTTGTTCACGCGCGACATGGCCGCCAAGGGCAAGTCCGGCGGCGAAGACGAACTGCTCGTGTTCGGCATGATGCCCGTGGCGATCATATTCGGCGCGTCAGTGCTGACGCTCGTCGTGGTTTCGCTGCTGACCCAACCGCCGTCCAAGGCCACGATCAACAAGTTTTTCCCCGAGGCACTGAAAGGACTGCCGAGTTGAACTTCCGGGACTTGACGCGACGGCACGACGCACAACAATTCCGGTGTTAAGCGATGAAGCGAAAACGCAACGGCAAGCGCAGTCCGGCGGCCACTCAACCCGCGCCGCTGCAGCTCTGGCATCCCGAGGTCCCCGGCCCGCTTTGGGACGGGACGCGGCGGGTTCCCCGCAAACAGATCGAGTCTTACTGCCGGGTGCTGGCCCGGGAATTCCATCCGCAGAAGATCATTCTGTTCGGCTCCTACGCGTACGGAAAACCCACGCTCGATTCGGACGTGGACCTGGTGGTAGTCATGCCGTTTCGCGGATCGGATACGAAGAAGGTGGTCGAAATGCAGCTCCGGGTCGGAGCGCCTTTTCCCATGGATATGCTGTTGTGGAAACCTGAGCGAGCAAAGCGAACGGACTACTTTACACGGGAAGTGCTCGACCGCGGGCAGGTCATTTATGAAGCCAGGAACGCTTGAGTGGATCCGGTGCGCCGAAGAAGACTTCGCCATCGCGAATCTGGCCTTCAAGAGCCGGACCCGGAAGCCAACCGCGAGTGCGATTGGATTTCACTGCCAGCAATGCGTCGAAAAGTATCTGAAGGCGTGCCTTGAAGAAGCCGGCGCACACATCCCGAAAATTCACAGTCTGTCGGCATTGCTCTCGTTGGTACTCCCGGCGCATCCGCTCTGGGCTGCGTTCAACCCGTCCCTGCTCATGCTGACCAACTACGCGATCAAATTTCGCTACCCGGGCCATACCGCCACGCGCGCCGACGCTCGGGCCGCGCTCAAAGCCTGCCGCTCCGTCCGGGCGGAAATTCGAGCCAGCCTCGGTCTATCAAGAAAGTAATCCAGTTTATGCCCATCACCGACTCTGACATCCAAGCCGCGCAACAACAACTCGACGCCCACGTCCGCGAAATCATCGCCTGGCATTTCGCGCCCGAAACTGGCTGCCCCTACTGGCTCGATTGGGCGAAGAAAAATTTCGACCCGCGGAAAGTGGTAAGTTCCTTCGCCGACCTCATCGCCAAGTTCCCGCATTTCCAGGACGAGTCCTTGCGCGACCTGCAACCGGAAGTCTGGGTGCCGGCGCAATTCAAGGGCAAGCCGTTCAACATCTTTGAAACCGGCGGCACCACCGGCATGCCGAAACAGCGCATCGGCTGGAACGATTACAAGGTGGATTACTCCGAGTTCAGCGACAAAATCTCGGACGAACATTTTCCGCGCAATCATTACTGGTTGATGATGGGCCCGACCGGCCCGCGCCGCCTGCGCCTCGCCATCGAACACCTCGCCAACGTCCGCGGCAGTTCGTGTTACTTCATTGACCTCGATCCGCGCTTCGTGAAGAAGGTCATTTCGGAAAAGAAATTCGACGTCGCGCGCGCCTACATGGACCACGTCGTGGACCAGGCAGTGACGATTCTCAAGCACCGCAAAGTCTCCGGCCTGTTCACCACGCCGAAACTCCTCGAGGCCCTCGCCGAGAAGATTGATCTCTGGGAAGCTGGCATTCGCGGCGTGTTCTGCGGCGGCACAACCATGGCGCCGCAATACGTGCGCTTCATCGTCGAGGAAGTGCTCGAAGGCCGCATTGGCTTTTATCCCACCTACGGCAACACGCTCATGGGCCTCGCCGCCAGCGTGCCGCTGACGCCCGAGGACAAATACTCCATCACCTACTACGCTCCGCAACCCCGTGCCGTCTTGCGCGTTGTGGATCCGCAAAACACGTCGCATCAGGTCTCATACGACACATGGGGACGTGTGGAATTGACCACGCTCACCAAGGAATTCTTCATGCCCCGCTTCCTCGAACGCGACGAAGCCCTGCGCCGCAAACCCCGCGCACCCTACGCCTGGGACGGCGTGGCGGAAGTACGTCCGTTTGGCGCGATGGAGAAGAACATCGTGGAAGGCGTGTATTAAGCCACGGATGCGTTGCGAAGAAAGTCCGGCAAAGGATTTACTCGCAACCGCTGCTGAGGCAGACTTTCCGCGCTGTGAACACCCAAACCTTGGCCGAAAAACTGGGCGCTCCCATCCGCGAATCATCGCTGCTCGCGAAAGCAAAGCAGGCCGGCTTGCATTCGCCTGAGTTGTTGGAAGGCCTCGGCGTTGCGCGCGGCTGCTGGCACTACCGGAGTCCCGCCCTCACTCCAGTTCCAAAGGTCTCCGAATCAGAATTCAGCAACGAAGAACTGGCCGTTGCCCTGCTGTCCCCAGCCCTTCCCTACGCCCCCCACACGATTCGGATTGGCGCGGCCATGCTGGGTGCGACCGGCAATGAGGTTGACACCATCTGCCAGCTTGCCAAAGCGGAGGGGTGTATCGCCCCCGTGCGTTACATCGCCAATGCCGGCCTTCGCTTCGAGCCTGACAACCTCTTTTGGCGACGGTTGTTGGACCAGTTGCCGTCCACTCCCCCAATCCCGGATGGGGTGATGCCCCATCCCACGCGATTCGTTTCCATGTCTGGGATTACGCGCGCCGGTGCCAAAATCGTCGCGATCTGGATTCGGCCTCGCTCCGACCTCGCCTCAGCACATGGATAACCCCTCATTGATTCTTCAAACCGTGGACCGGTTCCTGGATCACGACGTGCGACTGGTGATTTATGGTCGCGCGGCCGTTTGGCTCGGATTCAACGGCTCGCCTCCGGAAGCTGCGCGCACGCAAGACGTGGATGCCGTCATCAGCACCATTCAGGAAACGGAGTTGGAAACTGACAACACGTTTTGGGACGCGATTGAAGCAGCGAACGCAGAACTCGCGGCGCGCGGCCTCTACATCACCCACTTGTTCAGCGAACGGGAAATTTTTCTTCGTCAAGACTGGCTGACCCACGTGGTGTCAGTTTCCAAATTGGAACTGCGCCACCTGCGACTCTTCCGCCCGGCGACGATTGACCTCGTGCTTTCAAAAATGATGCGCGGCAACGATCCGCAGGACATGGCCGACGCCGCATTCATGATCCATCACGACCGCATTACCGAGGTGCAATTATGCGAAGCATTCACGCAGATGCAGCCCATCAAGCTGGTTGAACTACAGGATGCGTTTGCGAAGGCCAAACCCGTCGTTCTTCAGTTGGCGCGACAGAATCCGCCCCATTGAAACCATGCCTCCCCGCGTCAAGATCTGCTGTATCCGCAACTTGGCTGAAGCGCAGATTGCCATTCGGTATGGCGCGGCGGCCTTGGGCCTCGTCTCGGCCATGCCCAGCGGCCCGGGCGTGATTGCGGAGGAAACCATCGCGGAAATCGCCGCCGTCGTGCCGCCCGGCGTCGCCACCTTTCTGCTGACCAGCCAACGCGACGCGGACGCCATCATCGCGCAGCAACGCCGCTGCCGCGTGAACACGCTTCAACTTTGCGATGCCGTCGCGCCGGGTTGCCATGCGCAGTTGCGCGCCGCCCTGGCGGGCATTGCGCTGGTGCAGGTGATTCACGTCACCGGGCCGGAGTCCGTGGCTGAAGCCATCTCCGTCGCGGGGAGTGTGGACGCGCTGTTGCTGGACTCGGGCAATCAGAAACTCGCCGTGAAGGAACTCGGCGGCACGGGGCGGACGCATGACTGGCACATCAGCCGGCGGATCGTCGAGACCGTGCGCGTGCCGGTGTATCTGGCCGGCGGCCTGACGCCGGAAAATGTGACCACCGCCATCCACGAAGTGCGCCCATTCGGCCTGGATATTTGCAGCGGCTTGCGCGCAGATGGAAACCTTGATGAGGAGAAGGTGCGACGGTTCTTTGCGGAGATCAAGCAGGCCGCCGGCTAATCCGGAAGTGCGCGGCCGTTTGCAGCCACCTGGCAAGTCGAAGGAAAGGGCCAACGTATAATTGGACCGCTGCCGGCTTGTGCTCTTTATGATCGCTTTTCGTTTGCCGGCCGCCGCGCCGGTTGCGCATCCTCGCCGCCGTGCCGCCCGCGGACGACCAGCTTGAGTTCACCGCTTCCTCTCCCGAGGAAGGCCCTCCCGTCGCGCCCGCTCCACTTCGCGTGCGCGTGACGTTTGACCTGACCGCCGGGGCAATTCAGTTCGAGTGGCTCAACCCGGTCACTGGGGCGGTGCAAGCGCAAGGCCGATTGATCCCCGCCGAGTTGAGCGAATTCCGACTATTCACCCTCGACTGGTGGTTGGAGGGCAGCCGGCGGGGCCGCCACGATTTTTGCAGTGCCCATGCCTCGTCCGTTCGCGCGCTGCTCAACCGGATTCGCAAGCTGTTTCCGCTGGCGGCCATCGCCCCGACTTTTCTTCTGCTGCTGGATGCCGACCTGGGGCCGGCCAAGCAGGGGGAACGCATCCAACTGCAAAGCCCGCCCGGCGAAGATCCCTGGAAATGGCTGACGCGACAGGTGGGGCAATTCGCGGCGATGTTGGATTCCGGATTCGCGCCCGGAGGTGATCCGGCGGCGCGCGGCCGGGCCGCCCTGCGCCTGCTGGCCTGCGCGCTGTTGGGCGTGCCGCCAAATCTTCAAGACTGGACGGAGAACGCTGCGCCACTCGCGCCCGTTGCCGAAATGCTGCACCTCAGCGTGACCTTTAACCAGGTGAAGGGCTTCGCGGAGTTCGTTTGGAACGCACCCACGGATCGGAGCACGGTCGCCGCTGGCCGCGTGCGGGTCACGGGCGGCGATCAACTGACCTGGGAACTGGAAAGAGACGGTGGCCGCGAGCTGTCGGTCACGTCCCATCATCGCAACGCCATTCGCGGCAAGCTGGACGCCTGGCTCAAGTTATTCCCCACGAACCGCAACACTTTCGCCGGCTTTTGGGTGAAGCCCAGCCCCATCGCCGACAAACCCGAAATTGAGCCAGAACCGCCTTTCGGTCTGGATGAATCACCCATTGCCTGGGTCGAGGACAACCTCGCCGCGATGGCGGAGGCGCTGCGCTTCAACTTCTCGCCGTTGGGGCGGGCCACCCAGGACCTGGACCCGACCGCGTTGTCCGATTACGAACGGCACGCGCGCCGCGAAATCCGCAAAGAGCAAAAGCGCCAGGAGGAGGAACAGCGCCGCCGCGAGACGATGGCGCGCCTGGCGGAGGAGCGCCGCTTGAAGGAACAGCGCGAAGCGGCGGCGCGCAAGGCCGCCGAGGCAAAGAAGGCCGCCGAAGCCAAGAAGGCGTCTGCGGAAAATCTCAAATCCCAAACTTCACATCTGAAATCCGCCGCACCCGAACGACCACCGATTCCGCCCGTGCCGGTGCGCGTGGAGTTTCCCGAACTGGCCTTCCAGGATACAACCTTTCCGCTGCCGGACTTGCGCGGTTACTTCCTGCGCGAGCGCGCCGCTCTGTGGTGGGTTTCCAACCAGTCCGACGATCTGCTCTGTCTGCCGCATTGTCGGATCGAGCAGTTGGATTACCAATTGCGCACCGCGCTGCGCGTGTTGGGACCGTTGCGGGGTCGCGCGTTGCTTTCGGATGAAGTCGGCCTCGGCAAAACCATTGAGGCCGGACTCGTGCTCAAGGAATTGCTCATGCGCGGTCTGGTGAAGAAATTCCTCGTGCTCACCGTGCCCTCGCTCGTGGATCAATGGCAGGAGGAATTGAACGACAAATTCGGCCTCGCCACCGTCACGACGAACGACGAAGCTGCCCGCAATGATCCCCAATCATTTTGGCGCGATCACCCGGGGCTGGTCGCCAGTTTGCACACGGTCAAGCAGCCGGCGCATTTGGCCGTGGCGCGGCAGACGCACTGGGATTTGCTGATCGTGGATGAGGCGCACTATCTGCGGAATCGCGACTCGCTGGCCTGGCAGGCGGTCAACGCGCTGCCGCGCCAGTTTCTCCTGCTGCTCACGGCCACGCCCGTCCAGAACTCGCTGGATGAACTCTACAACCTCGTCACGCTGCTCCAGCCGGGGCAGTTGCCTTCGCCCAAGGAATTTCGCGCCCGGTTCGTGGACCCGAAACGTCCGCGTCAGCCGCGCGAGCCGGAGGAACTGCGCCGCCTGCTCGGGCAGGTGATGATTCGCAACACGCGCGCCAATGCCGGACTCAAGTTGCCGCCGCGCCGCGCGGAAACCATCTTGTTCGAGCCGGACGAAGCCGAGCGCGCCTTCTGGCAGCGATGGGAAGCCGAGTTCCGCGCGCGACTGGCGGAACTGAGCGCCAGCCAGGCCAGTCTCTGGGGCCGGCTGTTGTTGCAGGCCGCCGGTAGCAGTCCCGGCGCGTGGCGCAGTGCGCTGGAAAAATTCCCCGATCGCGCGGCCGCGAAAACCTGGCGCGAACAGGCCCCGCTGGAGGCCAGTTGGCAGCGCAAATGCGAACTGCTCGTCCCGTTCACCCGCGGCGAAGGTGGCGCGGTCATCTTTACGCAATTTTTGGAAACGCAAGCGGCGCTGGCGGAGTTTCTGCGCAGGGTTGGCGTCGAGACGTTCGTCATCAATGGCGCGACTCCCCCACCCGAGCGGCAGCCCATCACCGAGCAATTTCACAAACGGGGCGGCGCCCTGCTGCTCACGCACAGCGGCACGGAGGGACGCAACCTCCAGTTCTGCCATCGGCTCGCCAACTTCGATCTGCCCTGGAATCCGATGGAGATCGAACAGCGCATCGGGCGGTTGCACCGGCTGGGGCAGCAGCATCCGGTGCGGATTTACAACTTTGTGCAAGCCGGCACGCTCCAGGCGCATCTGCTCGACGTGTTGCAGGAGAAGCTGAACTTGTTCGAGTTGGTCGTGGGCGAAACCGGCCTGGTGTTGGGCGAGAAATTTGCCAGCGACGAATTTGCCGACGAAGTGCTGCGGCGCTGGCGGGAGAGCGAGGGCCGCGTGGCCGAGGCGTTCGCGAGTCTGGGCGACGAACTGGCCGCCGCCCGCGCCGACTATGCGGAGGTCAAGCAACTGGACGAAACCCTGTTCGCGAAGGACTACGAATCGTTATGAACCAATACGCAAAATCACACCACTCGCATGTTGTTGCTTTCCAATTGCATGACCAACTTTTATTGCAGGTGCAACAAAAGTTTGTGGTGGCGACTTGAGTCAGGAAATCTATGAAATGGCAGGAAGAAAATCTCGACGTGTTGCAAAACCTGGAGTTCGCCATCGTGGAAGTGTGGCGGGCGCATTCGGAGATGACCGATTACTCGGCGTTGCGCGCCTACGAGGCGGCCCGCCAACACTACCGCGCGGAAATGCGCGGCAAACCGGCGCCACCGTCCGGGCTCTCCGGACTGGACTCCCTCGCGTTTGAGGAATTGAAGAAGATGTGCGAGTTCCGGCTGGGGCGCGATCCCGGTCCGCCTGCTGCGGAGAACGAGGCAGACGCCGGCTTTTCCCCCATCCCGTTGGATGAGTTGCTGGCCTGTTTGCAGGAACTGGCCAAGTCGGTCGAACGGCACACGCGCAGCGGCGGGCGCCAGGGTTATTTGCAGTTCATTGACGGATTCCTCAAATGAAACTCGAACGCCTTGCCCATTCACCCGGCGCGGTCGCGGACTTCTACGAGGAAGCCCTCGGCACCCTGGGCGCGCTGTGCGAGCGCACCTGGCACGACCGGCTCGAGGTGGTGGCCGCAGGAGCAAGCGCGCAGCTTTGGAATGAAACCGGCGCACTGCATGAAGTCGAATTGTGGTTTCCGCCGCCCGAAGACACCGCACCCCGTGAGGCGGCGAAGGAAGTGTTCCCCGGTTGTCCATTGACGTTTCGGTTGACGGAAGGATTGCGGCCCACGCCGCTTGCGCTCGAACGGGTGGTGCTCGCGGAGGAAAGCGGGGGCCGCCCGCCCGACGCCGCCGTGGCGGAGAAGCTTTGGCGGGCGCAGTTTCCGGAGACGAACCGCTGGCAGTTGGTGATGCCGTTCCAAGCGGACTGGCACTTCTCGCTGCTGGCGCTGGTGCGCTGCGAAATTCAGGCAATTGACCAACACTGGTCGCTGCGGCGCTTGGCGGTGTCGCTGCCCGATGGCGCGCCGGACGACGCATTGGCGCAATCGTTGGAGTTCGCCGCGCTGGCGACGAATGGCAGCGCCGCCATCGGGTGGCCGCAACCCGAACCGGGGCGGTGGCGGGAACTCTTGCGCACGGCTTTGGAAACTGATTTGGCCACCGACCTCGCAGCGATTCGGGAACGACAGGCGAATCATCTGCGGCGCGAACTGGAGCGGGTGGAAGATTACTTCGAGCACTACGAACAGGAACTGGCCGCTCGCGCCAAGCGCACGGGCAATGCCACCACCAAAATGAAAACCGCCGAGCGCCTGGCTGCCGCGCAGGCGGAACATGCCCGCCGGCGCGCGGATCAGGTGACCCGGCACGAAATTCACGCGCTGGCGCATTTGGATTCCCTGTTGTTGGTGGCTGAACCCGCCTGGCGCGCGGAACTGGCGGTGGCCGTGGCTCATCGCCCGCAGTCACTCACGGCGCGGCTCATTTCCCGCGCTCGCTGCTGGGTGCTGGCCGACGATACGGCAAACCTGTGAGGTGGCGGTGCTCCCCCGACTGCTCCAGGACGACTGCTGCATCGGGAACAGCGATGTCCCATTCGTCCAGGAGCCGCCACCGCAATGACGTGCCGGGCAGAAGTGGTACCACGAGGGGTTCAACTCCGGGCTGCACGTGGACCTCCGGGTAAGCGGGCATTGTCCCTGGTGCCGTGACAAAGAAGTTTCGTTGCCACCTTGCAGAGCGCGGGTAGCGCGCGTCATTCCATGCGCGCCGCAGCCGGCGCAGGGCATTCCCCACGGCGCACACGGAACGACCCGCCCTGCCATGTCTCGAAATATGTTTGTCACGGCACTAGCCTCCCGGCCAAGGTCGGCTATACTTCGGCGAACAAAATGAGTCCGATTCCCCACATCCCCGCGTTGCGGCGCGGCAAAGCTTATGAAAGTCTCGATACGGTGGAGGTGAAGGATTTTCGCACGGGCGAGGTCAAGGCCACCGTCAGCCAGGTCAACGCCGGCATTGTGCGCAAGGACCTTGGCCGTGTTGGCGAGGCACAGACGACGTTAAAGCAACTGACGGTCGCACAATTGATCGAAATCTGTGCGCGGACTGGCGACCAGTTCCTCAACGGCACTCTCCCGCTGGGCGACCAAGGGCATACGCAATCGCCGCAGCAATATATTGAAACCTTGAGCAGCACCAGCGGGCTGCCGCACGTCATGGTCCGGCGGAATATGGAGAAGATTCATTTCGCGCTGACGAACATGAGGACCGTGCTGAACGGTTTGTCGCGCGGACTCGATTTCTCGATCCTCGATTCCGGCAGCGGCGAGCAATTTGGCACGCGGCTGAGTTATTTTCCGACGACGCAGGCGCTCGGGTTGGTGATGCCGAGCAATTCGCCCGCGGTGAACTCGCTCTGGCTGCCCGCCATCGCGCTCAAGACGCCGGTCGTCATCAAACCCGGCAAGGAAGAACCTTGGACGCCCTATCGTCTGATTCAGGCGTTTATCGCCGCGGGCGCTCCAGCGGAGGCGTTTGGTTTTTATCCCACCGATCACGAAGGCGCGGGGGTGATTCTCAACGGTTGCGGACGGGCTTTGATTTTCGGCGACAAGTCTACAACCCAACAGTACGCGAACAATCCGGCCATCCAGATTCACGGGCCGGGCTGGAGCAAGATTCTCATCGGTGAAGACCGCATCGAGCATTGGCGCGATTATGTGGACGTGATGGTGGCGAGCATTTCGGACAACGGCGGTCGCTCCTGTATCAACGCCAGCGCCATCGTCGTGCCGAAATTCGCGGCGGAAATCGCGGATGCTCTTGCGCAGAAACTTGGCCCCGTTCAGCCGACGAACGCGCATGATCCGAACGCGCGCCTTTCTGGTTTCGCCAATCCGAGAATGGCAGAGTTTATTGACGCGGCGATTGAGGACGGGTTGAGAACCCCCGGCGCAACTGACGTGACGGCGAAGTACCGCAATGGGCCGCGCAAGGTGACTTTCGACGGCGGCATGTTTGTTCGCCCGACCGTAGTGCGGTGCGATTCGTTTGCGCACCCGCTCGCGAATCGCGAATTCCTGTGTCCCTACGCCAGCGTCGTCCAGGTACCGCAAGTTGAAATGCTCAAACACATTGGCTACACGCTGGCCTGCACGGCCATCACCAAGGATGCGAAGTTCATCGAACAGTTGATGGCGTATCCGCACATTGAGCGATTGAACATCGGCCCGGTCTCGACGATGAAGGTTTCCTGGGACCAGCCGCACGAGGGCAACATGTTCGAGTTTCTCTGGCAGCGCCGCAGCATCGAGCGGGCGTGGTGAACTGCCGAAAGTGAAGGACGAAATGTGCTTTGAGATTCCCGTCGTTCGCGGCTATTCTGGTTCAGAAATGGAAAAGAAAGGCTACATGAGGATTGTCGGTCGTTGCGGCGAACCCCGGGCAACTCCGGAGAACATCGAAGCCATGCAAAGACTGCTGCTCGCGATGCGTGGCCAGCGCCCTTACCTGCCGCGGGGCGTTTACCGTTTCAAAACCCACCAAGAGGCTGACGCATGGCGGATGGAAATGCTCACCCGATAGAACCCCGCACACCGCTGCTGGCTGACCTCGTGCAAATCTGCCGGGAACTCAACGCTCAAGGAGCAAACTACCTTATTGTCGGCGGATTCGCCGTTATCCAGCACGGACACCTGCGCACAACAGGTGACATTGACATATTGATCGAGGATTCACCTGAGAATCAGGCCAAAGCCAAGAAGGCGCTGGAAATTCTGCCCGACAAAGCCGTCCGCGAGCTTGGCGACGACGATCTCCGCAACTGGGTGGTCGTGCGGGTGTGCGACGAGGTGGTGGTGGACCTGATGACGATGGCCTGTGGTATCAGCTACCGGGACGGCGAATCGGAGGTCGAAATCCACACGATTGAGGGGGTGCCGATTCCATTCGCGTCGGCCAGACTCCTGTTGCGCACCAAGCAGACCTATCGCGACAAGGACGCTGAGGATCGGGCGTTCCTGGAGACCAAGATTGCTCGCGAGAAACAGTGAGGCGCAGCAATTCAGATTGAACAGCCCTCGTTCCCGCGCCGTCTGAGCAACATGCAGGTTGACCCATTTGACTTTCAATCGCGCACGCGTGTGGTGTTCGGTCCGGGCAGTGTGAAACGTGCCGGCGAACTGGTGCGCGAACTCGGCGCGCAACACGTCCTGTTGGTGACCGACGCCGGCATCATGGCCGCCGGGCATGCTGGGCACGTGCAAAACGGTCTCGAAACGGTCGGCCTCCCGGTAACGCTCTTCGACAAGGTCAAAGCGAATCCAACCACTCGGTGTGTGGAGGATTGTGTGGCGGTGGCGAAAGCCGCGGACATTGACCTGATCATCGGTCTGGGCGGTGGCAGCTCGATGGACACCGCGAAGGGATGCAATTTCATTCTCACCAACGGCGGCCAGATGAAGGATTACTGGGGCGTGGGCAAAGCGACGAAACCCATGTTGCCGTTCATCGCCATTCCCACCACTGCGGGCACCGGCAGCGAAATGCAGTGCGCCGCGCTCATTGCCGACGAGCAGACGCACCAGAAGATGGCGTGCCTTGACACTAAAGCAGCGGCGCGGGTCGCCATTCTGGATCCCGCTTTGACCCTCTCGCAACCGCCGCGCGTCACGGCCTGCACCGGCATGGATGCCGTGGCCCACGCGGTCGAAACGGCGGTGACCACCAAACGCACGCTGCTTTCCCTGATGTATTCCCGCGAAGCGTTCCGGCTCTGCGTGCGCGCGTTTCCCGAAGTGATGCTCAATCCCGACGATCTCGAAGCGCGCGGGCGAATGTTGCTGGGCGCGGCGTTTGCCGGACTGGCCATCGAAAACAGCATGTTGGGTGCGGCGCATGCCCTGGCGAATCCACTGACGGCGCAGAATGGCGTGGTTCATGGCGAGGCCGTCGGCCTGATGCTACCCCATGTGGTGCGCTTTAACGGGAGCGACCCCGCTACTTGCGCCGCCTATGCGGAGTTGGCGATAGCAGCGGGCATCGCCAGTGCAGGCGACACACCCGAGCACGCCCTCCAAACATTGCTCGCACGATTGGACAGCCTCCTGCACCTCGCGAATCTTCCGCGCGCGTTAAGTGATTGCGGCGTGGCCAGCACGGCGATTCCGGCACTGGCCGCCGCCGCAGCACAACAGTGGACGGCCAGCTTCAATCCCCGGCCAGTTCAAGCGAAAGAGCTGGCAGCTCTCTACCGGGCCGCGCTCCAACCGTCGGTTCTCGAAGCTGTCCCCGCCACGCTCAATGATTGCGGGGATGCGCTGGCCCATTAACAAAAAGGGCGCTGCCTGGCAGCGCCCACTTCAGGGTTGGCACAGCAAAATCCTATCGCTCCAGAATATGTAGCCGGTACAAAGGTGAAAAGGCGCTGTCGCTCCTGGGGCCGCCGAAGTCGTTATACAGGAAATCGAATTTGTAGTAATAGTGAATCAAGTTGGTGCCAGCGGGCACCGGCACCAGGCCTTCCCAGCGGTTTTTCATCAGCACGGTCTGGCGCAGGGGATAAGATTCCGTTCCCACCACCACCACCGGTTGGATGGTCTCCCAGCGGAGTGACTGCTGGCGGGTGTTGAACGCCACCCCTACCGGGTAGAGGTGGTTTGGATTACGCGGCTGCCGTTGGGCGGTCAGGTTCGTAAACGTTGAACTGCAACCGGCCAGCAAACACGGCACGAGCAGCAGGGGCAAAACTTTCTTCCACATAGAACGCGGGTGAAGCCTGACACAGGCGCCGCCGATTTGTAAAGGTGGATTTAGCCCGCCAGATTTCGCCTGTTGTAGTTCCCACCCATGATCTTCGTTCGCGTCCAGCAGCGGGACATCGTTCCACCAATGGAGCCAGCACCTGACGATTCGGCGCATCCCTTGGCTCGCAACATCCGAGGCGGAATTCCGTCCAGCCGTGAAAATCAAGCCCTCTGGCAAGCTTGAACGACGTGGAAAAGCTTTGTCCGTGTTAACAGGAGGTGTTACCAGTGAGACGACTTCAGAATCGTAGCCACGCACGAGCGGTTGATGGCGTTGGGAATCATTGAAGTGGAGCGGGCGAAGGGAATCGAACCCTCGTGTGAAGCTTGGAAGGCTTCCGTTCTACCATTGAACTACGCCCGCGTCCGAGTGCGGCAATCATACTGCCTGCGCTTGCATTGTCAAATCGGCACCCGGTATCTTCGCGCCGATGAACTCGCTGCTCCTGACCGGCGGGCGGGTGATAGACCCCGCCAATCGCCTGGATTCCTCCACCGACGTGCTGCTGCTCGATGGCAAAGTTGCCGCCATTGGGGCGGAGGCTGCCACGCAAGCGCCGCCGGAGGTTGAGCGGATGGACGTAGGCGGCCTCGTGGTGTGTCCGGGCTTGATTGATCTTCATGTCCATCTTCGCGAACCCGGCCAGACCCAGAAGGAGACTATTGCCACCGGCACCGCCGCGGCTGCGCGGGGCGGCTTCACCTCCATCGTTTGCATGCCCAACACTACCCCCACAATTGACAACGCGGGCACGGTGGCCTTGATCCACGAGCGGGCCGCACAGCACGGCATCGTCAATGTGTTTGTGGCGGGCGCAATCAGCCGGAATATCGCCGGGGAGGAACTGGCTTCCATCGGCTCGCTCAAGCGTGCGGGAGTGGTGGCCATTACGGATGACGGTCATTGCGTGCAGAACAACGAACTTATGCGCCGCGCGCTGGAATACGCGAAGATGTTCGATCTGCCGGTGATGGATCATTGCCAGGACTACTCACTGGTGACGAGCGGCGTGATGCACGAAGGCTATTGGAGCACGGCCTTGGGATTGCAGGGCTGGCCGGCGGCCGGCGAGGAAATGATCGTGGCCCGCAACCTCCTCCTGGCAGAATTGACCGGCGCGCAGGTCCATTGCCAGCACCTAAGCGCGGCGGGCAGTGTGGCCTTGTTGCGCGAAGCCAAGAAGCGCGGTCTGCCAGTTTCGGGCGAAGCCTGCCCGCATCATTTCACGCTTACCGACTCTGCCGTCGCGGGCAGCGATAAATTCTGGAACACTGACGGCAAGGGGATTTTTGGATTTGGGGAGCGGGCGGAATTGCCGGCGTGGCCGGCCTACGACACGAGTTTTAAGATGAACCCCCCCTTGCGGTCGGTGCATGATCGCGAGGCCATTCTGGAAGGGCTGACGGATGGCACCATTGAAGTACTGTGCAGCGATCACGCTCCGCACTGCGTTTTCGAGAAGGAGGTGGAATTTGATTACGCACCGTTCGGTATTACCGGGCTGGAAACCGAACTGGCACTGTCACTGATGCAACTCCATCACACTGGACGACTGGGGCTTTCCGAGTTGATTGCCAAGTTCACGCTTGCCCCCGCGCGACTTTTGCGCCTCGCCAAAGGCACATTGAGCATCGGCGCAGACGCCGATCTGACGGTGTTTGATCCGGACCAGGAATGGGTGTTTGACAAGGGGCTGACGGCGAGCAAGTCTTTCAACAACCCATTCTATGGCTGGCCCCTCAAGGGCCGGGCGGTGGCGACCATTGTTGGCGGGAAGAAGATTTGGATTGAACAGAGTGAACTGGCGGCCGTCTAAACTGGGTCACACAAACAGAGCAAACGACAAGACTATGAAAAGAATCGCAATCGCATTGTTATCAACGCTGGCGCTGCTGCAAGTCAGCGCCGCGGACGGGGTATGGCTGACGGATTTGGCGAAAGCCAAACAACAGGCCAAGGCGGAGAACAAGTTGGTCCTCCTTGACTTCACGGGTTCGGACTGGTGTCCGCCCTGCAAGGCGCTGCACAAGAACGTGCTCTCCTCCAAGGAATTTACCGATTATGCCAAGAAGAACCTGGTGCTGGTGGAAGTGGATTTTCCGCGCAGTAAACCCCAGAGTGCAGAGTTGAAGAAAGCTAACAAGGCGCTGGCGACGCAGTTTGGCATCAAAGCCTACCCGACCATTGTCATCCTCGACAGTAGTGGCAAGGAACTGAGCAAGAAGTCTGGTTATGGCGGAGAAAAGCCGGATGCGTTCATTGCCCGCATCGAAGCGCTGAAGCGGAGTTAAGTTTTTGCATCATTCATTTCTCAACCAACGCGGTCCTTCGGGACCGCGTTTTCGTTTCTTGCGGCGTCCTTCAATTCTCGGGGAGGGTATGAATCGCCAGAATACACTCCAAGGCTAAATAGCCTCCTCGCCATCAACTGATGTTTAGCGAGTGGTGGAGGTGACTCTTTCAGGCGCGGCCCCGAAGTGCGTAGGCTGCGATTTCCGTTCCACCCTTCAATTGGATGCGCCGGACTTCATCGAACAGGTATTTGGATTGCACTCGCTCGTGGGTGGATGCGGCCACGAGAATGCCGTCCGGCTCGCCAAGCGCCTCCAGCCGACAGGCGCGATTGACCGTGTCCCCCCAGAGGTCGTAGGCGAATTTGTTGCGGCCGATGACGCCAGCGACGACCGGACCGGTGCTGATACCGGTGCGAATACGGATGGAGGTGTCGTACTGTTGATTGAAGCGGGCGAGTTCCTCGCGGAAGTCCAACGCGAGTTCCACCGCGGCTTCGGCATGATCGGGTTGTGAATTCAATAGACCGCCAGCCACCATGTAGGCATCGCCGACGGTTTTGATCTTCTCCAACCCGCGCTTCTCAGCCAGCCCGTCGAAGGCGGTGAAGATCTCGTTCAGCAGACAGACCAACTGTTCGGCGCTGACGTGGGCCGCCAGCGTGGTGAAACCGACCAGGTCAGCCAGCAACACGGTGACGTCCGGGTGACGATCAGCGATGTTGAGGTCGCCTTGCTTCATTTGCTCGGCGATCGGTTTGGGCAGGATATTCAAAAGCAGTCGCTCGGACTTCTCGCGTTCGGCGCGGAGTTGGTCGAAGAGCGATTTGGCGTACACGGCGTTGCCTACCCGAAGAGTTACGTCCTGGATATCTACCGGCTTGTTCAGGAAGTCGTTCGCCCCGGCCTTGATCCCCAGGAGTCGTTCCTTGCGGTCGGACAAGGCCGTGACCATAAGGATGGGAATGGGGGCCGTGGCTTCGTTCCGCTTGAGCCGCCGGCACAACTCAAACCCATCCATGATCGGCATCATCACGTCCAGCAGGATGACGTCCGGTGACCGCGCGGCAATACAGTCAAGGGCCTGCCGACCATTTTCCGCTTCGGCGACTTCGTAGCCGTATGCCTCCAAAGGGTCGCGCAACAACATGCGGTTGGGGGCCTCGTCGTCCACGACGAGCACATGGCCACGGGTGTGCCATGTTTCTGTTTCCGGGAGTTGGTGAGGGAGCGTTGCAGTTTGCATGGTGGTTAATCCGCGGTTGCTCAGGTTGAGTGACACGTGCCGGTGGCTTCGAGAAAGCGCGCCAAAGTGGGAATGAAAGTCCGGGTATCTATCGGTTTGGTCAAATAGCCGTCGCAGCCGGCGCTCCGCGCAATTTCTTCATCGCCCTTCATGGCGTGCGCGGTAACGGCGATGACGGGCAAATGGCGGGTACGTGGGTCGGATTTCAGGGCCCGGGTTGCGCACAAGCCGTCCATGCCCGGCAGGCTGAAGTCCATCAGCACCAGGTCCGGGGACGAGGCGCGGGCCAGGTCCAGGCCTTCCTCGGCTGATTGCGCCTGCTGGACGGTGCATCCGTTCGCTTCCAGGAGGTCGGCCGCCAGTTCGAAATTCAACTGGTTGTCCTCAATGATCAGCACGTGGATTCCATTCATGATAGGGCTGGGATTTCGACTGGTTCATCGCTTGGAGACTCCAGACCTTCCACACTGGCCAGCAGCCGGGCAGTTTCCGGCTTGGCGGTAATGGAGTGAACGTAAGCCGCCAGATGCTGGCGCTCCTCCTCGGTCAGGACCACGCCAGTGTGGATGAGAATGGGAATCCTTCTGGTCTGCGGATCAGCGCGCAACCGCTCGACCAGTTGCGTCCCGTTGCCGTCAGGCATGATCACATCGAGAATGATCACGTCGGGACGATGGTGTGCGGCGAATTCGAGACCCAAGTCACAGGTGCCGGCTTGCAAGACTTGAAACCCCCGCGTGACAAAGGTCCTTGCCAGCAGTTCCAAGACGGCTGGTTCGTCTTCGATGATCAGAATGGTTTTGATTTCTTTGCCCGTCGGTTTGCCGGCGGGCTGAATGGCATCAATCAATCGTGGTTTGGCGATGTCAGCGATTGGCGACGTGCCGCTGAACCCACAGAACTCCAGCCGTCCATTCTGGTCGGCAAAGAAAACCACCGCCGGGATGTGCGCCGGGATGTGCGCCTGCAATTCCTGAAGCGCTCCTGGGGGGGACTGCCGGGTCAGCCTCGCGTCAATGGCGATTGCGAACGGTTGTTTCGACTGGATGGCGTCGGTCATTTCTTCCGGGGTCCAGGCCATTGCCACGCCATAGCCAATTCCCCTCAGATGGTCATTGACGGCGCGCTGGGTCCGGGCATCGCTCGTCACCACGAGGACCAGAGGCCGGAGCATTACCCCGTTTGAGGGGGAACCATCCGTCGGTTGCGCGTTTGTAGCATTGGGCTGCTGCATCGGAAGCTGAAACGTGAAAGTACTGCCGCCGTTTTCAACGCCTTCACTCTCAACCCAGATTCGTCCCCCGTGGATTTCCACGAGTCGTTTGGTCAAGGCCAGTCCCAATCCGGTACCTTGTTGCTGGCGTCCGTAGGAAGAATCCACCTGCTCGAACTCGAAGAAGATGCGTTCGTGGTCCTGGGGCTGAATGCCGATCCCGGTGTCGGTCACGGCCACTTGCAGGCACTCCTCTGCCACCTTGTTCAACAGGGCGGACCGGTCATCCCGCCGGCGTTGGCGGGTTGCCTTCACATTCACCCGGCCACCCTCGGGCGTGAACTTTATCGCATTGCTCAACAAATTGTACATGATCTGCCGAAACTTCGCTTCGTCGGCAAAGAGCGCCGGGACGTTCGCTGCCACCTCGAACTCCAGGGCAATGCCTTTCTTGTTGGCCAGCGCCTTGACGACAGCGGCTACGTTGGCCAGGGACTGGGGGACATCGAAGGTGGAACGCGCCAGTTCCAGGCGGCCGGCTTCCACCTTGGACAAATCGAGGATGTCGTTGATCAATTGCAGCAGGTGGCGGCCACTGGTGAGAATGTTGTTGGTGTATTTGAGTTGCCGCTGGTTCAAGGCACCAAAGGTTTCGTCGGAGAGGATTTCGGAGAATCCGATAATGGCATTGAGCGGGGTGCGCAACTCGTGGCTCATGTTGGCGAGGAACTGGCTCTTTGCCCGGTTGGCCGCTTCCGCCGCGTCCCGGGCATGGCACAGGGCTTCCTCCGCGCGCTTGCGCTTCGAGATATCCGAGAACAAACCGTCGGCGCACAAGATTCCATCCCGCATCCGGATGGCAGTGGCGCGATTGTGCAGCCAGATCCAGTGCCCGTCTTTGCGGCGCACCCGGTATTCGACATCAAACTTCTTCTCCCGGGTGAAGAACTGCTCGAAGGCCTGCTCGACGCTGGCAAGGTCGTTGGGATGAATGCGATCCAGCCATAACCGGCCCGTTGCGCCGAGGAGTTCCGTTGGAGTGTATCCCAGGAGGTTGAAAGCGTTGTCACTTACATAAACGAGTTCCTTGTTGGCATTAGCGGTCCAGACTACATCTGGAATATTGGCTACGAGCGAGCGATACTTCCGCTCACTGGCCAGCACCGCCTGCTCGGATTCTTTGCGGTGGGTGATGTCTTGAATCACCGCCTGAAATTCAAGGGTTTCCCCCTGCTCCAGGAACAAGCGCCGGACGGTGTATTGCTGCCAGACCGGCGACCCTTCCGGCGATACCAGCCGGTGATCAAAGGAAACCACGGGCTGCTCCTGCGGCAACGCGCTGAAGAAGCTCAAGGGAATGTTGATGTCCTCCGTGCCCAGCGTGTCCAGAAAGCTTGCGCCCAGCAGGGCCTCCCGCGACTGGCCGTGAAAGCGACAGTAGGCGCCATTGACAAAGGTCAGTTTGCCGTCCGGCCGGAAGCGGCAGATCAAGTCCGTTTGGTCTTCAACGACGGCGCGAAAGCGCTTCTCACTTTCGGACATTTCCCGTTCCGCCCGCCGCCGTTCCGCTGCGGCGGCCGCCAGCAGCAGGTTCGTCACCGCAATGATCCCGATGTAACTGCCGATCAGCATCAAGCTGTCCCGCTCGGTGGTGGTCACGAATGGACCGCGCCCTTCCAGCAGCGAATGGATGGCCAGCGCAGAGACCAGTGCGGTGCCGGTCGTGGCGCCGCGTTGGCCAAACCGCAACGCGCCCCAAACCAGGAACGGAAACGGCAAGTATGCCAGCGGGTAGTTTTGGATTCCGTAAACGAACCAGGAATTGAAGGAAATCAACGTGCCGACCACCAAGCCCACGGCGCAGAGGGCGGCTTCGGCGATCAACCGGGAATTCCAGTTCAGGTTCGAGGGGGTGGCCCAAGCGAGGATGACCGGAGCCACGACCAAGCCGGCCAAGGCATTCGGCACCCACCATTCCAGCAGCGTGGGGAACAAGGCATCCCACGGAGTCGTGCCACCATAGGCCAAGCCCACCACGTTGAAGGCGGCGTTCACCGTGGTGCCAAGGAAACAGGCAAAGGCAACGTACCCGGTCACGTCGCTGGTGCGTTCCATGGCGCTCTCAAACGCGACCATTTTCTTCAGGAGGAACGCGCAGACGACGGCGCCGATCGTGTTGCCAATCGCCGTGGCCAGCGTGAAGAACCCGAGCGGCACCCCATTGGTGAAGGAAAACAGGACCGCGCCCAGGGCGACTCCGGGCCAGAAGCGATAGCCAAACAGGAGGATGGCCGCCAGGGCAATGCCCGCCGGTGGCCACACCAGGGCAACACTGCCCGACAGGAACGAAGCTTCCTTGCCGAGCAGCCCACCGACGAAATAAAACGCCGTGAGGATTACCACACGGGTAACCGTCGTCAGATTCACATTGCGAGCCAATTTCACTCTACGATATCCACACGTCCTCCGAATCCTCTTCGGCTTAGGCGGCTTCTTGTCTGCTCGAACGACATCCGGCGCGGCGATGCCTTTCTCGCGATCCCGGCTAAAACTGATTCCGCCAGTTCCCGGCGGTTCTCCTGATGAATGGCCCCAGAAGCAAATGGCCATGTTAATCCGATCAAAACGAACCAAGCACATGACATACCGTTCTGTCACTAATCTCCGTTCCTCACTGCACGCAGTCCGTGCGAAATCGCTGGGGTACACCCTCAAGCCAACAGTGACGATTATTGAGTCATTCAACGTGATTTGACCGGGCAACCAGTTTTTCTTGGCAAAGCTGGCTCCGATCCACAACCACAAGGTATTGCGCTGACCGAGAGAGCAAAACTGGACCTCAAGCTGAAAGGAGCGTCAGGGTTCGTCCTACACGATGCTGTCAATCTGTCTGCTCCCCGAAACAGAACGTGGCAATTGCTGGCAGCGAGCCGGCATTCAACGCTCACAGGACCTTGCTTGGGCACGCGAATGAGCTTCCCTGCGGATTCGGGGCTTGGCAGGAAGTGCATTTGTTTTTACGGTGAGCCGGTGATCGGATTCCTGCGATTCGTAGGCATGCTGAACGCGGCCATCTGGTTGGGGGCGGCGGTGTTTTTTACGGTTGGCGCCATGCCCGCGCTGGTGGCGCGCGACGTGCAAGTCCTCCTGGGTGAGCGGTATTTCAACTACATTGCCGAGGGAATCTCCCAAGTGATGCTGACCCGCTACTTCTACTGGCACACCTTCTTCGCCCTCGTTGCGCTGGCCCATGTGTTGACAGAGTGGCTTTATCTCGGCCGGATCGTGCCTCGCTTCTGGCCGGCATTATTGGCGGGACTGCTCGCGTTGAGCCTAATGGGCGGATTCTGGCTCGCACCCCGGCTCACCCATCTGCACCGCCTCCAGCATGCCGTCAATCTCCAGCCGGCAGAGCGGGACGCCGCCGCCCGATCATTTCGGACCTGGCAAGGCGTCTTTCAAGCCATCAACGTTTTGATGATTGGCGGGGTGGCGGTTTATTTCTGGCGCGTGACACATCCGCCCGACGCGCTGCGCTTTGTCAGTCCCACCAAATTCCGCAGTTGACAAAAAGTGCGGATCGTCAAACTTTTGTGGCGAATTGGAACTGGCGCCACGGGCGTCTCCAGTGGGAACCGATATGATCTCAAACGAACGTCCATCGCCGTACGGGCATCGCCCGTTTGGCAGCCCCAAACCTCCGGTCAACGAGGACACTCTCAAGACGGACAAGGTGCAGATCGAGCGCAAGACATTTGTGTTCACGCTCAAGGAGAATCCGCGCGGTCGTTTTCTGCGGATTACCGAGGACGTGGGCGGGCGGCGCGATACGATCATCATCCCAGCGCCGGGGCTGGAGGATTTTCGCAATCTCCTGGATGCCATGGTGAAGGCTTCCGCCGAAATCCCTCCCAAAGAGACTTGATGCATGCGCGCCCAGACGTGAAGTAGCGCGGATTGGTGGTCGGCGGTTTCCTCCCAACAGCCGGGGATCACCGGGCAGGTTCCTAATTCTTCAAAGATTTCCGCGGCTTGCGCGGTCGCACCACCGGCGCGTCGCCCCACAAGCCCTCCAAATCGTAGCGCTCCCGGATGTCGGTCCGCATGATGTGAACGATCACATCGAAGAAATCAAGCACGACCCATGCGCCATGCACCGTGCCGTCCACCGCTTGGGCACGAATCCCGTGTTCGTCACGCAAATTGTCCGTGATCTCCTCCAGGATCGCGCGCAAATGGGGTTCGCTTGAGCCGGAGGCGATCACAAAGAAATCCGTCACGCTTGAAAGTTTGCGTACATCAAGAACAAGGAGGTCTTCCGCCTTCCGGTTGTCGGCCAACTCACGGCATAACAACGCCAGCTTTTTTGAATCCATTGGCGAAAAATCTGCGACAGGGCCGCTCAAAGATAAAGCCCATTGTTGCGAATGGCCTCCGCCACCGCCGGGGCCACCAAGTGATCTATCGGCAATCCCGCTTTCACCCGGGCGCGGATTTGCGAGGACGACACGCCGAAGGGAAATCCCTTCAACATTCGGCCACTGAATGGCGGCGGGAAAGACACCGGCGGTTCGCCGGGCCGGGGAATGGCCACGAACTCAGCCAGCCGCGCCAGTTCGTCCGCCGCTCGCCACTTGGGCAACTGCGCCACGTTGTCCGCGCCGATCAGACAGAAGAGCGACGCGCCGGCAAATCGCGCGGCGTAGTCACGCAATGTGTCAACGGTGTAAGAGATTCCACCGCGTCGGATTTCTTGGTCATCCACCTCAACGCTGGTTTTGCCCGCAAGCGCCAGCCGCAGCAGCTGCAATCGCTCGGCGGCGGGCGCCGGTTGAGTGGCGGGTTTGAACGGCGATTGCGCCGCCGGAATAAAATATAGTCGCTCAAGCTCCAGTTCCTCCAGCGCCGCCTGCGCCACGAGTAGATGGCCGAGATGAACCGGGTCAAACGAACCGCCAAAGATGCCAATGCGTTGCGGGTTCATGGATCCTGTCGAATGCCTGCGCCGTGGAACTGTCCTCGCCGGCTTTCATACCCACTAGTACGCTGACAAACACATTTCGCAACCAGGTCGGGCGCGTCACTCCGCGCGCGCCGTTTAGTGAATTGCCGGCGGGCTGCGGCGCGCACGGAGTGGCGCGCCCCACCGGCCAATCGCCAGACGTAACGAAACTTCCGTATCGCAGTACCAGGCCGATGATTCACAGCTGGTTTCATGCGTTCGAACGAGCGGTGGTCACGTTCCCGCGCCGCGGTGGCCGTGGTGGCAGCGGCGGCAGCATTGGTTCCAGAACACCCTTGACCTTGGACCAGAGCCGGACGGCCTCGATGATCATCCACGCTTCAAGTGTCAGCACCAGCAACGCCACGCCCGCCAGCAGATACTGGCCCTGGTTCCACCAATTCCCCAAATCCGTGAGCATCGCCCACGCCGGCAGGCACAGCATGAAGACCATCGGCACCGCGGTGAATTTCACCGGCAGCCCGCGCCGCCAGAGCCAGAAGGTCACCACCAGAAAGGCCAGTCCCGCCAGCAATTGGTTGGTCGCGCCAAACAACGGCCAGAGAATCAAACCACCCTTGCCAATCGTCGCCCACGTCCACGGATCGCCCGGTTTGGGAAACAACGCCAGCGCGAAGGCCGTGCTGACCGCCAGGAACGTGGCCCCGTGAGTATTCGTCAGCCAGATCAGCGGATTCATCGAGAATCCCGGTCGTACCGCGCTTCCGTCCGCTGAGGTGGCTTTCGGCGCGAAGGTCGTGGCCAGTTCCTGAATCACGTAACGCTGCAACCGCGTGGCCGTGTCGAGTGTCGTGCCGGCGAAACTTGCCACCAACACCCCCATCAACGCGGTCGCCATTGCGTGGTTGATGCCCATTGCTTCCAAAAAGTTCGCCGACCCCACCACGAACGCGCCGATGGCGGTGCCGCCCGTGACGGCGGACCAGTCCGCGTAAAGCTGCTGCCACAACTCCGGCCCCGCCAGCGCGCCAAACTTGGCCGACCAACCGAACCCAATGCCCGCCGCCACCGCCAGGATGACCAGCATGGCCAGAAACCCCTCCAGTAGCATCGAGCCGTAGCCCACGAAATGCGCGTCGGTTTCGTTCTTCAACTGTTTGCTGCTGGTGCCGCTGGAAACCAGACAGTGAAATCCACTGATCGCGCCGCAAGCGATCGTCACAAACAGAAAGGGCAGGAGGGGCGGTGCGTTGTGCGGCGCAAGGTTGATGGCCGGAGCCACCAGTTCCAACGGTAGCCGCGCGGCCTCGGTCATTGGGGCGATCCCGCCCAGCAGCGCCGCCACGCCCAGGCCCAGCACGATCAATCCCAGGGAACTGACCAGTTGCAGGCTGTTGATGTAATCGCGCGGCTGGAGCAGCAGCCACACGGGCATCACGCTGGCCGCGTAGCAGTAGGTGAGCAGAATCGCCACCCACACCCACACCGGCCAGGCGGCGAGCGATTGGTTCAAACCCTGAATGGCATTGCCCAATTGTCCCCCGGTCCACGCGACACCCGGACACGCCGCGCCAAACCACACGGTCAAATACATCAACCCCAGCGCGATGATGGAAGGGAACAACAGATTCTTCCCCCGCCGATGCACCTTCACGCCGATCCAGATGGCGATCGGGATTTGCAGAAACACCGGCAAAATGGATTGCGGAAACATCGTGAACACACTGGCGATGACCCAGCCGAAAATTGCCAGCACCACCCACAGCGCAAAGAACAGGATGAACAAGAACAGCAACCGCGCCCGCGGATTGAGCACCCGCCCGGCAATTTCGCCCACGGTCATGCCGCGATTGCGCAGGCTGACCACCAGCGTGCCCAAATCATGCACCGCGCCGACAAAGATCGAACCGAACACCACCCACAACAACGCCGGCACCCAGCCCCACATGATCGCCAGCGCCGGCCCCACAATCGGCCCCGTGCCGGCGATGGACGTGAAGTGATGACCGAAGACGATGCTCTTGGCGGTCGGGACATAATCCCGGTCGTCATTGAGCTGGGCGCTGGGCACCGCCGCGTTCGGGTCGAGACGGAAAAGTTTCCGCGCCAGCCAGCGGCCGTACGTGTGGTAAGCCACCACAAATCCGACCCCGGACAGCATGGCAATCATCAAGACACTCATAGACTTCCACGGCGTATAACCGAGACACCGCTCAGAACGCCAGCCCATTCTGCCCTCGGGCGCATGGCACTCCAAAATCCGCTGACCGCCCTACCTCGACTGCCGTTACACGAAAACGTTCTTTGGGTTGACTGGGCACAGTAGAAACCATCCACAAACCTTCGCTTGTTGCCTCGCCGTCGAGCTTTTGAAAGACACAGCGCAGCCGCGCGCCTTCCGTGGTTGCTGTGACCGCCAAGCCGTCGCTCTGGCACTCCGCTCCAGCCTTTGCAACTTGACTGCGCCGATCCGCCTGTTGGCTTTTGTGCTCAACGAACATCGGTGGCGATTCACCCAGTTGCTCGGGGATGAGTTGATGGCTCGCGGTTGGGAGTTGAGGACTGTTGTCTGCTGCGGTCGCGGCAACCTGAACGCTCAGGCATAACGAAATCACCCAGCAGAACACCGCAGTCACCTTTTTGAGCGCGCGGGCGGGGTTCATGGTAGTCAGCCTTACTTCGGAGTGGGCCCAGCCTGTTCCGCCAGCCCTTGCGGTAGCAACAGTGAGAATCCCACTCGCTTTTCGCCAGATGCATCGCCGAATGAGCACGAACGCCAAACCCTGTCGCGCAACTTGCAGTCTGCTGTATCACCGAGCTGCGCTCGGCTGGGCGTCCGGCGGCTTGAAGCGCGCTGGGTTGGTTGGAGGGGCTGCGGTATGCAATTCCGGGATACGGGCAGAGTGCAACTCTGCGCGCTAGGGCCGCCAGCACTGTTCCCAGGCGAAACTCAGGCGCTACTTCGTGCCCGGCGTTAAACGTGAATGAGCGCGCCAGCATTGGGTTTGGTGCGGGTGAGCGCGTGCGAATGTTGGCGGGGTGATTGAATGTTTGCGCGGGTTTCGCGGTCTGAACCTGCAACATTCGCCGCCCTGCGCCAGCA
Source organism: Verrucomicrobiia bacterium (assembly GCA_026125285.1). GTDB lineage: Bacteria > Verrucomicrobiota > Verrucomicrobiia > Limisphaerales > JADLHS01 > WYBW01. Next base: position 420,891 of record JAHCLO010000002.1, on the reverse strand, counting down.
CTTTCAAACCCAACCCGACCTCCAAATCACGCCCATTGAAAAGATTCGCCTGCCGCTCAAGCGCCGCGACGAACTGCCGCCTTTGCTCGCGGGTCTGCAATGGGTTTGGATGCATCCCACGCTCAAGGCCGAGATCTTTGCGCTGCTGGAAGCCAAAATCCTCGCGGGCAACAAGGCCACTGGCCGCCCCGGCATGGACTTGTGGCAAATCCTCGTGCTGGGCGTGGTGCGTTTGGGCTTGGACGCGGACTGGGATCGCCTGGAACACATCGCCAACTACGACACGCTGGTGCGCCAGAGGCTGGGTCTGCCCGCCACGCCGTGGGATGATGAATCCCAGAGGTTCGGCCATCAAACCCTGCGGGACAACGTCGCCCTCCTCGACGACGAACTGCTCCAAGCGATCAACGCGCGCCTCGCGGCGGCGGGCAGAGCGGTGTTCGCAAAAAAAGGCGGCGCGCCGCTGGCGGCGCTTGAAGTCAAGGTGGACACCGACGTGCTGGAAACCGACGTGCATTTCCCCACCGACTTGAACCTGTTGTGGGACGCGGGCCGCAAGTGCGAGGCTTTGATCGTGAAGTATCGCGACCGGTTCGGCTACGCCTTGCCCGGCTGGCGCAAAGCCAAGAACTGGCGGCGGCAACTCAAGGCGTGCGAACGCACCGCCAGCCAGATCGTTTATCGCGGCGGCCCCAACAAGGAAGCGCGGCTCAAACGGGCCGTGCGCGACTATCTGGCCGTGGGCCGCGAACTCTCCGTCAAAGTGCGGGAAAGCCTCGCCCGCTTGTGCGACCAACCCGTGGAACTGGCGCACTGGGAAGCGTTGGAATACTTCCAGCGGATGCTGGACAAACACCTGGACCTGGTCGAAAGGCGGCTGCTCCAGGAAGAAACCATTCCTGCGCACGAGAAAGTCTTTTCGCTGTTCGAGCCGCACACCGAATGGGTCCAGAAAGGCAAGCAGCGCCCGAACGTGGAACTGGGCCATCGGCTGCTGATCGCGACCGATCAACACCCGTTGATCCAGGACTACGACGTGGCGGTGGGGGTGGCCGACGTGGATCGGAGCGTGCCGGGGGCCGACCGGCTGCTGGGCAGATACGGTGCGGGCGGTGTGGCCAGCCTGAGTTTCGACAAAGGCTTCACGCGGGAAGCCGACCGGGAATTGTTGAGTTTGTATGTGCCCACAGTGGTGATGCCCAAGCGGGGCAAGAAGAATGCGGCGGAAACGGAACGCGAAAATGAAAAGCGCTTTAGCGCGCTGCGACGACGCCACAGCGCCGTGGAGAGCGACATCAACAGCTTGGAACACCACGGCTTGAACCGGTGTCTGGACGTGGGACTGGCGGGCTATCTGCGCTATGTGGGCTACGGCGTGATGAGCTACAACCTGCACGTGATCGGGCGGGAACCGCTGGCGCGCTCATCCGGCTGAAGCCGCCCGTCCTGACCGCGCCCCTCAAGTCCGACAGGTGACGTGTCACCCGCGCTGGAGAAAAACCGGGAAATCCGCGCACCGCGAGCACAAATCCGTCGCGGGTGGTCCGTCCTGCGCCATCACGCTCGCGCGTCGTTTTCAAAAACACGCCTTTCCGGCCAAACACTAAATAACCAGGGAGCGCTCGCCTGGCCGCCGACGCATCTCCGAATGAGGCGAGGCATCAGCAGGCGTGGCGCAGAGTTTCATTCTGCCGTATTGCTGAACTGCATTCTGCGACCCCTCCGCCGCTCCGGCGCGTTCCAAGCCGTTGGACGCCTAGCCGAGTGCAACTCGGCGATACAGCAGACTGCAAGTCTGCGCTACGGCTGCAGGTGCCAGTCGTCCACATTCGGAGAGTCGCCCCCTGGCCGCCGTACCGGTGAAATTCTGTTTACTTTGTGCGGTCGAGGCGTAGGGTAGCCTCCGGAGAGAGGATGCTATGAATCGAGTGAGACTCTCAGTGGTTCTCGCCGCGTCGGGATGTTGGCTGACTTCGTTTTCCTGCCTTGGCGCAGATCAAATCACCCTTGGGTTCATGAAATCCGGGCCGCAGGCCGAGGTGGGATTGCGTTCCCAAATGGCGCTGCCCGTCAGCGCGATGTATCCGGAATACACCATCCAGCGCAGCACGGACCTGACGAATTGGGCAACCGTGGCCGGGCCGATTGCCGGGACCGTGGGCGTGTCCGATGAATTCCTGCGCGTCGCCGTGCCAACGGCGGGCGACCACGCCTTCTATCGCGTCGTGGCCCGCGTGAACCTCTCCGCGGAAGGTGGCGGTGGGGAAGCGGTTTACGGTTACGCCACGGAATTTAGCCGGGAGCTTCAACGTCTCGGCCAGCTTTCGTTGGAGAACTTCGTGGCGATGTATGGATCAAGGGCGCTGTACCTGCCGCAGATCACGTTTGATCCCACAACAGCGGAGTACTGGGATCAGTTCAACCTGGACCCGGCCATTCACAATGCCACGAATGCCATCGAGCCGCGGCTGACGGATTTCCGGCTGAACCCGGCGGAGTTTGCGCTGTTCCGAACGAATGGGTTTGTCGTAAGCCAGCGGTTGGGCACGTACAGCTTCGCCGATGCTTTTTACGACATTTATACCGATGACTTGCCGGTCTTCTTCTCGACGGATGCGGCATTGCAGGCATGGCATTATTCGTATCGCGCCATGTTGGAGGAAGTGGAGGAAACATGCCTGGTTTCTTTGCTTCAGAGCATCATCACGGGAATGCAGGATCGCATCCCGGCCTTGTGGGCGGAAGCCTCGAACACAGCGGTCACCGATGGCGTCCTGGACGCAGACTACTTCCTGGCCGTGGCCAACTCGCTGCTTAACGCCGCCAACCACAGCGGTTACCTGGGACAAAGCAACCGGATTGCGCAGACTTTGCACGACATCAACGGGCTCACCAGCAAGCCAGTGAGCCTGTTTGGCGCAGAGCGTTGGGTTGACTTCTCCCAGTTCGAGGTGCGCGGGCATTACGAAAACTCCCGAGTTCTATCCAACTACTTCCGCGCCATGATGTGGTGCGGCTTCGTGGACTTCCAGTTTACCGGCAGCACCAATGACAATTCGCTGCGTGAATTGTCCGGCACGGTTGCCATGAGTTGGCTGCTGAGTCGTTCCGGCCAGTATTCCAACTGGGCGCAGTTCGACCGGACGGTGGAACTATTCGTGGGTTTACAGGACTCGCTGAACTTCGCACAGCTTCGGGCTTTGTTGGAGGTGGCGGAAATTGACTCACCGACCAAGCTGGCCACGGACGCGGCATTGCTAGACTTGCAGGCGCAATTGATGTCCGGCCAACTGGGGTTCCAATCCATTGCCAGTGGCTACAACTTCGCCAGTCCGTTCGCGAAAGAGGAGGTCAAGCTGCCGCGGTCTTTTGGCGTTATGGGGCAACGATTCATTCTGGACAGCTGGTGCTTCAGCAAGAGCGTGTTCAGTCGGATCAAATGGGACGGTGAACTGGTCGGCCGCCGGATGCCCAGCGCGCTGGACGTGGCGTTTGGCGTGTTGGGCAATGATCACATCGTCCCTGAGATTGCCGCGCGCATTGCCCGCACCAATCTGACAATTGCCGACGGGCGCGACTATTGGCGGGATGGGTATCCGTACCAACACAACCTGGCAGCCGTGCGGAACGTGGTGGACAAGCAGAGCGCCTCGGCCTGGACCAACAGCATTTACAGCCACTGGCTCGCCTGTCTGCGGGAACTCTCGTCCCCAACCACCGGCGCGCAAAACCCTCAGGCCATGCGCACGCGGGCCTGGGCCATGAAGGACTTGAACACCCAACTCGCCTCTTGGACGCAGCTTCGCCACGACACCGTCCTTTACGCCAAGCAATCCTATACTGACCCTGTCCTTTGTTCCTATCCGGCTGGATATGTCGAACCCCGCCCGGCGTTCTGGCAGCGGATGCGCATGATGGCGCAGCACACCCGCGAATTGGTGGCAGGATTGCCGAACAGTGGGTCGGTCTATTTGGACAAGGTGGGCGACTATTGGGGAGAGTCTGGATGGGTCGCGCTTTCCACGATCCATGCCAGGCGACTCGCGTTTCTCGACAACTTCGCGATTACCATGGGTACGCTGCAGGGAATCGCCCAAAAAGAACTGGCTCGTCAGCCCTTGACTACGGCCGAGGTCAACTTTCTCCGAAATCTGATTTCGCAAGATGATTTTTATTCGGGAATTCGGGATTTCAGTGGCTGGTATCCAACCCTGTTCTACGCCAACGTGCATCAGCGTTTGCCTTACCAGAACGGAGGAGGCCCGGACAAGTGGGATGCCTTGGTGACCGATGTGCATACCGACACGTTCGATCTCGTTCGGGGCGATCCCGGCGCCGTGCTTCACCAGGCTGTCGGCAATGTGCATCTGCTCATGATCGCGGTGGACTGCGGACCGGGAGATGTTGCGGTTTACGCCGGTCCTGTCCTGAGTCATTACGAGTTTGAGCTTGGACCGGATACACGTATGACGGATTCCGAGTGGCAGGCGTTATTCCGGTCGGGCACCCTCCCACCGCAACCGGAGTGGACGCGTGGATACTTGGTGCCGAAACCATGACTCGTTCCAGTCTTGCCGGCGAAGCACGTGCCGGGGGAGTTGCTCAAGCAACTCCTTCGTCACCGGGAAGGACGGACGGGGGCGGGGCGCGGTGCTGACTCTTCTGCTGGCTTTGCGGGCGCATTGGTTTCCTGAGTGCTCCGGTTGACTGCGGCTGGTTCCGTCCTTCGCGATTGTTCCCTCGGTGAGATCAGTCGGCTGTTGGCGGGATTCGCCTTTGGCGGTGTGGGCAGGTTCTTCTTCGGTGCAGGTGGCGGTGGCTCAACCGCCGCCGCTTTCACTTCAGGTTTCGCCAACGGCCTGACTTCGGTTCTCGGCCTGGGCGCCACCTCCGGGGTGGCGGCGGCCTTGGTTTTCCCGCCTGCCGCCGCGGCGGGTGTTTCAGTGCGCGATGGTGTTGGCGTGGCGGAGGGCTGAGTTGGCCTGGCGGTTACTGCGGGTTGTTCCACCGGTTGAACCGCCCGTTGCGGCGGAGCCGCAGGTGCTGGTCTGGTCTCGGGTAACGTCTTGGGCGTCACCACGGGCGGCGGCGGCACGGCTGGCGTCCTCACTTGCCCCGGCGTGGGTTGAGACACCGGCCGGGTTGGATTCTCTGGTCTGGTGGGAGGAGGCGTTGGCCGTGCCGGCGTGGCGGGCGTTGGTGGTGGTGTGGCGACTACCGCAGGGCTCTCGACACCTCGAGGATTACGTGGAACAACAGTTGGCGTTGGCGCAGCCGGCGGCTCCGCGCGGGGCGGAGGTTTTGCCGTTGTGTCGGTTGCCGCAGGAATGTTCCGTTGCCGGGTGGTGGCGGCAGTTTCTTCCTTCCTGCGGAATTCATGGGCTGGTACGGCTTGCACTTTGCGTCCGCTCGCGCGTTCGATCGCTTCGAGACGCGGGCCTTCGTTGATCACGGTTTGGTTCACCACCTTCACGTTGGTGATGTTCACGGTCTGATTGATGATCGTGGTGTTATTGACGACCACCGTGGCGGGCCGCACCGGTTCGAGCATACGCCGGTGTTCCACGAACACATAAGCGCGCGTGGCGAAGGCCGGTTCGTACTGCGCGGTGCTGATGTTCACGCTCACAGTGGTGGAGGGACGCAACGGCGCCCAGCCGACGTAGCCGGCGCCTTCGCGCCAGGAAACCCAGGCCGGCGCCCATTGGGTGTGCGGCACCCAGATCCAGCCGTGCTGCGGGTGCCAGTCCCAGCGCCCATAGTGGTAGGTGGCCCAACCCCACGGTTCGTCGCTCATCCAATACCAGCCCGCGTCGGTGTGTTGCCAATAACCGTGGGCGTAAGGACGCCAGCCCGCGGGCACGCCCGCCGGGATCCAGGAATGTCCGTAGCTCCCGACCACGACCCAGCGCCCGTGCCGGGCGAGCGGTTCATGGAAATCGTTCACCGACCGGATTACCACCACCGGTGTGGGCGCCGCCGGCGCCGTCACAATCACCGGCGGCGGTGACGGCGCGGGCGCCGGCGCCACGTGGACGAAGGTTGGCGGCGGCGCCGGCAAATACACGGTGCGGGTGCGTTCGTGAACAACATGCGTCCGGCATCCCGTGAGTGCGAGAGCTAATACGCTCCCGAGGATCAAGCCGACCCGGGTGGCAGAACGGTTGGTCGCTTTCATATTCTGTTCCCTTCCTGATGACTTTGTTGTCATGCCGATGGGACGATGCCCCGCGCCATTCATTCGCAAGCCAGCGAAATTATTCCTGCAAAATAATTGAATAAACGGCTCGGGGCGGGGGCAGGAGTTCAGGTGCGAATGGACTGGCGCGCAATGAAACGCGGGGAAGGTGACTGCGGCCGGTGAGTCACAAGCGCATCACAGTTTCTTACCAGGGTTGTGAACGACTTCGGCTGGGGAGCGCACGCGCTCCCGCGTGCGCCCGGTTGCGCCTCGCAACCGGGACCCACGCGCGCCAGCGCGCGTGAGCGACTGGCGCGGTGGCGCGCACGGGTGCGGCGGACGAGGTGTCCGCCGCCGCACGCGAGGCGCGTGCGCTCCCCACGACAAAAAAGTGAGAGGCGCCGGGGCGCCACAGCGCCCAAAGAAAAGCTCGCGTGGCGGCGGCGGTTGCGATACTGAACGCGCGCGAGATTTCACTGTTATGCGTGCTCAAGACCAGGCTGCGGCCGACCAACTCACCACACCCCGCGACCCGGCCAACCGCTGGCCCCCACAGATTCGGTACATTCTTGGCAACGAGGCTGCCGAGCGGTTCAGCTATTACGGGATGAAGGGCATCCTTGCGATCTACATCACCACGGTGTTGATGAAGACCCAGGATGACGCGACACACATCATCCATTTGTTCGGCTTCGCCAATTATTTCATGCCGTTGCTTGGGGCGTGGGTGTCTGACCGGTTCTGGGGGCGCTATCACACGATCCTGTGGATTTCACTCTCCTACTGTCTGGGCCACGCGGTGCTGGCGATGGGCGATATGACGGGTACCGTGGACGGGAAGGTGGCGTGTCTTTACATCGGGCTGGCATTAATTGCCTTTGGCTCGGGCGGCATCAAGCCGTGTGTCTCCGCGTTCATGGGCGACCAGTTCAAACCGGAGCAACGGCATTTGTTGCAGAAAGCTTACGCAGCGTTTTACTGGTCCATCAACTTCGGGTCCACGGCAGCGTTTCTGATCATCCCATGGGTGCGGGATCATCATGGTTGGAGTTGGGCGTTTGGAGTGCCGGGGTTGGCGATGGGGCTGGCCACCTTCATATTTTGGCTGGGCACGCCCAAGTACACGCGCGTCCCGCCCGCGTCCAAGACCCGCACGGCCGGATTCCTCCAAGTGACGTGGTTTGCGTTGATGCATCAGGCGGAAAAACAGCCCGGTCAGTATTTTTGGGACGTGGCCCGAACCCGCTTCAGTGATCCGGAAGTGGATGCCGCCAAGTCCGTCGCGCCAATTCTGTCCATCTTTGCGCTGGTGCCGGTGTTCTGGGCGTTGTTCGACCAGACTTTTTCCACGTGGGTTCTGCAAGGTGCGCAGATGAAGCCGTACTACGTTGGCAACTACAAGATCGGGCCGGAGCAGATGCTCGCGGTCAATCCCATTCTCGTGATGATCATGGTGCCGATCATGACACTCGTCGTGTATCCGCTGCTTGGCAGACTGGCTACGCCGTTGCGACGCATGTCCGCCGGCATGTTTATTTCGGGATTCTCCTTTCTGATCGTGGCCGCGTTCCAGACGCGCCTTGATGCCGGGCAGGAACTGAGTGTGTTGTGGCAGATTGTTCCCTACATCGTGCTGACGGCCGCCGAGGTGCTGGTTTCCACCACGGGTCTGGAGTTCGCCTTCCGTGAAGCCGCTCCCTCGATGAAGAGCACGATCATGGGTTTCTGGAATCTCACCGTGGCCATCGGCAATTTGCTGGTGTCCTTCATCACGGTGATCGCCAGCAAGGTGTTGGGCACCGCCAGCGGCCAGGACGTGTCCGTGACGCCGCAGATGTTTCTGTTTTACGCCGGACTGACTTTTGTCGTCGGGATTCTGTTCAGCGGTGTCGCCGCAATGTACAAATATCGCGACGCCTCTGCCGCCCAGGGGAAATAACGCGCGCCCCTGCGGACGCGGTCCCGCGCGCCGGCATGCAGTTTGCCCGTTTTTGAGGTTCACACGGCGATTGGCCCTGCTACGCTCCGCCCATGAAAATTGATCGCCGCCGTTTCCTTACCGCCACCGGTTTGACGGGTGCATCGCTCGCCGCCGGCGCCATTCCCCTCGCCACGCCAACCGCCGCTGCCACGACACCCGCGCGTCCGCGCATCAAACTCGCCATCGCGTCCTATTCCTACTGGCATTTTCGCACGGAGCGTGTGCCGATCGAAACCGTCATAGACAAGGCCGCCGCCATCGGCGTCGAAGGCGTGGACATTCTGCACCGGCAGATGGACATCGGCGAGAAGGAGCCGCTCACCAGCGAGCATCGCGCTCATCTCCAGCGGCTCAAACGCCACGCTTTCCGCAATGGCATTGATCTGGTGTGCCTGTCCATTCATCAGGACTTTGTGGACCCTGATCCCGCGTATCTGCGGCAGCAAATCGAACACACGCACAAGTGCATCGAAATTGCCTACGAGCTCGGGGTGCCGTGCATCCGCCTCAATTCCGGTCGCTGGAACACGATCAAGAGTTTCGACGATTTGATGAAGGCGCGCGGCATCGAACCGGTGCTGCCCGGCCACACGGAGGACGAGGGCTTCAAATGGTGCATTGACTGCATTGAGCAATGCCTGCCCAAGGCGGCTGAGTGCGGGGTCTTGCTGGCCTTGGAGAACCATTGGGGACTCACGCGCACACCCGAAGGATTGTTGCACATTCTCAACACGGTGAAATCGCCGTGGCTGGGCGGACTGATGGACACGGGCAATTTCATGGAGGACCCGTATGACAAATTGAAAGCCATCGCGCCCAAGACGGTTTACGTGCAGGCCAAGACGTATTACGGCGGCGGCGAATGGTACACGCTGGACCTCGACTACAAGCGCATCGCGCGCATCCTCGCCGACGCGGGCTACACGGGTTACGTGGGACTGGAGATGGAGGGCAAGGAAGCGCCGGACATTGCTGTGCCCAAGAGCATTGCCATGTTGCGGCAGGCATTTGACGGGATTTGAACCGCCCAGATGAAGACTGAATCCGACCCCGGCGCACCTCAGACGCCGGCTGTTCCCGCTACCAGCAACGATTTCGAACTTCCCATTGCCGGTTTTCAGGGGACGCCCGAGGAAATCGAGCGGCAATGGTTCGAGCAGGTTTACAAAGGCCGTGGGGATCGCATGGCGCAGTTGACCTGGCGCGCCGTGCTGATGGGAGGTGTGTTGGGCGCAGTGCTGTCGTTGACCAATCTTTACATCGGCCTGAAAGCCGGGTGGGGTTTCGGCGTGGCGATCACGGCCTGCATCCTTTCCTACGCCATCTGGACCGCACTCTGCAAAATCCGCATCGCCCGCACGCCGATGACGATCCTGGAAAACAACTGCATGCAGTCCACCGCCAGTTCGGCGGGCTACTCGACGGGCGGCACGCTGATCTCCGCTTTTGCCGCCTACATCATCCTCAACAACCAGTCCCTGCCCATCCCGTTGACACTGGCGTGGATTTTCTTCCTCGCGGTGCTGGGTGTCACGATGGCAGTGCCGATGAAACGTCAGATGATCAATGTCGAGCAACTCCGCTTCCCCAGCGGCGTCGCCGCTGCCGAAACGTTGCGCGCGTTACATTCGCACAGCGGCAAAGGGATGCGCGCAGCCAAGGCTTTGGGCATTGCCGGGGTGCTGGCGGCCTTGGACAAATTCTGGGCTGAGGGTTTGCCGTTGGTGGACAAGCTCTTCGCGAAATGGTTTCAGTGGAGCACCAAGCTCGCGGAATTCTCCAGCGTCGAATTGATTGAGAAGGCGCAGGTCTGGTTGCTGGGCAAGGACGCCTTCACCCTCTGGAGCGGGCGCACGGTGCATTTTTCCTGGGACGCCATTTTTGTCGCCGCCGGCGCGATCACGGGGATACGGGTGTGCGCCACCATGTTCGTGAGCGGTACGTTGTGCTGGGGTGTATTCGTGCCGATCCTGCAGCAGCAAGGCGTCATTGCGGGCACGGGCTTCCGTGACATCGTGCAATGGACGCTCTGGGGCGGCACGGCGTGCATGGTAAGTTCCGGGTTGCTCAGCATGTTGCTGCAATGGCGCAGCGCGCAACGCGCCTTTCGCGGCCTGGGCAAGATGTTTTCCAAGAACAAAACCGTGGATGAAATGGATGCGATCGAAACCCCGACTTCCTGGTTTGCCCTCGGGCAGGTGGTTTCGCTGGTGGCACTGGCGTGGCTGGCGCATGCGACGTTCGACATGCCCTGGTGGCAGAGTGTGCTGGCGGTAGTGCTGTCCTTCGCGCTGGCGTTGGTGGCGTGCCGCGTCACCGGGGAAACGGACACGACACCCATCGGCGCGATGGGCAAGGTGACGCAACTGACCTTCGGCGCGCTCAATCCGGGCAACGTGAACGTCAATTTGATGAGCGCCAACATCACGGCGGCCGCCGCCGCATCCTCGGCGGACCTGCTGACGGACCTCAAGAGCGGCTACCTGCTCGGCGCGAATCCGCGCAAACAATTCCTCGCCCAGTTTGCGGGCATCTTTGTCGGCACCTTGGCCACCGTCTTTGCCTTCGCGGCCCTCGTGCCCAATGCGTCGGTGCTGGGCACGGATCAATTTCCAGCGCCCGCCGCGCAAACTTGGGCGGCGGTCGCCAAAGCCCTCAGCCACGGCCTCAGCGCGCTGGAGCCGATCAAGCTGTGGTCCATCCTCCTCGGCGGAATCCTCGGCGTGATCCTCTCGTTGCTGCCGTTGATGTTTCCCAAGAAGCAAAACTTCCTGCCTTCCGCGTCGGCGTTTGGGCTGGCCTGGGTGTTTCACTGGTATTACGGCCTGCTGTTCTTCATCGGCGGGTTGCTGGGATGGTGGCTAACGCGGAAAGCGCCCCAGCGCGCTGAAGAATTCACCTTTCCGGTCGCCTCCGGCATCATTGCCGGCGGTTCACTCATGGGTGTGGCACTGATCTTCTGGGAAAACGGCGCGATGATCGTGAAGAAGTTGTTGGGGATCGAATAGGCTCTCGCTGGCGCGTTCGAGCAGCCACTCCAATCAGAGCCGTTCAATAAAGCAGATATTTCAGCCTGTCCTGGCGGAACTTCTCCTCGCCGGACTTCCACGACGCCACGATTTCGGCGGCGGATTTGCCCGCCTGCAACGCCTGCCGCATCGCATCGGTGCCGTTGACCTTGTCAAACATGTCGAACTTCTTGTTCGCCTTCACCGCCTCATCGAACAAGTCGCGACCGGCGACTTTTTTCAGCGCCTCCATCGCGTAATAGTTGATGGCCGTGAGCGGTGCGTTCGCGGGATCGGTGAAGTAGATTTGCACTCCGCTGATGATCTGGTCCTTGAAAGTGAAGTAATACGGTTTGTAGGTGACCGGCACGAACCGCACGCCCGGGAGTTGGTAGGCGTTCAGTGCTTCCGCCAGCTTGTGTTTGTCCACGTCCGGCGCGGCCACGCACTGGAACGGCAGGGTGTAACCGATGCCTGTGCTCGCGCCGCCGATTTCGCCAATCATGCCCGTGGCCACCTGGAACAACGGCGATTCGCCGTGCGGCACGTGCGGCGAGGTCGGCACCCACGGCAAACCGGTGTCGCGCCAAACCAGGTTGCGCTTCCAGCCTTTCAGCGGCACGACCGTGAGCTTGCAGGATTTCTTGAGCCAACCCTGGTCGTTGATCATTTGGGCGAGTTCACCGCAGGTCATGCCATAGACGTAGGGCACGTCCCACTGGCTGACGAAGGAGCGATATTTCTCATCCTCGATCAACGTGCCTTCGATGCGTTCGCCGCCGAGCGGATTGGGCCGGTCCAGCACGATGAATTCAATGCCCGCCTCGCCGCACGCTTCCATCGCCACGCCCATCGTGCTGATGTAGGTGTAGGAACGGCAGCCGGTGTCCTGCAAATCATAGACCAGCGCGTCCAGGCCCTTGAGCATCTCGGGCGTGGGCTTGCGCGTCGTGCCGTAGAGCGAGTGGACCGGCAACCCGGTGCGCGGATCCGTGCGGCTCTCGATTTTGTCGCCCGCCGGCACATCGCCGTAAATGCCATGCTCGGGACCGAACAACGCCACCAGTTGCACGCCCGGCGCGGCGCCCAGCACGTCAATCGTAGATTCCAGATTACGGTTCACGCCGGATGGATTCGTGATCAGCCCGATGCGCTTTCCCGCAAGGACCTGAAACTTCTGTTCGGCCAGCACTTCGTTGCCGAGTTTTACCTGGGAGATCTCGGATTGAACCGGCGCGCAAGCCGTCAGCGCCACTGTCCCCGCGAGCACGAAAAACCTGAAGCACTTCATGCGGCGAGATTAGTGGCTGGTAGTTCGCCGACGCAAACCTTTTGCCGTGCTTTGGCGTTGAGGCGGCGGCCGGTTGCGCCTACTTTCCCCCGCGCATGAATGTTTTTGTCACCGGCGGCGCCGGCTACATTGGCTCGATTTGCGTGGAGGAACTGCTCAATGCCGGCCATCACGTCACTGTCTTGGACAACCTCACCGAGGGCCATCGCGCTGCCGTGGACCCGCGGGCGAAGTTCATTCACGGCTGTCTGAGCGACGCGGCGCTGGTGGCGCAATCCGTGCGGGACAGTCAAGCGGAAGCGATCCTGCATTTTGCCGCCAACGCACTCGTGGGCGAGTCCATGACGAATCCGGGCAAATACTTTCGCAACAATGTAGCTTCCGGCTTGAACCTGCTCGACGCCGCCGTGGTCTGTGGCGTGAAGAAGTTTGTGTTCAGTTCCACCTGCGCCACGTATGGGCCGCCGGACCGAGTGCCGATGACGGAGGATTTGCCGCAACGCCCGATCAATCCCTACGGCGAATCCAAGCTGATGTTCGAGAAAATGCTGAACTGGTATCACCAGCTTCACGGACTGGAGTTCGTTGCGTTCCGTTATTTCAACGCCGCGGGCGCCAGCGGGAAGTACGGCGAACATCACCGCATTGAGACGCATTTGATTCCGAACGTGCTCAAGGTGGCCCTGGGGCAGGCCGCGCAATGCGAAATTTACGGCACGGATTATCCGACTCCCGACGGCACGTGCATCCGCGATTACATTCACATCGTTGACCTGGCGCAGGCGCACATTCTCGGCCTGGCGCCCGGCAAGCAGGGCTTCTTCAATCTGGGCAACGGCGACGGCTATTCCGTGCGGCAGGTCATTTCGACGTGCGAGAAGATCACCGGCCGGCAGATTGCCGCTTTCGAAAAACCACGCCGGCCCGGTGATCCGCCCAAACTCGTTGCTTCGGCGGAAAAGGCGGTGCGCGAACTGGGTTGGCGACCGAAGTTTCCCAAGTTGGAGGAGATCGTCGCGACCGCGTGGGAATGGCATCGGAAACATCCGACGGGGTATGCCGACTCAGCTTTCCCCCATTCGTAAGCGGGCAACATTCACCGGCCATGAAATCACTGACCGAACATCTTTGGTTTGAAGTCCCGAGTCGCCGGGGATTCATCAACATCACTCCCACCGTGGAAGCCTTGGTGCAGCAGAGCGGCGTGCAGGAAGGGCTTTGTCTCGTCAACGCCATGCACATCAGTGCCTCCGTGTACATCAACGATGCGGAGGACGGATTGTTGCACGATTACGAGGTTTGGCTGGAGAAACTCGCGCCCCACGCGCCGACGTCGCAATACCAGCACAACCGCACGGGAGAAGACAACGCAGACGCGCACCTGAAACGGCAGATCATGGGGCGCGAAGTCGTCGTGGCCATCACGAAAGGCAAATTGGATTTCGGTCCATGGGAGCAAATATTCTACGGCGAGTTTGACGGGCGGCGACGCAAGCGCGTGCTGGTGAAAATCATCGGGGAGTGAGCGGTCAGCCCTGAGCCCATTTGGAGACAGGATCACTCAGAGAGCCTGGGATCGTCCAACCATGACCCACGATCACCCGATCCAGTGCGTACGATCCACTCTCGTGTGCTTCCACGTTTTGCTCCGGCCCGACTCGCCGGGCATCGCCGGGCATCTTCCATCTTTCATCCGCCCACGCTTCGTGCTTAAGCTCGGTCCATGGACATCTACGACCATCCGACTTTCCGCATGGCGTGCCAGCAGTTCGACCTGGTGGCCGACCATCTGGAGATTCCGCATGACGAACGCGACCGGCTCAAACTCCCGAAGCGGTCGTTGACGGTGGCCCTGCCAATTCACCGCGATGACGGCTCCACGCAGGTGTTCACCGGCTATCGCGTGCAACATTACCTCACGCTTGGCCCGACGAAGGGTGGTTTGCGTTATCATCCAGACGTAAAACTCGGGGAGGTCGCGGCGCTGGCGATGTGGATGAGCTGGAAATGCGCTCTCACCGGCCTGCCGTACGGCGGTGCGAAAGGCGGTGTGGCTTGCGATCCGCACACCTTGTCCAAGGTGGAACTCGAACGGCTGACGCGCCGCTACACTCAAGAGATGATCCCCTTCATCGGCCCGCAAACGGATATCATGGCCCCCGACCTTGGTACCAACGAACAAGTCATGGCGTGGATGATGGATACGTATTCGGTTCACGCGGGCCACACGGTGCCGAGCATTGTCACCGGCAAACCCGTAGGGTTGGGCGGTTCGCTCGGACGGCGCGAAGCCACGGGCCGCGGGGTGGCCTACCTGGTTAATCGAGCCACTGACACCATCGGACTGGACATCGGCAAAGCCACCGTGGCGGTACAGGGTTATGGCAATGTCGGTTCCATTGCCGCGCTGTCGCTGGCTCGCTATGGGGCCAAGATCATCGCGGTGAGTGACGTGCGGGGCGGTATATACAACGAGAACGGGTTGGACTTGTGGAAGCTCGAGCAGCACGTCGCCGAACAGCAGACCGTGACCGGCTTTGTGGATGCTGCCCCGATTTCAAATGAGGAGTTGCTGCTGCTGCCGTGCGACATCCTGGTGCCGGCGGCGCTGGAGCGCCAGATCACCGAAGCCAACGCCGCTAAAATCCAGTGCCACATTCTGGCCGAGGCCGCCAATGGCCCGACTACACCCGAAGCCGACGTGATCTTGAATCAACGCCCGGAGGTGTTCATCATCCCGGACGTGCTGTGCAACGCGGGCGGCGTGATTGTCAGTTACTTCGAGTGGGTGCAGGACGTACAGAGCTTTTTCTGGGGCGAAACCGAGGTGGTGGATAAGTTGTTTCGGACTCTGGAAACCGCTTACACACAAGTTCTGGCCGCAAGCCGCAAACAGAAAATCCCCATGCGCCTGGCAGCCTTGAGCCTCGGCATCAAGCGCGTGCAGGAGGCCAAGCGGATAAGAGGGCTATTCCCATGAGGATCACGATGCGAACCAACCTCGTCTTGCTGCTTTTGCTCGCGTTACTGGTCATGGGCTGCCATCAGAAAGCCAAGCAGGACAGCGCCCAGATGGATGCCATTCTGGCCGCCGAACCCGTTGATCTTGTGGCAATGACGTCACGGCAGCGGACCAATCACCTGCGCGGTGACAATCTGCAATTGTTTCTTGCCGCCCTGAACCCGACCAATCGCGTGCGCGCGGCTCGTCGCACCGAAGCTGCATTTGCACACGGTTTTGTTTTGATGAGCGGTACCAATACGGTGCTTGAACTCAGCAGCAACGAACACGGTGAGCTTCGATTCCGGGATTACTCTTTCCGGCTCAAGCAGTGGCCCCCCTTCACACTCTCTCATCCATAGAACTATGACACTGCCGCCAAGCATACGAAACCGGGGAGGGCAGGAACGCAGCGTTCACGCTGCAGGACGAGGCGATTTCAACGGTGCTACAGCCTGAAGGCTGCGTTCCGGTGGCAGTGTCCAGATGCTCATCCAAGCCGGTGCCTAGAAAAAAACTTGTTGTCAAACCTTCCGGTTTCCCCTATTTATTCCAGCAAATGCACCATGTCGGTGCTGGGGTAAACTGTATTTACCCCAGAACGCATGTACAAAAAACGTACAACAAACAACAACGAACATCGGAGGAACTAGATGAAGTTTAATAAATGGACAGTGGGTTTGGCGGCTGTCGGAGTCGTCAGCTTGGCGTCTGCTGCCAAGGCCGAAGAGAAGATGAGCCGGTTGGAAACTGCGCTCTCTTCCACGACCATCAGCGGATATGTGGATACGTCAATCCAGTGGAACCCGCGCACGGGCAATGCCAGTGGCGCCCCCGTGAGCTTCCAAGGACCAGACAAATCCGACGGATTCAACCTGAACGTCGTTCAGTTGAGCATCGCGCAACCTTTGGACGAGGCCGAGTGGGCCTCCGGTTACAAGGTGGACCTGTGGTTTGGTCCAGATGCCAACGCTCTGGGGTCGCAGTCTATCGGCGCTTCCGCTGGTGACTTGGCCATCCGTCAGGCATATGTCGCCCTCCGTACTCCGGTGGGTAACGGCATTGATTGGAAAGTCGGTGTGTTCGATACCGTTATTGGCTATGAGTCAGTAGAATCCGGGAATAACCCGAACTATACCCGCTCCTATGGCTTCACCCTTGAGCCGACTACACACACGGGTGTACTCGCCACCTACCGGTTGAACGATTACGTCGCTTTTGCGGGCGGCGTGGCCAACACGTTCGGCGCGTCCATCAATGAACGCGCGCAAGGCCCGAACAGTAGTGGGGCGACGAAGTCTGAGTCCTACAAGACTTATATGGGCTCGATTGCGCTGACCGCGCCAGACGATTGGGGCTGGGCGGCTGGCTCGACGCTTTATGCCGGCGTCGTTAATGGGTTCAACAATAGTGCTGCCGACAACCAGACCAGTTACTATGTTGGCGCCACGATTGCTACGCCCGTCACTGGCTTGAAACTGGGGGGATCGTTTGACTTTGTTGACTTGCACAACCAGCCCGGTAACGCGGACAGTGCTTGGTCTGCAGCGGCCTATGCCTCGTTTCAGGCCACTGAGAAGTTGAGCTTCCATGGTCGTGGAGAGTACTTGAACTTGGAAGCCGGGGGTGACATTGAACTCTTCGCCTTGACAGGCACAGTTCAGTACGATCTGTGGGCCAATGTTATCAGCCGCTTGGAAGTCCGCTGGGATCGCTGTATGGACGCCCCTGGTTCCAAGAAGATATTCGGTGGTAAGAACGTTCCTGTTGATGAGGACGGTGAGAGCGTCAGCCCTCAGGATGGTGATGACTGGGTCGGTTGGGGCTCTACCGACCCCAAGAAACGTGACGCCTTCCTCGTCGCATTGCAGTTGATCTATAAGTTCTAATTAGGCTTGGAAATTCACAGCCCCTCCCGATTTTCGGGAGGGGTTTTTTGTCTCGATTCTCGGTTGGGGGTGACAAACTTCGTTGCTTCCCAGTTTTAGCTTCCTTTGGGTCAACGCCCGGGCTATACCCTCGCCCCATGGCCACACAAACTGACAGCGCCGAATTCTTTATTTGGGGGATTGACCAATCGGCCTACGGCCCGGTTGAATTGCCGACCTTGGTGGATTGGATCAAAGACGAGCGAGTCCTTGCCGACACCTGGGTCTTTGTGGGGCGCGACGTCGCTTGGCGGCGCGCGGCGGAACTGCCTGAACTCCAGATGTTCTTCCGCAACCGGAGGACTTCAGCAGCGGTGGTTTCGCCAGCCGGCATCCAAGCTGGGGCATTGCGCCGGGTCAAGATTCTGGCCGGACTGACCGATGCCCAGTTGGAACGCCTCGCCCAAGCGATGGAACTGCATCGCGTCCCTCAGTGGAGGGTGATTGTCAAACAAGGCGAGCGCGGAGACGCCATGTACCTCATCCTGGAGGGTGAACTGCGCGTGCGCCTGCTGACGGGCGACAAGGAAACAATTCTCTCCACGCTCGGCCCTGGCGAATTCTTTGGCGACTTATCGCTTTTCGATCAGGGACCGCGCTCGGCTGACGTGGTCGCCAATACGGACAGCACTGTGTTGAGGTTCACTGCTACCGCTTTTGAAACCCTCGCCAAGGAAGAACCGGCGCTCGCCGCGCCGTTCCTGTTAGCCACCGTCCGAACCCTTGCTGCCCGGATTCGTGCGGACAACAAACGTCTGGGGAACTCGGTGAAGTTTGCGAATGCCGCCGGGATTTAGGCCAGCGCGACTCCTTGGACTGCGCCGCAGTGACCGGTGGAAGGATTAATCACCCAATAGCTTCTTCAACTGATCGCGCGCCTTCGCCTCCCTTGCGGTTTCGCCAATCTTGGGCACGAATACCCGGCGCGCCATTTCAAAGTACTCGCAATAATTGGCCAGGTGTTTCTCCTCCACCGGGTCCGCGCGCCGGTCGCGACATTGATACGCCACGGTGCGATCATGGCTCACGCAATTCAAACACACCTTCAAATCCGCGCCGCACTCGCAGGTTTCAGAACGTCCAGGCGAGCCGGCCAATTGGTATTCCCTGCCGCACTTCCAGCAATGTCGCGTCATGCCGCCATCATAATTCGCCGATGCCGGAAGCCAAGCGTCGGCTTCATTCGGTCCAGACCGTGCGCGCCTGCCCTTCGCTGTCCGCCAGGGGCTTGCGCCCCTATCGGACGCGGTTAGACTCCCGTCAGAAACGATTCGCAGCGCATGAACATCGTGGTTTTGGACGGTTTCACCCTTAATCCCGGCGACCTGAGCTGGGACGAACTCAAGCAACTCGGAACTTGTGCGATTTACGACCGCACTCCGCCATCACAAGTCAATCCCCGGGCGTCGGGGGCGGACATTGTTTTGACCAACAAAACGATCATCAACCGTGAGACGCTCCAGGCTCTCTCTGAGTTGAAATACATCGGTGTACTCGCCACGGGGACCAATGTTGTGGATCTGTCGGCGGCGCGTGAACGGGGCATCCCCGTGACCAACGTTCCGGCATATAGCACCGCTTCGGTGGCGCAAGCCACCTTTGCGCTGCTGCTCGAACTAACCCACCACCCCGGCCATCATGCACAGGCGGTGCGCGATGGCAAATGGACGGCTTGTTCGGATTTCTGCTTCTGGGATTTCCCCTTGATTGAACTTGCCGGTTTGACCATGGGGATTGTCGGTTTTGGCCAGATCGGGCAAGCGGTGGCTCAAATCGCCCATGCGTTCGGGATGAACGTGCTGGTGCATACCCGTTCGGTGAAACCTGCTTTGCCCTTCGTCGAGTTTGCGACGGTGGAGAGGTTGTTCCGCCAGAGCGACGTGGTGAGTCTGCATTGCCCGCTCACACCACAAACCAAGCATTTCGTTAACGCCGAACGGCTGGCCTGGATGAAGCCGACCGCGTTTCTCCTCAACACCAGTCGCGGCCCCTTGGTGGATGAAGCCGCCCTGGCGGGTGCGCTGAACCGCAGCCAGATTGCGGGGGCCGCCATGGACGTCCTGTCAGTCGAGCCGCCGCCGAGAGACAATCCGTTGCTGCAGGCGAAGGATTGCCTCATCACCCCACATCATGCCTGGGCCAGCCTCGCCGCGCGGGTGCGGCTGATGCGAATTGCCGTGGACAATATCCGCGCATTTCTGGCCGGCCAACCGCAGAATGTCGTGAACTGAGGGCCAACTCGCGCGATCCCGCACGCTGCGCTTGGATTCTGCGAATCCTTCCGCCATATTCCGCAGCTCATGCAATTGATCCGCGACATTTATGCAGTCCGACCGGCCAATGGGCGGCCAGTCATTTCCTTCGAGTTCTTCCCGCCCAAGACTGCGGAAGGTGACCGCGCCTTGTTGGAGAAGCAGATCCCCGCCCTGCTGCAAACCCGGCCCGATTACTGTTCCGTAACCTATGGCGCGGGCGGGAGTACGCGGGAGAAGACTTTGATGATTGTGGACCGCATTCAGCGCGATCACGGCCTGACCGCGCTTGCGCATTTGACCTGTGTCAACCACACGCGAGAGGAAGTCCGCCGGTTGCTTGATCAGATCAACGCGCTTGGCTGCAAGAACATTCTGGCGCTCCGCGGCGATCCGCCGGGCGGCGGGGAATTCACCGCCACGCCGGGGGGCTTTGAGTTCTCCAAGCAGCTTGTGCAAGCCATTCGGGAGACGGGCGATTTTTCCATCGGCGTGGCGGGATTCCCCGAAGGCCACGTCGCTTGCACGGAGGGCAAGCATGCCGACTGGCAGCATCTGAAGGAAAAAATCGAGGCCGGCGCGGATTTTGTGCTGACCCAGTTGTTCTTTGACAACGCCGATTTTTTTGAATTCCGCAGCCACCTCAGAGACACGCTGGGCGTGAACGTGCCGCTGGTTCCAGGGGTCATCGCGATCCTGAGCGCGACCCAGATCAAGAAATTCACCCAAATGTGCGGCGCCCGGATTCCCGCCGCTCTGGGGGTGAAGCTGGAGGAGCTTTCGCACGACGACGCTGCCGCTGCGGAATTCGGCATCGAGTACGCCACGCGGCAATGCCAAGCCCTGCTTGAAGCGGGTGTGCCAGGTTTGCACTTCTACACTTTGAACAAAGCCCGCTCGACCGTGCGGGTACTCCATAACCTTGGGTTGGCCTGAGACGGTCGCGCGTTCCCGAATTCGACCTGGTTTTCTTGACCGTTGGCGGCGCGTTTCAATCTGTCGCGCCGTGAAGCGGTCATTCCGCGTTGCTCTCAGACAGGGCTTCCTGCTGATGATACGCGTGCCATAAACCGCGGATCAGCCGCTGGCAAAGCAAGTCTTTCTGACGAAACGGATCGCACTCGCGGTGCGGGGTGTGCGTACAAACGCACAGTTCCCAACGGTGACGGGCCGCCGCACTATGGTCGCAAGTGGCAGCGATGGTGGCCGGCAGGCGGGGAAGGGTGTTGAAGCCTACAGGGCCGGAATAGCGGTTTACAAGCAGAGCCATGATTCTTAGGCTGGTTTGAAAGTGCGACACCAAATCGGTAGATGCGACAATTCGTAACAATTTCCACCAACGCCTTCATGGAGCTGGTGCGGCAGCCGGTGTTCCTGTTGTTGATGACCGCCTCGTCGCTCTTCTCCGTGTTTCTGGCCACGCCTTACTACTTTGCCTTCGGCGACGAGCCCAAGCTGGTGAAGAACAGCACGCTGGCGGTGATGTTGCTGGCAGGATTGCTGGGAGCGGTGTTGAGCGCGTCGGCCTCGCTGGCACGGGAAATCCGCTCGGGCACGGCGCTCGCGGTTCTTTCCAAACCAGTCGGGCGCGCGCAATTCCTCCTGGCGAAATACGTTGGACTGGTCGTGGCGTTGACGTTGCTCACCTACGTCAATCTGGCGGCGGCGCTGGTGGCCAGCCGGATGGCTTTTGACGCGTATGGGGGCACCGACATGGCGGCGCTCGGCTTGTTTGCCGGCGGCGTGGTGCTGGCGTATCTGCTGGGCGGTTTCAGCAATTTCTTCCTCCGCCGGCCTTTCGTGAGCGACACCGTGTTTTGCCTGCTGGTGACGGTGACGGTCGCGGCCTTTGTCATTTTTCAATTTACGCAGCAAATGGCGAGCGTGAACGAACCTGCCAAGGTGGACTGGCGGCTGATCCCGGCGGCGATCTTGATTTTGTTCGCTGTGTGGATTCTGGCGGCGCTGGCTTTGGCGTGTTCCACCCGACTGGACATGATTCCCACCCTGGCCATTTGTTCAGCGTTCTTCCTCGTGGGTTTGATGTCGGATTATTTGTTCGGGCGGCCCGCCGACCAAGGCTCGTGGTGGGCAACGGTGCTTTACACCGTGATTCCGAACTGGCAAAATTTCTGGCTCGCTGACGCCTTGGATACGGGCAAAAGCACGTTCCACTGGGGTTACGTGGGCAAAGCCCTGGGCTATATGGCCTGCTACGTTGGGGCGGTGATGGCCTTGGCGGTGACGATGTTCGAGGAACGGGAATTGAGTTGACCCGGCGCGCCGGAGCAACCGCACACAGACCTGGTTTTAATGGATCGCAACATTCAACAGAACGGATTGGTCAATCTGCTGGCGCTGCTGGGCGTGAGTGTGGCCGGCTTTGCGGTGGCGCGTTACGCCGGTTCGCTGGCCGGCCAGGTCAGCGTGGTGTTTGTCGCTTTTGGCGTGTTGGTGGCCTTCGTGAGTTGGTTCCAGATGCGCCTCGAGGAGCGCGAGCGGCTGGAGAAGCTGGAGTTGGATGAAATGGCCCGTTCCAAGGGAAGTTCCACGTTGTTCGAGTCCAAGGATGCCGAGATCTTCCCCGCGCAACGATCCCGCGAACAGTTCGAGCGCTTTTTCGTGCCGGGTTTCACGGCGCTGCTATTTCTCGTCCAGGCCGGCAGTGCGTATTTCCTCTGGCGCTGGCTGGCGGGCCAGATGCCGGACTTGAAGGCATCACATTCGACGGTGGCGATGTCGCTGTTCAGCCTGTTTGCGCTCGTGTTTTTCCTGCTGGGGCGGTTTTCCGTGACGATTGCACGCCTGGAGAACCACCGCCTGCTCCGGCCCGGGGCGAGTTATTTGCTGCTCGGGGCTTATCTGTGTTTTGCGACGGCGGTGGGCATTGCCGCGGTGAAAGCGGAGTTTCCCAGGGCGGACCTATACGTGGCGCAGGGATTGTGCGTGGTCTTGGGGTTGATTGCCTTGGAGACGCTGGTGACGTTGATTCTCGAAATCTATCGCCCGCGCGTAAAGGGCAAGGTCGTGCGTCCGCTCTACGAGAGCCGGTTGGTGGGTTTGCTGGGCCAACCGGAGGGGTTGATCACCACGGCGGCGCAAGCGCTGGATTATCAGTTCGGGTTCAAGGTTTCCGAAACCTGGTTTTACCGGTTTTTTGAAAAGGCCTTGGGCTGGCTGATTCTCCTGCAACTGGGCGTGTTGTTGCTTTCAAGCTGCTTTGTGGCCATCGAAGCCGGCGAGCAGGCGTTGCTGGAGCGGTTCGGGCGACCCGTGGACGGCCGGCCGATTCTCCATCCGGGTCTGCATGTGAAGTGGCCCTGGCCGGTGGACAAGGTTTATCGCTATCACACCGACCAGGTTCAGACGCTGAATGTCGGATTCGCACCAGACGACGACGGCGATGGGCACAGCGAGAGCAAGACCATTCTCTGGACCGTCGGCCACGGCAAGGAAGACAACTTTCTGGTTGCCAACCGCGAACAGCCGACGATCGAAGACGTGAGCCGCCCCGGCGAACGCAGAGCGCCCCCGGTCAGCCTCCTCACGGTGAACATTCCCGTGCAATTTCAAATCCGGGACCTGCCGGCCTGGGCTTACAACCACAAGGATGCCTCCAACCTCCTTCACCAGATCGCCACGCGCGAAGTGGTGCGGCATCTGGTCAGCGCGGACCTGAACGAAATCATGTCGCACACACGGCTGGAAGCCGCGCAAACGTTGCGTGACCGGATACAAGCTGCTGCGGAATCCTACAAACTGGGGGCGAACATTCTGTTCGTCGGCTTGCAGGGCATTCATCCGCCGGTCAAGGTCGCGCCTGAATACGAGAAAGTCGTGGGCGCCATCCACCAGAAGCGGGCAAAGATTCTCTCCGCCGAGGCGGACAGCATCCGCACCAACGCGCTGGCCGGCGCGCAATCCTTCTCGATCACCAACCACGCCGAAGCGCAACGCACCCGGCTGGAGGTGGCGGCCCTGTCGCGCGCAGCGGCTTTCACGAATCAAATTCCCGCCTTCAGCGCCGCGCCGTCAGTGTATCAGGAGCGGGTCTATTTCGACAGTTTCGCCCGGGCCACCGCCAAGGCCCGCAAATACGTCCTGCTCACCACCAATACGCAGGATGTGATCATTTTCGACCTGCAGGACAAGATTGGCGAGGATTTGCTGCGACTGACCGTCCCGCCGCCCAAGACCCAAAACTAAGATGAGCCGCCACGCACTATTGGAGTTTGCCAACACCGCGGCATGGGGATGCCGACCGGCGAAACGACCTGTCTCCTCATCCACATTTCATTCCATCGAATTCTCCCAGCCATGAAACGCAATTCGCTTACCGTAATCGTCGGAGCGGCGCTGATTCTGATCTTCGCGCTGCTGCTCTTCATGTTTCAGGTCCGCCAGTCGGAAGTGGCCGTCGTCACCACGTTTGGCAATCCCACCCGCCCGATAGAAAAGGCCGGAGCCTATTTCAAACTGCCGTGGCCGATCCAGAAGGTTTACAAGTTCGATCAGCGCATCCAGACCTTTGAAGACAAGTTTACTGAGGACCTGACTGCGGACGGCATCAATCTCAATACGCTGGTCTATCTCGGCTGGCGCATCACTGATCCTGCGCAGTTCTTTCCCAAGTTTGCGGGCGGATCGGTTACGGAAGCCGAGCGCATGCTCGAGAGTATCGTGCGCCACGAGAAGAGTGGTATCGTGGGCAAACACAACCTGTCCGACTTCGTCAATGCGGACGCGGCGCAGATGAAATTTGACGAGATCGAAAACCAGATCAAAGCCCGCGTTCAATCGCAACTGGAACTGGGCAACTACGGCATTGAGATCGAGTTCCTCGGGATCAAAAAGCTGGGATTGCCGGAAAGCGTCACGCAGACGGTCTTCGACCGCATGACCTCCGAACGCAAATTGCTGGCCGATGACCTGCAATCCCAAGGCGAGGCCGAGGCGCAGAAAATCCGTTCGGCGGCGGACCGCAAGGCAGCCGTGATGCTGGCCAATGCCGAGGGTGAAGCCACCCGTATCCGCGGCCAGGGGGAAGCGGCGGCGGCGGAATCACTGCCTGTTTTCCAGAAGAACGCCGAACTGGCCAAGTTCCTGTTGCGTGTGGATGCACTCGAGCAATCGCTCAAGGAACGCTCGACGCTCATTTTCGACCAGCGCACGCCGCCGTTCGATCTGTTCCAGGGCTTCGGCACCAATCGGGTCAGCAAGTAAACGGGCATGAGCAACGACCACGAACATTCCCATTCCGAGCCGGCCGCGACGGTGGTGGACAGCGGTTCGCAGGCGCTGGCCGAGGCGTTGCGCAGCAGTTTTGCCATCGTCAAGGTGGTCATGGTGATCCTGCTGGCGGTGTTTCTCTTCTCCGGCTTCTTCACGGTTGGCCCGCAGGAGAAAGCCATCATTCTGCGTTTCGGCAAACCGTTGGGCGAGGGCGACCGTGCCTTGCTGGATGCCGGGGCGCACTGGGCCTGGCCTTATCCGATTGACGAGGTCATCAAAATTCCGATCACCGAGATTCAACAGGTCACCTCCACCGTGGGCTGGTATGCCACCACTCCGGAACAGGAGCTGACCAACACCGAACCGCCGCCGGGAGCTTCCCTGAACCCCGCCGTGGACGGCTACGCACTGACTGCGGACGGCAACATCGTGCATATCCGCGTCACTTTATCTTATCGGGTGGAGGACCCGATTCGTTGTGTGTTTGGTTTCGCCGGCAGTCCGAACGCGCCGCTGGGTCTGACCGGGACTTCCAATGCCGTTCAGAACGTTTTGAACAATGCGCTGCTGCACACGGCCGCCCAGTTCAAGGTGGACGACATTCTCACGCGGGACGTGATTGGGTTTCAGGATGCCGTCCGGCGCCGGGTCATCCAGTCCATTGAAGCCCAGAAGCTCGGGGTCGCGATTGAACAATGCTCCGTGCAAAGCCGGCCCCCGCGGCAATTGAAGCAAGCGTTCGACAATGTCATCACCGCCGGCCAAAACCGGAGCAAGTTGCTGAATGAAGCACGGGCTTATGAGAACCAAGTTCTCAGCCGGGCCAGTGCCGACGCCGCGGGCAAGATCAACATCGCCGAGGCTGACCGCAATCGGCTCGTCCAGAGCGTTGCCGCCGACGCGAAGGTCTTCACGGATTTGCTGGCCAAATATGAGGCCAGTCCGGATTTGTTTGTGCATCAACATCTGGTGCAGGCCATGGGCCGCGTCCTGACGAATGTCACCGAGCGGATTTATGTGCCGGATCGCGCCGATGGCCAATCCCGCGAACTGCGGCTAATGTTGAATCGCGAGCCGCCGAAGCCAAAAACTGAAACCCCGGGCCCGTCGGCCCGCTGACGCTTTAACGCTGTTCGAGTATGCAAGTCACTTCATTACTGAGCCAGCAGGAGCACGACCACCACCACGAACATGGGCCGGCGTGCGGCTGCGGGCACGATCACGAGCACGCACCCGTGCGCCTGTGGCAGACTCTCCTGGGGGTGGTGTTTGTCATCAATTCCTTTCTCGTGGATTGGCTGTTCAGCAACGCCCACACCGTGGCCAGCGCCAGCGCGATGATCGGCGCCATCATCCTGGGCATTCCCATCATCATCGTTGCGATCAAGGATTTGAAACGCGGCCATTTGAGCATCAATGAGCTCGTGGCCATCGCTGTGCTCGCGGCGTTCGCTTCCGGCGATTACAAAACGGCCGGCGTGGTAGCGTTCTTCATGCTGCTGGGTGAGATCATCGAAACCCGCACCGCCGAGGGTGCGCGCACTTCGATTGAATCGCTCATCAAACTGACACCCACCAAGGCGCGGCGGCTCAAGGCCGACAAGACGGAGGAAGAAATTGCGGCCAGCCAGCTCGCCGTCGGCGACATCATACGCATCCGCCCCGGTGACAACGTCGCCGCCGACGGCGTGATCGTGAGTGGCCAAGGCTCGTTCAATCAAGCCACCATCACGGGCGAATCTCTGCCCGTGGACAAAAAACCCGGCGACGATGTGTTTGCCGGCACGCAAAACCTGACCGGCGTGTTGGAAATCAAAGTCTCGCGCGCCGGCACGGACACCACGCTGGGCCGCGTGCGCGAACTCATCCTCGCCGCCGAGAAAACCAAGCTCCCGATCATGAAGATCGTTGACCAGTACATGGGCTTTTATACCCCGTTGGTGCTGGTGATTGGTGCGCTCGTGTGGGCATTCACGCGCGATCTGGACCGCGTCATTGCGGTGCTCGTTGTCTCCTGCCCCTGCGCTTTCATCCTGGCCACGCCCACGGCAATGGTTGCCGCTCTCTCCGCCGCTGCGCGTTTGGGCATCCTGATTAAGAATGTCGCGGACATTGAACTCGCGGCAAAGATCAACGCGTTTGTGTTCGACAAGACCGGCACACTGACCACGGGTGAACTGGCCGTCAGCCGCCTGGCGCCCCTCGGTGATACCAAACCCGCCGAACTGCTCCGGCTGGCTGCCTCCGCCGAGAAGTACAGCAATCACCCCACGGCCAAAGCCCTGGCGCAACTTGCCGCCGAGGCCAGCGTGCCTCTGGCCGAACCGCAGAACTTCGCCGAAACCGCCGGGCGCGGCGTAAAAGCCGAGGTCAGTGGCGCGAAGATACTGGTGGGCCGGGCGCAATGGCTCAAGGACAACGGCGTGGACAGCGGCTTTGAAAAGTCCGTGGACCTCAACGAAACGGAGGGCTGGAGTTTGATCTTTGTTGCCCGCGACGGAAAGTGCGTTGGTTGGGTGGGCTTGCAGGACGCCACCCGCGCCGAGGCGAAGGAATCACTGGCAGACTTGAAAGAAGCCGGCGTGCGGCGAGTGGCGATGGTGTCCGGTGATCGCCAGCCGGTCGCCACCCGGGTGGCGCAGGAGATTGGTTGCGAAGAGGCGCGCGGTGAGTGTCTGCCGCAGAACAAGGTCGAGTTTGTGCGCGGAATAAAGAGCAAGGGTTACAAAGTCGCCGTGGTCGGCGACGGGGTGAACGATGCTCCGGCGCTGGCGGCGGGCGACATCGGCATCGCCATGGGCGCCGCCGGCAGTGAAGTGGCCATCCACAGCGCGACGATTGCGCTGATGAACAACGACCTTCGCCGGTTGCCCTTCCTGGTCAAGCTCTCGCGCAGTACGCGCGCGGTCATCAACCAGAATTTCCTCTTCGGGGTGTTGTTCATTGTCGTTGGCCTGACGGCGGCGGCGTTCGGTTATGTGGGACCGATTATCGCGGCGATTCTACACAACGTGGGTTCGCTGATCGTAATTTTCAACAGCGCCCGCCTCGTACGCAAAGGCGAGGAATTGGAACATTTCCATCCCGCCCCGACCGGCCCGGGCGACGGCGGCAGCGGCGGCTCGCGTCATGAAGCGGCGGGGCAGTTGTCGCCGAAAATGGCGTGACCAGCGCCGCGAGTCATGGAAGCCAGGCAGCGATGGGCAATCCTCGGCGGTGTGGTCGTGGTGGCGGTGATTGCGGTCTTGTTGCTGGTGCCGCGGGCGCCCCAGGGCCAGGTGGATGCGCGCCGGCTGTTTGAGGCGATCCAGGGTTACACCCAACAGGCGCGGGCCAGTGGCACGCCGGTGCCTGCGACCGTTGCATTGCAGGAACTGCTGGCCCGGGGTTTGTTGCAGCCACAGGATGTGAGCGGATTTGACGGGATGGAAGTGACCGTGGCGCTGAAGGCCGATCCCACCGATCCCGACGCCGTATTGATGGAGGCGCGGGCGCCCGATGGTTATCGGATTGTGCTGCTGGTGGATGGCCGGGTGCTGACTTATGCGAAGTGAGCCGGCCAGCGGGCGGTTGGCGGGGAAGGTTCCCGGTCGTACCCTTGCTGACCGGGTGAATCGTTGGTAACGTGATTACATGAGCGCCGCGGAAGTTATTGAGCAAATTGAAAAGTTGCCGAGGGAGCAGCAACAGGAGGTGTTTGTCTTGCTGGCGAAGAAGGTCGTTGGCGGGCAGGCGGCGGAATCAAAACCATGGCTAGGTAAAAAGCTCTCGTTTGACGAAGCCTGCGCGATCGTCTTTCGGGACAATCGCGAACTGCTGGGGCTGTTGGCCAAGTGAGTGAGCCGATTTTCCTGACGCTCGCTGAAGTGTTGCGCATCCATGCGCGGAGTCTGGTTGAGCACGGAGGCGGCGATGGAATCCGTGAACCGGGCTTGGTCGCTTCAGCGCTGGCCTCGGCACAGAACACTTTCCACTATGGAAACGGCGACCTGTTTGACATTGCGGCAAGCGATGCCTTTCACCTGGCGGAATCGCAGGCGTTTATTGATGGAAACAAACGGGCGGCGGTTGCGTCCGCACTGGTGTTCCTGGCGAGAAACGGCGTTTACGCGCAACCCCCAAAGTGGGAACTGTATTTGGCAATGATTGAACTCGCGGAAAAGAAGCAAACCAAGTCGGACCTGGCAGCGGTGTTTCGCCGGGCGGCCAAACGAGAGAATTGAAAAGCATGACGCTCACGGAAAACAAACCGGCCATCGGCCAAGCTTCCGGCAAGGGGGAGGTGGTCGTGTCGGTGCGCGGCCTGACCAAGGTCTTCAAGGATTTCTGGAACCGCCCTAAAGCCCGCGCCGTGGACAACGTGGATTTCGACGTGCGGCGCGGCGAGGTGTTCGGCCTGCTGGGCCCGAACGGCTCGGGCAAGTCCACCACCGTGAAGCTGATTCTCGGCCTGCTTTATCCCACCAAGGGACATCTCGAGGTTTTCGGCCACTCTCCGCGGCACGTGGCAACGAAGTCGCGCATTGGTTACCTGCCGGAGGAATCCTACCTCTACCGCTATCTTAACTCGCGCGAGACCCTGGATTTCTTCGGCAACCTGTTCCATCTCTCCCGCAACGACCGCGACAATCGCGCGGAGCAGTTGCTCGAAATGGTCGGCTTGAGCCAGACGCGAATGCGCGCGGTGGGCGAATTCTCCAAGGGCATGCAACGCCGGATCGGGCTGGCGCAGGCGCTGATCAACGATCCCGACCTCGTCATCCTCGATGAACCCACGTCCGGCTTGGACCCCATAGGCTGCCGCGAGGTGAAGGACTTGATCGTGGCACTGGCGCGGCGCGGCAAGACGGTGATTTTGAGCAGTCATTTGCTGGCGGACGTGGAGGATGTGTGTGACCGCGTGGTGATTTATTACGGCGGCAGAATTCAGGCGGCGGGCACGCTGAAGGAATTGCTGGCCACGCCCGACGTGGTGCGGATCACCACGCCGGCGTTGCCGCGCGAGACGATGGAACGCGTCTTGGAGATCATTCGCTGCGACGTGGCGAAGGACAAGGTGCGAATTGATACACCAACGCAGAATCTGGAGAGCTATTTCCTCGACGTCGTGCAAAAGGCCCGGCAGGCCGCCGCCGCCACCAGCGGGGCCATGTCCGGCGCCCAGGTGGCCGCGTATCTGCGCGGTGAAGGCGAAGCCAAACCCGCGCCGGAGAAAATCCTGGAACGCCTCACGCTACCACAAGCGGCTTCGGCCGCGCCCAGGTCGGCGCCTCAACCTGCCGAGACCGTGGACCAGACAAAACTGGCGGCGCTGGTCAAATCCGCGGAACCCGCCCCAACGAGCGAGCCCGCCCCGGCTGCGGAAACCCCCGTTGCGGATTTGTCCAAGGCGGACGAGAAATTGTCGTCGCTGCTCAACAAACCCAAATAGCGCGGAATCCCGCACCTGACTCGATATGCCCGGCGCTGCTCCAGTCCCTGTTAGCTTGTGGTCGAAACTGGCCTCCTGCCTGGGCGTGTTTCCGCTGCTGGCGCGCTGGATTTTTGGTCAGCGAATCGCAGCGGTCATGGGCCTGACGTGGAAAGCCGCGTTGCGCTTTCGGTTGTTCCTGGTCATCGCGGTGCTGTTGCTGGCGTCGGTGGTGGGCCTGCCGGTTTTGATTGAGGACGACGGCACGGCGCGCGGGTTCACGCAGATTCTGCTGACTTACACGTTGAGCGTGATTACGGCCCTGCTTGGCCTTTCGACACTTTGGCTGGCCTGCGGCACGCTGGCACGTGACATCGAGGAATGTCAAATCCAGGTGCTGGCAGTGAAACCCATTGCCCGCTGGCAGATCTGGCTCGGCAAATGGCTGGGTATCATGACGCTCAATGCCGCGTTGCTGGCGATTTCCGGCGCGAGCGTTTATGCACTGCTCCTCTACCGGGCGAAGCAACTGCCACTGGAACAGCAAGCAGTGCTGCACAACGAAGTGTTGGTCGCGCGCGCGTCAGCCCGCGAGCGCAATTACGACCGGGAAATTGAGCAGGAAGCGCAACGGATCTTGCAGGAAACGCTGAAGCGCACGCCAGTCACCTCCCTGGACCTGCCCTTACTGAAGCGCCAGATTCTCGAACAAGTCAAAGCGCAGTTTCAGATTGTCGCACCGGGTGCCTACCGGCCCTGGCAGATTGACCTGGGTTTCGCCCGGCGCTACCTGCGCGACCAACCGCTGTTTCTCCGCGTGAAGTTCAACACCGCCAACTACAATCCGTCCGGCACTTTCGGCGCGTTGTGGCAGGTGGGCAATCCGGACACCGGGCGGGTGTGGCGCAGTGAATTGATGAGCCTCGCGCCGGAGACGTTTCATGAATTCGAGATTCCCCCGAATCTCTTCGATGAAAACGGTGTGCTCACGATCCTCGTCGCCAATCCCAACGACACCGCGTTACTGTTCCCCCTCGATGAAGGAATGGAAGTGCTGTATCGCGAGGGCGGCTTCGGGCTGAATTACGTGCGCGGGTTGGGCATCATCTTCTGCTGGATGGCGCTGCTGGCGGCGCTGGGGCTGGCCTCGGCGAGCTTTCTATCCTTTCCGGTGGCGGCCTTTGTTTCGTTGAGCCTGCTGACCATGGCGTTGTCCAGCGGCACGATGGCCACGGCGGTTTCCGAAGGCACGCTGACCGGGATCAACCACGAAACCGGCGCGAGCGCGTCAACGCTGGCGGACACCCTTCTGCTGCCGGTTTTTCAAGGCGTGCTGACCGTGATCAATCTGGCCAAGGATTTCTCGCCGATTGATGCCCTGAGCACGGGGCGCAGCATCACCTGGGGGCAACTGGCCCGGGCGGTCGGACAAATCGTGTTGTTGCTGGGCGGCATTCTTGGCGGCGCGGGCATCCTGATCTTCAACCGGCGTGAACTCGCCACGGCCCAGGGAAATCAATGAGCAGTCGCGTCAAGAAAACCGTGCTGGTTGCCCTGGCCGCCGTGTTGCTGGTTGGCGTCTGGCGGATCCAACCCTCGCTCAACCATGACCGCGACCGGCTCGGGCTGACGCGCGTAACTCCGCTGGAGAACGCGCCACCGGTCCTGGCGTTTACCACCGTGGCGTTGGGCGGTTTTCGCGGATTGATCGCCAATGCGTTGTGGATTCGCGCCAGCGAGTTGCAGGACGAGGACAAGTTTTTTGAGATGGCGCAATTGGCGGATTGGATCACGAAGCTGGAGCCGCACTTCGTCCAGGTCTGGTTGGTGCAAGCCTGGAACATGGCCTACAACATCTCCGTCAAGTTCAAGGATTACGATGATCGCTGGCGCTGGGTGCAGCGCGGCATTTCGCTGCTGCGGGACGACGGGCTGCGGTTCAATCCCAACGAGGTTCTCATTTATCGCGAGCTGGCGTGGTTCTTCCAACACAAAATGGGCCAGAACCTGGACGACGCGAACATGCTCTACAAGCAGGAGTGGGCCAACGAAATGGCCGAGGTCTTCGGCAAACTGAAAGAGCCGGATCTCGATGAGTTGATCAATCCCCAGACTGACGACGCACGGGAGCGTTATCAGTTGTTGACCAACCGATACAAGATGGATCCGGTCTTCATGAAGACCGTCAACGAACAATACGGCCCGCTGGAATGGCGGTTGCCCGAGTCGCACGCCATCTATTGGGCCGCCCGCGGATTGGAGGTGGCCAGGCAAAATCCCCACAAGGTGAACCAGGAGGATTTGATCCAATTGCGCCGCGTGATCTACCAGTCCATGCACATGGCGGCGCAGCGCGGGCGGTTGGTGGCCAACCCCTTCGCCAAAATCTTCCAGTTCGGGCCGAACCTGGACATCATCCCCAAGACCAATTTCGCCTACGAACAGGCCATGGAGGAGGATGCCGCGAATCGGGAACACATCAGCCGCGCGCACCGGAACTTTTTGCGCGACGCGGTCTATGCTCTCTACTTGCACAATCGTGTGGCAGATGCCGCGCAATGGTATCAGTACCTGGGCACGCACTATCCGGACAAGACCATGATTGACGACGATCCCAATTCGATTCCCAGTCGTACGACGCTGGACGAATTTGTGGTGGCCAACGCCCAGGTGGACGTGAGCGAAACGGACCAGAAGAAAATCCAGTCAGCCATCGAGGCATTTGTCTCCCGCGCGTATCAAAGCATGGTGATAGATCAGGATGAACAGGCGGCTGGTTATCGGCTGCTGGCGCGGAAGGTGCGCACCAGTTACATGAGCCAGCTTGATGAAACCGGTGCCAAACGCATCCCCGTGCCACCCGTCGAGGAGACGGAGCAGATCATCTTGAATCGGCTGCTAGACCCGGATGAAGGCATGCCTTTCGAGGCGCGGGCGGTGCTGCGCACCAAACTCCAATTGCCCGCGGAGGGAACCCCCCTGCCTGCCACCACCAACGCGCCGCCCGCCGGCGGCACGAACGCGCCCGCGGCACCGCGATGATTCGCGCTTTTTGCCTCCGGGCAGACTTCCACCAAGATTGCCTGGCGGCGGCCCTTGCCGTAACCTGCGCCGCCTGTGACGAAATCTCCGCTTAACCAAGCACCCGTCCGCGTGGGGTTGATCTCGCTGGGCTGCGCCAAGAACCTGGTGGATGCCGAAATCATGCTCGGCGCGCTGCTGAAGGACGGCTGCGAGATCACTAACGACGCGGCCCAGGCCGACGTGGTGATTGTCAACACCTGCTCGTTCATTGACACGGCGCAGGAGGAAAGCGTGGACACGATTCTGGAGTCCGCCGCGTTGCGCGAGGCGAAGAATCGCGGCCAGGGTTTGATTGTTTCCGGCTGTCTGCCGCAACGGTTTCGCGAGGAGCTTCCCACACTGTTTCCCGAAGTGGATGCCTTCATGGGCATTGACCAGGTCGCGCAAGTGGCGGACATCGTGAAACAGGCGATGGCTAGGCGGAGGGACAACACCAACAACCAAACTCCAAACACCAGGAAAACTCCAGGCTCCAAAGCCAGGGCCGCGCTGGCCGGCCGGCTGGCGGAACTGGAAACGGGCGCGGCGCTTTCGGAGCACGCAAAATCCGAAAGGCTGCGCGGCTCGGAAGAGTTTGGAAAAACCAGAACGGTCGTGGCTGTTCCGTCCGCGCACAAGTCACCACGCACCACGGAGTCACACGCAGCTTCAGGCCCGCTGCTCAATGTAAATGCCCGCCCCAGCTACATTCCCGACTATGCCACGCCGCGCTTCCGGCTGACGCCGCGCCACTTCGCCTACGTCAAGATTGCGGAAGGCTGCAATCATCCGTGCAGCTTCTGCATCATTCCCCGGATGCGGGGTTCGCATCGCAGCCGGCTCCAGCGCGACATCGTGGCCGAGGCCAAAGCCTTGCTTGCCGACGGCGTCAAGGAACTGAATCTGATCTCCCAGGATTCGACCTACTACGGACTGGACCTGCGCGCCAATCACAGCCGCGCGATATCGTCACCCGAGAAATTCGCCGCCGCCACCAAGTCACTGGCCGCGGAGGCCACCACGATTTGCACTTTGATGCGCGAATTGAACGCATTGCCCGGTGATTTTTGGATTCGACTGCTCTACACCCATCCGGCGCACTGGACTGACGAGTTGATTCAGACCATCGCCGCGTGTCCGAAGGTCGCCCGCTATGTGGATATTCCCTTGCAGCACATCCACGAGAACATGCTGGAGCGGATGCGGCGGGAGACTTCGCGGCAGTACATCGTTGACCTGCTGAAACGCATTCGCACCGGGGTACCCGGCATTGCACTGCGCACCACTTTCATCGTTGGTTTTCCGGGAGAGACGGACGCCTGCTTCGAGGACTTGCTCGGGTTTATTCAAGAAACCCGGTTTGAGCGGCTGGGCGTTTTTGCCTACTCGAAAGAGGAAGACACTCGGGCGGGCGCGATGGCTGGCCAGATTCCGGAGAAAGTCAAACACCGGCGCCGCGAGCGGGCGATGCAAGTTCAGCACGAAGTGGCCGCCCAAGTGGCTGAGTCCTTTGTCGGCCATACGCTGCGCGTGTTGGTGGAAGGCGAAGCCACCGCCAGCGAACTTGAGGCGGCGAAGGTGAGTTCCTGGGAGCACGGCTTGATTCGCGAGGGCGAAACGCGCGGAGCGCGGTTGGGAGCGAGCAAGTATCTGGTCGCGCGCAGCGAAGCCGACGCACCGGACATTGACGGGCGCGTTTACATCCGGGAACGTTTGCCCATCGGGGAATTCGCGCGCGTCCGGATCATCGGACACACGGATTATGATCTGATTGCGAAGCCGGCAATCGAAGAATGAAACAAGAACCCAAGTACCCAAATACCCAACTTGTGCAAAGCAGCGGCGACCCACTTTGGGTATTTGGGTCCTTGGGTATTTTGCGCGGCATTTAGAGATTCATTTTTCGACACCATTGAACTAGAACTTTCGCGTGAACCTGCCGAACAAGCTCACCGTATCCCGCCTCGCGCTGACCGTGGCGTTTCTCGTCGTGCTGTTTTCGCGCCTGCCGTATTACGAGACCCTGGCCTTGGTTCTGTTTTCTGCCGGGGGGATTACGGATTTCCTCGATGGCCGCATTGCGCGCTCCCGCAAGCTGATCACGAATTTCGGCATCCTGATGGACCCGCTGGCCGACAAGATTCTGGTGTGTTCGGCGTTCATTGCCTTTGTGGGGCTAAATTGGATGCCGGCGTGGATGGTGGTCATCATCGTGGCGCGCGAACTGGCCATCACCGGTCTGCGCCTCCTGGCCGCGTCCAAGAATGTCGTCCTCGCCGCCGAAGGTTACGGCAAACACAAGACCATCTCGCAGATCGTGGCCATCATTGCCATTTTGGTGGTGGCGGCTTACCCGTCCTGGGCTGGCTTCGGAGAATTGGTGTTTGGCTGGTCCCTGTTTGGAAAGGCTTGGGCAGTTTGGTTTATGGAAGCTTCAAAGTGGGTGGCGGTGGCGCTAACGTTGTTGTCCGGGTCCCTTTATCTGTGGCGCAATCGCGCTTTATACCTGACCGATCTCTGAACTTGCCCGTCCGGCGGGAGAGCATCCTGCGCTACGGCTGGCGTGGCGCCGGCAGAGGGAGGGTGTCGCCGGATTGATGCTGGGTCGGCTGGTAAACTGCCGGCAGCAAATCGGCCAGGGGGTCGCGCTCACGATAATCATGCCAGAGCCAGTAGCTCACGACGACAATTACCACCACCACCAACCCGCCGAGGATCACCATCGCTTTCTGCCAGTTCACCTTCGAGAGTTGCAGCGTCAGAAAATCCAGCGCGCCGCGCGGCTGGCCCGACAGCGACGGCGGCTCGCTGAACTTCTCCGTTTGCGCAAGTTCCGCATCCAGCGCCGCCATCACCTGCGCCACGTCAAGTTTCAGCAACGTCGAGTACGTACGGACAAAACCCCGGATGTAAACCGGCGCTGTGAAGACGTCAAAATCGCCGGCTTCCAGTGCCCGGATATGGTCTGTCCGAATCTTGGTGGTGTCGGCGACCTCGTGAACGGTGAGGTTCCGGGCCTCGCGGGCGGTGCGGAGTTGGTCAGCAACCGTTGGCATCGCGGCTTGTTGTAGCTGGTTTCACTGCGCGTTGGCAATGTCTTTAGCGAGCGGCGACCCACGGCGCGGGCCGGCGATCAAGCCTCGGGTCGCTCAGAACTTCAGTTTGAGAAACACGGAGCCGTGGCGGTTCTCCTCCGACTGGCCAATGAAATCGCGCGTGCGATGAACCAACACCACGCCCATCTCGGCACGATTGCAGACCAGCACCCCCCCGGCCTTCAACTCGCCGACCAACGGTTCGCGCCGGACGTGGTGGCTCTCGTGGAAGAGATTGCCGTCGAGAAACGCGGTGTAAAGCACGGCACTGCCTTCCGCGCCGGCAAATCCATAAAAGCCCCAGCGTCCGTGCCGACGAGTTGGCGACCATCCGCCATCCGGTGTCGCCAGTGCGTTGATGGTCTGCACCCCGAAATCATCCGTCAAATTCCAGCCCAGCCGAATTGCCCCACCCACGCGCAACGACGTTTCCACATTGCCCAGGCTCATGCCGGCATGGGGAATGAGGTCGAACCATCGCTGTACGGGTTGGCCTGGAGAAAACAACCAGGTGCGTTGATACTTGAGGGCAATTCCAGGCTCGGTCTTGAGTTGATGCTCCCAGCCGCGTGGCGTTTCAAACCCGCGGACTTGATGGACCCAGGTCTGGGCCCGGTCGGCAAGCGATTCCGGGCCAATGATGCCGAGGTCCAATTGGAAATTCTCCAATACAAGCTGGTTTCCAGGCGTCAACCCACGGCGTTGGAGAATCAGCCCGGTGTAAAGCCAGCCCGCGTAGGGACGATCCGCAGTCAACAGCCCGGGGGCCGACAAATCGCCCGGCGTGTAGATGCTCTGGCCGATTTGGGTTCCGACTCGGTTGGCTTGGACCGAGAACCCAACCGCCCCGATCCGGTGTGAGAGCTGTGCCAGCCAGTCCGGCAAGCGGTTGTCCGCATGGAGATAGGTCAGCTTGACGCCCTGCGTGTAATGCCGGTCCGTATCCACTACCAGGTCATTCTCTTCGAGGATTGTGAATACCGGCCCTTGATCGAACCACTGGGCAACACTCACGCTCGCACCCCCCCACACCAGGGCGGCAGCGACCGTCAAGCTTTGTCGCCGTCGTGAACTTCCAGGCGCTCGTAGTGAATTGCCTACACGCATCCAGGTCAGCGTTGTCCAAATTAAGTGCAGGGAGAAGCCATATCTCGTTTCCCCGAATCAAGGTGTGTTCCCCGCACTCCCTCGAAAACCTCATGGTCCAAACCTGCCCTCGTGCCTCCGTCAACTTTGCGGCGGCTGGCAACGATTGTGCTTTTCTGGCCGCAAGGAGACGTGAAGTTATGAAGTTCTGTTTGGAGGTAGG
The DNA here is from genome assembly GCA_026125285.1 of Verrucomicrobiia bacterium. Taxonomy (GTDB): domain Bacteria; phylum Verrucomicrobiota; class Verrucomicrobiia; order Limisphaerales; family JADLHS01; genus WYBW01. The sequence goes on along the minus strand of JAHCLO010000002.1, from coordinate 383,140 downwards.
CGAGCTGGAGCGACACCTGGTGGAGTTCAACTTCGATCAATTATTCGGCCGCTCCGTGATCAAGGTCAACCGGACGGAAGTCCGCCGCAGCGTGCGGCTGTTCAACGAACCTCTGCGGGAAACACACACCCTGCGGGTCGGCGACCAGGAACGCCTGGAGGTCCGCATTGAAAAGGAACGCAAGCTCTTGTTCGGTCAGAAGTGCCGGGTGTTCCTCAACGACCGGCTCTACCGCTGTTACGAAGGCGTTTGAGACGCCGCCATCCCCGCGGGGAGCCCTGGTCAAGTTCCGCGGCTCAGGTGGGATACTCCCAACCCTTGCGATATTCGCGCCGCAACAACTTGTTGGCGGCCGGATCGCCCACACATTCTTCCTTCTCCCCGTCCCACTCGATGCTGCGGCCCAGTTTATAGCTGACCATGGCCAGCAGGGTGACATTCGTGGAGAGGTGAATCTCCTCAATGTCGCTCACGGGCCGGCGGCCTTGCTTGATCGCATCCAGGAAGTCCGCCCAGAGTTCCTTGATGTTCTGGTCATCCGGTTGACCGAGCTTGGGCGCTTCCTGAATCACCGGGTCGCGGCTGTTCACGGGATAAAACGTCCAGCCTTTCTGCCAACCCATGTGGAACGTGCCGCGTTCACCGTAGAAATAACACCCCACGCTCTCGCCCTTCTCCGCGTTGTTCCCGGCGAACTGACGGTTCTCCCACGTCACATCGAAGCTGTTGAATTTGTACGTCGCGATTTGATGATCCGGTGCGTCCGTGGTTTGCTCCTCCGCCGTGAGTATCGCCGGTCCTTTGATGGGTCGGCCCCCAACGCTGAAGATCTTCGTCGGCCAGCGTTCGCCGGTGATCCAGAGGATTTGATCCATCCAATGGACGCCCCAATCCGCCAGCGTGCCGTTGGCGTAGTCGAGATAATTGCGGAAACCGCGCGGATGGATGCCGCCGCCCCAGGGATTGTCAATGTCGCCATTGAAGGGCCGCACCGGCGCCGGGCCGCACCAGAGGTCCCAGTTCAATTCCTTGGGCGGTTCGATGTTCTTGCGCGGACGTTCCGGCCCGCCGCCGTAATGCACAAACGCGCGCACCATGCCGATCTTCCCGAGTTTGCCCGAGCGGATGAACTCGCGCCCGCTGACGTTGTGCGGGGAGACGCGGCGGTGCGTGCCCACCTGCACCACGCGTCCGGTGTCCCGCGCCGCCTTCACCATCGCCCGGCCTTCGCGAATCGTGTGGCCGATGGGCTTTTCCACGTACACGTGCGCGCCGGCCTTCACCGCGGCGATGGTCTGCAAGGCGTGCCAATGATCCGGCGTTCCGACGATGCAAATCTCCGGCTTCTCCTTCGCCAGCAACTCGCGGTAATCCTCGTACGGTTTGGCGTCGTCGCCCAATTCTTTCTTCACCCGCGCGGCCGTGCGGTCGAGGAAGCGGCGGTCCACGTCGCACAGCGCCGTGATGCGACACTCGCCGCTGGCCATCGCCTCTCCAAGAATGTTGTTGCCCCACCAACCGCAGCCGATGAGCGCGGTGCGGTATTTCCGACCGGGAACTTGCGCGCGGAGCAGTGGCGCCGCGGAGAAAGCCAGCGCGGCGGCAGTGGTGGTGCGAAGAAACTGGCGGCGGTTGAAGTTCATAAGCTTGTTCGAGTTGCTGGTTTACGTTTCACAAAACGGCATGCGAAGAATTCCCCCGCGCACTGTCGCGCGTCAACGATATTCATTAAGAAGCAATTCATCCCGCCCGCGACTTTGCGAGCAGACCCGCGTCGGAAATCTGATAATCAAACCACTGCTCGTGCTCATGGTTCGTTTGTCTCGATCCTCTCGCTCAAGGGGCAAGCCCTGCAAACCGCCGCTCAAATCAATGCCCCGCGTGTAGCTGATGGTGTTGACCGGAATGTTCGTGGAAACCTGCGGCTGGAAATGCCATTCCGGCACCACGACCATCCCGTCATTTACCGCGTGAGATAACCGCTCAGAAGCGTTCGACCCTACCAATGAGGGTGCCGCCTTCGGCTGCCATGATGGGGGCAAGCAGTTGTATCTCGCGGGGTAAACCTAGCGCACTTCGTTGGTCACCCAACCCAACCCAACACTGCGACAAAGAAGTCCCGATAGATACTGCGGGCCGCGGGTAGGGCGCGTCACTCCGTGCGCGCCGCAACTGACTCCTGGCTTCCCAACGGCGCGCACGGAGTGACGCGCCCTACCACGTTGCACTATCTGTTCCTCATGGGACTCAGTGCCATCTGGTGGGGTTTGGCAATGCACCGCCGACGCCATGCGCCAGTTCACCCTCACGCTGTACTGCGCGGTGCGACCTTAGGTGTCTTCGGCGGTGGCGGTGTAGCTGTTGTTGCCGCTGGCCAGGGTGGCGCCCGCCCGCGCCCAACTGCCGTCGGCATACACGTTCGCGTTCCCGGCGCTCAAGCCCGTGCCACTGACGGCCACGTGATCCAGATTCACTCCGGGCTGACTGGCTAGGCCCGCCACGGTGAGCGTCCCGCTGCGGGTGGCATTGGTCAGTTCATTCAAGCTGTTAAGTAATTTCACCACGTCGCACCGCCGCTGCCCATTCAGGATCAAGCCAGCCTCCTGTTTCCAGCATCTCCAGAAGATTCTTGCCCTCTCGAACCGCCTTTATGCGCCGATTTAGTTGCGGCCTTCCGCTGGAATGTCGCTCTGGTTGCAGTTTCATTCCCGCAAGGATTCGGCTTTTCACTTCCTCAAGCGACATCCGTTCAGGCAAAGCTTCAAGCTCCAAATCTGCACGACACATGCCCCATAGCCACCACAGACCCCAACGGTAACGTTTAGGAGGGGGACCTGCACTCCGGATGCTCTTCACCCGCCAGGCCTTGCCATGCCAATCAACGATAAGGGCTTCTTGAAGACACCCTCGCTGAATCTGCCACCGCGAGAATCGAGATACAAAATGATCACGATCACCGAACTTGCCAAAAGTGCCCGTAGTTTCAAAAACTGCGAAAGGAACAGCAACCTCATCAATCGCAGCCATTGCCTTTTTCTGCATAGAGGGGTCGTTCATGCTGTTACGTAACTTCACCACGTCGCACCGCCGCTGCCCATTCAGGATCAAGCCAGCCTCCCGTTTCCAGCATCTCCAGCAGATCCTTGCCCTCTCGAACCGCCTTTATCCGCCGATTCAGTTGCGGCTTTCCACTGGCGTGCGCGTCTGGCTCTAATTTCATGCCGGCGATGATTCGCGACTTCATCTCTTCAAGCGACATCCGTTCCACCAGAGCTTCTAGTTCAACACCTGCCCGACAATTTCCCCAAAGCCACCACAGTCCCCATCGGTACCGTTTGGGAGGAAAACCAGCATTCCAAACCCTTGTTACCCGCCAGACCTTTCGGTGCCAATCTACTAGCAGTGCTCCGCGAAGTTCACCTCGACGAATCTTCCGCCTAGTGGTCGTGACGAAAAAGTCGGGGTCAGTGTAGAGCCTGAACCTGCCGTCCGAGGGAAAGATGGCTGCGGGCACCTTGATATCACTCAGGGCAGCCATTGCTGTGGGGGTTGAGTGCTGCGTTCACCAAATCACCAGTCAACGATACTTCTGCGGCTTTGGCCCAATCCGGCGCGCCGTGCCACCAGCGTTTGGCCAGATTGAGATCTACGAGTGTGTTTGCCTTTCCTTCGACTGCATTGTGCCACGCGCGATACCAGTCGGCATCACTCCACCCAGGTGGCTTGGGGACTTTCGGGTCAAGTGGCTTGAGATTCCACAGCTGGTTGAATAGCGCCTCTGCTTTCGTGCCTTCAAAGTGGCGTTGCGGCACCAGCGCATGGTGCGTGTTCATGTGGTCTGGCAATTCATGAACCCGTTTGTACCATGCCTGAGTGCTTGGCCAGTTATGGCTTCCGGTTTTCCACAGCGCCCGAACGCCAACCTTCCCTCCAGCTTTCAGGCCCGCCTTCACCAAGGTTGCTCCGGGAATGATATCCGTTGCCGCCATGGCGGTATTGAAAATACCCCATCCCCATTTCCCCTCCTCGAAATCATGAATTGCCTGTTTGCCTGACCCCCAAAATGGGATTAGCCCCTCCCAGAACCCAGGAGCGCATGTCAAACCGAAGGGATCAATCAATACCAGCGGATGATTGCGCGCGAAGCAAGACAAGTTAATTCCTCCTTTTTCCTCAATCGGATCCCGATTGATCCACCGCTGCAAATTCGGCTCGTAATAGCGGAAGCCGTAGTAATAAAGCCCCGCGTTGGCGTGCCATTCCTTGCTGCTGAAACGATACAGATTCGCCTCCGCCAGCGGCCCGGCCATGCCCAGCAGGTTGCCGTACGGGTCATACTCATACCGCGCTGCCACCGCCCCGTTCGTGTTCACCAACGCCGTGATGTTGCCGTTGCCATCGGCGTGGTAGTAGGCGTGAGCGGTTGCAGGTTGAAGGTTGAGGGTTGAGTGATCGGTGCAGGCTCGTAGCGCAGGATTCCATCCTGCTGTATCGCGGATTTGCAATCCGCAGGCGTTGGCCGGCAACGGCGCCACCGAGCAATCCGCCGGTTTGCCGAATGGAATTCGGCGATACAGCGGAGTGCAACTCCGCGCAACGGCCGGGGCTCCCCCGAGTGTGGCATTGGTCAGTTCATTTACCCCGTGAGATAACCTCGGTTGGCGGAGCCGTCTCAGCTCTGTGCGGCGTCTGGCGATGTCACTTCTCGGATGGTCGCGGCGGTATCTCACGGGGTGAAGGTTGTTCACGCCAAAAGTTCTCACGAGTGCGTTGTTGGTCCGGTTCTGCAAGTTCCAAGCTTTATCATACGCATACCCGAACTGCTCCTGCAACCGCGCCGCCGAGGATATTTCTCCGGCGCCGCCGACATCAGAGCGCTGCCTCGCGGCTTGCGTTTCCCTCACCCGCGCTTACGCTCGCGCCGGTGAACACTCCTGCACCCAGCAACCGGCCGGAGACGACTTCTGCCGGGACGGATGGCTGCCGCCGCCCGGTGTTCGTTACCACCCATTGGTCCGTGGTGCTTTCCGCGCAGGACTCCAGTTCGCCCCAATCAGATCAGGCCCTGGAGACGCTCTGCCGCGCGTATTGGTTTCCGCTCTACGCGTTCGTTCGCCGGCTCGGACACAACCCCCACGATGCGCAGGACCTCACCCAGGAGTTCTTTGCGCGCGTGCTGGAGAAAGGTTATCTCAAGGCGGCGGACCGGGAGCGGGGTCGTTTCCGCACGTTCTTGTTGGTGGCCTTGAAACGCTTCCTCGCCAACGAATGGGACCGCCAGCATGCGCAGAAACGCGGCGGCTTCACCTCGGTTGTGTCCATTGATGAGGAATTGGCTGAGTCGCGCTTTACCGCCGAGCCGGTGCATCAACTGCAACTTGACGTGCTCTTTGACCGGCAATGGGCCATGACGTTGCTGGAGCGCACCATGACTCACTTGCAGGCGGAATACACCGCCACCGGCCGGGCCAAACTGTTCGAGTTCCTGCGCGGTTGTCTGGCCAGGGATGAATCAGCTTTGCCCTACGCCGAGATCGCTGCCCGGATGAACCTGACGGAAGCCGCTGTGAAAATGGCCGTGCAGAGATTGCGCGCACGTTATCGTGAAATCCTGCGGACCGAAATTGCGGACACCGTGACGTCGCCAGAAGAGGTCGAGGCGGAAATCCGCCACCTTTTCGCCACATTTGGCCCGTGAAAAAATCGCGGCCTGCCGTGTTACCTTTCGCCAGTTCTGCTTAAGAACCCGGTGGAAAGAGCAATTATGGCCACAACTGGAACAACTTCACCGAGACGCCAGTGCGCTGATTGCGGGACCGAACTGCCGGCTCAGTTCTCGGGGGAGCTTTGCCCGAAGTGTCTCCTCAAGGCCGGATTGGGCACGCAGCCGTTGTCAGGGCTAGGAGACACGGGGGCGCTGCCGACAACCGAAAGGAAATCGCGCGGCTTGCCGCAACCCGGCGAACTGTTTGGCCATTACCGGATCGTGCGTTTGTTGGGTCAGGGCGGCATGGGCGCGGCATTCGAGGCCGACGATCTGGAGAGCGGGCGCTGCGTCGCCCTGAAGGTCCTGAGCCACACGCTGGATTCGCCGGAAGCGCGCGAGCGGTTCTTTCGCGAAGGCCGGCTGGCGGCTTCCATCAATCATCCCAACAGCGTTTACGTTTTCGGCACCGAGGAAATTGGCGGCACACCGGTCATTGCGATGGAACTCGTGTCCGGCGGCACTTTGCAGGACCGTGTCGGCGCACGCGGACCGTTGCCGGTGGGCGAAGCAGTGGATGCCGTGCTGCAAATCATTGCCGGGCTGGAGGCGGCCCAGCAAATCGGCGTCCTGCATCGCGACGTGAAACCGTCGAACTGTTTCCGCGATGCCGACGGGACGGTGAAGGTCGGTGATTTTGGTCTCTCGATTTCCACCGCGATCCGCACCGAACCAGCCTTGACCGCGACGGGTGCGTTCCTCGGCACGCCCGCGTTCTGCTCGCCGGAGCAACTACGCGGCGATGAACTCAATGTCCGGTCGGACATGTATTCCGTAGGCGCGACGCTGTTTTATCTCCTCACGGGCCGCACGCCGTTTGAGGCAAAGAACATGGTGCAACTGCTCGCAACGGTGCTCGAACAACGCCCGCCGTCGCCCGCAAAATTCCGGCCCGATATTCCAAGGGGACTGGTCCAAGTGATCTTGCGCTGTCTCGAAAAGCAACCGGGCGAACGCTTCAAGCACTACCGTGATTTGGCCCGCGCACTGACGCCCTACAGTTCCGCGGCGCCCACGCCCGCCACGCTGGGGTTGCGTTTCTTGGCGGGCTTGCTGGATTTCTTCCTGCTCAATCTCGTCCTCATGACGATCTGGCTGCCATTGATGGGAAGTCCAATGGAATTCACGAACGCATCGTTCTTGCGTTCGCCCAGAGCTTTGCTCGCGATGCTCGCGGGTCTGATCGTGTCCGTGCTGTATTATGCGCTGACGGAAGGAATCTGGGGCGCGACGGCGGGCAAAGCTCTGTGTCGTTTGCGCGTGGTCGGCGCGGGAAATAATTCGCCGGGCATTCCGCGCGCTCTCTCGCGGGCTGGCTTTTACGTCGTCCTGCCGATGCTGCCTTATTGGTTTATTTACGGCAGCAATCCGCGGGCGTACCTGGAAAGTTCGTTTGCGACCCAGTATTTGCTGGGGATCTCATTTTACTTCGTCCTGGCGTTATTGTTTTCCACGATGCGTCGGCAGAATGGTTTTGCCGCCGTGCATGATCTGGTCACGAAGACGCGCGTGATTTCCCGCGTGGCCTTCCTGGCGCGGCCCACATTGGCCGTTAAAGAAACGCCGCCACCAGCGCTGGAAGGGCAACGCACGATTGGGCCTTACCATATTCTGGAAACGCTGGAGAAAACCGCCGAGGCAGAGTGGTTGCTCGGGTACGACCTGCGGCTGCTGCGCAAGGTGTGGATTCGTATGGTGTCCGCCGACACGCCGCCGGTGCCGGCGACTCTGCGGAACATCGGGCGCGTGGGCCGGTTGCGCTGGCTCACGGGCAAACGTACACCGGAGGAAGACTGGGATGCCTTTGAAGCCGTGACCGGCGAACCACTTGTTCGTCTGGCGCAGACCCACCAGCCTTGGAGCCAGGTGCGGTTCTGGCTCTATGACCTGGCCCGGGAAATCAGCGTGGCGCAGAAAGACGGCACGTTACCGACAATCCTTGCGCTGGACCGGGTGTGGATCACGGCGGATGGCCGGGCGAAGCTGTTGGACTTTCCGGCGCCGGGACTCTCATCTACCCCGACGAATCGCGAGGCGGCCGTGCTCGCGCCGCCTTTGTCGCACCACAACAACATCCAAGCGTTCTTGAAGGAAGTTGCCGATGCCGCCCTGCGCGGAGCCGTGCAGACTTCGGCCTCTTCCGGCGAACTCACCGGACCGCTGCCATTGCATGCGCATCGTTTTCTGGATAAACTGTCACAATTTCCGGATGCGGAAGCCGTGGCGGGGGCACTTCGGCCCTTGTTGCAGCGGGTGGCGGAAGTGACCCGCTGGCGTCGCGCTGCCATTGTGGCGGGCTGCCTGACGTTTCCGCTGCTGGCCACTTGCGGCATGTTTTTTGGCATGACGCTGATGGAGCAATGGAGCCGGAAGAACCCGGGCCTCGTGGAACTGAACACGCTGCTGCAACAACGCACCGGAATGAATTCGCGGTGGGCCAGAAACCAGCCGCATCCGACCGACCACCAGTTTGCAGTTTACATCGCTCAACATTACCGGCCCGTCATCACCAATGACGCCTCGTGGTCGAGCCCGCTTGCGCTGACCCTGATCAAAGGCGAAGCCCGCCGGTTTGCCGAGCAAAGCGTGGCCGAAAACCCGGCGCCATCCGAAAAAGAAATCGCCGACGCTGAGGCCGCCCTGCAAGGTCGTCTTCCCCCGGCTGACGGTATGAAATTCATGAAGCAGCCTTGGTTTCCGGTGATGATGATCTCAGTAACCCTGGCGATTTACGTTGGTTTTCCGGCGCTAATCGCGGCGCTGGCGTTCCGTGGCGGTCTGGTTCTGCTTATCGCCGGAGTGACCTTTGTCCGGCGGGACGGTGCCTGGGCTTCGCGGCTGCGCGTGTTCTGGCGAGCGATCGTGGCGTGGAGTCCGTTCTTGCTGGAATTGATCGTATTCGTAACGCTGCAAAAGCCGCTGGGCACGGTGCCCGCCGCCCTGCTGGGATTACTATTGATCTGCGGTCTGGCTCTGTTCTCATTGGCCTTGCCGACGCGCGGTCTGCCGGATCGTTTGGCGGGCACATGGCCGGTACCGCGCTGAACCGAATTGACTTATGAAAAACACCCTTGTCCTTGCATTCGCTGCTACCACCCTTGCGCTCGGTGTTCTATGCGTGGCGCAGTGGCAAAAGCTCAATCGTCAAGAGTCCCAGATGACTTCCTTGCGGGTGGAACTTGATCAACAAGCACAGCAGCTTGCCGATGTGGAGGCCGCCAAGAGTCTGGTTGACAAGCAGCGTCGCGAATTGCTGGATCAGGCGGGTGACCTGGCCGCCAAACTTCAATCCGCACAACAGGCGGCGGCCCATTCGCCCCAACTGCAAGCCGGCGAAATCGCTGCTCCAGAGTCGAAGTCGGGCAAGAAGGAAAACCCCTTCGGCAGTTTACTGGCGAAGATGATGGAAGACCCTGACACCCGGAAAATGATCCGCGAACAGCAACGCATGATGCTCAACCAACTCTACGACCCGCTGATCAAACGCATGAACCTGACGCCGGAGGAGGCGGATCAGTTCAAGGAACTGCTGGCGGACAACATGATCCAGAGTTCGGAGAAGGCCATGTCGTTGATGGACGGTTCCAGCACCAATCGCACGGCGATGGCCAGCACGATGGCGGAGACACAAAAGGCGTTCGACGAGCAAATCCGTGGATTCCTGGGGGAAAGCCGTTACGCCCAGTATCAGGATTACCAGCAAACCGTCGGCGAACGAACCCAACTCAGCCAGTTCCAGCAACAATTCGCCGGCAGCGAGAACGCGTTGACGGATTCCCAGACCGAACAATTGCTCCAATTCATGAAGGAAGAGAAGCAGCACGTTGCCGCCGCCACCGGCCAGCCGGCGCCCGGCCCTGCCCAGGACGCCGCGAACCTGGAGGCGGTGCTGTCCGGTGACAGCTTGGAGAAGCTCATGCAAAACCAGGAAGCGGTAAACCAGCGGGTTTACGAACGCGCCGCCGGTGTGCTGGCCGAGAATCAATTGGCCGCGTTTGGCAGGTTCCAGACGAACCAACTGCAGATGATGCGCATGGGCATGAGCATGGCGCGCAAATTCATGGCGCCGGATTCTCAACCCACGCCGTAAAGCGATGCCACCTTGAGCCTCTGGAGCGCGGACCGCTGAGTCCGCGGGTTTCGTCATGCGACCGCGCTCCCGTCCAAATCCTGCCGCGCGTCGCTGAAAATCGAGCGTTGCCAAAGCCTCACGGCACCGTTTGAATCAGAACCCATTCACAACACACATGACTATGAAGCCAAAGCCGCTGCTCTCTTCTCTTGTTGCGATGGGTTCAGTGTTCCTGTCGGGTTGCGCTTGTGCCCAGAGCAACGCGGAGTGGTTCAAGAGTCGGTTGATCTTCCCGCCGCAAGCCAAGCACGTTCACAGCAGTTCCATCGTCGAGTGTCCGAACGGTGATCTGCTGGCGGTCTGGTTTCACGGCTCCGGCGAGCGCACCGCCAACGACGTGGTGATTCAAGGCTCCAGATTGAAGCGAGGCGCAGCGGCCTGGGGCGAGGTGTTCCTGGCCGCCGACACTCCCGGGCTGCCCGACTGCAACCCGGTGGTCTTTCTCGATGGTCGCCAGCGGCTCTGGCTGGTGTGGCCGGTCGTGCGCGTGAATCGTTGGGAGCAGTCGCTCTTGAAATACCGCGTGAGCACGGATTACACCGGCGACGGCCCGCCGCGCTGGCACTGGCAGGACGTGATTCTTATCCAGCCCGGCGACGATTTTCCGGACCAGTTGCGCGCGGGTTTCAAGACGCTGGGATTTGAGCAGGCCATGTGGGGCGAGTACGCCCGGCCCTACGATGAATTGCTGGTGGAAGCCGCGCGCGACCCGGTGAAACGCGACATCGGTTGGATGCCCCGGGCCAGGCCATTGCGCCTCACCGAGGGCGCACACGCCGGGCGACTGTTGCTGCCGTTGTACTCGGATGGGTTCAACCTCTCGCTCATGGCCATTTCGGATGACGATGGCGAGCACTGGCGATCCAGCAAGCCGATGGTTGGACTGGGCAACATTCAACCGACGCTCGCCCGTCGAAAGGACGGGACGATTGTCGCATTCATGCGCGACGGCGGCGAAGCGCCCAAGCGCGTCCTGGTCAGTGAATCGAAGGACCACGGCGATACGTGGTCCGTGGCGCGGGACACCGACTTGCCCAATCCCAGCAGCAGTCTGGCTTTGGTGAGCCTGTCGGACGGACGCTGGTTGATGGTGCTGAACGACACCGAGGAAGGCCGGCATCAGTTGGCGGTCGTGGTCTCCGAGGATGAAGGCCGCACGTGGCAGGTGAAAAAGTATCTCGACAATTCTCCGGCTGGCGAAGGTGAATTCAGCTATCCGACCGCCATCCAGGCTGGCGATGGCCGGGTGCAGGTGACCTACACGCATCGCGTCAAAGCGGGCAAGAGCATCAAGCACGTGGAGTTCGATCCCGCGTGGCTAGCGCGGTAGTCCGTTGACCTTGAAACATGAGACGCTCACGCTTCCATGAACCTAATGTTAACTTCAGTGTTTGAACGATGAGGCCGGATCGAACATTCAGTCTTCACATGACAGAATGAAACTGGTGATGACGATCATTTCGTTGGCTTTGTTGGTGCTGATCGCCATTGGTCTGGTGGCCATCCGGTCGAGTCCCCAGGTTCAGACTTTGTCGCCGGCGGAGTTCATGGCGTTGGCGCAGTCCAACCTCCTATCCAGCGTCCGAGTTCACCATCCGGCGAAGCCCGGACGAGTTGATGGAGTTCCCGTCATGCTCCATGAAGTGCGAGGCACGTTCTACCAGACTGATCCCGCTGGTCAGATATTAAAGATGCAAGGGATGGCTAAGGAATCCTCCTTTACCGCCAGAGTGCTTCTCACTTTGGAGTTAGAGGAGATGCTCACGACAAGAACGAACTTTTCGGCGGTCTCGCCACATCCGCTTGTCCAGACGTTGAGCAAGTGGTTTGATCGCTTGAAATAGAGGTCAGTTGTATGCCGGACGAGACTCCCAGCCAGTCGTTGGCGACGAACCACCGCCCCGCTTCTTGGCTCGCCGCGGGGCGGCAATTCGAGTATGCTTCGCCTCCCTCTCAGCCGCAGTCGCTCACCTCAAGCTTTCGATTCCCCTCCGATTGCGCGGACATTCTGCCGGAGCGCGGACAGCCTTGTCCGCGCGTTCCCGGGGGACCAGTTCCGACTCGCGGACTCGGCGGTCCGCGCTCCGGTGGCGGTGGCCATGCTCTATCCCGACTGGTTCGATCCGCCGCCTTGGTGTTGGTTACTGGATCTGCGCTGGCTGTCTTCGCGGCGGAGTCCGCGACCAAACTCGGCGACGCCCTGCTGCTGCACGCCTCGTTCGACAAAGGACTGAACGCCGACGTGGCGGCGGGCGATCCCGTGCTCTACCACGCGCCGACCGGCAATCGCAAAGAAGTCCGCGCCGGACTGCCGGAAGACAACCTTGTCACGCTGGCCAAAGGTGAAGGCCGTTTCGGCGACGCTCTGCGCTTCCACAAGAAGATGCGGCCCGTGGTTTTCTTTCGCGGAGAGAAAAATCTCGGCTACCGCACGAACCAGTGGAGCGGCGCGGTTTCGTTATGGTTGCGGCTCGACCCGGATGCGGACTTGGAGCCGGGTTACTGCGATCCGCTGCAATTCGTGGGGCAGGCGTGGGAGGAAGGCAACATGTTCATCGAATTCAGCAAAGACCACACGCCGCGGCATTTTCGCTACGCCATCCTGCCGGTAAGGCGATTTTGGAATCCGCAGAACCGCGGCTGGGAGGACATTCCCGAGCCGGAACGCCCGATGGTGGCGGTGCATCAGCCGCCGTTTCGTCGCGACCGCTGGACCCACGTCGCGTTCAGCTTCGGCAACCTGAACTCCGGTGAAAAGAACGCGTGGGGAAAACTGTATCTCGACGGCCAGTTGCAGGGCGAGTTCACCGGCTGGCTGGGGAACTTCAACTGGGACGTCACGCAAAGCGCGCTGACCCTCGGGTATAGTTACGTCGGCTGGCTGGACGATGTGGCGGTGTTCAATCGTCCGCTCACGGACGGCGAAGTGCGCGAGCTGTTTACGCGTCCGGGCGGGGTTGCGGAATTGAAGCCGGCGCGGGCGAACGCTCCGTGAACCGTACGTCGTGGTGGATTGCCTGAATTCAGCGCCAAGACGCCAAGACGCAGGCGCAAAGGCGCGAAGACCTAAAGCTCGCTGACCTTGAGCCGGAGCGCGGACAGCCGAGTCCGCGAGTTGCAACCGACACGCCAGCAACACGCGGACTCAGCGGTCCGCGCTCCTGGGGTGCGTAGCGCCGACATTCTTGTCGGCATAATCTGAAGATCGAACGAGCCGGTTGGAAAACCGGCGTTACGGCTCACGGCTGGCGGAGGCGGAAGAAGCGGGCGGGGCCGGGGAGCGGTAGTGGCGCGCTGCGGTTCGTTGCGGTGACGGTGGGGGTGTTCGTGACTGCGGGTCATGGAATAGCGCAGACGGGGCGGATGCACTCCAAATTCCGACGATGTTTTTCCGAATGGCCTGAGCGCGGATGCAAGAGTGCGTCGAAGGGAAGCTGGAAGCTGGGATGGAAGCCGAGCTTGTGCGACAGCGGCCCGCGAGTTAAGCTGGGCGCGATATGAAGCCAATCGTAAATCTGGAGGAATCCCCTGGGAAAGTCGTGGGACGGGTTCGTCCGATCCAATACGATAGTCTGGTGGATTTGGCGGAGGGCCTCATGCCGCGGCTGCCGTACCCGAAGGGTATTTATCGCTTCCGCACCTTTGAAGAAGCCGACTCATGGAAACGCCAACTTCTGCTCCAAGCGGCAGTGACAAAGTCCCGCGCGCACCACGGCTGAAGGATTTGAGCCGCCTGTGCGCCGAGTTGAATCGCCTGGGCGCACGGTACGTGGTCGTGGGGGGCTTTGCGATCATCCAGGCCGGCTATGCCCGCTTCACCGACGACCTTGATTTACTGGTGGACGCATCCTTGGAGAACGAACGCCGGGTGTTCGAGGCGTTGCGCTGCCTGCCGGACAAGGCGGTGGACCAGCTTGAGCCGGGCGATGTGGACAAGTACATCGTCGTCCGCGTCGGCGACGAGATTTTGGTGGACCTGATCAAAAGTGGCTGCGGTGTGGACTACGCCGAAGCGATCAAGGACGCCGAGTTCAGTGAAATTGACGGCGTGCGCATCCCGTTCGCTTCGCCGCAAACCTTGTGGCGGATGAAGCAAACCAAACGCGAGAAGGATGTCCCCGACCGGCTGTTTCTCCGAATGTTATTGGAATCACAGGGCATCAAAGTCGAGCCTGCGCCGCCGGTCCACGAACCCGCCGGGGCCTTGATGCGGTGGATCAAGAAACTCTTCGGTCGCTGAACCATCGTCTCCTCCAGTTCATGGGAAAGCGCCGCTGGGGCGGACGCACTCCAAAACCTGGCGACGGTGAGGAGGCGTGCGGTGAACGCGGCAGCGTCTTGGAGTGTCCACCCTCCGCAGTATTGCTACGGAGGACGGGCGGGAGACCTCTCCCGCTTTGGCTTGCGGCAACCGGGCATAACCCGAATGCAACGCCAAGACGCTAAGGCGCAAAGACGCCAAGACGCGGGATTCGCCTCGGGTTGCCCGGAGCGCGGACCGCCGAGTCCGCGAGTTGCTGGTATCTTGGTGCGAACACGCGGACAAAGTTGTCCGCACTCCTGGGGCGTGCGTAGCGCTGACATTCCTGTCGGCGTAAACTGAAGATCGAACGCGCCGGTTGGAAAACCGGCGTTACGGCTCACGGCTGGCGGAGGCGGAAGAAGTGGGCGTTGCCGGTGAGCGGCAGTCGCACGGTGCGGTTCGTCGCGCCGACGTTGGCATTGTTGGTGACCATTCCAGCAAAGAAGGCCGCAGGCGTGAAAGCCTGCGGCCTCGGAACCGAGCACTGGCAGTGCCGGTCACTTGATCTGAATCCAGACCGAATGCTGGCTTCCATCCGAGAGCGTGGCGGTCAGTTGCCAGACGCCCTTGGTGATGCCCGTGCTTTTGGTATCGAGGTTGAACTGCCAGTTCCCATCCGCGAGCCGGAACTGGTTCCCAGTGGTTGCCGCGTCCTGTGGAGTGGCGTCAATCGGTGTGCCCGCCGTCGTGGCATCGCTGTGCTTGATTGCCTGCAGCCTGTGAACGCCTGTCGTAAGCGTCGCTCCGCCGAACGTGGCCGTGAACTTCACCGGGATCGTGCTGCCCGCCTTGAAGGTCTTGAGCGGCGCGGCGAAGCTGCCACCCGTGGCATCGGCTCCGCCAATCGGTGAGAGGAACCCGGTGAAGTGGATCGTCGGTGGCACGGCAGGAGCGAAGAAAGTCCCGTCGAGTTCCGTGATCTTGGGGTGGCTGTTGGCATCGAACACCACTTCGATGCGGTGCAACACCGGATCAATGGTCGTGGGGGTGACATCCTCCCAGGCCGCCGGCGTGACACGCGTATTCCAAAACTTGAGACTCAGCGTTTCCGTGGGTGTTCCAGCCGGGAAGTAAAAATAGACGCGCATCGAATCCTCATCCGTCACCCCGCTGGCATTGAGATCCATGAACTGCCCGGCCACGTCAAAGCTCGTGTTTCCGGAATCAGAGGGATCCGCATAGTAGGTTGCCACCGTAACGCTGGCCGGCTCCTCTCCCGTGACGGTCAGGGTGGCGGAGATGCCACCGGACGATTCGGTTGCAGGCGGGATTCCCACGGTAGCAGTCGTGCCCGCTGAGACGACGACGGTTTGCAGTTCATCAACTTTGCTCGCGACTCCCGAGCCCAACACGGTGAATGCAACCGGTTGGGTGAGTTCGACTCCCGGCCCGCGGACCGTGATGGGGTAGGATGTAAAATCGCCGGCCCCAACCAACACGCTCCCTGGAATGACGATGTCCAGGCGCGTGGGTGTTGAAGTGACAGGATTTGGGGTTAGTTCCGTCTGGCTGCCCGGATGACCGAAGAGCACCGTGGCATCCGCCGGATCAAAGCCAGCGCCATGAACCGCGACCGGAACGTCTCCGGTGCCGGCTGTGGCATGATTGGGTGACAGGCTTTCGATGGTTGGATCCCCTTCCAAACGCGCAATGCCGACGCGAGGAACTCCTCCCACCTGCGTGAAGCCACCGCCAATAATCACCTTCCCATTGTCCTGAAGAGCGATCGCATAAACAGGCGAGTTGATTTCCTGTGGCACAAAGCTGGGATCCAATGTGCCGTCCCGATTAAGCCGGGCGAGGTAGCGCGTGTCATAGGAACCCAAGTAAGTGTAAGTCCCAAGTTGAATGGTGAACCTGCCACCAATCAAAACCTTTCCGTTGGCTTGGGCGACCGCCGTTTCAACAGGGCCGTCGTAAATGACATGGCCGGCATCGAAGGATCGATCCAAGTATCCCTCCGCGTTCAATCGCGCTATTCCGTATCGCGTCACCCAGTTTCCCGCGCCGTCGTTGATGTTCATACCACCCGAACCCGCAGGGGCACCCCCAACCAACACTGACCCATCCGCCTGAACCTTGACGAAGTGGATCCACTGGAATGCTCCTACAACATAGGTCTCATCGAGAGTGCCGTCTGAATTGAGCCGGCGGATGCCCCAGATGTCTCTGACGAGGATCTTGCCATTCTTGAGCAGCGCGACATCATAGTTACCTTCCCCGTCGCCTTCAAACGGCGTGAAGCTGGGGTCCAAGCTGCCGTCTGGTAACAGCCGAACGACCCACCCGAACAAGTACAATCCAGGGGTATTCAATCTTGTAGTAATCACTTTGCCATCGGGCTGAACGGCTACTCTGGTGTCGTCGAAGTACGTGGCTCCAGCAACGGGGACGAAGCTTTGATCCAGACTACCGTCCACATAGAGCCGGGCGATGCCGGGTTGGCTTACGCCGTTAACTGTCGTAAATGTGCCCTTGATGAGGATCTTGCCATCGGGTTGTAGCGCGATGCCATCCCTAAAGACAAAACCGTCAAGGAGCGGATCGAAGGATGCGTCCAAGTCACCCGGTGCGCCGATGGATCGGGAGACCGCGCAGACTATCATTACGAATGCGAGTCCAGCGGCAAGGACGTCTCGGTGACGGTTTGGTGAGGCTGATTTCGGGTTCGATTCAGCAGCCGTTTCCAAGCGAGGAGCGTGATTATGCGTTTTCATAGGACTTGCGGATTGTGTGTGTTCGTTTTGATCTGTCTCTAAATCGGAGGATTACTCATTGGAAGCTCCAGAGGTATACGGGGTTGATAGCCGGTGGCGTGATCATGGCTGCGCCGGTAGCTTGCGCACAACGAATCTTTGGACCTCACTTGCATCAAGGCCGCTGCCGCCAGCAAATACGTTCCCAGCTGCATCAATCGCGATGGCGTTGGCCCGAGAGTTCTTGCCTGGTTCCAGTTGGTAGTCATCAATGGTGGTCCACTCCCAGACCCAGGTGATGACCTTCTTCCCCTTAACAATGGAGGTCTTCTGCACCTGTTGACCCCGCCGCACAATCCAGTGATATCCGTTTCCGCCGTCTACGCGACCGCAGACATAGATTTTGCCTGCCGGGTCCGCGACAATGCCAAAGGCTTCGGCCACAGTGCCGGTTGCGGAGGTCACGTTGTCGGCGATTGCCCAGGTGGCCCCGCCATCCGCGCTGCTGCGCACGACCCAATGCTGCTTGCCGGTGGTGAAATTGTAGGCGCTGCCGGCGACGAAAATGTTGCCCGAGGGTGCAACCGTGATTCCGGACGCGCTCCCATTTCCCCAGTCCCGCCGAGTCTGGAAGGTGTCCACCGTCTGCCAGGTGCCTGATTCGCCGTTGCTGCTTCGGCGAACGGTCCAGTAACCATTGCGATCACCCACCACGAACATCCCGTAGCCAGCGTGGAATGCGATGTCACTGCCGGCGCCGGAAGTTTTGCCGGAGTAGTCCGCGTCCACTGTCGCGAACGCAGAGGCACCGGCGGTGCGCTTGCGAACCACCCAGCCCAGCCCCGTCCCCAATTGGCCACCGCCCGTGGCATAAACGTCACCGTTTGGTGCGACAAGAATGTCAGCACAACTCGCCTGGCCGACATCGTTGGCCAAAGCGGAACTGTCATCAACGGTCATCCATTGGCCCGTGGCCGGATTCCACTCACGGATGAACCACAGCGTGTCGTACTGGTAGGTACCATTGGGCAGGAGATTGTTCAGGTTGCCACCGGCGAGCAAACTTCCGGTTGCGCCATTCGCGGCGAAAGCCCGGTTGTAAGCGTGGTTCAGGCCGGAGAGAGCGTATTGATCCAACGGCTGCCAAGTGGCGCCTTGGTCGGCACTACCTTGAACGATGGCCACGGAGCTGCCGTCCGCGGCAATGTGGCGGCCAACGGCGAAGACGTTGCCGGAGGCATCGGTGCCAATGTCACCGCACGGGCCGGTTAAGTCATAGGATGAGGAGTCGTAAACGATTTGCCAGGTTTGGGCGTGGAGTTGAAGCGCCGCGCTGGCGAGCAGAGCCAAGCCAAGCGAGGACAGTCGTGGGGTGTTGGTTTTCATAGCGGGCGATCGGTCTTTGATCTGTGGTTGAAAGGTCACGGACAATCCATCGCCGAGGAGGGAGGGGATTTTACAGAATTTATTAAGGTGATGGGCTTGGAATTACGCCGCAGACCAGTCAAAGGAGCGCCTGGGAATCGCAACCGCGTGGGACGGAGTCGCACCCCTCCGCCGGGTCAGGGGACCCGGCCTACACAATGTCCACGCCTTGTAGGCCCGGTGCCCTCACCGGGTGGGCCGCGCCAGATCTATGGAATCAAGTGTTCTGAGTCTATGACTCGTTCACACTCGGCCAAACGCGGCCGGTGTCAGCGGACGTTTGGGACGGGAGATGTCGCTCCGTGAAGGCGAGACGGGTGCGAATTCCGCTCAAGTAATCCAGCCCGCTCTTGCGGAAGGAGAGGCTCGAGGTTTCCGACCGGACCTAGTTTAACGCCAGCATACAACTGCGCCAGTGCAGCGATCTCCGCTGCCGGCAACTCCAGGGTTGGCACATCCCACAATTGAGCGGTGCCATCGCGACTGGCCGTGGCCACGAACCGTCCGTCCGGACTGAAGGCGACATCGTGGATGGCCTGACGGTGTCGAAACGGCATAACCAGCGGCTCACCCGTCGCGACATCCCAGACGCGGGCGGTGCCGTCGTAACTGCCCGTGACGACCTTGCTGCCGTCCCGGCTGAACGCACCGGCCACGACGAATCCATTGTGCATCAGCGAAGCGGTGACGGGGTTTCCAGTTTCAAAATCCCAAACTCGTGCAGTACGGTCCAGGCTCGTGGTGAGCAGTTGTTTGCCGCTGGGGCTGAAGCAGACGTTGACTACGCCATGCAGGTGTTTCATCAGAAGCGGACTTGCTTGACCCGTGTTGACATCCCAAATACGGGCGCTGCCATCGCTGCCGCCCGTGGCGATCTTCTGGCCATCGGGACTGAACGCGATCGCATAGACCTGAGCGGGGTGTCTCAGTGATGGCGTCAGCGGCTCGCCGGTCAGGGCGTCCCAGATGCGGGCCGTCCCGTCCAGGCTGGCGGTGGCCAACTTGCGCCCGTCCGGACTGTAGCGGGCCGCTTCAACGGAATCCCCATGGCGCATTTCGGACGTTACCGGTTTGCCGGTGGCCGCTTCCCAAACCCGCACGTTCCCGTTCTTGCAGCCGGTGACCAAATGGCCGTTGACCGGGCTGAATTCGGCGGTTGTGACAATGTCGCCCGCTCGTATGCGAGGCGCATGGGCTTCATGAGTGCGCGCGTCCCAGATTCGCACGGTGCCGTCGCCGACGGGTACGGCCAAGAGCCGACCATCGGCACTGCGAGTGGAGCGGTTGCGCGCAAAGATGGCCGGGAGTTTGATTTCCCATTCGGGCACCATGGCCGGTCCGGCTGATTGACCGGTGCTGGTGTTCCACACTTGCAGTTCGCCTGTTGCCTCCGTGGTCACGAGTTGTTGGCCGTCAGGCGAAAAAGCAACTGAGGTAATCAGTCTCCCATCCGTGCTTGGGAATGCTGGCAAGGCGGGTTGAGCCGCAGCCAGGTTCCAGACGTAAATCGAACCTGACGAAGTGGCAACAAGGAGACAACCGCCGTCGGAACTGAAGGACAGTTGTTTCGTCCGGGAATCCTGCTTCAGGGGCGGGAACACCAATTCACCGGAGCGGGCATCCCACACGCGCACCTCGGTTTCACATCCCGCGGCCAGCCATCGGCCATCCGGGCTGAAGCTTACCCGGATTGCAAACTCCTGCAGTTTGAAGGGAGGCATGGTCAACTCACCGGAACGCGCATCCCAGAGTTTCACGGTGCGATCCGCAGCGGCCGTGGCCAGGAGTTTTGCATCGGGGCTGAAGGCGGCGCCCAGAACCGAGTCTTGATGCGCCAGCGGCGGAAAACAGAGATCGCCCGAGGGCAAATCAATGACCTTCAGATAGCGGGTTTCAGATCCGCTCATGCTATGGGTGGTCAAGCTCCCAATAATTGTCAGGGCCTTGCCGTCCGGAGCGAAGATGGCGGATTTGACTTCCTCGTCAGACGCGAGCCAATCGGTGATCGGCTCACCGGTGCTGGCATTCCAAACGCGCGCCTGACCGGTTGGGAATTTTTCGACTTCAATCGAATCCATTTTCACCTGCTCCACCCGGGTTCCCGTCACGAGTTGCCGGCCCGCGGGATCAAAGGCAAGAAAAACGACGTCGTTGCTGTGGACCAGCGGGGGCGCCAGCAGGCGGCCCGAGGGGATTTCGACAAGCTGGACTTCGCGGCCATGCGCGGAGTTGCACATGGACAGCTTGGTTTCATCCGGAGAAAACGCGCTCAGTTGTTCGCCACTTCCTCCGAACGGGAGATTGGCCACAAACCGCAACTCCTCACCTGCCTCGTAAAGTCGATTCCCCGTGGAGTCCGTGATCACTGCCCAACGACCTGACGGGCTTGTCCGCACACTCCCAATGTTGGTGAGGCTGATGGAATGAACGAGCCGGGAAGTGGACAGCTCCCACGCGCTGATTTCACCCTGGCCGAGTCCTGGTCGCGCAGCCTTGGAAGCGGCGACAAGGCGCTTCCCATCCCCACTCAGGTTCATGGATACCAGGTCGTGTTCGAGTTGGAAGAGCCTAACCGGCTTGGGGAGATACCGGAGCAAGGAGCCCAACCGAAAACGTTCGCGCTGTTCAGTCACGACGTCGCCCGCCGATTGCTTGAGCACTTCCGAAAACCAAACCGCCGCGGTTGCCGGGTCACCACTGTCCATCGCCCGGATCCCGTTGGCCGTCTGCATTTGAATCAGTCGGAGGTGATTCTGCGCGGCCAGCTGGTTTTTTTCCTCCGCCAACTGGGTCATCTTCTGCGTTTGTTGCCGTTGCCAGAGCCAGGCGCCGCCGATCAGGAGCGTGGCGGCGATGGCCACAGCGCCCACTTGTTTCGCGATCTGGAACTGGCGGTCGAATTGATGCCGGCGTTTGACCGAGCCGCCGCTGTGCAGGAACGCGAGGTCGGCGTGCATTTCCTCGGCGGTGGCGTAGCGCTTCCGGGGATCGGGCGCGCAGGCGCGGAGCAACACGGCGTTCAGTTCCATCAGGGCGACAGATTCCCGGTCGGTGCCGATCTGGGTGAACGGTTCGGGGAATTCGTTGCGGTCTTTCCCCATCGCGGCTTCGTAAAGAACCTTGCCCAGCGCGTAGAGGTCGGCCTGGGGCGAGGTCGGGCCTTCGGGCGGGACGAAGCCTTCCGTGCCCACGAAGGTGTTCGCGCCCTGCGCTTCGGTGACGAGGCCAATGTCCGCCAGCTTGGGCACGCCGCCAACGTAGATGATGTTCGACGGCTTCTCGTCGCGGTGAATGAGGCCGTGCCGGTGCAGATGGCCAAGAGCGAGCGTGAGGGTGAGGCCGAGTTGGAGGCAGTCTTCGAGCGGGAGACGACCGCGGTGGTGCAGGTCGCGGGCGAGGGTGTGGGGGGCGTAGCTGTCGGGCTGTAACGCCGACTTTCCAGTCGGCGAATCGGGCTCCGTCCCCGCCCTCGCGTCAGTCAGACTCGCCGGTTGGAAAACCGGCGTTACGTCATCGGCCAGTTCCATCACGTAATAGAACCAGCCGCCGGGGTCGTCGCGGCCAACCTGGAGGACGTCCACGAAGCCTTCGTTGCTGCGGGAGAGCGGTTCGAAGCGGCGGATGCCGGCGAACTCGCGTTCGTAGGGGCGGGCGTCCTTGAAGTTGTCGCGATAGACGATCTTCACCGCGCGCCAGGTGCCGAGGGCGTTGCGCGCGAGCCAGACTTCGCCGTAAGCGCCCTGGCCGATGCGGCGGATGAGTTCGTGATCGGGGATCGCCGGCGGAGTGTCGCGCACCGTTTGCAGCGGCGGGCCGGAGAGGCCGAGCTTGGCTTCGATCTTGTCGCGCGGGGTGCTCATGATGGTAACGCCGACTTTCGAGTCGGCGAGTGTCCGGTTGGAAAACCGGCGTTACGTGGCGTTGGCGTGCGCATTATGCCATCCCGGTTTCCGTTGCCGTCAAATGTGCGTGTTGATGGAGGCCAAGCAAGAGCCGTTGCCGGACGGTGCTCGTGCCCAGGCGCGGGGCCACGCGGTATTTGCGGAAGTGGATTGGGCCGCCTCGGTCGAAAACCAGAAGTCGAAGCGCTGAGGCTGCCATTCGCCTCACGGTCGCCATCGCGCCTCGCGCAATGTTTGTTGGCCAGGTCTTCATGCGCAGGTCAAAGCCAGAGATTTCAACCCACGAACTCCGACGTAGCGGCGCCTCGGCAGAGCGCCGCAGAGTTCTTGATCGAGAGGTTGGCGGCGCTCTGCCGAGGCGCCGCTACGGGCGTTCCGTTTATTTGGATCCGCCGCGGATGATTCTGCCAAGCCAATTCTGGGAGGGCTAGATTGGGATTCAGGATTTCGGATTTCAGATTTACGCATGGGCGGTGGTTTGTTCGAGCCGTTGCACTTCGGCTTTTACCAGTTTGGCGATGCGATGATAGGTGACATAGACCTTGGGCAAACTCGCGCCGGTGAGCTTGGCGACGTCGCGCACGCCCAGGCCTTTGACGGCGTGGAGGTGGAAAATCTGGTAGTGCTCCGGGTCGGCCCGGCGGCGGACGCGCTCCATCGCCACATCCACGATGTTCTTCTGCCATTCCTCGTTCCAGATGGACTCCAGCACATCGGCGGCGGGGTCGGGCAGATCGAGTGCGGTGTCCGTGCTGGTGTCTGCTCGCGGCGCGACGAGCGGAACATTTTGGGGGCGACGACGACGGAAACGGTCGGCGATGCGGCAGCGGGTCACGTGCATGAGCCAGCCTTTGAACGAGCAGATGCCGGGGTCGTATTTGAAGTCCGGCATCTTGCGCGCCACGCCGATGACGGTTTCCTGGACCACGTCCTCGGCTTCCTGATCGCTCAAGCCGGCGCGTAAAGCAGCGCCGTAGATGAGCTTCCAATAGGTGTCGAAGAACTCGCGCCAGCTCGGTTGGTCGTCGAGATCGCGCAGACGCTCGATCAGCGACCGCCGCGTGGGCAGCAGTTCATCCGGATTCTGGCTGGCGTCAGAGTTCACCGTTACGAGAGAACAATCGCAGGTTCGGGTAGGGTTTTACAGAATTCTTGGCTGGCAACCATCCAATCCTCAAGCAGAGGGCTGGCAGTGCGGGGGACTGGAAGTGGCGGTCACCTATGCGCGGGTGCATTGGCGGGGTCATCCGCCGTCCCATCGGAGGCTTCTGGGACTCGACCGCGGCCTCAGATCAACCCCTGCCAGAATAATTTCCGCAAAGGCGAAATTCTTGAGCCGCGCCGGGCTTCGGCTAACATGACCGCGCATGACAAAACGACTTTCCTGTTCACAATTCGCCCGCGGGCTCTTGGTCGGGCTGTTGAGCGCGCTCGCCGCCGACCATTCCATCGCCAATGAAGCCCGGCTGCTGCGCTTCCCGACCATTCATGGCGACAAGGTCGTCTTTGGCTATGCGGGCGACCTCTATACCGTCCCGGCCAAGGGCGGTCTGGCGCGCCGGTTAACCAGCGACGCCAACAGTTATGAGATGTTCCCGCGATTCTCGCCGGACGGAAAGCACCTGGCTTTCACGGCCCAGTACGACGGCAACACCGAAGTCTATGTCATGCCCGCCGACGGCGGCACGCCCCGCCGGTTGACGTACACGGCCACGCTTGACCGTGATGACGTGTCCGACCGCATGGGACCGAACAACATCGTGATGACCTGGCGCGACAATGACACGATCATTTATCGCTCCCGACGCGCGCAGTGGAACGCCTTCAAAGGTGAACTGACGCTGGCGAAACTGAGCGGTGGCGTTCCGGAGATGTTGCCGCTGCCGCGTGGCGGTTGGTGCAGCTTCTCGCCCGACGGCAAACAACTCGCCTACAATCGCGTCTTCCGTGAGTTCCGCACCTGGAAGCGGTACCGCGGCGGGCAGGCGGACGACATCTGGCTCTACAACTTTGAAACCAAGGAAACCACCCAGCTCACTGACGACCCGGCGCAGGACATTTTTCCCATGTGGAAAGGCAACCGGATTTACTTCGTTTCCGAACGCGACGAAAACCGCCAGGCGAATCTCTTCGTCCTTGATTTGAACAGCCGCGAAACCCGGCAACTCACCCGGTTCACCGAGTTCGCTGTGAAGTTTCCGTCCCTGGGAGACGATGCCATCGTGTTCGAGAACGGGGGCTTCATTTATCGTTTCGATCTGGCGACCGAACAGTTGGCGAGAATCTCGGTTGAGATCAAAGAGGACTTTGCCATCGGGCGCGGTGGATTCCGCGACGTCTCGAAGGAGACAACGACATGGGACATCGCGCCGGATGGGACGCGCGCGGTGATCGGAGCGCGCGGCGATGTTTTTACCGTGCCGGCCAAGCACGGTCCGACGCGCAATCTCACCCAGACGCCTGGCGTGCATGAACGCAACGCCACCTGGTCGCCGGACGGACGTTGGATCGCCTACATCAGCGATCAATCCGGCGAGGACGAAATCTGGCTGCGCCCGCAGGATGGCTTGGGCGAGGCGCGACAACTCACCACGGACTCGGATACGTACAAATATGGTCCCGTCTGGTCACCCGACTCGAAACATCTCGCTTGGGGCGACAAGAAGAACCGGCTGCAATTCGTGACGGTGGAAACCAAGGTGGTCACGCTCATCGCACAATCCGAGTCGTGGGAGATTCACGATTTCGCGTGGGCGCCGGACAGCCAATGGCTCACGTTCACCAAGCCCGAGGCGCGGCGCTTTCCGAACATTTACCTCTACGGGCTGGAGGCTGCGAACACCGTGCAAGTCACCGACGGGTGGTTCGCCGTCGGTTCGCCGGAGTTCAGCAGCGACGGCAAGTATTTGTTCTTCGTCTCGGCCCGCTCGTTCAACCCCACTTACGGTTCGACCGAGTGGAATCACATCTACTCTGACCTTCAACGCCTTTACCTGGTGACGCTGGCCAAGGATGCCAAGTCGCCCATCGCTCCGAAATCCGACGAGGTGAAAATCAAGGAGGAGAAACCGGAGGAAAAGCCGAAGGACACGCCTCCCGACGTGAAGTCGGACGAGAAGGAGGCCAGGAAGGACGATGCCAAACCTGAAGACAAGGCGGACGCGAAGAAAGAGGGTGAAAAGAAGGAAGAACCGAAGAAGGTCGTCGTGAAAGTGGACGAGGAAACCCTCCAACAACGCATCACCGTGCTGCCGCCGGGCGCGTCCAGCTACGGCAACCTCACTTCCGTGGGCGACAAGCTCTACTACCAGAAAAAGGACAAGCTGTTCGTCTTCGAACTGGAGAAGGAAAAGGAAACCGAGATTGGCGAGGTGGCCGGCTACCGCGTTTCCGCCGACCGCAAGAAGATGCTGGTCCGGACGGGTGGCGATTTCGCCATCGTGGATTTGCCCTCGGGCAAGCTCGACGTGGCGGACAAGAAACTCAATCTCGGTGATTTGAAGGTGACGCTCGATCGCCAGGCGGAATGGAATCAAATCTACGCCGAGTGTTGGCGGCAGATGCGTGACTTCTTTTACGCGCCGAACCTGCACAACGTGGACTGGCCGGCGATGCGCAAACGCTACGAACCTCTACTGGGGCACGTTCAGCATCGGGCGGACCTCACATACATCATTGGCGAGATGGTCGGCGAACTGAACGCCGGTCACGCTTACGTGGGCGGCGGCGACATGCCCAAACCGGAGCGGATTCCGGTGGGCCTGCTCGGCGCCACGGTCAGCCGGGACGCCAGCGGGTTCTACCGCATTGACCACATTCTGCGCGGCCACAACTGGGATGCGAAGTATCGTTCCCCGCTGACGGAAATCGGCGTGAACGTGAAGGTTGGCGATTTCATTCTCGGCATGGATGGAAAGTCCACCGCAGACATGACGGATCTGTATGCCGCGCTGGTCGGCAAGGCCGGCAAGCAGGTCAGGTTGCGCGTCAACAGCGAGCCGAAGGAAGACGGGTCGCGCGAGGAAACCGTCATCCCGGTGGCGAACGAACAGCCGCTCTATTACCTGAACTGGGTGCTCAACAACATTGACACGGTCGAGAAGGCCACTGACGGCAAAGTTGGCTACGTGCATGTCCCGGACATGCAGCAGACTGGCTTGAACGAGTTCACCAAGTTCTATACCGCCCAGCTTCACAAGGAGGCGCTCATTGTGGATTGTCGTGGAAACGGCGGCGGCAACGTTTCCCCAATGATCATCGAGCGCCTTCGCCGCGAACCGGCCATGTGGACCATCGCGCGCAACAGCAGCGTGAACGTGGACCCCAGTGGTCAGGTGCTCGGACCGAAGGTGCTGCTCATTGATCAACATTCCGCCAGCGACGGCGACATCGTGGCCTACCGTTTCCGCAAGCATCGGCTTGGCCCCATCATCGGCCAGCGTTCCTGGGGCGGCGTGGTGGGGATTCGCGGTTCACTGCCGTTGCTCGACGGTGGCACACTGAATCGCCCCGAGTTCAGCCGCTTCGATCTGGAAGCCCGGGAATGGATCATGGAAGGCACCGGCGTGGAGCCGGACATCGAAGTGGACAACGACCCGGCCCGCGAATTCGCCGGCACGGATGACCAGTTGCTCCGGGCCATCGAGGAAATCAAGAAAGCGCTTGCCGAAAACCCGGTGAACATTCCCGAAGTACCGGCATATCCGGACAAGAGGCGTTAAGGAGAAACTGGAGCATAATGGGCACCCTGATTAGCCCGCAGCTTTCAACGCGTGGGGTTAACGGATACAAGTGGAGAATGGATTCTCCACGCACGGGTGACGCCCCGTGGCCGGTTGGTCCATTTATGCCTATTCTGGCAGCCGCTGGATTGTATGATGACTGGGTAGCTGATTGTCCGCCCTACAATACCACGACGAACATTTCACACTCCTCACAAAGGGCCGACCGTCTGGAGCGTGGGGCGCAGACCGGCGCTTCGTCCCTGTGAGTGCGAAATACCCGGCCAGGTCCAGCGCGCCGCCAAGAACCCCATTTGCTGGTGACGATTCTGTTCTGCTGGCCATTCGAGCAGGCTACGGACGCCATGCACAGTCGGCGGTGTTGGTGTGGCGACAGTGTCATTCCGCTTTCACTGATTGGCGATCTGGACGCAGCCATCAAGACGCTTTCCGGCGGGCTGGACGAGGGGCGAGCCCGCTACCTTCCGCGCCGATGAGGACGCATGAAGGGTGTGAGACAAAATTCTTCATTCAGGCTGCCAGCGGCAGGGTGTCGTTGCGAGCGGCGTGTTGGTCGAGTCTGTACTTCCAGAACTCCTCCAGCCTGCGGCTGCTATGCAGACAGCGCAGCGCGAGGATGTTTTCGGCGCCGGACTCCGACCAGAACATGCCCGACTGTTTGCACCGCCCCCCGATCACGGTCTTGCAACCCGCTTCCACCACGCCCGAACCGATGAACCAGCCCGCCGCCCGGAACGTGCCGTATTGCATCCGGCTCACGTTGCGCACGAAGTATCCCAAGGCCTGCTCCACCGCCGCTGCCCGCGGCGTGCCCGCGCACTGTTGGCGCGTCTCTTGAATCAGCGCCTGAACCTTGTCTTTGAGCAGCCGTTTGGCCCAACGGCGCAGCCGCTTTTTGTAGTCGGGATGGTCCTTGCCGATCCACGCCTCCAACACGTGGCCGGCGTGTTCCAGGGCGTGATAAAAGTCCACGATCTGCACGCAGTCTTTGAAACACAGCCGGCCCATGTTTTCCAGGCCCGCCGCTCCGTCAATCAACAACACCCCCTGGCCGGCGCTGCCCAGGCCACGGCCAATGGCCTCCCGCCGCAATAACGGCCCGAATTCATCAATGGACGCGAAACTCGAAACGTAGGTCGTGGATTCGTAGTCCCGCACCGGATGGCCCTGCTCATCAGTCCGGTGCTGGGTGAAGACGCACCCCAGGTAAACCTGGCGCGTCTTGGCCGTGCCGTCGGCCTGCTTGCCGCGCCGGCCCTTTAACTCCGGGGCCACCATGGGCACGCCCGTGCCGTCGGCGCTGACATAGAGCACCGGCGCAGCACACTGGCCGGGCGGGCGCTCGCGCTCCTGCCATGGTTGAGCATTGCCCCCGACCCGTTGCACGACCCGCTGGATTTGCCGCGCCGAAACCGTAATGCCGCCGGTCTGCTCCAGATGGCGTTCGGCTTTCAGGTAGGTCGGCTCGTCGGCGCCTTCCAGACAGATCAGTTTGGCCAGGGCGGGCGTATAGGCCACTTCCAAACCCAGGGCGGCATCGGCGGGATGGTGGCCTTGATCCTTGCCGGGGTGATAGTAGTAATCCCGCTCCAACTGGAAGCAGCCGAAGATGCCCTGTACTCCGATGGCTTCCCGGCCCTTGCGGGTTTGTCCGGCTTTGGGCTGGTAGCCAGCATCGGCCCGGTCCGCCGCTTTCTGGAGCAACCAGCCGACCAACGCATTGGCGGATTTGAACACCGCCGTGCGCACCAGGATTTCCAGTTGGGCGACGCTCTGGCCGTGCAACTCCCCGGATTCGAAGCGGGCGATCAGTTGCTGAATTTCTTCTTCCTGGGCGAGGCGGACGGCGGGCGGGAGCGATGTTTTTTTTTGGCGGCCGCGATGTTCTGGCGGGTTTCCTGGACGACCAGGTCCGCATACTCCTCGGTCAGTTGCCGGTATTGGGCATAGCCCGCCAGCGCGCTCTCCACGGCGGGCAGTTCGTCCGCCGTGACATGACGGGTGTGATTTCTGCCCCCCTGCCAGCATTGGAGCTTTTGATGCCGGCCCGAGGAATGGAGGGAGAGTGTTCCCCGCTCCATGGCGGGGATGGCGGCGATTTGTTCCAGCAACTGAGTTTTCTTGGATGGATTCATGTATGCCTAGCACACTAGGCATACACACGTCAAAAAGCCAGCCGAAAAACTCCATTCGAAGAATTTTGTCTCACACCCACGCATGAAATGCGGGGTTTTTTCGGCTTGACGCCTCGCTTCGGTGTTTCTTATCTTCCTACTACAACGGTAAAGTTTGCCGGCCTTGGCTGGCGTGCGAAAGTCGGAGAGTCAATCTGCCGACTTTTTTGT
This sequence comes from Verrucomicrobiia bacterium, assembly GCA_026125285.1. Classification (GTDB taxonomy): domain Bacteria; phylum Verrucomicrobiota; class Verrucomicrobiia; order Limisphaerales; family JADLHS01; genus WYBW01. The sequence goes on along the minus strand of JAHCLO010000002.1, from coordinate 353,831 downwards.
TCCCTTGGTGGGCACAAAGTAACGATGTATGAACGCGGATTTTCTAGCAGTCTTAGAGTTTTGGGAACGAGAGAAGGGCATCAGCCGTGATGTCCTCGTTTCGGCTGTACAGGAGGCCCTGCTTTCAGCGGCCAAGAAGGCAGTCGGTCCCGCGCGGGAATTGCGGGTCGAAATAGACCCCAAGAGTGGAGACATTCGGGCGTTTGCCAAACTCGTAGTCGCTGACCGCGTTATCTCGAAGCACGACCAGATTTCGGTGTTCGACAGCCGCCGGGTCAAGCCCGACGCTCAAGTCGGTGATGAAATCGAGGTGGAGGTCACCCCAACTGGATTCGGCCGCATCGCTTCCCAGTATGCCAAGCAGGCGCTGATGCAACAAATCCGGCGTGCCGAAAAGGCGCTGATTTTTACAGAGTTCAAGGACCGTGTCGGGGACATCATCAGCGGCACTGTGCGGCGGTTTGACCGGTCGGATGTGCTTGTGGACCTTGGTAAGTACGAGGCGCTGCTGCCCAACAAGGAGCGCGTGCCCACGGAAGAATACCAGGTCGGCGAGAGAATCCGCTGCTACGTGAAAGCCGTTGAGCAGGGCCCGCATGGGCCGGAAATCATTCTCTCCCGAGCGGATCCGCGTTTCGTCGTGAAACTCTTCCAGTTGGAAGTTTCGGAGATCAACGATGGCACCATCGAGATCAAAGGCATCGCCCGCGAGCCGGGTTTTCGCACAAAGTTGGCCGTTTGGACACGGGACGAAAAGGTGGATCCAGTCGGTGCCTGCGTGGGGTTGCGAGGTCAACGGGTGAAGAACATCGTTCGTGAATTGAACAATGAGAAGGTGGACATCATTCGTTGGGATCCCAACGTGCGGAATTTCATCACCAACGCGCTTTCGCCAGCGAAGCTCAAGATGTTTGAGATAGACGACGCCAGCAAACGCGCCAAAATCATCGTCAGTGAGGATCAGCTCTCGCTCGCCATCGGGAAGCGCGGTCAAAACGCGCGCCTCACCTCCAAACTGACGGGCTGGCAGGTGGATATCGAGGCCGAGGTGGTGGTCACCAAAGGCTTTGAGGAAAAAGTGGCTGAGGCGGTGGAATCGCTGGCGGCCATTCCGGGTATTTCGCGCGAGAATGCCGATGCGTTGGTGCATGCCGGTTTGACACGGTTGGAAGATTTGCTGCAAGCAGACACCAGCGACCTGGCTGACATACCGCAAGTCGGGGAACAGGCGGATGCGGTCATGGAAGCCGCCCGGGCGGAGGCGGAACGAAGGAAGATTCAACTTGGCGGAGACGCTGCCGCAGCCTGATCGGTTTATGGTAACGGTGCGTTGCATTCTTTTCGGCGGCTTCTAGTTTATGAAAGCCGCGCAGGACAGTGGGTTGGGTCGGATTGAGATTTATGCCGGTTCGTATTTACGACATTTCAAAGAAGCTGGGTCTGGAGAACAAGTTGGTTCTGGCCAGGGCCAAGGAACTCGGCATTGCCGCCGCCCGCGTCGCCTCCAGTTCGCTCGATAAGATCACCGCCGAATACCTGGAAGAACAGCTTCGCAAGGAACATCCCGAATCCGCCGCCCCCGCCGCCCCGCCGCCCCCGCCCACACCGCCGCCTCCACCTGAAGAGCCGATCGTTGTCGTAAAGGCGGCCGTTGAACCTCCGCCGCCAGAATTGCCTGTCACCTCGGAGATGCCAGCCACGATTGAGCCCGTGGTCGAAGTTGAGCCGCCGCCGGCCGAGGTCACTACCGCACCGGTGACCGCGGCAGAGGCCCCAATGGCCGAACCTCCAATCGAGGTGGCGCCAACCCCGCCGCCCCCACCACCGCCTCCGCTTCCCCCACCGCCACCACCGAAACCGAAGATCGGCGACAAGGTTGGGTTCATACAACTGCCACAGAAACCTGCGCCCCGGTCCTCCGAAAGACCCGCCAGCGCGAAACCACCCGCCCGGCCAACCGACCAAGGCCGGACCGAATTTGGGCGGCGAGGAGATTCTCGGGGCGGACGTGGAGGAGCGATGCCTCCGGGAAGTCACGGTGCCAGAACTCCCACCCCGCAAAAAGTCACCGGCGATGGTCGGACGGCAGAAAGCCCGAAAGCGCCTGCCAGGGTGCTGCTGCCGGCGGACGCCCAGTTGATCACCATCAAACCGCCCATTGTGGTGCGGGAACTGGCCGATCAACTCAAGCAAAAGCCCTTCAAGGTCATTGCCGATTTGATGGAGTTGGGTGTGTTCGCCACCGTCAATCAGGCCATTGACGAAAAAATCGCCCAGCAGGTTTGCGCCAAATACGGTTTTCGCTTCGAGGTTGAAAAGCGCGAGCGCGGCGCGGGCATTGTCCACGCCCCCAAGCCGGTTGCCGTCCAAGAGGAAGAGGATAAACCGGAGACGCTCAAACCCCGGCCACCGGTCGTCACTATCATGGGACACGTGGACCACGGGAAGACCACTCTGCTCGACGGCATTCGCAAGTCCAATGTCGTGGCGGGCGAAGCCGGCGGCATCACCCAGCATATTGGCGCCTACACCATTTCCTTCCCGCATCCGGAACGCAAAAAGGAACTGGCCCAAATTACTTTCCTCGATACCCCAGGTCACGCCGCGTTCAGCGCCATGCGCGCCCGGGGCGCAAACGTCACGGACATTGTGGTTCTGGTCGTGGCGGCCAATGACGGTGTCATGCCGCAAACCCTTGAAGCGTTAAGCCACGCCAAGGCGGCCAAAGTGCCCATCATTGTCGCGGTCAACAAGATTGACCATCCCAACGCCAACTCCATGCGCGTCCGACAGCAACTGCAGGACAAGGGCCTGGTGCCGGACGATTGGGGCGGCGACACGATTTTCGCCGATGTATCGGCCCTGACCAAGCAGGGCGTGGACAAACTCATCGAAATGATTTTGCTTCAGGCCGACCTGCTGGAATTGAAGGCCAATCCCAACCGCTGCGCCAAAGGCAACGTCATTGAGTCCGGCTTGGAACCCGGCGGACCGATGGCCACCGTGCTGGTGCGCAAAGGGACGTTGCGCGTGAGTGATGTCATCATTTGCGGGCAGTTTTACGGCAAAGCCCGCGCACTGATTAACGAGGAAGGCAAGCGCCTTAAGGAAGCCGCGCCATCCGTGGCGGTAAAAGTTCTGGGGCTCAATGGTGTGCCGGAAGCCGGCATCGAATTCAGCGTGGTTGAAAATGAGCGTAACGCGCGGGAACTCGCCGAGAAACGCGCCCAAGAATTCAAAGCCCAAACCCTCGAGGCTCGATCCAAGGTCACACTCGAGAATCTCTTTGCCACCCTCGATTCCCAGCAAAGCAAAGTCCTCAAGATTGTGGTCAAGGCGGACACGCAAGGTTCGGTGGAAGCCATCGTCGAGGCGCTGCGAAAAATTGAGTCCGACAAGGTCACGCTCGAAATCATCCATCACGCGGTTGGTACCATCACCGAATCCGACGTGGCCCTGGCTGCGGCCTCTGATGCCGTCATTCTCGGATTCCACACGCGGGTAGATAGCGGCGTGGCGGACCGCGCGAAGCACGAAGGCGTGCAGATCAAACTCTACGCCATCATTTACGAATTGATTGACCAGGTGAAGGAAGCCATGGCGGGCCTCTTGGATCCTGATACCAGGGAAGTCATCACCGGCGTTGCTGAAGTGCGCCAGGTCTTCGAGTTGTCCAAAGGCACCCCGGTCGCGGGTTCGATGGTCACCTCCGGGCGCATCGTCAAGGGCAAGGTGCGGGTGCGCCGCCGCCGGGAAATCATCTACGAGGGGGTGACACAATCGCTGCGGCGTTTTCAGGACGAAGTCAACGAGGTGCGCGCCGGCATGGAGTGCGGCATCCGCATCGAAGGCTTCAGCGACATCCAGGTGGGTGACGCTGTGGAATGTTACACCATCGAGAAAGTCGCGGCCAAACTTTGAGTTGTTCCTCTGTTGCCATGCGTCCGTGCGTTCAGTTCAAGCTACCCTCCGGGCGGCGGCCATCCGTCGCCCGGCCGACGGTTTCGACCTCTTAGTTCCACGATCCATGCCTTCTCTCAGACTTCAACGCGTGCGCGAACTGCTGAAGCGTGAAATTGGCGAAACCCTTCGCCGCGAGTTTCCCGTCAACGAAGTCGGCCTTGTGTCGGTCAACGACGTGGTCGTGGCCGGTGACTTGAAGTCGGCCACGGTATTCCTGAGCATTCTTGGAAATCCCGACCAACAAAAACGCGGCTTTGCGCAAGTGTTGGAGCACCGCGGGCGCGTGCAAAGTCTCGTCGCCCGCGCCGTCGTGCTGAAGTATTTCCCCAAACTCCGGTTTGTCATGGACGACTCGGTCGTGCGTGGCAATCGCGTCCTTGCCATCATCGAGGACCTCGAAAAAGCCAACCCGACACAACCGGACGAGACCGAATAGTCCCGCGGGAATCTCCGGTCGCTTCAACGCGCTTCGGGATTGCCGCCCAACACTTGATGAAATCCTATCCCAAAATCGTGGGCCGCATTCTGGAAGTCATCCGGGAAAGCCAGACGATCTGCGTAGTCGGCCACATCCGTCCCGATGGCGATTGCATCGGTTCCCAGCTTGGCCTGACGCTCGCTTTGCAGGCGGAAGGCAAGCAGGCGGTTTGTTGGAACGAGGACCCGTTGCCGCAGAAATACCGCTTCTTGGATCCGAACCGGCATTTCGAGAAACCCCGTACTGGTGCGCAGTTCGATCTCGTCATTGCGACCGATTGCGCGAGCCTCGAGCGCCTGGGCAAGGCCGGCGAGTGTGCCGCGCAACGCAAACTGCTCATCAACATTGACCATCACGCCAGCAACACCCGTTACGGGGATCTGAACTGGGTGTCCGCCCGTGAACCATCCACCGGCGAACTCATTTTCCGGCTGTTGAAGATCGCCCGCTGGCCCATCACGAAGCAGATTGCCGATTGCCTGTTCACCGCCGTTTCCACCGATACCGGGTCTTTTCAGTATGCAACCACCCGTCCCGGCACGTTTCACGTCGGCGCGGAACTGGTTACCCGCGGGGCCAACCTCGCCAAAATCACGAACGAGGTTTATCAGAGTTATCCGTTGTCACGCGCTCGCCTGCTCCAGCACGTTTATAGCAAGTTCAAACTCACTCACAATGATCGCATCGCTTACTTCTGGCTGAAGCAAGCCGATCTCGCGCGCACGGGCGCGGAGAGCAACGACACCGAGGGCCTGATTGACCACATTCGCGCCGTTGAGCCTGTCGTCGTCGCCTGTGTCTTCGAGGAGATCGAACCGGAGGTCACGCGCGTGAGTCTTCGTTCGAAAAGCGACAAGGTGAATGTCAGTGACATTTGCGCCCAGTTCGGCGGGGGAGGCCACTTCGCCGCCGCGGGCGCACGCATCGCTGGCCGCCCGCTCTCAGTCCAGCGGCGGGTCGTGGCCGCCATCCGCAAAGCCATCAACGCCGCGCAGTAAGTTTGCCATGCAAGAATTCACCGCGCTCGACGGGGCGCTCCTCATTGACAAGCCCGCTGGTCTTACGTCTCACGATGTGGTGGACGCCATCCGCCGCCAGTTCGGCATCAAGAAGGTCGGCCACTGCGGGACCCTCGATCCGAACGCCACCGGTCTGCTGATCATCGTGCTGGGCCGCGGTACGAAGCTCTCGGAGAAACTTATGTCCGACGACAAAGTGTACGAGGGCACAATCAAATTTGGCGAAGCCACGGATAGCTACGACGCTGACGGGGAACTCACCGCGTCCCTGCCCGTACCCCCGCTCACATTGGCCGAACTGAACGAAGCGTCGGCAGGGTTTGTTGGCGATCTGATGCAGAAACCGCCGATGGTTTCCGCCGTCAAGAAAGGCGGCGTTCCACTTTACAAATTGGCGCGCAAAGGCGTGGAGGTCGAGCGCGAGGCACGCTTGATCCACATTTATTCGTTTCGCTTCACCGCGTATGAGGAACCGCTGGCCGCCTTCAGCATTGCCTGCACCAAGGGCACTTACGTCCGCAGTCTGGCGCACGATCTGGGAGAGAAACTTGGTTGCGGCGCCCATTTGGCAACCTTGCGGCGTACGGTGTCCGGTAAGTTCGACGTGGCCAATGCCCTGCCCTTGGAGGCGGTGCTGAAACTCACTTCCGCGCAACTTGAGCAGCGCGTGGTACCGTTTCTGAAACTCGCCGGGACGCAATGAGACAAGGATTATGAGTGCGATCAGGAGAAGGTGGGGCGAATGTGCCAATCCGGTTCTTACTTTTCAGCTTGATCCACGCCAGCAATGCAACTGATCCGCTCCACCAAAGAACTCGCCTCCTGTTCCCGCAAGTCCTGTCTGGCCATTGGCGTCTTTGATGGCGTTCATCTCGGTCATCAACAGATCATCCGTCAGACCATCGCCGACGCGCGCCAGCACGGCGCCCTCGCCCTGGTGCTGACGTTTGATCAGCATCCAAACGCTGTGGTCGCCCCGGATCGCGTGCCGCCGCTCATCTATTCAGTGCCCCAGAAAATTCGCGCGATTGAATCCCTGGGCAGCGACGCGCTGCTACTGGTCCATTTCGACCGCGCCTTCAGCGAGCAAACCGGCGAAACCTTCATCCGGCAGCTTGCGCGCGACCTGGGTCGGATCCACAGCGTCTGCGTCGGCGCGGACTTCACGTTTGGCCACCGGCGCAGCGGCAACGTCGCCCTGCTCCGGCAACTGGGTGCCGAACTGCAGTTCACGGTGCATGGGCTGGCGGCGGTGGCACTCGATGCGCAAACCATCAGCAGCACGCGCATTCGCGAAGCCATTCGGGCCGGCGAATTGGACGTCGCCAGCCAGATGCTTGGCCGCACCTATTCGCTCGCCGGCCACGTCGTTCGTGGGGACCAACTCGGACAGAAACTTGGCTTTCCCACCGCCAATCTCGACGTCAGCGGACTAGCGTTGCCCCCAACCGGCGTCTATGCTGCTCATGCCAGTGTCGGCGGCCAGCGGCATCGGGCCGTGCTGAACATCGGCCATCGTCCCACGTTGGCCAATTCATCCGTTCAGCCGCGGGTGGAAGTTCACCTGCTGGATTTTGCCGGGGATCTTTACGGTCAGGAACTCGAAGTTGCCTTTGTCGAGAAACTGCGCGACGAACAGCGTTTCGCAAACCTTGACGCCCTGAAATCTCAGATCGCCCGCGACATTGCGGACGCACGCGGCCGACTCTGATGACGCCGGCGGCGACGTCCACTTCGTTTTTTGGTGAGGTGGCCGGTCTGCTCGTCTGGATTTGCATTTCTCTTGAACACGCAGGCTGGCTTCGCTGTCCATCCGTCTGTAAAATCAGCAAAAATGAACTCAGAAATCTCCGCCATCAACGCGGCCGTCAAGGAAGCCGGCGCGTTCACGCACCCATTGTTCAGTGAACTCGGAAAAGTCGTCGTCGGCCAGCAATACCTGGTTGAACGGCTGGTCATCGGACTGCTTGCCAACGGCCATGTCCTGCTCGAAGGCGTGCCCGGCTTGGCCAAAACACTCTCCGTCAAATCGCTGGCCAATTGCATTCACGCCAAATTCTCGCGGCTGCAATTCACGCCGGACATGCTGCCCGCCGACGTCATCGGCACGCAGATCTACAATCCGCAATCGGGCGGCTTCAGCACCCGCAAAGGACCGATCTTTGCCAATCTGATCCTGGCCGATGAAATCAACCGCGCGCCCGCCAAGGTGCAAAGCGCGTTGCTCGAAGCCATGCAGGAAAAACAGGTCACCATCGGCGACCAGACCTACAAACTCGACGAACCCTTTCTGGTGCTGGCTACGCAGAATCCCATCGAACAGGAGGGCACGTATCCACTACCCGAAGCGCAGGTTGACCGCTTCATGCTCAAGCTCAGGATCGGCTATCCGTCGCGCGGCGAAGAGCGGCAGATTCTGGACCTGATGGCGCGAACCACCGGCACCCCCGCTGCCCGTGCCGTGGTGGATCCCAAGGACATTCTCAAAGCCCGCGAGGTGATCAACGACATCTATATTGACGACAAAGTGAAGGAATACATCGTGGACCTCGTCTGCGCCACGCGCGAGCCGGAGACCTACAAGATCGAGGTGAAAGACTTCATCCAGCTTGGCGCCTCTCCGCGCGCGACCATTTGCCTGACGCTGGCGGCGAAAGCCTACGCGTTTCTCAAAGGCCGCGGCTACGTGACGCCGCAGGACGTGAAGAGCATCGGCATGGACGTGTTGCGCCACCGCGTGGCCATCACCTACGAAGCCGAGGCCGAGGAAAAAACCAGCGAAACGGTCATCCAGAAAATCTTTGACGAACTGCCCGTGCCGTGAAGACGAACGAGGAACCAAAGGCCCGTAGGGCCGACATCTTTGTAGAATCGCGAAACGAGAAATGATTTTAGCTCCGTAGGAGCGGCATATCGCAAGAAGCCATATGGCAAACACCTACACGCAAATTTACATGCACGTTGTGTTTGCCGTTGAAGGTCGCCAATGCCTCATCGCGTCGGAACACAACGACGAATTACAGAAATACATCACCGGCATCGTCACCGCGCAGAAACACAAATTGATCGCGATAAACAACATGCCCGACCATCTGCACATGCTCATCGGTCTGCGGCCGGACGCAGCGCTGTCCGATTTGGTGCGCGACGTGAAGGCGGGTTCGTCCAAATTCATTAACGAGAAGCGCTGGGTGATGGGCCGATTTTCATGGCAGGAAGGATTTGGCGCGTTCTCACACGCGCGCTCGCAACTCGACACGGTGATTCAATACATCCAGAACCAGCAGGAGCATCACGCGAAGAAATCGTTGCGCGACGAATATGTAGCGTTGCTGGAAAAGTTCGGCGTGGAATACGACCCGAAATACATTTTCAAAACCGACCAAGCACCGTAGGTGTAGCGTCAATATAAATGCCAACACGTGAGACAAATCAGAGCGCCGTAGGCGCGGTATATTTGTAGAACAACGAAGCAGGAGAGAGATTTCAAGCTCCGTAGGAGCGATATATTGGAAACGAAATGATTAATTGCGACCGACGGCCAAGAAATTTACAGGACCAATGAAAATTGACGGCCAGAATATGCCGCCCCTACGGGGCTTAAATTTGTTTGGGTTTAATTTCTACAAAGATGTCACGCCTACGGCGCTTGGAAACAGCCGCATGAGGATGACCAGCGAAACGGTCATCCAGAAAATCTTTGATGAACTGCCCGTGCCGTGACCAGTAGAACATCAATGCTGCCATGAGTTCGCGTAAAATTCAGAAGGCCTTCGTCACCACAGCAACCGCATGGTTGCTTGCTATCCATACTCAAGCGCTGCAAATCGCTCCGCCAAATGCCGTTTATGATCCTCAAGAGATCCTCTGGTTTTCAGTGACGCATTCAAACTTAATAACGGTATCAAGAAATGGCAGCGTGGCAGTCTGGGACTATTCTTCAGGAATAATACTCAGTCGGTACAAATTACCAACCAGCGAAGTAGCCTATCCGGTCAACAATTTGGTTGCGGCACGTCACCCACACGTAGCGCTTACGGTCCTCACCGGCGCTGGGGTTCTCGTTGGTGATAACTTCTCTACAACGGTTACTAGCTGCGATGCTTCTGGTAAGCTAGTAAATGATTCCCAGGTCGAACTTGCCAAACCCAGCATTTGCGGCTTCGTTGGAACGACTGCCACACTCATTCTTGCTGATAGCCCACCAAATAATGCTGTAGTGGCAGCAGTAGATACATCTACTGGCAAAACTTTGTGGCGTTCCGAAACCGACGATGATGTACAAACTGGCACAATTGCGCTGGCGGATGGGCAGTGCTACGTCAATTTCTGTCGCGACAAACATCTGCGCGCCAGAAATCAATCGGGCAAATTGGTTTGGGATTGGCTCGTTCCGAAAGGCAAGTTCGCCGAACCCGGTTATTGGCCTGACAAACCTGTTTTACCGTATGTTGTCGTGTATCTATCTGATGAGGAGAAAGACAACGCCGCCGACCTCGTAGCCCTTTCTGCAAAAGCCAGCAAGGAGGTGTGGCGGAGAAAGAACGTGCAGTTTGGAATGCTCAAAGCCGTTTCAGATGACGGGAAACTTCAGGTTTTCTTTCAGCAAGGTCATCTGGAAATCGCAACGCTTCCAGAGCAAGCCAAGTCAAAGATCGTCGCTTTGAAAGATGATATGAATGTTGCGTTCTCTTCGGATGGACGATTCCTTTTCTGTCTTCCTGCGCTCACAAGAGTATCAGAGAATAAGACCGAAAACCTTTACACCGTTGCGCGTCGTTCAAAGTTGTTGTCAGTTGTAGATGTTGAAACCGGTAAAATTGTTAAGGAATTTTCCCTCGCCGCTCTGGTTGAAAAACATTGAGGGTGTTTTCCATGATTCCCCGCGAGATTCTCAAAAACATCCGGCAGATCGAGATTCGCACGAACCGTATCGTGACCGAGTTAGTGCTTTGGCCCGCCCTCACCTGTGTCCTCTCCCCCAGGAGAGGATTTCAACCAGTCACGCTTTCGGTGTATTCGCCAGTCGGTCCGATCAATTCAGCCGCAGGTTTTTCCAATGACGCGGGGAGCGTTTCCCCTTCTCCTTGGGGAGAAGGCCGGGATGAGGGAGGTCGTGAAACAAACTTCGTTCCCGCTTACTGCCGGCGTTGCGCAAGCCGTTCCTCGATTTCGGCAAAGACTTGCTCTGCTGGAATTCCTCGTCCGGGATTTTTCAAAGCTTCTTCTTCGCGCCGCTTGAGTTCCGTGAGTTGCTCTGGCGTCAGGTCAGGGTCATACGCTTCAAGCTCGTCTTGGAATTCGTTCCACAAGCTTTCCAAAACCTGCTGCTTCTCTTTCGCTGGCAGCGGCCGGATTTGTTCAATAATTTCGGCAACGGTCATGGCGCGAATTTACTCCGCAGGCTTACGCGTGCAAGCCGGGTTTTCCGCATCACGCATCACGCATCACGCATCACGTTGCTCATGATCCCCCGCGAGATTCTCAAAAAAATCCGCCAGATCGAGATTCGCACGAACCGCATCGTGACCGAAACGCTCGCGGGCCAATACCATTCCGTCTTCAAGGGCCAGGGCATGAACTTCGACGAGGTGCGCGAATACCAGCCCGGCGACGACGTGCGCGCCATTGACTGGAATGTTACCGCGCGCATGAACCATCCGTTCATCAAAAAATTCGTCGAGGAACGCGAACTCACGCTCATGCTCGTCGTGGACGTGAGCGGCTCGGGCCTGTTCGGCTCGCGGGATCAGTCCAAGCGCGAACTCGCCGCCGAGATCGCCTCCGTGCTCGCCTTCTCCGCCATCCGCAACAATGACAAGGTCGGCCTCATCCTCTTTAGTGACGAGGTCGAGAAATTCATCCCGCCGCGCAAAGGCCGCAGCCACGTGCTGCGCGTGATTCGAGAAGTGCTGTTCTTCGAGCCGAAGCGACGCGGCACGGATTTGAACGCCGCGCTCGAATTTCTGATGCACGTCACGCGGCATCGCGCGGTAGCGGTGGTGATTTCGGACTTCATCGGTTCGCCGGCGGAATCCAAGGGCCAACAGCGCCGGCAGTTGAGGCCGCAGATGATGTTGCTCGAATCGCTCGCCCAAGCATCCTTCACAATGCTCAAGCAGGCGAATCGCCGTCACGATGTCGTGGCCGTCCAGATCACGGATCGTTTCGAACTGGAACTTCCCGCCTTGGGGCGACTGGTGCTGCGCGACGCTGAAACCGGCGAAGTAGTCGAGTTGCACACGGGCGATCTGCGCAAGCGATTGGCTTTCGCCGAGCGTCAGACGAAAGCGCAATCCGACCTGGCGCGGCTCTTCCGCTCGGCGGGCATTGATGCGATTCAACTGCGCACGGATCAACCTTACGGCGCGGCGTTGGCGAAGTTTTTCGAGACACGCGAGAAACGGCGGTTGAGGTAGAGCGCAAAGACTGGAGCATGGCCACGAATCAAACAACCTCAGTTGTCACCAACGCCAATGACATCCGCGACATCAAGCCGCCGGTGGAGATTCCCAGCGGATGGGAATGGCTTTGGTGGACCCTGGCGGGACTGGCGCTTGCCGCGGTGCTTTATGCGCTATGGCGCTACTGGCGGAAGCGGCAGTTGCAGGTCCCAGTTGTGCCGCCCGTGCCCGCGCACATTCGCGCGAAACAGAGGTTGCAGGAGGCGCTCGCGCTTCTTGGCCAGCCGAAGCCCTTTTGCATTCTGGTTTCAGACACGCTGCGCCAGTATCTGGAGCAGCGCTTCGAGTTTCACGCGCCCGAACGCACCACGGAAGAGTTTCTGCATGAATTGCGGAGCACGGACCGGCTGACGCGCGATCAGAAGGACAGCCTCGGCGATTTCCTGCAACGTTGCGACCTGGTGAAGTTTGCCCGCTTTGAACCCGGCGAGCCGGAACTGCGCGATTTGCACGGCGCGGCACTACGGTTGGTGGAGGAAACCGAACCGATCGAACCAAAGGCTGAAGCCGCAAACGCGCAGAGCACAACCGAATTGAATTTGGAAATCCTGGATCGAAAATCGTAAATCACCAATTCCGCGTGACCTTCGCCCATCCATATCTCCTGTTCTTGCTGTTGCTGTTGCCACTCGCGGCGTGGCTAAAGGGACGCCGCGGTCAGCCACCGGCTTTCGTTTATTCCTCAGTTCAGTTGGTGCGAAGTGTCCTCAACCTTACGCGTTCCCGCGCGGGCGGATTTCTGTCCGCACTGCGCTGGTTGGTGCTCGCATTGTTCATCATCGCCCTGGCGCAGCCGCGGCTGACCCAGGTGGACACCTCCAAGATCACCGCCAGCGGCGTGGACATCGTCGTCGCGTTCGATTTGTCCGGGAGCATGGCGGCGGAGGATTTCGAGATTCGCGGCCAGCGGGTGAACCGCTTGATCATGGCGCGCGAAGTACTGAAAGCCTTCATTGCGAAGCGCCCGAACGACCGCATCGGGCTGGTGGTGTTTGCCACGGAAGCCTACACGGCCACGCCCTTGACCCTCGATCACGACTTTCTGCTGGAAACCCTCAACCGTCTGGAAATTGGCACCATTCCCGCCAATCAGACGGCAATTGGTTCCGCTCTCAGCACCGCCGTCAACCGCTTGCGCGAACTCCAATCCAAGAGCAAAATTGTGATCCTGATGACCGACGGTGTGAACAACGCGGGCAAGATTGCGCCCCTGACGGCTGCCGAAGCCGCCCAGGCGCTGGGCGTGAAGGTTTATACCATCGGCGTTGGCACGCGCGGTGAAGCGCCCATGCCCACGGTGGACATGTTTGGCCGGCGAGGCTATCAGATGCAACCCGTGGACATTGACGAGGAGACACTCACGCAGATCGCGGAACGGACCGAAGGCAAATACTATCGCGCCGACAACGCGGAACGGTTTCAGGCAATTTACGCGGAGATTGATGCCTTGGAAAAAACAGAGGCCGAGGTCAAGCGTTACGCGCGGCACACCGAGTTGTTCGGCTGGATCATTGCCGCGGGACTGGCGATTCTGCTGGTCGAGATTACCTTGGGCCAGACGGTGTTTCGGAGGCTGCCATGAATTTTGCGCACGGTCATATTCTCTGGTTGATGCTGGTGTTGCCGCCGGTGCTCGCGGTGTTCTTCTGGTGGGCCTGGCGCGAGCGGCAACGACTGATGGCGCAGTTCATTCAGGCGCGGCTGTTACCCGGTTTGATTTCTGGAGTCTCTGCCGCGCGCCAAAAGCTGCGCCTGTGGTGCCTCGCCCTCGCCGTGGTCTTCACGCTCCTGGCGCTGGCCAGACCACAGTGGGGGTTCACCTGGGAGGAAACCAAACAGCGCGGACTCGACATCGTTGTGGCCATTGACACCTCCAAGAGCATGCTGGCCGAGGACATTGCACCGAACCGCCTGACCCGGGCGAAACTTGCGGCGCTGGATTTGATGCAACAGGCACGGTCCGACCGGTTGGGTTTGGTGGCGTTTGCCGGCAGCGCCTTTCTACAATGTCCGTTGACCATTGACGACACCGTGTTCCGCCAAAGCGTGGACGCGCTCGACGTCAACACCATTTCCCAAGGCGGCACCGCGCTGGCCGAAGCCATCCACACGGCGCGCACCGCTTTCAAGGAAGGCGACAACCACAAAGTGCTCGTCCTTTTCACGGATGGGGAGGACAACGACGAGGGCGCGCTCGAGGCCGCCCGCGAAGCCGCCAAGGAAGGGCTGCGTATCTTCACCATCGGCATCGGCACGCCGGAGGGCGAATTGCTCCGCATCAAGGACCTCAAAGGACGCATGGATTACATCCGCGATGCGGACGGCAACGTGGTGAAATCGCGGCTCAACGAACCTTTGCTCCAGCAAATCGCCGGCGCGACAGAAGGCGGCTTCTATCTGCCCCTGCGCGGCGCGAAAAGCATTGATACGCTATATGAAAAGGGCCTGGCGCCGTTACCCAAGAGCGATCAAACCACGCGCCTGATCAAACGCCAGCACGAGCGTTATCACTGGCCGCTGGGAATCGCGATTCTGCTGTTGTTCCTGGAGATGTTGCTGCCGGAGCGCAAGCGCCCCTCCCAACGGGCCGGGGCGCTGGCGGGACGCTCGGATGCGGTGTCGCGTCCGGTCGCCACCGCGCTGGTCCTGCTGCTCCTGCCTACCACGATCGTCGGATCTCCTTCGAGCGCATTGCGCGAGTATCAATCCGGCAAGTACGACGAGGCGTTGAAGGAATACCAGCGGTCGCTGCAACGCAAAGCTGACGACCCACGGCTGCATTTCAACGCGGGCGCCGCCGCTTATCAAAACCAGCAGTTTGACGAAGCGGCAAAACATTTTAGCGAAGCACTGACGGCGCAGGATTTGCAGCTTCAGCAGTCGGCCTATTACAATCTGGGCAACACGCTTTATCGGCTCGGCGACAGTGCGACGGACCCGAACCAGAAATCCGAACTGTGGCAAAACGCGCTCAAGCTCTACGACGGCACGTTGAAACTCGATCCCCAGGACGCGGATGCGAAGTTCAATCGAGACTTCGTCAAACAACGCCTGGAGGAGTTGAAGCAGCAGCAACAGCAACAGCAGCAGAATCAGAATCAAGACCAGCAGCCGGACCAACAGGATCAGCAAGATCAATCACAGTCGGAGCCGGACCAGCAGGACCCACAAGACCAGCAGGAGCAGAATCAATCGTCCCAGCCGCAACCGGACGATCAATCGCCGCAATCGGAACCCCAGCAACAGCCGGCTGCTTCGCCGGAAGACCAGCAGGAAGGCAAATCCGGAGAGCAGGAAGAATCCCCGCCGGCCACTCCGACCGCCCCGCAAGCCATGACTCCGCAGGAAGCGCGACAGTTGTTGGACGCGCAAACAGGCGAGGAGAAGTTCCTGCAATTCAAACCGCCGGAGAAACCTCCCCGCGGCGGCCGACGCCTCAAGGATTGGTAGTTATGCTCCCAGCACTGCTTGACTCGCCGCAGGGGGCTGGCCAAGAGCGGCGCTGCATCACTGCACTCCTGCCCTCACTGGCGAAACCGGAGCTAGGGATTGGCCTCGGCCTCTCAGTCCAGATGGAAGACTATACACAACGTCAGAAGTAACGCCGCGTGAGGGCACGCGGCCTACAAGGTTTTGTAGGCCGGCTGCCCACAGCCGGCGGATCGGACTTACGACGTCGTGCATAACCTCAGATCAACCTCTTGCGGAGAATGATCCGGGTTCGTTTCCATGAGCGGCGCCATGGATGCCCACCATTGGCGCATGAGCGGATGTTGGGGCAATGCCACCAGCGTGTGGTCTTCCGCCAGTCGTTGCACGGCGAAGAGCGTGAGCGTTTCCTCGTCGAGGAAGATGGAGTAATCGGAGATGCCCGACTGCCGGAGCAGCGCCGCGAGGTCCGGCCAGAGTTCGTCGTGCCGCCGCCGGTATTCCGCTTCGCAACCCGGCTTGAGCTTCAGCTTGAATGCGCGAATGGTCATGGAGTGTTATCTCGTGGTTTGGTGCCGACATTTTGCCCGGCGATCAAGTGCTGCCTGAGCGATCAAGATGGGTGCAATTCATTCGGTTTCGAGCGGGCCGACGACTCCCCGAACTTCATGGCACCGGCAGTTCGCTGGTAAAGCGATACTGCCCCGAGCCGGCCTCAATGACCGTCACGCCAGGTTCCGCGCGGAGCCATTTCACATCACGAACCTTGGCCAGCGCGCTTCCGCCTTCGCGCATCGCGAGCGAATCCAGCGCGGGAACGTGAATTGTCGCCGTCGTATTCGGAGGAATCTCCACCTCCATCGTCAGCTTGCGGCCCTCCCGCCGCCACGCAGAGGCGATGCGGCCATAGGGCGAATCGTGACGCGCCTTCACCCACTTCAAATCGCCAACGACCGCGGGTCGGATGATGATTCTCTTGAACCCGGGGGCGGACGGATCAGGACGAATGCCGGCGAGGCCGGTGTAAAACCATTCCTCCGCGTGACCGAGCATACAATGGTTGTGGGACGAGTTTGGATTCGCATCCCACGCCTCGGTCAGCGTGGTCGCGCCTTTGCGCAGTTGATCGGCGTAACCCGGTCCATTCGTCTGGGTGACCATGTCGTAAAGCACGTCGCTGCGCCCTGCTTTCGTCAAGGCCCGCACCACATACATGAAACCCACGTCGCCCGCCGTGACCCGGTTGCCGTTGGCCTGAATCGAACGAACCAAGGATGCGAGCACGGTGTCGCGATGAGCCGCTTGCACCAAATCCAGCACCAGCGGCATGGCTTGTGCCGTCTGACTGCCGGTATCGTATTGGCCGGTGTCAGGATGGAAGAAACGCGCATTGAAGGCCGCGCGAACTTCGGCGGCCAGTTTCTCATACCGCGTTGCTTCCTCGAGTTTGCCCAACCGGCGCGCCGTCTCGGCAACAATGACCAGATCACCAAAATAAATCGCCGTGGCCGTGAGCCCAAAGGAAGTCAGTTGCGACGGTCCTGGATCACGTGGCCCGATGTCGTACCAATCGCCCAGGCCATGCGCGACAGTGTGGTTGGTCGCTTTGCTGCCCAAGTAAGCAACATAGCGTGCCATCACGTCGTAATGAAGTTCGAGCAGACTGGAATCTCCATAGAACTGCCGGACCTGCCACGGATTGAAAGCCACGGCGCTGCCCCATTCCGGTGAATCGCGAAAGCCGCCGCTGAACACCGTGTATTCGGGGGCAATGTCCGGCACCAGACCATTGTCCAACTGAGACTCGCGCATGTCCTGCGAGACCTTCGCGTAGAACGTGGGCGTGCGGAAATTGAACATGATACCGCGCCCGAGCAGATGCGAGACCTCCAGCCAGCCGAGCTTCTCGCGATGCGGACAATCCGTGAGCACACTTTGCAGATTGCAGCGGATGGCCGCGAGGATGAGCTTGTGAATCTGGTTGATCAGTGGATTCGAGCACTCGAAATCGCCGACGACTTCTGCGGAACTGTGCAGCCACTGGCTTTTCAATTCGAGCACCCGTGGCGTTTGCGTTGCCGGAAGTGCCGCCATCCTTGCAGGTGTCTGGCGCGGGCTCGAATGTTGAAATCCGTCGGCAGCGAGACCGGTGCTCCCGGCTTGCGCTCCCTCCACCTGCACATAGCGAAAACCATAGTATGAAAAGCGCGGCGACCAGGTTTCAACGCCGTTTCCGCGAAGGGTATAGGAAAACGATACTGGCTCGCCGGAACTGCGTTGCGAAACCAGCCCGGTGTCGCCCAGCAATTCACCCGGAATCATTTTGACTGTCGCCCCTGACGGGCCGCGCACGGTGAGTTGGGGCCAGCCGGAAACGTTTTGTTTCAGATCATAAACGAAAACACCGGCCTCCGGCTCCGTGATCTTCACCGGTGTAAACTCCTCGATGACTTTGATGGGCGGCGCAGCTTGAGCGCGCAACGTCCCACCCGGCCCCGCGACGATTTGCGCGGCTTGCCAGTTGCCATCGTCGAATCGCGGACGATCCCAACCGGGCGTTTCCAGCCGCGCGTCGTAATCCTCCCCGCCATAGACACAGGAAAAAGTGATCGGCCCGGTGGCGGTCTTCCATTTCTCATCGGTGCCCACCACGGTGGTACTCCCATCGGTGTGTTCAACGTGAAGCTGCAAGATCACCTTCGGCGGGCCGAATGAACCACGGAATTTCACGTAGCGTCCGCCCACGACGTTGTACATCCCGTTGCCCAACATGACGCCGAAAGCGTTCGGCCCACGCTCCAATTGCCTCGTGACGTCGTACGTGCTGTAAAGGTAGGTGTCGCGGTAATCCGTCCAACCGGGGTCAATCACCTGATCGCCCACGCGCTGGCCGTTCAGCCGAAGTTCGTAATGCCCGAGGCCGCATACAAAAACCGTCGCCCGCCGGATGGGCTTGCCCAATTCGAACTCGCGGCGAAACACCGGAGGCGGCGGTGATGCCTGACTGATCTCGCCCCACGGTTGCGCGCCGTATTGCCCCAGCACGCGCGCGGTCGGCCACGTAGCATCTTCGAAAGCCGCGCTGTGCCAGCCTCCCGTTGCGCGGTCGCTGGCTTTCCAGGAACCGTCCACCGGCACGACCAGCGTTCGCCCGTCGGTGAGTTGGATTTCCAGTTTGCCAATCAAGCCCGCCTCGTTCGGTGTCGAACCGGCATTGCCCGCCTCCACCGCCAGCACGTTTTCGCCAGCCACAAGCAGCGCTGTTACTTCGCCTTCGAATGCTGTCTCCCATCGGTCACCCGTCACCGCCGTCGTTCCGTTGATGAACAGGGTGAAGCTGTTGTCTGCCGTCATGACTACACGCGCCTTGGCGACGTTCACGCCCGAAGGAACTGAGAAGCGCCTTCTGAAGTAACGCCTGCCGGGAGGGAATTTCCCGTTCGCGTCCGGTTCGCAGGCCCAAACCCAGACACAATCGCTCAAGCCTGACTGCGAATCGCTGGCACCGCCAATCCACTGCGCGGGCAACCAATCCTCGGGACTGAGCAATCCCATGGTCCATGTGGCGGTGGCGCTCCAAGCCGAGCCCCTGCCGTTCACGTCCCAGACGCGGACCTTCCAAAAACAGCGTTGCCGCGCGACCAGCGGCTTGCCGGCGTAAGGGATGAGGATGCTTTGATCGGACTCAACTCTGCCGCTGTCCCACAGGTCAGCCTTGCCTGGCTTCAAAAGCCTTTCGCTGGAGGCGACGAGCAGGTGGTAAGCCGTCTGTCCCTGGCCGCGTTCAGAGTTTCGGTCGCTCTGAAGAATCCAACTGAATCGCGGTGTCCGGGTGTCAATGCCGAGCGGATTTGCGCGGTATTCACATTCCAGTTGTTTCGGCTGCAACGCACCACAAACCACATTGGCCGTCAGCACGATGATGGCGGCCAATCCCGATGTCCGTTTTGTCCCGTTCATAATCTCCCTCCAAAGATCTCTGATGATGACTCAATAACTCGGCGCACAAATAGGGTTTACGGCGTCCGCACGACTCACCCTCACCCTTGCCCTCTCCCGCTGAGAGCGGGAACAGCTTTCGTCCGTTCTGAGTCTTTCTACGACTTCCGGCACATTCCGTCATCCGATTTGTCGTGAGACTGAGAGCGATTCTCCCTCCCCCAGCAGAAGAGGGCCGGGGTGAGGGAGATAGGTTCAAGAACCCAACATTCAACATTCAACGTCCAACATCCAACCGTGCCGCGTGCGGGGGTTCCTTCGAGGTTGAGCGTTGAATGTTGAATGTTCGATGTTCCCCTCAGCAAACTCTTCGAGCCTCCAATCCCGCCAACGCCCCCAGCTTCTCGATCTTGTTCGCAATGTGCCCCACGCCAATCGCGCAATGATGCGCGGGACCGGCTTTGGACCACTCGTTCATGAACTGCTTCGCGCCGATGCTGAAGCGGTAGCGGCTGTTCGTGTTCCCGATTTGCAGCACCGCTCCAGCCACCGATTCGCCTTCCGCCACCAGCAACGACAGCTTCCCGCCCGCGCCCTGCACCACCGACAGTAACGTCACTGGCCCGTGCTTCACGGTCATTTGAATCGAAAGGCCCTTGCCCGGCTTGCCGTGATACACCGGCAACGGCACGAGACCCACGCGCCCTTCCGCAATCGCGAAATGCGCCGGCCCGTCGTGACCGAGCAACACCACGTCGTCCTTGAAGTCCGCCAGGTAAAATTCCGAGAACGACCCGCCCGCGCCGAACAAGTCCATGATCTTCATCGCCTGCACGTTCTTGATCTCGCACTCGCCCGCCACCGGCACGTGGTGGCCCGTGAGCAACGTGTTGCCCGCGATTACCGACGTGACGATGTCGCGATACGCGGTGCCGTCCTCACTCTCGTAGTAATACGCCAGCGCGCCGAGATCGTGCTGCTTCACCAACGCATCCAGCGCGCAGGAAGTTTTCGCCGCGCGGATCAGTTCGCCCTTTTCGCACTCCGGCGACACCGCGAACTCGCGGCGGAATTGTTTCAGCTTGGACTCCACCTGTCGGGCCGTCACCGCCTCGCGCAACTTGTGCAACGCGCACATCTCGATCAGCTCGAAGTGATTTCCGAACGCGGCGGATTGCTGCGTCATGTCGCTGTAAACGTCCAGCATTCCGCAGTAATAATGGCCGAGCACGCCCACGCGATTCCGGCGCAGCGCGCTCGCGACCTTCGCCGCGTCCACCCAATCCTGAATCTCCGCCCACGCCTCCTCGTCCGCGAGATGGCCCGTCACCAGATGATACGGGATGTTGGCGCGATTGAACACGCACGCGATCTCCGGCGCGGAACACGCCTGGCAATGCTCCAGCCACACGCCCGTCATCAAGCCGCGGTCGCCCAGCGCGTTGAACCGCGCGTAATCCAGTTGCGGCACAGGCTGAAGATTCAGCACCACCACCGGCACGCGCGCGGCCTGCACCACCGGCAGCACCGTGGACGACAACGCGTAAGTGGACACATAGAGAAAAATCAAATCCACCTCCTCGCGACGGAACAACGACGCCGCCAAGCGCGCCTTGGCCGGACTGTCCACCAACCCGGCGTCAACCAACTGCACGCCGCTCGCGCGAATGCGGGAAGCGATGAGCCGCTGATAACCCGTGAGCCGGTTTTTCAAGCCTTTGAATTGCGGCCAGTACGTGTCAAGGCCGATGCCGAACAGGCCGAGGCGGAGGGGGTATTTCATAAGTGGTTCATGGCTCAGGGAGGAAAGGCAGCCGGGTCTTTCTGGTGTATCATCTTCTTCTGCTCGTCTGACGCTCTGATGAGCTTGTACAGTGGACGTGTCTCCCACGTTGAGCCCTTCTGAAGATTGAACTAATCATGACTCGCTTCAAACTTGTTTGTGAGAGTAAGCGTGTGCGACCACTGATCTCCCTCTTTGAATTTGAGAACGGTGAAGTCCAGCGAAACAGTCACAGAGTGCATCTTGGTTGGCGGATCACCTGACCGGACAATGTCGAATGGTCGCCCGAGATCATTAATGACAATCCAATATCCGTAATCATCTTCCCAATGACCTACCCAAGTATCTGACCGGAACACCGAAGCATCCCAAGGTGATCCCGCATCAATCGGAACATCCCCCCGCATCCGGCGCGTCGCTTCCTCCACGAGCCCCTTGTAGTTGGCACGGTTCTCGTAGCTCGGTTTATATTGCTGGTCGAAGCCGCGCCAGACTTTAAGCACACGGTCAAGATGGCCGTCTTCGATTTGAGCCAGTGATGTTCGAATCAAGTCACCTGTCGCACTGCCATACCAAGCGTTGTAGTTGAAGCGCGTGAGGACTGCGTTTAGTGTCCAAACGCACGTGGCGGTTACTCCGATTGCCAGAATTCCCAAGGTGATTCGCAAGATACGGTTGTCTCGGAACTCCGAAGCCAGCCAGGCGGTTGGCAGGGCGATTATGATCGCGATCAAGAGTAAGGCTAGAGGTGACATGACTTCTTAGTCGCTGGTAGTTCCGGTTCGCGCGTTGAACCCTCAAGCCCCGCCCAAGCGAGTCGAGCGGAACTGCGAAACCTGACTCTCGGCCCGTGAGAGAACGTCACCGACCTCACGGTTGTCTGCCTCTCTCATGGGGCGAACTCCGGTCGCCGCGATTCGTGAAAGGCTTCTACACCCGCGCCCGCGTCCCCGTCAATCCTCACCTTTCACCATTTTCGCGCCCGCGTCGTTAGCCCGTCGCCAGTCCCGTTAGGGACGGCATCTTTGTAGCACCACGCCCAACATAAAGCCCCCAGCCCCGTAGGGGCGACATATTGCCACCCCTTTCGCGAATCTCCAATCCGCGTGTAGCCGTGTCGCGTTTCCTTGATGCCGCCCCTGACGGGGCTTGGGGCGTTTGGTGGTTTCGGTTCTACAAAGATGTCGCCCCTAACGGGGCTGGCTGCGAC
This sequence comes from Verrucomicrobiia bacterium, assembly GCA_026125285.1. GTDB lineage: Bacteria > Verrucomicrobiota > Verrucomicrobiia > Limisphaerales > JADLHS01 > WYBW01. The sequence goes on along the minus strand of JAHCLO010000002.1, from coordinate 331,546 downwards.
ATGTTCACCGCTGGTTCGTGTATTGAACCCTCAAGCCCAGCTCCAAGCGAGTCGAGCGGAGCTGCGAGACCTGACCCTCGCCCCGGCCGCCGCGATTCGCAAAAGGCTTCCACATCCGCGCCCGCGTCCCCGTCAATCCCCGCCTTTCACCACTTTTAAGATGGCCTCACCACCTCGCCCTTCAATCACGCCTCGGAATTCAAGCCCATCCTCGCCGGACGCGAAGCGTTTGGAGTGCGCTCGTCTTCAGCGGCGTTTTTTCCCCCGGCGGTGAGGTGAGTCCTCGTGTTTGCGAATGTCCCACGTCCTGCGACAGCGGTGCTAAAGCCACCGCACTCCAAACGCTGGCGCGCTGTTCGATGCAATCCTTGTCATTCGACAGTAGCTGCGATTCGTCAGCGCCCAAGTCCCCGGCAAGCCTCGCCTTTCACTTTTTAAGACCAGTCCCACCAAGCTTGCCTTCCAACCACGCCTCAAAACACCCTGGCATCATTGCCGCATGCGCTCGGTTTCGATTTGCGCAATCGTAGGTTCTCTGGCATTAGACCCCGCACTATGGACATGCGACGCATCAACCTTGGTCTGCTGGCTCTGCTTCTGGTGGCCCCGAACGCAGGCTGCCAGAAATCCGAATCTGCCGCGGCAGGCTCTTCTGGCTCGCAGGGCGCGGAAACCGTCGCGCGAATTCATTGGTTGGGAAAGCAGCGGCTCGCACGGGAAACCAACGCGGCCTATTTCATGGGTATATGGAATCTGCCTGAGAGCAGCCGGCTTGAAGGACAGACGCTCGACAAACTCGCGGTCGCGCCGTGGCGGTTCTGGAAGGGTGAAGCCGCCGTGACCAATGCGCCACGGGCCTTGTTGCGGCCGTTGCTTGAGGATTTGGTGCGGGAGGAATCTTATTTTGAAGTTTCCCACGCCCGAAGCCAGCCGGGAGAATTCGCCTTGGCCATCCGATTGACAAACGAGAGCGCCGGGCTGTGGCAGACGAACCTCGCGACCGCGTTGGAATCGTTGACGGGTCTTCGGGTCTCACCGCCATCAGCGGGACGTGTCGGATGGTTGTTGAAGAAACACGATCCGCCTAATTTGATTGAATTGGCGCGGGTGGGCGAGTGGACGCTGTTGGCCGCGGGTCAAAATACCAACGCGTTGCTCCGGGACGTGATGGCGCGGATTGACCGGGACGGCGCGCCCTTTGGCTCGCGCACGACTAATTACTGGCTGGAGGCCAACCTGGATTTGCGCCGAGTGAGCGAGGCTTTAACACTGAACTGGGAGTTGCCAAAAGCCTGGCCGCAGATTTCTCTGGCGGTGATTGGTGATGGCGAGAATGTTCGCTCCCGGGGAGAATTGACCTTTTCCGAGCCGCTGTCATTGGAGTTGGAACCGTGGAACATCCCGACCAATCTCGTCCGCGATCCCTTGGTGAGTTTCAGTGCGATTCGTGGGATTCGGCCTTGGCTGGCATCACTGGATTTCTGGAAAGAGTTTACTTCGGGCTTGGTTCCGAACCAGTTTTTCACTTGGGCGCAACAAGGTGCGCCCATGCAAACTTACCTGGCGGTCCCTGTCGCGGAGTCCAGCAATCACCTGCGATCCGCCACGCCGGTGATACTGAAGCGTGGAAATGATTGGCTTGCAACCAACGGAGTGGGACGCTTGGAACAGTTGAGCGGAAGAAGCGGCGTGGTTTGGGGCGGCGGACCGTTTGTCGCTCCTAGGTTGGAGTCTGTTTCCGCCCCAGAAGGGGATTTCATTTTTGCAGGCTTGTGGGACAGATTGCCGAGCAGCAATGCGATTCCACCAGAATTGCTTGAAGGTGTGGTTGGTCACCCAGATTTGGTTTATTACGACTGGGAAATCACTCAGACCAGACTGGATGCGTGGATTTACCTCGGTCAAGTTTTTCGGTTGGTTTCACAGAAAGCTCAGATGCCCAAGGCATCCGCGAGCATGGCATGGTTCACCGCTGCAGGTAGCAAGATGGGCAATTCCGTGACGGTGGTGACTGGGAGTGGTTCGCAGCGACTCTCGTTCGTCCGGAAATCCAGTGCCGGCCTCACTGCGCTTGAACTTCACTTGTTGACGGATTGGCTGGAATCCCCCCAGTTTCCAAGAGGACTTCATACGACACTGACTCCCCCCAGTTTCCAGCTAAGGAGGCCAGTCGCGCCCTCAATGCCTCCAACCAAGCGCTGAACGCAACAGTTACAACTCCTTGCCGCTTCTCCGCAATACACACCTGTCTATGCTCAAGCGCGCCGCCCTGCAATCCGAATCCACTCTGCTCCCACGGTTCGCTTCTTCGGCATCCCCTCAGTTGCTTGTGCTGAGTCGTCGAAATCATTTGACGAAGCCGAAACCAAATCTTCGCAATGGTGTTTTGAACCTCTAAACGTATATTTCGACCATGAAAGTTATTGAGTCATCGCCGGAACAAATGTGGCGGACGGCAAACATGTCGCGCACCTCAAGAACCGCGACGGACGTCCTTACCACTGCAATCCTTCTGACCTCGATTCATTGTAGCATGGCGGTCACACCCAACGACGCAGGCAATCCTTATGAAGCAATTGTGGGCCGTAACGTTTTCAGCCTGAAACCGCCGCCCCCACCTCCCAATCCCGAAGACTTGGTGAAGAAGGATCCACCGCCTAAAATTCGCTTGCAGGGATTGACCACCATTCTGGGCCGCCGCCAGGTGCTGTTCAAATCTCAGACTCCCGCCAAACCCGGTCAGCCCGCCAAGGATGAATCCTACGTTTTGAGCGAGGGTGAACGGCAAGGGGAGATCGAGGTGGTGGCGATTGATGAAAACGCTGGCACGGTCAAATTCAACAATCACGGCACGGTGGAAACTCTGAACATGAAGGATGATGCGGATAAACCGGTATTAGGTGCTGCTCCCCCGCCGGTGACGGCGCCCCCGGGCGGGGTGACGCGACCAGTCGCCGGTGTGCCGACCCCTGTGGCTGCCGCCAATCCTGTCGCCCCCGTTCCCGGCGGTGTCGTGACGCTTGGTGGAAGGCCCGGCTCAATCCCGCAGCGAACAATTCGGGGTGGAGGCTCATCCGCTACTTCGTTGGCCTCTGGCCTCCAGTTCCAAACGCAGCAAACCACGCAAGTTCCCCAGAAAGTCCTTACGCCTGAAGAACAAATCGTTTTGATGGAGGTCCAACGCGAACAAAACCGGAATAACCCCGCTTTTCCGCCATTGCCACCGACTCCACTGTCACCTCCTCCAATACCGCAATAGAAGTGGACAATCGAAGATGACAGGGGTCGGATCGTAATTCCATAGGCAAGTTCCTTGTCTTCAGAGAATTCTCTGATTGAGATACGGCTTGACTGTGGATTGGACGCTTCGAAGCTCTGCATGACGCACAGCCCAATTCACAGGTCTGGAGCCGGCCGTCATGTTTGGGTCTTGTATTACCTTTCAGGCCAATGCATAATTCTCCAGTAACCGCAATCCGCAGCGGTCTCTTGCGCCGTTGCCAACAATCCGTGGTGGTTGCTTGAGAACAATGCATATCCCGATTGGCTTATTGCCTGTTCTGTCTGCGATGCAAAACCTCTTCGGTTGAATTTGAGCGGTCGGAAAACGTTCAAAAAAACTCCAAAAAACCGTTGACAGTCGCCAACCCATTTGGGATAGTCTGCTTACACACGGTAACACAAAAACAACAAATGAGAACAAAAACACTGGCAATTGCGGCTGCCTTCCTTGCCGCAGGACTCGCCTCCTCAGTGGCTCAATCCGACGTTTATTCGCTGAACGTTGTTGGCTACGTTAATGTCCCGCTGACAACAGGGTTCAATCTTATCGCGAACCCACTAAGTTCTGGTGACAATACTCTTGACACAGTAATTCCGGATGCAGGTTTTGGTGACACCATCTATCTTTATCAGTCGGGTGCATTCGTCAGCAGTACTTACTTGGGCAATTGGACGCCGAATCTCGAACTCGCACCTGGTACTGGGGCGTTTTACTTGGCGGGTGCTGCCTCCACTGTAACGTTCGTTGGTGAGGTTTTACAGGGTGAATTGTCGAATCCAATTCCGACTGGCTTCTCACTAAAGTCCTCTCAGGTGCCGCAATCTGACACGTTGGAGAATCTGCAGTTTCCTGCAGGGTTTGGTGATACAGTTTATTTCTACCGAGAAGGTGCGTATGTTTCCTCAACGTACCTTGGCTCATGGGTGCCGGAACTTAGTCCTGCTGTGGGAGAAGGTTTCTGGGTGCTCAGTGGTGCGGAAGCAAATTGGACACGAACATTCTCGGTTGAGCCATAAACCTTAGTGTCGCGTGTTAGAAAAAACATCCTTGTAGAACAACAAAAAAGACAACAGAAAACCCTATGAAAAAAACATTGCTTACATTGAGTTGCTTGCTAGTTGGTATCGTCGCCTATGGACAAGGCACGGTCAACTTCGCAAATATCGCCGGTGCAGCTGTGAATGCGCCAATCTTCCAGAATGACGGGACAACTAGGCTTGCAGGCGCGCAGTACCAAGTACAGTTGCTGGCTGGGCCTAGTGCAGATTCATTGACGGCTATCGCAACAGCACCATTTCAGACTGGTGGTGGTGCGGGATACTTCGTCGGCGGCACCCAGGTGATTCCGGGTGTTGCTGGTGGAGGCACAGCATGGATTCAGATACTTGCGTGGGACACGACTGCAGGCGCTACGTATGCGGCTGCTCTGGCCTCGGGGCTGGATAACGTTTATGGCTTCTCGAGTGTATTCTCAGTCGTGACAGGAAACCCAAGCGCTGAACCGCCAGGCACTCCCGCTCTTTTGACTGGGTTGCAGAGCTTCAGCTTGGTCGTCGTTCCTGAGCCGTCCACCTTCGCGTTGGCTGGTCTGGGCCTCGCCGGCTTGCTCCTGTTCCGTCGTCGCAAGTAATTTAGTTATCACTTCATCAAGCCCCGGAGCAATCCGGGGCTTTTTTCTTTGGCAGAATCGCTGTGATTGAGTGCCGCATGGTTCAGCGTTCGAGGGTAAGGGTGAGCTATAGCACCAGTGTTCAGAGATTCATTCCCTGAACCTTGACGTAGCGGCGTCTCGGGAGAGCGCCGCCATTCTCAAGAGAGAACGTTTGCGGCGCTCTACTGAGACGTCGCTACGGTTCATGTCCCCGATGCGCGTCCATTGTTGGAGGTCGAAGCTTTCCATGAACCTCTCAATGTAGGGCGGACATTCCTGTCCGCCGGTGCGGGCGACTTTCCAGTCGCCCCTTGGAACCCCGGACTGGAAAGTCCGGGGAACCGGCAGGCTGAAAAGCCTGCCCCACATCAGGTTTATGGTCCCAATGCATGCTTCAACAAGAGAAAGGAGGCTCCCCACGAACCCTATGCTCGTAGCCGCCGACGTGAGGAAGCGGACATCGTTGCAACTCAGGGGAATCCGCCTCCTCACATCGGCGGCTACGGTTCGGGGGTTCAATGCGCGAATCTGGGTTCGGGGAATTCTCACTCCAAACGCCGAGGTGCGGTTCGCTGCAAACCACCACCATCCAAACACCAAATCAACTTCGTTCGCTTGAGCCGGGCGGCGGCTGGCGCAGAGCATGAGCCTATTCCAGCCCACGCTCGGTCAGATCGTCCTCATCCAGGCCGAGATAATGCCCCAGTTCATGGAGCAGCGTGGTGTGAACTTCCTCCACAAAAATGTCTTCGACGCCTTCGGCAAAGGCCCAAAGGTTTTCGAGGAACAAAATGATCTGCGGTGGCATCGGCACGTCGCTCTCGTGCGCGAACTCCGGCCCAACGAACAAGCCCAGTGTGTCCGGCTCGATGCCGTCGTCCTGCAATTCCCGGTTCGGCTGGCGCTCGAAAGTGACGGGCAGTTTGCGCGCCTGTTCGCGCAACGGCGCCGGCAGGGCGGCCAACGTGGCCTCTACCTCCGTTGTCGCCAGCGTTAGCAGTTCTTGCCAGTCCGGGGCCATGGAGAGATTGCGAAATCGATCGCAGGAGGTGGACGTACCGCCGGCGTAAGCTTCAACGCTTGCGGCGGCGCTTGCGGGATTGCTGAAAGGCTCGCAACAAATCGGGATTGGCCTCAAAGAAATTCGCCAGGTCCGCCAGCATCCCCAGCGTGGCTGGGCTGAGGTGATGTTCGATGCCCTCAATGTCCAGCCGCTGCGTGTCGGCGTCGAGCCCGAACAAAGAGAAGAAACGCGAAAGCGTGGCATGGCGATGCTGAATCTTGCGCGCGACCTTCCGGCCCGATTCGGTGAGCACCAATCCGCGATATTTTTCGTAGTTCAGATAACCCGCTTCGCCGAGCTTCTTGACCATGTTGGTTACGGACGCCTGGCGCACCTTGAGCGAGGAGGCAATGTCCACCACGCGGGCGTAGCCTTTGCCCTCGATGAGTTCGTGAATACGCTCCAAGTAATCCTCGGCGCTCTGGCTCGGCGATGCGTGCGTCGGCATGACGCGGGCATTAAACACGGTTTTCGCGCGGGCGCAAGCCGGGGCGCATGGCACGCCTTGCCGTGGACGCGGGTTTGCGCCATCATTGAACCGTGAAAGATGGCTGGCTCTCTCTACTCACCGTGGTGGTCTTGGGGGTTGCGTGTTCTTGCTCGAAGGAAGTCACCCCGCCACCGGCGCCGCAGACGATTCAAATCGGCGGCTCCGATGCCCAGGTCTTTCAAGTCAAAGGCACGGTCGTGGAACTGAAGCTCGCCGCCAACACTGTCCGCATCAAGCATGAGGAAATCCCCGGTTACATGCCGGCCATGACCATGCCCTTCGAGGTGAAGGACCTGCGGGAACTGGACAAGCTGGAGGCCGGCGATCCGGTGAGCTTCCGCATGATTGTCACGGAAAACGATGCGTGGATTGACCAGGTGCAGAAACTCAACGCACCGGTGAACACTAATCTCCCCACCACCGGCCCATTCCGCGTGGTGCGCGATGTGGACCCGCTGGACATCGGCGATTTGTTGCCGGATTACCGTTTCACCAACCAGCTCGGCCAGGCCGTGAACCTGCACCGATTCCGCGGGACCGCGCTGGCGATTACATTCATTTTCACGCGTTGTCCGTTGCCCACGTACTGCCCGCTGATGTCGAATAATTTCCGCGAGACGCAGGAAGCGCTGCTGAGGATGCCCAACCCGCCAACCAACTGGCATTTGCTCACGATTTCTTTCGATCCGGAGTTCGACACGCCTACGCGGTTGAAGGGTTACGCGGAGACGTATCGTTACGATCCCCGGCACTGGAGTTTTCTCACCGGCGAACTGATTGACATCACGGCCATCGCCGAACAGTTCGGCCTGTTGTTCTGGCGCGACCAGGACGGCTCGATCAGCCACAACTTGCGGACGGTTGTGGTGGACGCCAGTGGACGCGTGCAAGCCAATCTTGCCGAGAACAAGTGGACGAGTGATGAATTGGTGGAGGAGCTAGTGAAAGCGGCACAGGGAAAGCCATGAATGTGAAATGACCGCAGCGTTTCACGCATCAGGCTTCACGATAAACTCACCGGATCAATGTCCACCGTGATCGTTACGTCTTCCGGCAAGGTCAGCGCGGCCATTATGCCGGCCAAGGCCTGGCTTAATTTGCTCATCGCGCGCGTGCGGAGCATGAGTTGATAGCGATAGAAGGTCTCGGCGCGTGGGAGCGGTGCGGGTGCGGGCCCAGCGATGACCAGGTCGTTGAAGGTAGGGCGCGTCACTCCGTGCGCGCCGTCGTCATTCTGCCCGGCGGCGGGCAGAGGGCTGCTCGCCCTGCCACCCGGCTTCGTGAGTCTGTCCAGTTCCCGCCGCACGTGCTCCGCGCTGAACTTCACTTTTTCCTCATTGCGCCCTTTAAGCGTGAGCAGCGCGGCACGGCTGATGGGCGGGTATTTGAGTTGTTCGCGGAATTCGATTTCCTGCTCATAGAAACCCACGAAGTCGTGTCGGCGGGCGTATTGGATCGCGGGATGAAACGGCGTGAACGCCTGCACGAACACCTCGCCTTCCACGTCGCCGCGGCCGGCGCGGCCGGCCACTTGCGTGAGCAATTGAAACGTCCGCTCGCCCGCGCGGAAATCGGGTTGATGCAACGCCAGGTCCGCGTAAATGATGCCCACCAACGTCACGTTCGGAAAATGCAGTCCTTTTGCGATCATTTGTGTGCCGACCAGAATATCTATCTTGCCCGTCCGAAAATCGCCCAGCACGCGGCGGTAATCGTCCTTGCGCTTCATCACATCGGCGTCCATGCGTTTGACCCGTGCGTGCGGAAAAAGTCTGGCGAGCGTGTCCTCCACTCGCTGCGTGCCCAAACCGGCGTAACGGATGGCGGGGTTGCGACACTTTTCATTGGGACAGGCGGCCGGCACGGGTTCCCTGTGCCCGCACAGGTGACAGCGCAGATTCTGCTCCGGCCGATGGTAGGTGAGCGACAGGCTGCAATTCGGACATTCGGCCACATAGCCGCATAATGGGCATTGCAATGAAGTGGAGTAACCGCGCCGGTTCAGGAAGAGAATGGTCTGCTCGCCGCGTTCCAGGCGTTGCGTGATGGCTTCCTTGAGTTGCGGCGAAAAAATCAAATTGCCCTTCTCCTTGCGCGCAGCCTGGCGCATGTCCACCACGCGCACATGCGGCAGCTTCTGATTGTCCACGCGCTCGGGCAGTTCCAGCAGCGTGTACTTGCCGCGCTTGCAGTTGTAGAAACTTTCGAGCGACGGTGTGGCCGACCCGAGCACGACCACCGCGCTCTCCATCTGGCCGCGCACGATGGCCACGTCGCGGGCGTGATAGCGCGGCGCTTCCTCCTGCTTGTAGGTATGTTCGTGCTCCTCATCCACGATGATGAGGCCCAGCGGTTCAATGGGTGCAAAAATCGCTGAACGCGCACCGATCACGATGCGTGCGCGGCCCTGTCGAATCTTGTGCCACTCATCATGGCGCTCGCCGGCGGACAAATGACTGTGCAACACGGCGACGAGGGTTTGCTGCGGCCCATGACAAAAGCGCGCCTTGAAGCGCTCTACCGTCTGCGGCGTAAGAGAAATTTCCGGTACCAGCACGATGGCGCCCTTTCCTCGCGATAGACAGTAGTCGAGGGCCTGCAAGTAAATCTCCGTTTTCCCGCTGCCGGTCACACCGTGCAAAAGAAATGACGAGTGCCGAGCGGCGAATGACGAAGCGGTCTCCTTGCTCGGCTCAACCGATTCTGCATTTACCATTCGACTTTGGTCATCCGCGCCATGCATCGCCGTGGTAATTCTTACGAGAGCCGCCGCCTGGGCCTCATTGAGCGGCAACGGCTGGCTCGGCAGGATGTGTTCGCGCGCGTACGGATCGCGCTCGGATATCTGCGGTGCGATCTCAATCAGGCCGCGGTCCTCCAGGCGCTTCACCGTGGCGGCGGTGGTTTGGGCCAAAGTGAGCAGTTCCGCCAACGGCAATTCCCGGCGCTCCTCAATGATGTGCCACACCTCCTGCTGTCGTTTTGGCAACTTGGGAAACTCGCCGTTCACCGGCAGGGCGCGCACAAACAAACGTTCCCGCCAGCCGGATTCCTCCCGGCGCACGACTTCCGGCAACACGCTCTTGAGGGCGATTTCCGGCGCGCAGCAATAGTAATCCGCAATCCACCGCGTGAGTTTGAGTACTTTAGGCGTAACCAACGTTTGCGTGCCGATGGTCTTGAGAATTGGCTTGAGTTTGGCATGGGCCGATTCCGCAGCGAGGGCGGTGACAACGCCCAAGACTTTACGCGGACCGAACGGTACCTGCACGCGACTGCCCACCTCCACCCGGCCAACCAGGCCGGGCGGCACGAGATAATCGAACTCCTTGCGGAGGGCAATTTCCAAACTGACACGGGCGATCATGGGAATCGTTTGTTACTCCCCCGTGATCCGGCGCAGTTCCGCTTCCAACCGCTTGCGGGCGGCCTCCCGTTCATCCGGCGTCGCCTCGCGCGGCACGCGGATGGGCAGACCGGTTATCACGTCACACCGGCAAAAGGGAAGCGGAATCAGAAAACGGTCCCAACTGTTGAGGCAAAGCTTCCAATTCAAATGATACGTGACGGGTACAATCGTCAATCCCGTCAGTTGGGCGGCGGAAATCACACCGTCCTGCACCACGTAGCGGGGACCGCGGGGTCCGTCCGGGGTAATCGCCAGATCGTGGCCAGCCCGACCCAACGTTACCATTTCCCGCAAGGCTTGTGCGCCGCGCCGCGAAGAGGAGCCGCGCACGGGTCGAACTTCAAACAGCTCCAGCACCCGTGTCAGCAGACCGCCATCCCGGCTGGCACTCACCAACGCCACCAACCGCCGGGCGCGATCCCGTCGCGCGACATAGCGCCGATAGAGAATCAGCGACAGCGCGAGACGATTGTGCCAGATCGCGAAGATGATTTTGTCCTGCGGCAAGTGGGAGAAGTACCCGCCCAGATCGTTCATTCGGAAACGAATGGTCGCGGCGATGCAACGGGCGAGGGCAAAGATCAAGGATGCCGCAAGCCGTTGATGCCACCGCGCGCGATGCGGCACTACCCGCGCGCTACTCCGGCGAACCGCCGGGGGCGCGACGGGTCGAGTCTCCAATTTCTGACCGGAAGCCGCCATCACGCGCCTTTCTTCAAGGACGCGCGCACGAGTTCCTCGACGGTGGCTTGCGCCCCCAACGCCGCCTGGGCCTGGCGGACCGTTTCGTGCGCCTCGACCTGTTTGAAACCCAGCGCCATCAAGGCCAGCACCGCGTCATTGATCTTTTGATCGGCCGGTGAAAGGGCGCGTTGCGCACTTGCGGCCTCCCAAGTGCCCGCCGCGCCGATCTTGTCGCGCAATTCGACAATGATGCGTTCGGCGGTTTTGCGGCCGACACCTGAAATTTGCGAGAGTGCCTTCACGTCGCTACCAGCGACCGCACCGCGGAACGCAACCACATTCATGCCGCTGAGGATGTTCAGCGCGATTTTTGGTCCAATGCCACTGACGGTGTTGATGAGCAGGCGGAACAAATCGCGTTCGGACGCGGACATGAACCCGTAGAGCGTGTGGGCGTCCTCACGGATGACCAGTTGCGTGAGCAATCTCAACTCCTGGCCGGGCGGCGGAAGTTTATCGAAAGAAGACAAAGGGATCAGTGCCTCGTAACCGACGCCGTTCACGTCCACGATTACCTGTGTGGGCAGGGCTTCAACCAGTTTACCGTGAAGAAAGGTGATCATGGCTCGAGCAGAGGAATATGCAAACCGCGACGTCGCCCCTCCAATATCGAATGCAACTGACGGCTGGCGACTGTGAGGGATTGGATTCTGGCGGGTTCATCATCGTGGTTTCAAATTCGCTTGGGCGGATTCACATTGTATCGGCTTACCTCCTGGGCATGCGCCAGTGCCAGTGCCAGCGCGTCGGCGGCATCGGGCGCTGGCGCCTCGGAAAGCTGCAACATTCGTTGCACCATTTTGCCGACGGCTGCTTTTTGGGCGGCGCCGTACCCCACAATGGCCTGCTTCACCTTGCGCGGGGCAATTTCATAAATCTCCAACCCCGCCTCGGCGAGAACCGCCAAGGCCGCGCCGCGGGCTTCGCCCATGATGATGGCGGTTTGCAGATTCTGCGCGAAAAACAAACCCTCCACCACAGCCACGGTGGGTTGATGTTCACGGATTACGTCACGGAGCACCTGCGTGATGCGTGCCAGGCATCGCGAACGCTCCCAGGTTGGCGGGCAGGAGATGGTGCTCTGGGCAAGAGTTTGCGGACAAGGCCGGGCGAGGCGAATCACGCCGAAGCCGGTGCCACGCAACGAGGGGTCCAAACCCAGAATGACCTGATGCGCTTTCGCGCCCGGGCGAGGCGACGGGTCAATGAGCGTCCTTGCTTTACGGAGTGCCGATGACCGGCCACCCAGACGGTCTTGCATTTGCTGGAACTGCTGGAGCGTGATGCCCACGCGCGGCAATGTGCCAGCGCCCAGAACGCCGCAAAAGCAGAAAACCGACTGGACCGCTGACGAAACGTAGTCCCGCTGTCGCTGCGGTTCGCCACGGTTCAGGATTCATCCTTGGCTTCGGCGACCATGCGGGCGGTCTTGGCGTGCAAGCGGGTCAGGTAATCCTCAACATGGATCAGATTGCTCTCCCCGGCGCGTTGCACCACTTTGAGCAGGTTGTCCATGCTGGAAACCTCCTCCAACTGCTCCTTCACGAACCACGACAGCATGTTGTTCGTGATGTGGTCGGATTCCTTGATGGCCAGCTCCACCAGTTGATTGATCTGATTGGTCACGGTCAGTTCGTGGTTCAAGGCGAGCCGGACGGCATCGGCGGCGTTCTTGAACGTGGCGCGCGGTGAGGCAATCGCCGGAATCTCGACCCGTCCGCCGGCATCCACCAGGTAGCGGACAAAGCGCATGGCGTGATCCCGCTCCTCTTCGGCCTGCTCGTAGAAGTGCGCCGCCAGTGCCGTCAAACCTTCGTTCGCAAAATGCGCCGCGATGGCGACGTATTGGAGGGAGGCGCCAAACTCGTTGCCGACCTGTTGATTGATCGCCGAATTCATTTTCTTGCTGATGAGCATAGTGGTTCTGGGTTTGGTTACTTTGTTGATCGGCGAAAACCTACCGTAATACCGGAGGGTTGCAAGCGTGGCGTGAGCCTTCAGGTGTTGAAATCATTGAAGCTGGTGAAATCAGTTGGAGTTCAAACCAATCCGACATCTACTCTGTCAACTCCGCCGCCAACTCGACCACTTGGGAAAGCTCCACCAGCTTGAGAACATTCAAATAATCAGGCTGAGGGCTTTCGGGCGGCAGCAAATCCTTTGTCAGGAAAAGCCGTGCGCCGGGTTCAAAGAGAGACGCGACGCCCGCGTTCACCGCCATGATGCCGCTGGAAGACAACTCCACCTTGGCGGAATCCACTCCGCGCATTGAATGAAGCATCTGCACCGCCCGCCGGATGTCCCACACGCGCATTCCGTCAAGCGTTTGTCCCAGCAACATGAAGCGGCGTCGGATTTGGGTGCGTTTCCTTTCGTCACCGCTCCAAGCCGTCAACCCGATGCCGCGCGGCGCGAAGAACGCCTGGACGGCGTAATCCACCGGTGGCTCGCTGCGGGCGGAGGCGGGCGCTCGCTCCGGGGTTGCCCAGAGCTTCTTCAGACCGGCAAACGCCTCTGTGTTTGCCTGCGGCACATTCGTTGCGGCGAGTTCCTCCGCAAGTTGATCCGCGAAACCCGCGCGTACTCCGGCCAGCCAGTTTCCCCAGCCGTCCTCATCCAGCACGTTCAGACGCATGACCCGGGTGCCGGGCCGCTGCTTATCAGGTTCAAGCAAGTAGAGCCGCAAACGCACATGCTCCTGGCATGTGAAATCCCAGGCACTGAATTTCAATCCCTCGCGCTCAACTGAGAACGCCGGCTTTGCCTCAAGCGGGACATTCTCGGCCGGCCAACCGCCGAACGACTTCTCCCGGAGCGTGATCAACAGTGACTCGCGTTGACTTTTCAATTCCCCGGTTGTCCGCAATCCAGCTTTAGGAACAAAAAGAGATTGAATGTTCGTATTGACTGCGTCCGCCGGCAACTGATCGAACACGCGCAGTTGTGCCGGCTCGAAAAACTTTTTCGCTGCCATCTCAATGAGCGGTTGCTCGCCTTTCAAGAATCGGTTGAACCAGCGAAAAACCGGCACCTGCAAATCCTGCGTGTCCTGGTGCGGACCTTCGGTGATGAGCAACCCCAGTTGATCCGGCTTTCCATGAAGTTGATAAATCCGCCGCGTCTGTTCGTGGAACCGCACCACGCCGTCCAGCGGGAAAATCCGGTCCTTGTCGGTGTTGCAGATGAGCAAGGGACGTGGAGCGATCAGCGCTCCCAACGGCGCAAAATCCCAGCGATAGGTATTCACAAAGAACATGCAGTCGCAGTGCCCTTCCACGGCGCCGTCCACGACCTGGTTTTGCAGGTCCGTGATGCCGGCCACCGGTGCGGCCACTTTCACGCGATCATCCAGCGCGGCAACCGTCCACGTGTAGGAGCCGCCACCCGATCGGCCGGTCATACCGAGGCGTTGTGCATCCACTTCCGGCCGCGAACAGAGATAGTCCAAGGCGCGGATGCCAAACCACGCCTCCACCCCGGCCGGGGTGTAGCCGCGCGAATTCCACCACCACTGGCCTTCGCGATAAGTGCCGTGATGTAGTCCCTCGATTTCCCCGAGTTGCAGCGTGTCAATCAGCAGGCACACGTAACCATTCCGGGCGAACCACGCACCGTGATGCTGGTAGCCGGCCTTGTTGCCGAAACTCACGCCGTCCTTGACCTGCCGCGAATGACCACACATATAAAGTATCGCCGGCGCCGGACGCTCCAGCTTTTTTGGCAGATACAGATTCGCCGTGACATAAAGCTGCGGCGACGCCTGGAAATACAGTTTCTCGACCGTGAATTCCTCGTGCTCAAGCGTGCCCGTGATGACCGGATTCAGCTCCGTCCGTTCCGGCATGGGCCACAAGCCGAGCATCTCCTGCAACTGCCGGCGGTATTCCGTCCGCTGCGCTTCCCAATCCGCCAGCGTATGAATCTCGCTCAGGCAACGCTCGGCCAGCTTGGCAGTTTCGGTGCGGAAATAGGTGGCGAGCATCTCGTCACCACGAGTCAGCGGGTTGGCGCCACCTTGAGTCTGTGCGTTTGCTGCCAGTCCTGAAACCAGAACACCAACTGCAGTGAGAAGAGGAAATGTCTGCTTCATGCAGGCCAGCATGTTTTGTCCGGCAATCCACGGCAAGCTGTTTGCCACGACGGTGATTCTGGTGCCGTGACAGACCCATGCCAGGACCGGGTAGGGCGCGTCACTCTGAGCGTGCCGTTGGAAAAGCAACGTGCCGGTTGCGGTGCGCACGGAGTGACGCGCGCCGCAGGATGCCTCAAGACCCTGTCATTATCCACATCATGTTTGTGTTTGGTTGAGCGTGGCTACTCCTTCGCACATCCACCTCAAACGCTGCCAGCCGCGCCAGATGGTTTGCCAGCCGGGCAGTCCGTCGCCCTTGCGCGCCATAAATCCGCCCAGCCGTGCCGTCGCGATCAACACGCTCTGGTTGGTCCAACCTTCTTCGGGTCGGCCCAGTTTGGCTGCCAGCAGAGCCAACGCTTCGGGACCAAAACTCTCTGGCGCCTCCCATCCCTCCGGCCGGCTGCGGGCCAAAAGTGTGGTCGCCAGCAAGCGCACCGCCACCACCGCCAGCACCGCGATCAGCGCCTCCAACCGATGGCCGCGTTCGAGTTGGCTCGCCTCCACGCCCGCACCGCGCTTGAGGGCTTTATGATATTCTTCGATCCACCAGCGCGCCGCATACAGGCCGACGACCCGTTGGCCGGCGGCCCAGCTTTCGCAGGGCAGCGAGGTCAACAACCCCCAATGCAGCGGTTGCATCACTCCTTGAGGCGCATGCACCTCCCGCACTTCCACCGCCCAGACGCCGCGCAGGGGCGCTTGCCAGCCACTCGGTCGCCACGGGCCGTCCAAATCCACCCGTACCGCGCGCACGGCCACGAGGGCGGTGCGCGCGGCTTGACCCGGTCGCGTGCGCAGTTCCACAGTGGTCTGTCCCAAGACCGGGGCCCGCGCCAAGGTTTCGTGCCGATGCCCGGCGTCTTGGGCCAGGCGGCGGTCGTGACAGGCGCGAATCACAAAATCCACCCGGTGTGGCTGACAGCGTTGGATCGGCTCATAAAAGTCCGCCTCCCGATCCGCCACATAAATCCAGCGGCAATCTGCGGGCGGTGCGCCCGCCTCCTTGAGCGCGGCGGCCCAACGTTGCGATCGGCGCGGTCGGCTCAAGCATTGGGCGCGGGTTTCGCCGGGCGGGGCCGGTGGCGGGCGATCACACCGCTGGCGCAGCAGGCCGACCAGTTGACTGGCGGGTCGTGGCGCCAGCGTCCAGCCTTCGATCCGCACGGCCAGGGTCGCGTGCAATTCGAAGCCCCGGCCTTGGCCATCGCCGATGCGGCCCAGTTCGGGCGCCGCCGGGCCGCACGAATAATCCAGCAGCGTGGTGTCTTCGATCAGCAGATACTCCCCGGGCGGCCGGCAGGCGGCGCGGGTGCGTTGCAGGTGGGGCGCCAGGATCCGCTGAAAACTGGTTTCCGGCCGATCCAACAGCCGATAGGCGGCTTTGAGTTCGGCCCAATCTGGAAACGCTTGCGGCAGCGTGCCGCCGGGCCGGGCGGCCAGGCCGTGCGCGAGGTTCACGAGCCGTTGGGTGCGACGCCGGTCGCCGCCCAGTTCGGCCAGCGCGAATTCCTGCTGCGCCCACTGGGTCGGCGGCAACAAAGTGGTGGTGGTCATGCGTAGCCGTCGGTGGAGGAACCGCGGCCAAGCGACCATCACTTGGCTCGTCTGCAAAATGCGACATAAGTTCGGCAAAGAAAAGCCCGCAGAAGTTGTGGGTAATGACAAGGGTTGGAAAACGGTTTGTGATTGAGATAAATGCCGGTGCCGCCAATCACCAGCAGAAAAATCGCCGCTACCATTCCCAGAACCGAGTGCCACTTGCGCAGGCGTCTTGTCCATAGGTTGGCCGGCTTTGGCCGTGCGGACGATTCATTGCCCGAGGCTGCCGGGCTAGTCGTCATCCACTTCTCCTTTCTCGGCCTTTTCCTCCGTTTTGCTTTTGATCGCGCGCACGTGGCCATCACCCATCCCCATGTTGTAGGTGGAGCGATGCCACTTCACCGGGCCAAGTTCGCCCTTGTTAATCTTGTCCGCCACCTTTTGGGGATCATCGCTGTCCCACGGTTTGAACAAGTCACGCGCAATCTCGAAGGAATTGGCGGCGCTGAATTTCTGTTTCTCCGCCTTGCCAATCTCACTGCCCTTGGCGTCAAAACTCACGCCGCGCCGCCGCCAAACGGGCGTCCGGTCCTGCACGTCACCGGAGTCTGACGGACATTGAAACACCTCCGCCGAAGCATAGGTCGCCAGCAGGTTCTGCCTCCCGTTGGTGACGGTGTTGAGTTGCTTGCCCTTGGCGATGTCTTCCGGCTTGAGCTAAGCCTTCTTCACGTCGAACTTCGGTGGCATCCTCTCGTTGTGATCCTCGGCGTAGCCAAAGAGCGCCAGGTGGACCTGCCGCAGATTCGACGCACAACAGGTACGCTTGGCCAGTTCCTTGGCGCACGCCAGGCCCGGCAAAAGCATCGCCGCGATGATCCCGATGAGCGCGATCACGACGAGAAGCTCAATCAGTGTGAACCCCAGTGCTATATTCCCTCTTGCTTTGGCCATGCTGTTTTTCATGGCCGCAATCCTAGTGCGTCGCCGACGGGTCTGCTCCCGGTCGGTTGCGGATTGTTGTAGGTGGATTGCGCCGGGCAGCGGCGAGACCGCGGCTGAGGGAAGATTCCTTGAATTGCAAGTCCCGTTTTGACCCCATGAATCGTAATCCCCGACGCGGTACGGTTTTGACTTCTCTGCAGATTCAGTTGGAGCGGGAGCATACGCGAAATGGACTTGCTGATTGGCCGGCGCACGCGCTCGACAAGTTGCGCCAGAGATGCCATCCTGCGGTGGTGCCGTCAGACAAATTAGATCAACTTCGCGCTTTGTTGCGCTCCTACGGTTCGTGCCTCGTCGCGTATTCCGGCGGGGTGGATTCGGTATTTCTGGCGCAGGTGGCGCACGAGGTATTGGGCGCCCGCGCGCTGGCGGCGATTGCCGATTCGCCAAGCCTGCCGCGCCGGGAACTCGAGAACGCGCTCGCCGTGGCCCGTGAGTTTAATTTCCCCGTGCGCGTGGTTCAGACGGCGGAATTCGCCAACCCGGACTATTTGGCGAATCCGGCCAACCGCTGTTATTTCTGCAAGCACGAGTTGTTCGAGGAATTGGCGCCGCTGGCCCGGGCGGAAGGGTTCGCGGTGATTGCCTACGGCGAGAACGCCAGCGACGTGGGCGATTTCCGGCCCGGCGCGCAGGCGGCGAAGGAATTTCAAGTGCGGGCGCCGCTGAAGGAAGCCGGGTTGACGAAAGCGGAGATTCGCGAACTCTCCGCGCAACTTGGTTTGCCCACGGCGGACAAACCACAGATGGCCTGCCTCAGTTCACGCATCCCGTATGGCGAACCCGTCACGGAGGAGAAGTTGCGCATGATCGAAGCGGCGGAGAACGTGCTCAAGGATTCGGGTTTTTACGATGTGCGGGTGAGACATCATGAATTGAAGTCCGAAATCCGGAATCCGAAATCCGCATTGCTTCAGCACCTGGCCCGGATTGAACTCGGCGCGACGGAATTGCCGCGATTGTTGGCGAATGGCTTGTCGGCCCGCGTCGCGGAGTCTTTGAAGCAGCTTGGCTATGCCCATGTGACGCTGGATTTGCAGGGGTATCGGCGGGGCAGTCTGAACGAACCAACACGCTCCCCGGGTGTGCAGGGTGAGGGCAAGGCGCAGGGGTGAAGCTTGAAACTTTTCCGGGAAACTGGTTTTGAATACTTAGGCTATGGCACAATTCTCGTATCGAGCACGGCGGCGCAGCGGTGAGGTGGTTCAGGGCGTCCTGGAAGTAACCGACCGCGCGGCGGCTTTGATGCAGATCGAGCGGCTGGGTTTGTTTCCGGTGGCGGTGGAAGCGGCCAAGGGGGGCGCGGCGGCCGTCCCGGCGGACAAACAACCCGCCAATCGGAAGGAGGCCTTTGCGGCCATGTTGCCGCCGACGCTGCGGCAGGCGTTTCTACGCAAGCGCAAACCCAAGTTGCAGGAGTTGGCCACCTTCACCCAGCAACTCGGCAACCTGCTGCAAGCCGGCATGCCGCTGACCGTGGCGCTCAACAGCATGACCCACCTGGAGTCCAAGGGTATTTCCTCAGAAGTCAGCCGCCAACTCAAGCAGGAGGTCATGGAAGGCAAGAGCCTGTCGGATGCGATGGCCCGGCAACCGCTGATTTTCTCCGAACTCTACGTGAACATGGTGAAGGCGGGCGAGCAGTCCGGTTCGCTGGTGGAGGTCCTGCGGCGCATGGCGGATCATTTCGAGCGGTTCGCGGAGGTGCAGTCCAAGTTCAGTTCCGCGCTGGTCTATCCCGCGTTCGTGGCGGCGGTGGGCATCGGGATCATCATTTTCTTCATGACGTACATGCTCCCGAAATTCATGAGCATGTTCGAGAACATGGAGATGCAACTGCCGATGACCACGCAATTGTTGGTGCAGGCCAGCGACCTCTTCACCGGTTACTGGTGGCTGATCGTGCTGATGATCGTGGCCGGGTTCATTCTCTTCAAACGCTTTCAGGCAACGGAGGCGGGCAAGCGCAAGATTGACGAATGGAAGATGAACGCCCCCGTGTTCGGCAAGGTGATGAAGCTCAATCTTTACGGCCAGTTCGCGCGCACGCTTTCCACCCTGTTGGAGAATGGCGTGCCCGTGCTCACGGCACTCAAGATCACTGAACAGGTTCTGCCCAACCGCGTCATCAAGGAAGCCATTGCCAAGACCCGGGACGCGGTCACCGACGGCAAAACCCTCGCGCAACCGCTCGCCCAGAGCAAAATCTTCCCCCAGCTCATGGTGGACCTGGTCAAGATTGGCGAGGAAACCGGCGATGTACCGGGCGCGCTCAAAAACGTGGCCGACACCTACGAGAACGAACTCAGCATCGCCCTGCGGGTGATGACCAACATGATCGAGCCGGTGCTCATCGTGGCCATGGCGTTGGGGGTCGGGTTCCTGTTGTTGAGCGTGCTGTCCGCCATGTTCTCGTTGATCTCCAACGTCGGCGGCTCCATGACCCGATGATGGCCCCGCGTCCAGAGTCGGCGAAGGCGATCCGTTCAGCTACACGGCAGTCATGTCCGCGGTGCCGGGTACGCCGTTCGCGCGCCTTCACGCTCATCGAAATCATGGTGGTGGTCGCCATCATGGGGCTGATCCTGGCCACGGGCATTCCGTCCATTTACCGCATCTGGCACAAGGAAGGCATGCGCCAGGCGGTGAGCGATGTATTGGAAGTTCTCAGTCACGCCCGGGCGCAGGCAATCTTCCGCGGCTCGCCGGTGGACGTGGTCTTTTATCCGCTGGAAGGGCGGTTTCAAGTCGGTGGCGCGCCCCCAACCGTCGAAGACAGCTTGCTCCTGATTACCCAACCGCAGCCCGCGGCCAAGAGCGGACAGTCCGGCAGTTTTGCCGAGGACATCGCCATCGAAATGCTGGATGTGAATTTGCAGGAATACCGCGAATCGGACTTTGTTCGCGTGCGTTTCTTCCCGAATGGCATGTGCGATGAGATGACGTTGATTCTGCGTTCGAGCAAGAATGAATGGCGGGCCATCTCGCTGGAGGTCACCACCGGTTTGACCAGCGTGGAATCCAACCCGCATAACCTCCTCCGATAGTGAGATTGAGACACGATCTAGCCGCGGAACTTCCGCCCGCCGTGCGACCCGCAGCGCCTCCGCCGCGGCGCCGGGCGGCGTTCTCATTGGTTGAGGTGATGGTGGCGCTGGCGATCTTTTTCATGGCGGTGTTCGCCATTCTCGGCCTGATGTCCACCGTCCTCAAGAACGCGCGCGGCCTGCAAAACAAGAAGAGTGTGGACGCCGGCCTGGTGGCCGCCGAACTCTCGATCACCAACAAGCTCACCGAAGGGTTGGAATCCGGCGATTTCGGCGACATGTATCCCGATCACCACTGGACCCGGGACACCTACGAAGTGGCCACCAACGGCTTGTTTCAAGTGGACATCATCGTGCAGCGCGGCTCCGGCAGCGGACCGGTGGAATCCAAGATGAGCATCCTGCTGTTCCGACCCGAATCCACCGGCGGCAGCTTGAGCGGAGGGTTGATGCGATGAGCCGGAACCACCCTGCGCGCCGCTCCGCCGCCTTCACGCTCATTGAAATCATGATGGCCATGGCCATCCTGGGCCTGGTGCTGATCGCCATCTACGCCACCTGGACTCTGATATTGAAGTCCTCGAAGATTGGCCTGGCCGCCGCGGCTCAGGTGCAACGCGAGCGCATGGCCATCCGGGTGATTGAGGACGCGCTCACCGCCACCCGCTCCTTTGCCACCGACCCACAGAGTTATGGATTCTATGCCGAAAACGGTGACGACGCGCTGATCAGTTTCGTGGCCCGTCTGCCGGAATCGTTTCCCCGCAGCGGGAAGTTCCACGGCTTGGACGTGCGCCGCGTGACGTTCACGCTGGTCAGCGGTCCCGACGCGACACGCGAGTTGGTGGTGCGTCAGAACCCCATCCTGATGGACCTGGACGAGGACGAGAAGAGGTATCCGTTGGTGCTCGCCAAGGGGGTGAGCGGGATGGAGTTCGGCTTCTGGGACACGCGCCTGAATGACTGGGTGGATGAATGGAAACAAACCAACCAGCTTCCCAAGCTGGTCAAAGTCACCGTGCAGTTTCAGAATCCAAGTCAGCGCCAGCGTTATTCCCAGACCCGCGAGGAAGTCACCCGGATCGTGGCTCTGCCTTCCATTACAGTGCCCGTCACCTGGCAGATGCCAGGTCCTCCGGGACGCCCGGGAGCGCCCGGTACGCCTCCGCCGGTCACGCCCACGCCAATTGTGCCCGCGCCGTGAAACCAGTTGTCCACCACCGCCCCGCCGGCATTGCGCTGATCATTGTGATGATCTGCATCACGGTGCTCGCCCTTCTGGCGGCCGGCTTCGCGTATTCCATGAAGGTGGAAACCAAACTGGCGCAGAACTCGGGATCGGACACGGAAATGACCTGGCTGGGTTTGTCGGGCGTGGAACTGGCCCGCTACGTTCTCGCGCAACAAATGGCGGTCACTCAGGAACCGTATGATGCGCTCAATCAAGTTTGGGCGGGCGGGCCGGGCAGTATGTTTGCCACCAACACTCCACTCGCTTTCATCTCACTCGATAACTACGAACTGGGCAATGGCCGGTTCTCCGTGAAGATCGTGGACCTCGAACGAAAGTGGAACATCAACGCCGGCCCCGACCAACTGCGGGAACGCGTCTTCGAGCAGGCGCTCCGGCTCATCGGGGTGGACGCCGGCGATTTTACCGCCATCGCCAACGCGATTCTGGACTGGACGGACGCCGACGATCTGGAGCGAATTGGCGGCGCCGAGAGCCATTACTACGAAACCCTGGACCCGCCGTATTTCGCCAAGAACCTGCCGATTGACGATCTGTCCGAACTGCTGTTGGTACGCGGCGTGACGCCGGAGATATATTGGGGCCCCAGCGCGGCCAGTCACCCCCAATCCGCCTTTCAAAACCGGCTCGGCTTTGTCCGTCCAGGTTCGGCCCTGGCGCATCCCGTCGGCTTGGTGGACTTGTTCACGCCGCTTTCCACCGGACGCATCAACCTCAACACCGCCTCGCTGATGACGCTGCAATTGATCCCATTTGTGGATGAGAACATCGCCTCGGAGATCATCCGCTTGCGTTCGGGACCGGACGGGGTGGACGGCACCGAAGACGACACGCCCTTCAGTAATCCCGGGGAACTCATCAACGTCCCCGGCATGAACCCGCAGATCATCCCGGAGCTCCAGCGTATGTGCGACGTGCGCAGCCGGACGTTCGAGGTGCAGGTGGACGTGGAAATCGGCAGCTACAAACGCCAGTTCTTCGCCATCCTTGGTCGCAACAGCCCCCGCGACGTGCAGATTCTCAGCTTCTATTGGAAGTGAGCGCCGCCGGTGGTGACCGGTGCAGTGCCGTCCTTTGCGTTACTCGGAAACCTCCTCCACCAAGGCGCTGGCTGGCCGGGCGCGACGACCGTGTTTGATTTCGGGGATGAGGAATCCGGTGCCAACCAAAATCAAACCCGCGCAAATCCAGCCGGCGAAGTGCAGCGGCATTCCCGCCAGGACGTAAAACGCCACCAGCGGTGCGAACAGGCCGCGCAGGCCCGTGAAGAACGTGTGGGCACTCATGTAATCCGCCACCCGCTCCGGCGGCGCAAACTTCGTCACCCACAAGCTCCACGCCAGGTCGGCCCCCGCGTTGGCAATGCCAAACAACACCGCGCCCAGCACCAGCCAGGGCAGGCTGCCGCCGACAAAGAAGGATAGCGCTCCCAGCGCGAAGCCGATATTGAGTGTGATGCGCAACGTAAAGAAATTCATCCGATCAAACAGCCAGCCCCACAGGGGATTGAGCACCAGTCGCGCCACATTGGGAATCACGCCCGTGAGCATGGCAATGGTGGCGGCCGTCAACGGCTTTCCGTCCAGCAGCACGCCGTGTTTTTCGTTGGCCAGATACTCGACGCGCAGCGGCAGCATCATCAACGTCGCAAACCCGAGGAACATCCAGGAGATGAGCGTTTGCCGGAACAGCCGGTCATCGCGCGCATAGCGGAGGGAGCGGAACGGATGCGTGCCTGCCAATGTTGCCAGCGGGCGCGACGGGATGCGCACCAAAGTAAACGCGGCAAAAGCAAACGCCCCGGCAAACACCGCCAGCAGCCAGGGGAAATATCCAATGCGGTTCGACAACGCGCGCCCGGCAAGCTCGCTGAAGAGCGCCGCCGTGGCGATCCGGATGATGAAGGCGCGGGAGAACAACTTGCCGCGCTGCCGCTCGGGATAATTCTCCTGGTAGATTTGCGTCAGTAACGGAATCACCGCCGAGGAAGTCGTCATGGCCAGTACGGCGCCGATTACGAACACCGGCAACACCGGCACCAACGCCATGATCAGAAAACAACCCGCGCCCACCACGGCCAGCCGCGCCGAAGCCTGCGCCGTCGGCCAGCCCAGCGCCGCCACGCGGGTCACCACCCAGGGCGAGAGCATCAACCCCAGGCTGCCGCCGGCCGCCACGAGCGCCTTGGCAAACGGCCCGGCTTCGTAGTGACGCACGGCAATGAGCAGCAGAAAGGTGGTCCCCGCGGTTTCCAGAATTCCGGCGGACAGGGCGCGCCAGCGCTCGCAACGATAGGTTTCTTGAGTGCAGCGCGCGTCTGGCATCGGCCCAAGGATTATCCCATCCACGAGGGTTTGAAAGACCGGAGTATGCGGCCGGATCAGGTTGATACGTGGGTGCAGGCGCGTCTGGTCCGGACGTCTCCCATTCCTCATGAAAGACCACCTCTCGGAGCGGCGGTCTATGACCAGTCTGGGCCTTTCGGCTGCAAGAAGCCACTTCCAGACCGTGCTCCGTCCCCTTGGATGTGAGTTGTCATGGCTGAGATCAGATGCGTTATTCCCACCAGCCGGGGGTACAGAACAAACGGGACGGTGTGAATGTGCCGTCCCGTTTTCGAGTGCGAGCGCCGGTTAAATTCTCTTCGGCAAGGCAGTCCAACTGCCCCTCTTTGCGCTGCTCTTGACGCAGGTTTCGATGAACGCGATGCCCATCCAGCCGTCTTCGACACTGGCGTATTTCGAGCCATCGCAAGCGAATGATTTGCCGGCCTGCCATTTGCGCACGTCAGCCTCGAAGCAGCGATGCAGCCGGGCGTAGGCATCGTGGAACGCTTCGGGATGGCCCGGAGGAATGGTCGGCTCGGCCATGAGGTCCGCCGGCACGTTCTTGGGCAGGAAGCCGTCGCCCGGGGTGACCGCGCCGCGCCAATAGACGCGATCGGGTTGGTTGGCGAGATGAATCGTGATGCTCTCCGGCTCTTCCTGCCGCCAGACGAGCGTGCCTTTGGTGCCGCTGATTTCGATGCCCAGATCGTTCTTGTGGCCAATGCAAATCTGCGACGCGCGCACCAGGGCTTTGCCGCCGTTGCTCAACTGGCAGTAGATCGTGAAGTGATCGTCCAACATGCGGCCTTCGACGAAGGTCTCGAGCTGGGCAGAAACCTGTGTGACGTCCAGGCCGGTCACGTAGCGAAGTTGCATGAGGGCGTGCGTGCCTATGTCGCCGCCGCAACCAGAGCCGCCTGCCAGCTTCGGGTTTGTGCGCCAAGTGGCCTGCATCTGGCCGGTGGCTTCGAGTTTGGTCGCGAGCCAGCCTTGGAGGTAGTAAGAGTCCACCCAGCGGACTTCGCCCAGCAACCCGGCGCGAATGATGTAGCGCGCGAAGCGGCTGGTCCAGTGGCCCAAGTACGTGTGCGCCACGCCAAAGGGGATGTTGTGTTTGCGCACGGCTTTCACGAGCGCGTTGGCTTCCTTGAGGTTCAAGCAAAGCGGCTTCTCGCAGAACACCGGGATGCCGGCATTGATGGCCTTCATCGCCGGATCGAAATGCACGTGGTTCGGCGTGACGATGACGAGGTAACTGAGTTTCTGATCCTCGGGCAGGCTGGCGTTGGCTTCGATCATTTCCGTGTAGGAGCCGTAACCCTTGATTGGATAAGGCCAGTTCGCCGCCTCTTCGAGGGCGATCTTGGGATCGGGGAACAGCGCGCCAGCCGTCACGCGGCGCGTGCCGTCAAAGTGGATGGCTTTTTGATGGGGGTTGACAATGAACGCGCCTTTGCCACCGCCCACCAAACCGACATTGATAGGTTTGTTCGACATAGATTCTTCCTTTGATTGTTCGTTTGTTTTGCTGCAACCGTCTAAGTTCATCCCCGGTCACCATTTGGAGATTCAGCCTGGGAAACGCCGTCCGTTTCACTTCCAGACTAGACCAGCGCGGCTTCCGTTCAAGGAGTTTGTGCGGCGACTACCTCTACACTTTCACCCACTGGCTTTTCTTGACCGAAAGTTCCACCGCCTCCAGCACCCGCTGGTTCTTAAGGCCATCCTCAAAGGTCGGGTGAACCGGTTTACCCTCGACACACGCGTTGACGAAGTCGGCCACAGTGTGGATAAAAGTGTGTTCATAGCCCAGCAGGTGCCCGTCGCGCCAGTAGTGATTCACGTAGGGGTGGGCGCCGTTGGGTTGCGTGACCAGGACGTCGCGGAAGCCCTGGCGATCCGGCGGACTGGCGGTTTCGTAGAATTTGAGCCGGTTCATGTCTTCCAGATCGAAGCCCAACGAACCCTTGCTCCCGTTGAGTTCGAGGGTGAGGTGGTTCTTCCTGCCGGCGGCGCAGCGGGTCGCTTCCAGGTTGGCCAAGGCGCCGTTGGCGAATCGTCCGATGAACAGAGAGGCGTCGTCCACGGTCACTTTGCCCCTGATTTCGAGGGCCCGGGCCGCCTGGATCGGCGACTTGCCAGTGGCGCCGGTCAACGGACGTTCTTTTGTGAACGTGTGCATCAATCCGCAAACTTCCTTGAATTCACCGACCAAGTAACGCGCCAGGTCAATGATGTGAACGTTAATGTCGCCATGCGCTCCGCTGCCACTGACGGATTTATCCAGCCGCCATTTCAAGGGATAGTCCGGATCCACGAGCCAGTCCTGGGCATACCGCGCGCGGAAATGACGAATCTCGCCGAGCGCCCCTTCCCCGATCATTCGCCGCGCCAGTGCGATGGCCGGAACGCGCCGGTAGTTGTGGCAGACCATGTGAACGATTTTGG
This sequence comes from Verrucomicrobiia bacterium, assembly GCA_026125285.1. Taxonomy (GTDB): domain Bacteria; phylum Verrucomicrobiota; class Verrucomicrobiia; order Limisphaerales; family JADLHS01; genus WYBW01. The sequence goes on along the minus strand of JAHCLO010000002.1, from coordinate 305,153 downwards.
ATTTCTGCGCGGCGGCGAGCATGGCTTCGGCTTGCTTGACCGTCAGTGCGAGCGGTTTCTCGCACAAGATATGTTTGCCGGCCCGGGCGGCGGCGATGGCGATTTCCGCGTGGGAATCGTTCGGAGTGCTGATGTCCACGACGTCAATCAAGGGCGATTCCACCACTTCGCGCCAGTCGGTGGTCGCGTTCTCCCAGCCAAGCTGCGATCGCACCGATTGGACGGCGATGCGATCACGGCCACAGAGGGTGTGCAATTCGACGTGCGCTTTGAGTGGGAAGAACCGCGGCGCCTGCCGCCACGCGTTGGAGTGGGCTTTGCCCATGAACCGGTAACCGATCAGGCCGACACGTAGCGTTTTGGCCATAGCCGTGTAAAGTTGAGATTGAATTAGCTGCTCGCGCCTTTATAGTGGTCGGGATTTTTCAAGTCAACGGGCGACTTGAGGTTTATGCAAATCCACTTGCTGAAGTCCAAACTCCACCGCGCCTGCGTTACGGGCGGCAGCGTCCACTATGAGGGCAGCCTGACCATTGACGCCGACCTGATGGACCTGGTGGGGCTTTGCCCCTATGAACGCATTTTGTGCGGGAACATGGCCAACGGAGAGCGGTTTGAAACCTACGCCATTCCGGGCAGGCGCGGTTCCGGTGAGATCGTGCTCAATGGCGCCACCGCGTTGCTGGGCAAACCTGGCGATCTCCTGACCATCATGAGTTACGCCGTGGTCAAGGCCAAGCAGGCCGGAAAATGGGTGCCGCGGGTCATTGTCCTCGGAAAGAAGAACAAGGTCATAACCAAGCGAGGGACGAAGAAATGATCCCGGGGCGGCTTTTCTCATAAGCCCTCCACACGCCGACATCACGCCGTTTGCCATGTCCTTTACCGCCGCTGAAATTGCCGCCCACCTCGGAGGGGAGGTCGTGGGCGATCCCGCCACGCGGTTGAACAGCTTCGCTCCGGCGAACCGAGCGCAAGCCGGCGATTTGACCTTTGCGGAGAACGAGGAATTTTTGACTCGCGCCGCCCAAAGCGCGGCTTCCGCCATCATCGTCGGACAACAAGCCTGTGTGAGCGGCAAAGTGCTGATTCGAGTGCCAGACGCGCGCATCGCGTTCGCCAAGGCGCTCACATTGTTCTTCCCAGAACCGGTGCTGCCTGCCGGAATTCATCCCACGGCCGTTGTGGCCGCCACGGCACAGATTGACCCTACCGCTCATGTCGGACCGGTCTGCGTCGTAGGGGAGCGGGTTCGCATCGGTGCTCGCACCGCTTTGCACGCCGGCGTGGTGGTGGGTGAAGATTGCCGGCTGGGCGAAGGCGCGATGTTATTTCCGAACGTGACGCTTTACCCGCGGACTGAACTGGGGCGCGGCGTGCGGGTCCACGCGGGCACCGTCATCGGCTCGGACGGCTTTGGTTACGTGCAGGACGCCGGCGTCCATCGCAAAGTCCCCCAAATCGGCAACGTGGTTATCGGTGACGACGTTGAGATTGGCGCGAATGTCACGATTGATCGCGGGGCACTTGGCCCGACGATCATTGGCAAGGGCACGAAAATAGACAATTTGGTTCAGATTGCCCACAACGTGCAGATCGGGGAACATTGTCTGGTCGTTGCCCAAGTGGGCATCGCCGGCAGCACGAAGCTGGGGAACTACGTCGTGCTGGCCGGGCAGGTGGGGCTGGCCGGGCATCTCCAACTTGGTCATCAAGTCACCGTTGCCGCGCAGTCCGGCGTGATGCACGACATTCCCGACCGTGAAACGTGGCTGGGTTCACCGGCGCAACCCGACCGCCTTGCCAAGCGCCAGATGATCGCGGTACATCAGTTGCCGGCATTGATTCGCCGGGTCAGGGAATTGGAGCGCAAACTCGCGGAGCGCGCCGGTTCGACCGAAGGTTGAGATCGGCACAGGCAGTCCATCCGGGGTCGGCGCGGCGCGAGCACCGCAAATTTTTTTGCTTTCTGATTGACCAGTGCCCCCCTTCTCTGGCGAGATGATAATCCCTTTACATGGGCAAGTAATCAGATGGCCAAAGCCTCAGTCAAAAACGGAAACGGGTCGCGCGGCGCAAGCACTTCCAAATACGACGCGCATCACAAGGTTCTCTCCCAAACCTATGGGGCCTTTGCGGACTTGCGCCGCGAACTCTCGGACTCGAAGAGCGCCGTTGCCGAGCGGGAGGAACTCTTACGCAGCTTCGCCGTCTGCCCGGATTCGCAACGCGCCTGGCTGTTGTTGGAGGATTACTTCGAGAAGCTGTCGCTGTCGCGCAAGGATTTTCCCGCCACGGAGTGGTGGCCAAAGATGCTGGCCGCGCAGGGCAGCGCCCGGCTGGAGGAACTGGCCTTTCTGTTTCTCCGGGCGCGCCGGCCCCTGCCGGGAGAATTGAACGTCCACGCCAATCCAGATCGCTTCGCGCGGGCCGAGGAGGCGGAACAGGAACAGAAACTGGTGCAGGAATTGGAGCGTTGGCTGTTCCCCGCCACGCCGCCGCATCTCGATGTTCCGCGCGCCACGCTCCGCGTCGTTTGTAAGGCGGTGCCCGACGAAGACCAACCCGCGCGCCATCGCCTCGGCGTCCAATTCCGGCTGTTTCGTCCCCGCACAGGCGAGAAGGTCCGCACTTTGCGCGATCTGATTGATCTGGCCACGCGCGCCGCACACGAGCAGGAGCTGTTTCCGCCCGCCGACTGGGAATTCATCACGTGGCTGGTCGAAACCCATCGCTCCCGGCAGGACGGCGACGATACGTTGCTCCTGTCCGACGTGGAGTTGCTGCAATGGCTCGCCCGTTGGGGGCACACGCCGCGCCTGGAGTCAGATCACGACGACCAGGCCACACCGCTGCAATTTCACGGTCAGCTTGCGACGCTCGAACCGCTGCTGGAGAACGGCAACCAGGAACTGGCTTTTACCCATCGGCTATCCTTGCCGGACGGCCAGCGAATTCCAGTTGATCGGGTCAAGTTCTTCAACCAGCAACCGCCGCTGGTGCTCGCGGGACACACGTTCTACCTCCTGCGCAATTGCCCGCCGCCGGCCGTCATCGAACACTGGGCACACAAGCCTTCCGTGCCCGTGCGCAAGCTCAGTCACCGCCTGCTCATGCACCTGCGTAAATCCCAGTCCAGTCATGGCGTGGACTGGGCGCAGCTTTGCGTGGCGCATCCGGCGAGTCCGCAGTTTGTCTTTGAACTGCTGGAAGACACCGTTCGCCTGCGGTTGCTCGCGCGCAGTCAACGCGACCAGAGTGTGTGGTTCTGGAGCGGCCAGGACTGGCAACCCCACGAACGCAAACGGCGGGCGGGCGACAAACCGGAAATCCTCGATGACGCGCGCCTCGAACCGGCGACCCAATGGCTGCGCCAACTTGATTGGTTCACGCCGGAACCGGGCTTGTGGGTCGGCGATGCCAACGACAACTTCCTGGGCAGCCTCGCGCAGACCTGGGCTGATCGTCCCAAGCAGGCCGAGTACCTCGGCAACCCGGCGTTCCACCGTTTGTTCCTCACCCCGCGCCGGCTCAAACCCAAGCTCATCGTCAAAGGCAGCGGCATTGACTGGCTCGCTGTGTCTGCGGAATGGGAAGCGGAGGGCATGAAATTGAGCAAGGCGGACCTGGAGCGACTCGCCGCCGCCACGAGCCGGTTCGTCAAACTGCCCAATTCTGGCTGGGTGGAACTTGATACCACCGCGGTGCAATCCGCTCACGAAGCGATGGCGGACATGGGGGTGGACGGCCTCATCCCCGTGGCCCAGAAAGTCGGGTTGGAACACGTTGCGCACCTCGATGAAGACCAGTTACAGCGGTTCTCGGATTCTCCGCAGGCCCGCGAACTCCGCGCCCGCGTGAAAGATTTCCGCGGCGTGCCTTCCATCTCCCTGCCGGCTTGTATCCAGGCCGAGCTTCGTCCGTATCAGAAGGACGGTTTTGATTTTCTCGCGCATCTCACCCAGATCCGGCTCGGTGGAATTCTTGCCGACGACATGGGTTTGGGCAAAACACTGCAAACCCTATCGTGGTTGGCGTGGCTCAAGGATCGCAACAAGAAGAATCCCAAACCCTCGCTCGTGATTTGTCCCGCGTCCGTCCTGCACAACTGGCAACGCGAAGCCAGTCGCTTCGCGCCCGGCCTGAGAGTGCTTGTCCTCGAAAGCGGCGCTGCGCGGCACAATTTGCGCAAACAGATTCCGCAACACGACGTGATCGTCACCAATTACGCGCTGCTGCGCCGCGACCTGGAGGAATTGCAGAAATTCGCCTTCCGGGCCGTCATCCTCGATGAGGCGCAGTTCATCAAGAATCCCGGCGCGCAAGTCACCCAGTCCGTCAAACAGCTCAAGTCCGAACATCGCCTGGCACTCACCGGCACGCCCCTCGAGAACCGGCTGCTTGACTTATGGAGCATCGTGGACTTCATCCAGCCCGGCTACCTGGGCACGCAGGACCATTTCATTGAAACCTACGAACCGAAGGGCGGGGAGGATGCCGTGGGCGCCCAACGCATCGCGCGCCGCCGGCTCTCCGCCAAGTTGCGTCCATTGCTCCTGCGCCGCTTGAAGAAGCACGTCGCGAAGGATCTGCCCGACCGCATCGAGCAACGCCGCGATTGTCCGCTCGGCGACGAACAGCGGAAACTCTACCTTGCCGAACTGCGCCGCAGCCGCGATCAGATCATGCAGGCCGTCGCGGAGCAGGGCCTTAACAAGAGCAAAATGCACGTGCTGGCGGCCCTCACGCGGCTGCGCCAGGTGTGTTGCCATCCGCAACTCGTCGGTAACGACTCCCCCAGCGGCAAGACCGAGACGCTGTTCGAATTGCTCGACGCCCTGATTGCGGAAGGCCAGAAGGTCCTTGTCTTCTCGCAGTTCGTTCAGATGCTGCAACTGCTTGAGAAAGAATGTCGCCTCCGCAACATTCCCACGCACATCCTCACCGGCCAGACCAAGGACCGCCAGGAAGTGGTCCAGGCGTTCCAGCATGATCCCAGCCCCGGCGTCTTCCTCTTGAGCCTGCGCGCGGCCGGCACGGGCTTGAATCTGACGACCGCCAGCTACGTGGTGCTTTACGATCCGTGGTGGAATCCCGCCGTCGAAGCGCAGGCCATTGACCGCTCGCATCGCATCGGTCAGACCCAGACCGTGAACGCCTACCGCCTGATTGCACCGGGCACCGTGGAGGAGAAGATTTGGGAACTCCAACAAAGCAAGGCCCAGACCATCGCCGACGTGCTGGGCGAGGAAGGTTTCGCCCGCAGCCTGTCCAAGGCGGATTTGGAATACCTCTTTGCCGAGGATTGAGCCGGTTCTTTGTTCGACTTCTTCGGCCAGGCGCTTGACCAGCTTGCTGCACAAGACGCGCTTGCTTGCTAGGACGCCCGCTCCGAGATGGATTCGTCACGATCGTGCCCTGGTTCCAATGACTGAAGGGTTACCAATGCCGCGCACCGGCGGTATTCACGCTTGACCGCCGGGGGTTCGCACCTAGCATCGCGCCAGTTGTTGTCCGGGAATGAAAGCGATTTTGGCACTCGAAGACGGTTCGGTTTTCCACGGCGAAGGCTTTGGCGCATCAGCCTCCGCTTGTGGCGAGGTGTGCTTCAATACCTCGATGACCGGCTATCAGGAGATTCTAACGGATCCTTCCTACAAAGGGCAGATCGTCACGATGACTTATCCGCTCATCGGCAACTATGGCGTCAACGACGTGGACGTGGAATCCTGGCGGCCTCACGTGGCAGGTTTTGTCATCCGCGAACTTTCGCCCGTGGTCAGCAACTGGCGCGCGGATTACTCGCTCGCGGAGTATCTTGAACGTAACGGCATCCCCGGGATTCAGGGTATTGATACCCGAGCGCTGACCAAGAAGTTGCGGGTGCGTGGGGCGCTCAATGGATTTATTTCCACGGAAGAGGTCACGGAAGCGGAGGCGGTCCGCCGCGCGCGGGAATGGCCAGGCATGGTGGGAATGGATTTCGTCAAGGACGTGACCCATAAGGAACCGTTTCGTTGGGACGAAAGCGATGAGCGAAGCGGAAGCTTCAAGCTCGTGTTCGGCAACGACGACGCAAACGCGCGTCAGCGACGCCAACCGTTGCCGCCGGCGGATATTCCGATAGTCGCCTACGATTTCGGGATGAAATACAACATCTTGCGCCGCCTGCGGCAACATGGCTTTCGGGTGCAAGTGGTGCCGGCCACTACTCCGGCGGTGGAAGCCATGAAATACAAGCCGGCGGGGATATTCCTCTCGAATGGCCCGGGCGATCCCGCGGCGCTTGGTTACGCCGTGCAGGCGGTCAGCGATCTAGTGAGGACTGGCGTGCCGATGTTTGGCATCTGTCTGGGTCATCAGATTCTCGGGCAAGCACTGGGCGGGCGGACTTTCAAACTGAAGTTCGGCCACCGGGGCGGCAATCAGCCGGTGAAGGACCTGGATTCAGGTCGCGTCGAGATCACCTCGCAGAATCACGGCTTTGCGGTGGATGCGGCATCGCTGCCTTCAGACGTGGCGGTGAATCGGATCAATCTGAACGACCAGACGGTTGAAGGGTTGTCGCACAAGACGCGACCGGTGTTTTGCGTGCAGTATCATCCCGAAGCCTCGCCGGGACCGCATGACTCCACCCCGCTGTTCGCGCAGTTTCGCGACATGGTGCAAGGGCGAGGATGAAACCGAATCGGCATTGCCAACCGGGAGCGGAAACGGTCTGGCTTGGACGCGCGGCGGACAGGCGGACATTTACGTTTGACTTGAGCGGGATGCTGAAGATAATCGCACTTGCATAATCGAATATGGCCAAACTCGTTATCCTCAGTGAAGGAATGACCGGGCGTTCCCATGAGTTGAAGGTGGACAAGACCACCATCGGCCGCGTGGAGGATAACACGTTCCAGATCGCCGAGCCTTCCGTGTCGAGTCACCACTGCGAAGTTCTGTTGCGCGGAACCGACGTCGTGGTGAAAGACCTCAATTCCACTAACGGTACTTTTATCGGCGGCGAGAAGGTCACGGAAGCCGTCTTGAAACCGGGTCAGACGCTGAAACTGGGTCAGATTGAGATGCGTTTGGAGACCGGCGCGGCGGCGGCACCCTCAAAAAAACCGGTGGAAACCACCATGGTTATACCCCGTGGTGTCAGCCTGAACGAGCTCGAACAAGGCACGCGCGGCGGACTGGACACAACAGGCAAAGGCTTCACTAAGAAAGATGACAAGGTTAACAAGATTTTCTGGATTGTCGCGATCGTTGTCGGCGTGATAATCGTGGGCTTGGTCCTGTTCGCGCTGATGTCGGCGAGCAATCCCTCGCAGTAACTGAAGTAAATACGTCTTCTGCCGCCGGCTCGTTTCGGCGGCTTCTTTATTCACCCAACCACTTTGCAGCGTCCGCCGCCGCGTAGGTGATGATGATGTCCGCCCCGGCGCGGCGCATCGCCAGCAGGCTTTCCAGGGTGACGGCGCGTTCATCAATCCAGCCCCGGGCGGCGGCGGCTTTGACCATCGAGTATTCCGCGCTGACGGCATAGGCGGCAGTGGGATAACCGAAGGTGGTTTTGACGCGATGCAAAATGTCGAGATAAGCGAGCGCGGGCTTGACCATGACCATGTCCGCCCCTTCCTGGAGGTCGAGCGCGACTTCGCGCAACGCTTCGTTCGCATTGCCGGCATCCATTTGATAACTGCGGCGGTCGCCGAATTGCGGCGTGGATTCCGCCGCTTCGCGAAACGGACCATAATACGCGGACGCAAATTTTGCCGCATAAGACATGATGGGCGTGTCGGAAAATCCAGCGCGGTCCAGTGCCTGGCGGATGGCCGCCACCCGACCGTCCATCATGTCACTTGGCGCAACAATGTCCGCCCCAGCCTCGGCGTGACTGACCGCGGCCCGGGCCAGCAGTTTGAGAGTGGGATCATTCAGAATCCGAGCGCCCGCCTTGCCATGCTGCACGATACCGCAATGGCCATGCGCCATGTATTCACACAGACAGACATCGGTGATGACCAGCAGTTGGGGGAGTTCCCTTTTCAACAATCGCACCGCCTGTTGCACGATGCCGTTTGACGCATACGCACCGGAGGCTTGGTTGTCTTTCCGATTCGGGATGCCAAACAGCAGAACCGCGGGCACACCCAGCGCCTGGGCGCGGGTTGCTTCGCGGAGCATTTCGTCCGGAGAAAGTTGAAACACCCCAGGCATGGCGTTGATGGGCCGCCGCAGTTTGCGTCCGCCACGCACAAAGAGCGGCAGGACTAGTTGCGCGGCGTTGAGATGCGTCTCACCCACCAGTCGTCGCAGTGCGGCGGATTGTCTCAATCGTCGCGGACGTAGCGTGGGAAAGGCGGGCACCGGATGCAAATTCATGTCGGCATCTTAGGCGGCACGGCTGGCCGCCAAAAGTCGAAAGTGGAGCCGAGCCGCGTGCGGCCCCGGGACAGGTTGGTTTGGATCGCCTTCGGGCTTTGCTTCATCCGCGAAGCCGTTAGATTGACTCCATGAAGAAGCAGCACGTCATCGCAGGGGCGATTCTCTTGGTGATGGTCCTGGGCGTGGGACTTTGGCTGGGCTCGGTCATGCCGGGTTGGCTAAGAGTCCTTCCCTTCAGCAGGAGCACTTTTGGCACGTCCACGGTGTTGCAGCAGGTACAGACGCTTTCACAACTCGTTACGGTCAAATACGTGATGGAGAAGGTCGTCGTGCTTGAAGATGTGAAATGGTATCCCGGCGGCGACAGCCGGGTCCTGATGCTGGCGCACGGCATCGTCAAGGCCGGCGTGGACCTGGGCCGGATTCAACCCGAAGATGTCACGGTTTCCGGAACGAGGGTTTCCATCCGGCTGCCGCCCGCCCAAATCACGGACCTCTATCTGGATGATCGCCAGACCCGGATCATTGAGCGCACGACCGGTTTGCTGCGCACGTTTGACAAGGACTTGGAACAAACCGCGCGGCAAAACGCGGTGAACGACATCCGGCGCGCGGCACGCAACGCGGGAATTCTCAAGGACGCGGATGAACGGGCGAAGACCCAATTGACCAGCCTGTTCAAGCAGATGGGGTTTGAAGTAGTGGAATTTGTTCCGTAGAGCAACCACCGGCTCGCCTGCTTTGTAATCCTCAAGTCTCTGTCTCAAAGCAGGTCACCTCCTGCCCGAAATCAGAACGACGGTTGACAATTCGACCGCTGGTGGCCTGCCCCGAGTTGTCCAGCTCACGGAAGTGCTTCAGTGAATTCGGGGGGTCTGAGCAGGTGATCAGTAGGAAGCGAGTCAGCCTACCTTTGATCAGTCACGTCGGATTCGGTGACGGTCAGTCAGTAGATAATGACCGAGAGATCGGATGGTCCCGACTTGACGTGATTGATCTTGATCGGCAACGGTATGCTGGCGCCTGCTTGCGGGTCAGTGACCACCGACAAGCGCCGTCTTGGGGTGACAACTTTCGCGGCACGTTCGCGCAACGCCATCAGATAAAGCACCGACGGTCGGGGTGCCGGACGACGGTTGGTGATCTGCGCATAGCCGTGAACCTCCTGGCTGAACTTCATCAATTTCATCTTCATCGCCATGTTGTCATTCCTCGGACGAAAGCTCGCAGTTCGTATGCCACGCGGTTGGCGTACGCTGGTGCGTTCTGCTGCCTAGTCGGTGTGGTGCAAACCAAATCCCGCTTGGCAGTGCCGAGGGGTTTTGATTAGCTGGGTCCGCCGAATGCGAAAACTGCCTGCCATCTTTCTTGCAACCGTAGCTTTTGTCATCGGCCCCGCCTTGCCCAGCCGTGCCCAGCAGCGTCCTCCCATGGAGTTGGAGTCGCAGACCGGAGACATCGAGTACGATTTCCAGACCGGTACGTTTGTGGCGACCAACGGGGTAATGGTGCGGTACGGCGAGGCGGTGCTGGTGGCGGAGCGCGCGACGGTGAATCAGGAGACCGGCGAAGCCGTGGCCGAGGGACGGGTGCGCGTCCAGCAGGGCGAACAAATCTGGGCGGGGGAGCACATCCGCTACAACTTCCATACGCGACAAATGGAAGCCGAGCACTTTCGCACCGGCCGGTCGCCGGTGTTCGCGGCCGGTGAGGCGCTAACCGGCGACCTGACGAATGAGGTCTATACCGCGCGCAATGCCTACATCACTACGGATGACGTGGCCGAGCCAGCGACCAAGGTGCGAGCGAAGTCCATCAAGATCATTCCCGGCAAGTCCTTCGAGGCGCGTAACGCGGTACTGTATGTCGGCAACGTGCCGGTGTTCTGGCTGCCGTATTACAAACGCAACCTGTCCATGCGGGCCAACAACTTTAATCTGACGCCCGGTTATCGGAGTCGCTACGGTCCGTTTTTGTTGACCAGCTACAACTGGTTTTGGAACGACACGGTTGACGGCGCGTTTCATCTGGATTACCGGGTCAAACGTGGGCTGGGCGGCGGGCCGGACCTCAATCTGCATCTGGATCGCTGGGGCGAAGCGGCGTTCAAGTACTACTACCTCCATGACGATGATCCCAGCGCCACGGCGGCCGGGTATTCAATTCCGGCGGATCGGCAGCGCTTTCATTTCGGTTACGACGCGACCCCCTTCACCAACCTCACCGTCAAGAGCATGGTCCGTTACCAGAGTGACGAACGAATCCTGCACGATTTCTTTGAAGGTGAATATCGCCGGAATCCACAGCCGAACACCTTTGTAGAAGTCAACAAGGTCTGGAGCAACTTCAGCCTGGACCTCTACGCCGAACCGCGCGTCAACGACTTCTTCGAGGCGGTCGAGCGGTTGCCGGAGGTGAAGTTCACCGGCTTCCGCCAGCAACTCGGCGCGACTCCCCTGTATTACGACAGTGAAAGTTCCGCCGGCTATTACCGCCGCCGGTTTGCCGACACCAACGGGCCGCCGCTCGGGCTGGACTACTCCGCCAGCCGCGCGGACACGTATCATCAACTCACCCTGCCCCAGACCTTTTTCGGCTGGCTGAACGTGACCCCGCGCGCCGGCGGACGCTTCACCTACTACAGCGAAGCCTCCGGCGCGGGCGGCACGAACAACGAGGTGTATCGTGGCGTGTTCAACACCGGGGCGGAAGTCTCCTTCAAAGCCGCGCGCCTCTGGCCGGGGGCGACGAATCGTTTCCTGGCCGTGGACGGCTTGCGCCACATTGTCCAGCCGTCCGTCAACTACGTCTATGTGCCCCGGCCCGAGGACCGCCCGCCCGATCTGCCGCAATTCGATTACGAACTGCCCAGTCTGCGTCTGTTGCCCATCGAGTTCACCGATTACAATTCGATTGATTCGATTGACAGCCAAAACGTGCTGCGCTTCGGATTGCGGAACAAACTCCAGACCAAACGTGCCGGCCAGGTCCAGGACCTGGTCTATTGGGATTTGTACACTGACTGGCGGTTGAATCCGCGCCGTGACCAGACCACGTTTGCAGACCTGTATTCCGACCTGGTGCTCCGTCCCCAAACCTGGCTCACGCTGGAGTCACAAACGCGCTATGATCTTGACCGCGACACCTTCCAGTTGGCTTTCCACAACCTGAAATTCCAACCGACCGAGCGGTGGAGCTGGAGCTTGGGTCATTGGTATCTCCGCGACGATCTCGACGATTCGCCCACGGCACTGGGGCAGGGTAACAGTCTCTTCTCCAGCATTCTGTTCTTTCGGTTGAACGAGAACTGGGCGGCGCGCACGGCGCATTACTTCGAGGCCCGCGACGGGCGCATGGAGGAACAGACCTACACCATCTACCGCGATCTGCGCAGTTGGACGGCTGGGTTCACGCTACGGCTGCGCGACCAACGCGAGAGTTCCGACGACATTACGTTCGCCTTCACCTTCTCGCTCAAAGCCGCCCCGAAGTACCGCGTGGGGGAGGACGCCGTGCGATCCTCCCAATTGCTCGGTTACTGAGCGGGGCGCAATTCATCGTGGTGGGCGATGGATACAAAAACTCGTCCGGAACCTGGTCGGCGGGGACTGCAGCGGTGAGTGGAGAGCGGAGCCAGTAATGCGGACAGGGTTCAGCCGGCGGCGGAAGCTGATCAGGAGGTAATCAACTTCTCCCAGAAGGTCTGGTTGAGGAGGGATTTCTGCAGCAGCCCCTGGTTTTGTTCCACCGTGGCGCGCTCCGGGTTGAGCGGCAAACGCAGTGTGAAAGTGGTGCCGATCCCCGTTTGGCTCTGTGCTTCGATCTTGCCGCCGTGATGGTACACGATGAAGAAGCAGGCCATCAAATGAATGCCGTACTCGGCGGGGGTATCGCTGCGGACAACGAAGGGATCAAACAGCACGCGCACGGCTTCCTCGGGCAGGCCGGGGCCATTGTCGCTCAGTTGAACTTGAATTTCCGGCTTGGCGCCGTCTTCCTGCAACTCCGCCGTCAGGGTGATCCGCGTGCCCGCCGGCAAGCTGGCCAGTTCATCCTTGAGCAGCAATTCGAAGAGCCGTTGGAACTTTGGCCGGTCCACGTTCAGTTCTGGCAAAGCTGGGGGAATCTGATTCGCCACTTCGATCTGCTTGGTATCGAGTTCGGGTTTCAATGCTGCCACCACCCCGGCCACGATTTCGTGCAACTTGACACGATCCGCAAACTGGGAGCCGCCGCCTTCGGACGCCACCCAAAGGTCTTTGAGCAGGTTGTTGATCTTCTCCACCTGGCTTTGAACGTTCTGGTAATAGTCTTTCCAGAATTCGGGATTCCGCAGGCCGTTCAAATCCACTTTCTCCTCTGCCATCTTGGCTGGCGCCAGGTCCAGAAAGGTTTTCACCGCCACCAGGGAATTGCGGATATGATGGCTCAGGCCGGCGGCCAGCAACCCCAGACTGACAAGCCGGTCGGCGATCATCATGTTGTGCAAGACCGACATCTTCTCGAAGAGCAACTGGTCGCGCTCGCGTTGCACCATGAAAAACTCGAGGGCGTGTTTCAGCGTTTGTTCGAGTTGTTCGGGGTCCCACGGCTTGGTGACGTATTTGTAGATGGCCCCGGTGTTCACGGCGGAGATGGCGGCGTCCATGTCCGCGTAGGCGGTGGCCAGGATGCGGATCATGCGCGGCTCTAACTGCCGGGCGCGTTCCAACAACCAAACGCCCTTTTCCCCCGGCATGCGCTGGTCGGTCATGAGCAGGCCGATTTCCTGGCGGTGCTGTTCCAGGAGCTTCAGCCCCTCCTGGGCAGTGGGGGCCGTGAAAATCCGAAACTCATCGGCGAACGCGCGGGCGAACGCCTTAAGCGAGTTCTCCTCGTCGTCCACGTAAAGGATGGCGAACTGCTTGTAATCGTACTGTGATTCCATGGCCGGGATCATTCAACGGTTTCTTCTCATGCCGGCGGTGGGAATTCCAGCGTAAACTCGCAGAACTTTCCCGGTTCGGTGCGCACGGAAATCCGCCCGCGACATTCTTCCATGATGCGATAACATATACTCAAGCCCAGGCCCATCCCCTGGCCCACATCCTTGGTGGTAAAGAAGGGATCGAAAATCTTGTCCAGGTGCTGGCTCTCAATGCCGAGACCATTGTCCCGCACGACCAGAAAACTGCCCCCTGGCTCTCTGCGCCCCTCGAGCCAGATGGTCGGCTGCTCGCCATTGAACGTCTTGGCCAGCAGCGAATCCAAGGAATTCTGGATCAGGTTCACTAGCACATGGATCAACTTGTTCTTGTTGCCGCGGATCGCCAGACCCGCCGCCGGCAGGTTTTGTTCGAGTCGCACTTTGTCCGTCAATTCGCTGCTCATGAAGCGCAGGGCCGAAGTGACGACTTCGTTTACCTCCACCTCATCGTGACTATCGGTGTCCGGATGCGTGAACATGCGCAAATCCGAGACGATGTCCCGGACGCGGGTGATACCATCGCCCACATCGCGGATAATCTCCTCGTATTCTCCGCGCTGTTCTGCGGGCAGGTGTTTACCCTTCTTCTTGAGCGTGAACAGGCCGGTGGTGGCAAAGTTCAGGGGATTATTGATTTCATGAATGATGCCAGCGCTCATGCGGCCAAGGGAAGCCATCTTCTCGGACTGCACCAGTTGGGATTCCGCCTCGGTGAGTTTCTGCAGGGTGTCAGCCAGTTCTTTGTTTTGGGTGTCGAGCTTCTGGTTGGCCTGTTCGAGGGTCTGTTTGTTCTGAGCCAGTTCATAACGCGCCGAAAACTCGCGAAAGCGCAACCGGTTGTAGAAGTAGTTGCCCACCACGACGATGATGCCGGTCTCAATCATGAAAATCAGGTTGCTGTAGAAAATTCCTCCTACGAGGTCGCCTGGGTGGTTGTGCCGATGCAGGACGCACACCGTTATGTAGATCAGAAGCACGCCCAAGACGGCGAGCAGCGATTCGCGCGTGCTCCAATGAACCACAACGCTCACGGCCAGAAGGATCAGGTTTAGTCCCGCATAATAGGGTGAAGCCGGACCCTCCTTCATATAAATCATCACCGCGATAAACACCGCCGGCAGCAAAGCAATCGGCAGCCCCAAAAGCCGGTAATTCTGTTTCCCGAACTCGGTGGTGTGCAGGTAGAAAAGAACCGCGGCCAGCGCGGAGCAGATCAAACGCAACACCAGAAAAGTGCCCAAGGACTCTTCGTACATGAAGAAATCCAGCGCCCAACCGAAAGGCATGAGGAAGAATACGAGGGCCGAAGCCACCTTGCCCGTGTTGACCCTTTCCTGCTGTTCATTGGCGAGGAAAGCGGCTTGGAATTCCGGCGAGCGTGATGTCAGGACTTCAGTCATGATCCGGTTTGCGAACTTCCAAAAACACGTTTACGCCCGTGGCATCCGCCCGGACACAAACCTCCTCCGCCCGGGCGCGGGAGGGGGTCAGTGTGCGCATCTGCGCGGCGGTTCGGTAAATCAAATGCCAATCCAGCAAGTGCTCCATCCCGTTGCGCATCGGGTTGCTGGGTTCGACATTGGTGGCCACCAGCAAACCGCCGGGCGCCACGGAGTCGTACATGATGTTCATCAAACGCTGGCAAACCTGGTTTGAGAGATAATCGAATAGTCCGGCGCAGTACACCAAGTCATACTGCAACTCGCTGGCGGGATCCTTCGACCGGCTGCTTTCCTTGATGATGTGGTGAACCGATCGTTTGATGTACTCGATCGGCGTCCCACGCGAATGCCGATGCTTGAGGTTGTCCAGGATGTTGCGGAGGTAGCGCAACGTCTCCTCGTTAAAATCCAGCAGCGTGAGTTGGGCTTGCTCGCACAACGGATTCTTGGCCAGAAAAGCCTGAATTTCTTGAGCCGGGCCACAGGCCAGGTTGAAGATGCGCGTCGGGCGACCAAGCCGGCGGACTCGGAGTGTCTCGGTGGCGAGCATCGCTTCCAGGTATTGAATTCGGTTGCGATGCGCCTCCGCCGGCGCCTGCCGGAGGAACCAGGTATTGACGACCTTGGCGAACAAAGAGCCGCCCTCGTGCTGATTCCGCGCGATCATGTTCACCATTTCATAGTCGCCCGCGTAGCCCAGCGGCTTGTGGAAGGTGCGGTTGGCGAACGGTGCGCACAGCACCAGCGGATGCATAAGCCGCCGCATGTAATTCTGATGGGCCGGGCGCTGTTCCGCGTCCAGTGTGTCGGCGATGTTCTCAAATTTCTCAAAGAGCACGTTGACGCACGGGATGATGGGCTGGCTCAATTCTTCCGCGACAGCTTGTTCCAACTGAGACTCATTGGCAGCCGATGTGGCCTTGACCCCCAGTTCCACTTGGTCCAGTGAGAGCCGCAGGTCCGAGAAGAAACTCTGCATGTCGGCGATGATCACTTTGTACTCGGGCAGCACCCGGTAAAGCTTCTGCCACTCTTCAAGGAAGTCGCCAAACTGTTTGCGCAGCGCGCCGTTGGCCACCATCTCCGGGGAAAAAGCCAGATCCTTCCACGCGCCTTCGTGCAAAGTGACTTCGCAGACGGTTCCCAAACCGGCGTTGAGTAGATTGCGAATCACCGCCCGGCCCGCATAAACGGTCCGGTTTTGGAACACGATCTGAAAATCCTTGAAGACCTCCGAAGCCCGCAGGACCAATTCCGGGTTGTAGATTTCAAACACCGCCAGATGGCGGGTCAATCTCAGCAACGGGGCGCGAAAGTCCATCCCCTGGCTGGTTTGACCAGTCACCGAGCTGTCTTTGATTTCGGAATTTGTTGAGCCCATCGGTTCAATCACGCCACCCACACCCACCGGTCATTTTGCGGCGGTTTGCAGGCCCGCCGGTCGCCCCAAGCCCATCCACCGCGACCCCGATGTCCGATAACATTATCCGCGCCAACAAGGGAGCAGAATCCGCCGCCAGCCATCGCTTCCTTTCAGGGGTAAACCTGTCACGTTCCAACCGTCGCTCTGGACCAGTGCAACCCAACTGGTACACGAAGCCACTGATCCTCCGCCGCATGAACCGGAGACCTTCAACTCCGGCGGC
Source organism: Verrucomicrobiia bacterium (assembly GCA_026125285.1). Lineage (GTDB taxonomy): Bacteria > Verrucomicrobiota > Verrucomicrobiia > Limisphaerales > JADLHS01 > WYBW01. The sequence continues at coordinate 288,720 of JAHCLO010000002.1, read as the reverse complement.
GCAGGAAACGGCCGAAACTGCAAACGAGCCACAATTCAGAATCGCAATGAAGTTTGAACGATGAACGCCCACGCATCGGCCGTGTCGTTAAAGATTCGTCCCCCCGGGTGGAATACACGTTGAAGGCTTGGCTGCACGGTCCACCACGCAGTCAGTTGGGCTTTGTAGCTGAGTTCTACGACTGTTTCGTGATCGGCGATCTTCGAGAATGGCGCGGGGCCACCGAAACTGGTGATCAGCGCGTTGATATCCCGTTGCGCTTTCCGCAGATCGTCACTGATCTCCAGATAGGACACCCCAAAAGCCAGCGTGTCCCAGTCGCGGGTGGGAATCAGCCCTTTGTACACCAGGCCACCATCAATGCCGAACTGGGCAAGATTGCGGTCCTTGGGAGCAAATGCCGCCCGGAAGAAACCGGTCAATCCCTGTTGAGCCGGATCATCTTTGCCGACCTCGCGCCAGAGCATTTGGTCGGCAAGAAAATAAATCCCGTAGTTGCCCTCGTGTTCCCGTGCGGTGCCTCCGGAAATGGGCGGCAGGGGAAAGCCTTGGGCGGCAACATAGTTGTCGAATGCCACAAACGATCCCTGGTACATGTCGAAGAAATCGTCGGTGTGATAGTAGCCGCCCAGCTTGAGATTGCCGGGTGGCCGCGTGGCGGCATCGCTTTGATTGATCTTCAGCGTCAGTTCGGCATAAATCAACGCGCCTTCCTCACTGCTGAGTTTGACGTGCGTGCCTCCGTGTTTGCGATCCGGGTTGCCATCGTAAACGCCCACTTGAAAGTAAGCGTGGGAGCAGGGGTCCAGCCGCAATCGCGCTCCAGGAGCGCCGTACGGAGTGGAAGCCAGCGCATGATGGCCCACGGGAAAGAAGGGCTGGTCATAGACGTTGAATGCCATCGTGGGGTAAAAAAAGGTTTGATTCAGCAGACTGATGCCGGCAAGCGAGTTGTAGTACTCGGGTAACACGAAGTCCCGGTCAATCACCAACTGGCCCGCCTTCAAGGCGACTCGATTGCCCCAGAACTTCTGTTCATACCAAAGCTCCCAAAGATGGAGGGTATCTGGAAAATCCAGCATGCTGACTTTATTCAGGTCGCCGATGTACTTTTCGGCGAAGTCGGATTGGTTGTGAATGGAAAGTCCGCCCACATGGAGTTGGCCGCCCTCGTATCCGACCAGTTTGTCCGAATACAGATCCAGCATCATGAGCAAGCCGCCCTGATACACCCCGCCGCGTTTGAGTCCGCCGTCGAGATTCATCGGCACGGCGGCGAAATATACGAATTCAAAATCCACCCCATGCTCCTGGAGTGAGGTGCGAAGGCCGCCCCAATCACCGAGCAGATAATCCTGTTCCAGGAAGCGCATGAAATCGGATTTGGGTGGTGCTATTGCCTCGCCGGAAAGGACGCGAGGTCCAAACATCATGAGCACGATCAGCCCGATGGCCGCCGTGATTCTCCGCGTGTATTTCGTTTTCATAGTCTCGCGCATTGGTGAACGGCTCTACGGCTTTACGAGGAGCCCCGGTCCGGAGCGCCCGTATTCTGATCGCTGGCTGGGAGAGCAAGCTTCGGACTCTTCTTAGCAGCTACCATGCCCCTCAGCAATTGTCCAAGCGTGCCGAAGTAATTCCGCGTAATGTCCGCGGAAAGAAACGCCAGGTAAATGTCGTTCGCCGGCCAGAGGCGGTTCGAGGCAAAGTAAAGACTCCTTTCCTGACCGCGGTATTTCGACTTGTGAAAGGCCAGGCCTTGAAAATTGTAGATGTCATTGCCGTAGCGAGCGCTCAACTTGAAGAAGAGCCTTGCTCCAAAATCGTCGTTGAAGCGCCCGCTCTCTAGTTTAACGAACGGCGCCAGGTTCAGGTTCAACACTTCCTTTCCCTCGGGCCTGAATCTTTCGATCGCCTCCATGTGGAGTGCCGTGGCCAGGCGACCGAAGCGGCTCTCGTCGCAACGCAGAATGTTGGCCGAGTAACCGCGGACCCGCCCCTCGCGATACATGGGATCGTAAAAAGCAAAGCCCGCCACGCGTCCCTCGCGATCATAAGCCACGAACTTGCGGACATCTTCCTCGGCTTCAAACACCGGCCTCCGGGCGTAAATCCAGATTTCCCGGTCGTTCACCTTCTTGTTGCCCATCCACCGGGAGGAAACGGCGGCCAACTCGTCCCGGTTAACCGTCTCGATTTCTTCCTCCCGAATGACAATCGCTTGGCGGCGAGCCTCGTTTCGCGCGCGTTTGATGAGGTCCAGTTCCTTCCAATTGCCCTGGGTGTTGTACGACTGGATGGGCAACTCCGATTCGTAGCCGATGCAATTGACCTTGAATTTCAGGCTGCGTAGCACCTCCGCGCAGGGTTCTGAAACACAGGCGAACGCCGCCGACGAACCGAGCGAAAGAAAATTACGCAATATGCGCGCCCAATGTTCCGGCGCACACACCGGGTCCGAAAAGGCGATGCGCTTGGGACGTCGGGCAAAAACGGGGTGGCGCACGGTGGTGTAGGCGATATAACCACACTCATCAATGAAGTACTCCATGCCAGCCTGGAGCGTGGCATAAGCCAGGGCCTCGCGGCCGTGTTGCCGAAGAAAAGGTGACAGCAGTGCCCATTTCTCCTTTGCGCCCAGCGCCCGGGCTGCTTGTGCCTCAATAACTCTGATTCCCATGTTGAGGTGCGCGGCGGTGTGAATGAGCCGCACTTTACTATACCAGAGTCCTCAAAACCCAGTCCGCCGTCAACGTAAACACTTTGTCCCGATTCCGGTCCAAATGACCAACGTGGCCATTGCCCTGAATGATGTGAAATTGCTTCCGGCAAGCGAGGGCTTCGTACAACAACCGGCCGGTTTCCGGTGAATCAAATTTGTCCTCCTCACCCCACAACACCAACGTGGGCACCGCGATTTGGGAGACACGGCTCAAGGTATCCACGAAAAAAGCCTGTTCCGCTCCCGGAAACGGGAAGTCCATAAACGCCGCCCGCAAACGCGGGTCCGACTGCAACCGCTCTTCCACGTCAGGGTCCGCCGCCATCTTGCAACCCGTCGAAAACTTCGCGAGCGGCACCCGCAGATCGCGACAAGTCAGCCACTTCTTGATTCGACCACAAACCACTAAAAGCTTAAGGAACAATGCCGTACCCCACGGGAGTGAATCTCGGACCGTGGCGTCCAAGGTCACCAATGCTTTGAGTCTCGGTTCCACCATTGCCGCCTCAAGTATCGCCGTTCCACCCGAAGAAAGCCCAAAGGCCCCGATGCGCTGGCCGTCAATTCTAGGATTCGTCAGCAGGTAATCAATGGCGGCCCGAATATCCGCGACCCACTGCCGCATGTTTACATAATACCGTTCTCCGGCGCTGGCTCCGTGCCCATGCATGTCAATCGCGAGGGTCGCCACTCCGCGCCCAGCCAGCACCTCGCACAACTCGAAATAGTTCTCCTTAAACTCACCCGCCCCGTGGCAGATGATCAAGACCGGGGCCGGATGATCGCCTTCGGGAAGAAACAATACACCCGCAAGCTCATCCCCCTGGGAGCGCAAGCATACAGTTTCCTGTGAAACCTTCATGATTGACCAATAATTGAGCTATCCCGATGCCAAGTGCCAAAAAACGCCTGTCTTGACGGAGTTCTGTTTCGATCTGGGGGTGGGCAGATTTGCCCTTGCCCAAAGAACGTACATACTTGCTCAGAATCCAGTCAGCAGCTGGACGCGGTGCTCCTCGGCCAGGCGGTGGGGATTCTCGGGAACACACAGTCCGGCGGAACGACCGGGACGGCGTATGAACTGGCGCTGGCGACCTTGGTGACTCGCTGGAGAATTATGTTGCTTCCGTTCGCGAAACACGTTTGCCTGAAAACTCACAGGCAAAATGTTGTTGTCTTGGCAGGTTGGTATCCTTGTTGCCCATAAATCGTGTCAGTCCCAAGTCATAGCCAAAAAACTGAGAGCCACGAGGCGTTGAACCTAACCAGCGCCCTGCATGATTGTCTCACGTGCGGCGTGCTGGTCGTGGATTCACAGGGTTGTCTCGTGGCCTGTACGCCCAGAGCCGCCCTCCTACTTCAGTTGCCGGCCAGCAGTCTCGCGCAAGGTTCGCTTTCGCCCCTGCCGGAGCCGCTCCAGGCTATCATCCGCAAGGTGGTTTCCACCGGGACTGCGCTCACTGACCAGAGCCTGGGCTTGCCTCCCCGCTTCGGCGGCTCCACTGAGCTACATGTCAGCGCCGTGCCCATCCCCTGCGCCGGTTCCTGTCAGGTGGTGCTGGTGTTGAACGACCTCAGCGTGGCCCGGCAGTTGGAGGAGAACCTGCGCCGGCTCGACCGGTTGGCCAGCATCGGTACGTTGTCGGCCAGCCTGGGCCACGAAATCAAGAACGCGCTCGTGGCCGTCAAGACCTTCGTGGATTTGCTGATTGAGAAGAGCCAGGACTCGGAACTAACGGACGTGGTCCGGCGCGAGATGCGGCGCATTGATGCCATGGTCAGCCAGTTGCTCAAGTTTGGCGCGCCGGCCCAGCCAACCTTCGCCGCCTTGCAGTTGCATGACATCCTCGACCATTCCCTGCGCATGGTGCAGCATCAATTGGAGAACAAACAGATCACCCTGCGCCGCCAGTTTAATGCCGCACCCGACGCCATCCAGGGCGACAACTACCAACTCGAACAGGCGTTCGTGAACCTGTTCCTGAATGCGGTCGAAGCCATGGATACCAAGGGATCACTCACGGTGGGTACCGAAACCGTGATCCCTTCGGCATCGCCGAATGAGCCGCCGCAAATCTGCGTCACCATCACCGATTCCGGCATTGGCGTGGCGCCGGAGAATCTTGCGCGCCTGTTCGAGCCGTTCTTCACCACCAAGAACCATGGCACCGGTCTTGGCTTGCCGATCACCCGGCGGATTCTCCAGGAACATAAGGGTGACATCAGGGTACGAAGCCAGTTGAATCGGGGCACCACCTTCACCGTGCTGCTGCCAGCTACCCCACGCCTTCATTAAGCCGTGAACAATGAGCCGCCGTTTCACGCTCGCCATTTTGAGCGACATCCATTACGCGGGACCGGCGGAACAAACCGTTGGTGATGACTACGAGATTCGCGCCATTGCCAATCCCCTTCTGCGCCTGCTGCTGCGGACTTATCGCCGTTACATCTGGCTGCGCTACCCGCTGCGCCAGAACGGGCAGCTCGACCGTTTCCTGGCTGAAGTCGGGGGAGTGGATTACGTCATTGCCAACGGTGATTATTCCTGCAACACCGCCGCCATCGGCTTGAGCGACGAAGCCGCGATGCAGAGTGCCCGCGAATGTCTTGGCAAACTGCACCAGCAATTCGGTGACCGGCTGCGGGCCAACTTCGGCGACCACGAACTCGGCAAACTGCGCCTGTTGGGTACGCGCGGCGGCATGCGATTGCACAGTTGGCAACGCTGCGTCCACGAGCTTGGCCTCCAGCCCTTCTGGCGACTGGAACTGGGCAACTACGTCTTATTGTCAGTCGTTTCCTCACTCGTGGCCCTGCCGGTGTTCGGGCGCGACCTGTTACCCGAAGAGCGCCCGGCCTGGGACCAACTCCGCGCGGAGCATCTTGCCGACCTGCGAACCGCGTTCGCCGCCTTGCATCCGCGCCAGCGCGTCTTGCTGTTTTGTCACGACCCAACCGCGCTGCCGTTCCTGTGGCGCGATGAGATCGTCCGCGGCAAACTACCGCAAATAGAACAAACCATCATCGGCCACTTGCACTCGAATCTCATCCTAAAAATCAGCCACCTGCTGGCCGGCTTGCCGGTGATTCGTTGCCTTGGCCACTCCGTACGTCGGATGAGCACCGCGTTAAACGAAGCCCGCCTGTGGCGACATTTCCGCGTGCGCCTGTGCCCCTCGCTCGCCGGCATTGAGTTGCTCAAGGACGGCGGCTATCTGACGGCAAGTCTCGACCCTGCGGCGACCGAACCGACGCGCTTTGAACTCAGGCGGCTGCCGCGCTGAACCGGCGAGCCAGCGTTCGCGCTTACAGTCGGTTGCGTTTGAACCAGCCTTGGAGCTGCCGCTTTTCGTTCCTGGACATTCTACGAGCCTCCTCGGCCTTACCAGGTTGAGTTGGAGCGCGTCGTGAAATGGCGACTGCGCGGGGCGGCCAGCACACCCCGCGCTTGCGATCACGGCGCCGCACCCGTAGAGTCGCTGCATGATTGACGGGCCGGAAGCTCTGCGTGATTTTCCCGCCCCGACGCCCGCGCCGCCGGAGTTGATTGAGCGCGCGCGGACGCTGGTGCGGCAGCATTCGGAATGTTTTTGGTTCTGGCATCCCGACGCCCGCATCCGGCACCTGGAGGATGTGCGGCTGGTGATTGAGCACCTCCGGGAATACGGCGACCGCCGCGCGTGGCGCGAAGCCCAGGAACTGCACCGATGCCTCTCACCGCTTTACAGAAAGACGTATTAGCCCTGCTGGCCGCTCATCGCAGCGAGGAGAGCCACTTCGCCGGCGGGGCGGTGCTCAACGCCGCCGAAGATTCAGCCCGTTACTCGCACGACTTCGACATCTTCCACGAACTGGCCGAGGAAGTGACCCGCGCGAGCAGCCGGGATGTCGAGGTTTTGCGGGCCGCTGGTTTCACGGTCCAAACCCTTTCGCGCGAGAACGAATGGGAGAAGACTTGCACCTTCCGCAAGGCCAGGGTGCTCCAGGGTGACGAGAGTGTGGAGATTGACTGGGCGGCGGACTCCGCGTTCCGGTACTTCCCGATTGAACAGGATCCGCAATTCGGCTGGCGGTTGCATCTGTTTGACCTGGCCAACAACAAAGCGCTGACCTTGTCCGCCCGCACGGAAACGCGCGACTACGTGGACATCCTCGAACTGCACCAACGGTTTCCACTCGCGGCCATCTGCTGGGCGGCCTGTGGCAAGGATCCGGGGTTCACGCCGCTTTCCCTGCTGAAGATGATGCGGCGATTTGCCCGGGTGAACCCGACCGAACTCGATAAGATCAAGGCCCGGGCACTGGATCCGGTCGTACTCAAGAACACCTGGATCGCGATCAGCGACGAAGCCGAGGCGAAGATGACGCAACTGGCGGATGAGCAACCGGACGTGCCGATTGGTGTGGCCTTCGTGGACGCCACCGGACATCCCGGCTGGCTCGGTGATGACGCCACCCTGCGCATCCATGCCCCCTCGTTGCGCGGTTGCTGGCCGACCGTCCACGGGTCGGAGGGTCAGTGAAGGCTCGCGCAGCTTGGGCAGTGCGCCGCTGGAACGCTCGCAGCGCGGACACGTTTCAGCCACCGCCCCTTTCGCCAAGCGATTGTTCCAAACGTCGGGTTTCCTGCTGGATCATCCGGGTGAGGCGATACTTGACCACGTACACCTTCGCGCGGCTGCTGCGGGTGAGCCGTGCCACCTCGCCCACTGGCAGCCCCTTGAGTGCATACAGAGAGAAGATCTGAAATTGATCCGGTGGCACCTTCGCCCGAACCCGCTGCGTGGCGGCGTCCAGCAGGTTTTTCTGCCATTCCTCTTCCCACACGATGTCCAGGTCGAGGCTCGCCGGGTCCGGGACGCAGGCGATTGGGCGCGTGCCCGTGGTCGAGCCGTCCTCCAAATTGGCGAGCGGGACGGACCGCCGCCGCGTAGATCAGCTTCCAGTAGGTGTCGAAGAACTCCTGCCAACCGGCGTGGTCCTCCCAATCGTGCAACCGCCGGATCAGGCTCGACCGCGTTGATCGCCCCAGCGTTCGGCGGCGAGGCGCAGTGCGCGGTCGAGGCTCACGAGCAGTTTGGCCAGTTCCTCACCCAACCGTAACTCGGCCCGATTGCGTTTTGGCTTCGAGCCCGACGAATGCTCGCCTGTCGCCGGCGGGTGGCCGGCAAGCAGTTGGTTGAAAGACCCTGTCATTACCCACATCATGTTTGTGTTTGGTTGAGCGTGACTACTCCTTCGCACATCCACCTCAAACGCTGCCAGCCGCGCCAGATGGTTTGCCAGCCGGGCAGTCCGTCGCCCTTGCGCGCCATAAATCCGCCCAGCCGTGCCGTCGCGATCAACACGCTCTGGTTGGTCCAACCTTCTTTGGGTCGGCCCAGTTTGGCTGCCAGCAGAGCCAACGCTTCGGGACCAAAACTCTCTGGCGCCTCCCATCCCTCCGGCCGGCTGCGGGCCAAAAGTGTGGTCGCCAGCAAGCGCACCGCCACCACCGCCAGCACCGCGATCAGCGCCTCCAACCGATGGCCGCGTTCGAGTTGGCTCGCCTCCACGCCCGCACCGCGCTTGAGGGCTTTATGATATTCTTCGATCCACCAGCGCGCCGCATACAGGCCGACGACCCGTTGGCCGGCGGCCCAGCTTTCGCAGGGCAGCGAGGTCAACAACCCCCAATGCAGCGGTTGCATCACTCCTTGAGGCGCATGCACCTCCCGCACTTCCACCGCCCAGACGCCGCGCAGGGGCGCTTGCCAGCCACTCGGTCGCCACGGGCCGTCCAAATCCACCCGTACCGCGCGCACGGCCACGAGGGCGGTGCGCGCGGCTTGACCCGGTCGCGTGCGCAGTTCCACAGTGGTCTGTCCCAAGACCGGGGCCCGCGCCAAGGTTTCGTGCCGATGCCCGGCGTCTTGGGCCAGGCGGCGGTCGTGACAGGCGCGAATCACAAAATCCACCCGGTGTGGCTGACAGCGTTGGATCGGCTCATAAAAGTCCGCCTCCCGATCCGCCACATAAATCCAGCGGCAATCTGCGGGCGGTGCGCCCGCCTCCTTGAGCGCGGCGGCCCAACGTTGCGATCGGCGCGGTCGGCTCAAGCATTGGGCGCGGGTTTCGCCGGGCGGGGCCGGTGGCGGGCGATCACACCGCTGGCGCAGCAGGCCGACCAGTTGACTGGCGGGTCGTGGCGCCAGCGTCCAGCCTTCGATCCGCACGGCCAGGGTCGCGTGCAATTCGAAGCCCCGGCCTTGGCCATCGCCGATGCGGCCCAGTTCGGGCGCCGCCGGGCCGCACGAATAATCCAGCAGCGTGGTGTCTTCGATCAGCAGATACTCCCCGGGCGGCCGGCAGGCGGCGCGGGTGCGTTGCAGGTGGGGCGCCAGGATCCGCTGAAAACTGGTTTCCGGCCGATCCAACAGCCGATAGGCGGCTTTGAGTTCGGCCCAATCTGGAAACGCTTGCGGCAGCGTGCCGCCGGGCTGGGCGGCCAGGCCGTGCGCGAGGTTCACGAGCCGTTGGGTGCGGCGCCGGTCGCCCAGTTCGGCCAGCGCGAATTCCTGCTGCGCCCACTGGGTCGGCGACAACAAAGTGGTGGTGGTCATGCGTAGCCGTCGGTGGAGGAACCGCGGCCAAGCGACCATCACTTGGCTCGTCTGCAAAATGCGACATAAGTTCGGCAAAGAAAAGCCCGCAGAAGTTGTGGGTAATGACAAGGGCTCAAGACTTCTTTGTCACAGTACTGTCCCCCACCACGCCCAAGCCCTCCCGCGCACTCAACTGGCTGGCGAGAGAACGGAACAAGAATTATCTCGCCGTTTGGCGGCTTTAAGTGAAAATCGCTCGCATTGTGAATATGCGTTGGCGCATCACTTTAGGAGTGGTGGCAGTGGTGATGGTCTTTCTGGCCGTGACAGCAGTAGTGCTTCCGCATGAGCCGGTGTCTGAAGGCCGGCGTTTGAGCGCATGGTTGCGCGACCTTGACGTGAGCCGGGGCACGGGAATCAACGTGCAGTTTCCCGCGCGACAGGCGGTGAAGCAGATGGGCACGAACGCCTTGCCCTTCCTGCTCCGGATGCTCAAATCCCAGGACCCAGAATGGAAGAGTCAATCAGTCACCTGGTTGCAGGACACATGTGATCTGGACCTGAGCGGCTCGCTGGCCGAAGCCCAGCGGCGACGCGCGCTGCGGGGTTTCCAAGCGCTGGGGCGGGCGGCTGAACCCGCCATCCCGGAGTTGCGTGCGCTGGTGTTTGGTGCTGACAATTTGGTGGCGCTCCAAGCACTGGAAGCGTTACGCGGCATTGGTGGACCACAGGTCCTGCCCGTGCTGTTCGAAGCGCTTAACCTTACCAACCCACCTTTGCGCGCGGAGGCCATTGCCGCACTCGGCAGTGCCCGGAGCCGCGCCCACGCCGCCGTGCCGCAACTTCTGAAGGAATTGGAATCTCCGGACCATCTGACGCGCACTCAAGCCGCACAGGCCTTGGGAGAAATCGCCACGCATCCCGAATTGACCGTCCCCGCTTTGACGCGCTGCCTGGCCGACCCGGAAACGGGCGTCAAGACGGCGGCGGCAGTGGCGCTGGGGTCTTTTGGAACCCAGGCAAGTTCCGCCCTGCCTGCCTTGCGCACGCTGGCAGAAAGCCCGATGAATGAAATCCAGCGTTTCGCTCGCGTGGCCGTAGTGCGCGTGCAGTGCGAGATGCGCGAGGGCGCCGTCATCCGCGGCCCCCGGGACCAACGCCGGCTGGCCTTGGTGTTCACGGCGCACGAATATGCCGAGGGTGCGGAGAACATTCTCAATGAACTGGCGCGGCACGACGCGCAGGCTTCGTTCTTTCTCACCGGCACGTTTCTGACCAACGCGCACTTCAGCAGCTTGCTTGACCGCCTTCAATACGAACGGCATTACCTCGGCCCGCACTCGGATCAACACCTCTTGTACTGCGATTGGGATCAAGCCCGAACCCTGCTGGTGACGGAGGAGGAATTCCACGCGGACCTCGCGGCGAACGTGGCTAAAATTCCCGGCGGCTGGAGCGAGGGCCGCCGGTTCTCGCGCTACTTCCTGCCACCCTACGAACACTACAACCGCGACATCGCCGACTGGACGCGGGCGCATGGCTGGGTGCTGATCAACTTCACCCCCGGCACACGGTCAAATGCCGATTACACGGGCGAGGCGGACAAAAACTTTGTTTCCTCGCAGAAGATTTTTGACAGCATCATCGCCCGCGAACGCGATGATCCCGCGGGGCTGAACGGTTTCCTGTTGCTGTTGCATCTCGGCGCGGGACCGGGGCGCGCCGACAAATTCCACACGCGCTTCGGTGAATTACTCGACTACCTCGCCCTCCGGGGGTATGAGTTTGTGCGTGTTGACGAATTGCTCAGACCGCCTCGCGACCCGAATTTCCCCAGCGGCTTCCGTCCGCCGGGCAGGTCCAAGGGTTAGCCGCCCCACGGGTGCATCTTGGTTCAGCCTCCTCGGGCTGCTGCTTGGCCTGGCCAATGCCCCAGCCGATGAGATCTTCATCCGCGCCAACCAAGTCGGCTACGGCCCTCGCGACGTGAAGCACGGCATCGCGTTTTCCAAATCGGCATTGCCCCAAGATTTCACCGTAACGGAAGTTGAATCGGGAAGCCTTGCCTTCACCGGCCCCACGCGGGCCATCGAAGGCGTGCGCTGGGGACAATTCGAGTTGCACGCGGAATTGGATTTTACGGCCCTGCGCCAACCGGGACGCTACGCACTGCGCGTGGGCGATGCCGTTTCGCATCCGTTCACGATTGGCGATGCGCACGCAGAGTTGCCGGCGCCATTGCTGGAGTTCATGCGACAGCAGCGCTGTGGCTACAATCCCTGGCTCGACGCGGTCTGTCATCCGTTCGATGGCCGCACCGCTTACGGGCCGCTGACCAACGGCACGTATCTCGATGCCCGCGGCGGCTGGCATGACGCCGCCGACCAACTCAAATACCTGCTCACCTCGGCCAACGCCACCGCCCAGATGTTGCTGGCATATCAACTCGCGGAAGCTTCGCTCGGTTCTCCCTCCCCCCGGCCCTCTCCCGCTGGGAGAGGGAGAAGCAATCGAGGCGTTGAGCATAGCTCTGGCGTGTCCGAGCTTTCGCAGAACGCCGTCAACCGCTCCCTCCCCTCAAGGGAGAGGGCTGGGGTGAGGGGAGGCCGTGCTCTCCTGCTTGCCGACGATTTCAACGCCCTCGGCCAGCCCGGCGCCAACGGCATCCCCGACCTGCTCGACGAGGCGCGTTGGGGACTCGAATGGATGCTCAAACTCCACCCCGCGCCCGATCAGCTTTATCATCAGGTGGCCGATGACCGCGACCACATTGGCCGACGCCTGCCGCAAAACGAGATTGCCGATTACGGCTGGGGCAAGGGCAGTTACCGCGTGGTGTATTTCGCGAACGGCCAACCGCAAGGATTGCAGCAATACCAGAGCGCCTCGACGGGGATTGCCAATCTCGCCGGCCGTTATGCGGCGGCCATGGCGCTGGCGTATCAGATTTGGAAGGACGATCCCGCCCAACGCGCGTTCGCATTGCGTTGTCTCCAAGCGGGCCGGGAAGTCTATGCCCTGGGCCGCGCCAAGGAAGGCGTGCAACAGGGCAATTCCTACAAAGCCCCTTATCGTTACGAGGAAACCACCTGGGCCGACGACATGGAATGGGGCGCGGCGGAACTCTATCGCGCCACGCGCGAGCGGCGTTATCTCGACGACGCGAAGCGTTACGCCAGGCTCGCTGCGGATGAAGGCTGGATGGGTCGCGAACAAACCGGTCATTACCAGTATTACCCCTTCATGAACGCCGGCCACTTCCGCCTCTACGATCTGGTGGACCGGTCATTCAAGAAAACGCTGGCCGGCTACTACCGCGACGGCATCGAACGCTGCGTGCAGGCCGGCAGGAAGAATCCCTATCGCGTGGGCGTGCCGTTCATCTGGTGCTCGAACAACCTCCTCGTGGCGCTGGTGACACAATGCCTGATGTACGAGCGCATGACGGGCGACCCGCGCTATCGTGAATTCGCCGCCCAGCAACGCGACTGGTTGCTGGGGCGCAATCCGTGGGGCTACACGATGTTCACGGAAATCGGCACGGTGTTTCCGAAAGACCCGCACCTGATGACCATGCAAATTACCCGGCGCACCGTGCCGGGTGGCCTGGTGGACGGGCCGGTGTATGAACGCATCTTCAAATCCTTGCGCGGCGTGGCCATCACGGAACCGGACCCGCTGGCGGCGTTTCAAGGCGAACTGGCTGTGTACCACGACGACGTGCAGGATTACTCGACCAACGAACCCACCATGGACGGCACCGCCTCGGCGATTCTGATGTTTGTGCTGTGTGTCGGCGGCCAATAATTGAGAGCGTCTCAGTCACGGCCTCTGCCCAAATACTGTTCCAAGATGACTTCGAGACCGCCGGTTCTACCGCCAAATACACCTGATAGCTCAACGCTCGGGGTAAAGTTCGAGGCGAACCAGCATCGGGACAGAAATGATTCTGCTCCACCGCCAGGCGTCGGCGGCAGCATCCTATGCTGACAGGATAACCGAGGTGCTATTCAACCTAAAAACGGCGGTTGAAGTGACAGAACGGGAGCGGTCCGGGGCGACTTGCGACCCGGATCGGCGGAACTTTTGGTCGAAATCCGGCCCCGGTCAGGCCGGCAACCGGGCCAATTGTCCGAACCACGTGCGGCTGGCCGCTTCCAGGATGCGGAAGGGTGTCAAAATCCGTTCCCAAATCCGCTCCCAGCACCGCGCTGGACTCAACTGCTCCGCAGTATTCCTCAGCCCGCTCAAAAACAAACTCACCTCGGTCAAGAGTCGCTGCACCCGGCTGGCTTCCGCATGCGTGCTGGTCAGCACCACCGTCGTTTGGCCCGCGTGGCGCACCTCCCGCCCGATCGCACTGAGCATCAACGGACGGCTGGTCACCGCTTCCCGCGGACGCTGCGGCTCCACGCACCTCACAAACAGACTCCACCAGTTGTAAATCAACGCCACGTTGCGCGCCGCCACCTGGCAGCGCAGCAAATCCTTCGTCACAAATCCGCCCCAGCCCCATTGCCGCTTGAGTTCGTCAATCGTGTTCTCGCTGTCGGCCCGCTCACGATACAGCCGCGCCAAGCCCGCCAACTCCCAATCGGTGTTGGTCCCCAGAAGCGTGTATTCATACGGCTCGACGGCCTCCACATTCATCAACTGCGGCTGCTGCAAACCATCGGTCAGTTCCGGGACCGCCGGGGACGACACCCGCCGCCGCAACACGATCACCCGCCGGGATCGGCTCCAGCCCTGCAAGCGCAAGGAATCTTCCCGGCCTTGCCATCCCTGGCCGCACTCGTTCCACGGCCCCTGGCGGCTCAATCGCTCAATCAGGCGCTGCCCGCCCCGGCTTTGGCGCAGGCGAAACAGATACGGCTGGCCGTGGCTTTCACAGTCGAGCATGAAATGCTCGTTGCCAAAGCCGCAATCGGCCCGCACCAGCTTGGGCCGGCAGGAGGCCGGCAGTTTGTCCCACCAGGGCCAGAAGGTTTGGCTCACCGCCCGGCTGTGAAATTCCTTGCCCGGGGCCACCACCACATCCAACGCCAACCGCAGCCGGGAGATGAAAAACGTGTGATAGGCGTGCGCCGCTCGTCCGGGTTTGTGAGGATTGTAACCCACCTGGCCGCCTTCCTGCCGGCCGTACACGGTCTTGATGGTCACATCCAGATCGCAAATCCATTCTTCCCGGAGCACCGGTTCGACACTGCGCAACAGATGTTGTTGCTGCCATTGTTCCAAGGGTGCGGACGGCTCGTCCTGGAAGGCCCGCCGCACCGCGTCCTCGCTCATCACCCGGCTCATGCCCAAGCCCTGGGGATTGACGGTGTCGCCCCGCAGCGCCGTCACGTGGGCATAACGCCGGTTGCCCGCCAGAATGGAGAGCAGAATCGTGCCCAGCACATCAGCCCGCTCCGGGGCGTTGGGGCTGGTGTAGTGGAGCGGACAGTCGGCCACCCACTCTCCAAACAGTCCGGCGGTGGCCAGGAACTGGCTGAAATAGACCAACTGTCCCAGCGGCGTCACCGGAGCGTGGGGATCCCATTCCACGTAAACCCGCTGGCCATGCAGGTCCAACGGAACGCGCGCCGGCAGCAACGCGCCAGAGCTGGGTAGTAACGTGGAAAGGGGGTCTGGTGATGGCTCACCCGCAGGGTGAGACGGCATGGAAGTCGGTGGCAGTAACATGCTCCAACAAAATCAGCCTTCCCCGCGCTTGACCAGCTTCTTCAACCGCCGTTTTTAGGTTCAAGCACCGCCAAACACCCGCAGAATCTCTGTCGCCATCGCGGTGGCGCTGTACTTCTCGCTGACGGCCTGGCGACCCGCGTCTCCGAACTTGCGCGCCTGTCCTGAATCCAACAGCAACAGTTCGAGCGCGTCTGCCAGCGCCGCGGGATCGCCGGGCTCGCACAGCACGCCGCCGCCGGTGGCTTCGATCAATTCGGGAAATGCCGCCGCGCGCGGTTGCACCACGGGCACGCCCATCGCCATGGCCTCGATGACATACAACCCGAACGCCTCGCCATAGCTGGCGGGCACGGAGAACACCGACAACCCGCGCAGGAAATCCAGTTTCTCCGCGCGGCTCAGGTTGGGAAAGAACGCCACCTCGCCAATAAAGCCGGCCGCTGCCAGGCGTTTGCGCAGCGACTTCACGAACGGTTCGTCGCCCGGCCCGCAACTGCCCCCGATGTGCAGTTTCAAGCGCGGCAATTCACCCCGGTTCTTGAGCTGGATGTACGCCTCGACGAGGGTGTCCAGACCCTTTTCCGGGCACATCCGTGCAAAGAAACCCAGCACCGGCGCGCGTTGGCTTTCTTTACGCGTGACACGGTGTTCCATCTCAAAGCCGTCGAGTTTGATTCCCGTGGGCACCACCCGCATCCGTTCCGCGGGAAAATTCAGCCGGGCGCGCATCAGTTCGCCGAAGTAGCGGCTTGGCGGCAGAAACCAGTCCACATCCGTGGCGCGTTCGGCGATTGTCTCCCAACAGGCGGCGCGATGCGATTCCGGCAGCGCATCCAGAAAGCTGTCTTCACCAGACAACATGCAGGCGACGCGGCAGCCAAGGTCTTGCTTGAGCCGCCGGGCCAACCCGATGAGCAACGCATTGGAGAGACAGATCACGTCAGGTCGGTTGTGTTGCGACAGCCAGTGAATCAACTCATCCAGTTCACGGGCTTGGTTGCCCGCCTCACCGCGCAGCATGGAGAGAGTCAGGTCGCCCAGTTCGGCGGCGCGCGTTTTGGCCGCGCGACCCGCCGCCCAGGCCAGCAGTCGCGGCGAGTTCAGCCAGCGATGCAACCACCCCGGCGCGCGACGGAAGAACGCAAACTTCTGATCCAGGTACACGTTCACACCACCAAAGAAAATGGGGGTGCCGGCGCTCTGATCCTCTTCGTCCAGCGTGAGCGGCAGGTAAAGGGGCACCATGAGAGCCTCGTGACCCCGCTGGCGCAACTCGGCGACGAGGGCGTTATCGCGGAGACAATTCCCGCAATACATCCGGCCCGCGCCGGGGGTGATTTGGACAATCGTCATTCTGAGAATCCGTGATGCGTGATGCGTGATGCGTGAGCCAGCCTAGCCGCTTCAACGTGGTTGGTGACGCTTCACGCTGCCTGCGCTGCTGGTAATTTGGCGAGCGGCCCACCGACTGGCAGTTCCTCCGGCAACGGCGCGAACTCGCGAATCTTGTTCCACAACGAAGTGAAATCCTTGTTCACGTCTCCAGAAAGGCAGTCGGTGATTTCGTACGCGGCTTCCGGATACTTGTCAATCACCTGCTTGAACGAGAAGTTTGGATCGTAAAACGCATAGACCAGTTTGCGCATGTTCTCGACGCCTTCGCGCATGAAGCGCGCGTAATCCCCAAAGCGCGCCGGGGAAAAATCGCGCGCCGCAATAGCTTCGTGAACCGCGTCGCCCGCCAGCACGCCGCTCTTGAGCGCGAGCATCAGGCCGCTGCTGAACACCGGATCGAGAAAGGCGAAAGCATCCCCCACCAGCACCAGCCCTTCGCAGCCGCAATGCCGTGAATGAAAACTGTATTCGCTGGTGATGAAATACTCGCCGACCTGTTCGCCGACGGAAAGATGATCCTTGATCCAGAGGTTCTCCTCGACCTCGCGATGAAAGATCGCCTTCGGGTCCTTGACGCCGCCGCGCGTGAGATACTTGCCCTCGGCCACGACGCCCACGCTCACCATGTCGTTGTGTTGCGGGATGTGCCAGAACCAGCCCTTGTGCGGAATCATCGCCACCGTGGTCTGACCCTCGTCCAGTCCGGGCTCGCGCTTCGAGCCTCGGTAGTAAGTCCACACGGCCACTTTGTTCAAATAAGGATCCTTGGTCCGCCAATTGTTGCGCACCGCGGTGAAACTCTCCTTGCCCGTGCAATCCAAGGTGATCGGTGCGCGAAACTCCACGAGCGCCCCGGCCTTCGTCTGGGCCCGGACGCCCACCACGCGCTGACCGGAATATCCCTTTTCCCAGAGCAGTTCCTTCACCGTGATTTCTTCCATCACCTCGGCCCCTTTGGTCCGGGCATGCTGGAGCAGGATTTCATCAAACTCACTCCGCAGTATCTGCCACGTCTGGGCGACGGTCTCCCGGTCGTAGCGGTTGAAGAAGTAAAACGGCTGGCTCGCCTTGCCGTTGGGCGCCACGAACTGGACGCTGTATTTCTTCTGAAACGCGGATTGCTTCATCATGGGAATCAATCCCAGCCGCTCCATCGGTCCGTAGGTAAACGGGATCATGGATTCGCCAATGTGGTAACGCGGGAACTTCTCGCGTTCAAGCGCGAGCACGCGATGACCGTGCTCGGCGAGAATGGCGGCGGCGGAAGCTCCCGCCGGCCCGCCGCCGATGACAATCGCGTCCCAGTGTTTTTCAACAGTAGTCATGACTCAAGTTTTTCCAACAGAGTTAGTGCAAATAGGGTCTGACGCAAGCACGGCGTGGGGGTCAATCATTCAATGATCACAGAGCTACGCTTCAGAAAACCATTGGCATACCCCGTCCCGATAAATAGAATGCAGATTCATGGTTTCAAGTGATAGCCCAAATTGAAGGACGAATGAAAAAAGTCGCCGTAATTGCTTCGATTATTGGTGGGATTTTCTGCGTTCTTTTGGTGGCGATTCTCTCGCTTTCGTATGTGAACTCAACGAGTTTCGGGCCACTCAAAGAAGATGAATACTCGCTAGAATACATTACGTGGCTTGATACCTTTTCACGCGGTGAACTCGTGATCCGCGCAGAATTCACGAACGTCTCGAAGAGGCGATTAAAGTTAGTTCAGATTGAGTATAACGTATTGGACGGAAACGGTCGGGTTATTGACACGCGCGTTGAGAGCATCAAGAACTTAAACGCGGGCGACGTCTGGACGTTCGTCGCCGCGGAGGTCTGGATGGGACCACAAGATCCGAATGCAGCAAAGGACGTAAAGACTGGCTCTGTTCGCGGGATGTTCGAATAAAGCATATGTCAGCCATGGAGACTGAGATTGTAGTTAACGGCGAGATCGAACTGATAAGAGAATTGGAATCGCTGTTTTCCAAGCATGAGATAGCTCTTGCGATGGCGAATGAGGCTGTTAAAGCAAGCAGACGACCGGCGCGGCGCTATTCTCAATCCATCCTTGGAAAAACATACAACATTGCAAAAATGATTTTTGAGTTTCTCAACAAAAAGGAGGAATGCGAAGCTGTCGTTGAAGTTGGAGAATCTACCACGATTATCACAAAACAAGTTTCCCCAGACACGATTGAGAAGACTATTTCCGCACAAAGTGGTGTGCGAGTGAGTTTTAGACGCAAGGTTGAATAACTTCGTTTAACCTTGCAATGCGGCGATTTTCTGGCCCATCTCGCTAAACGACGCCTGCTTCAGCAGCCCAAACCGCCGGAACGATTCAATCCCGCCCGGTTCGCCTTTTAGGGAGAATCGTCCGGCGCAGGAGATTGTTCACGGCGGGCGATTAGAACAGGCTGGCCCGCTCGGGCGCGCTGCTCACGCCGGCTCAGCCACCACCGGATTGGTCAGCGTGCCAATCGTCTCGATTTCAACACTGACGCTGTCGCCGACGCGCAACCAGCGGCGCGGCGTGCGCGCCATGCCCACCCCCTGGGGTGTGCCGGTCAGAATCACGGTGCCGGGCAGCAGCGTGGTGCTCCCGCTCAGAAACTCGATGAGCGCGGGCACATCGAAAATCATGTCGTTGGTGTTCGCCTCCTGAAGGACTTCCCCGCTTACGATCGTGCGGATGGCCAGGGCGTTCGGATTAAGAATCTCGTCGGTGGTCACCAGACAAGGTCCCAGTGGACAGAAGGTGTCGAACGTCTTACCGCGGCACCATTGTCCGCCACCGTATTCTTTTTGCCAGTCGCGGGCGCTGACGTCGTTGGCGCAGGTGTAACCCAGCACATAATCGAGGGCCTCGGTGCGCGGAACATTCTTGCCGCGTCTGCCGATGATGACCGCCAGTTCACATTCGTAATCCACCGCGTTGCTCTTTAGATGCGTTGGAAGAGAAATCGGATCACCGGGATGCTGCACTGTATTCAGCCCCTTGAAGAACAACACGGGGAACTGGGGAATCTTCGCGTTCGTCTCCTGGGCGTGCTGACGATAGTTCAAGCCGATGCACAGAATCATCGTCGGCTGGATGGGCGCGAGCAGCTTTGCGATGTCGGCTGCTTCGTCGGTCAGTTTTGGCGAATCGAAAATATCCCCGGCGAGTTGCAATGCCGTGCCGTCCGACTGCAGCGCGGCGTGGCCGATGTTTCCCTGGCGATCCTGATAACGGATGATCTTCATGCCCTGTTTAATTCCCGTTGCCGCAAGCGGCGTCAAGCTGCGTTTTGGCCTGAACGTGTCGCAGTGCGCTCCCCGACTAATGTTGCCTCCGCACGGAAACCACCGCCACCACCGCCCACAACGCAAGGAAGCCCGCCAGACCCAGCCCGATACGTGTGAGCCAGTTGCCGGTCTTGGCGTTTGCGGCGGAGAGTTGAATGGTCATTGGTTTATTGATTTCGGTTTGCAGCACCTGCGTGAACGAATAGCGCAAGCCGCGCAACGGCAGATTCACGTGCAACGGTTGCACCCGGGCTATCGCCACTTCCTGCGCCTGCGCGAGCTTGGTCCACTGCGCTTCAGCGGCGGCGTTGTCGTATTGCGCGCCGGCCAGCGTCTGCGACGACGGACCCATTGGTGCTCCGGCATTGGCCACGCTGAAGGCTTGTTGCGCGTTGATCAGATTCTCCGCCTGGGCGCTGCGCAACTGTTGCTCCAGTTGTTTCACCTGAACGCCCTCGTCGAGTCCGGCGTAAACGTTCCCCTTGGCGCGGTTGAAGCCGGCCACTGCTTCGCGCACGTTGCCCACCGACAGATTGCTCTGCGCCTTGCTCACATCCTTGAGCATCTCGGCTTTCGACGAGGCCTTGCTCGATTTTTCCTTCGCGAGATATTCGGACAGGCCGAAGCTCAACAGGGACGGCTTGGCCGCGACTTCCCGCCGCATCGTGCCGCTGAAGGCGTGGTAATCGTACTCCGGTGGCAGGAACAATTCCCACTGCGCGTTCTTCAAGGGAACATCGAATTTCGGCGAAACAAATCCCACTTGTCCGCGGACGCGCGGGAAGGTGTTCGTGCCTGCGTAAGTCAATTCAATGGTCACCGGGGCGTCGTCCGGTCCCGACGGTTCGAGCGGGAGCAGCAGTTTGCCGTCGCGCCGACTGGGCCGGACGGGCTGGCCCGCCACGAAGGCCGACCACACCGTCGCACCGGGCGGCAGTTCAACTTCCAGGAACTGTCGTCCCTTGTTGCGCACGGCCAGCGACATCTCCGTCATCATCTGACCATCCTCGGCCACCACGGTGGTCAGCCGGGCGCTGTCCACGAGCGCCTGCAAAACTCCCGCCTCGGCAAAACGTCGAGCCTCGAGCGCAAGTTGATAACCCGGC
This sequence comes from Verrucomicrobiia bacterium, assembly GCA_026125285.1. Lineage (GTDB taxonomy): Bacteria > Verrucomicrobiota > Verrucomicrobiia > Limisphaerales > JADLHS01 > WYBW01. The sequence continues at coordinate 267,940 of JAHCLO010000002.1, read as the reverse complement.
CGCACGTAACGATACGCGAGCACCGTGGACTCATCGGCCTGGCCCGCCCATTCGGGAAACTCCCGCGTGTCCACCCGGGTCAAATCCTGCGCGCTGATTTCGGTGACCTGCAACGGTGGTTGCGCGAGGATGGCGAGCAAACCTGTCTCCCTCTCCACGCCGTCCGCCGCAACGCCGGCCAGCTCGATCAGATTTGTCCTGGTCATGCGCGGTTGTTCCCACGTGACCGTGAGGGTGTACGCGCCACGAACCGGGCTTTGCAGTTCCAGGCGCCAGAGTTCGCCCTCCTGATCGCGCCGACGGATGTTTGCTCCGGTGATTTCCGCGTTGCGGTATGCGGCAGGAACTCGCAGCCGCAGTTGCTTGACTGGCGCGTTGGCGATGTCGTAACGCACCAGCGTACGCCCGCTGATCAACGATTCGGTCAGCGTGACGGTGTTGACAATTTCGGCGCGCACCCAGGCGGCCACCGGCTCGGTGGCGAGGTTCAACTGCCACTCGGGCAACGCCCGCGGTTCCGGCGTGATGAACTTGTACGCCAGCACGCCTCCTGGCGGCGCGCCGCTCCAGCGCGCGTAATCCGGCAGCGCCGTCGCCGGTATTTCCGTCACGCCGTCGAACGACTCGGTTTTCACCGCCACGCCCGGCTCGGCGGACACCGCGAGGAACCCGGTGAGCTTGACTGTGTCCAATGGATGCGCGCCGGCAACCATGAACGATTCGGGCAAGGCGCCGAAATTGCGCGCCAGTTCGAGCCGCAACACGTAGCTCCCGAGGGTGCGCTCCTGCAACGTGATCTCGAGCAAAGCAGCGTTGTCCTTGGACCGGGCCCATTGCAGCACGTTGCTGCCGGTCACGTTTTCGACCCGGTAGTCCGCGGGCACGGTCAGCTTGAGAGCGAACACGCCCGCGCGTTTGATCGTGTAATCAATCACGGCGGTCAGGTTCGCGTGATCGGCGCCCAGGCGCAGATGCTGATACGTCACGGCTTCGATCTGCGGTTGGACGGCCTCGATGCGCGCCCGCAAGCCAAAGTCGGTTTTGAGAAAACGAAACGCACTGACCAGGCCGTCGGCCGGGAGCGCGCTTGCGCGCAGAAATTCCTCCACGTCCACGCGTTGCAGGCCTTGCGCAGATTCCACCACCAGACCCAGTTCCTCCGCTCCCCGCAAGGCGATCATGCCGGTTTCGCGCTTCACGTTCTGCGCGTGTGGCAGGTCCACCGTCAATGTGGCCGGCATGGTTTCCAGGGGTTTTTCCAGCTCCAGGTTAAGCCGCCAGTTCTGCGGAACGCCTTTGAGCAGTTCCACCACGAGCAGCTGGCCTTCGGGGTCGGCTCTGATTTCCCAGGTGCGCAGGCCATTCGCTTCCACCCGCAGCAGGCGCTGGCCGTTGGGCAGGCGCACGCGCGCCTCGCGCAGTTCGCCTTGCGTGATCTGGTAATCCAGGGCGGCTTGCACGTTCACCACCCCGCCGCGGAAGGACACCAGCGTCGTGTTCTGGCAAAAGACCGTGGCAGCCACTTCCGCGGCGCGCTTGACCCGTGGCGTCCAGCGCAATTCGACTTTGGCGGCCGAACCCATCACGGCCTCGACCCGCGTCTGGTGCGGCTCCATGGAGCGCTTGAACGAAATGGCGGTGGGAAAATCCACGTCCGCCTCCGGTTGATCCAGCGTGAACGCCACTTGACTGGACAAAGCCTCCGGAATGGCGAACGTCAAATGTCGCTTCGTGACATCACCGCCGGTTTTCACCAGCAATCGGAACTGCACGGTGGCCTGCGCTCGTTTCCCAAGCTGGACCGCGATATTGCGTCCCTCGCGCGCGAGGCGGGCGTCGCCACTTTTGACGGTGAACTGTTGCACCGCCACGTCATCGCCGAAGAGGGTGATCGTTTGATTGGGCCGCGCGGCGGAAAGTTGGAGCGTGGCTTCCAGCAACGCCACGCGGTCGTTCACCGTGCCGGTGTAACTGGCGGAACGCACCGCAACGGAGTCGAGCGGAGTTGAACTGGCGATGCTGACACCGTTGCTTGCGAAGGCACTGCCCAGACCCAACGTGAGCCACAGGGCAATTCCCGCCGTGACCGGTGGCAGGCTTGGACCGGGCTGCGCAAGCGGCGGAAGCGAGTCGTCCGCCTTTTCGCGTGGCCAGTACTTCCAGACCAAGAAGGCAATCGCCGCGACCAAGGCGGCCGGAAAGCCAACGATGAGCGCGTCGTGCAACGCGCGCCAAGCGATCAGGAGGCTGCACACGGATACCAACACCAGCACGAGAGCGAGGGTGAGGATGAAGCTGTTGCGGCGCTCCCGCCGCCATTGCCAGTGCCAGACCAGGAGGCCCGCGACAAATGCCGCCACCTGCCACGCCATTTGCACGGTCTGAAAGGTGTGCAGCGGCATCAGCTTCGCCTGAAGGGCGAGCGGTTCGTCGCGCACGTTCAACACTTTCGTGAACACCACGGGTTGGCCCGTGCGCGGCACTTCAATGCGAATGGAGCGCCGGCCAGCCGCGGGCGCGGGCGCGGCGGGCGGCGGCTGGAGTTGCGCGCTCATGACCGCCGTCTGCTGCTGGTGCTGCGCGACCTGCTGCGCCGTCATCATTTTCACCAGGCCGCGTTGCGCCAGTTCGCCGAACTTCGCCGCGCTCATCGTTTGCACGCTGCCGTCGGCAAAGAGCACGGAGCAGGAGTTGTTGATGATCGGCGAGTAGGCGAGCACCGAGTCGGGGCTGAGGCTGGATTCCGAGTGGCCGGCCCCCAGATAGATGTAACGCTGGCCGGACTCGGGATCGTAGGTGATCTTGTCCGTGTTCAACTCGTTCATCATCTCCTCGAACGACGCGGGAAAGCGCTCGTTGTTGTCCAAGGCGAACTGTCGTGCCGCCAACCCGATCTGTTTCAAATTGTTGGTGCTGCTGATACGTTGGGCTCGCGCCTTGGCCTTGGCGAGTGCGGGCAACATCATGCCCGCCAGCACCGCGAGCATCGTGACCACGGCCAGCACCGTGATGACACCGCTCCAACCGCGCCGCACCGCCGATACCACCAGCGCAATGACCAGGAACGCCAGCGTGCCGATGACGAAGATGGCCGCACCGGCTTCGCGCAGCACCTGGCCATAGAAGGAGAGGAATTTCCGCCACGCATCCAACATGTCGTAGGTGGTACCCTGCGCCACCCTCATGCTGCCGCCGAAGCCGGAGAGCCGGAGGGACGCCGGGGCGTAGAGCTGCCACTCGGCGTAGGTGTTCGGCACGTCGGTTTTGGGCGCGGCCAGTTGCAGCGGCTGCGACCAGCGCGACTTCATCGCCGTCGTGGTTTCGGCATAAACGATGTCCACGGCGAATGCCTGGTCGCGATTCGCATCGCGCGGAAGCGGCACCAGCACCCAGTCGCCGTCACGTTCGGGCTTGGCCGTTTCCCCGTTCACGTAGCAGCCCCACAAGTCCGCGTCCGCCGGCAGTTGGAATTTCTGAAACTGCTTCTCGTTGTTCTTCACCATAAAGGAGGCCTGGGTGAGCAACTGCCCCGTCTCCGTGAGCACCGAGGTGATCTGCGTGCGGTCGGCGACGGCAGCGACCACCGGCTCCTCCTTGTGGCGCTGCACGTTGACGCTCAACTCGTATGCGTCGCCACTGTATTGGTACGCGAGCAGTACGGAACGTGTGATCAATGCCCGGTCCGCCGCGGCGAGATCGAATTCATCCACGACGCGCAGCGGGTCGCCCACGGGCGAAGGAGTGAGCTTGAGACTGGCCGCCGCCGTGAGGGCTACCGAGCCGGTTTCGCGTTCGACGTTGAGCGCGTGAATCCCGGCGACCGGCAGCGTCGCGCCCTGCGGATCAAACTGATAATCGTAGGTGACCACCAGCGTGTAACCGCCCCAGGCCTTTTCCTGCAATCCAATGGTCCAGACCTCGCCGGCCAGTTCCTTGCGCCGGATGTTCGGTCCGGTGAACTCGACGTTCCGGCAATGCGCCGGAAGCTTCACCTGAAACTCCTGCACCCCCTGGTTGAGCAGCCCATAGCGAATCGTGGCGCTGCCGCCAACCAGTCCGTTGCCAATGGTCACCAGGTTGAACACATCGGCCACGACTCGGGCAGTGAGGCGTTCACTCGTCAGCGCCAACTCCCAGTCCGGTCGGTCCGCGTGGAAGGCGAGCAATTCATCGGTGCGCTGCGCCAGGCGGTTCACCGGCATCTCGCGCAGACCGTTTAGTTCCGCGGTTTTCAGTTGGATGCCTGGAGCGGATGCCGCGCCGATTTGCGCCGCTTCCTTTGCCGCGCCCCGCACCCGCAGAGCGGCCAGCGCGATCTGGTTTGGAAATTGTTTGTGCGGTTGTTCCAGTTGCACTTCCAGGACGCGGACGCCGAGCGCACGCGCGGAGAAATTCACCCGCAGTCTTCCCTCGCTGCCCTTCCAATCTTCGATGCCATCCCCGCGCACGCCCGCCACGACGAAGCCCGCCGGCAGCAGAAGTTCGGTCGAGTAAACGCCGGCTTTTTCAATGTTGAGCGTAAGCTGATGCATCACCAACAATCGCGTTTCTTCGAGGCGCGCACTCACCCGGTCGGCGGCGCTGACGACCGGTTCGATGCGCCGGAGTTTCAGGTGCAAGGCAAACGGACGGCCATTGAAGCGATACGCCGCCAGCGCACCGCCGGAGGCATTGACCTGCCGCAAGCCGGAGAGCGCTTCCAGTTCCACCAGCGTATCTTCGGTGGTGACCGTTAAGCCGCCGGATTCGCGCTCGACCTCCAGCGGTTGCGGCGGCTGCAGCGACGCGCTCGCGGGCAGGTCTTCGACCGTTTGTTCCGAGTGGAGGGTCAACGAGTAATGCTTCTCCACCGGCTTGATGAACTCAACGGTCAGGAGCTGCCGGTCGCCCTCGGGCTTGAGTTGCCAATCCCGGATTTGCTCCCCGACCAGTCGGGTCAACGCCTGGGCGGCGGGCAACGCGAGCGTGAGCCGGGGCACGTTGCCCTGCAAAAGATCGTAGCGGACGTGCGTGGTGTATTTGATCACGGTGGGAGTAACTTGCGCCGTGATCGTGGTATCCGCTGTGATCAGCGCCTGGCGCGCCACCTCCTCGATCTTGCCCTGCCAGCGCAACGCCACGGTCGGCGACGCCCCCAAAAAACCCTTCACCCGCGACACGCCGTTGGTCTGGAGGGATTCCAGCACCGTACCGCTGAGAAGCTGGACCTCCATTCCCGCGCCGCTCGCTTGGGCGCTGATGGACGCAATGGCCGCGGACGGGCCGGTGAACGAAACCTGATTCCACGGTTCGGCCCGCTGAATCCGGGCGACCAACTCGAGTTTGAATTTGAATCTGCCCGGACGGGTGGCAACCAGCCGGTAGCGATTGCCTTCACGAACGATCCTCAACTGGTCGGACAATTTCGGCGGCAGCAACGCCACTTCGCCTTCGAACAATGGCACTGAGCTTTCACCTTTGCCAATCGCCTCGGCCTCGAGTTCCACGACGAAGCGGGCCTCGTCATCCGTCAGGTTTCCGTCATAACGCACTTCCCGCAACGACAGCACGGCCTCGGGCATGGCTGTTCGGGTCATTTCCGCCGGTGCGGGCTCCGCGAGCGTCATCACCGCCGCAGTGAGCATGGCCATCTGGTAGAAGAGTGATTTCATAAGACCTCCAGGTTTGATTGAACCGCGCGTTGTGTCCGAGTTGCGCCTCATGCGGAGAGGTCTAACACCAGCGCCTGCGGAGGTTGCCATGCGACTGTAAAAGGTTTGTAAAGGAATTGTGAGGCGCGCGGTGCGAACTCGGCGGAGCGCGGGCAGCTTTGGACGCGAGCTGCTCACCCACTGGCGCGGTGAACTCCCCGCTTGCTCAGGGAGTCAACCTCACCCGGTAAAGCCGGTTCGTGAATGACGCGGCAGCGGCATCGTTGAACAAGAAGGGTGTGACTGGTGACAGGTTCGTGAACAGATCGCTCCAGTGGATCAGATTTGAACTAACCATCACCACATAGTCCGGGCCAAAGCTGCCACTGACTCGAAACTGGAACGAAGCGTTCGAGAACGTCAAGGGCATCAACCAGACGGGTTCAAGCGGGTTCACAATCACCTGAAAGACTCGCAGATCGTGCAGGACCGGCACGCCGTCATCCCGCACCTCTACCTGGATCACACTCGAGTGTCAGGACACGTTACCAGGCAGAGACACATGGCAAATGCCAGGGCAGCACACAGTGAGACAGGAAGACGCCGCGAATCGAGCCGCAGCCGATCGTGGAGGTGAGAAGAATTCATTTGATCTTCAGGTGGGTTGACCTTTTGAGTGCTTGGGGGTACGGAGGGGATGCAGCTTGTCGTGGCCTCGGCTGGTTGACTGGAAAAGCGCCCCATCTGCCGGGAGGGCTCGGCGTCCAAGTTGCACTGAACCGGTAGTGGCTTCATCACGCTGGCGAAGGGGTTCATAATCCTCCTGACGGGAAAAGTCACTGGGAAAACTCACTTCGATTCAAACGGCAACCGCTGAAATCGCCCGTCCAAACCACCAAGATTGACATCTGGCGACCTTCGGGGATAGCGTTTTAGGCATGGCAACGGCCTCGACAAATCGCAGCACCCTCCGCCAGGAGACGGAGGCTGGGGATTCTTGGCGCCGCTTTGCCCCGTGGAGCGGATGGGCACGATGAATTGACCAGCGGTTCAATTTCCCCGGACGACGCGGCGGCGCCCGCGACCGGACCTTTCCGCCAAGCTTCTCCCAAAACCCACCATGCCAGTGCGTTCCTCCAACCACAAACCCAGGCCCCGCACCCGTCGTCGGCGCACGGAACCGCCGCCCGTGGAAATCCGCGAAATGCAACTGGAGGATTTACCGACCGTGTTTGCGCTGGGGCAAAGACTCTTCACCGCCGAGGAACTGCCTACGCTTTATCGCTGCTGGGATGAAGACGAAGTCATGAAGATTTTTGGCGCGGATACCGAAACCTGCCTCGTGGCCGTGGCCGGCGACCGACTGGTGGGATTTGCCCTCGGCAGCCTGATGGAGAAGCGCCGCAGTGCGTGGCGTTACGGCTGGCTGGAATGGCTGGGCGTGGACCCGGCGTACAGCCGGCATGGCATCGCCACGCGGCTGCTCAAACAACTCACCAGCCTGTTCATCCGGCGCGATGCCCGCATCATCCTCGTGGACACCGACGAGGCCAACGAATCCGCGCTGGCTTTCTTTCGCCGCCATGGCTTTGGCCAGGAACTGCGTCACGTTTATTTGTCGCAGAATCTGGACACCCACCCGGAGACGATCGGCCGCCGGGAAACCCTCACCGAAGACGAGGAAGAGTGATTTGCGGCGGAGCGTAATCGAGTCAGAGACCGTTCAGAACATCCACCAACTGCCGCGGTGAGTAAGCGATGCATTTCGGTCCTCCTGACGTAACCATCCCCACGCGGGTGGGGAGAACTGGCAGCCGCCTGGGGTGCCGCGTTTCGGCTGCGGACCATCCCCACGCGGGTGGGGAGAACCTGCAAGCGGCCTGCGGTGGGGGTGTTCCAAACGGACCATCCCCACGCGGGTGGGGAGAACGCGCATTTTTCTCACGCGCTTTTTGTAAACAACGGACCATCCCCACGCGGGTGGGGAGAACCCTCGCTCCGTTTAGTCGCTAATCATCCCAGCGGACCATCCCCACGCGGGTGGGGAGAACTGTCGCTTCTGGCAGTCCACGCAGTATTTCTGCGGACCATCCCCACGCGGGTGGGGAGAACGTCCACAATGATTCGCCGGCAACCCCGCCGCACGGACCATCCCCACGCGGGTGGGGAGAACGTCTTGTTTCATGGCTTCAAGCGCCGCCATGCCGGACCATCCCCACGCGGGTGGGGAGAACGAACAGAATCGCGAGCGCCGCACCAGGTGTAACGGACCATCCCCACGCGGGTGGGGAGAACCAGGCGAAAGCGGTGCGCACGGAAATGTGGGCCGGACCATCCCCACGCGGGTGGGGAGAACACATTCGGTGGCGGCGGTGGCCGTGCCGGAGTCGGACCATCCCCACGCGGGTGGGGAGAACCAATACAGGTCCAACAATTATCTGGATTACGTCGGACCATCCCCACGCGGGTGGGGAGAACTTTTACCGCAGACGCAGAATGTCGAAAGCTCGCGGACCATCCCCACGCGGGTGGGGAGAACAGGTTCTCAGACGCAACTTCTGCCCGTCAAAGCGGACCATCCCCACGCGGGTGGGGAGAACGGTGCGACTGGTTCTACCTTCAAGGTGTCGTGCGGACCATCCCCACGCGGGTGGGGAGAACAGGTAGCGGTGAAAGGTGCGCGGTGTGGAACACGGACCATCCCCACGCGGGTGGGGAGAACCCCCCCTGTCCCTCATTTTGAGGTACGGTGTTCGGACCATCCCCACGCGGGTGGGGAGAACCGTGTGAAGTCGGGCGATGGCCGCGCACTTGACGGACCATCCCCACGCGGGTGGGGAGAACTTGAAATCTGGCTCGGGCAGATGCCGATGCAGCGGACCATCCCCACGCGGGTGGGGAGAACGCCACCACTTCCTCGCGCACATAATCCTAAAAACGGCGGTTGAAGTGACAGAACGGGAGCGGTCCGGGGCGACTTGCGACCCGGATCGGCGGAACTTTTGGTCGAAATCCGGCCCCGGTCAGGCCGGCAACCGGGCCAATTGTCCGAACCACGTGCGGCTGGCCGCTTCCAGGATGCGGAAGGGTGTCAAAATCCGTTCCCAAATCCGCTCCCAGCACCGCGCTGGACTCAACTGCTCCGCAGTATTCCTCAGCCCGCTCAAAAACAAACTCACCTCGGTCAAGAGTCGCTGCACCCGGCTGGCTTCCGCATGCGTGCTGGTCAGCACCACCGTCGTTTGGCCCGCGTGGCGCACCTCCCGCCCGATCGCACTGAGCATCAACGGACGGCTGGTCACCGCTTCCCGCGGACGCTGCGGCTCCACGCACCTCACAAACAGACTCCACCAGTTGTAAATCAACGCCACGTTGCGCGCCGCCACCTGGCAGCGCAGCAAATCCTTCGTCACAAATCCGCCCCAGCCCCATTGCCGCTTGAGTTCGTCAATCGTGTTCTCGCTGTCGGCCCGCTCACGATACAGCCGCGCCAAGCCCGCCAACTCCCAATCGGTGTTGGTCCCCAGAAGCGTGTATTCATACGGCTCGACGGCCTCCACATTCATCAACTGCGGCTGCTGCAAACCATCGGTCAGTTCCGGGACCGCCGGGGACGACACCCGCCGCCGCAACACGATCACCCGCCGGGATCGGCTCCAGCCCTGCAAGCGCAAGGAATCTTCCCGGCCTTGCCATCCCTGGCCGCACTCGTTCCACGGCCCCTGGCGGCTCAATCGCTCAATCAGGCGCTGCCCGCCCCGGCTTTGGCGCAGGCGAAACAGATACGGCTGGCCGTGGCTTTCACAGTCGAGCATGAAATGCTCGTTGCCAAAGCCGCAATCGGCCCGCACCAGCTTGGGCCGGCAGGAGGCCGGCAGTTTGTCCCACCAGGGCCAGAAGGTTTGGCTCACCGCCCGGCTGTGAAATTCCTTGCCCGGGGCCACCACCACATCCAACGCCAACCGCAGCCGGGAGATGAAAAACGTGTGATAGGCGTGCGCCGCTCGTCCGGGTTTGTGAGGATTGTAACCCACCTGGCCGCCTTCCTGCCGGCCGTACACGGTCTTGATGGTCACATCCAGATCGCAAATCCATTCTTCCCGGAGCACCGGTTCGACACTGCGCAACAGATGTTGTTGCTGCCATTGTTCCAAGGGTGCGGACGGCTCGTCCTGGAAGGCCCGCCGCACCGCGTCCTCGCTCATCACCCGGCTCATGCCCAAGCCCTGGGGATTGACGGTGTCGCCCCGCAGCGCCGTCACGTGGGCATAACGCCGGTTGCCCGCCAGAATGGAGAGCAGAATCGTGCCCAGCACATCAGCCCGCTCCGGGGCGTTGGGGCTGGTGTAGTGGAGCGGACAGTCGGCCACCCACTCTCCAAACAGTCCGGCGGTGGCCAGGAACTGGCTGAAATAGACCAACTGTCCCAGCGGCGTCACCGGAGCGTGGGGATCCCATTCCACGTAAATCCGCTGGCCATGCAGGTCCAACGGAACGCGCGCCGGCAGCAACGCGCCAGAGCTGGGTAGTAACGTGGAAAGGGGGTCTGGTGATGGCTCACCCGCAGGGTGAGACGGCATGGAAGTCGGTGGCAGTAACATGCTCCAACAAAATCAGCCTTCCCCGCGCTTGACCAGCTTCTTCAACCGCCGTTTTTAGGATAATCGAAGTTCGGACCATCCCCACGCGGGTGGGGAGAACAAATAACCCAAACTCCGCACCCAACCGCAAGCCGGACCATCCCCACGCGGGTGGGGAGAACGGGCATCCTGCGTTTCTTTCGTGGCGCGGCGACGGACCATCCCCACGCGGGTGGGGAGAACCTCAGTAAACAGCCTACGATCAGCCTCAACAGCGGACCATCCCCACGCGGGTGGGGAGAACAACGAGCCACAAGCGGACGCGGCACAGGTGATCGGACCATCCCCACGCGGGTGGGGAGAACAATCGCGGAGATCGCACGCAAATTGGTGTCACCGGACCATCCCCACGCGGGTGGGGAGAACTCGTTTCATGGTTTCATTTCAGGATGGTGACACGGACCATCCCCACGCGGGTGGGGAGAACAATGGTTGGTCATTGTTTGGTGCGGCGGGTTACGGACCATCCCCACGCGGGTGGGGAGAACCGGCAGCGAGCGGAACAGGGTGCGCAGATCGGCGGACCATCCCCATGCGGGTGGGGAGAACCGTGAACGCGAAGAGCAGGACGATGGCGAGGGCGGACCATCCCCACGCGGGTGGGGAGAACCGGAACGGGTCATATCCCGCTGGCCGAGTAAACGGACCATCCCCACGCGGGTGGGGAGAACCAGTTGCCGCGGTAGGTCAGGAGGTGGGGGTTCGGACCATCCCCACGCGGGTGGGGAGAACTGAAATGGGAGGCCAACTTCAAAACCATGTGTCGGACCATCCCCACGCGGGTGGGGAGAACAAAACCCGCAGGACGTTGACTGGATCGGCGACCTGGACCATCCCCACGCGGGTGGGGAGAACTTGGCGCTCCATATTCTCGTAGTTTCTATTAGCGGACCATCCCCACGCGGGTGGGGAGAACGCGTTCACGTTCGCCGTCAAATGGGAGTTAAACGGACCATCCCCACGCGGGTGGGGAGAACCGTGAACGCGAAGAGCAGGACGATGGCGATGGCGGACCATCCCCACGCGGGTGGGGAGAACCTCAACCTTCTATCTCTCGGAGGAGGATTTCGCGGACCATCCCCACGCGGGTGGGGAGAACGGTGTCGCGCGGCATCCTCGCCAGTGTCATTGCGGACCATCCCCACGCGGGTGGGGAGAACTGTCAACCGATCACATGGAAATACATAACGTTCGGACCATCCCCACGCGGGTGGGGAGAACCTGCTCGCGGAGTACCGGCACGCCCCGGTTTACGGACCATCCCCACGCGGGTGGGGAGAACTGGCAACCGCCGGGGGCGCAGCGTTTCGGCTGCGGACCATCCCCACGCGGGTGGGGAGAACTTGTGTGAGCATTTCTAGTGTGGCGGATCGCTCGGACCATCCCCACGCGGGTGGGGAGAACAACGCCCCCATCGCTGCCAGCGCCAGTCAGACCGGACCATCCCCACGCGGGTGGGGAGAACGAAGCGGGTGGCGAACTGGGAATCGTTCAGTCCGGACCATCCCCACGCGGGTGGGGAGAACCGACATCGGTGTCCAAACACGATTGAAGAAGGCGGACCATCCCCACGCGGGTGGGGAGAACGATTGTGCAAAAGATCGTAAAGGGCCATGACGCGGACCATCCCCACGCGGGTGGGGAGAACGAAATAGCTTTGTCCATCGCGTCGTCGCCGGCCGGACCATCCCCACGCGGGTGGGGAGAACGGCGATGGCGGTGGCGATGCGCATCCGGGAATCGGACCATCCCCACGCGGGTGGGGAGAACGAAGCGTGTCGCGAATTGCGAGTCGGTCAGTCCGGACCATCCCCACGCGGGTGGGGAGAACTACTCCGCGAGCAGGTGACGGAGCGCCATCGTCGGACCATCCCCACGCGGGTGGGGAGAACGATGTTTTGAAGCAGACGGAGACGATTTCGGCCGGACCATCCCCACGCGGGTGGGGAGAACCCTCATCTCAGCCGCTTGGCTGAAAGAAGTCGCGGACCATCCCCACGCGGGTGGGGAGAACGCGACAGTAAATCGCCATATCGAATATGATGACGGACCATCCCCACGCGGGTGGGGAGAACTCTACGCGAAACTGGACGATTTGCGGAAGGAACGGACCATCCCCACGCGGGTGGGGAGAACCCGTTTCATTTCCGCGCGGACCTCGCCAAAGCCGGACCATCCCCACGCGGGTGGGGAGAACGCTGGCTAAGTGCGTGCGTTTGGGACTGGACGCGGACCATCCCCACGCGGGTGGGGAGAACAACGCGAAGTTCACCTCACGCCGTTGAATTTTCGGACCATCCCCACGCGGGTGGGGAGAACGTGCCCTTTGCGGTAGTCGCGCCAGGAGTTTTCGGACCATCCCCACGCGGGTGGGGAGAACCTGCGGGCCGTGGACGTTCCAACCGACAAAACCGGACCATCCCCACGCGGGTGGGGAGAACCGGCAGGGAGCGGAACAGGGTGCGCAGATCGGCGGACCATCCCCACGCGGGTGGGGAGAACGAGGCGCAGTTTGGCCAATCGCCGCCGCCGGAACGGACCATCCCCACGCGGGTGGGGAGAACCAAACGCGAAAACCAATCCGATAAAGACCGCCCGGACCATCCCCACGCGGGTGGGGAGAACGGCTCACCACGGCGGACGGGGACAACTCCATTCGGACCATCCCCACGCTGGTGGGGAGAACATCAAAGAATTGTTGCCGTTTCAGCGGCCTGTCGGACCATCCCCACGCGGGTGGGGAGAACCGACATGGGCGTCCAAACACGATTGAAGAATCCGGACCATCCCCACGCGGGTGGGGAGAACTTTTTAGTTGTTGCGGTTGTGGTCGGAAATAGCGGACCATCCCCACGCGGGTGGGGAGAACAGTTCACGAAGTACCAACGGTTGGGGCCAACCCGGACCATCCCCACGCGGGTGGGGAGAACGCCGGACTCGTGTTTTCAGAGGCCGTAAATTTCGGACCATCCCCACGCGGGTGGGGAGAACCAGGCGCATCCAGGATGGGGGAACGCGCTTGCCGGACCATCCCCACGCGGGTGGGGAGAACAGCCTACCGCAACCAAAAAGGACTCACCGACTCGGACCATCCCCACGCGGGTGGGGAGAACGTATGGATCGAAGAAGGCGCGCACGCGGCAGCCGGACCATCCCCACGCGGGTGGGGAGAACGCATGGACGCGGCCCACGCGCCACGCGTATTTCGGACCATCCCCACGCGGGTGGGGAGAACGGCCGATGACTTCGAGAACGAAGCGCCGATCACGGACCATCCCCACGCGGGTGGGGAGAACCGTGTAGCAGTGGTTTGGATATTCCGGGTTCACGGACCATCCCCACGCGGGTGGGGAGAACGCCACCACGAGGAGAACCAAGAAGGGTCGAATCGGACCATCCCCACGCGGGTGGGGAGAACTGGCTCGCGTGGGTGGATAGATTCTCGGATGACGGACCATCCCCACGCGGGTGGGGAGAACTGCGCCAAGCAAATAATCTGGGGCGGCAACTACGGACCATCCCCACGCGGGTGGGGAGAACCCTCCCAGTGCTCCGTGCCGAACAGCCGCGCGCGGACCATCCCCACGCGGGTGGGGAGAACGCCTTCACCGCCGCAGAAGTGGCAGGAGCGGTCGGACCATCCCCACGCGGGTGGGGAGAACTGGCTCGCGTGGGTGGATAGATTCTCGGATGGCGGACCATCCCCACGCGGGTGGGGAGAACCCTGAAATATCAACAGGTTGCGCGGACGATTTCGAGCTATTTCCGGGAATCAGAAGGGGCGATTTTCCTCCTCCACCCATTGTTCCGCCACGAGCCAGAGGCCGCTGATTTCGACGTCGCGGCGGTCGGGTTCGCCCCAGCGTTGGATTTTGAAGCCCTGGCAGTTGGGTTCGCTGGTGAGGATGAGCAGGCTCATGCCCTCGGCGTTGCGTTTGACGTAGTCGAGCACCTTGTCGCGGGTGCGCCGGTTGACGGTGCCGACGAAGACGTTGGGTTTGGGTTCGACGAACCAGCGTTTCAACATGCCGCGAATGGCGGGCGGGGTGTCGTTGGCGACGAGAACAGTCATTGGCCGGTAATCAGTAATCGGTGATCAAGTGATGGCGGAAGGAGGTCGAGCGCCAGCCTGGAGAGGAGCGACTTCGTCGGTTTCAAACAAGGCGGCCAGGTCTTTCGGCATCCGCTGGAGCAGTCGTTCTTCCTCGACACGCTGTTTGAACAACTTCCGCACCAGGTCGCCTTCGTTCTTCGGGTCCTGCCGCACGGCGAGGAAGGCGGCGGGAATGCTGGTGAGGTGTTTGTAGAGGTCGGCCACGTCATAGACGAACGGCAGCGTGCCGGCATCGTGAACGAAGCCGAGGCTGGGCACGTAGCCGAGCGAACAAATCACTGCCGCGCAGAGGGCGTAGAGACTGGCGTTGGCGGCGGAGAGGGCGCGATTGATATCGTCGGCGGTGTCCCAGTTCTGGCGGTCGTAATTGCGGCCTTTCCAGGTGACGCCGTGTTTGAGGCCGAGTTCGGTGTAGAGGGCGCGGACGCGCAACCCTTCCATGCCGCGCAGTTCCTTGACGGATTTCTCGGTCACATCCACGTCCGGGAAGCGCATTTTGAACATGGCGCGGGCGATGCGGGTGCGGCGGCGTTTGTCGGCCCAGGCCTCGGCATGAAGGCGGGGCATGTCGTTGGTGTGATTGGGCGTGAGGCCGAAGGCGTAGAAGCGCAGGCATTCCTCGCCAGTCCAGCAAACGGGGGTGTTGCTCTCCGCACAGGCTTTCATGGCGGCGTGCGTCACCGTGGTGCCGGGGCCGAGCACCAACGCAGAAACGGTGGCTGCGGGAATGCGGCAGAGCGTCCCATCCGCGCCGATCCATTTGATGCTGGAATCGTCCACTTCCAGGCGACCGTGTTCGAGGTAGATAGGCGTCCAGCGATCCTTGGCGGGCGCGAGGGTTTCGAGCGGGGGGCGTTCAAAGAGAGGCATTTCGATTTACGATTGCGGAGTTACGGTTGACGATTTTGGGCAGGGCATTTTGAGGAAGGTGAGGAGTGTCACCTTGCATCGGGAAGCCGGCATGAATAAATTGCCGCCATGCCGAGCACAGCAACAATGCCGCACATTCGGTTGGATGAGCAGGGCCGCCCGTGGGTGGACGACACCAACGTCAAGGTCGTGGAAATTGTTCTCGATCACCTGGCGTATGGCTGGAGCGCCGAGACGATTCAAGAGAACCATCCGCACCTGACGTTGGCGCAGGTCTATGCCGCGCTGGCGTGGTATTACGGTCATCAGCCGGAGTTGGATGCTGAAATTGAGCGACAAGATGAACGTCTGGCGACCCTGCGCACCGCGACGCCGGCCTCACCTCTGGCCCAGCGCGCCCTACGCCGTGGCGCATGAGCCTCGGCCTCTACATGGACGTGCATGTGCCGCGTCCGATCACCCGCGGACTGCGCCGCCGCGGAGTGGAGGTGTTGACCGCCTAGGACGACGGCGCGACCCGGTTCACGGATTCCGATTTGTTGGATCCCGATTTGTTGGATCGCGCCACCACGCTGGGGCGGCTGCTCTGTTCGCAAGACGAGGATTTGCTGGTTGAAGCGGCGCGCCGCCAGCGAACCGGCCGGCCGTTCGCGACAGTGGTCTTTGCCCGGCAGCTTGAGTTGTCCATCGGGCGCTGCATTGCCGACCTGGAAGCCCTGGCCAAAGCGGCGACGCCCGAGGACGCCCAAGGGCAGATCATCTTTCTGTAAGGTTGGGCTTTCGAACGAAGGCATCAGTCAATTGTGGATTGCGGATTGATGACTGCGGATTTGGGCACGCGGCGAATCCAGCGCGGGGCGTGGCGTTCGCCAATGGGCTGGCCGAATCCGACCGGAGTGTCTTCCAGGATGTCCGCGCCCGGCTCGGAAGGAAGCACTTCGAGGACATGATCGAACTGTTCGAGGACTTCCGTGCCGGTGAAACCGGCGCGTTGGAGCAATTGCCGCCATGCGTCGGCGCGTTCGCCGGGCGGTGCGGCGAGCACGGGGCAGGCGGGCAGGCAGCATTTGCGGCCCAGCCACACGCCCCATTTCGGGTTGCGCAGCGCAGTGGCAATTTCTTCGAGCAACGCCGCCGGTCCTTCGAGTAACACGCCGAACCGGGCGTCGAGGAGGTAGTGGCGATACGTTTGCACGGTCGCTTCTTCATCCACCTTGCCGCTGGCGCGCCGGATGCCAGTGACGGTGTGATAATCCTCCAGCCGCTGAATGGGCAACGGACCGCCGCGCGGGGTCTGGCGATCCAGTTTCACGGTCGTCACGCGCAGATCTTCGAACCGTTTCAATTGCGTCATTTCATCGGCGGCATGTTTATCAATCCCCAGCGCGGCGGCGATGATGCCGAGAACCCCGCTGCGCGTGGGATGCAGCGCGGTGGTGCGACGCTCGAAACGCGAGGCGTGTCCCCACGATTGCATCGGGCCGTCGAGCAGCAAAGCGAGACAGGCTTCAGTGGACATGTTTCGTGAGGGCCTCGCAGAAGGCGTTGAGGTTGACGTCCGGGATGGCGACTTCGGTGTCGCAGGTGATGCCCCAGGTGTCCTTGAGTTTGGCGTGATGCGTCTTCAACGCCTCAATCGAAGCGTCAAGCAAACCGGACTTGGGCCGGACGGGATTCTCGAACGCGTTGATCAATTGCACGGGCTGGCCGGCGGATTTGAACGTGCCGAGCACGTATCCCGGCAGCGTGTGGGCGTTCATGGAGTTCTTCCGCGCGCCCGGCACGGCCTGGAGCGTGGCGCGGATGAAGGCATCCACAACCTTGCGGCGTTCCGCCGCGGAAAGTCTGGCCAGATGGTCCTTGTCCGCCAGCAGGTCGAGATTGACGGCGGCGTAGCGGTAATAGACGGCGGAGGAAAACTCCAGCGTGCCAATCATGCCTGCGCCAGCGTCATCGTCCTTGGGTTTGCGGTCGTCCACGGCGGAATAAAAATCAAGGTCGTTGTCGCTTTTGTGTGTGGATAGGGCGTGACTGAACATGGCCGCCCCTTCAAGGGTGAGAGACGGCAGACTGGCGGCCATGCGCCCGAACAAGGCGATGTCCGCGCCGTCCAGCAGGGCAGCCTCTTTGCAAAACTTATCGAGCTTCTTCTCGTAGTCCTTGGACTTGGGGTTCTCCCTCAACAGCGCCGCCACTTGTTGGGCAATCGAGTCAATTTCCGAGGGCGCAAGGAACGTGAGCGTGCCGACCTGCGGCAGTTCGCCGTCCTTGCCGGACTTCGCGTCCAGCTTGGCAAGTTTGTCCGCGATGTTGGCGGCGTGTTCCGATGCCGCCTTGTCGTCAGTGACGCCGTGTTTTTTCAACGCGTCCACCAGCGGTGGGACGATGAGTTTGGTCCGCTCGCCGCCAAACTTCGCGTCGGGCAGGTTGTCCTGCGCGAATTCGCGGATGGCGCGTTTGAGCGACTGGCTGGAGAGGCGGGCGCGGTTGACGCCGCCGAAGACGGCGGTCTTGGGCGAACCGACATCGTCGCGGTTGAGGCAGGAGACGGGGAACGATTGCAGAATATGGAGTTCGATGAGTTTCATGTTTGTTGTTTTTGTTTGGTTAAATGTTGTCAGAAAGCACTTTTGCCAGGAGCAAAACGGTGCGGGTTAGGTTTCCCGGGGAGCACACGCGCCTCGCGTGTATTCGACCGCGCCCCCGCGGTCGAAACGTCGCGCGCCACCGCGCGTTGTGAAAAGAATCTTGCGCGATGGCGCGCTCGGATGCGGGGGACGAGGGCGTCCCCCGCTGCACGCGAGGCGCGTGCGCTCCCCGTGCATCTGGTTTCCAGCCAATTCTGGTGGAGATTCTTTTGTCCATTGTTCTAAAAGTTGCAGGTTGGAAGATCAGGAAACAGGCGCGAGCACGAGCAGGCCGAAGCCAAAGGCCTTGGCCGAGCCGATGCCGGTGGCGACAGTGACGCGAAATTGTTTGGAATCGGTGACGGTGAGTTCGCCCTGGAACTCGACGGCGGTGTGCGTGCCGTGCGAGCGGCCATCCTTGTGGAAGAATTCCCGGCCACGCGGGATGGTGCGGAGCGAATCGGCGTTGATGCGGAAACCGCAGGCTTCAGCTTTGCGTTGCAGCCAGGCGACCAGTTCCTCGCGCTGCGTCAGCGGCACACGACGGCCATTCTTCTTGCGGCTGCCATCGGCGTTGTCCACGCGGAGCTTCTTCGTGGGATTGGCCAGCAGGCTGAACCGGTAGCGCGGATGGGCGAAGAAACTGTCCGGGATTTCCTTCGTGCCGAAGCAATCGGTGGGACACCAATCGGGCTTGGCGGGCACGGAGCGCGAAAGAATCAGGACGCGATAAGCTTCCTCCTTGCGGTCCACGCGAATCAGAAAATCGCGCGGCGCACCGTCGCGTCCGCCGAACGCCTGCCAGACGCGTTGATGCCAGTCGTAGGTGTCGCGGATGCGATGGAGGCGGACGGCGTCCTCGTAGGGAACGAGAATCTGCGTGAGATGCAGCGTGGCCGTGGCGACGGGGGATTCAAGGATGGCAGTGCTCATGTGAGGGCGGGTTGGTTGGCGGTTTGCGGAGTTTCGGGGGAAGCGGCTTCGCCGGATTGCCAGAAGGACTTGGCCCATTTCACGCGGATGTCGTCCGCATACCACGGCCAGTTCCAGAGGTCGGCGAACAGGTTTTCGTAATTCACACCCACGCCTTTGCTGGCGGCGAGGCGCACCCACGAACGAAGCTGGCCGATGACGTCATCCACGCTGTCGCAGGCGAGCAGGCGGCGGAAACGGCGCTCGAAACTTTCGGCGATGTCCTTGCCGTCGCCTTGCGCGATGCGGCGGCAGGTCTCGCCGAAGTTGCGCGAGTTGGGGTCATCTTTGGGATGCGTGGCGAACAGCGCGGCAATGGCCACGTAGGCGGACTGGCCGATGTCGCCGCCGAGGCTGGCGATGACGGGCCAGGCGTCCACGTGCAGACGCGGGTTGTCGGTGAGGCCGCGCCGGAGGGCGGCGAGTTTGCCGCGGTCGTTGCCGGCGCGGCGCAACGCGCCAACGAAATCGGCGGCGCGCTCTTTCGGGGTTCGTTTGGTTTCACTCATAAGCTCAGGCTTTGGTTTCGGAGTTTGCTTTCGGGCGATAGGTGAGTTTGCGCAGGCCGAGGGCGTAGGCTTCGATCTGGCGGGGCGTCTGGCGCGGACAGGATTGTTCGTAAGCCGCGCGTGCCGCGTCTGCGACGGCTCTGCCCCAATCGCTGTTCGCAAGGTTGGCGACGAGATCAGGATTGCGGGCGAGGTCGAAAAGAGCGGTCAGGTGCTGCTCAACGCGCGTCCAAAACTGTTGCCGGGCGCGGGCGTAAGCGGGATTGCCGATCTTGAGCGAAACGGCGTAGGCCTTGACGGCCTGAATCAACACACCTTCGCGTTCCTCCGCGTGGGCCACCCCGTGTTCATAAGCGGCGCGACCCAACTCAGTGAACATGCCGGGCGGCAGCGCGTAGGCGGACTCGACGACATCCTCAATCTTGGCCTTGTCGGTGACCAACGCCCCAACCCACAGCGTGGTGTCGTTGTTTTCGGAAATGTGATTCAACGCAAGCGGGCCACAGGCGGCGTCCGCTCCCGCACGACGCTGGACCGAGATGGCGGACAATTGTCGCCACAAACTGCGCGCAGTGGAGGCGGGAAGAACCGCAAGCTCGTCCTTGCGATTGATGATGGTGGCCGTGGCTTCGCGGAAGGCGGGATAGATCGGATAGTCGAGACCGTTGGCGAGGATCAGCGCGCGTGCGCCTTCGTGCAGGTGAATGGTCCGGCTCAACGGAACGAGCCGGCCCAGATAGGTCTGGGTGGCGTTGGTTTGCGCGGCTTTATCGCCGTCGTGATCGCAGGGCATTTCCCAGACGGGCTTGCCCCAACGATCCGCGCCGTAGTCATACATGGCGCTTTCCTTGGTGAGCAAATTGCGATGTATGGTGGCCAGTAAGTTCTCTCCGAGGATGAATGTGTGAACCATGCTGGAGGGGGTGCAGGGGGCGTGGTTGCTTGAGCCCTTGCCGGCAGTGTCCTTGCCATTCCACTTCGCCACACCGATGCGTCCGCCGGGGGAAAAGCATTGGAAGGTGAGCAGGCTGATGGCCGTCCGGGCGGCGTGGAGCGCCCGTTCTTCACCAGCAAAATTGTCGAACAGAGTGGAGTTGTTGCCGGTGGCCAGGGCGAGATCGAGCTTGGTGATGGCGTTACCTTCATCGGATTCTTTGCCGGGCTTGAGATTTGGAACTTGGAGAAACCGCTGTCCGTCTCCGAACAACTCAAACGCGGATTTCCACTTGGTCAGGTAGTCGCGGACGCGCGGCTGGATGAGTGGCTGGCAGGTTTCCCATTCGGCCTCGTCCGCCGGGCCATCCAGGGCGGCCTGGGTGATGCAGAGCAGCAGGCGCATGAGGGCGACGCGTTCGTGCGGCTTGACGGCAAGGTCGCGCAATTCGTGGGCCTGGGCGAAAAGATCCTGCAGGCTGAACAGGTCGCGGCGGCCATCGGCGCGGAGCGCAGGAATCCAGGGTTCAAGAGTCAAATTCATCGTCGTCATCCTTCCAGGTTTGCGGGGTGGGTTGGGGAGCGCGTTCGGCAAAAATGCCGACGCGCGGGTCGTATTGCATATCGGAAACTTCATCGCCGAACAGACAACGGCCATCGTCGCGCACTACGGCGACCACGGCATCGGACGTGCCGTGGAGATCGAGCCAGCGCGGGCGCGGGGCGTTCTTGGGAATCATCCAGCGCGGGGCGCGGACGAGCCACTGGTGCAGGAATCGGGCGTGGGAGCGTCGCCATTCGTGTTCGCTGATTTCAATGCGCGAGCCGTCGAGCGCGACGAGAACCGTGAGGCCGTTGAGTCCGCCGGTGATGGAACGGAGCAACACGACCGGCGTGGTGGGTGCGCCTTCGCGGCGGGTGAGGAATCCCTCCTTCTTGTCGTCACGCGATGGAGTGCCCAGCACTCGGATGACGGAGTCGGCGCTCAACACAAATTTTCGATTCTCCTTCTCCAATTCCTCGTGCAGTTCGCGCCACGCTGCCGGTTCGTTTTCGTCCGGTTCAGCGTAGGTGGCTTCGAGCAGCGGGCGGATGTCGGCAGGCAGGTTGATGTGAGAGCGGCGCTCGTTTTCCAGGCTTGTAGCAGCGGACGTGAGTCCGCTCTGACTTTCCGATGATTTGAGCCGACTCACGTCGGCTGCTACAGGGAGTTGTCGCCAGACGGCCATCGTGCGCAGGAGGACGTAGGGCGCATAGACACGGGCGCTGCGGCCGAGTGATTTTTTGAGCGCGGCGGCATCAGCATCCGCGGGTAGTTCCGGCAGGCGCACCCAGAATTCAGGCTCGACGGCGGCGCGGTGTGGGCGTTCATGCCGCCAGAGCCGTCCGAGCCGCTGAAGCAACATGTCCGTGGGCGCGAGATCGGAAACGATGAAATCCAGGTCAATGTCCACGCTCTGTTCCACGACCTGGGTGGCGATGAGAATTGTGCCCGAGCCGTCGGCAGGACGATTCTTGCCGAGGAGTTCCAGCCATTCGTCTTCAAGTTCGGCCCGCCGGTGGAAGGGGAAACGGCTGTGCAGCAGGCCGACGCGAACCGTGCCTTCGCGAACTGCATTGCAGACCTCGCGAAACGAAGGTTGCGCCTCGACCACCGTGTTGCGAATCCAGAGGACATGCTGGCCGGCTTCGGCGCGGCGGATGAGTTCGGCGAGGGTTTCGGCCTCAGAAATGACCGCCGCACGGAGTGAGATGGGCGGGCGGGGCTTCCATTCGGGCGCAATATGGCGGCATTCGCCATTCATGCCGGCGGTGACGAGCGGGTAGGCTGGCGGTGACTCGGTTTCGGTTATCCCGGCTTCCTTGAGCAATTCCTTGCGCCGTTCGGCGGTGAGCGTGGCGCTGAGGATGATGACAGAGCAGCGGAGGTTCATCAGTTCGCGGACCAGCGCTGCGACCAACGTGCCGGTGTAGATGTCGTAGGAGTGAACTTCGTCGAGAATGACGACCTTCCCGGCGAGGGCGAAGCGGCGGACGAAGAAATGTTTCACGGCCACGACGCCTTGCAGTGCTTGATCAATCGTGCCCACGCCGTAAGTGGCGAGCAGCGCCTGCTTGGCGGAAGCGAACCAGGAGCGGGCCTCGCGGGTGCTTTCGCGCGGGTCGTCTTCCTTTCCGAGGTCCACTTTGGTGAACGCCGGGCGCAGTCGCAGATCGAAATCATCCTCCAGCCAGGCGTTGCCGTGGGCGAGGCGGAGCGGAGCTTCATCCGCGAGGGTGTTGCGGAGGAACGTGCCGATGCGTTGGTGAATGCGGTTGCTGGTTACTTGCGTGGGCAAGGCGAAGTAAATGCCGTGGTTCGCACCGGACGCGATGAGTTGCTGCGCGGCGAACAAGGCGGCCTCGGTCTTGCCGCAGCCCATCGGGCCTTCGACGATGACGATGCCGGGAGTCTGCACCGCGGCGTTGGCAACTGCTTCCTGGACGGGATTCGGCGTGAAGCCGGTGGATCGGCCTGTGGCGAAGGCGGCGGCGAAGTCGGTGGCTTTGAGTTTGCCGCCCGGCCAGCCGATTTGGGCGAGCGCGGTTCGGGCTTGTTGTCGCGCCGCCTCAAGCGGGAGGCCGTGATCTGGCGCGAACCAAGTTTCATTCGAACCAATCCAGTCGGCGACGGTGATGAGGCCCGCCAGCAACCAGAGGTCGGAATGATGCGGAGCGAGCCGGGTGTCTGGTGAAGTAACTGGCAACGCGCCGAACAGCGCGGCGAGTTCTTCGGCCAGTTGTCGGCGATGTGTTTCGGCCCATTCAGCGCAGGCTTCCAGGCCGGTTTGCCTGTTCCTGCCTTTCGGCCGGCCATGATGCGCCCCGACGGCCACGGCCCAAAGTCGTGCGACCAGGGGAAGATGTCGTTGCAGAAAGACCTGACTTACGAGTGCATGATCGGAGACGGTCAGAGTGATTTCGCCGCGAGAAACTTTGGGCGTATCCGGTCGTGCGAGCCAAGGAGGACACTTGGCTTGGAAGCCAATGGTGATCTTGCCGACGTCATGCAACGCCGCCAGTGTTACCGCGCCGGGAGTAAGCAAGGCTTGAACGGCCGGTGACAGCAGCGCAACCAGTGCCTCCACCACGCAGCCCACGTTCAGGCAATGGTCGCGGACCGAAATCCCCGGCTGGCCGTCCGGTGTCGTCTTCGCCCAAAACTCCCCGTGGGTTTGTGTCATTCCGGGTGCCATTCAAACACAGTGGGTGGGTCAAAAACAGTCCAAGCCTCAGTTCTTACTGGACCAGTTCAGATCAACACGTTGCGGGAGCGCGTCCTAACAGAGACGGCTGTGTACTCAAGGGCGGGTTCTCTCGGTCCAAGCCGCCCAGCGTAATCGAGTCAGAGGCCGTTCAGGACATCCACCAACTGCCGCAGGCGGCCGTAATCCCGACGGTTGAACCCGAAGGCGATGCGCGGCAACTCCAAATGGTCGGTATCTTCCTGCTCCTCCGGCGTGGCTTCAATCCGCCGGATGGGCGGGCCCACGATGATGTCGGCAAAGTCCTCGTTCATCGCTTCCAGCGCGCTATCGGTGGGCGCGTGTTTGAGCCGGATGACAAACAGGTCTTTCACAAAGCGGCTTGATTGAAAATTGCGGTAGAAACGGGTGATGAGCTTGACCGCTTCATCCGTGTCATCCGTGATGCGATAGAGGTTCAGGTCGTCCGGGGAAATCAACTGATCGCGCAACAGATGTTCGCGCACGTGTTTGTCCCAGGTCTTCCAATACGTGCCGCCCGGCCGGTCAATCAGTACCAGGGGCATGAGCTGGCTCTTGCCCGTTTGCATGAGCGTGAGCGCCTCGTACCCCTCATCCATCGTGCCGAACCCGCCGGGGAACAGCGCGATGGCATCCGAGTGGCGGATGAAGATCAGCTTCCGGGTGAAGAAGTATTTGAAGGTGACGAGCTTCTTGTCCTCGCGGATGACCGGGTTGGCGGCCTGTTCCCAGGGCAGGCGGATGTTGACGCCGAAGCTTCTTTCCGGCCCGGCCCCTTCGTGCCCCGCCTGCATGATGCCCGGTCCGGCGCCGGTAATGACCATGAAGCCGGCCGCCGCCATCTTCCGGCCGAAATCCAGGGCGTGCTGGTATTCCTGCTTGCTCGGGGCGGTGCGCGCGGAGCCGAACATCGTGACTTTGCGCGTTCGGGAATATGGGGCAAACAGCCGGTAGGCGTAGCGCAGTTCGCGCACGGCGGTCTGGATGACCCGCACGTCGCCAGTGTCCTTCACGTCGGTGAGCAGTTTGAGGGCGTTCTCGATGATATCGGTGACGGCGTCCTCGTTGTAACCACCCCCTTTGAAGGCGATCAACTCCTGCACGCGGCGGCGCAACTCGGGGTCCACCGCTGGCTTCTCTGGCTTGGATGTCATGCGCGGGAGATTATCTCTGGGCGCAACAAATGCAATCACCCTCGCGCCTCAAAGCAGGGCACAGCTCACTTTCTGGAGTGGGGAGCGCACGCGCCGCGCGTGCGGTGGCGGACGCCTCGTCCACCGCACCCGGGCGCGCCACCGCGCCAGTCTCTCACGCGCGCTGGCGCACGTTGGTCCCGGTTGCGAGGCGCACCCGGGCGCACGCGGGGGCGCGTGCGCTCCCCAGCCGAAGTCGTTCACAACCCTTGCAGTCACCCTCGCGCCTCAGAACAGTTGCCAGATCGGTGTGCGTCAACTTGGCTTCGTGAAGTGCCGCAGCAATTCGGACTTGTCTATCTTGGTGAGATCGGCGGCGAGGTTCTGCTCGATCTTGGCGCGGTGCCGGAGGTCCAGCCCTTCAAGAATCTGGTGGTTGATTTCCTTGCTCACGGCGAGAAAGCACGACTCGAAGTCCTCGCGCGCCATCAAGGCGTTGATCCGCTCCGTCAGCCGGCGGGTCAACCGCTTGCGCTGCTCCAGTTCGATGTTATGGCGTTCACCATGCGACATGGCGCCGTTGGCGCCGTTCGGCCCCCCGCCTTTGGGAAAGCGTCCGGCCAGATCGGTCACCTGGTCGGTCAGCCGGTCATGGGCGTCCGTGTTGTCGAACGCTTCGATCAATTCCAGCCGCGGGCCGCGCGTGAAGCGCGAGGCTTCCACCCGATAGGCTTTGAAGGAACCAAGATCCGCCACGAGCAACCATTTGTTTTTCATAGGCTGTTGATTGGTTCAGGCGCCACAGCGCGTGTTCCCGCTGAATTCACCCCATGCAAGAGTTGAGACAAGTCCGATGGCGTCCATGTTCGGTTTTTCTGGCCTGCTAAAACATTAAGTCAGTTCCTGGCCCACGCAAGCTCTCGTTGCGTGCATTGTCGGCTCCCGGTGTGCGGCGGCACTTTCAGCCGGGATCACCAGCCAATGGCATCGGCCAGTTCCAGCGAACTGCCTGCTGGTGGGCTGAGAAGTTTGAAACGATGCGCTCGGGGCGGGTAGGGCGCGTCATTCCGTGTGTGCCGGGGTGTGGAATGTGGAAGGTAGGGCGCGTCAGTCCCCTGCGCGGCGTTTGGGTAAGACCAGCGGCGGTGCGCACGGAGTGACGCGCCCTGCCATGTTGCGCAATCTGTTTGTTGCAGTAGCAGCCCCACGCCTGAAGCAGCGCCGGAATCCCGTCACCGTTGGCTAACGATTCCCTCCGCCGTCAGAATCGGGGCGGGGCAGGATTTCCCGGATGAGTGCAACGGCCCGTTCCAGGCCCTGCAACGCAGTTTTTGAGAGATGCTCGCTGAACCCAAGCTCCCTCGCCGGGATGGTCAGCCACCACGCTTGCGGGGCATGTCCGAAAACGTCGCGGGCGAGGGCGAGCATCGTGCGCGGGTCGGCGGCGTGAGCCATGAGTTGCGTGGAATCTCCGGGCTGAAGTGGGCGCAATTGGACCTCGTGGGGCGTGTCCACGGCGGCATCCACAAAGATGACGGTTTCGGCGCGGGAAATGGGTTCGGCGTGTTCTGGCGACAGTTGCTGGCAGACCAACGTCCGCACGGCCGGCAACTGCATTCTTGCGACCGCTTCCGCCACGCGCGGCCCCACGCCGTCATCGCCACGGAGCGTGTTGCCATAACCGATCACCAGCACGCCGCCATTCGTTTCCGCAGAACTCGTCATGGGCCAAGCCTAGCCGAACGCGGTATGGAAGCCAGCCTGACGGCGGGGTGTTGCGCGGATGTGGTTGCGTCCAGCCTTCGCTACGCTGCAACTCACACTCTTGGGGAGCGCACGCGCCTCGGGTGCGGCGGCGGACGCCTCGTCCGCCGCACCCGGGCGCGCCACCGCGCCAGTCGCTCACGCGCGCTGGCGCGCGTGGGTCCCGGTTGACGAGGGCGTCAACCGCCGCACGCGAGGGGGCGTGCGCTCCCCATTACAAAATGGGGAGATGCTCCGGGGCGCATCGCTCGCGTTTCAGTTTCCTTGACCGGTTCGGCGGGCTGCAACATCCTGCGCGCAGGATTGCTTATGCCACTGGGAAATGACACGCTCGCCAAACTCCGTGAAATCGTCGGCGCGGATCATGTGCTCACCACCAAGGAAGACCTCATTCCCTACTCATTTGACGGCACGGCCGCGCTGCAACAGATGCCGGGCGCGGTGGCGTTTGCCGGAACCACCGAACAGGTCGCCGCCATCCTCAAACTGGCCAACCAGCACAAGCTTCCCGTCGTCACCCGGGGCTCGGGCACCGGCTTGAGCGGGGGCAGCCTGCCGGTTAACGATGGCCTCGTGCTTTGTCTGGTGAAGATGGACAAGGTGCTGGAGTTGGATCGCGCCAATCTCACGATGCTGGTCGAGGCGGGTGTCACCACCTTGACGATTTCCGATGCAGCGAGCGCGGCAGGTCTGTTTTATCCGCCGGATCCTGGTTCGATGAAAATCTCGACCATCGGCGGCAATGTGGCGGAAAACTCCGGCGGCTTGCGCGGTTTGAAATACGGTATCACGCGCAATTATGTCATGGGCTTGGAAGTCGTTTTGCCCGAGGGCGAGATTTGCTGGATGGGCAACAAGTGCGTGAAAGACGTGGCGGGCTATTCGCTGCGCGACTTGTTCATCGGTTCGGAGGGAACGCTCGGCGTCATCACCAAGGTGCTGTTGCGGTTGATCCCCAAACCGCAGGCCAAGAAGACCATGGTCGCCACCTACGCGGCAATGGATCAGGCCGCGCAAACCGTGTCCGACATTATCGCGGCGCAGATCATCCCTTGCACGCTGGAGTTCTTGGACCGTACGACGATCCGTTGTGTCGAAGATTTTGCGAAGGTCGGACTGCCGCTCGATTGCGAAGCGTTGCTGCTGATGGAGACCGACGGCCATCCGGCTGCGGTCGCCGAAGAAGCCGCCAAGATGGAGGAACTGGCTCGCCAGAACGGCGCGAAGGAAGTCCGCGTCGCCAAGGATGACGTCGAAGCGAACAAACTGGCCACCGCGCGTCGCAGCGCTTTCTCCGCGCTGGCCCGCGTGGCGCCTACGACCATTTTGGAAGATGCCACCGTGCCGCGCAGCGAGTTGGCAAAGATGATTCGTTTCGTGGACACCGTCGGCAAGAAATACAACCTCAAGGTCGGCACGTTCGGTCACATGGGTGATGGCAATTTGCACCCCACGTTCTTGACCGACGAACGAAACAAGGAGGAAATGCACCGCGTGGAAGAGGCGTTCCAAGAAATCTTCGACGAAGCCATTCGCCTCGGCGGCACGATCACCGGCGAGCACGGTATTGGCCTGGCCAAGAAAGGGATTCTGCCCAAGTTCGCCGGCGATGCGCAAATGCGGGTATTGCGCGCGTTGCGACGCACGATGGACCCGAACGGGATTTTGAATCCGGGGAAGATGTTTGAGTGATGCCATCGCACCAGTCCCACCTCAAGAATCTGGATTACTCCGTCGTGCAGCAATGCATGCACTGCGGGCTGTGCCTGCCCACCTGCCCGACCTACGACGCGACGAAACTCGAGCGCAACAGCCCGCGCGGACGCATCGCGCTGATGCGCGCCATTGCCGATGACCGGCTCGAAGTCACAAGGACTTTTGGCGATGAAATGTATTTCTGCCTCGGGTGCCTGGCATGCATGACAGCCTGCCCGGCGGGCGTGAATTATGCCGAACTGTTCGAGCACGCCCGGGCGGAGGTTGAGGAGCAGCGACTGCTCGATTCCCCGAAACGCCGGCTCATCCGGTGGTTCACCGTGAAATGGCTGTTCATGGATTTGCGCCGCCTGCTGCTGGTTGGCCGCGCCATGCGGCTGTATCAACAAATGGGTTTCCAAACCCTGCTGCGCCGCAGCGGCGTGCTAAAGCTCCTGCCCAAGCGGCTTCAGGAATTGGAGGCAATGACGCCCGACATTCCGAAGGAGTTCTCCGCGGAGATGATCCCACCGGTCACGCGCGCCGTGGGCGAACGCAAATATCGTGTCGCGGTGCTCACCGGTTGCGCCCAGGACCTCATCTTCAGCGAAATCAACCGCGACACCGTCGAGGTGCTGGCGCACAACGGTTGCGAAGTCATCACCCCGCCGGAACAACAATGCTGCGGCTCGCTCCACGCGCACAATGGCGAACTCGGCCTCGCCACCGAACTGGCGCGCCAGAACATTGACCAGTTCCCGCCGGAACAATTCGACGCCATCATCAGCAACGCGGGCGGTTGTGGCTCACACCTGAAACACTATTCCAAACTGCTCGCCGACGATCCGCGCTATTGCGAGCGCGCGGAACTTTGGGATCGCAAGCTCAAGGATGTCCACGAATGGCTGGCGCAGATCGGCGTCAAAGCACCCGCACGCGACGGGCAGCCGCCATTGAAGGTGACCTACCACGAATCTTGCCATCTCTCGCACGGGCAAAAAGTGGTCACGCAGCCGCGGCAGATTCTGAAACTCATCCCGAATCTGACCTTGGTGGAACTGCCAGAAGCAAACTGGTGTTGCGGCAGCGCCGGCATTTACAACCTCGTGCAGCCAGAGATGGCCGGCCAACTTCTGGACCGAAAGCTGAAACACATCCGCTCGACCGGCGCGACGATTGTGGCGAATGGCAATTCCGGTTGTCTGCTGCAACTCATCAACGGAGTGCGTCAGGCCGGCCTCCCCGTGCGCGTCGCGCATCCCATGACCTTGCTGGCCGAAGCGTATCGGCGAAGTGCGGCCCCGAACTGAAGGCGAACGGCCTTCGCCCAGACCGCACCGCGACCACTTACTCCGCTGCGTTCGCCCGCTGAAGCACCGTCCGCGCCGCGTAAAGCCGTTGGCGCGCGTCTTCGTAGATCAGGCGGTACTCCGTCAGCAGCAGGTCTTGAAACGGCACTTCACGCGTGTCGTTGCCCAGCAGAATGATTTCCGGTTTGAAGCGCCCTATTTCGGCGGCCAACCGCGCGTGCGTCATGTCGCCGGCCCACAGCCGTTTCAAGGGCACAACCGCCAGGGGCAGCGGTAGCGGAAGATCGGCATGGAACGAATGGACAATCTGATCGGTGTACATCCATCGGCAAAATGGTCTCAGCCGCTCGATTTCCTTGAGCACCAGCGCGGCATGAAGCTGGGGTGAACTGCGAATGTCCGCGATTTGCAGCCAAACCCGCGCCCCCATCCACCCGGCGGCGCCCAGTGCGAACAACACAAGCAGCACAGCGATTCCGACCCACCGTAGTGGGACAGCGCGTCTCGCCTGTCGCTGCACCACGGCGCTTCCAGCCTTTTGGGAACGGGTGAGTGGGTGAGTGAGTGAGCGTCGTTCGGCCCTGTGCGCTTTCAGGTTTTGCACAAGCCACGTGTAAACAAACTCACTCCCGACGGCCGCGCACCAGCACAGCGGAATCGCGACGTGAATGTAGTAATAGCCCCACCACGGTTTGTGATTCGTGAACACGAGCAGCGACAACGCCAGCCAGACCGGTGGCAGCATCGCCGTTGGACCGTTGCGCAGCCGGGTCAACAGCACGGAAGTCCCCAAAACCGCCGGCACCGTTAAATCCCAATTCTTCAGCAGAATGTTCCAGTCAAACACGTGTTCCTTCGGCGAGCCAAACTCGAACGATTTCACGCCGCCGAAATGCGAGGACCACGATTGGCCGAAATGAACCAGATACGCGCCCCGCTCGATCAGCCAATCCACGGCGGCAAAGGTGGCGGCAAGGCTCACGCCGATCACCAGCACGGGTACGCACAAACGGCGGAAGGACTCCAGCACGTTGGTGGGCGCGAACGAACCCCTCACCCGGTCTAAAGACCACCCTCTCTTGGGCAAGGTAGGGCGCGTCACTCCGTGCGCGCCGCCTGGTGTGGGAAGCTCCGGCGCGCACGGAGTGACGCGCCCTACCGCTCGCAGCCACACGATCAGCGGCGCCAACGGCAACAAATACAGCGGCACCAGCTTCATCAGCGCCGCGAGGCCGAACAAAATTCCGCAGAAGATTTCCGTCGCGTGCCAGCGTCCGGGCCGCATGACAACCAGAACACAAAGCCCGGCCAGGGCCGTCGCCAGCGACGGTATCTCCAACATGCAGGAGGAACTCAGTTCCAGAAAGCCCGGCGAGACGAGGAGCAACGCGGTGGTCAATGTGCCCACCAGAAGCCCGGAAATGCGCCAGCAGATGAGGAACACGCTCACCAGCAGCAACGCGGTGAACGCACTCGTCACCAGCCGCGGTCCAAGGATGGAGTTGCGAGCCAGCGCGTCTCGCCTGTCAGTGTGGTCGTGGGACAGCGCGTCTCGCCTGTCCGTCGTGCCCGGTTCCGTGGCGGCGGACGTCAGTTCCAACTCGGGTAGCGCCGGTTTTCCAACCGGCGACCGCGCCGACTGGAAAGTCGGCGTTACCAGCCGGCGGTCCATGTTGAGGGGACTGCGGCGTTGGAATTTGAGAACCTGCGTAATCAACCACGTATGCAACGGCGGCTGATCGTTCCAGACTTCGCTGTAAAGCTGGTGTCCGTGCAAACACAACGTGGCCTTGGCCACCTCGAACCCTTCATCCGCGCCGATTTGAACCGCCGTCCGCAAGGGAATCCAGCTTTGCAGCAGAAAGAACGCACCCAGCAGCACCGCCACGATGCCGAAGGGTCTGGCTAAACGGTAGGGCGCGTCAGTCCCCGGCGCGCCGCTGTTCTCCAAGCCGGCGCCGGCGCGCACGGAGTGACGTGCTTTGCCTTCGTCGTTCGCTTTCTGAGAGGCACACGTTGCCATTACGGTCGCCCTGGCGGGTTCCACGACGGCGCTGCCTGCTCCCAAGTGCGGTGCCAGGAGAGCGTTCGCAGTTCCGGCAGCTTGACCCGCTCCACGTGGCCGTCAGCAAATGCGACGTTGACGCCCCAGTTCCTCGGCAGGGGTTCGCTCGCCGGCCATGTTGAATCGCGGTGCGCATGGACCCCTGCGCTTCCCAGGGTACGTCCCATGCGTAAGCAACAGTGAACTTTCCCTCAAATGGAAAAAAGGTCTTCTGTTTCGGCAACTCGACCGAACCGGAAGCTCCTGAACCCTTGAGTGTGACGGCGAAGATGGCGTTAACCGAATTACCCAAGTAAGAAGCCCCATCAGCATATTTCAAGTCCCAGTTCTCCTCAATCTCTCCGGTAGAAGTGCTCCCTGAAAAAGTCCTGATTGGAGGAGCCTGTGGATCTGACGGATCACGCAACTCAATTGTATAAGTTGCATCCGCTTCGGCCAGTTCAGCATGTAGGATCGCGCCGCTATCGTCGTATTCCGTGTAAAAAGGATTGAATTTCATTACGTTGTTCACTGCAAATTGAGTTAAGGGACCCATAGCTATAAGCCTCGTCGAATCGAGTGCCGCCCCCTTTCGCGACTGTCCGCTAAGAATGAACTGCGCTTGAACGTAGTGCTGGCCAGGCCAATCGTAGATCGTATTCCAAGTTAGCTGTGCGTCTCCATCACTGTTTGGCTCACTTTCCTGGAAGGCCGCAGTTCGGCTATCCCCATCCACTGATAACCGAATTTCGCCCAAACCAGCCAATAATGCAAAATTCACGGGGACGTTGAAGCTAGCGATTCCCGGCTCATCCACTGTCGTGCCCCGCGTAAGTGTTAGGGGATTGTCACGCATGAGCGGGTTCGTCCCCAGGGCTTTCTCAATCCGGCCCACCATCACGTCGCCGTCGAGATCAATGTCGTCATAGATTGCATTAACCGAATCGTGCGTGCTGGGGTCAGCGAGAGTATACGCGTCATTGATTTTGGTTTCCAAGCCCTCATCCCATTGGCCGTCGCCGTTGGCATCCTCAACATAATCCGGAATGCCATCGCCATCGGCATCTTTCGGTTGAGCGCTGCTGTAGCTGGCCGTAGCGACGTAATGCAAACCGATGCTCACCGGCGAACCGGCGTTGTTCTTGGTTTGGTTGGGCTGGATGGTGTATTGGGCCAGCCCGGCTTCCGCCGCCGTGCGGCTGCCGGTTTGGTAAAGCGGACCAGAAGGGGCGCGATAGTAACTTCCGAGCGGGCCGACGTAATACGTCGGCGCCGAAGTCAACACTTGGTCGTGGGGCGCGTCGGGAGCCATACGGTCCATCTGCCAACCCTCGACGAGTCCAGACTCCAAGCGCGGCCAATATCCATTGTAGTCGTGGTCAATCGGGCTGGGGCCGAGCTCGATCAAATCCCAGTAGTCTTCAAATGCGACCTTGTCAAACAGGTTGTCCTTGAACGTCCAATATCCAGCGCTAGGCTCAATCGCATTGAAGAAGAAGGCCTGTCCGCGGAACAGGTTGTTGTGGGCGTTGAGGCTCATGTCCACGTTTCGCGCGAAGCCATCGGCAAAGTACGTCGGATCGAGCATGATATCCACGCGGTCGAAGAGATTGTTGGACCAGTCAATCGAGGCCTCGCCCCACACGTCAAACGGGTTGCTGAGAATGTGCGGTGTCCCAAGGAGGATTCCTCCGGCTTGCAGGCTGCAATCCCGCATGCGGAGGTGCAGGCAACTGACCGGCGAGAAGGTCCAGCCCAGCCACCAGGAATGACCGGCGGCCACGTGAAAGTTGTTCCTTCCCGTCGCGTGGAAATTCGAAAAGCGGAAATCCAATGAAGGCGGTGCCGACGAGGCGTCTGCCGGGTCGAAGGCCGCCACGAATGAAATGGTGTCAACGTCCTGGTCCGCCCACGCCAGCGACGCACGATAGGAGGCAAGATCTGGATCTGCCTGTTCTTGCACCATTCTGGTGGAGGCGTAAGCGATGGGCCGGTTTGGCATGCCGTGGCTGATGAAGACGGAGTCGTTCCACAAATCGAAACCAATATGCGTGTATGGAAAGGGCCACAATTCCCACCAGGATCCATCCCCAACCAGTTCCTGACGGATTCCAATGGCCGTACCCGGCATCACATTAATTTTCCCTCCATCAACAATCATCGCTGCCACGGTATAATCCAGCGCGTCGTACCAATAGCCCAAATCTGGCGGTCCACTCTCGTAGTCGTAGCGCGCCGTCTGTGGGAACAACGTCAGCTCGCCAGACAGAAGCATGAATCGTGGGAGCTCAATTGGCGGCTGAGTGGCCTTCGATTTCAATGCCGTCAGCAGAGTTGCCGGAAGGCCAGCGGTGGTGCCTTTCTCACGAAATTCGCTGTCGGCCCTGAGGTAGTATGCGCCCCCGCCCGAGCTTTGGAACGGGTCATCATTGGAGATTGTTTGGTAGGTGCCAAATGAGTCTTGCGTCTCTGGATAAAACCCATTGTAACTGCCGGACGGCGTCGGGACACCCAACGAGGTCACGCCGGCAAAGATGGAGTTTTTGAACGAGTTCGTAAAGAACTGGGCCGTGCTGATAAGCACGTTCGCCTGCGCCACGGAACAATGGTTGAACGTGGCGCTGCCGCCCGAGCCGCTGCCCGTGCTGTAACTTTGGGTCAGCGCCCAACCCACGTTGGCCAGCAGGGCGTTGTTCACCGTGAGGTACACGCCGGCCCCGCTGGACCCCGAACTCACCACCACGCTGACCAGGTTGATGCCGCGAATGCAGTTGACCAACTGCGAGTGAGCCAGCGTAGCGGTTACATACGCGCCTTCCAAACGAATGGCCTCCTGCGCATAACAAAAGCGCAGATTGCTCAGGTTGGGGCCGCTGACCCAATAGCCCCAAAGCGCCGGGTTGGCGTAACCGGCGGGGTCTGATGCGCCTCGCAGGGTGGTTGGCTTTGGAGATGGACCGACAGGATTCCGTGGCCGGGAAGTCGAACTTGTGCCATTTGCCTTCATGAACCTTTGGGGCAGGTTCCGGCTCTCGCAAGTGAAACGGCGCGCCTGTGAGGCAGGAAACCTGCCATGCAGACTGTTCATCCTCCCGCAGGCTTCAAGTGTCAAGTGTAATGACGTTCTTTGTAATGACGTTCTTTGACGTTCTTACTGTGTTTCCGGCACTCCTTCAGTCTTGCTTGGCGAAAACGCTGGTCTAAGTCTCCCCCTGCGGGATCGCGGACGTCCCATCTGCAGACTTGGACAAGCGCCGACCTTTCCGAGGGTTCAGCCGGTTGGCTGGCTGGAATTAGGCGATACCGTGAACTTGGGAATCTGCACCATGCAGGATTTTGGCCGCTGCCCGTTTTCGGGTTGTGCGGGCTTTGCGCCTCGACACGCTTACGCGCTCTGCCTAACTTCTGCCGTCCGCGAATCCGTCCAGCATGACCAAAACCGCAAGACTCCTGGCTGACTTGATCGCGCTGCCCAGCGTGAATCCAGCGTTCCTGCCCGCGCGCCATCGTCACGCGGGCGAGGGTCGCGTGGCGGAATTCCTGGCGGCAGTGGCTGCTGGGGCCGGCCTGGAGGTTGAATTCCAGCAGGTCGCACCCCACCGGCCAAATTTAATTGCCCGTCTTTCGCCAACCGGCAGGGCCACTCAGCGGGTG
This sequence comes from Verrucomicrobiia bacterium, assembly GCA_026125285.1. GTDB lineage: Bacteria > Verrucomicrobiota > Verrucomicrobiia > Limisphaerales > JADLHS01 > WYBW01. Next base: position 232,779 of record JAHCLO010000002.1, on the reverse strand, counting down.
CTGCTGGCGCCGCATCTGGACACGGTGAATGTCGCGAGCGAGGCCCAATTCACGCCCCGCCGAAAGCACGACCGGCTTTACGGTCGCGGCGCGTGCGATACCAAGGGCTGCGTGGCCGCGATGCTTTCCGCGCTGTGCGCACTCGCCCGGTCCAAGTCGCGGCCCAAGCAAACGGAGATTGTGTTTGCCGGTTTGATTGACGAGGAGAACAGCCAGCTCGGCTCGCGGGCGCTCGCCGCCAGCGGCCTGCGCGCGGACCTGGCCATCGTCGGCGAACCGACCCGACTCCAGGTGATCACGGCGCACAAAGGAAGTTTGTGGCTGCAATTGGAGACTTACGGGAAAGCCGCGCATGGCGCCAGCCCGCATCTGGGCCGCAACGCCGTGCATGAGATGGCGAGGGTGGTGGATTTGTTGGAAACCGATTACGCCGCCCAATTGCGCCGCCGCCATCGCTTGTTGGGAGCGGCGACGGTCAGCGTGGGTACCATCTGCGGTGGATCGCAGCCGAACATTGTCCCGGATCGCTGCAGCATTTCGGTGGACCGGCGTACGTTGCCGGGGGAAACCGAAACAACCGTGCGCCGCGAAATCACCGCCTTGCTGCGCGAGGAGAAACTTCAGGCGAAAGTCACCAGCCTCAAATCACATGCTTGTTGGCCGCTGGAAACCAACCCGAAGCTGCCGTTGGTGCGCCGGTTTCTGCGGAGCGTTGGTCAAGCCCGTCCGGCAGGGATTCATTATTTTTGTGACGCTTCGATTTTGTCGCAGGGGGATATTCCCAGCGTCGTGTTCGGGCCGGGCGACATTGCGCAGGCGCACACGGCGGACGAGTGGATTTCACTGAGATCGCTCGAACGCGGCAAGGACTTCCTGGTCGGCTTCCTGAAATCGTTGCCTTGATTTAGCCCACAACTTTTTTCCGTGTCTTCTCCTTCCTCCACCGAGTCGAGTGCAGCGCCCACCGCGCATCGCGCGTCCTTTTTCCGGCAGAGCGGTTGGCTGATGATTGCCAATGTTGCCGGGGGCGCGCTGATGTATGGCGTGCATCTCCTGAACAAGTTCATTCCTCAAGGCGAGTATGGGAGCTTCGGCGCGATGCTGGCGGTGGTGTTGCTGCTGCCCACCATTCCGCTGCAAATGGTTTTGGCCCAGCAAACCGCCCGCGCTCTGGCGCACGGCAAGGAACGCGAACTGTCGGGGGTCATCCGGTTCTTCTGGCTCCTGAGCACGGGCGTGTGGCTGGTGGGGGCGGTGATGGTGTTGCTCTTGCAGCAATCCATCCTGCGACATTGGCAGATGACCGATCCGGCCGGTTTGTGGATCACGCTGGTCATCGTGCTGCTCTCCCTGTGGTTGCCAATTTTCTGGGGTGTGCTCCAGGGGCAGCAGAACTTTCTGTGGCTGGGCTGGAGCATGTTGGCCAGCGCCATTGGCCGGCTCGCGGTGGCAGCATTTGCGGTCGTGGTCCTGCATGCTTATTCCTCCGGGATGATGGCCGGAGTGCTCTTGGGCATTGGCGCGGCTTTCGGGATCGCTGCCTGGCAGAGCCGCGGATTGTGGCGGTTGAAACCGGCACCCTTCGACTGGCGGGGACTCCTGCGCCAGGTCATTCCATTGATACTGGGCTTTCTCGGATTCCAGATTCTGTTCACAGCCGACACGATTCTCGTGAAGGCCTATTTCAGCCAGACGGATGCGGACTTCTATGTCGCCGCCGGAACGCTTTCGCGGGCGCTGATGTGGCTGGTCCTGCCGCTGGCGGCCGTCATGTTTCCACGCCTTGTCCACAGTGCCGCCAAGTCGGAAAAGTCGAACCTCATGGGCATGGTGTTGCTGGTGACCGGCGCGCTGGCCATGGCAGGTGCCCTTGGGTTGTCGCTGCTGGGGCCGTGGATTGTCCGGTTGATCTATAAACCCGATTTTGTCGAAGTGGCCGCGGCCATTCTTCCGTGGTATGCCTCAGCGATGGTGCCCCTGGCACTGGCCAACGTGTTGCTGAACAATCTGCTCGCCCGGCCGGCCTCCACCCTGGTGCCGGCATTGTGCATTTTCTGCCTGGCCCTGGGGTATCTGTTCGCGCTCACGCAATTTCATGGCAGCCTCGTAACCGTGCTCAAGGTGTTGGGGGTGTTTAACCTCGGCTTGCTGGCCATCTGCGCGTGGTTCACCTGGCGCGGACGGCAGATTCGATTGCAGGAAGGCAATGGCTCGTAGTTGTTTGGTCAAAAACGTAGCGTGTGATCCAACTGAAAGGCTTGGAATTGTAGTAACCGAAGAGTTCCTGCCAGGCTCCATATTCCTTGCTGATCGTGCGCCGGTTCAAATGCCCCAAGCCAGATTTCCAGCCGTTGACGGATTCAGCGGTGTTGCCTAACTTACGTCGCCATGCTTGTTAAACAATTACCCCGAGTGGGCGCTAAATTATTTCGTTGGCGGAGCTTCTTGCCCTTGGTGTTCCTTCCCGTCGGGCTGTGGGGCTTGCGCGACGCGGAATATCTCGACGTAGTCTTGCGTGATCAGATGGATGATTTCTTTGAAGCTTTTGCGCTGGGGGTTTCTCTGATGGGCATCGCTGTGCGTATCATTACCGTCGGTCATGTCCCTCGGTCCACTTCTGGAAGAAATACGAAGGAGCAGCGCGCGGCGGTGTTGAACACCTGCGGCGTATATTCCGTGGTTCGTCACCCGCTCTATCTGGGTAATTTTTTGATCATTCTCGGGTTGCTCCTTACGACGGGCCTTTGGCACATAACTATTATCGGTATCCTGGCCTTCGCGCTCTATTACGAGAGGATTATGATGGCAGAAGAGAAGTTTCTCCTTGATCGGTTTGGCGAAGCTTATGCGAGATGGAGCAAAGTGACGCCGGCTTTCTTCCCAAGGTTTGCTCAGTGGCGGAAATCCGCGCTACAGTTCTCGTGGCGGATGGTGCTCCGCCGTGAAATCAGCACGTGGCTTGGCTTTGTGTCTGCCGCACTGTTTCTTGATGTCGCTGAAGACCTCATCGCGGACTCGCGGTGGGAACTGGATCCTGAGTGGCTTTTGGCGCTGGCTGTGTTGCTCCTTTCTTACGTCGTCATTCAACGAAGCAAGAAGTCAGGCCGGCTGCGGGTGACTGACCGTTGATTGCGCAGTTATGGGCTGGGGATTAGAAAGTGATTGGTTGCCGTTGTAGCGAATTGTGCTACTGGTGCAAACCAAGCTGCCTCAGCTTTTCACGCAATTTGAGCCGCGTGACTCCCAGCCAGCGTGCGGCCCGCCCTTGGTTTCCCTGCGCCAGCCGAAATGCTTGCGTGAACAATTCCGGTTCGAGATCAGCGATGACGCGGGCGTAGGCGTCCTGTTCCTCCCCGCGTTGCACCCTCGACAACAAATCCCTCACGTAATTGCTATAGCCAGCGCCGAGGACCGAGACGGCTTTGCGCCCTTGGGCGAGCACCTGTTTGACGTGCTCCGGGTTGATCGCGAATGGACGGGCCAGCAGGAGCGCCTGGCGGACGGCGTTCTCCAATTCACGGACGTTGCCGGGCCAGAATTGATCGCCAAGAAGTGAAAGCGCATCACTTTGGATGGAAGGGGACTCGACTCCCAGCGCATGGGCGTCGCGTTGGATGAAAAATTCAACCAGCGAGGGTATGTCTTCGCGCCGTTCGCGCAGCGGCGGGATTTGAATCACTACTCCGTTCAGCCGGTAAAACAAATCCTCGCGGAATTCCTTTTCCCGGATCGCCGTTTCAATGTCGCAATGCGTCGCGGCCAGTACTCGCACATCCACCGCAAGGAGTTCATTACCGCCCAATCGCTGGATGTGCCGCTCTTGCAGGACACGCAGCAGCTTGGACTGCGTGTTTTGCGGCAGGTCGCCGATTTCATCCAGGAAGATGGTGCCCCCACTAGCCTGCTCGAATCGCCCGATGCGCTGGGATTGCGCGCCTGTAAAGGCACCGCGTTCGTGCCCGAACAATTCGCTCTCAAGCAGGGTCTCAGGAATGGCGGCGCAGTTGATGGCGATAAACGGCTTGTCCGCACGTTCGCTGTGCTGGTAAATGGCCCGCGCAACCAGTTCCTTGCCAGTGCCGGTTTCACCCCGGATCAAGACCGTAACTGGGGTCGCAGCGATGCGACCGATTTGTTTGTAAATGCTCTGCATCACCCGGCTATTGCCGACCAAGGCGCGCGGGGCGGAATGTGACTCGCCAAGCTCAACTTCCTCCGTCATTAACCGTGACTGCTCGACGACTGACGCAACGAGGTCGAGCAATTCATCCACTTCAAACGGTTTCACTAAATATTCGTATGCGCCCAGTTTGGTGGCTTGAATCGCCGTCTCGGTCGTGCCGTGGGCGGTCATCATGATGATGGGTAACCGCGGCTGCGAAGCTCGCAGTTTGCTGATCAGTTCAAGTCCGCTCACTCCGGGCAGTTTGAAATCTGTAAGCACCAGATCGAACTGCTGGCGCACGGCGGCGGCGAGCCCCTCCTCCCCGCGCGAAACCGAAAGCACTTCGTAGCCGGCCTTGCGCAGCACTTTTTCAAATGCCGCGCCGGCGCTGACGTCATCTTCAATTAGTAGAATCCGTGGTGGCATGATTGGTCCATCGAGGCAGCCCGACACTGAAGGTCGTGCCGGAGTTTTGTTGCGTATGATATTGGATGTGTCCGCCGTGCTTCTCAACAATGCGCGCAGCAATGGACAATCCCAAGCCGGTGCCGCATTTCTTGGTCGAGAAAAACGGATCGAACAGACGGCTTTCGACTTCGGGTGGAATGCCCGCACCATTGTCCGTCACTTCGAAGATGGCCATCGGCTGTGAACCGCTGGTGCGATGCGCCGCTCCCTGCCGGATCCGAAGCGTCACGCTGCCATTTGCTCGAACACTCTCCGCCGCGTTCTGCGCAAGGTTGATGAGCACCTGTTTGATTTGTTCCTTGTCCGCATGCAGCCAAAGGTCCTCCGTAATCTCGACGGCGAGTTGGACCGACTGTTTTTCAAACTGGCCGCGCAACAAGTCATGAACTTCCTGAAGCAATTGGGCGGCGGACACCTTCATCAGTTCAGGTTCGGACGGCCGCGCGAACCGAAGGAAGTCTTTCACAATGCGTTCCAAGCGATTGATTTCGTCGCCGATGATTCGAAGATCTTCGGTGTCGGCTAAACCAGACGACAGCGAATCCTGCAAGCTGAACAACCGGAACTTGATGGCGGCAAGCGGATTCCGGATTTCGTGTGCAACGCCGGCTGCCAGGGCGCCGAGCGCGGCCAGTTTCTCCTGTCGTTGAATGGCCGCCGTGCTGGCATTGAGCTGGCTTTGCAGCGGTGCGAAGAAGGCGCGATAGGCCAAGGCCAGAATCCCCGCACACAGGGTCAGCATGAGCGCCGCAGAGCCTTGCATCAACCGAATCACGTTGGTGACCGAACGATCCGACTGCGACAGGACGGACTCCCAAGCTGATTGATTCGCTGCCACCAACTCATCGCAAACCAGCAGAACGGCAGCCGACTTCCCGGCGATTTGCTGTGCCAGTTCCTCAGTGGTGCCACGTCGGATACCGCGAATCCCGCGAACCAGCAGTGGGGTCGCGTCCGCCAGATACACTCGATAGGCCGCCTCCACGGCCTTAAGCGATTCGACTTCCAGGTCAGTGACCAAATGCGGTTTCATCCGCTCAATTTGTTCACTCAATTCCCGGGACTCGCGCAAGTAAGACTCGCGTTCGGTCTGGTCTTCCGACAACTGAAAGCGCAGCAATCGTCCGTCCAGCCGCCAGATTCCGGCACGCAAATGGACGCCGAGATAAAAACTCTCGGTGCGAATCGCGGCCATTTCCTTTTGCAGCAATCTGGCCTGGTTCCAAGTGCTGCGCTCAATCCACAGGACCAATACCAACCCGGCGGCAACCACCAGCACGAAGCCGATCAACCGCGCTCTTGCCTCCGGACTGCGAATTGAACTAAACATGCCAGCTTTGGAACAATTCATTCAATTTCGTTTCGCTGGCGTTTATGGAAATAGCAGAAACTGGGAGGGTTTTCTCGATGTTGGGCGCGGCTGCCCTTTTGGCATGTTCGTGGCTATAGGGAGAAAGTCGCAAATCATGGTTTTGCAAAGATTTCATTACGGCCTCCATTCTAACGCTTTGAATGCGGGAAATCTCTCTGAATTTTTCCGGGAGGAATTGCTTTCATGAGTTCGCCACGTCCAATCCCCATTCCCTGGTCGGCGCGATGGCGCGAATTCCGGGTCCGGTACGTGCCCTTGATCTTCTTTGCATTGCTAGTCGGTGCCATCGGGGTCATGCTGAAGTACTACAGTGCAACAGGAAACCTGCATGGAATCGGCGAAGGGGTGCGATCGCTCTTGGCCGCCCCGCAGCCCGCACGGATTGAGCAGTGGCTGGTGGCCCCATACACGATCGTGGAGCAGGGAACGGCGGTCGCGGTTCTCAGTCCGGTGGATGCGCGCGCTGACTTCGATCTGCTGCGCTCGTTGTTTGAGATGGCCCGCGTTCGCTTGCAGCCGTCGCTCGCGGAGAACAACGCGATGAACTTTGAGCGCATCCGGGTGGAATTATTGAAAACCAGATCCGAACTTGCCGTCGCCCGGGTGAAACTTGAACTGGCTGAAAGGGATGTATTACGCAACACCCCGCTGTATAAGGAGAAACTGGTTGCTGAAGACATTTATGAACTGAGTGTAAACGCACGCGATGCTCTGAAAGCTGAGGTTGAGGAGAAAGCCAAGGCCAGTAGTGAGATTGAGCACCGCTTGGAGGAGTTACGGTCCATCGGCGAACCCGATGCCTTGTCCAACGCCTCCGCAATCCCGGAATGGCTGTCCCAGTTGGAGCAAGCTCAGGCCAGTGCAGCCAGCAACCTGCAACCCCTCACCCTGCTCGCACCGATCACAGGGATGACGGGAGTGCCGCTGCGGCAACCAGGGGAGTTCGTGTTGGCCGGCGAACCTTTGCTCGCCATTAATGCTCTTCGTTCGGACCGGGTGGTTGCCTATCTTCGGCAGCCCTACCCGTTGGAGCCGAAGGTGGGCATGCCTGCGCGTGTCACAACCCGAACCAAGCCGCGCCAAGTCTTCTGGAGTCATATTGAGCAGATTGGAGCTCACATGGAGATTCTTACCAATTCCCTGGCCATTGTGCGTCCGGATGCGCTGGTGGATGTGGCCTTGCCGGTCATGCTGCCGGTGCCGGACCATGTTACCGTCCGTCCCGGTGAAATCGTGGACCTCCTGATTCCTGATGCACCAACCGAGTCCTCAAGCCCCGTCCCTTCAGCGAAGGTCACTTTAATCCATCAGCAATCGTCCTCAATAAAACGATGAATCCACGAATACACCATCGTCTGCGCATTCTTGCCGTTGCCGCTGCTTTGCTGTCTGCCCAATGGGGTGTCACGAATCCTGCCGCCATCACCTGCCGCGGCATGTGCGATGCCTCGGCGGTGGTGCCGCTGGGCAGCGGACACTTTGTCGTTGCCGATGATGAGGACAACATCCTGCGCGTTTATTCACGCAACCACGGCGGGCTGCCGGTTCACACGTATGATCTTTCCACCTTCTTGCGGGCGGAACCCAAGTCTCCGGAAGTGGACCTCGAAGGCGCCGCGCCTATCGGAGATCGGGTTTATTGGATCTCCTCCCACGCGCGGAATAAGAACGGCAAAGACCGTGTCAGTCGGCGGCGTTTATTTGCCACCACGTTGTCCGAGGTGAACGGCACGTTCGCCATCCAACCCGTGGGACGACCTTACCTCAATCTGTTAACTGATCTGCTGAAAGACCCGCGTCTGAAACCGTTCAATCTGGCCGCCGCCGCCCGGCGCGCGCCCAAGTCGAAGAACGCGCTGAACATCGAGGGTTTGTGCGCCACGGCGGAGGGACATCTGCTGATCGGCTTTCGCAATCCCGTTCCCCAAGACAGGGCCTTGATCGTGCCGCTGCTCAATCCAGCCGAAGCAATCGAAGGCAAACCGGCGCGACTGGGCGAGCCGCTCCTGCTGGACTTGGGTGGGTTGGGCATTCGCAGTCTGGCGCGATCCGGAGACCGCTATTTAATCATTGCAGGCTCCTACGACGGCGAAGGCCAATCGTTGCTCTTTGAATGGCGTGGCGGCGACGACACGCCCCGCCGACTGCCGCGTGCGGAACTGGCCGGGCTGAATCCGGAAGCGATCGAGTTCCTGACTGGGAACGGCATCGAGCGATTGCTGGTCGTGAGCGACGATGGCACGCGAAAGATTGATGGTCAGGATTGCAAGAGCCTGAACGATCCAAACCTGAAATGCTTCCGCGCCATTACCATTGATTTCTGACTTATGCTGAATCGCAATTGGAAACATTCCTTCATCCTCCTGACCGCAGCTTGCATGGGATTGACCCTCGCGGAAACGGAGAGTCGCGCCCAAGTGGTACTGAACGAAGTCCTGGCCGACAACCGTTCCGCCGTCGCCAACGGCGGCAACTACCCGGATTACATCGAACTTTACAATCCAACGGGATCGCCGGTAAACGTCGGTAATTGGAGTTTGTCCGACGACCCGCTCCTGCCTCGGCAATTCGTGTTCCCAGCCGGCGCCACCGTGCCCGCCAATGGCTTTCTCGTCGTGTGGGCGGACCTCAATTTCGCTTCGCCCGGCCTGCATACCGGTTTTGGTCTCGGCGCAAAGGGCGATCATGTCCGGCTTTATGCGCCGGACGGTATCACCATGGTTGATCAAATTGCCTTCGGCTTGCAGGTGGGTGATTTGTCCCTGGGGCGCGTGCCAGATGGCACGGGGGTGTGGGTACTGAATCAACCCTCGGTCGGGCTGCCCAATACCACCACGGTCACGGGCGATGCCAGCCAGCTGCGCCTCAACGAATGGATGGCCAGACCCGCCACTGGTGATGACTGGCTTGAAGTGTTCAACGCCGATGATCGACCTGTGGCGCTCGGGGGGCTGGTCATTACGGACCAGCCAAGTGGCACCCCCGGCAACCGCGCCATTCCTGCCCATTCCTTCATCGCAGCGGGTGATTTTGTGCAGTTCTTCGCCTCAGACCTCGATAAGTCCGACGCTGACCACCTCGACTTCAAGCTGGCGACTGAGGGGGAAACCCTGACCATTTACGCAGCAAACCGAACGACGATTCTGGATCGCGTTGTCTATGGGGCGCAAACCCAGAATGTTTCCCAGGGTCGCGCCCCGGACGGCAGCGAAAACTTTGCCTTCTTTCCCGCCGGCACAGCCACGCCCGGCGCCAGCAACTTCCAGATGCTAACCAACATCACGATATCCGAGGTGCTCACCCACACTGACCTGCCGTTTGAGGACGCTATCGAATTGCAGAACCTCACCGCCGCGTCCGTGGACATCAGTCATTGGTGGCTGAGCGATTCAGGTTCGCAACCGCAGAAATACCGAATCCCGGCGGGCACCGTCATCGCCGCGCATGGCTTCAAGGTGTTTTACCACGTTCAATTTGGAGCGGGTGAAACCGGCTTTGCGCTCAATTCCTCCGAGGGGGATGAAGTCTATCTTTCGGCCGGCAACTCGGCGGGCAATCTGACAGGGAAACAAATGTTTGTCCGCTTTGGCGCGCTCAAGAATCGCGTCTCGGCGGGCCGTCACGCGACCAGCACAGGCGTTGATTTCGTCCCGTTAAGTCAACTCAGCTTCGGCGTGGCCAATCCCGCAACGGTAGTCCAGTTCCGCCAGGGCGCGGGGCTGACGAACGCCGCGCCGCGCATCGGACCGATTGTCATTAACGAAATCATGTTTTTTCCACCGGACGTTGGCGGTCAACCCAACACCGACGAGGAATTTATCGAGTTGCATAATCCGGGTGCGGTGGCGGCCTTCCTGTACGATCAACTCTTTCCCACGAACACCTGGCGGCTGCGCGACGGAGTCACATTTGACTTCCCGCCCCAACTCAGCATCCCGACTGGAGGATTTCTGCTGCTGGTCAGCTTCGACCCGGTGGCCAGCCCGGCCAAGCTGACCGCCTTCCGCACGGCGTATAACGTGCCCGCCAATGTGCCGGTGCTCGGTCCCTACACCGGTAAACTCAGCGACACGGGCGAGGCTTTGGAAGTTCTGGAGCCGGACACGCCGCAAGGGCCGCTGAGTCCGAACCCCGGATTCGTGCCTTACATGCAAACCGAGCGGATCAAGTATGCCAGCGCCGCGCCGTGGCCGACGAACGCCGCCGGGAGCGGACGCTCGCTGCAACGCCGGGTATCGCTGGCTTATGGCAACGAACCGTTGAACTGGGTCGCCGGCACGCCCAGCGCCGGACGAGCCAATGTTATTGATTCCGATGGCGACGGCATGCCCGATGCCTGGGAAGACCTGTATGAACTAAATCTCAATTCACCACTTGATGCTACCGATGACGAGGATCTGGATGGGGCGACCAACTTGATGGAATACCAGACCGGCACTAATCCGCGTGATATTGCCAGTGTGTTCACTTTCACGAGCATCAGCCGGGACGGCGACTCGCTCCGGCTTCGCTTTCACGCGGTTCAGGGGCGGACGTATGCCTTGGAGGCAACTGATCCGCTGTTGCCCGGCGCTTGGCAGTTGGTCACGAATCTTCCCGCCGTCACTGCCACCGGCGAGGTGGAGTTGGTGGTTGCTGGCGCCACGAACACCAACAACTATTTCCGGCTGCTGACGCCGATCCTGCCATGAGGTGGCGAACTGATAGCCCGATGTGCCGGGGTATTCTTGCGGTGATCGGCACGCTCGCGCTCCAAGGCGGCGCGTTCGCTGTAGATCAATCCGGGCAGCCGGAGTCTTCGGAGGTCCGCCACCTGGCACTTGAAGAATGTATTCGCATCGCCTTGCTGCAGAATCGCACCTTGCAGATCGAACGCTTGAATCCCGCCATCGCCCAATCCTGGCTGAGCGCTTCCTACGGCTACTACGATCCCATTTTTTCGGTCGAAGCTCACTCGGAGGATTCCGAAGACACTGGCGGATTTGATCCAGCGGATTTCAGCCGCGACGCCGTTTTCTCGGCGGAATCAGAAGTGGCCCGTGGCGGACTGATTGGCTTCCTCCCGGGCGGACTGAGCTATTCGATTTCAGGCGGCTACGCGCATAGTGAAGGTTTGCGCAACGGCCTGAATTTTGAGTCCTACAGTCTGCAGACCAGTTTCATGCTCCGGCAGCCGTTGCTGCGGAACTTCTGGATAGATCAAGGGCGCATGACGATTCAGGTGAACAGGCAGAATCTGGCGATCACGGAGCTGGGTGTTCAATTCGTGGCGATGGATGTTATCAATCAGGTTCAACATGCCTACTACGAACTGGCCTGCGCCCTCGGCGAATTGCGGGTGCGGCGGGAACTCCTGGAAACCCGGCGGCAGCTTCTCTCGGGTGTGCGCCGCAAAATTGAAATGGGCACCCTCACGGTGCTCGACGAACGGCTTGCCGAAGCCCAGGTCGCTAATGTAGAAGCGGATCTTACCATTGCAGACAACGCCATTCGGCTGGCGGAAAACGAATTGAGGTCATTGCTGGGGGATAGTTGGACTAACACAGTTGATGTGCGCTTGGAGACAGCCGATCCCTTGTTGGTGAGGCCCGAACGGTTTGATCTCCCGGCGTGCTGGCAGCAGGGCCTTGCCAACCGTCCCGACCTCGCCCAGCTTCGCCAAGATGTCGAGAAGTCCGCCACGGATTTGAAGTTCCGCCGCAACCAACTCTTCCCATCGCTGGATTTCGTGGCCGGCCACAGCCGCAAGGGTGCAAGCACGGGACAACTGTTGCCGCCCTTGCGTCCATCTGCGTCGTCCGACGAGGCCCGGGACCAGATCAGCGACGGCGACGCACCCACTGACATGGTTGGTATTGTCTTCTCCGTGCCCTTAAGTCGCACGGCTGAGCGAGCGAATTTTCGGGCCAGCAAACACGCGCGAGCCCAGGCTGAACTGCGTGTAAAACAATTTGAGGAGCAGGTCATGCGGGAGATTTCTGACGCCCTCCACACGGCGCGTGCCCGCCTTGATCGTGTTGGCCTTATCCGGCGTGCCCGCGAGCTCTCCGAAACTGCGCTGGAAGCCGAAGAGCAGAAACTGGCTGGCGGAAAGAGCACCCTTTTTTTTGTGCTCCAGTTGCAGAACGATCTCGCCTCCGCCCGTTCGGCCGAACTCCGAACCAAAGCCGACTACAATCAAGCCCTGTCCCAATTGCGCTTCGCCGAGGCAACTCTGCTTGAACGATGGGGGCTTCATGTTGAATTCAAGTGACTCGATTGGCTTATGTTAGTGGGAATTGACTACGCGTCGTCTTCCGTGGAACGCAGCCCCGAGTAGGGCTTGGGCGCGCGCAACTTCCGGTAAATCCACGCCTCCAGCGGTCCCAAGCCGAGTCGCCTCAGCCAACCGTAGAACGGCGAGTGAATCAGCCGCACCCGCACCACCGAGAGAAACATCGTCAACGACGAACGGAACAGCGTGGAACTCACCTTCGAGCCCAGCTTGTCCGTCCACTCGGTCGGCACTTCGAGGGTCCTGAATCCCGCGCGCTTGACGGCTACCAGCAGATTCACATCGAACGCGAGGTCGGCAATGCAGAGCGATTCATGCACTTTCTCCACCACGGCGCGTTTCATCACTTTGCAGGGGCATTGCGTGTCCTTCACGTGCAGCCAGAAAAGCAGTTCCACCACGAGATGAAAACAGCGGCTGGTGAAGCGTCGGAGCAGCGGCTGCGCCTGATGCAACACCGAATCCGGCAACCAGCGCGAACCAATCACGCAATCGGCTTCGCCCGCGGCCAGACGGCGCGTCAGTTCGTGGAACGCCCGCGGCGGCGAGGCGCCGTCGGCGTCCACGTAACCGATCAATTCCGCGTGCGAGGCCAGCTTCAAGCCTTCGATGAGCGCGCCGCCCTTGCCGATGGGCGCGGGAAAATCCAGGAAACTGAGGCTGGGGAACTCCTTCATTACCCGCTCGACCACGCCGCGCGTATTGTCGCGACAACCATTGAGCACCACGACGAGTTGAAACGGACCGCGGTAGTGGTCGCGGAAATAAACGCCGAACTCGCGCAGCACCGGTTCGATGCGCTGTTCTTCATTGTACGCCGGGATGAGCAGCAACAGGCTGGGCTCGGTCACACGATCTGTTTAACAGATTGACGCGGGAATGGAAAGCCGCGACCAGAAGGAAAGCCTGGCGCCGCGAGCCAGTTCAACAGCGTCCGTTATCCCCCGAGAATGGGCGCGGTGCGGCCCCGAAGAAGGCCGCTTGACTACTTCGCCACCGGCGCGGCCATCGCTGGGACCGGTTGCGGTTCGCGCTTGCGCTGGATTCGCGCGGCGACATCACTGAAGAAGGTGTAAACCACCGGGACGATGAACAACGTCAGAAAAGTGCTGGTCAGCAAACCGCCCACCACCGCAATGCCCATGGGCCGACGGCTTTCCGCGCCGGCACCGAACCCGATGGCAATGGGCAGCACGCCGGCGATGGTCGCGCAGGTGGTCATCAGAATCGGTCGCAGACGGATCAACCCGGCCCGCGTCATCGCTTCGTGGGCGCCCATGCCCTGCGCGATTTGTTGATTGGCGAACTCCACGAGCAGAATGGAATTCTTGGTGACCAAACCGATGAGCAATACCAAACCCACCAGGCTGAACAGGTTGATGTTCATCGCCGGAATGGGCGGATACAGCCCCATCTTCCCGCCGAAATCGAGCAGCCAGAGAAATCCGAACGCGCCAATCGCCGCCAGCGGCAGCGCCACCATCACCGTGATGGGATGAATGAAGCTCTCGAACTGCGCGGCCAGTGTCATGTAGATGATGATGATCCCCAGGATGAGCATCCACCACACTTCGTTGCTCGTTTCGTTCAGGCTTTTGGCGTCGCCTCCCCAGGCGTAGAGCGTGCCCGGCGGCAGTTCCGTGGCCAGCATCTCCTCCACTTCCTTCACCACCGTGCCAATGGGGATTTCGCCGGTCGAGGCGCTGATGCTGGCACTCCGCAGGCGGCCATAGTGGCTGATCGCATTGGGCGCGGCGCCCTGTTCGCGATTGACGAGGCTGCTCAACTGGATGAGTTCGCCCCGGTTGTTGCGCACGAACACCTTGTCCAAGTCCTGCGGCGTGAGCCGGGATTCCCGGTCCAGTTGCGCCATGACGAAGTATTCCTTCCCGTCCATCTTGATCCGGCTCAGGTCTAGGCCGCCAAAGAGAATCTGCATCGTGCGCGAAATGTCCTGGATGCTCACGCCGAGGCTGGCCGCGCGGCTGCGCTCAATGCTCACGCGCAACTCCGGTTTGTCCACCTCGAAACCCACGCGCACGTTCTTCAAGTAAGGCTCTTCGCGACCGTTGACCTGATGCGACAATGCCCGCAGTTTGTTGGCGAGACTTTGAGAAACCTGGTTGAGCACGGCGAGGTCCTGATTCTGCAAGATCAACTCGAAGGGCGAATCGCGGAAAGTCACTTCAATGGCCTTGGGCAGATTGGGAATCGCAAAGCCGCCTTCCACTTCCATGAAGAAGCGTTGCGCCACGCCGCCGGGGCCGTGGACGATTTCCTGCACGGAACGCGTGCGTTCGCTCTTGTCCTTGAATCGCACAAAAATCACGCCCATGTTGGCCTGGCCCGGTCCGGCAAACGCCGGCGCGACCATTGCCCCGTAGGAATCCACTTCGGGCACGGACGCCACGATGGCTTCCGCCTTCCGCAACTGCCGGTCCGTAAACTCGCTGGTGGAACCGTTCGGCGTAAAGACGATGCAGAACATGCGGCTCTTGTCTTCGAGCGGCAGAAAATCCTGCTCCAGTCCGCGATAGGCGAGGAACATGATCCCGATGGTCCCCAGCGTCACCATCAGCATGAAAATGCGGTGATGCAGCGCCCAGCGCAGCCCGTGTCCGTAAAGCCGTGAAATCAGGCTGAAACCGCGTTCAAACCAGTTGAACAGCGACCCGTGCTTCAGGTCTTTCACGGGTTTCAACAGGCGCGCCGCCATGGCGGGCGAAAGGGTCAGCGCCACAAAGGCCGAAATCACCACCGCGCCACACATCGCCACCGCAAACTCGATGAACAAGCGTCCGGTGGTGCCCTTTTGAAAGGCGAGCGGGGCAAACACTGCCACCAGCGAAATCGTGATGGCGATAACGGCAAAGCTGATTTCCTCCATGGCTTTGAAGGCAGCCTTCATCGGGGACATGCCTTCCTCCACGTGCCGGTAAATGGCTTCCAGCACCACAATGGCGTCGTCCACCACGATGCCGATGCTTAACACCAAGGCCAGCATGGTGAGAATATTCACCGAGTAATCCATGAAGTAGAGAAACGCGAGCGAGCCGACGACCGACACGGGAATGGCCACCGAGGGAATGATCGTCGAGCGGAAATTCCGCAGGAACACGAAAATAATCAGCACCACCAGCACAAAGGCGATGCCGAGCGTTTCCCAGACTTCGCTGATCGCCTGCTCGACATACACGCTGGAATCGTAGGCCACCCACAGATCGCAACCTTCCGGCAGGGTGGCCTGCATGGCTTCGATCTCCGCGCGAATATCCCGGGCGACCGTGACGGTGTTAGCCTTGGCCTGCTTGACCACGCCCAGGAACACGCAAGGTTTGCCTCGTGCCCGGGCAATGGTGCGGTAATCTTCTGCGCCTTCTTCCGCCCGCCCGATGTCGCGCAGCCGAACCAACGTGGTGCCTTCCGCGCGGATCACGAGATCGTTGAACTCCTCGGCGGTGCGCATCTCGCCGCGGGTCTGGATGGTCATTTCGCGGTCAAGATTCTCAACGCGGCCACTGGGCAACTCGATGTTCTGCTCGCGCAACGCCCGTTCGACGTCCAGCACCGTGACTTGCCGCGCCGCCATCTTGTCCGATTCCAACCACAGCCGCATGGCGAACCGCTTTTCGCCGCCGATCATGACCGAAGAGACTCCCGAAACCCCCTGCAACCGGGGTTTGATCTGGCGCTCGGCCAAGGTGGTCAATTCCAGCGTCGAATAACGATCGCTGTTCAACGCGTTCCAAATGATGGGCTGCGCGTCGGAATCCTGCTTGGCGATGACCGGCTCGAAAATGTCCTCGGGCAAAGTGCCTCGCACCCGCGAGACGCGGTCGCGCACATCCTGCGCTGCGATGTCAATATCGCGGGAGAGATCGAACTCGATGGTAATAACGCTGACGCCTTCGCGACTCTCGCTACGTAGCGTCTTGATGCCTTCGATGTTGTTGATCTGTTCCTCGAGCCGCTCTGTGACTTCGGTTTCAACCACCTGCGCATTGGCGCCCGCGTAAACGGTGGTGACGCTGACAATGGGCGGGTCAATATCCGGCAACTCGCGCACCGGCAGGCGCGTCAAGGCGATGATGCCAAAGAGCACCAGCACCAGATTCATCATCGTGGCGAGGACGGGGCGCTGGATGGAAATACGCGAAAGGATCATGCTAACTTGCCGTGTACGCTGTCGCTGACTCGGGCGGCGCCAGCTTGACCGGCGCGCCGGGCCGGAGTTTTTGCACGCCCTCGACCACCACTTTTTCTCCGGCATTCAACCCTTTGACCACTTCCGCCTTGCCCGCCAGACGAATGCCGACTTCGATCGGGCGGATTTGCGCGTTGCCGTCCGCGTCCACCACGAACACCGAGAACCGGTCGCCATTGCTCATAAGCGCCGGCTCGGGAATCACGACGGCGGCTTCGCGCACCTGCAACGTGAGATTCAGGCTGGCGAACATGCCGCCGAGCAATTTGTTTTCCGGGTTGGGAATCCGCGCCTTCACCAGCGCCGTGCGCAGGTTTTCGTTGATCTGCGGCGAGACGAAATACACCTCTCCACGAAACTTCTCGCCTGCGAACGCCGCCACGGAAAACTCCAGTGGCAGACCAACCCTGATCTGTTGCAGAAACCGCTCCGGCACGTTCACCTCGACCTTCACCGGGTCCAAATCCACCAGCATCGTGAGCACCGTTTCCCGCGCGATGACCTGGCCGGGACTGACCCGCCGTTCACCGGTGATGCCGGCAAACGGGGCATGAATCCGCGTGTCTTTGAGTTGTCGCCGCTTCAATTCCAAGGTCGCGCGGTTCAAATCGAAGGTCGCGGAAGCTTGATCAAATTCCTGCCGCGAAATCAAACGCTCTTCAAACAACTGTTGCGCCCGCGCAAAATTGGCCTGGCTCAACTTGAAGCTGCTTTCCGCCTCGGCGACCGCCGCGGCCAGTTTCGTGTCATCCAGCCGGATCAACAATTGCCCCTTGTCCACCTGCTGACCTTCGTCGAAGAGAATCTCCTGGATGATACCTTCGGTCTCCGCTTTGAGTTCGACGATCTCATTGGCGGCGATGCTGCCCACCAGCCCCAGCGCTTCGGTCACCGGTTGCTGCCGCGCTTCAACGGCGACCACCTGCACGGCGAAGCCGCCGGCTGGAGCGCCGCCGGCGCCGGGTTTGGGTTTGCACGCTGCCAGCAGCAGCACGGCACCGGCCGCCGCCAGCAGTCCAAACTGGTTCCATCGTATTCGTTTTTGCATCAAGCCTTCCTGTCCTTCGCGGCCGCGCCGCTCAAAAAAAGATTCACAATCCGTTCCGCCGTCGGGCGGTTCAACCGGCCGCCCGGCATCGTCAGATGCGCCATCAAATACAGATTCATCTGGCCGTAGAAACCAAACGCCAGCTCCCGGCTCTCAAACCGGCGGTCCAAATGCCCGGCGGCGCGCGCGCGTTTCATCAAGCCGTGGATCACTTCAAAATTCCGCTCGCACTTGTCGAGGTAACGCAACCCGGACGGGACTTCGCCCGGCGCGGCGAACGCCGTGGCCAGCGAGATGCGCATCAACTCCCGGTTCTTGAGAAAGTAACGAAACAACGCGCTCACGATCGCCACCAATTGCGCGCGGAAGTCTTCCGTGCTGTCCACCGCCTCGCGCATCAACCGGTATCGTTCGTCGTGCGCCTCGCTCACCAGCGCCTGGAACAGACCCGCCTTGTCCGGGAAATAATAATACAGCGTCGGCTTGGACACCCGCGCGTCCTCGACAATGTGCTGGACGGACGTGGCCGCGTAGCCGGAGTGCGCAAACCGCTTGAGCGCGGCGCGCAAAATCTCCTGGCGCGTTTCGCCATTGGGGCTGAGTCTCGGCATGAACCTACCGAACGGTAGGAGACAGGAGCTACGGGGTCAAATTGGAATTCGGTTCACGACTGGCACTTTCGATCCATCCGCACAACGGAAAACCTCCCGTGCTGGAGCGGAAGAGTATGCACTATTGCATCTGCGAAGCTCGGGCCGGTTGTTGGGGCTTCAGAATAACTTCACGCCGAACATATTCAGCAACATCACGGTAACGACGATGGGGCAGACAAAACGAATGAACCACACCCACACCGTCGCCGGCGAAATGCCTCCCACGAGCGGTCGGGCGAACCACGAGTTGGTCACGACCATTTCGTCCACCGCGTGTTTCGGCCCCCAGGACCAGCCTACATACACGCTGCCCAGCAGGCAAATCAGCAGGATGATGGCCGTGCCGAAGATTTGATCCATGATGTCGAGGAAACCCGTCTTGCCGGCAAAGTGTAGCTTGGTCAGCCACTCGACTCCGCCCACGGACAGCGCCGAAGGGACGCCCACCACGAACGCCGCCCCGCCCACCAGCCAGGCGGATTTCTTGCGCGTCCATTTCTTTTCGTCCACCAGCCACGCCACCGGCACTTCCAGCATCGAGATGGTCGAAGTCAACGCCGCGATGCCCAGCAGGAGAAAGAACGCGCAGCCGACCAGTTGTCCGGCCGGCATCTGGTCAAACACCGAGGGCAGCGTCTTGAAGGTCAGCGCCGTTCCGGCATCCGGCGCGAGTCCAAACGCGAACACCGCCGGGAACACCATGAAGCCGCCCAGGATCGCCACAAATGTATCCATCCCCGCCACCCAGATTCCGCCCGTGACAATGTCCTGCCGCTTGGACATGTACGAGCCATAGGTGATCATCAATCCCCAACCGACGCTCAACGAGAAGAACGCCTGGCCCAGCGCCTTCATCACCACGTCGCCATTGATCTTGCTGAAATCCGGATGCAAATAGTATTTGATGCCCGCCGACGCGCCTTCGAGCGTCACGCTGCGGATGATGACCACGCCGCACAACACAATCAGCACGGGCATCAGCACTTTCGCCCACCGTTCAATCCCCTTCTCCACGCCGCCTTGGACGATGAGAATCGTCATCAGGATGAACAGGCCGAACAACGGCAAAACGAATTCGGGGCGCGCGGCGAATTCCTCGAACACAACCTTTTTGTGCAGCAGCGAGGAGATCGCGTAGCCCACGGTCCAGCCGGCAATCACCCCGTAATAACTCAACACAAAAAAACAGCACGCCAGACAACAGATGCCCGTGATGATGAAGGGCGTGCCCGGCTTGGTCGCGCGAAACGCGCCGATCACATCCTTGCCCGCGCGCCGGCCCAGCGCGAGTTCATTGAACATCAGCGGCAAACCGATGAACGCCACGCAGACCAGATACACCACCACGAACGCCGCCCCGCCGTTCTCGCCGGTCATGTAGGGAAACCGCCAGATGTTGCCCAAGCCCACGGCCGACCCGGCGGCGGCTAAAATGAAACCCAACCGGGAGCCCCATTGTCCGCGGGACGAGGCCGCGGAAACGCCTTCTGAGGTTGATTGCATGGCGGTGTTTTTTAGACCGATTTAAGCCAATGTCAAAGCAATGTTTGGGTCATCCCGGATCCGTGCGGTTTGGTTCAACATGCAAATAGCGACCACTGTTTCCAGAGTTTGAGCGAGGGACTAACGGCGGCGCCAGCGAGGGAATGGAGACTCCCCTCTTGCATCATCCAGCCTGATTCCGCCGGGCGAGCCGGGCGCGGGTCATGCGATCGCGCAGGCCGCCTTGTGCGAGAAAATCCCGTTCCAACCGCCGAGGTTGCTGGTCAACCAGGTAGTTCGCCTGATGAATCAGGCAGATGGTGATGTTGGCGATCACTTCGGGTGTGCGGGTTTCCACGAACTCGCGATACAATTCGTAAGTTTGCGGCGTTCGTCGTCCAAGCTGGCGAACATATTGCGCTTCCTTGGAATCCTTCTCCCAGATTCTCAGGGGGTGCGCGGAGGTAGTCTGCGTAGTCGTCGAGCAGTTCTTCGAGGCTGGCGCGGGCTACGTTGGTGAGCTTGATTTCGGTTTCCTTCGATGTGAGCGCGGCTTTGCTGCCCTCCAAGAGATTCTTCTTACCTGAGCGCGCCGCCTGAATCATCTGGTCCACCGTGCGGTCGCCGCGGGCAAGGTGCCGGTGCGCAAAGCGGAAGGTGAGGTCGTAGATTACTTCGGCCTTTTCAAACGAAAGGAGCGTCTGGTAATCGCCGCGTGGTGAAATGATGCGTTCAGCTTCATGGAAAGAATGGGAAGCGTGGGAGGAATGGAAACCACCTTTCCCATCACTCCGATTCTGCCCATGCTTCCCACCTTGTTGATGGCCGCTCATAAAAGTACTGGATCCCGTCGTTCACTGCGCACGCGGCTTCTGTCCCAGTTGGGCGATCTTCCACCCGGCATACGCCATCACGATGGCGATCACCGGATTCAAGAGATTGAAAAACGCATAAGGCAGGTACGCCAGCGCGGAAACGCCCAGCGTTGTGCTCATGAACGCACCGCACGTGTTCCATGGCACCAAGGGCGAACTCAGCGTGCCCGCGTCCTCCAACGTGCGCGAAAGCACCTTGGGATGCAGCCCCTGCCGTTGGTAAGCTTCCCGATACATCCGTCCCGGCACGATGATGGAGAGATACTGATCCGGTGCCAGCACATTCATGCCCAGACACGTCACCACCGTGGCACTCACCAAGCCGCCCACGCCGCGGGCCAGGCGCAGGATTCCTCCCGCCAGCACCGCCAGCAAACCCGTCCGCTCCATCACGCCGCCGAACGTCAGCGCGCAGAGAATCAAGGACACCGTGGGCATCATGCTCTCCAACCCGCCACGCGAAAGCAGTTCGTCCACACTCGCCACGCCCGTCTTCGCCACAAAACCGGTCTGCACCGCTGCCAGCACTTCCTTGAATCCCGCGCCTTGCACAAAAGCCGCCAGCAAGCCCCCCAGCAGCACTCCACCTAGCAACGATGGCAACGCTGGCAACCGCAAGACCACCATGAGAATCACCAGCAACGGCGGCAGCAACAGCACCGGATGTAAATGGAAATGCCCGCTCAACGTCTCCCGGATCAGCGTCACATTCTCTTCACTCACGCCACTGTGCCCCGCGGACGACCAGCCCAGCACGGCATAGATGATCAGCGCAATGGCCAGCGATGGCACCGTGGTGAACATCATGTAGCGCACGTGCTCGAACAACTCCGAGCCCGCCACCGCCGGGGCGAGATTCGTCGTGTCCGAGAGCGGCGATAGTTTGTCGCCGAAATACGCGCCGGACACGATGGCGCCCGCCACCATCGGCAACGGCACGCCCAGACCTTGCCCCACGCCAATCAACGCGATGCCCACCGTGCCCGCCGTTGTCCACGAACTGCCGGTCGAAATCGAAACAATCGCGCAGATCACACATGCCGCGACGAGGAAGAACGAGGGACTCAACAGGTTAAGCCCATGATAAATCAAGATCGGCACGATGCCGCCGGCAATCCAGGTCCCGATCAACATCCCGATCACCATCAGGATCAGGATTGCCTTCAGACCGATCGCAATGCCTTCAATGATCCCCCGCTCAATGTCCGTCCACCGATGGCCGAGTCGCCCACCCACCAGCGCGGCAATGGCGGCGGCCAGAAGCAACGGCAGATGCGCCGTGCCCTCGAACCGCACCAGACTTTCCCGGATCATCACGATCAAGGCCACCACCGGAATCAGCGCCACCCACAACGTGGCGGGCCGGCACTTGGTTGGTGACGCGGGTTGTCTCATTTCCGAATGACGGCCCAGAGCAGATTTCACACAGCACGCAAGGGCAAGCGAAAAATGCCCGCCGATTCACAACACGATCACGCCGACTCTCCAGTCGGCGAGTGTGCCAGTAGGAAAACCGGCGTGACAACCTTGCGGTTCACCATCGCCGAAACTGTTGAAGCTGGGCATAAACCGAAGCCCGGGGCGCGGACCGCTGAGTCCGCGCGAACCTAAGGAAAGCAACTCGCGGACAAGGCTGTCCGCGTTCCGGCGGTTCACGGTCGCTATGTGCGTCCACTGTTGGAGGCCGCTGCGCCCCATGAAGCACAACTCCGTAACGCCGACTTTCCAGTCGGCTCGTCTGGCTGCCAGTCGGCCCGCCGGTTGCCGGTAGGAAAACCGGCGCTACGGCCACCACCCGGCTGCCGCTCCCTGTTGGTTCATCACCGAATTCAGGGAACACCGTTGGCGTTCTGGGAGGCAGCAGATGGTTTCTCCGGAATTCCGTGAAGCACCAAATCTTTTTGAAAATTCTTTGTAAGATTTTCCGCTTTTCAACGAATCATCCTCAGGCGCAGTGGACCGTCCGGGTGCCGGAAACCGGCCCGCCACGCCGAACAGAACAAACTGAATGCAGTATCAAACCGAGAAATGCCGATGAAAACCCTCATTCCGAAATCACTGGCCTCCTTCACCTGCGCCGCCGCGCTATTCATGGCGCCGTTAGCCAACCTCCAAGCCTCCGACGACCCGAACATCGTGTTCCTGGATTCGGACCCCAGCATCTACACCGGATTCTGGGACATCGCCGGCGCCCCTGGCGGCGAAGTTTACGCCGTGGGGTTCGTGATTGAGAACGACGACCCGGCCTACGAGGTCGTGCTACGCAGCCTGGACCGTGGGGCGACCTGGGACACCGCGTCCGTGGTCACCGACAGCCACGGCACGTTCATAAACGCCGCGGTAGATGGCGGAACGAATTTGTATGTCGTGACGAGCGGGTCGGGAGGCGGCACGGGTGGCGAAGTCTGGCGTTCTGCGGCGCCGCATCAGGGCGCGAACCTGCGACGCGTCACGACATTCAATGACGTCCTGCCCAGCGGCTACCGACTGCGCACCGAAACGCTCGCGGCCGATGCCGCCGGCAACGTGTTCGTGGCGGGCTACCGCCCTGTGACCAGCGGCCGGACCACACTCGCCCGTTGGATGGTCGCCCGGGGCACTCCCACCGCTGGCGGCGGCCTCAATTGGTCCGTGGTGGACGAGTTCACCGTGGACTCGAAATATGGTTCCTTCGCCACCGGTTTGGCGGTTCGGCCTTCGAATGACCAAAGTGCGCCTTCGGAGGTGTGGGTGCGCGGCACTGTCGGCAGCAAATCCGGCGACCGGGTTGTGCTCCGGCGCAGCGTGCAAAGCGGCGCCCCGGACACCTGGCAAACTTCAGCCACCTATTCGGGAGACACTCGTTGGGAACGTGGGATTGGCGTCAAGAGCCTGGCGGTGGGCGGGGCGGGTCAGGTGTACGACGTGGGCATGGTCAAGGTCGCGCTGTCCAGGAAGTTGAGCGAGAATCGCTGGGCTACGTGGCGGCTGGCGCCTGGAGCCTCCAACGTGGAAATCGTTGATCAGCTTACCGTCAGCAGCGCCGCGTATAAAGTGGCCGTGGATGCTCTGGGTCGGGTGTATGTGCAAGGAGGACGCTCCGGCTTCGATGGCTCGGTGGTGCGTGCCAGCGTGAATGGCAACTCCGGCAGTTGGGGCGATTACGACCTGGCTGAGAACGCCAGCTTCTACGGAATGAACTTGGATAACGAGGGAAGTCTTTACCTCGCGGGCGAACTCTGTGAACCGGATGCTTGTCTGGGGTACGTCCGGAAGTCGCCCGCACCGTGAAGATCGAAAACTCGAGATTTGAACTCTGTATGCATATTCCTTCGAAAAGCGGCAGAGGGCTGCCGCACTCCAAAACCGCTGGCGGAAGCACGACGCGCCCCGAACCGCGCGAAGCGTCTTGGAGTGCGGTGCTCCTTCACCACTTTGCCCTAACAGAGAGTGTTCGTTTGGTTGAGATCGAAGTTGCGGCGGCGAAACACGCCGATCCCTCATGCCACGATCAGATTTCGTGGCATCCAAGCCCGCCGCGGCCGCATCTCACTCGACGATCTCGAGCTTCACCAGCGCCAGACCGGCTTGGACCATCTGTAATTGCTTCGCGGCGGCCAGCGACAAGTCAATCACGCGCCCTTTGATGAACGGTCCGCGGTCGTTGATTCGCACAGTGACGGAAAGGTTGTTTTCCAAGTGCGTCACCTTTACGCGCGTTCCAAACTCAAGGGACGGGTGCGCGGCTGTGAGCGCATGCATGTCAAAGACTTCACCGCTGGCGGTTTTCTTCCCGTGGTATTTATGGGCGTAAAAGGAGGCCACGCCAGTTTCTGATTTGGATTGCGATTGTCTGGTCCTTGCACGCAGCAGACTTTCGGGCTGCGCAGAAACGTCCGCGATGGCGACGAACGCCAACAACAGGAGCACGATTACCCACACGCCTGTACGCGCGCCGAAGATAGAATCCGGTTGTGTCATAACCTGCAGGCCGAGGGCTCATCACCCGCAACTGCTGGTCACCTGTCAGCAGTCGTCAGTCCAATCCGCCGGAATGGGATTCTCGCAGAGACTTGCAGCCGACGGGCGCACGACTGACTGGAAAAAGGACACGCGTGCCCCGTGATTGTGCCGCAGGACGGAAGTCGCGAGGACACATTTGTCCGCGTGGATCATTCGATGGAAATCTGGGGAGGAGATTTAGAAGGCCAGCGGCCGTGTTCTGCTACTGTTGAATCAGCACGTGCCACTTGGGACGCCGCCAGCTCTTGCGGAACTCGGCCAGCGAAGATTCCACGGCTTTGCGCTGCCGCTCCTGGCCATCCAGAAAAATCACCAGATCAAACTGCTGCTTTGGCGTGCCCCACTGCGCATCGAACTCCTTGGCGATGTCGTTGGCCGGAGTCACCATACGGCCCAGCATCTCGACCAGCGGAAATGTAAGCCCGCGGAAATTCGCCGCCGGTTCGTATGCTTTGTAAACCAGTTCGGTGCAGACCAATTCGGAATCCGTCGCGAAGTCGAAGTTGAAATCATACGGCCGACCGGCGTAATGGAACGCGCGCAGGAGTGCCTGCGCCTTCTCGGCCTTGGCCAACTTGGGACGCAGCACCGCCAGCGAATCGCAATCCGCCGAATGTTCCAGCGTGGTGAACGACACGCCTTCGCTGATGGCTTCGATGACGCGCACAGCGTGGTTTTCTTCCTGAGGCTGGAGGCTGGTTTCGTAGGCCTGCGGATAACGAGCTTGCAGCAAGACCTCCAAATCGCCGCTCGCTTCGTTCTGTTGTTTCACCCACGCTTGGGCGTCGGCGTCGGCGAAGAAAGCACGCCGCTCTTCAGGGGTGCCGAGATAAAGTGCCGCGTGCGACCAGAAGCCCGGCAGACCGATGTTCGACATGTACCATTCGCGGCGTTCCAGCAAGATGTCACCCGGCAAAAGCCGCGGCTGGAGTTGCTTGATCTGCGCCGGAGAGATCAACGAGCGGCCCGGGCGATATACCTTTGTGTCGCCCATCCACTCAGATACGCCTGCCTGAATCGGCAGCCAGGCGGATTGTGCGCTGTGTTGCACCACCTTCAACGCATTCTTCGCCGTCAGCAATTCGCCCCGCCCTTGGCCAACGCCCCAGATGAAATCAGCGTCCGAACGGAGGGCGTTCCTCAATGCCGACTGTCGCTCACCCGAAAATGTTTTCATCAACACCTCGCGCGCGGCGAAGTCCGTGGCGATGGCCACGTTGAGGTATTTGAATTTGAGTTTGGCGTACGTGCCCGCGGGCAAACCCAGTTCCGGCACGGGATCGTTGAGCACCTTGTCCAGCTCAGGATTCCGCTCGCTGCGCTCGATGAACTCCATCGCCGCGCGATACTTTGCCAGCATCGCCGCGTAACCGATGAGAAACGAATCCTCCTTCGCCGCGCCTTTGAGCCGATAGAACTGCGCGTGGTAGCGCTCTACTGAATCCAACGCCACGATGTAATCGAGAAACCGTTGCCAGGTGCTCCAGACAATTTCCTTCTCCTCGCGCCGCAACAGCCGCGACTCCTTCGGTTGTTCGGCGGGAAAAATGTCCGGGCGCGTTTCGAGGTAACTGATGACCGTTTGCAGTCCCTGGCGCTGCACCTGGACAGCGCGAGCATCACCTTGCAGCCGCACTGCGAGTTCGGCTTTGGGCAACTTGTAGATGGGTTTCATTTCTGCACAATGGAGCAAGGCGCTGCCGGACATTGACACCAAGGCCGTGAGAATTGCAGTCCTGAGTCTCATCGTCTTCCCAACCGCTCCAAAAGCTTCCCGTGGATCCCGCCAAAACCACCGTTGCTGAACACCACCACGAGATCGCCGCCTTGGGCGCGACTCGCAATGTGCGTCACGATCGTGTCCACGTCCGGCAAATACGCGGCCTCTTTGCCAAGGGCTTTGAGGTCGGCCATGAGTTGCTCCGGGTTCAATCGTTCCTCGGCCTTGAGCAATTCGAGGCGGGCAACCTGTGATACCACCACCCCGTCAGCCTGGGCAAAGGACTCGGCGAGTTCGGTCTGGAAGACATTCCGCCGCGTCGTGTTGCTGCGCGGCTCGAAGATGGCCCAGAGTTTTTGTGAGGGATACTTGAGTCGCAAGGCTGCCAGCGTCTGCCGGATCGCCGTCGGGTGATGGCCGAAGTCGTCAATCACCGTCACGCCGCCAGCGATGCCGCGCACTTCCATCCGGCGCTTGATGCCCTTGAACGTCTCGAAGGCGGATTGAATTTGTTTGTTGGACAGACCGACATGTTTCGCCGCCGCCACGACGGCGAGCGCGTTGCGTACATTGAATTCGCCCGCCAGGTTGAGGTGAAACTTCGCGCTGGGAATCTCGAACTCGCTCGCCGTCGGACCGAGCCGCACGTTCGTCGCGCGAATGGCATTCTCCTCGCCCAGTCCGAAGCGTTTTACCGGACAAAAGTTTACGTTGAGCAACGGGGCGAGGTTCGAATCATCCCCATTGCCCAGCAACAGGCCGTTGCGCGGGACGAGCCGGATGAAGTGGGCGAACGACTTCTGCACCGCCGCGAGATTCTCGAAGATGTCGGCGTGATCGAACTCGACATTGTTCACGATGGCCACCTCGGGCAGGTAATGGATGAACTTGCTGCGCTTGTCGAAGAACGCGGCGTCGTATTCGTCGCCTTCGATGATAAACCATTCGCTGTCCGTGAACCGCGCGCCCTGTGACAGGTTGTTCGGAATGCCGCCGATGAGGTAGCTGGGGTTCAGGCCGTTGTGCTCGAACACCCACGTCAACAGGCTCGTGGTCGTGGTCTTGCCGTGCGTTCCGGCCACGACGATGGTTCGTTTTCCGCGAATGAAGAATTCCCGGAGCAAATCCGGCAAGGAACAGAACCGCAGTTTGTGGTCGAGACAGAATTCCGCCTCCGGGTTGCCGCGCGAGATGGCGTTGCCGATGACAACGAGGTCCGGTTTGTGTGCGAGATTGCGCTCCGCATAACCGTTCATCACCTCAATCTGCTGCTCCGCGAGGAAGGTGGACATGGGCGGATACACATTCTGGTCCGAGCCGGTGACGGCATAGCCCTTTTGCTTCAACGCTGCCGCCGTAGATGCCATGGCTGTCCCGCAAAGGCCGACGAAGTGAACGGAACGAATTTCTGAAAACATACCACCACGAAGATAGCTGGATTTGAACCGCAGGAAAGCCGGAAGTCTCCCGATCGGTTGCGCGGCGCGCATCTCACCTTTTTGCCGTGGGGAGCGCACGCGCCTCGCGTGCGGCGGCGGACGCCTCGTCCGCCGCACCCGGACGCGCCACCGCGCCAGTCGCTCACGCGCGCTGGCGCGCGTGGGTCCTGGTGGCGCGGGCTTCTTTCAACCATGGCGGGCCATCCCGCGCCATGCGACCCGACCAGCGAAAATGCTTTTTGCTTTTCCGGCAGACTGAGCGGCCACATGCTCGCGCGGTGGAACCGCTTCGGATTGCTGACATTCGCCGGGCCGTGCGCGCCGCCCTTGCCGAGGATATCGGATCGGGCGATGCGACCACGCTCGCCACTGTGCCGTCGGCGGTGCGGGCGACGGCACTATTACGCGCCCGTGAATCGCTCACGGTAGCCGGGTTGGCGTTCGCAGAAGCCGCGTTTCAAGCGCTGTGTCCGCGGGTGAAAGTGCGGCGATTGGCTCGCGATGGCGTGCGGGTAAAGGCGGGGGCAACCATGCTGAAGATTATTGGCCCGGCCCGCGCCCTTCTCACGGCGGAGCGAGTGGCGCTCAATTTCGTGCAACGGCTGTCCGGCGTGGCCACGCTCACCGCGCGATACGTGGAAGCCGTTCGCGGTACGGGCGCCAGAATCCTCGACACGCGCAAAACGACGCCCGGCTGGCGGCACTTTGAGAAATACGCGGTGATGTGCGGTGGCGGACACAATCACCGTTTCGGGCTCCCCGACATGGTTCTTATCAAGGACAATCATCTCGTCGCCTTGCGCGGCGCCAGACCCAACGCCATCGCCGCGGCCGTGACGCGCGCCCGCCGGAATTTTCCGCGGCTCAAGGTCGAAGTGGAGGCCGACACGCTTACGCAGGTGAGCCAGGCGGTTGCCGCCGGCGCGGATGTTATCTTGCTCGATAACATGACACCCGCCCAATTGCGTCGCGCTGTGAAGTTCGTGGCGGGTCGGGCCAAAACCGAGGCCAGCGGCGGGGTGAATCTAAGGACCGTGCGCGCCATCGCGCGAACAGGTGTGGATTTTATTTCCGTCGGCGCACTCACGCACTCGGCACCGGCGGTGGATATCGGTTTGGATTTTGCACTCGAATGACGACCGACGCACAAATTCTGTCCGCCCTCCGCAGCGCCGGCGAGGGCGCGGTTTCGGGCGCAGATCTATCGCAAAAGCTCGGCATCAGTCGCGCCGCGATCTGGGCACGCATCGAGGAGTTGCGCAAATTGGGTTACGAGATCGAGGCCAGTCCGCATCTGGGTTATCGCCTGCTGAACGATCCCGATTTGTTGAACGCGGACGATCTGCTGGCGCGACTCGGTCGAACGACCGTGATTGGCCGGGACATCCGTGTGTTCCAGCAAACCAACTCAACCAACGACATCGTGGACAAGCTCGCGCGCGACGGGGTGAAGGAGGGTGCGGTGGTATTTGCCGAAGCACAGACGAAGGGCCGGGGTCGGCTCGGACGCCAGTGGATTTCGCCAGCCGGCAAAGGCTTGTGGTTCTCCGTGTTGCTGCGGCCCGACCTGCGTCCCCAGGAGGCCACCCGTATCACCATCGCGGGGGCGACGGCGCTTTGGCGGGCCATTCACGAAGTGGCCGGCTTGCGCGCCGATGTGAAATGGCCTAACGACATTTTGATGAATGGTCGGAAGGTGGCTGGCATCCTCACCGAAATGAACGCGGAACTCGACCACGTCAAATACGTCATCCTGGGCGTGGGCTTGGACGTGAATCAGACCGCGACGGATTTTCCCGCTGAGTTGCGGCGCGTGGCGACTTCCCTCCGCGTCGAGACGCGCAGGCCGGTGAGCCGCGCGGAACTGGCCACGGCCATTCTGCGGGAATTGGACCGCGATTACCGCCGGGTGTGTCAGGGCGCGTTCGCGGAGGTAGCGGACGAATGGGAAGAACACTGCGCCACGCTCGGCCAGCAGGTTGGCATCAACATTGGCAACCGCACATTACGGGGCCGCGCGGAAGCACTGGATGACGACGGCGCCCTGCTGTTGCGCACTGAGCACGGGCATTTGGAACGAGTCATTGGTGGCGATGTGACTTTGGAGAAATGAAACCCGACTTCGGAGCTTCGATATCCGTAGGGATTATGATTTCTGAATTCCTAGTCGCCCGATTGTGCGGAGGAATTCGCGTCCGCGGGATTTTCATCATTCAGCTTTCGGCTCGCTGATTTGACGCATGATCCTTCTCTTTGACATCGGGAACACGAACACCCACGTCGGTCTGGCAGATCACCGCCGCGTGCTGCGCCAGGCGGACATTCCAACCTCCACGTGGCGTGCCGGCAAAGCAGCGCCCGCCCTCGTCCGCTTTGTGGGGCGAATGTGCGTGGAGGGGGTGGCGTTATGTAGCGTCGTGCCACAGGCGACCCCACTCGTAAAGCGCGCGGCCCGGCAGCGATGGCGAGTCCCCGTGCTGGAACTCACGCCGGAAACCGTGCGCGGCGTGGGTATTGATTATCCGCAACCGGCCAGCATTGGACCTGATCGCCTGGCCAATGCGGTGGCAGCGCGACATCACTTTGGCGCGCCGGTGGTGGTGGTGGATTTTGGCACGGCGGTGACCTTTGACGTGGTGGACGCGCGCGGCAATTACGCCGGCGGCATCATCGCGCCCGGCCTGGCGGCGATGACAGATTATCTGCATGAGAAGACGGCTCTGCTGCCGCGCATCACCATCCGTGAAGTGCAGTCTGCCGTGGGCAAAAGCACCGAACAAGCGATGTTGGTGGGCGCCGTGCATGGCTATCGCGGTCTGATTCGCGGGTTGCTCGCTGAATTGAGACAGGAACTAAAGGCCCGGCAAATGCCGGTCGTGGCCACGGGCGGTTACGCCAAACTCATGGCGTCAAAACTGCCGGAGATCGCGCGCGTCGAACCGGCTTTGACATTGGAGGGCTTACGGCTGGTCTGGCTGGCGTCGCCCCAATTGAAATAACTGCTGCCAACTATTGTCTTGTTTGCCTCAACTGGTCACAAGTATACCGCTTTAGGACATGAAAACCCTTGCCCGCTTATCTCGCCGGAGTTTCCTCCACAAGTCCACCCTCACTGCCTTCAGTGCCGCCATCGCGCCGCAAGTCATCCCCTCGTCGGTCTTGGGCATGGGCGGCGCCATCTCACCCAACAACCGCATCGCCGTGGGCTTCATCGGCACGGGCGATCACGGTGTGAACTGGAATCTCGGCCCGTATCTCCGCCACCCCGAGGCGAAGGTCATCGCGGCGTGCGACGTGGACAGCAACCGGTTGTTCCGCGCCCAGGAGACGATCAACGAGCGCTACCAGAACGAGAATTGTTTCGTCACGAAGGATTTCCGCGAGATACTCGCCCGCAAGGACATTGACGCGGTGATGATCTCCACCCCGGACCATTGGCACACGCTTATCAGCATTCTCGCGCTGCAAGCCGGCAAGGACGTGCAGTGCGAGAAACCCACGCTCACGATTGATGAAGGCAAATTGCTCATCCAAGCGGTGCGCAAACACCGGAAGGTGTTTCAAACCAGCACCGAAGACCGCGCCGTGCCGGAGTATCACCGGATGGCGGAGCTGGTGCGCAACGGTCGCATCGGCAAGCTCCAACGCATCGAAGTCATTCTGCCGAAGCAGCCGCAAAGCGCCGGCGATCCCACGCCACAACCCGTGCCCAAGGAACTCGATTACGAAATGTGGCTCGGCCCGGCACCGTTTGCACCTTACACACGCGACCGCGTGCATTGGAACTTCCGTTGGATCTGGGATTACTCCGGCGGGATCATCTGCGACTGGGGCACGCATTTGTTCGACACCGCGCAGTGGGCCAATGACACGGAGCGCAGCGGGCCGGTGGAGATTGAAGGCACGGGGACACATTGGGAGGGCGGCCTCTACGACACTGTGAAGGACTACGACGTCACGTATCGTTACGCCAACGGCGTCGTGATGACGTGCAAGCCCGGCAATCCGAGCCTCAAGTTCATCGGCACGGATGGCTGGGTGGGCAACACCGGGTGGCGCGGGCCGGTTCAGGCGAGTTCTCCTGCAATTCTGAATTCAAAGATTGGCGACAATGAAGTGCGTCTCTACACGAACCCGAACGGCGAGCATGACGATTTCCTGAAGTGCGTGCGTAGTCGCAAAGACCCCTTTTTCCCGGTGGACATCGGTCATCGCGTCTCCACGGTCTGCCACCTGGCGAACATCGCCATCAAGCTGGGCCGCAAGTTGAAGTGGAATCCGGAATCCGAGCAGTTCGCCGGGGATGCCGCAGCCAACAAGATGCTGGACCGTCCGCGCCGCGATCCGTGGCAGTTGCCGAGAGTTTAGCCTCCCACAAACCTGTTGAGCACGGAGTCCACTATGAAAATTGCATTCCAAACCGTCGCTGGCATCGTGGTCTGTCTCACCGCAGTCACATCCGCAAGAACCGAAGTGAGGCTTGCGGAGGCCGGCAAACCGGGTGTCGTCATCATTGGTCAACCTGAGGCGACCACCCCGGAACAGCACGCCGTCGCCGAACTGGTTTCACATCTGAACCAAATCACCGGCGCGCGTTTCGAGGTTCAGACCAACGCCAGCGAAGCACCGCGGAACGCCATCATTGTCGGCCAGGGCGCGTTGGCGACAAAGCTGTTTCCCGAAGTGGATTTTGCCACACTGGGCGCGGAGGAATTTGTCATCCGCACGAAGGGCGACCGTTTGCTGCTGGCCGGCGGCCGACCCCGCGGAGCGATCTACGCCGTGAATCGTTTCCTCCAGGACCAGTGCGGCGTTCGCTGGTGGACACCCTGGGCAACGAACGTTCCCCAGCGGGCCTCGCTGCAAATCCCGGAACTGGACGTGCGTTACCAACCGCCCTTCGAGTATCGCGAGCCGTTCTGGTTTCAGGGGTTTGATCCACTCTGGAAGGTGCGCAATGGCGCCAATGGGGAGAACCGGCGCATTCCGCCCGAGTGGGGCGGTTGCGTCCGTTACAAGGGTTTTGCCCACACGTTTTATCCACTCGTGCCGCCGGAGAAGCACTTCAAGGATCATCCCGAATGGTACAGCTTCATCAAGGGGAAGCGCACGCACGAGCGCGCCCAGCTTTGTCTCTCGAATCCGGAACTGCGCGACTTCGTCGTCGGTCGGGTGAAGGAGTGGCTGCGCGAAGACCCGGATGCCGGCATCATTTCGGTGACGCAAAACGACTGGTATGGTTACTGCCAGTGCGAACCCTGCAAGGCCATTGATGACGCGGAGGGCAGTCCCGCCGGCAGCATGCTTGCCTTCGTAAATTACATTGCCGAGAAGATCGAACCGGAGTTTCCAAATGTGGCGGTGGACACGTTTGCCTACCAATACACGCGCAAACCGCCCAAGACCATCAAGCCGCGCCCAAACGTCATCGTCCGGTTGTGCAGCATTGAATGTAACTTCCGCGAACCGTTGGATCATGTTTCCAACGCCGCGTTCCTGGCGGACCTCGAAGGCTGGTCGAAAATCTGCCAGCGACTTTACATCTGGGATTACACAACCGATTTCTCGAATTACCTCCTGCCGCATCCCAATTGGTTCACGCACGGAGCGAACGTACGGCTCTTCCAGAAGTTCGGCGTGCGGGGCGTTTTCGAGCAGGGCGCGTATCAAGGTTTTGGCGGAGAGCTGGGCGAACTGCGCGCCTGGGTGCTGGCACAACTGCTCTGGAATCCCCAAACGGATGACCGCGCGCTGATCCAGGAATTCCTCCAGGGTTATTACGGCCCGGCGGCCAAACCCATCGCGCGCTATCTCGAACTGATGCACGATTCGTCACGCGGCTTTTACCTCGGCTGCTTCACGAAACCGAACGGGCCGCATCGTGAAGCCAAACCCCTGATGGCCGCGGAAAAGCTCTGGCAAGAGGCCGAACGGGCCGTCGCGGATAACCCCGAACTGCTGGCGCGCGTGCGCCTCAGTCAGCTACCCGTGCGCTTTGCCATCCTGCGCGAATGGGAAAAGCTGCGCGCCGATTGCCGGGAACAGAACCTGGACTGGCCGCTCCCCGACTCGCGCAAAGCCGTGGCAGACGAATTCGCCACCGTGGCGAAGGGCGTGCCCGGCAAGCCGTGGACGGTGGTGCATCCCCTTCGAGAATCGGGTCTGACGGTAGAGAAATTCCTGGCGACGTTTGCGCAGGATCCGTAGCCCGCGGGCGGCGTGCCCTTGCCAACGACCACGCGGATAGTCAATTCACTAACGTCCGCAGAGCTGTCAGCCTTTGGTCTTCGTGAGGTTCGGCATTCGCTTGAACCGCGCCAGCGGATCAGCTTCAGCACCCGAACTTGCCGCAGCCGGCACGGGTTCGCTCGTCGCGGACGTTTCCGGCGTTGTCGCGACCGGAGCCGACAATCTGATCGGCGGCGAAACGGTAACTGCTGGTTCCGCTGCTGCCGTCGCCGGCAATGGTGGCGGGGTGCTTTTCTCGAAGAAGGAACTCTGGCTGAATGCCGAAGTCGGCGGCACCGATGCTGCGACCGGCGCTGAGGTGGGCATTGCCGGCGTCCCAGTTGCGGCCTCGGTCGCCTCGCCTTCCTCCCCACGCCAGCAAAGTCGAATGGACGGGATCGGCCCCAAACTGACCAACAACTCGCGATATTCCAGGTCGGCCAGTTCCACTTCATCAGCCATCTGTTGAGCTTGCAGCAGCGCTGATAGTATTGCGTGGGTGGTTTTGACCTTTTGATTGGCGGCGATCAACGTGCGCAACGCCGAGAGCGGGACCTCCTCCAGTTTGCGCAATCGCACGAGCAGACGTTGCACGGGGCTGATCTCCAATTCCACGCCGCCCAACTCGAAACCTGCGTCGAGGAAGATGCCCCGGCTCGACTCGATCTCCAGCAGGGCGTGGCTGATGCGGTGCTCGTTGTCCGCCTTCAAATCCGTCACGCTGGATTGCACGTCCACCTTCAACTGTTGGAGTTGTCCGGCGGTCGCCGCAATGGTTTCCCGCACCTCCGCAACCTTCGGCGGCAACTGCTGCAAGGCGGTTCTGAGTTCAGCCGCCCGCTGACTGAGGTTTTTGGCTTTGCTAATAAACTGTTTCATAACGTGCTCCTCACGGTTCATTTTGCCCAACTACCCGTGCAACCTTTTGTTGCATCTGCAACAAAAGGTTGCACGGGCGTTTTTCGGGGTCATTTCTTCTCGGGTGCTTGATCTCCGCCTTCCGTCGTCTCCCGCTGCTTCTGCGCCTCCGCAATGACCTTGTGGAAATGTTCCAGAAACGCCGCTTCGTTCCCCAACATCTCTTGCGTGACTTCAACTTCCACGGCGCCCTGCTTCGCGCGGGTTTCCAGTAGCTCCTGGGACTTGTGCAAATGATCGCGTTGTCGCGCCGCCATGTCCTTCAAGGTTGCGAGCGTGCTGTGAACCATCTCCATCTCGTGCTCCATCCGCTTCATCGCGTCGGCCATCGTGCCGGTGTGAACCACGGAAATCGCCCGGCTCAAATCCTGCCGCAGGGCGCTCAAGCCTTCGCCCAGCTTGGCCGCAAGCGCATTGAAATCACCATGCCCGTTGTCGTCCTTCGTGGCTGGCTGCGCCAACCGTTGATCCACCGTGTTGCGCAGCGCTTCGAGATGGGCGGTCAGCGGCTCGAAATCAATCGTCACAGACGGCAGCGGTTGAACGGGCGGCGGCTTCGCGGCTTGTTTCTCCAGGGAAGCCTTCAGCGCCTCCAAGCCCTTCCCCACCGGCGACATGTCCACCACCACTTGTGGCGCGGGGGCCGGTGGTGGTGGCGGTTTCGCCAACTGATCCGCGATAACTTTCTGGATGCCTTCCAAGCCCGACTGGAATCCGCTCAGTTGCGCCACGATGCGGCCCGCAGGATCGTTCTCACCACCCGCGGCCCGCGCGGCGTTGTTGCGCTTGAAGGTTTGTTTAATGTCCTCCCAACGCACCTTTTCCTCCGGGGTCAACGCGCCGATAAGTTCTTTGAACTTGAGCAGGTTCGCCTCCGCACCCGTGGTGAGTGTTTGCGATTCACCGCGATAGTGATCCACGATTAGCCCGCGCACTTCGTCGTCGTTCATGATGGTGACGACCTTTTCCGCCAGCCGGTTCATGTTGCGATATGAACCCTGCAAGCGGAACGGCGGTTCGACGCGGAACTCGTCGGCCTGCGCGGCGGAGTAGATGTATTCCTGGTTCACGCGCAGAATGACCTCGCGAATCATCACCAGCTTCTTCATCACGGAGAGGATTTCCTCCACTTCCTGGGATGAATAACTGCCTTCGAAACCTTCCGCCTCGCGCTCGCCGGACTCGGCCATGCGGATGAACGAGCGAATGTCCTTCTGACTCTTGTTTGTCAGCGGCGCGAGCACGGCGTTCGACGTGACGGCGTTTTCGAGATAGCTCGCTTTGAAATAATCCCCGCTGCCGCCGATGATGTCGCCGAGGTTGTAGGTGTCGGCGCGGTTCGCGAGCATGTCCGGGATCTTAAACTTCTGCCCGCTCTCGGTGTAGGGATTGCCCGCCATCACGACGACGACCTTGCGTCCGCGCAAATCGTAAGTGCGTGGCTTCCCGCGCCAGACGCCCTCGATGCGGCGTTGGCCGTCGCACAACGAAATGAACTTTTGCAGAAATTCCGGGCTGCAATGCTGGATGTCGTCCACGCAGATGAGCGCGTTGTCGCCCATCTCCAGCGCGAGATTCAGCTTGATGATCTCCTCGCGCGCGGCGGCGTTCGGCGCTTCCTCGGGATCAAGCGACACGACATTGTGACCGAGCGCCGGGCCGTTGATCTTGATGAAGACGATGCCCAACCGGCTGGCGACGTATTCCATCAACGTCGTCTTGCCGTAACCCGGCGGCGAAATCACGAGCAGCAACCCCATCAAGTCGGTGCGCTTGGCCGCGCCCGCCGCACCGATCTGCTTCGCAAGATTGTCGCCGACGAGCGGGAGATAAACCTGGTCAATGAGCTGGTTGCGCACGAATGACGTCAGCACCTTGGGCTTGAACTCGTTTAGCCGCAGCTTGCCGCGCTCGCGTTCGATCAACTCTTGCTTCAGCGCGTGAAACTTCTCAAAGCGCGGCACGACATCGCGCTCGAACTTCTGCAATCGTTCCTGGAAGTTCAGGTAATCAAACTGATACTTGCTGCCTTCGATGAGCGCATGGCTGCCGCGCATACCCTCAATCTCGCGCGAAGTCGCCGCTTTGACGACGGAGCGCTTGAGCGCGTCGCCGCAGAACAGGATGGCCGAGATTTCTTCCAGATAGCGGAACTCTCCATCTGTAGCAGCCGACGTGAGTCGGCTCTGATCAATTTCGGATTTCGGATTTCGGATTTCGGATTTTACAGAAATGAGAAACCCCCTCACCCAGTCGCGCACCAAATCCAGTTCGCTGCCGGGATGATCGGTCAACGCCTGACGCCGTTGCTCGAACATCTTCTCACTGCCCTTGCTCGCGAGATGCCGATTGAACGAGGCGACCAACTGATCTGCTTCCTGGCTGACGGAAACCGCTTCGCCGGTGATGAGCTCGTTAAACAGATATTCGCCCGCTTCGATAGCAATCTCGGCGGGGTAAAGCTTCGTCTGCTCAAGGAATGCCCGCACCAAGTCTTGCAGCGCGGCAATGTAGTTCTGTTGTGTCGGATCGCCGGGGAACAGTTTGTTGCGCTCGGCAAAGCCGTGGAGCTTGGCACTCCAGAGCGTTTTCGTGTCCGCCGGACAAAAGCGATTCCAATAAACCACCGCACAGGCGCGGGCCATCGGACTGAACCGCGCCAGTTGCAACGCGTGATGCGTGGTGAGCAGCGCGTGGAAAATCTTCGCGCCGTCCAGATCATGAATGCCCTTGGTGTAGCCTTCCTGGTACCGCGCCCCCATGAACTCCTGCACAAACGCGAGACGCTGGTCGTCCGAAAACGCGAGGGCTGCCGCCAAGTTCGGAGTTCCGGCTTTAGCCGGTTGGGAAGCCGCCTGAAGGCGGGACTCCAAACTGTTCAACATCTGCCACGCCAGATATTCCCCGCGATAAACGTCGCGATTTTCGGAAACCACTTCCTGATCCCACACATCGCGCGTGGCGAGAAACGCCTCGTCCGTAATCGCCTCGAAATACTTCGTGCTCGTCAGATGCACATGCTGCACGCCGTCGCGATTCACGATGGTCAGGTCGAGCGGCTGCGTGTTGACGTTGAACTGATGCTTGCCGAGCTTGATGACGTTCTCGCCGCCGACAAACAACTCCTGCCGATCCTTCAACTGCCGCACCGCCTCCTGCTGCACGCTCTTGAGCCGGCCCTGCAAATCGTCGGCCTTCACCGAATCGCCGAGCGCGAGCAACTGATCAATCGTCTCGCGGACCTTGGCGATCATCAGGTCCGACGCCATGTAGGAATTGATGTCCTCGATGCTCTTGAACCCGGCGAGCCGATTCTGGATGACCTTGAGAATACGTTCGGCAGCCGTCATCAACGCGGCAGCTTTCCGATTGCGCTGCTCGACGAGCGCGACCTTGCGTTGCTCGAACGCCTCGTAAAGTTCCGTGCGACGCTCGGCGAGTTGCACGGTGTATTCCTCGAAATCGGCGAATGTGCCTTCCAGTTCCTCAAGCTGCACCGAGAGGCGATTCAAATACTCTTCGCACTTGGCGGGCGAATCGCAGAGGTCGAGGTAGCTCGATGCCGCCTGGCTCAACAACTTCATCTGCGCGGCGAACTGCGCTGCGCCTTCGCTGGCAACGAGGCTTTGCAGGCGTTTCTTGAGCGCGGCCTTGACCTGATTCAGCGTCGAGTAAACCGCCGTGATTGCGTCAATGATGCGCGTCGTCTCGGTGGCGTCGTCAATCTTGAGGCTGTTGACGATCTCGATGAGCATTTCGAGTTCACCGCCCGCGACGGTGACGGCTTTCTCGATTTCCTTGCCCTCGGCCACCTTCGTCACGCGGTCAACGGCAGCGAGATGATCCGCCGCCTGCCGGCGATACGGCTCCAGAGCCTCGGCCTTGAGCAGAAACTTCACGCAGGAGTTGGAAAGTTCGTCGGTCTGCGTCGTGACCTGTTTCTCCAATTCCTCCACCTGCGCCACGTCCACATAGCGGACTTCCTTGAGCGTAATGAGTTCGCCGCGCAGCCTGCGCAACGTGGCGAGGTTCACCACGAAATCGTTCAGCCCGCGAAAGCTGGCGCGTTTGATGTTCTGGAATTGCTCAACGCACCGTTTGCGCACGTCGGTGACGCGCTCGACGGCTTCGCGTTGCAGGCGGCGCACCTTGTCGAATTCGTCCACCGCTTTGTCCGCCGCTTCGCGCACGGCGCGCAATGCGGCGTCCACACCGAAACCGTCTGCGCTCGCCAGCCACGGATAGGAATCGAGAATCGCGCCGCAGCGTTTGACGAGGTCGGTGTAGAGTTCCGCGTAGGGATTTTCCTTTCGCACGAGCGTCAGCACCTCGTTGCACTCGGCGAGGCCGCGCACGACTTCCTTGTTGCCGACTTGATACAGAAACGCGTCCTTCTGGCCGGCCGGCTCGAAACCGGGCTGATGGAACGGCGTCTGTCGCAATTGAATCATGTGATGCTTCTGCGGCTCGGCCTCGGCGCGGAACAGCACGAGATGCCCGTTGGGAAAGAGCGAAAAGCCGTTGCAACTGATGCGTTCCTCGACCTTCTGCGCGATGAGCCGATACGGCATGAGCGCAAAATCACCGGTGGTCCGGTTGTAGAACACGTAAAGCACGTCCTCGCCATTGGGCGCGTGAATGACCCGCTCGATGACCATATTGCTCGCATCACAGTCGAACTGTTTGAGTTCGCCGGTCGCGAGATAATAGCCGTCCGGAAAGATCAGGCCGTGTTCTTCGGGCAACAGCACACACGACGAACCGATGGAATCCACGCGCACCGCCGTTTGCTGCTTTTCGTTGAAAATGAAATAACGCGCCGTCTGTTCCTTGTAGGGGCGGATTTTCAGCAGGATCAAATGGCCGACGAGGCCGTAGGCGATTTCCGCGTCGTCCACCTTTTGATATTTATCCGCCACCGGCTCGGCATAAACGCCTTCGCCCGTCGCCGTGTTGTCCTCGACCTTGATGGTGAGATCGCCGCCGACGCACTCCACGAACACACGATCCTCGATCGAGACATGCGGATGATCGCCATAGCGGTACGATTCGCGATCGGGCGTCTGCCAGCGGAACTGGTGCGCGGCCGGATACGCGATGCGGCGATACTCGGCCTCGGCGCGACCGTCCACAAATTTCAAATTGCCGTCGTTGAACGCCCACTTGAAGACGGCGAAGTCATTCAGGCCCGCGCCCGTGCCGAACTTCATGTAAAGTTTACCGTCCAGGACCGCAAACTTCCGAAACGCAGTTTTCTCGTAAACGTTGTAGAGGCGTTTGAAGTCGAGCAGGAATTGTTTGTCGTTGAGGACATCGAGCGAATCCTCTTTGAACGTGCCGGTCGCCTCGTCGCGCTGATAAACGGCGAACACGTCGCCCAGCTCCATCTCCTTCTTGAGACCGAACTGAACGTTGAAGCCGAACAAGAACCGGCCCGCGCCGAGCTGGATCATGTCGCGCGGCGTGCAATTGTGCGACGTGACGATGCGGTCAGCCTGGAGCAGCTTGTATTCAATCGTCCCAAAAACCTCCGCGCGCCGGGCATTGAGCTTGGCCGTGGCCTCCCGCAACGCCGCGCCCTGCGTGTTCAGCCGTTGGCGGATGATCTCATACGTCGCGCTACCGAGCGTCTGCGCGGTGGAAGGCGCGGCGGTAGCGGGGGCGGGTGTGGCTGCGCCTTCGGGCGGCGGTGCGGGTTTTTGTTCGGGGGCGTCGGGCATGGTTACAACGAGAACCGCAGACGATTTGATGGAACAATGTTGTGACGCTCGCCCTCACCCCGGCCCTCTCCCCCAGGAGAGGGAGAATCGCTCGCCGCCATTTTT
This sequence comes from Verrucomicrobiia bacterium, assembly GCA_026125285.1. Classification (GTDB taxonomy): domain Bacteria; phylum Verrucomicrobiota; class Verrucomicrobiia; order Limisphaerales; family JADLHS01; genus WYBW01. The sequence continues at coordinate 192,106 of JAHCLO010000002.1, read as the reverse complement.
ACATTCGAGAGTAGCTGGTTTTTCACAGTGGCTTTCTGGAAATCACCAAAACGCGGCGACTGACACATTGGCTGACAAGTTATCAATGAGCGCCACTTGCGACTCCCTCTCCCCGGGGGAGAGGGCCGGGGTGAGGGCGAGCGTTCCATTAACTCGACTGTCGCATTCACGGCCACGGCCAATTAAGCCTTCACCACCGGTTTATCCGCCAACACCGCGCTCGCCATCACATCGCTCAAACCGCTTTCCTTCGCCATCGCGTGGGCGGATTTGAGGACGGATTGCAGCGCGCTGTCCTTGGACGACGCGATCATTTTGCCGAGCAACGCGGCAACGGTCAGGTTCTTCAGGTCCTCGGTCTTGATGCCGAAGTCCTTCACCCATTGCGCAAGCTGCGACTTGAAATAATCCGGGTCGCCGTTGAAGAACGTGTTCTTGATGTCGGACAACGTCTCGCTGTTGTTGACCATGCGATCCACGGATTTCCCACTGCCCACGGCACGGACAATCTTCTCGAAGAAGTCGTTCTCACCGCCGACGATGTCAATCTTCGCCGCCTTGAGCGCTTCGCCGACGACCTCGGAGTGGGCGCGGGCAATGTCACGGTTGACGTTGATGGCTGCGAGTTCGATGTCGCGTTCCTTGTTAAGGCGCAGGCGGAATTCCTCGTGTTGCTGGCCGGACTCGTGCAGCAACTTCATCGCTTTGGCCTTCTCCTCGATGCCCTTGGCTTCGGCCAGCATCTTGGCCTGAATGCCAGTTGCGACGGCGAGTTCCTTGTCCTTGGTGCCTTCGGCTTCGGCGGCGGCCTGGGTTTCCGTCACCTCGGCGTGCGCGTCACCTTTGACCTTCTCAACTTCGGCTTCCGCCAGACCCATTGCTTTGATGGCTTCCGCGTCGGCTTTCTTGGCGCTGGCTTTGGCGACGATGACTTTCGCCTCGGCCAGACCGGGCGCCGCTTCCTGCGCGGCGACGCCTTCGGCTTCCTGCTCCATCGCAATACGCTTCTTCTCGCTGGCCTTGGCTTCGGCGTCCGCGATCGTTTGAATCCGCTCGGCTTCGCGCAACGCGGCTTCGCGGGCGGCTTCGGCGGCGGTGATGGTTTTGATCTTCTCGGCTTCGGCGAGATTGCGATCCGCTTCCTTCTGCGCTTCGGACGCAACGACCTTCTCGACCTGGCCTTTCTTGGCAATCATCTCCGCTTCGATCAACGTGACCTCGCGAACGCGTTCGGCGGTCATGCGCGCTTCGATGTTCGTCTTCTCTTCCTGTTGTTGCACGACCGCCTTTTGCTCGGCCACAACGACGGCTTTCTTGCGCTCCACTTCGACGGCGGCTTCGGCCACTTTGACTTCCTTGTCCATCTCGGCGAGCGACACCGAACGTTCGCGCCGGACGCGGGCTTCCTCGCCTTCCTGCACGGCTTCCTGTTCGAGGCGCTGCTTTTCCTTGGTGACGGTGAACTGCCGTTCCTGCACGGCGCGATTCATGTCCTGGGTGCGCAACTGAATGGATTCCTCGGCCTCGAGGCGTTTGCCTTCCACTTCCTGGCGACGAGCTTCGATCACCTTGCGCGCTTCGGCTTCTTCGTTGGCCTTCACCTCGGTGATGGCGCGGGTTTGTTTCGCCGTGTCTTCCTCGTTGCGGCGTTTCTGCTCGCGCTTGGCGATGTCGGCATCGGCGTTCTCCTTCTCCACCTGCACCTGGGCGCGTTGGGAAAACTCATTCGCGAGCACGCGTTCGTGCTGTGTGATTTCGGTGATCTTCTTGATACCCTCGGCGTCGAGCACGTTGTTTGGGTCGTGCTGATCCAGCGGAGTTTGTTCGAGATAATCAATCGCCACGTCCTGCAGCAGGAAGCCGTCGAGGTCCTTGCCGATGGTGGCTTGAATCTGGTCCCGGAACTTGATGCGCTCGGTGAACAGCTCGTGAAATTCCATTTGCTTGCCGGCGGTCTTGAGGGCCTCGGAGAACTTCGCCTCGAACAACTCGCGCAACTGGTTCACGTCCGAGACGCGTTCGGGCGTGAGCATCTGCGCCACCTTGCGCACACTTTCCTCGGTGGCATCCACGCGGATATAGAAAGCCACGGTGATGTCGGCACGGATATTGTCCTTGCAGACGAGGCCGTCTTTGCCTTTGCGCGCGATCTCCAGCTTCTTCACGGAGATGTCCATGATGTGATACGTCTGGACGAGCGGCATGCGCACCATCCAGTCGAACGACACCTTGAGGCCGCCCCAACCGGTTTTGACGCCCGCGCGGCCCGGCTGGATTTTGCGGATGCAGAGCAAAGTGATGGCCGCGACCCCGATGGCCCCGATCAGAAGTATTCCACCGATGATGTACTCCATAGGATTTGGGTAGTTGTTGAGTTTTCCCGCCCGACGAAGCGCGCTGATCTTGAAAACCACTTCCACTGCCGGCGACCGCTTCCCGGAACTGACTTGTGGGTATCAAAAACTGGATTTGTTGGCCAATATAATTCCTGACGGATTTTGCAGTCGCCGGTGGAACCACAACATGCTGGCCGCATACAGATTTGGCTGGTCATGGAATCGGGGCCGCGCCTATCGTTGCCCCGACAAATTCATCCGACCCATGAGCATGATTCCACGAACAACAGCACGGCTCACTCTTGGCCGATGGCCGTCAGTGCGGACTTGGATTTTCGCAATGGCAACCTCATGTCTTGTTTGTTGGAGCGAGGTGAGCGCCGCTGAAGCTAAGACCCACAATGTGTTTCTGATCACCACCGACGGTTTGCGCTGGCAGGAGGTGTTCACCGGGGCCGAGGAAGCCCTGCTTGCGAAAGAGCAAGGCGGCGTGAAGGACGTTGAGGGATTGAAGCGGCAGTTTTGGCGCCCGACGCCCGAGGAGCGACGACAGGCGTTGCTGCCCTTCCTGTGGAGCCAGGTGGCGGCCAAGGGCCAGATTTACGGCAATCAAGCCAAGGGCAGTTTTTCACAGATCGTGAATGACAAGCGGTTTTCCTATCCGGGGTACAGCGAGTTTCTCACCGGGTTGGTGGACCCGCGCATTGACAGCAACAACAAGATTCCCAATCCCAACACCAACGTCTTTGAATGGCTCAATACCCGACCAGGTTTTCGAGGCAAGGTCACCGCGGTGGTCAACTGGGACGTGATCCCTTGGATTCTCAACGCCGGGCGCAGCCAACTGCCGGTGTGGAGCGGCTTTTCCCTGCCGGCCGAGGCCGCCCGCAGTTTGAAGGTTGCATCTGAGTTGGAGGAGTTAGTCCAGAACACGACGCCCATCTGGTCAGGTGTCATCATGGATTCAATCACCTTCCAGGCCGCGCTGACGCACGTGAAGCAGGCACAACCCCGCGCCTTTTATGTGGCTTTTGCGGAAACCGACGAATGGGCACACGATGGCCGTTACGACTGTTACCTCTACGCTGCGCACCACGTGGACCGGTTTATCCGACAACTCTGGGAGACCGTGCAATCCATGCCCACCTATCGCGACACCACCAGCTTCATCATCACTACCGACCACGGACGCGGCTCCGGCCCGCAGGATTGGCGGCATCACAGTGCGAAGATTGCGGGGGCGGAGAATACCTGGATTGCAGTATTGGGGCCGGACACCCCGCCGCTTGGGGAGCGGACTAATTGTGTCCGGGTGACGCAAAGCCAGGTGGCAGCCACGGTGGCGGCGTTGTTGGGCGAGGACTATCAGGCGGCTTTTCCACGGGTGGCTGCACCGATAGCCGAGGCGACAAAGCCCGTGGTCAAATAATCTGTGCCGACGCTTTGCGTCAGCAAACAACTGAGTGAACAACTTCTGGACCTGTCCGACCGTTTCGTTTAGACACCGGCATTTCATGCGAATGCATAACCGCCGATTCGGCCACCTACTTGTGGGATTGCTGTGGTTCCTCAGCCTTTGTCAACAGGATGCGACGGCCCAAACCTCAAACCTCTTCCAACTTCCGACCAGTCTTGCAGGACTGACTCCAGTCGAGTCGGAGGCTTGGGTAAACAGAGAGCGACAGAATCCAGACAGCGGAGCGGCGTCCGTCGCGGAGCCGCAGCGGGAGCGACTGTTCGACAAAATCAAAACAATGGAGCGATGGTCGTTTTCGGTCGGTGTGGCTGTTATTTCTGACACCCGGGTCCATGACTACTTCTCGCTCAACTACAAGGATTTCGACGGCCCGGGCAGCGGTTTAACATACAATTTGACGGCGGCCTACCGGCTGCGGGAGTTCGACTGGCAACTCTGGAAGTTCCGCGTGCAACCGCAGCTTGAGCTTCCCTTCATGCTCACCTTGGTGGACGAGGACGACAAGCAGATGTTCCCTGACTACAACCTGGGGCTTAAGTTTCGGTGGCGGAACTTTCCCTGGAACCGATACGTTTCCACAACCTTTGCCGTTGGTGGCGGCCTTTCTTATTCCGCCAAGATCTGGACCGCCGACCAGCGGCGGCATGAAGGCGAACATCGGTCGCACCTGAAGTACTGGCTGCCCATCGAATTCACCCTGGCCCTACCTCGCTACCCGCAGCATCAGCTCATGCTCTTTATTGATCATCAATCCGGCGGCTGGATGTTCGATACGGGTGGCGTGGACGCCTGGGGCGCCGGCTACCGCATCCAGTTCTGAGGCCGGCTTGGCTTGCAGCGGCCACTTTGGGCAATCCGGGTTTTGCTTGTTCCGGTGATTCAATTCGGAAAACCTTTCTCCGCGGATGAAATCCTTGCTGCGCGAAATTGACCAGGCCCGCCGACGGATCCGGGGCGGCGTGCTGCTCTCACCGTGTATCGAATCAGCCGCCCTCTCCGACCTGACCGGGATGCGCATTTTCTGCAAATTGGACAACCTCCAGCGCACGGGCAGCTTCAAGGAACGCGGTGCCCGCAACGCGCTGCTTCAGTTGTCCGGGCAGCAGTGCGCCAGGGGCGTCATCGCAGCGTCAGCCGGCAACCACGCGCTCGGCCTCGCGTATCATGGCGCGTTGCTCGACATTCCGGTCACAGTGGTGATGCCGCGTTTTGCACCGCTGATCAAGAGCAGCACCTGCCGGCGCTTCGGAGCGAATGTGATTCTCCATGGCGAGACATTTGCCGCCGCCAAGGCGGAGGCAGAGCGGTTGAGCCAGGCGAACGGACTTCGCTATATCCACGGCTATGACGATCCGGCCATCATTGCCGGGCAGGGCACAATGGGCTTGGAAATTCTGGAGCAAGTCCCGGAAGTGGAAGCAGTGGTTGTCCCCATCGGCGGGGGCGGATTGATTGCCGGAGTCGCAGCGGCGCTCAAAGCTCGCAGCCCCAAGCTTCGCGTCGTAGGTGTCGAGTCTTTTCGCGCACCGACTTTTACCAAAGCCTTGCGGGCCGGCAGACCGGTGAAGATTCCCGGAGCCACCACACTGGCGGATGGTCTTAGCGTGCCGCAAATCGGTGCGTATGCCTTCACCATCGCCAAGTCGCTGGTGGATGAAGTTGTGCGTGTCAGCGAGGATGAAATCGCCCTGGCCATCCTGCGCATATTGGAGTTGGAGAAATCGGTCGTGGAAGGCGCGGGCGCAACCCCGCTGGCGGCGTGCCTTTCTGGCAAATTGAACCATCTCCGCGGCAAATGCGTGGTCCTGGCCTTGTGCGGCGGCAACATTGACCCGAACATTCTTGATCGCGTGATCGAGAAGGGGCTGGTCGTGGATGGCCGACTCACGCGTTTCACCGTCGTCATCAGTGACCGCCCGGGCGGTCTGGCGAAACTGGCGCGCCTGCTCGCGGAGGCCGGCGCCAGCATCAAGGAAGTAACCCATGACCGCGCTTTCGCCGGCGCCGATGTGTCCACAGTGAACGTGTTCTGCACCTTGGAAACCCGCGATCATCGGCATGTGCGGGAAATCCATCGCCGCCTGCGCCAAAACGGGATTCGCTTTTGCTGAAGCATCCGGTAGGCTTGCCGGCCTTAAATTGAAATGAAAGTTACGCTCAACTGGCTCAAGCAATACGTGGACTTCGACTGGTCGCCGGAACAACTGGCGGAACGCCTTACCCTGCTCGGCCTCGAAGTCGAGTGCGTGGAAAAAATCTCCGGGGAGTTCGAGGGCATCGTCGTTGCACAAATTCTCACGCGGGACAAGGTGCCGGCATCTGACAAGCTCTCGGTCTGCAAGGTGAACGACGGCAAAGGGGAGCGCACCATCATCTGCGGCGCGCAGAACCATCAGCCCGGCGACAAAGTACCACTGATCCTGCCGGACTTCGCGTTGCCGATGAAACCCGGGGACAAAGAGCCGTTTATCATCAAGGAACGAAAAGTCTTTGGGATCACCAGTCAGGGTATGATGTGTTCCCCGCAGGAACTCGGCCTGCCTGATCAGGTTGACGGTTTGCTCATCCTTCCCGCTGACGCTCCCGTCGGCCAACCCTTTGCCGAGTATCTCGGCCGGAGCGGCGGCGACGTGGTGTTTGACTTAGAAATCACCCCGAACCGGCCCGATCTGAACAGCGTCATCGGTATTGCGCGAGAAATCGCGGCGGTCACGGGAAATCAACTCCGAATTCCCGAAATCCGAAATCCGAAATCCGAAATCCGCGCCGACAGTCTGGTCGCTGTCCGCATCCAGGACCCGGAACTGTGCCCGCGCTACACCGCCCGCGTCGTCCGGGGCGTGAACATTGGCCCCAGCCCGGACTGGTTGCGTTTGATGCTGGAGCGAGTTGGCATTCGCAGCATCAACAACGTGGTGGACGTGACCAACTACGTGATGCTCGAATGTGGCCAGCCACTGCACGCCTTTGATTATCGTCTCATTGCTGGCAGCCGCCGAGGCAACGAGGCGGACGGGACCGTCGCCAATCCGTCTCCTGACGTCGGCGGCTACAGCGGCAAACCAACCATCGTCATCCGCCGGGCAGAAGATGGCGAGTTGTTCATCACGCTCGACGGACAGAAACACACGCTGACAAGCAACATGCTGCTCATCGCCGATGAGCAGAAGGGAATTGCCCTGGCCGGCGTCATGGGCGGCGCCAATACTGAAATCAACAATCAAACGGTGGATGTGCTCATCGAGAGCGCCTATTTCGCGCCGACGAACATTCGCCGCACCAGCAAGGCGCTCGGCTTGCGCAGTGAATCAAGCTACCGCTTCGAGCGTGGGGCGGACATCGGCATTTGTGATTGGGCCAGCCAACGCGCGGCGCAGTTGATCCTCGAAACCGCCGGTGGCCAGCTTGCCGAAGGCGTCGTGGACGCCTGCCCCAACCCAATTGAGGCGAAACAGGTCCTGCTGCGCTACGGCAAGACCAACGAGCTACTGGGCATTGCCATCGCGCATACCGACCAGGTGAATTATCTCACCCGGTTGGGGCTGGAAGCCCTGACCCAAACCAATGACAATTGTGCGTTTGGCGTTCCCACTTGGCGCGCGGACTTGAAACGGGAAAACGATTTGATCGAGGAGATCGAGCGGCTTCACGGTTTGGAACAAGTCCCAGCCACCCCGCCGCGCGGCGCCATCGGCACAAATACCTTTGATGCCGTTCACGATCAAATCGCGGAGGCAAGGCGCATCCTGTGCGGCCTTGGTTTGAATGAAGCGCAGGGACAGACTTTGATCTCGGACACCGCCGCCAAACTGGCCGTGCCGGTGGAAAGTCTCGTGCCCCTGGCGAATCCATTGAGCAGTGACATGAACGTGCTGCGTCCAAGTCTGCTTCCCGGATTGCTGGACTCGCTCCGCCACAACGTCACGCGCAAGAACTACGACGTGGCATTATTCGAGGTTGGGCGAGTGTTCCGCAACGCTCACAATGCTGCCCGTGCGGCCAGGGAAGAACGCCAGATCGCCATTGTGCTGACGGGAAGACGCCATCCGATTTTCTGGAGTGGGGCGGATCGCGATGCCCCCTTCGACCTGATGGACCTCAAAGGCTGCGTCGAGGAGTTTCTGGAGCAGTTTGGCGTCCGTGGCGTCACCTTCTCCCGCCGGACGGCGAGTACGGATTTGTTTCTCGAATCCGCCACGATTGCCCTGGGTGGCAAGCTGCCGCTGGGCGAACTGGGACAACTTTCCCCCAAACTCGCAAAGCAATACGATCTCCGTGACGCCGTACTGTTGGCCGAGCTGAATCTAAATCAACTGATCGCGCGTCGAAATCCCGCCAAGTCCTGCAAAGCGCTGCCGCAGTTCCCCGCCATCCGCCGTGACGTGGCAATGCTCGTGCCGGAGACCGTGACTCACGACGCCGTGCTGCAAACGGTGCGCAAGGCAAAACCCGCCAACCTGGAAGGCGTGGAGTTGTTCGACGTGTTCCGGGGAAGAAGCATAGCTGCGGGCCAGAAGAGCGTCGCCTACGCGTTCACTTACCGGCATGTGGAACGCACGTTGACGGATGCCGAAGTCAACGCGGCGCACGCGCAACTGGTCGAGCAACTCCGGGAGAAACTCGCCGCAGTCATCCGGTGACGAATCGCTGTGAAGTCAGCCGCCTCCTCGCGGTGTTTTGAAGAACCGCCGCTTCGCACGACGGAATACACCGCGGGATTTGCCCAACAGGCGCCTGGCCCAGATGAATTCCGTGCCCAAGATTGCCAGGCCTAGCGGAATCACAACGATTGCTGGCCCGGGCAACACCACCATTGCCACCCCGAGCACCAGCACCGTGCCGCCAATGACGCCAATGATCAAACGCCTCACGAAGGGAGGCGCGTCCCGCAAGCCCACGGCCACGCGAATCCGGTTGAGAAATTGTCGCACCCCTGCCATTGCTGGCCCAGTGATTTGAGATTTGTCTCCGCGAGCGCGCTGCAGCCGCCCGCGTCAGACCAGCTTCCGCAACTTGGCGTGCTCGGTCATTCGCTTCACGAGTTCCTTCACCTTCTGCGCCTGACTCTTGTGGGCCAGCAGCACGGCATCGTCCGTTTGCACCAGAATGGAATCGCGCAAACCCACCACGGCGATGGGCGTACGCCGGGCCTTGCTGCGGGCGTCGTAGATGATGTTCCGCGCGCCGTCCACGTGGATGAAGTCCGCCACCGCGCAATTGCCTTCCGGGTCCGCCTTGAGATGTCGCGCCAGCGCCGTCCACGAACCAAGATCGTCCCACGCAAACGCGCCGTCCGCGACGATGACGTTGTGTGCCTTCTCCATCAAAGCATAGTCAATGGAAACGCGTTTGATGTCGGGATATTCCCTCGCCAGCAACTTGTTGAGCTTGGCCGGATGGCCGGCGATTTTGAACCAGCGCTGGCAGGCTTCGTACATTTCCGGCTGGTGCTTCTGCAAGCCCTCGGTCACCGTGACGAAACTCCAGATGAACATGCCCGCGTTCCAACGATACTGGCCGCTCTGCAAGTAACCCAGCGCCGTGTCGTAGTTCGGCTTCTCAACGAATTGCTCGGCGCGATGGAACACCGTTTTGTAGCGCTTCACGCCGACGGGCGGCGGCAGGGCCTCTCCGACGCGAATGTAACCATAACCCGTGTTCGGCTCGGTCGGGTTGATGCCAATGGTGACGATGGCCTGGCCGCGCGACGCGAGATCAAACGCATCCGCCAGCACTTGTTGAAACTTCTTCGCTTCGGGGATCACGTGATCCGCCGGCAGCACCGCCATCACCCCGGTGGTGGAGCGCGCTCCCACCAAGGCCGCGCCCAGCGTGACCGCAGCGCACGTGTCGCGGCCAATCGGTTCGGCCACGACATTGTCCTTGGGCAGCTTGGGCAGCTGCTTCCGCACTTCCGCCGCCTGGGTCGCGTTGGTAATGACGAAAATGTTCCTCAGCGGTACGAGCGGGGCCACGCGGTCCACGGCCTGTTGGAGGAACGAACGATCGCCCAGCAGCTTGATGAGTTGCTTGGGCGTCTGCTCGCGGCTCACCGGCCAGAAACGCTCGCCGCGTCCACCGGCCATGATGATCACGAAACGGTCTTTGTTATCGGTCTTTGCTTTTGCGCTCATAGATTTTTAATCACGGATGGACACGGAGCCACCTAGGGCGCGTCACTCCGTGCGCGCCATCGTGTGGCTGCCTGGAAACGGCGCACGCGGAGTGACGCGCCCAACCAGCGAGCCCGATTCGTGCTTATTAAATGGATTTCACCGCGTCGGCCATCGCATTCACGTAGCTGCCGAGTTTCTCCACCAATTCAAGGGACTTGCCATTGGTGGCAATTTGATTCACCACGGCGCTGCCGACCACGCAGCCATCGGCTTCCTTCGCCACGGCAGCGGCTTGTTCCGGATTTGAAATGCCGAAACCAACGACGATGGGCAGCGGCGTGTGCGCGCGAATCTTCGCCACCTGTTGCGCGAGATTCGACGCGACTTCGGTCTGCATCCCGGTAACGCCTTCGCGGGAAATGTAATAAATGAAACCCGCGCCGCGTTTCACAATGGCTTGCACGCGGTCCTCTGGGGTCGTCGGCGCAACCAAGTAGATCTGGCACAGCCCCGCCTTGGCCATTAGCGCCTCGTAGTTGTCGCTTTCTTCCGGCGGCAAATCGAGCACGAGCAAGCCGTCCACGCCCGCGCGAGCGCAATCGGCAATGAACCGCTCCATGCCAACCTTGTGAATCAAGTTGAAGTAGATGTAGAGCACAATGGGAATCTGTGACTCGAGCCGAATGGCGCTGATGGTCTCCAGCAGTTTGGGCGGAGTGGTGCCGGAGGCCAATCCGCGTTGGGCTGCGAGTTGATTCACCAACCCGTCGGCGAGTGGATCACTGAACGGCACGCCCAGTTCGAGGATGTCCACCCCAGCGCGGTCAAACGCCAGTGCGAATTGGCGCGTGGCCTCCAGATCCGGATCCCCGGCGCCAATATAGACGACAAACGCTTTTCTGCCCTCGCGCTTCAATTGCGCGAAGCGTTCGATGATGCGATTCATGGGGCAGGAGTTTCGAGATTGCCGCCTTGCCTTTCAAGCCTGCAATCGGCGGCACACTACACTTTCAGTGTCCAGAGCTTGACAGCCCGTCAACAACCAGTGTTGGCAGGAAATGAGGCTCCGAGTCGGTAATTCTGGCGATTTCGCGGAGGCCTGCCAGAGACGCTTGAGGTCGTCTCCGGCGATTTCGACGGGCTGGCAGGCGCCCTCCACCCACACGTTATCCACCCGCCCGGCGCTTGCTCTGATTTCCTGGCCGGTGGGGAGGCTCGTCCCGCCGGTTCAGAACTGTCGCAAGAACCGCAGATCGTTCTCGTAAAACAGGCGGATGTCGTTGATACCGTAGCGGAGCATGGCGATGCGCTCGATGCCAAAACCAAACGCCCAGCCGGTCCAGATTTCAGGATCGTAGCCGACGTTCTCGAAGACGATGGGGTTCACCATGCCGCAGCCGGCAATTTCCAGCCAGTCCTTGCCCATCTTCTTCACGAGCGCGTTGGTGAAATCAATTTCGTAACTCGGCTCGGTGTAACTGAAGTAGTGCGGGCGAAAACGGATTTTCACGTCGCCGCCCATGAGTTCTCGGAAGACGAATTCCACCGTGCCTTTGAGGTCGCCCACGGTAACGCCTTTGTCCACGTACAGCCCTTCGATCTGATGGAAGGTTGGATTGTGCGTGGCATCGGCGTTGTCGCGGCGATACACGCGGCCCGGCACAATGATGCGCACCGGCGGCGGCTGGGATTTCATCACGCGGATTTGGACAGAGGAAGTGTGCGTGCGCAGCAATAGCGCGGGCGTCTTGCCCGTGGTTTCGCGGGGCGAACTCACCGACGGGGACGCCTCCGCTATGCTCGCGAGATAAAACGTGTCCTGCGTATCGCGCGCGGGATGATCCGCCGGCGTGTTCAGCGCGTCGAAACAATGATACTCGTCTTCGATCTCCGGGCCGTCCGCCACGGCGAAGCCGATCTTGCGGAACGCGCGCACGATGTCCTCGGTCACTTGCGTGAGGGGATGCAATTTGCCGAGCGCCCGGCGGCGGCCGGGCAGTGTGAAATCCGTCGGCTCCTTCGGAAGTGCCGCCTGCAATTCCAATTCCTCGCGCCGCGCCGTGAGGGCGGCTTCAAGTTCCACTTTGGCGGCGTTAATGAGTTTCCCAGCCGTGGGACGCTCCTCCTTCGCAAGCGAGCCAAGTTGTTTCATCAAAGCAGTGAACTTGCCGTGTGGACCGATCCATGCGCCCTTGGTTTGATCCAGCGCAGCCAGGTCGGACGCCGCTTGCAGTTCAATCAGTGCGTTTTGCCTGAGCGGTTCAATTTCGTTCAACAAAGACATAGCGGTGAGGATTTAACCATAACGCGGAAGAAAAAGACAGAGCAGAAAGATCAGGTGCTCGGTCGCGATTCGCGGTGCATCGCCTTCACGGCTTTCAGAATGTTTAAGGGTTGCGGGGTGAAAACAAACTCGGTGGATGAGCACGTCACGCCGATCGAGGGTGGCCGTGCGCAAGCACCCTGAATCCGGCATGGGCAATGAGGCAAACTTCTCCGAGTCACAAAACCTTCCGCCCCCCACGTCGGCGGCCACGGATTTTTGGGGTCAACGCGCGAAAAGGATTTCGAGGATTCTGCCGCCCAACTCCGCGCTTGCGACCCACCGGCGGTCTGTTTAGGAACGGGCCGTGAATTTGCACGGAATCTTGGGGGCGTTGGCGTTATTGAGCCTGGCATTGACGCTCTGGCAATGGCTCGCCGCGCGGCGCTTTTCCCTCCACCAGCGTGCGACCGACAACTCATTCGCGCCCGCTGTCACGCTGCTCAAGCCACTCAAAGGTTGCGATGAACACACGGAGTCCTGTCTTAGAAGTTGGCTCGCGCAGGATTACGTCGGCGAAGTCCAGGTGCTCTTCGGCGTGGCGGAGGCCGGCGACCCTGCTTGCGCCGTGGTCGCGAAGCTGCTGCGGGAGTTCCCAAAGCGCGACGCCCAACTAATGGTCTGCCCGGAGCGTCTGGGAGCGAACGCGAAGGTTTCGACGCTCGCGCAACTCGAACCGCTCGTGAAGCACGAATTCATCGTCATCAGCGATGCGGACGTGAGCGTGCCCCCGGATTTATTGGCGAACGTGGTGGCGCGCTTCCCACCAAACCAGCGTGCGGACCATCTTGTCCGCACCCATTCCGCCCAAGAAACTCGCACGCAAGCCGATCCATGCTCGGCGCCGCCGGGGAATGGGCCAACCGCTGGCGGCCTCGGGGAGCAGCACGTTGGGTTGGTGAATTGTTTCTATCGTCTGGCGAATCCGACCACGCTGGCGATGCAGTGGGAAGCCATTGCCATCAACGCGGATTTTTGGAGCCAGGTCTTGCAGAGCGCCAGTTTTCGGAAGCTGGATTTTGCGTTGGGTGCCGTGATGGCCCTGCGCCGCCAACCCCTCGCCAACATCGGCGGCTTCCGCGCCCTGGTGAATTGCCTGGCGGATGACTACCAACTGGGACACCGCCTCGCCCGCCAGGGGCAGCGCATTGAGTTGTGCCCCGTGGTGGTTGAGTGTTGGTCAGCGCCGATGTCGTGGCGGGCCGTGTGGCAACATCAACTCCGTTGGGCGCGCACGATTCGCGTCTGCCAACCCGTGCCCTACTTTTTCAGCCTGCTCAACAATGTGACGTTCTGGTCACTACTCTGGTTGGTGACCTCCCTTGCCGCGACAAGTTTCGCGGAGTATTCGTTCGCAGTCGGTGAGATCATTGTGTCGGTGGAAATCTTCTGGGGCTTGCCGTGTGCCGCCTTATGTCTCCTTGTGCGTATGCTGGCCGCGCTGGATCTGCAGAGCCGGTTGACGGGTGCGCGCGCCCACTGGAAATATTGGTGGCTTGTGCCGGTGAAAGATTTGTTGCAGGTCGCGCTTTGGGCTGGGGCCTTCCTGGGCAACCGCGTGGAATGGCGCGGGGAACGGTATCGGCTGCGACGCGACGGCACCCTGAACCGATGAATTCCCCAGGGATGACAGCCAAAAGCCGCATTGACTTTCGGGGATCAAACGGCGGTAATTGTCACCGTTCGTGCCCGGTGGCTTGGATTCGACCTGAACGGAGAGCCGTCTGGGTATAAACTGGTCATTTCAACAAGATGCATTACTTCAGTTCCAACTCCCGTGGTGTGCGACGCGCGTTTACGCTCATCGAATTGCTCGTGGTGATCGCCATCATCGCCATCCTGGCAGCCATGCTCCTGCCGGCGTTGTCCAAGGCCAAGGAACGGGCCAAGCGGCTCAATTGCATGAATAATCTCAAGCAACTCGGCCTCGGCCATCTGATGTATGGCCACGATAACAATGGGCGGCTGACCGGCACCTGGGATCATTTCAGCGACAACCTGAACTGGCTGTATCGCGACTACGTGCGGAACCTAGATTCGTTCATCTGTCCGGGGACGCAGAATTTCATTTCCACCAACCTCGTTCCGGCCATTTACCCCAACTCCGGCGTCCCCGAACTGCGAGACCTTCAGAACTTTGCGCTCACAAAGCTGCGCAATCCCGGTCACAGCTACGAAAATTTTACCTGGTGGCGAACTCCCGATGAATTCCCCGGCCAGACGCATCCCACCGAAGGGCGTGTCCGGCGGGGAACGCAGAAAACGGAAAGCGCGGTGGCCAGTTATTCGCATCGGAACTTCGCGTTGAATTTGCGGGGCATGCGTCCGGGGCCATCGGGCATCTGGCTGCAAGTGGATGCGGATTCGCTGTTCGCAGGCTATCCGGGCGCCATCAACAACTATCCGGACCCCGGCGATGCGCACGGTGCTGAAGGCCATAACGTCAACTTCGCCGATGGCCATGCCGAGTGGGTGTCGGTGCGCGGCAACCGGTATCTTATCTCCTGGGAAATGTCTCAGGATGAAAACCGCAGCGCCCCGTGATGGGCCGTTGGCCCGGCTCGCAGTCCAAGAATTATCAATCCAGACCATGGCCAAACGACTTCAGAACCCTCTGCCGCATCTCGCTGCCGTCGCCGCGCTTTTACTGACGGCTTTGCTGTCCGGCTGCGGCAAGGGCGAAATCAATCAGGCGCTCGATTCGGATGCCAATGGCTTCGTCTGCCAGGCGTGCAAGACCAAGTTCTATACCGAGCGCAAGCTGTTCGCGGATTTTTGTCCGAACTGCAAGAACGGTGACGTCCGCCAGGTGGTGGGTTTTGTGTGTTCGCACGACGGACACGTGACGCTGGCGCCGCGCGGACCGGGATTCCTCGCCTGCGAGAAATGCGGCAAGTCCACGAGCGCCTTGAGCATTCCCCGCGAGAAGGACCTGCAAGCTTGGGGCGCCGCTAGGAAGAGCGCGGGCGAGGTCTCAAGCCAGCCGAACTAAGCGGATTCGGGTCATACCGATTGCCGGGCGCGCATCCATCACCAAACAGGCAAACACGGTCGCCTGGCACATGGGCGGCAAGTTGATCGCCACGGTATCCACGACTGACCTCGTCCTGGGGGGCGACAACATTCTGTTCAATTATTTCGACATCAACGCCACGGCCACCACGGATTTCAACGGGCCGGCTCTGTTGTTCGGATTGATTGACAATGTGCGGGTGGAAACCCTGGCCGCCGTAGCCGCGCCGCCCGACATCAACAACATTGAATTGATCAACGGCGGCAGCGAAGTACAAATTGACTTCGCGGGTGAAGCCGCTGACACGCCCGCGTTGTTTGCGTTGCAGGCCTCGGGCACGGTGCAATCCGGCTACAGCGACGTGAGCGCCAACGCCACTCAGCTTGCACCGGGATCCTTCCGCGCCGTGCGCGCCGTGAGCGGCAACCAGCAATTCTATCGAATTCGCCGGCGCTAGCGCTGAAACATCGGGTTAGGGCGCCGAAGCAGGCATGGACGTGTATGTATCTCGGCTGGGAGCGAGTGGCCGGAAGTCGGGTGAGGGCGCTTTGGATCTCGTCAGTGGTCACGCCTTTCTTGATGCGCGTGAGGGTTTCGTTGTTGCCGTCTTCGTACCCGACTCGCCCTGTGGGATAATCCGCAGAAGGTGCTGTTGAGTTCGACCGCCGCCATATCCCACGGGGCGAGGAATCCCGACCGGGCGGGATTGTTCTCAAAACTCTTGATCGTGTCGTAATCAAGGTTTGCGCGGCTCTTTGCATCGCGCGGGTCGGTTGTGGCTTCTCAAGCCCGCGAGGAAAGAGCATCTTCACGTCCCATGAATCAAGCCCAGGCGCACGCCTTGCTGAAGGAGATGCTCGGTCCGAGCGCCGAGTTCCGTGAAGCCCAGTGGGCGGCGATTGATCAAATTGCCAACCAACGGCGCCGGTTGCTCGTGGTGCAACGCACCGGCTGGGGCAAGAGCATCGTTTATTTTCTGGCGACGAAAATTCTGCGCGACGCCGGCGCGGGGCCGACGCTGCTGATCAGTCCGCTCCTGTCGCTGATGCGCAACCAGATTCTGGCGACCGAAAAACTCGGCGTGCGCGCGGCGACGATTCACAGCGAGAATGTGGAAGAGTGGGGCGCAGTCGAAACGGCGCTTGCCCGCAACGAACTCGACCTGCTGATGGTCTCCCCGGAACGCCTCGCCAACCCGCAGTTCATGAAGAAATTGCTTCCGCTGCTGCAAGGACGCGTGGGCTTGCTCGTGGTGGACGAGGCGCATTGCGTTTCCGATTGGGGGCACGATTTTCGCCCGGATTATCGCCGTATTTTGCAGGTGATGAACTCGCTGCCGGCTGGCGTGCCCGTGCTCTGCACGACCGCCACGGCGAATGACCGCGTCGTGCGCGACATTGAATCGCAAATCCCGCAGCTCCACGTCCTGCGCGGCCCGCTCGTGCGTTCGTCGCTCCGGCTTTACAACATCCGGCTCGCGCATCAATCCGACCGGCTGGCGTGGCTCGCGCATTTTCTGCCGCAATTGCCGGGTAATGGCATTGTGTATTGTCTGACGATTCAGGACGCACGTCGTGTGGCCGCATGGTTGCAGCAAAACAACATCTCTGCCCGCGCCTATCACGCCGACTTGGAAGCCGCCGAACGCGTCGAGATTGAAGGTCAGTTGCTCCGCAACGAAGTTAAAGCGCTCGTCGCCACCGTCGCGCTCGGCATGGGGTTTGACAAACCCGACCTCGGTTTCGTGATTCATTTCCAACGGCCCGGATCGGTGGTCGCCTATTACCAGCAAGTTGGTCGCGCGGGTCGCGCCGTGGACTCGGCGTTCGGCATATTGCTCAACGGGGCCGAAGACGATGAGATTTCCGATTACTTCATCCGCACCGCGTTCCCGCCAGTGGACGTGATGCATGGCGTGCTCGCCGCCGTGGAAAAGCGCGGGCCACTGACGGTTGATGACATCGGCACGGAACTGAATCAGAACCGCGGCGCAATCGAAAAGGCACTCAAACTCCTCGAGGTGGATGGCGCGGTGACGCATGACAAACTCGGCTACGTGCCCACCGACCTTGCGTGGCAGCCGGACGTGGCGCGGTTCGAGCAAGTCACGCGCTTGCGTCGCGAAGAAGTCGAGCAGATGCGCCGCTACGTCGAGCACAAGGGATGTTTGATGGAGTTTCTCGCCCGCGCGTTGGACGATCCGAGCGCAGCACCCTGCGGCAAGTGCATGAATTGCACGAAACACACCGACCGCCGCACCGTGCCCGCCTTGATCACGCAAGCCGCCGTGGATTTTCTGCGCGGCGACGCGCTTGTGCTCGATCCGCGCCTGCGCTGGCCGAAACCATTGCTGGGTGAACTGGAACATTTATTGCCGGACGCGCTCGAACGTTTCGACGACAGCAACCGACCCAAGACAACCATGCCCGAACGCGTCCGCGCCGAACCAGGCCGTGTGCTGTGCATCTACGGCGACTCCGGTTGGGGCGAAGAAGTTGCGCGGTGCAAATACAAAACCGGCGTGTTCAGCGATGCGCTTGTTGACGCCGCCGTGTCGCTGATTCGAGACAAATGGAAACCGCAACCATTTCCCGAATGGATCACCGCCGCGCCCTCGCGAACTCATCCAACACTCGTCGCCGATTTCGCGCGACAATTGGCCGAACGTCTCGACATTCCGTTCGTCGCGGTGATTCATAAACAGCGCGAGAATCAGCCGCAGAAAGAAATGCGAAACGGCGTCCAGCAATTGCGAAACGTCCTCGGTGCTTTCGACGTAGCCGGCGAAAAACCGTCCGGGGTTCTCCAGTCGGCAGCGTGGAGTGCCGGTCGCTTTCTTGGCCACGTTGGGGAAATCCCGAAAGGCCCGGTGCTGTTGGTGGACGACGTGGTGGATTCGGGTTGGACGCTGACGCTGCTCGCGGTAAGGTTGCGGTTGCGCGGCAGCGGGCCGGTGTATCCGTTCGCGTTGGCGAAAGCCTCGCCGCGCGGTGGATGAATGATGGCCACAAGAGCACACGTAGAACGCAAAGCCCGGAGCGCGGACAGCCTTGTCCGCGAGTTCCGGAATTTCCGCACTGACTTGCGGACGGAGCGGTTCGCGCTCATCCTCCGATGAACGCGCACGAATATCTCAGCGACGACGGGCAAGCGATGCTGCTGCTCTGTTCGTCACTCGCGCTGCCACCGACCGCGAAGGAGACGGACCTGTCTCCGTTCAAACTCAGCGAGTGGAATGAGTTGTCGCGCAAAGTCGCCGGTTCATCGCTTAAGACTCCCGCCGCACTTCAAGGCCGCAATGCGGATGAACTGGTCAGGTTGCTGGCCCTGCCGACAGCTGAGGCGGAGCGCATCGTGCGGCTGCTGGAGTTCGCCGGTCAACTCTCCGCTGAACTCCAGAATCTTTTCGAGCAGGGCCTCTGGGCGGTGACGCGCGTGGACCAACTTTACCCCCCGCATTTGCGCGACATGTTGAAACATCAAGCGCCCACGGTGTTGTTCGGCGCGGGCGACCTTCGGCTGCTGCGCCGCACGGGCGTGGCGGTCGTTGGGTCGCGCAACATTGACGAAGCGGGTGCGGCGTTCGCACGCGAGGTCGGGGCGAAAGCCGTGACCGCGAAACGCCCTGTGGTTTCCGGCGGCGCGCGCGGCACGGATCGCATCGCCATGCAGGCCGCGCTCGAAGCGGACGGCATCGCATTTGGCGCGCTGGCGGACAGCCTCGAACGCACCGCGCGCCAACCCGACGTCCGCGAGTTCGTGAGCGATGGGAAACTGGTTTTACTCACGCCTTACGCGCCCACGGCCGGTTTTTCCGTCGGCGCGGCGATGGGGCGGAACAAGTTGATTTACGGCCTCGCCGAGTTCGCCGTCGTCGTCAGCAGCGATCATCAAACTGGCGGCACCTGGGCGGGCGCAGTCGAAGCGTTGAAGGCGAACTGGTGTCCGGTGCTCGTGCGCGACGGCGACGGTATGCCGCGCGGCAACAAAGAGTTGCTCAAGCTCGGCGCGCTTGCGCTGGCCGCCGAACAATTACCGGAGATTTCCAACCTCGCGGATTGGGTTCAGGAACGCGCCCCGGCGAAAGTGAGCGAGACAGAATTCGACTTTGCCTTGCGAGACAAACCGCGTTGAATCCTTCGTGAACTTCCGCATTTCGTCGGTGATCAAGCGAGTCGCGAAACGCACTTCAATGTCAGCGTCCATTTTCAAGAAACCGTTCAGTTCTTCAATCAACTGTGAGAGCATCACAATTTCCAGACGCCCGCTTGGTTATTTCAACCGCTTGGTTTCTTTTGCCGACGGAAGTTGTCGCTCGAATTTCAGCAGGGCGTCTTCCAAACGAAGCATCAGCTTTTCGCATTCGTGCCGTTCTTCGTCGCGGAGGCTGCGAAGTTCGACGGCCAGTTCGCGAAGCGCGTCGCTGGTTTCGTGAAGTTCTTTCCGAAGAGCGGCGATGTCTTTCTTGTTCTGCTGCACATCGCGGAGCAGGAAGACGACCTGATAAACCAATTCAATGGCTTGCCTTAACATCGCGAAGGATTTCCCAGGTCTGGTCAAGATTCCGGCGGGTGGAAGCCTGCAAGCGGCGGATTTCCGTGTCTGTCTTCTTCATGCTCTTGCGGATTTGTTTCATCTCGTCAATGCACGTGCCGATGGCTTCGAGAAATTTCGCGTCCTGCTGGCTCGTGCCGTTGGCCGCTGCTGCTTTCGTTGTCATGGTCAAAGTTTAACCTGTCGCGCGGCGATTGCAATGCGGGACCTGGAGGCATCGAGCGAGTCGCCCAATGTGGCAGGCGAGACGCCCGCGCTACCAAACACCAATAGATTTTCGACACCTCATCCTGGCCTTCTCCCCGTTCGAGGCGGAGAAGGAATCAGGCCGTAGCTTTCGCCGTCGCCAAATCCGTTCGCCGTTGGGCCATGGATTTGAAGAATTCGTAGCCTTCGCGCAGGCGGCGGACGCAGACGTCTTTGTCTTCGAGCATGGTTTTGATGATGCGGAGGATGGGTTTGGGGCGAAGAAAATAGCGGTGATAAAACCGCTCCACGTTCTCGAAGATTTCGTCTTTCGTCAGGCCCGGATATTCGAGTGCGCTTTGTTGAAAGCCGTCGCCTTCGACCAGATCGGTTTTGTCCTTTTTCACAAACCAGCCGTTCAACCGCGCTTGTTCGTAGAGTTCCGTTCCCGGATACGGAGCGGCGAGCGAAACTTGAATGGAGAAGACATCCAGTTCCTGGGCGAACCGGATCGTTTGTTCGACGGTGTCCCTGGTTTCCACCGGCAGTCCCAGAATGAACGTGCCATGAATGACGACTCCCGCCTGGTGACAGGCTTTGGTGAAGCACCGCATCTCGTCGGTGGTCACGCCTTTCTTGATGCGCGTGAGGGCTTCGTCGTTGCCGCTTTCGTAGCCGACTCGCCTCGTGGGATAATCCGCCAGACACGCTGTTGAGTGCGACTCTGCAATATCCCACGGGGCAGGGAACAGGCGCAGGCCGTTGTCTTTGAAACTTTTGATCGTGTCGTAATCGAGATTCGCGCGGCTGTTGCAACTCCACGTCAATCCGAGCGGGCCTCGGCCCGTGGGGTAATCGCCACCAATGCTCATGCGGCTTCGCAGGCTGCTACCCCACGGGCCGAGCTTCTTCGCGATCTCGCGGGCGCGCGGGAGGTTCGCGGTGAAGGTGTCGTCGTCGAAGAAAAATTCGCGCTCTTGCGGGAAGAGTTTCTTCATGTAGGGCATTTCGTCGGCCACGTTTTGCGGCTCGCCCCGTGGGATAATTCGCAAGATGCTGCTTGAGTGCGGCCGCTGCCATATCCCACGGGGCGAGCGGACGCGATATTTGTGTCCGCCGATGGTCTGCGGCCAGAGGCAGAAGCTGCATTGCGCGGGGCAACCGCGGCCCGTGTAGAGGCTCACATACGGATGCATCAGGTAGCCGATGAAATATTTTTCGATCTGGAGATCGCGCTGGTAAACGTCGGCCACCCACGGCAGCGCGTCCATGTTCGGAATCATTTCGCGGACGAAGGTTTTTATTTTGGGAAAAAACTCTTTCCACTCTGCGCAACAGTTCCAATCGAAAGCGCCAGGACGTTCGAATAAAAAACTTGTGGGTGAGTTCAACTTGCAGGCGGACATCATACGGACAACGTGTGCGGGCGGAGCAGCCGAATCCGAAACGAGAGTGGGCGAGGGTGTGGCGAAAGTTCGCTCAACCAAATCCCGGTTCAACCGGTGATTGTTGCTGACGAACGCGGTTTTCGTCGCGGTGCTTGCTTCCGCGAATTGCGCGAACCGTTGCCTCCAGTTTCATGCCGCTCGAAAAACGCCATCTGCTCAGTGTCGGCTGCATCGCCGTTCAAGTTTCCCGCCGGGTAATGAACGACGGGCCGCGACGTTTGCCAATCAGGCGACAAAGGTTCATAACCGTCCAGCGATTCGCGGAAAGCGCGCGGCAACTTGATTCTGCGAACCCCAAGACGTTTTTCAGCAATCTGCGTGTATTCCTCAGAATGGTCGCAAATGATTGCCTGTCTGCCCAATCGCCGCGCCGCTTCCGCCGTCGTTCCCGACCCGCTCATCGGGTCTAAGACCAAGTCACCTTCCTTAGTTGTCATTTTCACGAGCGGCTCGATTACCTTGACGGGCTTCTGCGACGGATGGCCTGTCTGTTCCTTCTGGCCGACAAAACCCACCAGCAACGATTCTTCGATTACACTCGGCGGGCCGGGCATATAGCGCAGCTTGCCTTCCTTCAGCTTGGCCAGTTGCACTTCGTTCAGGAAGTGCTCCACGTAGAGCTTTGCTCCCGGATGCGAGAGATGCAGGCACGTCATCTGCGCCGAGCGCCAGCCCCGAATCACCGATGGATTGTTGCGGAACGCCCATGTGAGCCACGAAACCAGCGTGAGCGGTGTCGGAATTCGCTCGACGAACGGCGCGATGATTTCAGGAAAGCCCCAGAGAAAAATGTGCTTGGATACCGCTTTTGCGCCGTCGAGAATTCCGACCACGTACGGCACGTAATCATCGCGGACACCACCGACGCCTTTGTTGTACCAAGGATCGAGTACGGTCGTTACAACCGGCGCAGACAAGAGCTTGATCAACCGGAAAGTTTGATGCACGTCAGCAGGCGGAAGGATGACGAGGCCATCTCGCGAAAGCGCAGTCGTCATCGCGTCTCTGACTTCTTCCAAGGTCTCGTGTGCTGTAATCATCTACGGCTTTTCGCTCGGTTTCGACACTTGTACCTTACCGCCTTCCAAAGTGTAACCAAAATATTTCAGCAACAGATTCAACGCCGCCCGCTTCTCCTTCTCGGAAGCCGCCTGAAGAATTCCGGCGATGTTCAGTTTGCCCGTTGAGTTGTCCCAGTAATTCTTCTTCATCACCTGATGCCGACCGCAAAGCGCCCGCCACTGATTAGGGTCGGAGGGATCGCTGTTCGGATTGACCGAGTGCGGGCTTTTATGGTCAGGCGTCAGCCGGACGCGCCCACCGCCGACCGGATCAATGTCGTCCTCTTTCATGCCGCACAGTTGTCCGTCTTCATCCCATTCGCAGGCGTGTTTTGCGTTCACCAAAACCTTCTCCCAACACGCAGGTGTCGGCTTCACTCGCTTGCCTGCGCTCAAACGTTTCTCGGCAGATGGCATCAAGTACTCCTCCACCGCGAGATTCGGGTCGTCGCGCCACGACAGAATTGTGTAGCCGGTGTCCGTCCGCAGTTCCGAAAGCCGCTGATGCCAGTTCTCAGGCTGGCGTCCGGTGACCGGATCGGTCGACGCCTTGATAATCATCTCGCGAGTCACGATCTTTCCGATATTGTCGAGGAAGAGCGCCTCAATCCTTGTGCGAACTGATTTCTGGTTGTATGGCCCTTTGACCTTGCCATAGATCTTGCCGCTGGCTTTCGACGTGGATTGTTTGGGGTTTCGAGGCATGGCGGTTCTTGCTCAGACCCCTTCGAGCAATTCTGAAATCGTCAGGCCGAACGCGCCGGCAAGCTTCCGAAGGTTCAGCACTGCGAGATTTCGCTCTCCTCGTTCAATCGAGCCGATGTAAGTGCGATGGAGGCCGGAATGCTCGGCCAATTCTTCCTGCGTCCACTTCTTGGCCTCGCGGAGCTTTCGCACACGCTGGCCAAATTCGCGCAAGAACAATTTGTCGGGCTTGGTGTATGCCACAGTGCGATTGTGGCGGGCGAGATGACGAACGTGTTCGTCAGGGAGGGAAATCAATCTACAAGAATCCGAAGGAAACCATCAGTACTTGGGAAGCGTACCGGATTTTGGAACAGGACTTGGGATGCAAAATTCCAGAGAAGCCCGACTTGGAACTGATTCACGAAGAGCGAAACACGATCCAACATAAATACTCAAATCCAAGTGCTGAGGACACAGCGTTCCATGTCGAGCGGGCAATCTTGTTCATCAACCGATTCTGCAAAGACGAATTGAAAGTCAATTTGTCCGACCATGTAGCTGCGGAGCACCTGGAAAAAGTGCTGCCATAGAGACTGGGGAATTCACTTAAGCCGCCGCTTTCGCTGCTTCCAAATCAGTTCTCCGCTGGGCCATAGATTTGAAAAACTCGTATCCTTCCCGCAATCGTCGCACGCACACGTCTTTGTCTTCGAGCATGGTCTTGACGATGCGCAGGATGGGTTTGGGGCGGAGATAATAGCGGTGATAAAACCGCTCCACGCTTTCAAAAATTTCCTCTTTGCTGAGGTCGGGATATTCCAGGGCGCTTTGTTGGAAGCCGTCACCTTCGACCAAATCGGTTTTGTCCTTCTTCGTGAACCAGCCGTTCAGCCGCGCTTGTTCGTAGAGTTCCGTTCCCGGATAGGGAGCGGCGAGCGAAACTTGAATCGAGAAGACATCCAGTTCCTGGGCGAACCGGATCGTTTGTTCGACGGTTTCCCTAGTTTCCACCGGGAGTCCCAGAATGAACGTTCCATGAATGACGACGCCCGCCTGGTGACAGGCTTTGGTGAAGCGGCGCATCTCGTCGGTGGTCACGCCTTTCTTGATGCGCGTGAGGGTTTCGTCGTTGCCGCTTTCGTAGCCGACGAGGAACAGGCGCAGGCCGTTATCTTTGAAACTTTTGATCGTGTCGTAATCGAGGTTCGCGCGGCTGTTGCAACTCCACGTCAAACCGAGCGGGCCGAGCTTCTTCGCGATTTCGCGGGCGCGTGGGAGGTTCGCGGTGAAGGTGTCGTCGTCGAAGAAAAATTCGCGCACTTGCGGGAACAGTTTCTTCAGGTAGGCCATTTCGTCGGCGACGTTTTGCGGCGAGCGGACGCGATATTTGTGTCCGCCGATGGTCTGCGGCCAGAGGCAAAAGCTGCATTGCGCGGGGCAACCGCGGCCCGTGTAGAGGCTCACGTAGGGATGCAGCAGGTAGCCGATGAAATATTTTTCGATCTGGAGGTCGCGCTGATAAACGTCGGCCACCCACGGCAGCGCGTCCATGTTCGGAATCATTTCGCGCTCGGGGTTGTGTTTGATTTTGCCGTCGCGGTCCTTGTAGGAAAGGCCGGCGACGCTCGCGAGGTCGCGGCCTTCGGCGACTTCGGCGCAGGTGTAATCGAATTCCTTGCGGCCCACCCAATCAATCGCCCACGAGGTTTTCAGCGTCTCGGTCGGCAACACCATCGTGTGTGCGCCGATGAAACCGATCTTTGTGTCCGGCTTCTGCGACTTGATGGCTTCGGCGACTTTGCAATCGTTCTTCAGCGACGGCGTGCTGGTGTTGATGATGACGTGGTCGTAGTCCTTCGCGATGGCGAGGCATTTGGCGAGGTCAACGTCGTGCGGCGGGCAATCGAGCAGTCGCGAGCCGGGCGTGAGGGCGGCGGGTTGCGCGAGCCAGGTGGGATACCAATAACTGGTGACTTCGCGCCGCGCCTGATAGCGCGCGCCCGCGCCGCCGTCGAAACCGTCGAAGGATGGTGGTGACAAATACAATGTCTTGCTCATGCGAAATTATTGGGTCGGTGGTTATGGAAAGTACTGCGGGAGCGATTTCTGGATCAGTTCAAGCATCTGACCGGCCTGTGCGCGAAGAGTTTCGTAATTCATGCCCACGCTCGACCAGTCGCCACCGGGATAATGTTGGGCGAAAAAATCTTCGGTCAATTCCTTGGCGAGCGCGTCGAACTCCCCGAATTTCGGCTCAAATCCTTGTGCTTCCTCGATGAGCTTTCTCAAATCATGCGTACGGTTCAACCGCCAGCCTTGGGCAATGAGATAGCCTTTGAGATACCGCTCGACGGCTTCCTGCAAAAGTTCAATGCCCGAGTGGGTCAACCCCTCGTATTGCCAGGACGAATCCGCCACGCGCAAGCGATCGCCGGCTGAGTAAAACCAATCCGCCGGATCGTTCTCATCCGAAAGCTTATTGGGCGGCATAAAGTTCAACGCCCTTGCCGACAATGTCCTGGTAGAACGGGCTTTTGATCGCCAGGCGATTGGCGATTCGTTCGGGTGTCTTGCTCAGGATGGTAAAGGAGAACAAAGGGCCGGGAACGGAATCAAACGCGTGCCGGATTTCAAGGTTGCTCGCCTTCTCCGATACAATGTTCCGCCGGATGACGAGCAAATCCACATCGCTATGTTCGTTGGGTTCGCCGTAAGCATAGCTGCCAAACAGGATGATTTTTTCGGGATGAACTTGATCCACGATTGCGCGCACAAACGGTTCGAGACGGTTGGCGATGCGATGCACGGGATAACGCGGATCATGAAGTGCGGGAAAATCGGTCGCGGTTCGATAAGCTACCGCTGTCTCCTTCAGTTCGCTTACATTCTCGCCGGCCATAACCAGGCTCACTCCGGCCTTCTCGCTTCCGCAATCTTTGCCAGCAACGCATCGCGCTCGCTTGTGTCGCCGCTGCCGCAATGACTGCTAAAGTGCGCTTCGTGTGGCTCTTCGCGCCGCTGGAAAACGGATTGTGCTCCGTTCATTGCCGCGCGCGGCGAGTTGATCGCGGCCTTCGCTTCCGCGAGGTGGCCTTTGCCTATGCTTGCGCCGTTGAACGCGCGCTTCGTCAACTCCTCGCTGGAGGGGAACGGCTGGGGGCGCGGCCAGAAGTTGTATTTGAAATTCTTCCAGTTGTCGCCGGACTGATAATTTGTGCCCAACGCGCCGCTGGGGTCGTAGCCGCAATGCACCATGCAGTTCTCGCAGCGCGGATCGCGGGCCTTGCCGTCCACGACGCCGTAGTTTTCCCACTTCACCTTCGTAAGCATTTCCTGATAGCCGTCGTAGTGGCCGTCGGTCATCAGGTAGCATGGCGCTTTCCAGCCGCGAATGTTGTAGGTGGGAATGGCCCAGGCGGTGCAGGTCAACTCGCGTTTGCCGGCCAGAAACTCTTGATACACCGGCGTGCCAAAGATGGTAAACAGTCTTCCCCAGTCGAGAATCTTCGCGAACTTCTGGCGCGTCATCTTGCGCGTGAGGAAGAAATCCTCCGGCTGTTTGCCGAGGCGCTTGACCATGTCCTTCTTGGCGGCGTCGTATTCGTAACCGGGTGAAATCGTGTGACCGTCCACGTTGAGTGAACTGAGGAACTTGAACATGTCCTCTAGTTCCTGCACATCGGTTTCTTTGTAAACCGTGGTGTTAGTCGCGGTTTGGTAGCCGAGAATTTTCGCCATCTTGATCGCGGCGACACATTCCTTGAAGACACCCTCGCGCTCGACGATGAGGTCGTGCGTAAACTCCAGACCATCCACGTGGACGTTCCAATACATCCACTGGCTGGGAGCGATGACGACTTTGTTCTTCGCGGTGGCGTCGGCGTTGCGGATGGTTTCGGCTTCTTTGACTGAAATCAGATTCTCGGCGAGGAGTTGTTTCAGATAGGACTCATGCGACGGATTCGACGAATCGTAGATGGCGGCGAGATACTCGCGCATCTTCTTACGCATGAATACGCCGTTGGTGCAGATGTAAATGATGCGGCCCTGCTCGCGCAGTCCGGCGACGAGTTCCTCGATCTTCGGATAAATCAGCGGTTCCCCGCCGCAGATGCTCACCATTGGCGCGTCGCACTCCTGCGCGGCCGCAAGACATTTCTCCAGTGGCACCATGTCCTTAAGGGAGGTGGAGTACTCCCGAATGCGCCCGCAACCGGTACAGGTCAGGTTGCATGTATGCAGCGGTTCGAGTTGCAGCACCATGGCAAACTTGGGCGTCTTGCGGAGCTTGTGCTTGATGATGTGACCGGCGATTTTCGCCGACAGCGCGAAGGGGAATCGCATAGGCTCAACGGACGAGTGCGACTTGGGCAGCGGTTTCAGCTTGCGGCGTTGCGGGCGCCGCGGGAGTCAAGAGTGGCTCTCCGCCGGTCGGTTGGAGTTCCGGTGGCGGTGTCGGGTCGGCTTTCAGCAAGCCGGGCAGGAAGAACGAGGCCGGCGAAACGCTGTGCCTGGAGTTAATGCCGCTGCAGCCCGCGCCAGCCACCAACAGCACCGCGCAGGCAAACAAACGGCAAAATTTCCAATGAAATGTCACTCAACGCGCAGTATAAATCCCTTCGACATGATGGCAACAGTTAATTGCAGGTGCAGCACGGGGCGGCTGCCGCCGGGTTGCATGGGGTGGATGATCTTGTTGGCGGTTGTGGTCGCCGTCGCTGATTCGTCGGCACCTGCGCGGGACGGCACCGCCGAAGCGGCGGATTTCGCGGAGCACGTTCGCCGCGAATATACTGCGGCGCGCCAGCGGTATCTGACTGAACCCACCAATGCGACAGCCGCCTGGACTTTCGCGCGGGCCAGTTTCGACCGTGCCGAGTTGGCCACCAACAAGACCGAACGGGCGGCCATCGCCGAGCAAGGCATCCAAGCTGGTCGCCAACTGATTGCCCGCGATCCCAAGTCGGCTCCGGGCCATTATTACCTTGGGATGAATCTGGGCCAGTTGGCGCGCACCAAGACGCTCGGAGCATTGCGGATTGTGGATGAAATGGAACGCGAGTTCAAAATGGCCCGAACGCTGGATGAGCGATTGGATCATGCTGGCCCCGATCGCAACCTGGGTCTGCTGTATCTTGAGGCTCCCAGCATTGGCAGTATTGGCAACCGCAACCGGGCGCGGTTACATCTGGAGCGGGCAGTCGAGCTGTCGCCGGGTTACCCCGAGAACCGTCTGAATCTGGCGGAGGCGTACCTGCAATGGCGCGAGTACGCCCGCGCGAGTCGGGAAATATCAGCATTGGACGAACTCTGGTCAGAGGCCCGGACAGTTTTCACCGGCGTGGCGTGGACGGCGAGTTGGCGGGATTGGGAGGCGCGTCGGCAACGGATACGAAGCCGACTGGAGGAGCGCGGCAAGGGGAATGAGACTCTGAGGCGCCAGCAATGATCCTGGGTGGCCATAGTTAACGACTGGCAAGCTGGTACGGCGCGGACGGAGGTAGCTTCACGGTCACTGGCACTGACCAGGCATGGTTTTCAAAACGGATAACCAACCGTCGCCATTTTCGGTCGCGATCCGGTCGGCGTGGCCAGCGCCGATAATCTGGCAGTTGGACAGGCAATTGCAGCGATGCCGGGAGCGGAACATTCGAGCGTGAGGAGGCGGATGCTGGCCACATATCAATGTCAGTCTTTCTCCGGGTGCAGACAGTGGGCCACTGCGGCGCACAAGGCTTGGGCATCGTAAGGCTTGGGCAGAAACTGGAGGCCCTTGCGCAGCCGGAAACTGGTATCGTTCAATTCGGAACTGTAGCCGCTGGTATAAAGAACCTTCATACCCGGCCGCCGCTTGTCCAGTTGCTCGGCCAACTGGCGTCCGCTCATGCCATCGGGCATCACCATATCGGTAAGCAGGAGGTCAATGTGGGGCAGGTTATCGGCGGCCAGTGTGAGGGCTTCCGGTCCGGAACCCGCCGTGATCACGGTGTAACCGGCCCGCCGCAGGATGACACTGGCCACGGAGCGCAGTCCGGTTTCGTCCTCGACCAGGAGAATGGTCCCGGAGCCACTCTTGGCGAGCCAAGGACTGCGCGCGGTTGCGTTTGATCGTCGGCTGCTCTCAATGATAGGCAAGTAAATTTTGAAAGTTGTCCCGCGCCCTACGGCCGTATCCACCTCGATCCAGCCGCGATGTTGTTTGACGATGCCGTAAACCGTCGCCAACCCCAGTCCGGTGCCCCGGCCCACTTCCTTGGTGGTAAAGAAGGGTTCAAAAACGCGGGGCAGGACCTCCGGGGGAATCCCCGAGCCAGTGTCGGTGACGCTCAGGCACAGGTGCCTGCCAACTCTCGATTCCGGATGCTGCTTCCAGTAGTCCTGATCAATCTCCACCAGACGGGTGGCAATGTTGAGCTGCCCCCCACCCGGCATCGCGTCGCGCGCGTTCACGGAAAGATTCATGATCGTCTGCTCCATCATGCCCACGTCCGCCTCCACCTGGAATTCGGGTGCCTGACAATCAAAATGCAGCGCGATGTGTTCGCCCAGGATGCGCTTGAGCATTTTGGCCATCTGCGTGATCACGCCATCCAGCGCCACCGCCTCCGCGCGCATGGCTTGTTTGCGGCTGAACATCAACAACTGGCGGGTAAGATTGGAAGCGCGTTTGGCGGCGAGGGCGATCTGTCGCAAGGAATCTGCGCTGGCGGAATCCGCCGGGGCGTCCATCAAGAGGAGGTCGGCGTGGCCCTGCACGACGGCGAGAATGTTGTTGAAGTCATGGGCCACGCCGGCGGTAAGCTGGCCGATGGATTCGAGTTTCTGCGCCTGCCGAAGCTGGTTCTCCAACTCGCGCTGTTCGGTAATGTCCTGCGCCACGCCCACCACCCGCCGCACCTGGCCCTGCGCGTCGCGCACTTCAAAAGCCCGGGCGCGAATCCACCGAACGCCACCATCCGGACGGACAATGCGGCAAACCTCGGCCTCGTTCCGGGCGAATCGTTGCTCGCGGATGGCTCTGGAGATCCGTTCGCGCTCCTCGGGATGCACGGCCTCCAACCATTCGCCGGGTGATGTCCGCAGTGCTTCACGAGAACGGCCCCATATTTTTTCGTACGCCGGACTGACGTAGGTGGGGTGCGTGCTGCCCGGTTCACCCTGCCAGAAGACGGCCTCGATGTTCTCGGCAAATTCGCGGAACCGTTGCTCACTTTCGCGCAAGGTATCCTCCATCAGTTGGCGCTCGGTAACATCCCGAGCGTTGACAATCACCCGGAATTCATTGTCCTCCGCGTGCGTCTGTCCGGTAGCTTCCAGAATCCGCCAGGACCCGTCCGCATGCCGGATGCGAAAAGTGTTGAATGGCGACCGGTTCCTGGTTTGAACCACCTTGGTCAGTGAATCCCGGGCAACCGGCACGTCCTCGTGATGGATGAACTCCAACGCGTTCCGGCCCACCAACGCCGACGGCTGGTAGCCCAGCAATCGAAACGCCGATGGACTGGCATATTGCACCCGGCCGGTGGCATCCACCTCGAGGATCAGATCCACCGCGTTCTCAATGAGCGATCGGAAATGCTTTTCGCGCTGCTGTAAGGACAACTCCGCCAGTTTACGCTCGGTAATGTTCTCGTGGGCGACCACCACCCGCACCGCTTCGCCGCGCTGGAAGCGTGTCACGCGTCCCAGAAACCAACGCGGTTCGGCCGGCGAGGGGCAGGCATACTCCGCCTGGAACTCCTCGCACTCCCCGCGCAACACCGCCCGGATGCCCTCGGCAAATTCGCGCGCGCCTTCGGCCGATGCCCCCGTCGCGCGGTCGCAGATTCGCAGATAGTTGGCGCCCTCGAAGGCATGCGCCGGCGCGGGTGGATTGTTTTGCGCAAACTGGCGCCAGGCGCGGTTCACTGCAATCACCACCCCGCGCTCGTCCAGTACGCACACGTGTGCTGACAACGCGTCCAGCGTGGCCCGCACGAATTGGACCGAACTGCGCAAAGCCTCCTCTGCGCGCTGACGCTCGCCAATGAGCAACTCCTGAGCGTGAATTCGTTGCAGCGCCCCGGCGCAGAAATCCGCCAGCGCCTGCAGCGTATCCAGGCAGGCGGCATCATAGGCTTTCGGCCGGTAACTCTGAATGGACAGCACGCCCAGGACTTCTTGCGCTTCCCGGATTGGCACCAGCATGAGCGAGGCGGAAAGTCGCTGAGTGTCACCAAACCGGGTGGTATCGCGTGGCTCGGGATCGCCGGGTTCGCGCAGCACCAGCAGTTTCCCCTCTTGCAGTACCCGGCGGAATAAACCTCCGGGTTTTGTGTCTGACGGCAGGCGCTCCGTGTGGCGTTTGTGACCCTCTATGGTGTCCATGCGCAGCACATGCAGCAGGCGGTCGTTGGCCTCGTCGTACAGATGCAGGTAGCAGGCATCCCAGCCGAACAATTCGTCTGCAGCATCCACAATCACCTGCGCCGCGGCCTCCGCGCTGGTCGCGGCGCTGAGTTGTTCTGCCAGTTTGGCAAAAACCTGGGAGCGCCGCTCCGCCCGGGCGCGTTCGGTAACATCGCGGATGACGGTCAACAACAAGGCCGGTTCACCGGGAATTTGCAGAAAGGCCTCGGAGGTTTCCAATGAAGCCCATTTGCCGTTCCAGAAGACCACCTCGGCCGGGCGATACTCGGTATCGCCACCGCGTGCAAACCGCTGGACATAATCGCGCAGGATGGTTTCGCGTTGTGCGGGCTGGAACACGGAGCTGAAGCACTGCCCCTCGAGGGCTTCCCGCGGCTTGCCCACCAACTGGCAGTAGGCGGGATTCACCAGCACCAGCCGGCCCGAAGCATCGGTCAGTCGCATGCCCACCAGCGCGTTTTCCCAGACGTGGCGCAGACGGAGTTCCGACTGAGCCACCACCATCTGGGCGTGTTTGCGCTCGGTGACGTCGCGGAAGATGACGAACGCGGAGGTCGGTTTTCCCTGGTGATCTGATTGCGGCTTGACGGTAACCAGGAGCACCCGGTGCTCGCCACCTGGCTGAGTGATCTCGAGTTCGAAGGCGCTTGACTCTCCACCAGACCGAAGCCGGGGCAGGGCGCGCAATTCAGCCAACTGGTCAGGCGCAAGAAATTCCCTCAGACCCCGGCCCACCAACTCGCTCCGGCCCACGCCAAAAATAGTTTCTGCTGCCGGATTGGCGAATTGAAAGTGGTCTTCGAGATCCAGTATCCCCAAACCTTCACTTTGCTGCTCCACCAGCAAGCGGTAGCGTTCCTCGCTTTCGCGCAAGGCCTGCTCCGCCGCCCGACGCGCGGTGACGTCCTCCTTCACCGCCACGAAATGTCGGATCTGCCCATCGCCATTCCGCACGGGCGTAATAGTCATTTCCTCGATGTAAAAGCCACCATCCTTGCGGCGGTTGACCACTTCGCCCTTCCATACTTCGCCCGCCAAAATGATCTTCCACATTTCTGTGTAGAGCTCGGGGGGCTGATTGCCGGACTTGAGCAGACGCGGATTCTGGCCAATGGCTTCCTCACGGGTGTATCCCGTCAGGCGGGTGAACGCGGGATTGACCCACTCAATGACGCCCTCCACGTCAGTAATGACGATGGCGTTGGCCGAGGCCTGCAGCGCCTGATCCTGCAGGTGGAGCTGATGATCAAGCAGTCTCTTCTGTTCGCGTAGTTGCCGCTCGGCCAGCACGCGGGCTACGGCCGTGCCCAGGTGGTGCAGCCGGTTCTTGTTCAGGCAATCCGCCACTCCGCGTCGCAAGGCCTCCACCACGATTTCCTGGCTGAGACTGCCGGACACCAACAGAAACGGAATCTCCCGTCCGAGACGTTGTATCAGTTCCAACGCGCGCAATCCGTCGAACTGCGGCAACCGGTAGTCGGCAATGACGAGGTCCGGGTTCGTGTCCAGCGCGCTGCGGAAATCCGCCTCGGTTTCGACTCGCTGACAAAGAAAGGCGAACCCCGCCTGGTGGAGTTCGTGCTGAATGATCTCTGCGTCTTGGGCACAGTCTTCCAGCAAAAGAATGCGCAGCGACTGAGAGGCCGGCGTTTGCACCGGTTCAGGGAAGTCCCCGCCTTCGGTGCTGGTCACTATTGGCATGGCTCCTCCCCAGTTGTTTCCGGGAAGAGGCCGGCCAGAATCCCGGCCAATTCGGACGGCAGCCGGCTTTTGGAAACGAAAGCATCACCCCCATGCGCCGCCACCACGGTTTGCCAGTCGCCACCCTCATGTGAAGACGTGACAATGAGGCGCATCGCCGGAAATTGTTTGTGCAGCAGTTCCGTCAATTTGAGTCCGTCCAAACCTGGCAATTCCATATCCATCAATACAAGATCCGGCTGATACTTCGCGGTGAACTGCCACCCCTCATTCCCGTTCCCCGCCACGCCCACGAGCTGAACCGCGGGAAACAACTCAAGCAAGTTTGCTACCGCCCGGCTGGCAGTGGGAGAATCTTCCACGATCAATGTCCGGATGGGCGTCTTTGTTTTCGGAAGGTTGGTTTTGCGCGGTTTGCGTCTCACACTTGGTTCAGTATGCCGTGCCTGGGATGGCGGTGAAATCGGGTGAAGCCCGTAGCCTACCAACAGGGGATGTCCCACTCCTCAAGGGCCGTCACGTCTTGGTTGCATCAAGATGTGGGGGTTGTTGGAGAGCGCGGCACAACAGAGTGGATAATCCGCCGCGGACTTGATCCATTCAGAGTTTGGCGTCGTCGCCAGGAGGAAGGCAGGCGTGTCCTCCTTCTGGAAGAACAGAACGCACGAACTGAATCAAAACTGAATCAAGACTTGACCCCGGTTTGGCCGGCCAATAATTTCATGTCCGCAATGTTTGGAAACATCCGACAAGTAGTTCTGGCCGTCGTCGTAATCGGCGATGCCGATGGCTCTTGTCGAGGTTAAAACCAGTTTAGACAAGAACCCACGGCTGGCAACGGTCGTGGGTTCTTTTTTTGGCCCGCACCCGCCGGCCACCAATGAAGAAAGAGAGTGATCAAGATTAAGATGAAGAGTAGGATCAGGCGCAAAGTTGCGGCAACCACGCCGAGTCCCGATCGTCAGCTTACGCTTAATCGTCCCGTTATGAGCAAGCCAACCGAAACAAGAAAGAAACCTGCCTCCACGGCCAACGGCGCCTCCGGGCGCCGGACATCCGCCGTCAAGCGCGCCGAAGTTGGCGCCGCCATGTTTGGACGTGACATCCTCGTTGAAGCCCTCGAACGCGAGGGCGTGGAGGTGATTTTTGCCTATCCCGGTGGCGCGAGCATGGAAATCCATCAGTCGCTCACCAAGTCGAAGATTCGCACCATTCTCCCGCGCCACGAGCAAGGCGGCAGTTTCGCGGCCGAGGGCTACGCGCGGGCCACCGGCAAGGCGGGAGTTTGCATGGGCACGAGCGGCCCCGGTGCGACGAATCTCGTTACCGCCATCGCCGATGCCTACATGGATTCCTGCCCGCTCATCGCCATCACCGGACAGGTGACGACAAACATGATCGGGCGGGGTGCCTTCCAGGAAACCGACATCATCGGCGTGACGCTGCCCATCGTGAAACATTCTTACCTGGTCACGGATGTGAACGACATTCCGCGCATCGTGAAGGAGGCGTTTTACATTGCGCAAACCGGCCGGCCCGGCCCGGTGGTGATTGACCTGCCCAAGAACATTCAACAAGCCAAAACCCAGCCCGTCTGGCCCACTCTCGAACAAGTCAAGAAGTCCTTGCGCGGCTACAATCAGCCCGATCTGCGTGCCGACGAAGTGGCGCTCAATGAGATCATGGGCCTCATCGAAAAGGCCGAGCGCCCGGTGCTTTACTGCGGTGGCGGCATCATCACCAGCGGCGCGGCCGAGGAACTGCGAAAGTTCGCCGAGGCCACTCAGATTCCCGTGACCACGACCCTCATGGGCGTGGGCGGTTTTCCGGAAACGCACCCGCTCTCATTGCGCTGGCTGGGCATGCATGGCGCGGCCTACGCCAATTGGGCAGTCAACGGCGAGTACGAACCGCGCAAGTCGTTCAACGACCCCATGGTGAAGGTGAAGGACGGCGCGGACCTGTTGCTCGCGTTCGGCGTGCGCTTCGACGACCGCGTGACCGGCAAGTTCGAGGAATTCTGCAAACACGGCACGATCGTTCATGTGGACATTGACGCGTCCGAGTTGAACAAGAACCGGCGGGTGCAACTCCCCGTCGTGGGCGACATCAAGGACGCGCTCACGCGGCTCAACGCGATGCTGGCCCGCCGGCCTTTGAACAAAAAGCACACCGCCTGGTTGGCGCAAATCGAAAAGTGGAAGCAGAAAGCCCCGTTCAGCTACGGCATCACCGCCGAAATCGCGCACAGCGACCACATGAAAGACCATCTCACGGGCCAGGAAAACCAGATCATCCTGCAACAAATGGTCGTCGAGGCGCTTTACGAACTCACCCAGGGCGAGGCCTATATCACCACGGGTGTGGGCCAGCACCAAATGTGGGCCGGGCAATGGTACAAGTACACGCGGCCCCGCCAGTTCATCACCAGCGCGGGTCTGGGTTCGATGGGCTTTGGTTATCCGGCGGCGCTCGGCATCAAGGTCGCCCACCCGGACAAGCAGGTCATTGACATTGACGGCGACGGATCGTTCCTGATGAACATTCAAGAACTGGCCACCGCGCACGTGGAGAAGATCGCCGCCAAGGCCATCATCCTCAACAACCAGCACCTCGGCATGGTGGTGCAATGGGAGGATAAGTTCTACGCCGGCAACCGCGGTCACACCTACCTCGGCAACCCCGACGACCGCGCGCAGATTTACCCCGATTACGTGCGTGTGTGCAATTCCTTCAACGTGAAATGCGAGCGCGTGATGTACAAGCAGGACCTCCGCCCCGCCATCCAACGGATGCTCGACGCGGATGAACCTTACGTCTTGGACGTGATCGTGCCCTACACCGAACACGTACTGCCGTTCATTCCCGCCAACCGGACGGTCGCGGACATGATCTGGAAACCCTGAGGGCAGCGGGCTGGAATTCCAAAGGCCGGGCGCAGAATCTGTGGCCCGGCTTTCTTTATTTGCGAGCGGCCAATCTGCACAACCGCCAAGCGGCGAGCGATGCGCCAAGAGGAGATCAAACCCAACACGTTTGGCTTCGCAATCGGTGAGTTGGACAACTCGATGAAACCGTGATGCCAATTACCAGGGAGTCGCAAATCTCTGGTTTGGCCTGAAACTGTTGATCCATCACCGCACCGCATGGGCGTGAACTGGCTGCGGCGAGCCATTGCCCGGCACGACGTCCCCGCGCGATTGACACACGCACAAGGCTGGGCTAAGTGTCCAACCATGCAAAAGCTCATTCATTCCTCCTTGGTCACCGGCTTACTGACGATGACCCTGTCTGCCACCGCCGCGGATTGGCCTCGTTGGCGCGGCCCGGATGCCAATGGCATATCGAAGGAAACCGGCTGGTCCACTACTTGGCCCGCCAGCGGTCCCAAACAACTGTGGACGGCAAAAGTCGGCATCGGGTTTGCCTCGTTTGCCGTCAGCCAGGGACGGGTTTTTACCGTCGGCAACACCAAAGACACCGATACGATTTTTTGTTTCGACGCCAACACGGGTGCGGAAGTCTGGAAACATGCCTATCCCAGCGCGCTGGATCCCAAGTATTACGAAGGCGGTCCCAGCGCCACGCCCACCGTGGATGGCAACCGGGTTTACACGTTGAGCAAACGCGGCGTGATCCATTGCCTGGACGCGGCCAGCGGGAAGGTGATCTGGACGAAAAACCTGATGGAGGAATTGAAGGCCGAAATGCCGACGTGGGGCTTCGCCAGTTCGGTGTTGATCGAAGGCAATCTGGCCATTGTGAACGTGGGTGCGGCCGGCGCGGCGCTCGACAAGCAGTCCGGCACAGTGATTTGGTCATCGGGAAGTGATCCCGCAGGTTATTCCACCGCCGTACCCTTCAAGGCCGGGGGCGAGGCCGCCGTCGCCATGGCCATCAAGCAGGACGTCGTCGCGCTGCGGGTCAAGGACGGCAAGGAAATTTGGCGTTTTCCATGGAAGACGCAATATGACGTCAACGCCGCCGACCCCATCTTGTTGGGCAATAAAGTTTTCATCTCCTCGGGTTACAATCGCGGTGGCGGTGTGTTCGACGTCAGCACTTCTCCGCCCACCAATGTTTGGGACAACCGCAATATGCGCAACCACATGAACAGTTGCGTCCTGTGGCAAGGCCATCTTTATGGCGTGGACGAGAACCAGCTTCGTTGCCTGGTGTTTGAAACCGGCGAAGTGAAGTGGACGGAGAAATCCGTGGGCAAGGGGTCGTTGAGCATGGCCGATGGCAAATTGATCGTGTTAAGCGAGCGCGGCATCCTGATGGTGGCCGAGGCCACTCCGGCAGGATTCAAACCCATCTCCCGCGCCCAGGTTCTCAGCGGTAAATGCTGGACCACCCCGGTCTTGTCGAACGGCAAGATCTATTGCCGCAATGCCGCGGGTGACGTGGTGTGCGTGGACGTGAGCGGAACGTAGGTCTGCCGAGAATTCCGATCGCATCCGCCCTTACGAAAAGAATCCGCGTTACTGGCAGTTCAAGGGCCAGCCGATGTTGCTCGTGGGCGGGAGCAAAGATGACAATCTGTTCCAGATTCCCGATCTGAAAGAGCATCTCGCCGCGTATCGTGTTCGCGTGTTCTTTGGACTACCTACGACTGATGAGCAAGCCAAGTGAAATTGTCCACCGAATGCTCGGAATGCCGGGCGGACGCGGTTTAGCCTACGCGCATGAAACTGCACGGCGACATGGTCAGGCTGGAGAAGTCCCTGCGCCCGCTGGCGCGTGGTCCTTCGCCGGATCTCGCCCGCGCCCTTGTCCACCTGACCGCCGACAATGAAACGCATGCTATCACGGCAGCTTTGTGAATCCCGCCTGAGCAAAGTGCTTGTCGAAGGCCAGTGCCCGATTGATCCCGCGCTCTTTCATCAATACGAACGAGACGCCATCGGTCAACGAGAAGGATTTGTCCCCGTGCTTTTGAAAGTATTCCCAGTCTCGCTGCAACAGGGCATCATCCACTTGCACCAAGGTGACGCTGGGGCTTTCCAACAGCCGGTTTCCAACTTCAACCGCCTTGGCGTGCTGGCCGCGTGAATTGAAGAACGTGACGGTTTCGGAAAGCACAAGCGAAGTCGTGACCAGTGGCGGGAGTTTGCGGCGGAAGGTTTGCCAGTGACGTAAAGCAGCGCGGTGATTTTCGTCGTCGCTGGCTTCGAGCGCGATGAGATAGCCGGTGTCGAGAAAGACCGGCGTCATGCCTTGCCGTTGTAAAGATGCCGGTCGTGTTGGGTTGATCCGTCAGGCACGCCGCACGTTACGGGTTTCCGGCCCAGCCCGGCAATCGGGTCAACCTGGTCGGCTGGAAAGAGCGTGATCCGGTTTTTGCCGCGCCGAAGCTCGACCCGTTTGATGCCCCGCAGCAAACGGCGCGGAATGACCAGACCATCTTTTGTCACATGGGCGACCATGCGCAAAATATGCGCTGATGCCTTCCGCTCTGCAACTTGGATTTTTGGCTGCATTTTTGTCTGATGCAACAAAGCAAGCTCGCCGTGGACACGCGCACGTTCCCCGTGCTCATGTATGACCCGCGCAAAGGCGACAAGATCGCGCACGCCTCAGCCTCCAGGGCAACCCCTCCGAGAAACAGGATTTCTTCATCGAGCCGAAGACGAACGAAGTCTATGACTTCATCCGCTTCGCGCGCACCTTGCCCCATGGGATAAACACGCTTGAGACGTTACGACGCACCCGTCCGCCGGGGTCCGCTCGACTGCCCAGGAGGTCCGGCCACGCTATCCCACGGGGCGAGGCCGCTTCTCGAAACACTTCGACAAAGACGGCAACCCGAGCGAGAACCTTTTCAAAGCGAAACAAGAGCGCCTCTAAAACTGGCGCACGTTGCAGGAACTGGCGGCGATTATTTGAAGCGAAGTTTCTGAATTGCAGAGTGGTGCGGCGGGATAACGCCGCCATTCTCCTTTAGGCTTGGCAATTGCGCTTGGTGGACACAGAGCTTGTGAAGTAGCGAAGTGTTGTTAAGAATGTGCTCATGCAAAATCGCGCGTCAGAAATTCTCCGTTGTCTGGTGGACGCCCCGATTGTCACAGTGGAGCCAGGCTTCACGGTTGAATTGCGGACTTCGCACGGGGTTCAGGGCGAAGATGACGATCTGGCGCTTTCCGTCGAGTGGCGAGATACTGAGGGTTGCTTGTGGGCTGCCGACTTCACCGAAAACGCTCTCGCAATTGCTGAAGTTGACGGCGGGGCTGTTTCGGTGCGTGACGTTGGCGGAGCAAACGTCGTGTTTCGACTCTACGAACCTTCAAAACAAGTCACACTTTCCTCCCGAGAAAATGATCGTTGAGCAACCAACACTTCCTGCGTTCTCGCTTCCGAAGCAGCAAGCGCAGGCACATTCTGCGCCGTCGCGCCGACTGGAGAAGGCTGAACGTGAGGACAACAAATTGAAGATGTCTGACCGCGCCGCACATCAGTGGTACCGCTTCGTGCTCTCATTCCCGCCGCATCTGGTCCGCGACTACGCGGAGAAGTTCGGACTGAATGGGCGACACCAGGTCTTGGACCCGTTCTGCGGCACCGGAACTACTGTGGTTGAATGTAAAAAGCTTGGTATCCGAGCCGTTGGATTGGAGTCGAACCCGGTGGCGTGTTTTGCCAGTCGAACGAAGGTCCAGTGGAACATTGACCCGCAAAAGCTTTTGCGCCACGCCCTCACGGTTGCGGATACGGCCAATGAGCGGTTGGAGCGTGACGGGTATTTTGAGGATGACACTCAGCGCCTGCTTGAACGCCCTGTTGTCAAGAAAGCGCCTCTGCGCACTCTGCCGACGGAAGTCACCAACCTGCTGCTCACGAACTCAATCAGCCCACTCCCTCTTCACAAGGCCCTCGTTTTGCTCGAAGCGTTAGCCGAGCACCATGATGACCGGTTCGTCAATCACGAACGCCTTGGATTGGCCACGGCGCTTGTGAACGGAATCAGCAACCTGCATTTCGGACCTGAAGTTGGCGTGGGTCAGGCCAAGCGCGATGCGCCTGTTGTTTCCCTTTGGTTGGATGGTGTCAAAGCAATGGCGCAGGACTTGGAAATTCTACCGCGCGGTGAAACACCCGAAGCCGTGATTTATCAAGCGGACGCACGCGAGGGGGCGAGCATGTTGCCGGCGAATTCGGTTGATGCAGTAATTACATCGCCGCCGTATCCGAATGAGAAAGACTACACTCGTACGACCCGTCTCGAATCAGTGTTGCTGGGCTTCATCAAGTCGAAGGAGGACTTGCGGGACCTCAAGAAAAACTTGGTTCGTTCCAACACGCGCGGAGTTTACAAGTCCGATGCGGACGACTCTCACGTCGCAGGCCACCAAGAAATTGAACGTATCGCGGCAGCAATTGAAAATCGGCGGATCGAACTTAACAAAGACTCTGGCTTTGAGCGCCTCTATGCGCGCGTAACGAAGCTCTACTTCGGCGGCATGACCCGACACCTTGCCGAGTTGCGCCGAGTGCTTCGGCCAGGCGCACAACTGGCTTACGTGGTTGGCGACCAAGCATCTTATCTGCGCGTGATGATTCGAACCGGCCAACTTCTCGCGGACATTGCTGAATCACTTGGCTACGAAGTTGTCGGCCTCGATTTGTTTCGTACTCGTTTGGCAACGGCGACTCGTGAGCAATTGCGCGAAGAAGTGGTTGTGTTGCGCTGGCCAGGCGACAAGCGTGAGAAGAAGGGGTCGAAATGAAACGAACGAACCGTTATGCGGCAATCATCGAACGGATTTTCACTTCAAAATTCAAATCAGGTGTGAAGCAGGTAGATTTCGAGCGCGGCGAAATCGAAACAGTCGCTCGACAGCTTCGCATCAAGCTTCCGAAAAACCTCGGTGATTTGATCTACAGTTTTCGCTATCGCGCCGACTTGCCGGAGCAGATTCGCTCTGCGGCAGGCCAAGGTGAAACGTGGATCATTCGTCCGACCGGCAAGGCCCGCTACCGGTTGGTGCTGGTTGCCGACAAACCGATTCAGCCAAACGCAAACCTCGCGATTACGAAAGTTCCTGACGCTACGCCCGGCATCGTGACGAAGTATGCCTTCAACGATGAACAGGCTCTGCTTGCTCGTCTCCGCTACAACCGGCTCGTGGATATTTTCACGGGTGTGACCTGCTACTCGCTGCAAAACCATCTGCGCACTACAGTGCCGGAGATGGGGCAGGTCGAAACCGACGAGCTTTACGTCGGTGTGGACAAGAAGGGATCACACTACATCTTTCCGATTCAAGCCAAGGGCGGCACGGACAAACTGAACGTGGTTCAAATCGAACAAGACTTTGCGGTGTGTGCCCACAAATTTCTCGGCCTGATTTGCAGGCCGATAGGCGCACAGTTCATGGAAGGCGGCGAGATTGCCTTGTTTGAATTCGAGGAAAGCAACGGCAGCGTGAGCATCAGTTCGGAGAAACACTACAAACTCGTGCCACCGGAAGCAGTAACTGACGCGGATCTCAAGAATTACCAGCAACGCACATCGGACTGATTTCGTGTTTGAGTCCACCTACGGCCCGGCAGGCCACCACCACGTTCATGGGCCAGAACACCGAGTTCACCGTCCACGGCGAGGCCACCTACGGCAAGATCGAGCGCCGCAAGGAACTCGCGTTGATGTGCCTGATGCATCCGAACACCTGCGCCTGATTCGGGCAGCAGCCGACCTGAGTCGGCTCACACCATCGCCGCGCGGATCGTCTGCACTTTCCTTGCTGTGCGCAGCCGCCTATGGTGCAACGGCAATGACTCTCGACCGCTACGAAACCTCCGCGGACCGTCATCGTTTGTCGGGTCGAACCGAGTCGCGCGGTTCGCGGACGGGGTTTTCCACGCTGGGGGCGTTTGTCTTTGGCGGCGTGTTCGTATTGGTTGGAACGCTGATCATCTTCGTGGGCACAAAGGTAATTCCCGTGGATCCGAAAGGCGTTCACGCGCCCTACTGGGTATTGACGGTTTTTGGCGCCATATTCGCGTTGGCCGGCCTTATGGTGTGGGGCATGGCCGGGCGGCAATACACCGCGAACCGGCGGCGAAAGGAAGTGATGCAACGCCATGCGGGCGAACCGGCCGTGGCTGACTACGACTGGAATCCGCAAGGCTATGCCGTGAACCGTTGGCGGCGCCCGGCACGGGCGCTGGGTGGGGCCGCCTTCGTGACCTTGTTCCTCTCAATCTTCAATTACTGGGGATTCTGGACGCAAGCGCCCTGGATGGTGAAGGCCATTGTCATTCTGTTTGATCTCATTCTGCTGGCCGTCTGGTGGCAGGCGTTGCTGCTTCTGGGGCGCGCGATCAAATTCGGCGGGTCGCGCATCGAGTTTGCCGAATTTCCCTTCCGGCTGACGAAGCCGGTCGTGGTAAGATGGCAGCCGGCCACCGGCATCGCACGGGCCAGACGAGGCAGCTTTACGTTGCGCTGTGTGGAAGAGTGGTTCGAATCACACGGCAGCGGGAAGAACCGATCCACCCGCATGGTGCATGAACAAAAATGGAGCGGGACATGGTTTCTGGATCGCGAACACACCTTCCAGCCGCAAGAAGACATCGAACTGCGCTTCGAGCCGGGC
The DNA here is from genome assembly GCA_026125285.1 of Verrucomicrobiia bacterium. GTDB lineage: Bacteria > Verrucomicrobiota > Verrucomicrobiia > Limisphaerales > JADLHS01 > WYBW01. Next base: position 149,196 of record JAHCLO010000002.1, on the reverse strand, counting down.
GCCGATGCGCTGCCCACCCATTTACACGCCGCCCGCCCGGTGTTTTGGGAACTGGAAGTGAAACTCGATTTGCCGGGCCTGGATTTTGAGGAGACGTATCTCGTCCCCGTGTATGCCGGCGGTTGAGCCTGCGCAAGAAGTGATTCTCCGCTTGATTCCGCGTTTGTCCGCACGGTGGCCCGGCGCGCGGGCTTCAGCGTAGCGCGCCAAACGGATTGTCCTCGCACCTGCGGTGGAATGTGAATTGGGACTGGCCAGACGGATGGGATGGACTTACGGTAAATCCGTGAACGCGACGGCCAATTCGCAGCAGCAGCAAACCTCCAGCAACAAAACGACCATGCAAACGCACCCTCCCCAGCGGTTGTTCGCCAATCCTGTCATCAACCGGCCCCCAATCGTCTTTATCGTTGCGCTCGTGGCCACGTCGCTGGCGGTGACTGCGTTCGCGGCGGAAAATCCGGGCCGCATCTGCCCTTACGAGAAGAACCCGCGCTATTGGCAGTTCAAGGGCCAGCCGGTGTTGCTCGTGGGCGGCAGCAAAGATGACAGCCTGTTTCAGATTCCCGATCTCAAATCGCATCTCGACGCGATGAAAGCCGTTGGCGGCAATTACATCCGCAACACCATGAGCGATCGCAAAGACCATGACTTCGAGGTCTATCCCTTCAAGCAATTGCCCGACGGGAAATACGACCTGGAGCAGTGGAACGACGAATACTGGAGGCGCTTTGAAACGATGCTCAAGTGGACCGCCGAGCGCGACATCATTGTGCAGATCGAAGTGTGGGACCGGTTTGATTACTCCACGAAGAACTGGCCGCCGCATCCTTACAATCCTAAGAACAACATCAATTATTCCCACGAGCAATCCGGGCTGGCCGCGGAGTATCCCGATCATCCCGGGCAGAACAAGCAGCCGTTCTTTTTCACGACACCCAAACAACGCAACAACACCGTCGTCTTCAAGTATCAGCAGCGGTTTGTGGACAAGCTGCTCTCCTACTCGCTTAAGCACGATCACGTGCTGTATTGCATGGACAACGAAACCTCCGGCGAGGAGGCCTGGGGCGCTTACTGGGCGGAGTTCATCAAACAACGCGCCCGCCAAGCCGGCAAACAGGTTTGCGTAACTGAGATGTGGGATGATTGGGATTTGAAAGCCGACCGACACAAGCGCACGTTCGATCATCCCGAGCGCTACGACTTCTGCGACGTTTCCCAGAACAACCAGAAGAAGGGCCAGGAGCACTGGGACAACTTCCAATGGGTGCGGCAATACACCGCCAAGCAGCCCCGCCCGTTGAATACGGTGAAGACCTACGGCGCGGACACGGGCCGCTACGGCAACAACCGCGACGGCGTCGAACGGCTCTGGCGGCACCTCATTGGCGGCGCGGCGGCGGTTCGATTCCATCGGCCGGATTCGGGCTTGGGCTTGTCTGCACCCGCCATCGCGTCCATCAAGGCCGCCCGAAAGTTGGAGTCCCTCATCAGACTCTGGGACGTTGAACCTGCGAACCACCTGCTCAACGAGCGCGAGAACAACGAAGCCTACCTCGCGGCAAAGGCCGGGCAGGCTTACGCTCTTTACTTTACCGATGGCGGCGCGGTGGGCTTGGACCTGAAGGCGGTGACTGGCACGTTCGACGTTCGCTGGATTGACCTCAACACGGGCGAGTGGGGCAAGCGCGAACCTATCCAGGGCGGCAGCACCGTCACAATCACCGCGCCCGCGAAAGGGCATTGGGTTGCTGCCCTCACAACGCGGCGGGCTGAATGAGCGCCGACCAGCGGCAGTTAAACGGCGAACACGATGCCACGTTTTCAATGCTTTGTCGCAGTGGACGTCAGTCCGCTGCATTCTCCAAGAATCGAGAGCGGACGGACATCCGCTGCCACACTTTTGGAAGAGTCTCCCATGAGAACCATAGCTTCGGAAGCGCAGACGGCCTGGCGGACCTTGCTGGGCTTTGCTTGTGCGTCGCTCACTATGCTGCACCCGGTTGCCGCGGCGGAATCTCCGCCAGCCAACGCCGCTCCCTTTGTCACCGCCGTGCGCCAGTTCGCCGACCAAGCTCTCGCACAGGGACGGGACGTTTACGGCAAACCCACGCCGCTGTTTGTGGACGGCCTGAACGTGGACACAGGCGAGCCGGTGAAGTGGAAATGGGCCGACGGCAAGGAGTGGGTGCTCTGCAACCTCGCCAATCAGCAAGGCCTCTTTCGCACGCTCGACGGGTTGACGCGGCTCACGGGCGAGGCGCGCTACAGGGATGCCGCGTTGGAAACGCTGCGCTACGCGTTCGATCATCTGCGCTACGGCACACAAAACAACGGCGGCTTGCTGGCCTGGGGCGGTCACCTCGCTTACAACGCCTCGGATGATGTGTTCGCCGGCAACCCGGGCGGCAAAGGACGCATCCACGAGTTGAAGTGTTTCTTCCCGCACTACGAACTGATGTGGGAGGCGAACCCCAAGGCCACGCAAGAACTCATCGAGAACATCTGGAACGGACATGTGCTGGATTGGGCGACGCTGGATTTCAACCGTCATGGCAGTCCCGACCAACGCGGCAAACTATGGGCCAACGAGTATCGCGGCGGCGAGGTGTTCTTCTGGGGCAAGGGTCTGACCTTCCACAACGCCGGCAGCGATTTCTATTTCGCCGCCGGCATGTTGACCAAACTCTCCGGCGCACCCGAGCCCCTGGTGTGGGCCAAGCGTTTCTCCCAGCGCTACGTCGAGACACGTGATCCCAAGACTGGGTTGGAAGGATTTCAATTCAGCCAGTGCGCGACCGCGTGGTGTGATGACGTGGGCAAGGTGCTCGGCGACCGCGCGCAGTACCAGTATGGAGACGACTTCAAAGGCCATCACGTGGTCGAGGGCACGCTGTTTCCCTGCTACGGCAATACGCCGCTGATTGAGCCGCAGGTGGGCCGGCTGCTGTTGGGCGAGGCATTGAGCGAACAGGGGCGCGATTTCACGCGCCACGCGGTCGAGCAATTGATCGCGTGGGGTAAGTCCGCGTACCGCGCCAAGGACAATGCGTTCATTCCCATGCTCACCGACGGCACCAGCATGGAAGGTTACGTGTGCAAAAAGGACGGTTATTTCGGACCGAAGGGCCGCGTGCTGAAAGCCGGGCATCCGGGCGCGGATCATCTGTGGGTGTATGCGTTGGCGTTCCGCCTTTCAGGTGACGCGTTCCTGTGGGAGATGGCGCGGAACATCGCTCGGGGCAACGGCTGGGGCGACATCGGTGAATCGCCCAAGGTCGAACCGAAGTTGGGTCTCCCGAAAGACAGCGCGAATCCGCGCCTGCTCTTTGCCTGGTTGGAACTGCACCGGGCTGGTGGCAACGCTGAATTCCTGAAGCAGGCCGAGGGCATCGGGCGGAACATCTTGAAGCAGCGCATCCACAACGGCTGGTTTGTTGCGAGCCCGCGCCATGTCTTCTGCCGCCTGGCGAATGACGAATCGCAAGCTTTGCTTCACCTCGCGGCCGCCCAGATGGGCAGGCCGGACGCCATCCCGGCATTCACCGGAGCGGAACCGTTCTTCCATGCTGAATACGGCAACTCCACGGGCCGGGTATATGACTCGGCAGACATTTATGGCAAGACGCGCTAACGATCACTCTGCGCGTTGATCTTTCGAGATGCAGCCGCACGCCGCTTGCCTCACTCTCTGGACAACCGTTAACCACACCATGAAATCCGCCGCCATTTGGCCAGCAACCGAGAGCGCCGGCAGGCGGGGCGCCTTGATTGAGAAACGGAGCGATCGGAGCAAGCTGCGGCAAGTGGCAGAATCGCGTGACGCCAGAGAGAGAATCGAGATACACACTTATGCGAAACCAACATTCCCTCTCGCTCCATGGGCGGAGAGCCTTCTTGAATCCCGGCCAGCTTGCTCTGGTGGCTGGTGCGTTGTTCGTGGGGCAGACGCTGGCCGCGGCCCCCGAAGTCTCACCGCGGCTGCCCGCGCAAGGGCCGTTGCGCGTGCATCCCACGAATCCGCGCTATTTCACCGATGATGGCCGGCGCGCGGTTTATCTCACGGGCGCGCACACTTGGGACAACTTGCAGGACATGGGTGAGACGGACCCGCCGCCGACGTTCGACTTCAACGCCTACTTGGACTTCCTCGTGAAACACGACCACAACTTCATCCGGCTCTGGCGTTGGGAACTGTTGAGTTGGGACACGTCGGCCAACGACAAGAAGTCCGCCAAGCAACTCGTGACCGCGCCGCATCCGTGGGCGCGGACGGGACCGGGCCAGGCGCTCGATGGCAAGCCCAGATTCGATCTCAACCAGTTCAACGACGCCTACTTTCAGCGGCTGCGTTCGCGCGTGGACGCGGCGCGGGCCCGGGGCATCTATGTTGCAGTGATGCTGTTTGAGGGTTGGGGCGTGCAACACGTCACCGATGCCTGGAAAGCGCATCCGTTTCACCCAGACAACAACGTCAACAACCTCAACGGCGACGCCGATGGCGACGGGAACGGCCTGGAAGTCCACACGCTGCGCGTTCCCGCCGCGACCAAGTTTCAGGAAGCCTACGTGCGCAAGGTCATTGACACCGTCAACGACCTGGACAACGTGCTCTATGAAATCGCCAACGAGAGCGGCGCGTATTCGACCGAATGGCAGGAGCATTTCATCCGCTTCATCCACGACTACGAGAAAACCAAACCAAAGCAGCATCCGGTGGGGATGACCTTCCAATACGCGCGCGACCCGAAACAGCGCGGGGCCAACGCGAATCTGTTGAAGAGTTCCGCCGACTGGATTTCGCCCAACCCCGACGCGGGCGAGTTCAACTACCGTAACAACCCGCCGCCCGCCGAAGGGCGGAAAGTGATCCTGACCGACACCGATCATCTCTGGGGCATCGGCGGCGACGTCGCCTGGGTATGGAAGAGTTTCTTCCGTGGACTGAATCCCCTCTTCATGGACCCCTACAAGCAGGAGGTGCTGCAAGGCGGCGCGGACTCAAAATGGGAACCCGTGCGCCGCGCGATGGGCGTGACGCGCCGCCTGGCCGAGCGCGTGAATCTCGCAGCGATGACGCCGCGCGGGGAACTGGCCAGTGCCGGCTATTGTCTGGCCGATCCCGGAAACGAGTACCTGGTCTATGCGCCGGACGAAGTGGAAGTGAACTTGAATCTCGCAGACGCGCCAGGAGTGTATCAGGTGGCCTGGGTACATCCGATTGAAGGCCGGACGGTCGCGACCAGCTCCACGAGCGGCGGCGCGGCACGCACGTTTACAGCGCCATTGGATTCGGGAGCCATCCTGCACCTGAAGCGCGAGAGCAAACAAAACCCATGAAAACTCTGGCGTTCGCCTGCCTGCTCTTTGTGCTCCTTGCCAACGGCTCCAGTGTCTCCGCCGCAGAACTCGCGCAGACGCGGGTCACCGTGGGCGAGGAACGCTGGTTCATCAACGAACGCCTTACGAATCCCGGCAGCGCCGCTGAGGGCTTGCTGATGAACGTGCGCATGGTCAACGCGGTGTTCGAGGACCGCAACAAGCCGGACTTCGATGCCGAGGCGAACGCAGACCGCTTCATCGCGCGCATCCCCGACTACGCCGCGCACGGTGTGAACGCGTTCACGATTTGCCTCCAGGGCGGCATGCCGGGGTATGAAGGCGCGGTGAACTCGGCATTCGAACCGGATGGGAGTTTGCGGACGGACTACCTCACACGCGTCGAGCGCGTCGTCCGCGCGTGTGACCGCCATGGCGTCGTGGTGATCCTCGGACTTTACTACCAGCGGCAATCGAAGATTTTGCGCGATGAATCAGCGATTCGTGCGGGCATCGTAAATGTCGCGAATTGGATTCAGTCGCGCGGATTCAGAAACGTGGTGGTCGAGGTTGCGAATGAGTATCCGCACAGCGGGTTCGCACATGCATTGATCCGCGATCCCCAAGGCCAGGCCAGCCTGATCCGGCTGGTCAAGGAGACGGTGCCGGGCCTGCTTGTCACCGCCAGTGGTTACGGCGATGGGAAAATTCACTCCGAGGTGGCGGAAGCAAGCGACTTCCTCACGCCGCATTGGAACGGTACGAAGGTAGAGCATATCCCGGAACGCATCGCCGCGCTGAAGCAGTTCGGCAAACCGATCGTCTGCAACGAGGATGACAAGGTGGGGGACCGCGCCGCGGCGGCGCTGCAAGCATCGGTGACGAACGGATGCGCCTATGGCCTGATGCTGAAGGACCACAACCAAACGTTCCCGTTCCGTTTCGACGGGGCGGCCGATGATCCGGTGTTCTACGCCCAACTGCGGGCGTTGACCACGCCAACGCGGCGGACGTATGCGGCGGGCGATTACTTCCCCCTGCCGGAATCGCAGGGCGGCTGGCGCAAGTTGGAAAAAGCGGACGAGATCCGCCAATTGGCCGGCATGGACCCCAGCAAGCTCGACGAACTGCGCGACTGGCTCTTGAAGTCCGACAACCGAAACTTCGCCGCCGTGGTCATCCGGCATGGTTACATCGTACTCGAAGTCGAGCGCGGCAACAGCGCGAAGACGGACGCGCGCCGCGTGGCGTCGGTGTCGAAAGCCGTGTGCGCGACGGTGCTGGCGATCGCCTCCGAACAGAGCCAGCACGGCCAGACGCCGCGGAAGATGACCTTCGATGACCACGCCTTCGATTTCATCCCGTGGGCACAACCGTTGAGCGACCCGCGCAAGGCGCAGATTACGGTGAAGCAGCTTTTCAATCACACCTCCGGCCTGTGCCCCGAGGCAACGGGCGCGCCCAATGACGGTTCGTGGGAATACATCCTCGGCCACACCGGCGACGCGCGCACCGCGAAGCTGGCGTTCGATCCGGGGACGGCTTGCGGCTATTCGACCCACGGTTTGACGCACGCGGCCTTGGTGTGCGAAACGGTCACCGGCAAGACCTACGATCAATTCGCCATAGAGGCGTTATTCGAACCGCTCGGCATTGAGCACTGGTGGTTTCAGTTCTACGACGGCCGCGCGAATATCGGACGGCATCCTTCGCACGGGCTGGGCATGCCAGCGCGCGATCTGGCGCGCATCGCCTACTGCATGTTGCGCGAGGGGCGGTGGGAGCAGCAGCAGGTGATCCCGAAATGGTTTGTGCAGGAAACGGCGGCACCGACCCATTCGGTGACGACGCCGGAAATGCGGTGGAGGTTGAACCCGCAAGTCTTCTCGCACGGCTGGGAATTACCGGCGCGCCACCGTCAGGAGAGCGGTCGCAGTGGCGATGGCATTCCCACCGACGCCCGCAGCAAGCCCGGCTCGGGTGGGCAACTCATTGCCTTCGTGCCGAGCCTGGATCTGGTGATTACGCGCCAGACCGGCAGCAGCGGAGATTGGGCGTACGAAGAGTACCTGCGCCGCGCCTGCGCCGCCGTGCTGCCGCTGCCTGACACACCGCAGAGACCATGATGATTTGGGAGTAAGGCTGGTCGCGAGGAGCTTTTGCTCCCCTGCGAGCCGACGGGTTTGGGCGGAGGGCACGCTTGTCCTCGCCGTCGTCCCGGCCACTGCGCCTCGTGCGAACTCAGCGCCCAACGCTGCCGCTCGCGATTCTTTCCAGGATCGTATCGTGGAGCGAAGATGTGCGAATCTTCTGCGCCACCGCAGTCGCGTCAGCTATCTTGTTCAGTTGTGCCAACTCCAACGCGCAGTCTGCGGCGGTCTGGTCGCGCAACTCGTTGGCGCGAATCCCCTCGACCGCGCGTATCACCGCCGCCACGTCGCCCGCCGGGGCCGCGAGCAAAGCCATCTTGCGCAGGGCGTCGTCGCGGTCTTCGACACCGCGGATGTCCATCGCGGCGCGCAACTCGGGCGCCAAGAGTCCGCCGCCCACCTGATTCTCCTTGAGCGCGTTGTGTCCAAACCAGTTGCCCAGGCCCACGGCCGTGATGGCCCAGAGTGCCCAGCCGATGGCCAGCGGCGCGGGCGAACTCCACCAGCCGGCCTTTGGCTTGCGCGCCTTTTCGATCCGCCAGAAAGCGTAATAGAGCGCGAATCCGGCAACGGGAAACAGCATCGAGCTGCTCAAAAGGTACAAGCCCGACCGGAACGGCGTGTGAGGCTGCGGATACGTCTCAAAGCGGTACCAGGGGTCCGCCGTGCCTACGGTGTAGGTGAACTGCCGTTTCCCGCCGCTTTCCCAATCGTTCTTGATTGAGGTGTTGAAGAAGGTGAACAGGCAGACAAAGTGTCCGATGACCAGCAGGGTCTGCACGGCGATGGCAAACCACTTGGCACGTTCCGCCCACCAATCACGCCAGGCCTGGCTGACATAACTCAGTGCGCCGGCCCTTGACCCGGTCGCTGTCGGCGAAGGCGCGCCGCCAGCCGAAGGACTCACCGCCGCGCCGCCCTGGCTGAGATTCTCCAAATCGGTCTTTACCGCGCTCACCGTCTGGTAACGCCGCTCGGGATCGCGCTCGAGCGATTTGAGCACGACCTCATCCACCCGCACGTCCACCTGCAATTTCTTCGACGGTGGCTCGAACCGGCCCATCGGCAGTTCGCCCGTCAGCATTTCGTAGAACACCACGCCGAGGGCGTAGATGTCGGCGCGATGATCTACTTTGTTGGGCGTTTCCACCTGCTCGGGCGCCATGTAATGCGGCGTGCCCAGCAGACTTCGCGAGCCAGTCAAGGTGATGTCCTCCTTGCGCCCGACCAGCTTGGCGATGCCGAAGTCGGCGATCTTCACCCGGCCCTTGGCGTCCAGGAGAATGTTCTCCGGCTTGATGTCGCGATGGACGATGCCCTCCTCGTGCGCGTATTGGAGGGCTTCGCAGATTTTCGGCACCACGGCAAACGCTTCCTCGGGGCTTAACCGCCGTGATCGCTCCAGCTCACGCAGGTTCGCGCCGTCCACGAACTCCATGACGAAAAAGTAATACGGCCCGGCCCGACCAAAGTCGTAAATCGCGACGATGTTGGGATGATTGAGCCGGGCCAGGGCGCGGGCCTCGCGCTGAAAGCGCTCCGCGAAAGCCGGGTCCTTCCCGACCTCGGGCGGCAACACCTTGAGGGCCACAAACCGGTCCAGATTCTTCTGCCGCGCCTTGAACACCCAACCCATGCCGCCGCGCCCGAGTAGTCCCAGGATTTCAAGCTGCGGAAAATGCCGCGCCAGTTCAGCCACCCCGGGAACTGCGCTGGCCTCGGACCTCGACTCGCCGCCAGGTGACTGGTCAGCCTGCGTTTCAAACCCGGCCGCCAGCACGCATTGCGGGCAGAGTCCCTGCGCCACGCCGGGCGCGAGCGCGCTCCAGCAGCGTGGGCAGTGGCTCACTCCGGACGGCGGGACAGCGGGCGCTGGTTCCGTCGGAGGCTCGAGCCGGATGGTTTGTCGGTTTGAACTGGTGGTCCTGGCTTGGAAAAGCCGGCGAACCAGCGGGAAAAGAGCGATGGCGGCCACGGCCAGAAAGGCAATGACCGCCAGCCCCACCAGCGGCAGGGTGACGACCCAGTGGATTACATTGCTCGAATTCATATCGGTTACTTTGCTTCCGGGACGCCCTCATGGCGGCCCTGTCACTCGTCCATGAAGCATCGCCCGCCGATTGTTACAGAATTTCTCAACCAGCCAGCGCCTGGAACAACTGCCGCAGTTCATCCTCCACCTCGGACGCGGTGGCCACCGTCTGGGCGATCTCGTCCCGGAGCAATTCCCGATAGTGTTGTCGCAACCGGTGGACCGCCACCCGGACGGCGCCCTCGCTCATCGCCAGTTCGCCGGCCAGTTGCGTGTAATTCACCTCCGCCCGGTCGCTGCCGAGTGAGAGCTTGAGTTGTCCGAACAATTTCGCCTTGCCAGCCTGCATGTATTCTTTCTCCAGCCGGCCCAACACCGCGTCCAGCAGCGTCAACGCCCAGCGACGGTCAAATTCCCGGTCGGGTGACCCTTTCGCGACGGGTTCGTGTTGCAGCCGATCTTCGCCGACCGGCGCGTCCAGCGACACCCACCGCACGTGCCCCCCACGCTTAAGCGCGCGCGCCTTGTCCCATTCGTTGGCCAGAAAGTGCTTCAACGAACCGAGCAGAAAGGATCGAAAGCGTCCCCGTTCCCGGTCAGCGACGGCAAGCCAATCCTTTTCCAGCAAGCGCGCGAAAAAGGATTGGATAAGGTCCTCTGCATCGGCCGGACTGCGTCCGAGCCGGCGGACATGCGCGTAAAGCGGAAACCAATATGCCCGGCAGAGTTGTTCCAGTGCGCGGGCGGCTTCCGGCGAGTCCTTCTCTTTGGCCAACACCACCACCGACCAGCTCGTCGTCACGAACACCGGCGACTCGGGTGGTCCTTGCGTTTCGCTCTCGGCGGATTCAGACGATTTCATGGGTTGGTGCTCGCAGCTATTTGTGACAGTTTCGCTGAGCGGAATCAAAGAATACTGTACCTCCACCCAAGAGCATTGCACACATGCCGACGCGAGAAGGCTCAAACTCAAAGGCTAGGGCTAAGCAATTATTTCCTTCACCACCTCGCCGCTCACATCCGTCAGCCGGAAATCGCGACCCGCATATCGGTAGGTGAGTTGCTCGTGATCGAAGCCCAGCAGATGCAGCATGGTGGCGTGCAGATCATGAACGTGAACCGGGTTTTCCACCGCGCGGAATCCGAATTCGTCCGTTGCGCCATATACTGTCCCGCCTTTCACGCCGCCGCCGGCCAGCCACACGGTGAAGCCGTAATGATTGTGGTCGCGGCCTTTGCCTTTCCCCGGCGTGCCGGGCGAAGGAATTTCCACCGCCGGCGTGCGGCCAAATTCGCCGCCACAAATGACGAGGGTGTCCTTGAGCAAGTCGCGCTGTTTCAAATCCGTGAGCAGTGCGGCGATCCCCTGGTCCACTTCGCCCGCGAGTTTGCGATGTTCCTGCTCGATTTCGTTGTGGCTGTCCCACGGCTGGACGTCGCCATGATAGCATTGCACCACGCGCACGCCGCGCTCAACCAACCGCCGCGCAATGAGCAACTGCCGCGCTTGCACGGTGTCGCCATACATCGTGCGAATGTGCTCCGGCTCCTTGGAAATGTCGAACGCGTCCGTGGCTTCGAGCTGCATCCGGTAGGCGAGTTCGAACGATTGAATGCGCGCTTCCAGTTGCGGATCGTCGCCGCGGGCGCGTTGATGTTCGGTGTTGAACTCGGCGAGCAAATCAAGCTGGCGCCGTTGCGCGTGCGGCGTGAGGCGGCCGTTCTTGATGTTCTCCAGCAACTCCTCGGGCTTGGATTTCTTCGTGTTGATGTGCGTGCCCTGATAAATGCCGGGCAGAAACGCCGATCGCCAGTTCGACACGTCGGACACGGGCAGGCCGGGACACATCGCGATGTAGCCTGGCAGATTCTCGTTTTCGGCACCCATGCCGTAGGTGATCCACGCGCCGTAGCTGGGACGCGCGAGCCGTTCGTCGCCGCAATTCATCAGTCGCATGGACTGCTCATGGTTCGGCGTGTTGGCATACATCGAGCGGATGAAACATATATCGTCCACGTGTTGCGCCGTCTTGGAAAAGATTTCGCTGACCTCGATGCCACTTTGACCGTAGGGCTGGAACTTGAACGGTGACGCCAGCGCCGCGCCGGTGGGCCGCTCGGTCGTGAGATTGCCGGTGGGAATGACTTTGTCGGCCCACTTCGTCAGTTCCGGCTTGGGGTCAAAGGTGTCCATCTGCGCCGGTCCGCCGTTGAGATAGATGTGGATGATGCGCTTGGCGCGCGGTGGAAAATGCGGCGGCTTCGCGGCCAGCGGATTGACGACGGCGGCGTTGGCCGCGGGTACTAACAACCGCGCGTCGCCCAACACGCCGGCCAATCCCAGCAGACCGAGGCCCGTGCCCATCTGGCGGAGCATTTGCCGGCGCGTAAGGTAGCGTGGCGGGAGATGTTCAAAAGGGTTCATAGTATCAGTCAAGAAACACAGCCTCGTTCGAGATCAAAAGCACCTGCGCAAATTGCTCCCAGGGCGTCAGGCCATTCTCAGGTTGGGCATCGGCTTTGGCGGCTTCAATAAACCCCATCGCCGCTTCGGTTTCCTGCATCGTCGCGCGCCGCCCCAGCGCGTGCTTGAACAAGGCGTCAACCTGCCGCGCCGGCGTGGGTTCACCGGCAATCTCCGGTCGCGCCACCAGCGCGCGCGCCTGCTCCATTACGAACTCCGAGTTCATCCCGAAGAGCGCCTGTTGCGGCACGGTCGTGCGCGGGCGGCGTTCGACACATTGGTCGGGCGCGGCGAAGTCGAACGCGCGATACAGCGCGGGCAGGTCCTGACGGTCCACGAGTCCGTAAACGGTGCGGCGGCGATTCTGCGGATCACTGGCGCCATCCACGGGCCTTCCGCCCATGGTTGAATCGAGTTTGCCGGAAACGAACAGCAGCGAGTCACGCATGGCTTCGAGGTCCAGCCGACGGCGCGGGTGATGCCAGAGCAGCTTGTTGCCGGGATCAATCAAACGCGGAGTGCGGAGTGCAGACTGCGGAATCCGAGAGGACTGTTGATACGCGCTGCTCAGAAGCATGACGCGGTGCAACTGTTTCAGACTCCAACCCGAGCGCATGAATTCCGCGGCCAGCCAGTCGAGCAACTCGGGATGCGTGGGCGGATCGCTGCGCGTGCCGAAGTCCGCGGGCGAATTGACCAGCGGCTCGCCGAAATGTTCCATCCAGACCCGATTCACCAGCACACGCGCCGTGAGCGGGTTGGTTATCGAAGTGATCGCGTGCGCGAGTTCCAGCCGCCCGCTGCCGTGTGTGAACGGTTTGGGTTCGCCGTCGCTCAAAACCTGCAGGTAGGCGCGCGGGACGGCATCACCCAGGCGCGCGGGGTTGCCGCGCCGAAAGACGTGCGGTTCGTAAGGTTCGGGCAGATCGGCCACGATCATGGCGCGGGCGGGCGGGGCGTTTGTCGCATGGATTGCCAGTTTGTCCAAAGCCATCACTAGGCCGTGCCATTTGTCTTTCTCGGCGCGCGACATGTGTTCAGAAGTGTCGCGGCGCGGAAACCAGATCGGGCTTTCTGGACTCGTGACCAACGCCAGCAACTCCTGCTGATCCTCGCTCAATCCCGGACTGCCAGCCGGGGGCTTCTTCGATTCCTCGTAAACATCGCGCAACAACTGGCCATAAGCCTGGGCGACGGCGGCCTTATTCGTCAGCGTGGCTTTGCTCAACGCCTCAACGACCAGCGGGTTGAATTTCGTCGCCCCTGGCGGTTTCACCCGATCCAGCACCCCGGCCGAATTGGCGGGGAATTCTTCATCGTCCAGCCTCATGAGCGTCGCCCACGGGCCGAAAATCCGGTCGTCCGGCACCGCGCGCCGGGCAATCAATCGCCGCGTCCGTTGTACCAGCGTGGGCCGAAAATCTTCCGGGATCAGCGACAAACCGAACTGCGTGGTTTCCGTGATGTCCGGCCTCGTCGTCGCTGCGCGGACGAGGTAATCGCCAATCCGCTGGCGGAGCATCTCCGTGAGTTTCGCAAACTCCGCGTCCACGTGATCCTCCAACTCCTTGCGCGCCTTGGCCAGCTTCTCCTCGAACTCGATCCCGCCGGGCACGTCCTTCGGATCTTCGATCAACGGCAAGTCGTATGGGCGTTCCGTGCTGGCGAACACCCCGTAGAGCGCATAGTAATCTTTGGCCGTGATCGCATCGTAAATGTGATCGTGACAACGGGCGCACGCGACCGTCAGACCCAGCAAGCCGCGCGTCGTGGTGTCAATCTGGTCGTCAATCTGGTCGTGCGGATTCTGGTCGAACATCCGGCCCACGGTCAGGAAGCCGAGGGCGGCCAATCTCCAGGCCGGCAATTTCGTTTCGATGAGGTCGGCGGCAAGTTGATCGCGAACAAATTGATCGTACGGCAAATCTTCGTTGAAGGCGCGGATGACATAATCGCGATACGTGTAGGCAAACGGGCGCAAGGCATCCTTGCCATAGACCAGCACCAAGTCCTTGGTGTCCGCGTAACGCGCCACGTCCAGCCAATGCCGTCCCCAGCGTTCGCCGTAACGCGGTGAAGCGAGCAGGCGCTCCACCACCTTCGCCAACGCCTCCGCCGAATCGTCGCTCTCGAACGCACGAATTTCTGCAAACGTAGGCGGCAGGCCGGTCAGACCATAATAGACCCGGCGCAGGAGCGTGCGTTTATCCGCGGGCGGCGCGAAGGTAAGTTCGTGCTTCTCCAACTCGGCGAGGAGGAACGCGTCCATCGGCGACTGCACGCGCTCAGTCGCTTTGACTTGGGGCGGTGTTGGGTGCCTGACGGGCTGATACGCCCAATGCTCCTTGGCTTCCTCGAACGACTGTCCGGGCGCACCGAATCCCGTGAGGCGCAAGCCGGCGATCAATCCGCCGGTCACGATCAGTCTCTGGAATGTGCGCCAAGTATTCACGGGATTGCGGCGCATCATCCCCAAGCCAGCCTCCGCTCGTCAACGGGAATTCGCGGCAGGGCGTAAGGCTTCGGTCTTGTCCGGCTGTAGCGCGGACTTGCATTCGGCAAATCAGCCGCAAGCTCGGAAACGCCGGTGCGGGCGAAGGTCCGCGAGTTGATAATCCGCTCAAACCTTCAACCTCAAGAGTGCGTGTGCCATTGAGATGACATGTGAAGATTATGGATTTTAGAGGCATGCCGGGCAGTTTTCCGCCGGGGCCACCAACCTCACTTTCAGTGAACTTTGTGGCCGAGCGTTCCGCGAGCGGCAATTGCCTTTCTTCGCGTGCCAAAAGCCTTGCGAACATTGAGTCTTTCGTTCGCCGAGACGCATCTGACGCACTTCGGCGGGTTGGTGCTGTTGCAGCGTTTTTGTCAATCCCTCGCCTTGCGCCGGCGTCTCCAGCGCCGCGTTCAGATGCCGCAGTGCCAGGGCGACTACGTCCCCGCCGACTTGATCTCGGCGCTGCTCTACGCCGTGATCGTCGGCCTGCGGCGGATCAACAAAACCGAATTGCTGCAGTACAACGGGACCTTCCTCGACTTGTTGGGGCTGAAGCGCTTTCCCAACGAGACGACCTTGCGACGGTTTCTGCAGGGGTTGACGCCGCGATCGGTGCGGCAGTTGGTGAGCTTGCATGACTGGCTGTGCACGCAGTTGGGCGCGCTGCCCGTAGCGCGGGCCAGTCTGATCTTCGCTGTGGATTCGGTGGTCCTGACCCGCTACGGCCATCAACCAGGTGCCCGGATTGGCTACAATCCCAAGAAGAAGGGCCGGCCCTCGTACCACCCGCTGTTGTGCTTCGACGCGCAGCGGCAGGAATTCTGGCACGCCTCGCTCCGCCCGGGCGACGCGGCGACCAACACCGGGGTCGTTTTCTTTTTTCAGCGCTGCCTGGACAAGGTGCCGGCCGGGTTGTGGCGGGATTGGATTCGGGTGCGAAGCGATGCGGGTTACTTCAGCGGGAAATTCATTGGGCGCCTGGAAAAGCTGGGGCTGGGCTACGTCCTCGTCGCCAAGGAATGCGCCCCGATCAAGCGGCGTGCCCGCGAGGCCCGATTTCAGAAACTGCCAAACGGCTGGGAGGTGGCCGAGTTTTCCTACCCACCCCATCGCTGGCCCAAGGCGCGCCGCTTCGTGGTCGTGCGGCGCCCGATTCCGGAGGGTCCCGCCGAGGCCCAGCAGTTGACGCTCTTCAAGGACCGCCGCTATGCCTACAGTGTGTTCGTCACCAATTTGGATTTGGCACCGTGGCGCGGGTGGAACTTTTATTGCCCGCGGGCGACGATCGAGAAGCACATCCGCGAGTTGCTCTACGATCTGCCGCTGGGAAAAATTCCGTCGCGCAACTGGTTGGCCAATGTCGCTTTCTTTCACTTGGTGCTGCTGGCCTACGACCTGGTGCATTGGTTCAAGCGGCTGTGCCTGCCCGTGGAGTGCGCGACCGCCACGATCGAGACGGTGCGCGCGGACTTCTTGGTGTTGCCGGCACGGCTGGTCAGTCGCGCCGGGCGCAACGTGTTGCAGTTGCCCAAGGATTACGTTCAGCGCGCCGCCTTCGGCGCCGCCTTTCAGAAGGCGAGCCAACTGCGGCTCCCCCAAAAAATGTGAATTTGTCCGGCCGGAGGCGCCGAGAAAAGCGATGTTGCTGGAGATTTTCCGCATGCAATACTGCTTTCGCTCATTCTTGAGGTTCAAGCAATCCGGCGGTCGTTCAGGGCGCAACGGTGGCGCTCACGCGCAGCGCTTTGCCGAGCATGAGCGCCAACCGAACCTATCACGATATTTTGCGGCAAACATCTGACTGTTTACGGTGAAGGTCTCGCCGCTGCGGTTCATGAGATTCCTGGTGGGATCGTAGGTGTACGGATCACACCGGTACCAGCTATCGGTATGAGTCATTCGCCACCGCTTCATAACTCACCTCTGGGATTCATCTTGGCGCGCTTCGTCCGTCCAAAGAAGGAAGCTCTCACCATCGTACGCACCCACAAACACGAACCGAGCAGCAGCCGCTAATTTCTCGAGATAATCCCGGGTGACATCAGTAAGTCCCTCTTTTCTCCAGACAATACCCGTGCGGGAGGAGATAACACCCATACGTGACCAGGAGTATGCTTTCCGAAGGGTTTCTGCTACTTTCTCGTTAGAATCTGTTCCTAGACAAACATGATAAAGCTCGTCATGATACCTGAACAGTCGGTTCGTTGGGGTTTTTGCCACAGGGTCTCCTGGCATCATCATTTGCTCTTCACACACGCAGATGCGATCCATGTCCATACGCAGATTCTGGGTAATTTTCTGAACCATCGGATGGATGAGGGTTGGCTTCGAGACGGCGATTGAGTCTGATCCAGCTTGGAAAGCTACTTCGCCAGTTTGCGGCAGCAGTCCTCCCACCTCGAAAGCATGCAAGGAGTTGATGCGGAACGTCGCGGGCACAAGCGCTTTGGCGATGCCAGGGACGTCTGCAATTCGTTGCTGAATAAGCTTGGAAAGGGTTTTGCCAGCAGCTAGGCACCTTCTAAGATAATCCAGCCCCTCCTTTCCCGCATCGACCCAATGTGTTGATGAAGTCATATACCGCCGGCGTCGGTATGATAGAAGTTGTGCGTGCTCCAGTTCCCAGATGAGTAGCCATGCGAGCGAGCGAGCAGTCCACCAATACCGCCGGCGCCTTCCAGCGAACCGGACAGATTCCTCCCCCGCGTGTAGCTCACGGTGGGATTGCCCGCGCGTTCCTTCACCCCGTGAGATAAACGCCGCTTCCAACCAAGTACCGTAGCAGCCGAACCGCTCGCAGCCGGACCAACAAAACTACATTGCTTGGAATATCTCATGGTGTAAATCACCCGCATCCCGTCGTAAAGGTAGCTGGTGGTCGTGCCGAGATACCACCCGCCATATTGCCCGTCTGTTCCTGGCGCTGCCGCAGTCGGCCCAGCCCGTCGTAGGTGAACACCGTCCGCCACCAATTCGCCTCCTGCCCGGACTGGCTGCGATACGACGCGCTGCTCAACCGGTTCTCGTCGTCGTACGTGTAGCTGTAGCCGTATTAGTAACTGCCGTCGTTGCGGTTGGTCAGGTTGCCGTTGGCGTCACAGGCATCGGTCATCCCCGGCTCATAGGTCAACTGGTTCTTCCCGTCCACGCCGAAGGTTTGCGTGGTGGAGTTATTCGTGCGCCGACTCAGATTCCACGCCGCGTCGTAGGCGTAGCCCTTGGTCTCGCCGGTGATGAGCGTGCCGCCGGAATTGGTGGCCCGCGCAATGGTCAACTGCCCGAGGGGATCGTAGCTCAAGGTCAGGTGACTGTTGTCCTGCCGCGTGTGTTTGGTGCGTTGGTTGCCGGCGTTATAGACATATTCGTGTTTGTTCAGCATGGTGTGGCTGGAATTGTTGAGCTTGGTGAAAAGCAGCCGTGCTGTGTTGTTGTAGTAGTTGGTGATGTAGCTGGTGTTGAGGAGGGTGATGCGTGATGCGTGACTCCAGAAAAGAGGGAGCTGAACGTCCCGGCAGGCGAGGTCACATTAGTCAGGCGTTTGGCATAATCGTAACAGAAACCATTGGTCCATACGCCGGTGGGCTGTTGCAACGCCAGGCCGGTGCGCATCCGGTATGTGTACGTGTTCGTCACGGTGTCATTGCTCCACGGGCCGTCTTCGGCCCACAACTGCCCGCCAGGGGTGTAAGCATACTTGGTCGTGGCTGAGGCGTCCACCATGTTGGGCTTCAGCCAAAACAGCACGATACTTTGACCGCCCCCTTCACGAATCGGCCGCAAAATCCCGCCAACTTTCCAACCGGTGGGCGGCACAACGCACGATGACATCTCAACGGTTCAGGCCCAGTAATCCGCGCTCAGTCAACGAATTGTCACAATATTTGGTTTGTAATGCAGAGGGGGCGAACTAAGTTGACCGTACTATGAGCGATTCTGTTTCGACCACCCAGGGAGAGGTTTCACGGCAAACGGTACGTGCAGCAAGTTCCATAGTCGGTTTCCTTGGCGTCACCTTGGCGACTACTTTGTTCTCACAACAGCCAGTTCATGCAGCGGGCAGCGTGGCGGCGTGGGGAGACAATAGTCGCCTCCAAACTGCGGTCCCACCGAATCTCACCAACATCGTAGCGGTGGCGGGCGGTTCCTTTCATAGTCTGGCACTTGACCACAGTGGCAACGTGCGGGGCTGGGGTGAGAATACTTTTGGCAAGGCCACACCTCCCGCAGGATTGTCAAATGTCGTCGCACTGGCGGCGGGCGGTGATTTCAGTCTGGCGCTGCAGCGTGACGGAACGGTGGTTGCCTGGGGCAATCAATCCGCGATCCCCGCTGGCCTGACCAATGTGGCGGCCATTAGCGCGGCGCTGGGCAATGGTCTGGCGCTGACCCGCAATGGCGACGTGATTTCCTGGGGCAGCGCCGCACCCTCACCCGCCGATGCCACCAATGTCCTCGCCATTGCGGCGGGGAGCACGCACAGTCTGGCGCTCAAAGGCGACGGCTCGGTGATTGCGTGGGGCAATCCAGACTTGGGCAAGACCACCGTCCCACCCGGACTCACGAATGTCATCGCGTTGGCAGCAGGCCAATTCCACAGCTTGGCGTTACGGGGCGACGGAAAGGTGGTCGCCTGGGGTGACAACACCTTTGGCCAAGGCGCCATTCCCGCTGGTTTGTCCAACGTCGTCGCGATTGCCGCCGGTGCGTTTCACTCGCTGGCCCTGCGAAGCGATGGGCGGCTTTTCGCCTGGGGCGATCCAACTTACAACCAGCACATCGTGCCGGGGGGCATTTCCAACGTGTTCAACTTTGCTGGTGGGCGCTATCACAGCCTGGCCGTCCTGGGCGACGGCGCGCCGGTGATCACGGTGCAGCCGGTCGGTCATTACAACGACGAGACGCAGACCGCACGCTTCCAAGTAATGGCCGCCGGTCAGCAACCATTTAGCTACCAATGGCAACTCGACGGTGAAGACATCGTTGGCGCGACAGATTCGATTCTGCTGGTGACCAACGTGCAGCCCGCCGATGCCGGAGTGTATTCTGTGATTGTGAGCAATGCCATGGGCTCCGTGATCAGCGGCCCGGCGGTGTTGCCTCCTTGGTGGCAACGCCCCTTCTTCGTCGAACAGCCGGCGGATTTGAGTCCGTTCTGCAATACGCCCGCGACGTTTCAGGTGGACGCCCGCGGCTGGCCAACGCTGCATTATCAATGGCACTTCGAGGATGCCCCGATTGAAGACGCCACCAACGCCGTGTTGACGTTGAACAACGTAACGCTTGATCAGGCCGGCAACTACTGGGTGATGATCACCAACATGAATGGTTCAATCACCAGCCGCGTAGCCACCTTGACGGTCGTGGGTGAGCCGCCACAAATCACCAGCCCTCTGCTCGCCAGCGGCAAGCAGGGGGTCGCGTTCAACTACACGATCACCGGCTTGCACAATCCCTCATCGTTCAACGCCGAGGGGCTGCCCGCTGGATTGGGCGTGGACATACTGACCGGCGAGATCCAGGGAATTCCCTTCGAAAATGGCACCTTCGAGGTGCTGTTGAGTGCCACCAATCTATGCGCCATGGCCACAGCCAGTTTGACCCTCACGTTCACTTCCTCCGTGCCCGTCATCACCAGTGCGTTGTCCGCCTCGGGTGTGGAAGAGGTGAACTTCAGTTATCAAATCACTGCCACGGAATCGCCGACCGCGTTTGGCGGACAGAATCTGCCACTGGGTTTGACCGTGGATCCCGTCACCGGGTTGCTTTCCGGACGCTCGGTTTATGCCGGCGAGTTCGACGCGATCATAACCGCCAGCAACGAGTGGGGCACCGGCAGCACCAATCTGCATTTGAGTTTCACCAATGGCACGGTCAACGGTTTGGCCATTGCCGACGTGACCTACGATTATTCTTCGCCGTATCTCCTCGATTTCGAGTTCTCCTTGCGCGACACAGATGATCCCGCCGAGGGCCGGGCGGTGGTGGTGCCGCCTAGCTGGCTGACGGTTGTGTGCATGGAGGATGAGCAATCCATCAGCCCCACGGAAACCGCGATCATCCTGCAACGCGCCGATGCCAAACTGCTCAAGGCGTTCCTGGTGTTGGATTTCACCGACAGTATGGCTTCCCTGACCAATGGCGACAGCAACGACGACGGCATCTCCGACGCGGTGGACGGCATGGTTCGGGGCGCGAAAGATTTCGTGAACCAACAATCGGCGGCAGCGCAGATCGGCGTTTACGAATTTCATCGCGAGGATGTTGAACCGCAGTTGGTCGCGGGGCTGACCACCGACAAGCTCCTGCTGAATGAAGCCATTGATCGCATTTGGGAGGATTACGTCCAGGATTTCCCCGCCGGCTCGCGCTGCTGGGACACGTTGATGGCTGCCATTACCGGCTTGGGCGCTTCCAACCGCGACGAGCAGCATTACGTCATTTTCGTTTCCGACGGGCGTGACGAATCCAGTGTCAGTTCGGCGCAGGACGTCATTGACGCGGCTCTGGCCAATGGCGTGAAGATTTATTGTGTCGGCTTCGGCGCGGAACTTGATCCCACGCCCTTGCTGGACATCACCACCCAAACCATGGGGCGTTACTACACCGCCACGAACGCCGCCGACCTCGCGGCGGAATTCGCACAAATTGGCAAGGATGTGAACGGTCAGTATCTACTTCGATGGGCCACATTGAAGCGGTCGGATACGCCGTTCATGCCGTCCTTCCAAATCAGCTACCAAGGCTACGACGCCTACTCCCCCACCAATCCAGTTTATCTCGATCCAGACAATCCGTTCGAGGTGGACGACACCACGGATCCGCCCACGACCAATTACTTTTACATCACCAACATCATTATTGCGACCTATGTGCCAAGCGATCACGTCGGCGACGTGACGCGCGGCGCGCTACGATTGGTGTCCGAGGCGCAGTTGCAGCCGACGGCCGTTAATCTGCGCGCGGCCTACATGCCCCGGCACATCCGCCAAATCCGGCTGCATTACCGGGCGAACTACCCCTGCACGCCCACTTTGATGTCCACGGCGCCGGGAGAGCTACTGGAAGGTTGGACCTTGACCGAGACTGATGATGGTGAGGGCGGCAAATGGTTGGAAATCGCCAGTCCATTTCCCCAAAGCCTGACCAACAGCCTGCCCTTTGCCACGCTCGGAAACTTGATTCAATTCACGTTCCGCGACCTGACGAATGCCGCCATTGCGTTCAGCCTGCTGGAAATGGACAACGACATTTACGCCACCACCGGCGGTCAGAGCTTCATCATCGAAAACACCGATGAATTCACCACTGTTTATCCAGCGCTACCCTATGGCACCCCCGTGCCCTGGCTGATGGCGAATGGATTCACGAACGACTTCGTCAACGCCGAATTGAGCGATCCGGATGGCGATGGCTTGTTGACCTGGCAGGAATACCGCGCCAACACCAACCCGCGCGAGGCCGCTTCCACCTTTCTGGTGCGCAGCTTGGTGAGGTCAGAAACCTCCGGCTGGTACGAGATCACCTTTACCACGTCATTGAACCGTCTCTACCAGCTTGAAACTTCCGAAGACCTCGTCACCTGGCAGATTCTCCAGACCGACATCCAAGGAACCGGAGACGATTTCACCGTGATTGACGGGCGCGCGCCACCGGAGGAAACGCCGGTGTTCTACCGGGTGCTGGTGTATTGAACGAGTCGTGCCCGTCGTAGTGAACCACTGCGGTACTTGGGCCACGGTGGCTGGGGCCGCGATCAACCCTCCGAACCGGGAATCGCAAGCGAACAAACCAGTCTTCCAATCGCGTGGATTTCGTCAGGGCTTCCCGCCAAAGCTTACGAAGTCGTCCAAGTCGAGCAGGTCAAACCAGGTGACGATGTCCGTGCGCTGGGGTGCCACCTGGGAGTGAACGTCGTTGAAGAAGGCGCGCCCCTCCGGACTGTCGGGAGCACGCAGTTCCTGCCACGCGGACCACGCCGCAATTTCAGAAGCGGTGCGCCTGGGTTTGGCATGGGCGTTGACCCAGTCGAGGATGTCGCTGTCGCTCTTGCCGGCGGCGAGTTGCTTTTTGAGCGCCTTGGCATCAATGCCGGCGTAATCCAGGAAACGTTGGTCCATGGGACAGGCGTAGTTGTACTCGCCATTCTTGCCGGCCAGTGACGCGCGGCCCTTGTCGAGCATGCGCGGGAGGATCACGTAACCGCCGAGCCGCACGCGTGCGCTGCGCGGAGGTTGTTTGGTCAAATCAGGAGTCTTGATAGCCATAGAGTCTCTTTTTAGGTCCTGCGGCCCGCACATTCGCGCGCGTGGTTCGGCAGTGCGGAAAGCTCGCCTCAACCAGCAGATTCTTCAAGTCCAGGTTGCACCGGGGCTTGCTTCATGACTTGGTTGGGTCCAAGACACGACCGAGGAACAGCACGCTGCCAGTCTGATTTTCCCGAATCAGAAAGAGAAATGGATGATCGGCGCGGAATACCTGCAGGGGCGAAATGCTGGTGCGTTCCATGACCACCGCGGTAGCCGCTGCGGCTTCCGTGCCCTGCTCATTCACTTCCACCACAGCCTCGTGAGCGACTGCCGAGATAAACAGGTCGCGCTGGCCGGTCATCCCGGAGAAATCTGCCCCAGCGCCAAACGCCGAGGCCATCCCCATTTCGGCGAGAGTTTTCTCCAGGGCAAACCGGGAGGACATTTTGAAACGCGGCAGATACACCTGCGCTTTCACCTCGCGCGTCCGTTCAAGTTCGGCCAGCCAGCGATCCAGGTTCTCCTGCGTCAAACGATCTTCCAGTACGCCCAGCCCATCCTTCGCCGTGGGTAATAGCACAATCATGGACAGGTCTCCGCCCTGATATGGCAACTCAAACACGCTGAGGCCGTCCTTCAACTCCCGGCCTTTGAGATTCAGGCTTTGATACATTAGCGGCACCGTCACAGTTCGCTCAGGCGTGGCATAAAAATCTCCTTGCTTGGTGGCGCTGGGATCGAATTGCCGGGCCCAGTCGCCTTTGAAATAGATGGCATTGCCGAGCACGAGTTGCGTCCTGGGAGACAGCACTCCCGGCGCTAGAAGTTCCGTGATCTTATCGGCGGTCTTTTCGGCCACCCAAGAATTGATCCGTTTCCGCGTGGCTTCCGTGTGGCGCGCAAAATCCACAAGCGCAACCTCCGCACCGAAGTGACGACGGTTGAGGTCGAGAAACGATGCGGTGAAGCGGTAATCGGTCTGCGCCCACAAGGAGTTGGCCACGTTCAATGCGACCTGTTTCTCGCCGGCAATTTTCGTCAGCCGCCGATCCAATGCGCCAAAAGCTTCCGGCAGCTTCGCGGGCGGAAGTTGGAAACGCAGGGTCTGGGCCATTTCCTTCTCGGTCCGGCCGCGCGCTCCGGTGTAAGTCATCGCGAGAGCGGCGGACAGGCTGTGAGGCGAGAAGAACAGGTTTCCTTCCGAGACCTTGAGTTGCTGGTAAAGATCCAGGGCGAAGGCGGTGTTGCCAGCAGCAAGATGCTTCAGTGCAATCGCTTCATCATTGTCGGAAGGTTTGGCGGTCATGATAGTCGCGAGGACGCCAAGAGTAGTGATCATACGCCACTTCCTGTTGCGTGACTTCACAACAGAGGGATTCAAATGGTAAATGGTTTCTTTCATGGATGTTTTCATTGGGTGACTTTTGGAGGCGGCGAGACAACGCTGCAATTCATTTGCCGTACTCAATGTTCTTGCGGGCGGCCTGCGCGCGGATGGCTTGCGACACTTTCGCATCGAAGGAATCGCCCTGGCCCGCCGCAGCGAGTCGTTGTCGCTCTTTGACCAGAAATGCGTCGCGGGCCTGACTGAGTTTCAGAATCTGGGCCTGCAATTCGCGGCGCTCCGCTTGTTGCTTCGCGATTTTGGCCGCCAGTTCCGCCTTGCTGAGTTTCTGCCAGTCGGCGGGAAGTTGCTCCTTCTGGAGCTCGGACATTTGGAGCTTGCCGCTCGCCAGGGAATCGAGCAACTCGCCTTCGCCTTGGACCGCCACCCCGTAACGAGCGTTGAACGTCAGGCGATCCGCCGACACCGCGGCCGGCGCGGCTTCGGCCGCCAGTTGTTTGGCGGCCACGGACCGCCGCGCTGCGTCGCTGCCATAGGCAACAATTGTCCGGCCGAGTTTGCGATTCAGCTCCGCCAGTTCCGCGTCCATGGGCGTAGCGATGGCCACCATGCCGCCGGATGGCGCGATGGCGACATAGCTGCCTTCGCCCAACTGCGCGATCTCCTTCCAGATCGGAGTCGTCTCCGCCAAGCTGCCACACTGGACAGTGTTGATGATCAAATCTCTCTTCATCGCAGCCTGGCAGATTTCGGGGTACTTGGGCCCGCTGTAGGCCATGTGAGGTGGCGCATCGCCGACCAGAAAGATGATCTTCAGCACGCTGCGATCCTGGCTCCAGTCCATTTTGTGAACCGCTTGGTAGAGGGCTTCGTTGACGGACTCGGGTGTGTCGCCGCCGCCGCCGGCGCTGAAACCACGCAGATTGGCGTACACCGCGTCAATATCCCGGCTCAGGTCGAACGTCTTGACAACGTAGGCATCACCGCGGTCGCGATAAGCCACCAGGCCCACGCGGATTTCAGGGGTGGGTCGGGCACTGACCATTTCATTGGCAATAGACCAGATCTTCTGTTTCGCGCCTTCGAGGAGGCCGGACATTGAACCGGTGGTGTCGAGCACGAAACAAACTTCGATGCGGGGTTTGGCCGGTTTGCCCGAGGCCTCCGCGGCCTTGGGCTTCAATTCGCCGAAAGCCGTTACGGCAAGGGCCGCCAGACTGCCGGCCAGGAGTTTGACTGCATTTGTTTTCATGGTGGTGCCACGCCGGAAATTTTCTCCGGCCATTACGTTCACACCACCGTTGGACGAGAGCCGTGCGGATTTGCTCCCCGACAACCGCAAAAAAGTGACACGCGGCGGACGAGGGCCTCCGTCCGCCGGCGCCGGCTGCGGGTTTGCCGCAGCAAAACTTCGCTGGGCACCCCGTGAACGCCATGTCGCGTTTCCTCGCGACGTTCACTTCACCGGCCTTCTTTGGCGCTGCTTTCCTTGAGAATGCTGATGAATTGCCGCATGGCGGGCGAGAGCACTTTGTTCTTCTTGTAGATGACGGCAAGGGGCCGGAAAAAGTCGGCATCGTCAATGTTCACCGCCGCGAGCGTTTGCTTGGAGACTTCCTGGAGGACCGTGGCCAACGGCACAATGGAAATCCCGGCGTCAATCTCCACGGCGCGCTTCACGGTTTCGATGTTGTCGAATTCCATGACGTTGTTCACTTCCACGCTGTGATCCTTGAGAATGCGATCAAGCGCGCGCCGGGTGGGAATGTCCGGCTCAAAGCCGATGAATTTCTGGCCGGCAAGGTGCTTGAGCTTGATACCCTTCAGCTTCGCAAACGGATGTTGCGGATGGCAGATGAGCGCGAGCGGGTCCTTGCGCAACGCCACGATCTCGAGCTTGGCATCCTTGACCGGGTAGGCGACCAGCCCAAGGTCCACCACGTTGCCCAGCACTTCCTCGTACACCTGGTTGGACCGCCGATATTCCACGTGGACATGGACGGTGGGATATGCCTTGAGGTAGCGCTTGATGTATGGCGGCAGATCATGCAGGCCAATGCTGTAGATGGTAGCCACACGAATGGTGCCGGAGATGATGTCCTTGATCTCCATGAGCTTGCTGTGCAGCGCCTCGTAAGTTTGGATAATCTGCTTGCTGTAATCGTACAGCACCTGACCCTCGCGCGTGAGCCGGAACTTCTTTTTGCTCCGTTCAATGAGCAGCGATTTGAACTGGCGCTCCAGAGAACTGATTTGTTGGCTGACGGCGGATTGCGTGACGCCGTTGATTTGGGCGGCCTTGGTGAAACTCTCGGTTTCAGCGAGATCGCAGAAGACTTTCAGACTCTCGATTTGCATAAGTGAATTGAATAGAAAAGCCGCCGGTCAGTCAACCATTGTTGTGGGCGGGGTAAGGACTTCTTTGACCTTCATCAACAGCTCCTGGCTGGTGAAAGGCTTCTGGAGATAAGCCGTCAATTCATTCTGGCGGGGCGGCCAAACATAACCGCTCATACACAAGATGCGGGTTGTGGGTGAAATCTGGCCGACCTGCTCCACTAATTCCCGTCCGCTCATCAGCGGCATGACCAGATCCGTGATCAACAAGTCAACGGGTTTGTCGGTTTGGGCGAGCAGATCCAGGGCGGCGCGTCCACTGTTGGCGGTCAGTACCGTGTAACCGTATCCCGTGAGAACCGTCTCTCCCATCGTCAGCAGCAACTCTTCATCGTCCACCAACAAGATCGTCTGGTTGCCTGTCAGGTTGTGAATGAACTCGGTATTGTCACGGACCACGGCCTTCTCGGCCGGCAAATAAACGCGCACCGCAGCGCCCGCTCCGGGTTGACTGGACACTGCGACGCCGCCGCCGTGATTCGTCACAATGCCATAAACCCACGCCAGACCCAGCCCGCGATGCGGCGGCGACTTGGTGGTGAAGAACGGCTCGAAAATCCGTGACAACAATTCCAGCTCAATGCCGCAGCCGTTATCGGCAATCTCAGCGCAGACATAGGTGCCCGCCACCAGCTTGAGGTTGCGGTCGTGCCCCGCCTCCGCCAGTTCCACATTGCGGGTGTGGATCGTGATGCTGCCTTCCGATTTCAAGGCCTCGACAGCATTCTCCAGAATCTTCAAGAAAGCCTGTTGCATTTTGGCCTCGTCAAAGCGAACCGTGAACAACCGGCGCTCAAGGTGCAACCGCCATTGCACCGTGGCTGCCGAGGTACTCTGCAAAGTCTCCACGCAGCGACGGAGCACCGCGTTCAAATTGCCGGAGTTTTGGGACCGCGTATCGCGTTCCTGCCGGCTGAAACCCGCCAGGTCATTGGCTATTTCCGCCGCCTTGCCCGCGGCTTTCTCCACTTCCAACAACGCCCGGCGCCAGGGATGATCCGGTTCGACCTTACTTAAAATCAGCGACGTGTAACCGAGAATGCTCGTCAGCGCGTTGTTGAAATCCAGCGCCACCGACCGCGCCAACTGCAAGGCGCAGTCCAGTTTCTGTTTGTGGGCGATGGCCTCCGCGCCGACTGCCTTGGCATCCGGTCCCCGCGCCGGCTCAGGCAACATTTGGAGGATGAAATACTTCTCCGTGTCCTTGGTGAGAGCGCAAAGAGCCGTTGTGTAAGTAGCCACCCCGCCACCTTTGGTCTGGAACTTCAAGCGCATGGTGGCGGAGGGAGCGCGTTCCCATTGGGAGAGGAACTGCTCGGCGGTCACGCCGTTTTCCGGCGACCACACCGCCGAAAGCAGCGGAAACGCGCCCTCGAGCGTCAGCCCGAAGGTCCTCACGGCGGCCAGGTTCGCGCGCAGAATCGTGCTGGCGCCATCCACCAACAGCGCCGGCCAGTTGGCGTTCTCCAGCACAAATGCGACCTCAGATTTCATGATCAACCACCAGACTTCCTCATCCTATAAAGCCTACGAATCAACCACCGTTTCTCAATCCCAATCTGGCGGCACTTCCAGAAATGCCGCGGGCAACAACTCCGCGACGCGAAATTCCCGGATGTCACGCAACGCACGACTGTCCGCCACCCAAACCTTGGCGCGCGGCGCGTACTCCGCCAACAGTTGCCGGCAAGCGCCGCAGGGCATAGGACCATGAGAGACCCGGGCCACCACAGCAATGGCAACAAACTCCCGCCGGCCACTCGTCAACGCCTTGAACAGCGCCACGCGCTCGGCGCAGCACGTCAGTCCGTAGCTTGCGCTTTCCACGTTGGCGCCGGTGGTGACGCCGCCGGACTTCGCCATCAGCGCCGCGCCCACCTTGAACTTGGAGTACGGGGTCACGGCGCGTTTGCGCGCCAGTGCCGCCGCTCGCACCAGACGGAGTTTATCGGTGGTTTGCTGGTTGCCCATATAATTGCGCGAACTCTCGCAGCAGCCTCGCCGCCACGAGTTTCACCCGATTCCCAGCCGCGAGCACTTCCGTGTGCGACAATGCGCTCCCGCTGATGCCTGCCGCCAGATTCGTAATGCAGGACAACGCCGCCACGCGCAAGCCGCATTGCCGCGCCACGACCGCCTCCGGCACTGTGCTCATGCCAACCGCATCCGCGCCCAAACGCGCAAAGGCCCGAATCTCCGCCGGCGTTTCGTAACTTGGCCCACTCACCGCCAGATAGACCCCGCGTCGCAACTTGAAGCCGCTGGCGCGCCCAGCGCGATGCAGCAGCGCGCTCAGGTCAGGATCGTAAACCCGCGTCATGTCCACAAAGCGGGGCAGTCCCGCCGGGTTTGGACCTCGCAGTGGGTTCACCCCCATGAAATTAATATGGTCGGTCAACACCATGAAATCGCCCGCGCGAAAGCGGCGGTTGATTCCACCAGCGGCGTTGGTGAGCAGCAAGTCACGCACGCCCAGCGCGGCGAGCGTGCGGACTGCGTGAGTCACGCCGTCCATGTCGTGGCCCTCGTAGAAATGCGCCCGCCCACTCAAGACCACCACCGGCGTACCGGCGAGATGACCGAGGAAAAGTTCGCCAGCGTGACCGCTTACGCCGACCGGCGGGAAGCCTGGTAATCGTGAGTAGGAAATCCTCGCGGCCACCTCCAGATCCGTCAAGGCGTGACCAAAGCCGCTACCGAGCACCAGCCCCAGCGTAGGACGCAGGGCCGATAGTCTTCGAATCTTGGCAACGGCTCTTATACTTGAAGCGGACATCGGCAGAGAGCTTATGCGTCCCCGCCAAAGAACCAAGCACCAACCCTTCCTGCGGTTCGCGACAGCTCGAGGTGGCAAGCAACTGCGTTTCCTCCTGACCCCGCCCGCCTCGTCGTTCAACTCACGAAACTGTAATCGTACGGCGACCGCATTTCGCGAGCGACATGGAGATTGGCTTCCTTCGCCCCTTCACCGGTGAACATCTCCCCGGCGGGATTCCACTGAAGTTTTCGGCCAAGTCGTAGCGCAATGACAATCAAATGGCCCACGCTGGCCGAGCGGTGTCCCTCCTCGACGGACGCAATGGGCGTCTTCCGGCTGCGCACGCAGGCAAAGAAGTTGCCCATGTGATCGTTGCTGACTTCGAAGCGGGCAGCGTTGTCGGGCAAAGGTGTTTCAATGATGCCTTCCTGGCTGGCCCGCAAGTCGGAGCGGTTGACCCACAGCCAGCCGTCCGTGCCCTCGAACCGGATGCCGTTGCGCTGGCCATCGGGCTTGATGACGCCGCCGTACGGAGTGTCGTCCGGGGTGGTTTTCACAATCTGCCGTACACCGTTCGCCCAGGTGAGGGTGGCCTCGAATTCCGGCGGTGTGGTGTAGCCGTTCGGAATCGGCTCCGTCACCACCCGCGCCTCAATCTCCGTCGGGCCCTCCAGGCCGATGGCCCAGCGCGCGATGTCATTGTGATGCGCGCCCCAGTCCGTGACGGGTCCGCCGGAGTAATCCCACCACCATCGGAAGTTGGCATGGCAGCGTTCCTTGAGGTAATCCACGCGCGGCGCCTGGCCGAGCCAGAAATCCCAGTTCAATTCGGGTGGCGGTGTTTGCGGCGGAAACGGCCCGCCCCGGATGCCTGCCGGCACATACACGGTTACTTGTTGCAGTTTGCCGAGCCGGCCGTTGCGGACCAATTCGCAGGCGAGGCGAAACTTCCGGTCACTCCGTTGCTGCGTGCCCGTTTGCAGCACGATGCCGTATGCACGCACGGCGCTGGCCAGACGCTTGCCCTCATCAATCGTGTGCGTGAGCGGCTTCTCGCCATAGACATCCTTCTTTGCTCGCGCAGCGGCCAGGTTGATCAGCGTGTGCCAATGGTCCGGCGCGGCTTGCACGATCACATGAATGTCGTCCCGTTCCATGACTTGGCGAAAGTCGCCATACTTGGCGGGCGTCTTGCCGTCGGTGGTGAATTGTTTGGCCGCCGCCTCGGCATGGTTTTGATCCACGTCGCATACGGCAAGAATCTCACCGAAGCGCCTCGCGTTTTGCGCGTCACCCCGGCCCATGCCGCCGCAACCGATCAATGCAACGCCCGGTCGGTCGTTCGGCCCCAGCGGCTTGGTGACCGCTTCGGCCGCTGCAAGTTCACGCTGGACAAACCAACCGGGCAATCCCGTCGCGGCGGCAGTGGCGGCACAGGTGCTCAGGAAGCGGCGACGGGAAATGTGAAATGGTTTCAACATGCCCCCAGCAAACGCCCGTCGCCGGGCCAGGTCAAGTCCCCGTCAGTCGTGTAAATTGATGACAAGTCGCGACACGGGTCTCCGGGCTGGTTGGCGTTAGCTCCTCACCGATTGGCCGCAATCAGCGCGACCCCGGCCGCCGCCACCACCACTACGAACAGCACGAGCAGAAGAATCTTCACCCAACTCTTGGGATACTGCCCCGCGATGGTGCCCGTGAACCCGTTGATCACCACCTGAAACGCGCGCGGGCCGTAGTTGTAAGTGAGCAACCATACCGGCACCAGAATGTGCTTGAAGGTCTGGCGGGTGTACTGCGTTCGCACGTTCAAGTTGCGGTGCGTGTCGCCCGGCACTTGTGAAGCGCACATGGAATACACCTTCCGCTCCATGACTTCGCGCGCGTGTTTGGCGGCGCTTACGAGATCAATCTGGTAACGCTCCACCACCCAGCCAGAAAGATAGCCAGCGTTGTAGGGCGTCAGTTCCTTGGTCGGAAACGGCTCGACCTTGCGCAGCAAATCCGGTCGCACGCCGCGCGAAGCGGGCACGAGTTCGTCATCGAAGAAATGATCCAGCGCGCCGGAGGACCATTGCCAGCGAATCTTCCGCACTTGGCGCGTCTGGCGTTTGCCTTGGGCGTCCGTGTAGCTCTCCGTCTCGTAGTAGTAATAGCCGGACTCGGCGGTCCAATCCGCGTGTACCTGCGCGTCAAACGTCCAGTAGGGAATGTAAAGCCCCTTCACCGTGTCCGTGAGCGCCGCGTGCTTCAGCTTGTTCGGCGCAAACCAACGGCTGCCATACCAGCGGCGCATGGCTTCGCGGATCTGCGTTTCGCTGATGCGTTTGGGCAGCAGGCTCTCCGGACTGAACGCTTCTTTGATTTCCTCGTACGGCACGAGCGCCGCCGAACCGCAGAAATCGCAGCGTTGCCCGACGCGTTCCGGATCGAACACCGAGATGGCCTGGCAACTCTGGCATTTGACGGAAGTCTTTTTCGCCTGCCAGCCGCGTTTATCCTCGGGTAAGTTGCGAATCGCCGCGACCAGATCATGTTCCTTGATGACCTGTTCGCCCGTGGCGCTGAGTTCCAATTGCGCCGGCGAAGTCGTGCCGCAGAACGGGCAGACGAGCGATTGCTTGGCAGGATTCCATTCCGCCGCCGCCCCGCACGCCGGGCAGGAGAACTTCTGTTGGGCAATGGCTTCAGGCATGGGAAGTGGACAGAGGAATGTTGGTCAGGGGAATAAAGGCAAGGGAATGAACGGCAGAGGAATCTTGTCTAGAAAAATCCCGTTTGTCATTCCCTTGCCGTATATTCCCCTGCCTTGAAATTGTGGGTGCAAGCAGCACAAAAGCAACGGAATGAGCCCTCAAGGCGATGCGGTTTGAGATGATTCTTTTCATATTCCTCTGCCGTTCATTCCCCTGCCTTCAGAATTGTTCGGAACTCAACCTGTGCGTGATTCAGGTTGGTCCATTGGATTGCATTGAGTTTAGTCAGCGCCAGCAACCGTCGCAGATGTGCTTCGACGTGCTCCTGGCCTTCAGTAACGGCCGTCAAACGAAATGCCACGCCATTCGCGTGAACAAGCATTCGCTGCGTGCCCAAATCCAGCCCGTTCCGTTGCAGATTGACCCGCCGTTCGATGTTACTGAGTCCGCCCAGAAAGTGAATCAATGCCTCCTGATACAAACCAGCTTCGAGAAATGCACCCCAGTCTTGAAGCAGGGCCAACATCGTGCGGCGCAACGCCCCGCAAGCGGGCGACAACTCCGACCAATGATCCCCCACCTCAACGAACCGACGACGTTCCTGCTGAGTCAGGCTGGTCGCGAGAAGTTTTCCCTGGACTTTCGGCGCGCAGAAGTTGAGAAGCTTGCCCCGTTGGATTCCCAGCAGGAACATGTAGTTGTACAACTGCGCTTCGTGTTCCCGGGCCAGATTCGCGTCGGCCTTCAGTTCGTAAAGCGCATCGTCGGCGATCAAATCCGGGCGATAGGTCTTGGAGAAGTCGCCGTGCGTGACTGTCAGCGGAACTTGAATTTGAACGGACTTGAAACCGTCGGCGAGCAGGCGCGCTTTCATGTCGGCCTCGTACGCGCACTCGTCGCAGAGGCGGCCCAAATCATTCTGACTCGCGTAAGCATGGCCCATCACGCGGTAGTCGAGCGCGTCAAACTCGTCGGCGGTCAGCGACCTGAGGTTTGCTTGGCAGTGAATGGGCATGACATCAGGGGATAAGGAGTGATGTCAGGGGAATGATTGTCAGAGGAATGGGAAAGCGGCACTGCCCAAAATAATTCCCCTGACGATCATTCCTCTGACAACTCCAACACGCTGCGCCGCGCGCCGGGCAGGAGAATTGTTTTTGGGTGGTGGCTCTGGGCATGAGAGTACCTCTTGGACTTGCCGCAATTTCAGTTCAACAGCAATTTCAGTACGAAACAAATCCCAACAAAGAGAAACACCACCTCAAAAGAAACCCACACAGCCAACATCCAATTTAGCCGGCGAACTCGTCTTTCGCCGTGCTCCACGCTTCTTTGAAGCTGATCATCGAGCATGGGATGAATAAACGACGGCTAAGATGTCAGAAACTCATCCAACGCTGCCCGCGTCACGCGCCAGGTTGAGCCAATCTTCTTGCCCTTGAGTTCGCCGGACTCCAGCGTCGTCAATACGTCGGCTTCGCTGACGCCTAGGGATTGTGCCACGTCAGCCACGCCCAATAGTTCCGGAATTCCACCTGCTGCCGGAATCGGTGGCGGCACTGCGCCCGCTGGGGCGACGGCCGGCGTGGTTTGCTGCCCACTCATCGCGGCCATCATCTGTTGGCCCATCGCGAGACCAGCGCCCAGTCCCGCGCCCATGCCGGCCATGCCACCGGCTTCGCCGCCGCCCTTGGTCATCGCCTCGGCCATTTGGAATTTCACGTAATCGTTCAGGTTGCCAATCGCCGCCATGCTGCTGCGCTTGTCAATCGCCTGTTCCACTTCCGGGGGCACGGACACGTTCTCGACGATGAAGCTCGTGATCTCCAACCCATACTTAGTGGTCACTTCTGGATTGATCAGCGGCAATAACGCCGTACCGAGCTCGGAGTAGCGTGCCGCTACGTCGAGCACCGGCACTTTGGCGGAAGCCAGCGCGTCGGTAAACACGCTGACAATGCGCGAGCGCATGGTGTCGGCAAATTCGTCCAGCCGGAACTGATGGTCTGTGCCGGCGACTTCCTTGAGGAACGTCTTCACGTCCACGACCTTGAAATCGTAGATGCCGTAGGCGCGCGCCCGCACGATGCCAAAATCCTGATCACGTAACATGATGGGATTGGCCGTGCCCCACTTGTTGCCGGTGAACAGCCGCGTGTTGACGAAATACACGTCCGCCTTGAAAGGCGATTCAAAGCCGTATTTCCAGCCCTTGAGCGTGGCGAGAATCGGCAGATTGTCCGTGGTGAGATAATGTTTACCCGGGCCAAATGTGTCGCCGAACTGGCCAAGATAAATGAACTGCGCCACCTGCGATTCACGGACGATCAACTGCGCGCCGCGTTTGATTTCCTTGTCCTCGTCCGGGAAGCGCCACGAGATGGTGTCGCGCGAATCGTCCTGCCACTGGATGATTTCCAGGAACTGCGTTTTGAGGTAGTTCATCAAACCCATAGGTTGCCTTTCGTTTTGTTGCCGTATCATCATCCAAATGCGCGAACAGGGAAGAACAATTTGAAGGGAATTGTGTAATCCCCATCTGGGCGAACGCGGCGGCGTCCATATTGTCGCTTGTCAGTTCTCAGCGCGGATGAATTTGGCGGTCGCTCGCACTCCAGAAAACTTTTCTGTTGCGGTCCGTCGTTTTTCTCCTAAGCCTCTGCTCCCAATGAAGCCATTTCGCCTATTGTTTGCCCTTGTTTTGTCGCTCGTCGTCGTGAAGCCCGCGCGGGTGGATGCCGCGGCGCTGGAACTGAAGCCGGGCGACCATGTTTGCCTCATCGGTAATGCCCTCGCTGACCGGATGCAGCATCATGGCTGGCTGGAAACGCTGATTCACGCGAAGCACCCGCAGCACGAACTCGTGTTCCGCAATCTCGCGGTGGCCGGCGATGAAGTCGCGTTCCGTCATCGTTCGGAGAATTTCGGGTCGCCGGATGATTGGCTCACACGGACCAAGGCGGACGTCATCCTCGTTTTTTTTGGTTTCAATGAATCGTTCAAAGGCGACGCGGGCCTCGCCAGGTTCAAGCAAGACCTCGACAAGTTCCTGAAGGACACCAAGGCAAAGAATTACAGCGGCAAGGGCGCGCCGCGCCTGGTGCTGTTCTCGCCGCTGGCCAATGAAAAGATCAACGACGCCAATCTCCCCGATCCGGCGGGCAACAACGAAAACCTGAAGAAGTATTCCGCCGCGATGGCGGAAGTTGCCAAGGCCAATGGCGTGCCGTTCGTGGATCTCTTCGTGATTTCACAGCGGCTTTACGCACAGGTAGCCAACCAAGGACATTCGCTCACGTTCAACACGCTGCATCTTACCGAAGCCGGCGATCAAGCGCTGGCGCCGGAGATCTTTCGCGCGCTGTTCGGCGAACCCGCGCCGCGCGGTGACTTGGAGAAACTCCGCGCGGCCGTGCTCGAGAAGAATGTCGAGTGGCACGCGCGCTATCGCACGGTGGACGGTTACAATGTTTATGGCGGGCGCTCCAAGCTCGAATTCCCCAAGGCTGGCGCGGGCAGCCCCAAGATCACCAATTACGACATCATGCAGCAGGAAATGTCGCAACGCGACGTGAAGACCGCCAACCGCGACCGGCGAGTCTGGGCGGTGGCCAAAGGCGGCGATCTCAAAGTGGACGATTCGAACCTGCCACCGCTGGACATCATTCAGTCCAACAAACCGGACGTGCAACCCTATCTCAACGCGGAGCAGGCCATCCAGCGCATGAAACTGGCGGAAGGCTGCAAGGTGAATCTGTTTGCCAGCGAAGCTGAGTTTCCCGAACTCGTTAATCCGGTGCAGATGGCCTTCGACACGCGAGGCCGGCTCTGGGTCGCCGTGTGGCCGAGTTATCCCGAACGCACCCCCACCAGCACCATCGGCGACAAGCTGCTGGTGTTGGAGGACACGAACAACGATGGCAAGGCCGACAAGGTGACGACGTTCCTCGATGATCTGAATTGCCCGACGGGCTTCCAGTTCTTCAAGGATGGCGTGTTGGTGGTGCAAGCGCCCGATCTTTGGTTTGTGCGCGACACCAACGGCGACGGCAAGGCGGATTGGAAGGAGCGTGTGCTCATGGGCCTGGATTCGGCGGACTCGCATCACACGGCCAACTCGTTGGTGCTCGATCCCGGCGGAGCGACGTATCTCAGCGATGGCGTCTTCCATCGCACCCAGGTGGAAACGGCAATTGGCCCGGTGCGCAACAACGACGGCTGCATCTATCGTTACGAACCGCTCACCCACAAGTTTGAACGCTACGTGCCCTACGGCTTTGCAAATCCGCATGGGCGCGTATTCGATCGTTGGGGCAATGACATCATCACCGACGCCACCGGCAACGAGAATTACTTTGGCCCGGCCTTCAGCGGTTATCTCGATTATCCGGCCAAGCATCCGGGCATGCGCAAGTTCTGGACGCAGCCGTCGCGGCCCTGTGCCGGTACCGCGCTCCTCACCAGCCGGCATTTTCCGGAGGACTTCCAGGGCAATTTCCTGAACTGCAACGTGATTGGCTTTCAGGGCATCTATCGCGTGAAAGTGAGCGAAGACGGGGCCGGCCTGAAAGGCGAAACGCTGACGGACCTGGTGAAGTCCGATGATCCAAACTTTCGACCGGTGGGTGTGGGCGTCGCCCCGGACGGTTCGATTTACTTCCTCGATTGGGCGCAACAGTTGATCGGTCACATGCAACATCACATTCGCGACCCGCATCGCGATCACCAAAATGGGCGCATCTACCGCATCACTTACGAAGGCCGGCCGCTGCTCCAACCGACGAAGGTTTACGGCGAGCCGGTGGAGAAGTTGCTGAACCTCCTCAAGGAACCGGAGGACGATGTCCGCACACGAGCCAAGATCGAACTGGGCAAACACGAAAGTCTCAAGGTCATTGCTGCGCTAAAGAAATGGATTTCGGCGCTTGATGCCAATGACCCGAACTACGAACACCAGATGATGGAGGCGCTTTGGGTGCATCAGTGGCACAACATCGTGAACGAGGATTTGCTCAAGCGCATGCTCCGTTCACCGGACTACCGCGCCCGCGCCGCCGCCACCCGCGTCCTCTGTTACTGGCGCGACCGGGTGAACGACCCACTTGGGTTGCTGGCCGTCCAGGCGCGCGACGACCATCCGCGCGTGCGATTGGAAGCCGTCCGCGCGTGCAGCTTTTTCACCACCGCCCGCGCAGCAGAAGTCGCGCTCGAAGCGCTGGAGAAGGAAGCCGATCCGGAGAAGCCGGATTACTACATCAAGTATTGCCTCGATCAGACGATGAAGGCGCTGGACAAGTATTTGAAGTGAGGTTGCCACGGCGTGGCGCCATTGACACTGCTTCGACCCCTGGCACACACCGGGAGCCACACCGGCAGATGCGCCTTGGTTACCCCCGCATCCGCGCATCCGCGTTGACGAACCGGGTCCGGTTCACTATCGTCGCCGCCAACAATTCAAGCACTGGAAACCCGAGTACCCAAAGCCTATGCCACCCAAAGCCGCCGACAAATCCGCCGCGGATTCCAAAGCTATCGAAACCGCAAAGACCGCCGCCTCACGTCAACGCGAACTGGATGCCGCGATCTCCTCAATTACCAAAGCCTACGGCGAAGGCAGCATCATGCGCCTGGGCGATGCCCGTGCGCAGACCAAGATTGCGGTCATCCCGACCGGCGCGCTGGCCGTGGACCTCGCGCTGGGCGTGGGGGGCGTTCCCCGCGGACGGGTCATCGAGATCTTCGGCCCCGAATCCTCGGGCAAAACAACCTTGATGCTCCATGTCATTGCGAACGCGCAGAAGCAGGGCGGGCTGGCGGCGTTCATTGACGCCGAGCATGCCCTTGATCCGGCTTACGCGAAAAAACTCGGAGTGAACCTGGATGATTTGCTGGTGTCACAACCCGACAGCGGCGAAGAAGCGCTGACCATCTGTGAAACCCTCGCCCGCTCCAACGCGCTGGATGTGATCGTGATTGATTCCGTGGCCGCGCTGGTCCCGCGCGCCGAACTGGAGGGCGAAATGGGCATGGCGACCATGGGCATGCAGGCGCGTTTGATGAGCCAGGCGCTACGCAAACTCACCGCCATCCTCGCCAAATCAAAGACCGCCTGCATTTTCACCAACCAACTGCGGGAGAAAGTCGGCGTGATGTTTGGCAATCCGGAAACCACCCCTGGCGGCAAGGCGCTAAAGTTCTACGCCAGCGTGCGTATTGACATTCGCCGCAAGGATACGCTCAAGGATTCCGCCGGCAACGCCGTGGGCAACCACGTCAAGGTCAAGATCGTCAAAAACAAAGTTGCCCCGCCGTTTGCCGAGGCGGAGTTCGACATTCTCTACAATCACGGCATCAACAAGGAAGGCAGCATTCTCGACATGGGCATTTTTTCCGGTGCCGTGGAGAAGAAGGGCGCCTGGTTGCAGTTCGACGGTGAGTTGATCGGACAAGGCAAAGACGCCGCGCAGAAAGCCCTGGCCGAAAAACCGGACCTGGCGAAGAAGATTATTGAAGCAATCATGGTGAAACGTGGCGGCGGGCCATTGGCGGCAGCTTGAATCACGCCCTGCCTCGCGTGATTTGCGCGATGAATGGCCCGTTGTCACCTAGTTTCTGCTTGCACTATGCGGTTTTGATGGTTTATTACGCGGTGTCAGTTGCGTCGGCCCGGGGCCGGCAAGTTTGATGCAGAACGAAATGATTATGCCAAAACCGATGAGGGTGTCTTGAGTCGCCCTTTCTCTTCACGTAATTCTTCCTTTTCCGGATCGTTCACCAGGGTCAATGGGAAAATCCGCGCCCGCGAAGTCCGGGTGATCGGGTTTGACGGCAAACAACTGGGCATCCTGACGCTCAATGAAGCCTTGGCCCTCGCCCGCTCCAACGGGGTGGACCTGGTGGAAATTGCCGCCAATGCCAGCCCGCCGGTGTGTCGCATTGTGGACTTCGGCAAATACCGTTACGAACAGGCCAAGAAGGACAAGGAATCCAAGAAGCATCAGCACGCCACCACCGTCAAGGAAGTCCAACTCAGTCCGCGCATTGATCCGCATGACCTCGGAGTGAAACTCAGTCACGCCATCGGCTTCCTCTGCGAAGACATGAAGGTCAAGGTCGTCTTGAAATTCCGCGGCCGCGAAATGGCGCATACGGAGGTCGGCTTTCAAGTGATCAACAAGTTCCTGACGGAGATCGCCGGGTACGGTCATCCCGATTTCCAACCAAAGCTGGTGGGCCGCAGCATCACCCTGATGATCAGTCCGCTGCCCCGCAACAAACGCGCGAAGCCTCCGGGCGAGGGCGACAGCCCAACTCCGCCGCTGAAGGAGTCAGGAGCGGCGGATCGTTTGGCTAGCACTCCCTTGACTCAAGTACCGCCACCATCTCCAACGGTCGCGCTCAAGCAGCCAAACTCAGGATTTAACAACAATCCTTTCGCCAAGTTGGACGTGTCCGCGCGCCAGGATTCCCAAAGCTAACCGCCGCTGGCGGTCACCTCCAATGTGAGTGGCGCCGCCGGCCTTTTCAGCTAATTCAACACCAACCGATTGCGGGCCCGTTCCGCCTCCAATTGTCGTCGCGTCAGTTGAATCTTGGCTTTGATCAACTCACGATTCTCCTCGCCCTTGACAGTAAGGGCTTTCTCCAAGTCGGCGATCCGGTTCTCATAGGCCCGCAACCGTTCCTGCAATGGCGCCTGCAGCTCATTCAATCGTCGCTCCAGTTCCGCCATCTCGGCGGCGGCGGAATTTTGCGCCTCGAGCAGTTGCCCGCGCTGCGACACCAGACCGCGCACCAGTTTCTCACGCAACAACTGACCCAGTTGTCTTAACATGCCGGCGCGGATGGCGGCGCGGGGCGACCATCGCTCCGCATCCGCCCCCGACTCCAAGCCGCCATCGCCCTCCCGCTCCCGCGCAATTCTTGCCGGCAACAGCAGAACAGGGCGGCGGCGGCGCGCCAACCACACGAGTGCGGTGATGGAACCGAGCGTTACAACTGCAAGGCCAGCAGCGAGCCATTGGTTGCGTTCCCGGATTTGCGCCCCCTGAGCCTGCTCGCGAGCGATCTGCTTTTCTAACCGGCTCGCGGCAGTGCGCTCGTGCAACTCCTGCAGGGCCGCCAGCAGTTTTCCATCCACCGTCGCCCCCGCGTGGGCAATCACCTGCCCCGCCTCATAGTTGTCGGTTATCTTGAGCGATTCCGTCCGCCGGGCGCGATCCTGGCGGGTCGCTTCCACGTCCGCGTAACAATTGGGCCGCAGCCAGATGGCGGCAAACCGGGCCAGAGCCCGATCCTCGGCGGGAAACAATTCCTCAAAACTGGCGCGGGCATCACTCAAAGCAATCAAGTCGGCGCGGGGCCGATGCACCCCGCGCTCGTCGGAAATCTCCAGCGTCAACTCCTCGTCGCTGTTCGTCATCGTCACCATGCGAACGGTGTAACTCAACCTGAGATTATCCGGCCAGGCAACGGGGCGGATGGGCCGTTCCATGACCTCGCGCACACGCGCAAAAAGCGCCGCCTGCTCGACCAGACCCGACTCGCCACGCGCCCAAACCGCCGCCAGACTGCCGCTCAACGGAAACGTCTTGTGCTTCCGGTTGAACTCCTCCACCACAGTTTGAAATCCCGGCAGCGCCACGGACGCTTCGCTCAACGTGCGCTGGCCGAACGCCGCCTCGACCGAGTTGAGAAAGTTGCTCCGGTTGTAAGTGAACACCTCGCGTAATTCTCGTTCCACCGTGTCCACCGCCGTGGGATCAAAACGCACGATGATTGGCACGCGCGCCGATTCCTTGAGTCTCAGCGCCTCGGTGGCATCCGGGTTTACCACCGTCAGCGCCACCGGGGTGACAATGTCCTCCGCCAGCGTGTCGTCCAGGCGATACTCGCCGGGTTCTTTGGCGATTAGCGAGGCTGTCAGCCCGAGGGCGGCCCCGCCCACCAGCGCATATCGAAACAAACCCTTCACCATAGAAACGATTTCTGCTCCGCCACCAGTCGTTCGCCGTCCCACAGCCCAACCCGCCACGCGGTGACCTCGCCGAAATCCTTGTACTCCTGGCCGCCCAGCGTCAGCGAACTCCAGCGACTCAGGGTGCCGGCTTTGACTTCGGTCTCCAGAGTCGCTTCGCGCGGCAGGCCGCCTTGAGCCGTACCGCGCAACTCCACCCGGAGTTTCAACGTTGGCGGGCGGGTGGCCTTGGCTTTCCAATGCACGTCGAATCGCAGAGCGGATCGCTGCGCCGGATTCTGGCGCAGTTGCGCCTGATAGGCGTCGCGGTCGTAGAGACTGGGTGAAAGCGCATGCCGCCCTTGTTGATCCAGAAAATGGGGCAGCACCTTCATTACCCGCGTCGTCGCCGCGGATGCGGACCACGTCGCCACGAAGAGCATTGCTGGCAGAAAGAAGAGCAACCAACGGCGCATGACTCGACGATAACGGACACCTCCGCAAACTCAACAGGAAATCTCGGTTCGTTCCTCGCGGGAGCCGAATCAGGCAGCCACCCAATCCGCGGTGATGAAGCTTTGGCAAATCATCTCAATGCGAACGGGCTTAGTGGCTCGATGAGATGAAACCCGCATTCCGTCAACCGCAACGCGGTTGCAGCATTCAGCCCAGCGTTGCCACGACAACGGAGTGGCTACGCTGGGGAGACGAAGCAAAATGAGCACAACCCTGAAAGAGTTGTGTCAAATCCCGGCGCGGCGAAGATGCAATCCCTTCAGCTTTTGTAAGCGACGGTAGATGACCGGGTTGACACCGCCCCCGGGCTGGCGTTTACGACCACCCCGTGAGCTTGCGATT
This sequence comes from Verrucomicrobiia bacterium, assembly GCA_026125285.1. Lineage (GTDB taxonomy): Bacteria > Verrucomicrobiota > Verrucomicrobiia > Limisphaerales > JADLHS01 > WYBW01. Next base: position 107,475 of record JAHCLO010000002.1, on the reverse strand, counting down.
TCCGGGAAGGTCTCCGCTCCGTCCGACTCTATCTGCGCGGACAGGATGCAAGTATTCTTCAGTCCTCGCCTGCGGTCACCACCCACCGAGGCTCGAAGAACACTGCAATCGTCAACTCCGCCCGTGTCACAACTCCGGGTGATACGCCATGAGAACCAAGTAGCTTCGGCTGGGAAAGCGCCTTGTTGGCGATCAACCGCTTGATCGGCGATCCGGTGAGGCAGGGCGGCAACTGCCTCGCCAGGATGACAAAGCAACGAAGTGTCAAAAGCGAGAACCAACACGTTTTCATGGATTCACCTGGATGCGGTAGAAAAACGGCCCCAGGCCAGTCGCGGTCGAATCGGTGAAATCGTTTTGCGGGGCGGTGGCGGGGAGGCTGGTGGCCAATGATGAAAAGCCCGAGTTCAGATTTGTGGCGCGATGGATGGCGTAGGTCTTACCGGCGACACTGGACCATTTGATGATCAGGCCGCCGCCGGGAGCGGGTTGCAGGTCGGTCGAGGCTTTGAAAACCGAGTTCGGATCGTTGGGGTCGGTGCCGGCGATGAGTTCGGCCCAATCGGGGACGCCGTCGCCGTCGGAGTCGAGGTCGGGATCCACGGGCAGATTGACCAGCAGGTCCACGCGCTCGATACGGCCGCGGTCGGCTTTGCTGAAGGTGAAATTGGTGGAGGCCGGAGTCGCGAGCGTGGCGGCAACGCCATTCACCGTGGCGATGCGGGTGAAGTTCGTCGGCGTAGCGGTCAGCGGGAGTGTGTTGGGCAAAGGCGTGAAGGTGAGGTTGCCGGCGAAACGCGTTTCGAACGGGATGCGGGCGAGGTAGAAGAATTGACCGTTCAGGTTGGCAATCGTGGCGGAGACGGTTGTGCTGGAACCGCCGCCAGCGACGCTCCAGGCGACCGCGCCGATGGTCAGCACGCTTGCCCCACTCGTGTTGGTGACGCTGCCATGGAGAATGAGCGCCGGTTCGGGAATGCCGCCCGCCCTGGCGGGCAAAGCGATCAAAACGATTGCCAGCGCGACAATTAAACCTAAAAACGGCGGTTGAAGTGACAGAACGGGAGCGGTCCGGGGCGACTTGCGACCCGGATCGGCGGAACTTTTGGTCGAAATCCGGCCCCGGTCAGGCCGGCAACCGGGCCAATTGTCCGAACCACGTGCGGCTGGCCGCTTCCAGGATGCGGAAGGGTGTCAAAATCCGTTCCCAAATCCGCTCCCAGCACCGCGCTGGACTCAACTGCTCCGCAGTATTCCTCAGCCCGCTCAAAAACAAACTCACCTCGGTCAAGAGTCGCTGCACCCGGCTGGCTTCCGCATGCGTGCTGGTCAGCACCACCGTCGTTTGGCCCGCGTGGCGCACCTCCCGCCCGATCGCACTGAGCATCAACGGACGGCTGGTCACCGCTTCCCGCGGACGCTGCGGCTCCACGCACCTCACAAACAGACTCCACCAGTTGTAAATCAACGCCACGTTGCGCGCCGCCACCTGGCAGCGCAGCAAATCCTTCGTCACAAATCCGCCCCAGCCCCATTGCCGCTTGAGTTCGTCAATCGTGTTCTCGCTGTCGGCCCGCTCACGATACAGCCGCGCCAAGCCCGCCAACTCCCAATCGGTGTTGGTCCCCAGAAGCGTGTATTCATACGGCTCGACGGCCTCCACATTCATCAACTGCGGCTGCTGCAAACCATCGGTCAGTTCCGGGACCGCCGGGGACGACACCCGCCGCCGCAACACGATCACCCGCCGGGATCGGCTCCAGCCCTGCAAGCGCAAGGAATCTTCCCGGCCTTGCCATCCCTGGCCGCACTCGTTCCACGGCCCCTGGCGGCTCAATCGCTCAATCAGGCGCTGCCCGCCCCGGCTTTGGCGCAGGCGAAACAGATACGGCTGGCCGTGGCTTTCACAGTCGAGCATGAAATGCTCGTTGCCAAAGCCGCAATCGGCCCGCACCAGCTTGGGCCGGCAGGAGGCCGGCAGTTTGTCCCACCAGGGCCAGAAGGTTTGGCTCACCGCCCGGCTGTGAAATTCCTTGCCCGGGGCCACCACCACATCCAACGCCAACCGCAGCCGGGAGATGAAAAACGTGTGATAGGCGTGCGCCGCTCGTCCGGGTTTGTGAGGATTGTAACCCACCTGGCCGCCTTCCTGCCGGCCGTACACGGTCTTGATGGTCACATCCAGATCGCAAATCCATTCTTCCCGGAGCACCGGTTCGACACTGCGCAACAGATGTTGTTGCTGCCATTGTTCCAAGGGTGCGGACGGCTCGTCCTGGAAGGCCCGCCGCACCGCGTCCTCGCTCATCACCCGGCTCATGCCCAAGCCCTGGGGATTGACGGTGTCGCCCCGCAGCGCCGTCACGTGGGCATAACGCCGGTTGCCCGCCAGAATGGAGAGCAGAATCGTGCCCAGCACATCAGCCCGCTCCGGGGCGTTGGGGCTGGTGTAGTGGAGCGGACAGTCGGCCACCCACTCTCCAAACAGTCCGGCGGTGGCCAGGAACTGGCTGAAATAGACCAACTGTCCCAGCGGCGTCACCGGAGCGTGGGGATCCCATTCCACGTAAATCCGCTGGCCATGCAGGTCCAACGGAACGCGCGCCGGCAGCAACGCGCCAGAGCTGGGTAGTAACGTGGAAAGGGGGTCTGGTGATGGCTCACCCGCAGGGTGAGACGGCATGGAAGTCGGTGGCAGTAACATGCTCCAACAAAATCAGCCTTCCCCGCGCTTGACCAGCTTCTTCAACCGCCGTTTTTAGGTTAAATACCTCGTGGTGGTTTTCATGTGCGGAGTCTGGTTGCATCGGACGTCGGCGAAGAATTTGACACCTGTATCAATTATGATACGCTGTCCCGTGAATGAAAGCCGAACGCCCGCTCAATGTCGTGTTTTTCAGGACCGAGGCGGGCAACGAGCCGGTGCGCGAGTGGCTTAAAAGCCTGCCACCGGCCGAGTGCAAGACCATTGGCGTGGACATTCTGAAAGTGCAGTTTGCCTGGCCGCTCGGCAAACCGCTGGTTGACAACTTGCGCCACGGCGTCTGGGAGATTCGTTCGCGGCTGGACAATCGCATCGCTAGGACGCTGTTCGCGGTTGTGGACGAGGAAATCGTGCTCTTGCACGGCTTCCTCAAGCAGACGCGGAAGACGCCGCCAGCGGAACTCGAACTGGCGAAGAAACGTAAAAATCAATATCTGCAAACGCATGAAAAAGAACATCCATCGCGGGAGTGACTTTCGGGATTTCCTCAAAGCGGAAGGCATCCTGGAGGAAGTCGAGGAACGCGCCCTGAAACAGGCGCTGGCGCTCCAACTGGCCGCGCTCCTCAAGAAAAATGAGCTTACCAAGTCCGAAATGGCCGCCCGCATGAACACCAGCCGGGCGGCGGTGGACCGGTTGCTTGATGCCTCCAATCCCTCGGTCACGCTGACCACCCTGGGCAAGGCCGCGCGCGCCTTGGGGCGCAAGGTCAGAATTGAACTCGTCCCGGCGTGAGCGGCGTTCATACGCGGAAATTCCTTTCCGGGAAGCAGCCGACGTGAGTCGGCTCTGATTTTTCCGAATTCAAATGGAGCGGACTCACGTCCGCTGCTACAGGACGCCCGAGAGTGGCGCGGGTCTCGAACGGGAGGCGGGCGAGGTGGAAGAATTGGCCGTTAAGGTTGGCAATGGTGGCCGAGACGGTCGTGCTGGAACCGCCGCCGCCGACGCTCCAGGCGACTGCGCCGTTGGTCAGCACGCTCGCCCCACTCGTGTTGGTGACGCTGCCGTAGATGATGAGGGGTGGTTCTGGGATGGCCAATGCAAAAGCCAGAGCGGGGAGAAACAAGGTCGCAATTCCCAACCCCAGCAGGCGTTTGGCAGATAATGTTCTGGCCTTCATAGTTTCCTTCGGTTCTTGACGATGCGTGCTTTTAGCATGGACCAGGAGATTGCTCTCAAGGGAGGCCGTGTTAGAATGGCGGTGGAAAGACATAAGAATATGACACTGACTTTGCCCGAGAATCTCGAAGCCCGCCTTTCGCCACGTGAGGCAAGTTTGTACCTGGCCATCGGGCTGTTCGTGACGGAGGAGGCCACGTTGGGACAGGCGGCCGAAATCGCCGCCCTCTCGCAGGCTGATTTCCTGCGCGAACTAGGCCGCCGCCGGATTCCCCTTCACTACGGCAGCGAGGAACTGGCCGCCGACCTGCGCACGGTTGAATCCCTCGCCGCGAGATGATCGTTGTTTCTGATACGTCACCGCTCACCGCGCTGCTGACCGCGGGTGAAGCGGCGCTCCTTCCAAGACTCTTCCAGGAGGTCATCATCCCGGATGCCGTGCGCGTGGAACTGCTCCGCAGCCATTCCCCACTCCCAGACTGGTTGCAGGTCGCCAGCGTGAAAGACGCGGTGCAAGCTGGCAAGTATTCCCAAGTCGTAGACATCGGTGAAGCCGAGGCCATTGAGTTGGCCCGCGAACTCCGCGCCGACCACCTGCTGATTGACGAGCGGAAAGGCCGCCGGCTGGCCGTCCAGGCAGGCGTGCCCGTGATCGGACTCCTCGGTGTGGTGCTCCTGGCCCGACGCAAGGACCTCATCCCGTCTGCGCGAGCGTTGCTGCTGCGCTTGGAGAACGAGGCTGGAATGTATCTGGCTGAGGATGTTCGAAATCGGGGCCTCAAGACGGTGGGCGAATAGGAGTGGCTGACCGGGAAACTTGGGACGATTGAAATGAACCTCCCCTCGACGGCTGCCACCGGAAGCTGCGGTGAGGTAGTGGTGGGCACGGCACGCATTTCAAAGCGGATGCCGGCAAAACAAAAGAAGCAACCGTTCCCATTGGCAATCGTCCCGGATACGCAAGAGCTTGGCGACACGGTGCGCCAAGTGAAAATAGGCGGATTTCGCCGAACCTTTGATTGCGGGTATGCGCTTGAAGCAGTCACGGAGCAACTATCGCATTTTGTTGTAGTGCTGGTTGTTGTACTAGCTTTTCAGATGAGAAGAAGCTCACATGCACATGGTCACGGTGTTGTACCGTGTCGTTGCTAGCTCGCGATTTGACACTTTCTAAGTCGGTTGGCGCCAACTGCGGGCCAATCTTCGGGCATATGCTCGAATGACAGTAATTGCCTTCGCCACTGTATTGGAATCTTTCTCCGATTGCCTTTCTCGACCAAATCTGATCGTTCCAGATGACATACTTCACGCCCAATTCGTCGCCATGTTTCGTTAGCCAGGTTACGATCTCATCACCGCGCGCAGATTGCTTTGGAAGCATGATGTCCAGAGCCAACCCCTGCGGGTGATCGCTCTTCCCAGCCCGTTCACCAATCCCATGTATCAAACCTAAGTCTGTAAACCGTCTGCGAAGCATCTGCTCGGCGTAACGTGTTTGCTGTTGCAGACCGTCAGTGACTTTAGGTGGTTGTGGAACGGAGATGAACAGCGCCAGTTCGTCGGGGCTGCTAGAGAAAACAGCGTTAGCGTTAGACTCCTCAACTTCGAACAGTCCATTTGGATCAAAGAAGTTGAGAGGATTGTTTCGAGCGTATCCGTACGGCAAATACGACTGAGGGTGTTGAGCCATTCGCGCTTCGACTCCTCGTTTGAGCGGGTCAACTGACGCCATTCGCCCAATCACCGACAACAAGTATCGGTGCCCTAGAAAAGTCATACCGCTATTCTGGTCGAACTCTCCTTGGATGAACAGGTGAGGCGATCCAGCTCCTATCATCACATGTCTTGTGCGAGAGTCGCCAAATGGGTAAAGTGTTGCCTCTTCAGCTAGATTCGATTCCATATCTGCAATTACACTGGAAGATCTGAGATGATCCTGGTGGTAATAACGGATGCTCAGGCTGGGAGACGACGCGTTGATTGTGCTCGTTTCCGCCGGCTTGATGAAGAGGGACTCTCCGGTTGGAATGTGGGGCGATACTTCGGAGACAGAAACCTGTTCTGCCGGAGACCGTTCCTGCCAGTCTTTTGCTTGAGCATCAAAGCGATGGAGGCTCGAATCCAGAGGGAAAGCCGCAGTGGTGTCCCAACCTTCACCAGTTATGTTGGCCAGGAATTGGCCGGCGGAATCCAGCTCCGTTGGCGGCGGGCCGGGCGGCGTTCCAGTCAGAGTCAAAACACATTCCCCCGTTACACGCAGCCAAGCCACCGTGCCAGCAGGCAATGGCGTGGCGGCGGTGATGGGCAGGAATTCGCCGCCGGGGGAGTTGTTGGTCCAGAACACGGCGGTCTGCAATAGGGGCTGGTTCGCGAGATCAAGCTGGGCTTGGGCGTTGCCCACGTTGATGGAGGCCAGATTCCAGCCGGGATGCAGACGGAGGAATTGTTGACGCTCGGCCGAGGGCGTCAACGTGCCGGTGACACGGGCGACGCGGGTGTCGCCGTTCCAGACGTATTTGACGGGGGAGTCGTGTTCGCGGATTTCGAAGAACTTGTTGATATACTGGACGGATTCCACCTCACCCCGGCCCTCTCCCCCAGGGGCGGAGAGGGAGTTCTTTTTCCAGACGCGCTTCATGATGCGGCGGTCGGTGTAGTCGTAGGCGTATTCGGCGCGCATCTTGCCATTCTCCACGACGATCAAGCGATGCTTGAAATCCCAGGTGTTGGTCAGGCCGTCAATGTTGGTCATGTTGCCGTTCGCGTCGTAAGGATAATTCCGCACCACCTCTCCCTGGCCTTCTCCCCCGGCGGAGAGGGAAATTCGCGTCAGGGCGTGTGGGCCGGGTTGGGAGCCTTTGCCAAGGCGACCGCTGCTGCCGGCGGTGCCGCCGGAGGTCATCGCGCCGAGATCGGTCACCGATTTGCCATCCTCGACGTGCGGGATGTTCGAGAGTTGCGAGGTCATGTTGCCGATGCGGTCGTAGCGGTAATCAATCCAGCCGGGCGAGCCTTCGAGAATGGCGGGGTATTCCGCGCGCGTCAGGCGGTAGAGCGAGTCGTATTGAAAGAGTTGCGTGTTGCGCCGGGGATCGTTGGCGGGAACGACCGAGAACGGACGGTGGTCGTGAATGGCCTTGATGTTGGACACCGCGTCGAAATCGTAGGTAAAGTGAATAAGCTCGCCCTCACCCTGGCCCTCTCCCCCAGGAGAGGGAAGGCGCTTTGTGAGCAACGTGCTTAATCGCAAACGCGGGTCGTAATCGTAGCTGGTCAGGACCTCGTTGCCATACCGGATGTTGCCGAGTTGGGCGCTGGCGCGGTAGCTGAGGTTGCTGATGATGCTGCCGCTCGGACCGCCGGTGATGCGCGCCAGCAACCCACGCGGGTTGTAGAGGTTCGTCACCGCGTCGCCATCCGGGTAGTTCAGGGAGACGACGCGGTCCATTGAGTCGTAGGTGTAGCGCGTGGTGTAGTTGACGAGCACCACCTCACCCTGGCCCTCTCCCCCAGCGGAGAGGGAAAGGAAGATGGGATCAGGGATGCGCTTGGTCTGGGCAACGATGCGGGCGCGGGCGTCGTAGGTGAAATGCTCCTCCCCGGAAAGGTCGCGCACGGCGGCAAGCTGACCGCGCACGTTCGCGCCGGGGAAGCCGGGCAAGGCGGCGTCGTAGAAATACTCCACGTCGGGCGACTTTCCGGCGGCGCCGAGGTAGTCCTCGGTCTTGATGCGGTTGGCGCCGTCGTAGGTGTATTGAATCACCTGCCCCTTGTTGTCGGTCGTTTGCTGCAAGTTCGAGGCGTCGTCATAGGCGTAGTGCATCTCGCCGCGATCCGGGTCGTCCATGAACGTGAGCCGGGCTAGGGCGTCATACGCCATCACCTTCACGTTGTTCTGCGAATCGGTGATGCGCGTGAGCTGGTCCAGCAGATCGTATTCGTAGGCGGTAGTCCAGGTTTGGGGCGGACCGACGGGATCGTCCGAGCCGGTGAGCTTGACGATTTCCTGCACCTGCCTCAATCGGCCCGCGCCGTCCTTGTTGCGCAGACCGTCCTCAATGTGCCGCATCGCGCTACCGTAGTGAATTGAGTTGGTGCGGGTCTGTTCCTCGTCGCGGACCAGGCGGGCCAGTGGTTCGTAGGTGGTTTCGGCAAAGACTCGTTCGCCCTCCACCTCGGGTTGCCAGGCACGGGTCACCCGACCGAGCGCGTCGTAATGATTCTCCACGAAGCCGGAGAGGTAGGTGGGATCGTTCCAGGCCAGACTGTTGGTCTCGAAGTAGGGCAGATACTTTTTCCAGACGGCGCGGCGGTCATTGTAAACCACGGTGTCGGTGACCACCGTTTGCCCGGGCAGTTCCCCCTCCGCGCGCACCATGACTTTGCGCCCGAGGCCGTCGAAGAACAGCCGGCTGTCCAGTGTGCCGCCCCCAGCCACCTCGCGCTTGCTGGCGGCGATGAAATTGATCAACCGGTTCGTGTCCAGCGGGAGGCCCAGTTGATACGAATAGAGTTCCGTGGGGGCGTTGGTCGTGTCGCCGGGCTTGGTGATGGTGGTGATGCGACCGAACGTGTCGTAGCCGTAAAGCGAAGTGTTCGTGTTGAAATCGGTCGAAGAAGTCATCACGCCCAACCCCAGATCGTAGCCTGCGGTGACGATCAGCGGCGGGGTCGCGCCCCCGATGTGGATCGTTTCCGTGACCGGGTAGGTGCGCAGGCTGGAGTCGTAGGCGATCTGCCGGGCATGACCGGCGGCAAAGCTCGAAGGTGTGGCCAGCGGATCGTAAATTTCCGTGACGTTGCCGTAGCCGTCGTAGCGATTGCGGCTGACGTTGCTCTTCTGATTCGTGGCCGGGTTCACGAGTCGCCGTTGCAGCGTCAGGTTGCCCCGGGTGACCGCGCCGGGATTGTTGCCGCTGAAGGTTTCATCATCGTAGAACGACTCGGTGCGAGTGATAATGTTCCCGTTTTCGTCGGTGACCGTTTCGCTGACTGGCAAGCCGAGAATCCACTTTGTCAGCCCGTCGGGAAAGGCGGCGGTGAACTGGTTGGTGGTGATGCGCTCGTCGTCCCACGCGGATAGATTCGCGCCCTCCACGCGGCCAAAGTCGGCCAGACGAATCGTGTTGCCATAGTTGTCCCACTCGAATTCGCGCCGGAGCGTGACGGGTGTGCCGAGGCCGCGCTCGATGACTTCGGTGCTCTCGCGCGTCTGGAAGGCAAAATTCACCGTGCGCGTCTCGTTCGCGGCCAGGGTCAAGGGCAACTCGCGGTTGGTCCAAACCGTGGAAACGCGATCGAACATTTCGCCGTCCACATTCCGCCGCTCCACTTGCAGCGGCTTGCCCTTGAGCGACTCAATCAACGCCCCGGTGTCGAAGCGATACTCGGTCAGCAAACTGGGCGCGCTCTGGCTGTCGTTGCCCACGTCCGTGCGGATGGCGGTTTCGAAGCCGCGAAACTCGCGTTCCAACGCATCGTAGTAGCCGTTGCGATAGGTGATTTCCGTGCGATAGGTGCTGCCCAAACCGTCGCGCTCAGTGAAGGCCGACACCACCGGAATCGGGAAGGGCGGGATCAGAGTCCAGGCATTGCTCGTGCCCGCCGCGTCGAGCATGTAATCCGTGGAGGTGCGATACTCGATGTCCAGCAAACGGCCCATACCGTTGGCCATGCGCGTCATGACATTGGGTTTCGTGCCGGGATTCAGATCGAGGTAGCGCAGGAAGATGCCCTGGTCAGGATCGTTCCAGACGATGTCCGTTGAACCATTGCCGTTCATGTCGGCGAAGCGAACCGTTGTCACCCCGCCATTCCAATCCGGCACGGCGGCATCAGTGATGATGACCGGCGCGGCCCATTCCTTGCCGGACTGATTGCGCCAGATTTTGACCACACCGGAGCGCACGCTCACCAGGTCCGCCAGCCCATCACCGTCAATGTCCACCAGCGTCAGACCGCCATCGGCGCGATCGCTTTCAGTCGGGCCGTTTGGCCCGTTTCCCATTGCTTGAACTGCATCGAACTCGCCAAAGCCTTTGCCGGGATAGAAGAACGTGCCGCCTTCCTCCACCGTGCCGATGAGGGCGAGGTCCGGCATCCGATCGCCGTTCAAGTCAGCGAATTGCCAACCGCTGGCAAAACTGACGTTCAGGGCCAGCGGCGTGGGCGGCGACTTGGTGACGGTGGCGCTGCCGGCGCCCGCGCGGCTCAACACCATGGCAAAGGTGGAGTCGCCCTGGTCAGTGGCCACGAAGTCCAACGCGCGATCGTTGTCAATGTCCACCAGTTGCACCTCCGGATCGCTGATGGGAAACGTGCCGGGGACGAGATAATCCACATCCACTCCAAGGGTGGTGGGGCCGGTGAATGCCCGGTAATAGTAGTAACTGTCCTCCTCGACCAGCACCTTCACGCTGCCGTCGCCGCGCAGGTCGGCCAGTTTGGTCGTGGGCAGATTCAACGCCGGATAGAAAACCGAAGACGTGAACTCTTGGACCGGACCGAACGGCAGGGCGGGGCCGCGATTCAGGTAGGAATGATACCTCCCGTCCTCGTATAGCAACACATCCGGCAACCCGTCCCGGTTCACATCCACCAAGTCCGCCTCGCGAATGGCGAACCGGATGTTTTGGAACGGGCCGACATCGGTCCATTGCCGGTTCGCGCCGAGCGGGGGCAGCGAGTAATCAAAGCTCACCGGCGGCAGGTAATCCGTGTTCAGTTGGGCACTGCCATTCGTGGCGCTGCGCTCATCACCGAACTGGATGAACCGGGCCAGCAGTGAGAGCGGCGAGTTGGTGTGATACTCGAACCGCCAGAACCGGATGCGGCGGCCCTCGAATTCCAGCGCGGCGCTGGCCAGCCGCCAGCGGGTTTCAGCGCGAAAACGTCCACGGTAATCCGCCAGACAATCCGGGCGGTTGGTTTCGTAGTTGAAAGACAGCCGATAGAACGATGACGGCAGAGTGACGTGATGCCCGAACTCGACCGCATCCAGATAGATATCCCCGGCATCCTTGACGTAGCTGTATGCGACCTGGTTGCCGTTCAAGTCCTGAGCGGATTCTAGCATCCACTTGAATGTTCCCAACTCCGGATGGTCCTGTCGCGCCTGGGCGGTTTGGCCGTAGCGCAAGATGGTGCCGTCGCGGCGCGTGGCGCGCCAGCCGTTCGGGCCGAGGTTTTCCCAGCGCGTGAACGCGGCCTCGTTTTCCGCGCGAAACGTGCCGTCGGCCAGCGCGACCAGTTCCTCGCCGGCAAAGGTCACGAAGGTGTCGTTGGTGGTGTATTGCGGCAGCCCTTTGTCGGTTTGCCGCTGGAGTGCGGGTACGTCCAACCGCCAGCCGAGGCCGAGCGGACCGTTGCCCGAGCCGGAGTTGTAGGCCAGCCGCACCTCCGGTTGCACCGCGCCCCGCACGGGCGGCAGCTTGAGCGGCAGGCCCATCGAATACGTGCCCGTGTTCAGTTGCGGCTCGAACGATTCGCCCAGACCCTCGATCGAGCCGGGGCCGGTGGGGAGGGAGATTTTGGAGGCGGAGACGGCGTTTTGACTGGCCTGGATCGTCGGCGGTGAAATGCTCAGTCCTCCGATCAACACCACCAGCACCCAAGCCAATTTGAAGCTGGCGCGAAGCGGACGTTGGCGTATCGTAGAAACCTGTCGAATCAAGCTGCTGAAATGCTGCGTCAACTGGCCGACGCGCCCGTGACGGTCCAGCGTGAGGTTGCCGCTGCCGTGCTCGAACGCCAGTTCGGCAGCGCGGCGAACCGCAGGAAACACTCCACCGAAATTCGGAAGATTGCCGGCAAGTTTCGTCCCCAACCGCTCGATGATGCCACCCCGCACGACCGTTGGTTTGCCGAAGCCATCCAGGCCAGCAAGGCGACGGAGCCTGACCGATTGTGTTTCGCTCGAATTCATGCGGATGCGCGGGTTGACCGAGGCGATCGTGCGGGATGACCATTTTGACCGTGCCGGGGTTCGGTTGCCGTAATTGAATCACAAGCCTGGTGGCGCTCCGGTTGCCCCGCACCGTGTGTGCGTGGACTCCTTGGCGGCCACCGGACACTCGGCCAGGCCGTGCGCGAACTCGGAGTCCATGGACGGGGTGAGTTTACGGATCTTTCCACCAACGAATGGATTCTGGACGACCTCGGCGAATCCAGCCGCTCACGGTGATGAAGCAGCTCGTCTCCAACACCGGACACTTCGACACCGGCCCGCTTGACGATATCTCCAGATTCAGCGAAAGTTCGTTTGTGAGCACGATAGCCCTGCGCGTGATCGAACTGGTGAAAAGCCTGCCACCAGAGGACCAGCAGACCATCACCGAGGCCCTGAGCCGCAGCCCCAACCAGCCGGTCCTTTACGGTGAGCCCCTTTCGGACGAAGACATTGCCGAGTCCGCCCGCGTCACCTTTTCCGCGCTCGATGCCGATGAAACCAAAGCCTAGCCGGGGCGAAGTCTGGCTCGTGGATCTGGGCATGGTGGAAAAAGTCCGCCCGGCACTGGTTCTGAGCGGGATGTGTGCTGACTCGGATCGCGACCTGATCTCGGTCATTCCACACACCACCACACTGCGCGGCTCCCGTTTTGAAATCGCCGTGGCGCTGCCATTTCTGAAGCCGGGCGCGTTCCTCGCGCAAAGCCCCACCACCGTGCCTGCGCCGCGTGCGCTGCAATGTCTGGGCCGGATGCCGCCGGGGGATGTTTCCCGGATCGAAACCGCTCTGCTCTCCTGGCTCGAAATCCAGTCAAAGTCAAAGTGATGCGCCCAAGACTTGATGCCCGCCTTTGGTACCGTGTTCTGGGTCGCAGAGTACTCGTCTGAGAAGCGGTTTTGGCCGAGGCCTGTCATCTTGTGGCGAAGGATGGTGTGCCAGCAGCCTCCGTCTTGCGCTTGGTCGAGCAGAACGATCTGGAATTGGTTTCGCTCGTGGGGCCAGTCCCCCACCTCCGCGCCCTGATGGAGCGTTACGCCGATACGCCGATGGAATTTGCCGACGCCTGTGTGGTGCATCTGGCCGAACTCCACCCCGACGCTGGTGTCTGCACCATGGACACCGATTTTCTGGTGTTCAGGAGGCGCTCCACCAAACCTTGGTCCCTGATCGCGCCGTTTAGCTCGTGATCCCGGCGTCCGGGTGAAACCAACGCCGGATGCAGCAGACCTCAAATCCCACGCGGTCGCGACTGGAACGGGCCGCAGCAATAGCGCGATGAAGTTCATTTGCTGCGGATCGCCCATGGTTCACGGAGTCAATACTTGATGATGTAGTTGACGTAGGCGTTGATTGGCCGAGTCTCACTGCCCCCAGTCGCCGAGGTGGTGCGACCGTCGCGTTCCTGCCAAAGCGCATCGCTGTTCCCCGAACCAAATGAATCAATTGCGCCAAATCCTTGATCCGTGCCGGCAGCCCAATAATCGATGTAAGGATGAGAATGGGAACGGAGTCCGTCTGGCTGGATGCTGCCTACGTCGTTGTTTATGTTTCCCCCTGGTAAGATCGCCGTTCTGGCGTTCTTGTTCGGGTCATTGGTTGAGGTTCCGCTTACCCCGCGCAAAAACATCCCCCGCAAGTCAGGGAGATTGAAATCGGCTATCTTGAAGGCGTTCGAGTAACCCGCCCCCCAACTCGTGCCGATTGTGTCAAACAGCTTCGGATAATTCATCTGAAACAAAGCACGCCCATCGCATAGCAACCATCCCGGCGGGACGTTTGTACCCCCAAATGCCACAATCGTCCCCGGCGGGCATAGCGCGTCCTGCAACTCCTTGATTAAACTGGAAGCCATGAACGAATACGGAGAACTCAACAACTGCTGGCGGGGGAGGATGGTCTGATTCACGTTGCTGCCGGCGGGATTCTGAAGCACCGTCAGTTGAAGAAACCGGTTTGCATTCATGAACACCGTGGCCAAGGCCGGATTCACCGTGCCGAGCACCACATTGAAGCTGCCCCCCAACAACGAAACCGTCTGTTCTTCCTGCCACACACTCTCCCCACCGACGGCCTGGTCAAAGAGGTTGAATCGCAGGACGTACTGGCCATTGGCCAGCGGGTTGCCCGCTTCATCGGTGAGCCGCCCCTGGTAATTCATCAAGGGAGGCACGGTTTGGGCGGTGGCAACCGGCAAAGTCATCAATGCGGTTGCCAGGAGCGTGCTAAGATATATGGTCGCTTTCATATCATTTACCTAAGTTGAGAGTAATTCTGCCATGAGACCAGGTTAGTTTGAGTGTGGGGCTATGTTGTCATTGCGGGGCAAACCAGATCACATGCAAGAAGCCGGAACCACCGGATCGCCGAGGAACGCCATCGCTCGATAGAGATGATGCAGGTCCAGCCCCTCCGTCCCCGAAATCCGGTATTGCTCGCGCCAGCGCTCGGCGGCGCGATCACTGCCCGAAGCAAACAACCGGTGCAACACCGTCAGATAAATGGCGCGCTCGACGGAAAACTCGTAGCGACGGCCTTCCAACTCCTGAAGGAGGCAACGTTGAATGCCGCTCTGCTCCCACAACCGGGAAAACACCAGGTCCGGCCCGATGCGGCGAAGGGCGACCGGTTCGGTCTTTCCCGCCGCATGCGCCTCCACCACCGTGAGCCGCTCACAGAGCCGCAGACCCGACCGCAGCAGCGCCTCCAACTGGCCGCTGGCCTGCAACACGTCCAACCGTCCGAGGGACAGCAGCGTTTGCTGGCGCACCGTTTTGCCATCGCGATGACTCCGGGCGATCTGAAAATATTGATAGGGGCCGGCGTGTGTGACGCGGAAAAACATGGGCGCAAATACTTTTGCCCACAGGATGTAATGCCGGCAGCGGCCGACCGCCATCCCAATCCGCGCCACCGGCGATTATTTGCCAACACATTTTGAACCCCGGCGGAACAAATCTTTGAGAACCCCAATGAAATCCAGGCTTTCGCCTTGCCACCACCGCCGCAACTGTAGAAGAAGGATGAAGGCATACTTGCGGATCTCGAACTTGTAGGACACGAAGTTGATGAGGAGACTATGCACCATGCGGGCAGACTTGAGATAGCCCAGGATTTGCGCCTCATTTTCGTTGGCCAGATAGTCGGCGACAAGCGTGCCAACTCCGTCATAGACCTTGATCGAGTGCTGCTGTTGAACACCAATCCCCGCCTTGCGCAGCCGATGTGCCAGGACATTTTCATACACCTTCTCCAAGTGCCCGTGGGCGTGATCCACATGAACGTCATAAGCCGTCTGCCGGACTTGGTCGCACAATGCCTTGAGGTCTTTCATGGTGGTGTCGCCTTTTTGTGTTCTTCGCGCTCTTTGAGGTTAAATCCAAAACGAATTCCAGCCTTTCGATACAAACTCCTTCTTCAGCGTCAACACCCGGTGCGATCGCAGAAACACGTTAGTCTCCCCCTCTGGGCGGAGAGGTTCTTAATCGGCAGCACTTAAAGCTTCAGTTGTATCTCGGCCTCAACTGAACATTTAGGAACGCGACCGCTGTGCGGGCTGCTCTTTTCCCGCTCCGCGGTCAGGCTTCGCTATTGTTCAGTTCTTGAACTCACTGACCTGCTGATAGGGCCGCTCGGAATCCGACAAACAAGTACCGATTCGTCGGCCATGTGTCGCTGCGGTAGGCCGACCGGGGGTAGAAAGCATCGTCGTCCCAACTGCCGTCGCGGAACATACGACGGATGCCTTCTGTTGCACCTCGCGGATCATTCGAGGGCGCACTGCTGTAAGACCAATACCAATCCCAACACCACTCCGACACGTTCCCAGCCATGTCATACAACCCATACCCATTCGGCGCAAAAGATCCAACTGGACTCGTGTAGGGAATGCTTCCGGTGTAGAAAGTTGGGTGGTAGCCTGCCGGATAGCTCAGATCGTAGGATTCGGTGTCGCTAGCCGAGTAGTTTGCCCGGCTGTGATCAATCGTGTCCACATCGCTCCACGGAAACCGCCGCCCGCTGGCCCCGCCCCGCGCCGCCTTCTCCCACTCGGCCTCCGTCGGCAGCCGATAGCCGGCATTCCACTTCACCCAATCATTCTGCACGTTCACCTGCCCGCTCCGATATACGTTCGTCTGCGCCGCGCTGGTGTAATAAGCGGGAATGCGGCCCTCCCGCTCACTGCGCGCATTGCACCACTTCACACAGTCATACCAATCGATCAAATGCACGGGGTGATTCGGCCCTTTGCTGTAATTGACTCCGTCATACCACGAGCCTGGATTATCAAAGTTGTAGCCGTTCGTGACTGCCCAGTTGTAAACCTCATCCCACAAAGCCTTCGTCACCTCGTATTTGTCCATATAAAACGCGGAGACTTGGACGGTGTGCAAGGGTAAAGCACCGGTGCTGCCGTCATTGGCATCCCCCATCGTGAAACTCCCGGCGGGAATCAGCACCATGCCGGGGGGCACGATGAACGGAACGGCGTGGGCAATGGCGGGCACGGTGCGGCTGCGCACGGTGACGTGGGGATTGGTGATGCCGGGAGAATTCGTTGCCCAGAAGAAGTCGTTGGTGCGGAAGCGCTGCGCGCCAAGCGCGGAGGCGGATTCGTAGGCAACAGTGCTGTTTGTAGTGGCCCAACGACCACCGGTGGGCAGTTCGTAGCGCAGCCAGTCCGCCCCGGTGCTCCAATTCCCGGCGGCGGTGGTCTCAGGATCGGTGGCGGCAGCTTCGCCAACCCACGCGCGGACGCGGAGGCGGTATTTCTGCTCGTTGTTGACGATTCCGCCCACGGGTTCCACGGAGAGAACCTGCGGTCCCCACTTGAGGGTGTAATTGGTGTCCATACCAGCGTAGTTGGTGGTGGTGATGGAGAAGGTGCGGGGGCCTTTGGCTTCGTCGCTGTAGCCCTGAACGTCCCAGGCGAACCAGTATTTGTAAACCTTCGTCCAATCCGGCGTATTCTTGTTCCCGTGCGCGTATAGCGCAAAACCGAAGTCAAATTCGGCGTTTGCGGGTTTCAAGAAATCGATGACACTTTCGGTCGGGGTGTCCAAGGTCAGAGAATCGTCGGCGCCTTCGGGATGAAAGCGAATGGCTCGCGGCGAGAGCCGGCGCGGGATTGACCCCTCCCGATGCACGATTTGCAGGACGACAAACGGGGTGATTGAGTCCTCCGACACGGGTCGTGTAGGACGCACGTAATTGTAGTGTTTCGGCCAGTCCGGCGTAACGCCGACCTCCAGGATGATGGCACGGTCGGTAGGCGCGCGGACGGAGAACATGGCCACCTGCTGAAGTGGGTCCACGCCGTTGCCTGGCTGCCCACTGCGCGAACCTGCGACTCCAGCCGAACGCAACTCGAAATGAAGATGTTGGCCGATTCCAGGGATGTTGCCTACCTGGCCAACGGTATCGCCGCGGCTGACCGCCGTTCCAATGGCCGGCAGACCCGTTTCAGCAAGGTGCAGATACCGCGAATACCAGCCGTCCAAGTGGTCAATCGCAACATACTCGCCAAGGGCTTTGCCAGTTTTGCTGACGATGCCGCCGCGGGCGGCCTTGACTGTCGTGCCAGCGATGGCAGCCAGATCAAGGCCCGCATGGGTATTGGCGTGCGGAACCCCGTAGCGTAGGTGCCCGCGCCATTCGCCGAAGGTTCCCAACACTTCGCGCGACTCCGCGCCGGGCAGGGGATTGCTCCAACCCGGCGCGTCCACCCGTGCCTCCAGAATTCCCTTGGCATATACGAAGGAGGTCGCCGAGGCGGGGGGTGGGACGTCGTCCAGGTAGACAATGGGGACGAGCGTCAAGGTGGAGGCGCTGGCGGCCACAATTGGCGGATCCCCTGAGTCGGGTTGAGGATTGGATTCTTCCAAGGTTAGCGTGACCGCGATCCGATACCCTTCCAGTGAAGTAGTGGCGGTGATATGCACGTCGGCCCGGCATGCGCCGTTGACGAACGATATTTCTGGTGGCGAGATCTGCGCATCCGGATGCACTCCGTCGTCCGCCAGACGCACGAGCGAAAGTTGAGCCTGACCAGTGTAATTGGCCAGTTCATCGAACGTGACCGCAAGCAGGAAGTCCACGGTCCAAGTTTTGCCGCTCACCAACGTGGCGGGGAACCCGATCGTCCACAGAGCGAAGGGATGGTCCGCTTCTTCCGGTATGTCCGGAACGAGGAAATCTTCCAATTCACCCCCCTCCCGCAACGCGCGAAAGAACCTGCTTTGGTTCGTGGCGGTGATGGGAATTCGCAGTTCGTCCGTTGCAGGCATGTTGGTGTACAGCAGGAAGTTGGGGGTGGCCAGCAACTCGTCAAGATTCGTTCCTTGATAAAGTGCCAAAACGCCGGCGGCCGCATCCGGAGCAATGACCAGTTCCGGCCCGGAGGCGCCAAGCTGCAAATCCAATGCGGGCTGGGACAGCAGTGGTGGCACATAAACAGTAAGCAACGCGGGCGCGCTGGTGACGGCCCCGGCGACGTTGGTCGCCACCACGTCGTAAAGCCCGGATTGAGCGCGTTGAAGGTCTGTGAGAAGGAGGGTGCTGTTGGTCGCGCCGGGCAGGGGAACGCCCTCGAAGCGCCAGCGGTAAGCTGGGGGCGGATTGCCGGTGGCGTTGACGCTGAACATGAAATCATCGCCCGGCCAGACCGTTCCGCCCACGGGCGGACTGGCGATTTCTGGTGCCGTAGCCAGACCGAAAGCAACCTCATCCAGCCAGCCGGCGTCAGAACCGGAACTGACGATTTCATCTTTGGTGTAGGACCAGCGCAGGGTGTGCGTGCCGGCGGGCAGATCGTAGGTTTGTTGTTGCCAATCGCCTTCGCCAGAGATTTCGTCTTGCAGGATTCCGTTAATGGCAAACCGCAGATAATCGTAATCTTCCGACGAAACTTTCCACCAGAAGGAGAGCAGGCCCGGGCCGGTGATGATGGTTTCCACCCAGGTTTGCTGGCTGTGTGTGATAAGGCCGCTCCGGGCGGCGGCCACTCCGTCATGCGTGACGTCCGTCTGGCTGAACCAGTTGGCGTTGCCGCCGGTGGTCCAGGTGAGGTGAGGGGCGTTGAGCGCCTCGCCGAGGGTTTGGGCGGTGGCGGGAAGCTGGATCGCCAGACCCAGTGCGATGGCCAAAGCGGGCGTGAGTGCGCAAAGGAGTGCGCGAAGTGAGGAATGGCAGCAACGGCGGAGATGGCGCGGATGGGAGGCGAGATTCCGGAAGGGTTGTGTTTTCATGGGCGTTTCAATTATGCGGTTGGATTGAGATCAGCCGGCGGGCATTTCACGGTTTGCACTGATGATGGGATGTATAGATCGCGCCTGAGGCCGTCGAGCGCCGCCGCCGGGAGCAGCGCGGCAAAGCCATTGATCGAGCGGTATTTCAGCGTCGCTGTGATCCCGTGTTCGGCCGGAAACCCGTCCAGGTCCTCGTCCTCCTGCAACACCACAATGTGCAGCGGATAAGCATTGGTCGGCGGCGCGACCACCGCCGCTGCGGCCTCCTCTCCCGGCCTCCGGCCACCCTCTCCTCCATTCGGAATGGAGGAGAGGGAAGGGGAGAGGAGGCGCTCAGGTTGATCGGAGAGATGGAACGGACTGACGTCCGCTGCTACACCGCTTGAGGTAGCAGCCGATGTGAATCGGCTCAAACTGGAATCTTGAGGCGTGGCGTCCCCGAATTTCCCGGAGAGCTGGAGCGAATTGACATTCGCTGCTACGAGTATTGCGACCAATAAACTCCGCAACAAGGTAGGGCGCGTCACTCCGTGCGCGCCGTCGGCCGCAGCCCAACTCTCGAACGGCGCGCACGGAGTGGCGCACCCTACCCACCCGCGAGCAGTCGTTTCCATGCTTCTGAATCGGTGCCTGAGAGTAGCAGCCAGCAGAGCCAGGGTGGTCAAGGGCAGTTTTATGGGCATGGTTGGTGGCCGCGGTTGCCGCAGCAACTTGGGTTGCGCAGGAACTGCTGTTATGGGCATGCCGTCATTCTTTCGCACGAAGCCAAAGCGCGCTAGAGGCACTTACCCAAGGCAAATACCCTCAGTAACTGTACGGATTGGCGCGTGGTTTGGCGTGGACTTGGCCAAGTGGCCTGGCGTAGAAAGGGTCATGGCCCTCGGGACGAACAGTTATTTCCACCGCCGTTATTGGCCGGCGTGGGTGGCTTTGGTTCTGGGATTGGCGGCCACCGGTTGGCTGGCGCACGGATTGTTTCGCGAAGCCTTGGTGCAGGACCAGCAGCGGTTCAGACTGGAGGCCCTCATTCTTTCCCAGTTGCTCGAGGGCACCATGGAACGTTACGAGGAACGGTTGGCTCGGTTGGCGGATCATTGCGCCCAATTCGATGAACTGCCTGCGGAGGTCTGGGAATTCCGCCGCAGTGCCATGACGGATTTTTCCTACAATCTGCCCTCGGTGATGCAGGCGGCGTATTGCCCCAAGATCGTGGCCGCAGAATTCGAGTCCCACGCGGCGCGGGGACGCGCGCTCAAGGGCGAGAGTTATGCCTTTGATCCCGAGTCCGTTCCCGGTCGCGAACTGGCGTTGCCGGTGTGGCACTCGTGGTCGCGCTCTGGATTCCCACCGCTTCAAGCGGGGACCGACCTGGCGCGACCGTCCACCTGGTATCCTCCCTTGGCGGCTGGTCTTGCCCGACCCAAAGGTTGGGTTTCCAGTGCTCCGATGCGCGTCCCGCGCGCCGACGGCGGCTTCGAGTGCGGCTTCTGGTTCGTGATGCCGCTGTTCAAGGCCGACCAAGGGCCATTGAGAATTCAAAGGCGGGCGAATGAGCTTCCGGAAGATTTCACCAGGCGGGTGCGAGAATTGAACCGTTCCGCAGCAACCGGGATGCTCGCGGTATTTGTCTCGACGGATCGGATGGTGGAACAGGCCTATAATCAGCCCACAGCCGCGCCCCGTGTGCATGTTCGGTTTTATGCCAGCGGCGAACCGAACCCGGAAAGCTTGTTCAATTCCGGAACACAAGCTCCGGCCAATCCGCGCCATCGCGAGGTCACCGTGCTGCCCTGGTATGGGAAGCGGTGGGCGTTGGAGTTGACCAGCACGCCGGTGTTCGAGGCGGATTCGGCGCGCGACATGGCCTATGTGGCCGGCGCTGCCGGCACGGGCATGACCTTGCTGGCAAGCGCGCTGGTGGGACTGGCGCTGCGTGCGCGACACCGGCAGGAAGCATTGACCGAACAAATCCGCGAGGCGCGGGACGCCCTGGCATCGGCTCAAAAGGAACGTGAGAAATTGAGTCACGACCTGCATGACAACACGATTCAGTCGCTCTATGCCATGCAACTGGATCTCGGTCACACGGCCCAGAAACTGGCCGAGGAACCTCAGACCGCCGGGCGGGAACTGGCGGCGGTGCGGGCGGAACTGGACTCGGTGATCGCCGAGGTGCGACGTTTCGTCCTGGCAGAGGAGCGCCCGGAACAGCCCGTGGACTTGCCGTCCGTGTTGAAAGCGGCGGCGGAGCGCGCGCGTGCTGGGAACCCAACGAAAATCGAGTTGCGCTGCGAGCCGAAGGCGTCGGATCGCCTGACGGGCGTTCAAGCGGTGCAACTGGCCAACATCGGCCGCGAGGCCCTAAGCAATTGCGTTCGCCACGCCCGGGCGCGGTGCGTGGACATTACGTTGCGTTCCGACAGCGACGCGGTTTGCCTGGAGGTCGTGGATGATGGCATCGGGTTTGACCCCAACTCCGCGACCGGTCACGGGGTTGGTTTGAGGAGTATGGCGATCCGGTCGCGCGACATCGGCGGCACGCTGCACCTGGATTCCGCGCCGGGCCGTGGCACGCGCGTCACGATCCGCGTTCCCGCCGCGCCACTTGAGCACAATGGAGAACCCGATCCGGCCGACGACGAACCCGAGGAAACCGAGACATGAGCGAGGGCAGGATCATCAAATTGCTGCTGGTGGATGATCATCCGGTGGTGCGCGATGGGTTGCGCCGGGTGCGCGAACTGGCGCCTGGAATTGAGATCGTGGGTGACGCGACGACGATGCATTCGGCCGTGGCCGCGACCCTCCAACTCGAACCTGACGTCGTGTTGATGGACGTGCGGCTGCCGGATGGCGACGGCATCGAGGCGTGCCGCCGGATCAAGCGGTTGCGGCCAGAAACGCGCATCCTGTTTTTGACCTCCTACGCCGACAACCGGTTCGTGTTGGCAGCCATGGAAGCGGGCGGCGACGGCTATTTGCTCAAGGAGAGCGACGCGCAGCGGGTTGTGGATGCCATGCGCACGATTTTACAGGGCGGGAGCGTATTTGATCCCATCGTGACGCAGGACTCCAGAGGCGGCGCGGCGACCAACCCGCTGGCCATGTTAACCGGGCAGGAGCGGCGGCTATTGGCGGAGGTCGCACGAGGCAAAACCGACAAGGAGGCCGCCACACTGCTCGGGCTGACCGGCAAGACGGCGCGCAATTACCTGGATCGAATCTTCACCAAACTGAACGTGCATACCCGGACGGAAGCAGCGTTGCTGTTCGAGCGGTTCAAAGGGGAGATGTGAACCGAGGCGTCAACCCAAAGCCAGCGCCGGCAGCTTTAAGTGAATGACGATCCCCAGTGCCAAGTAACTGCAAAGCAGAATCCGTAAAGAAAACAACACATATACCTTCAGATTCAGATGGAGCGGAATTGCGTCCGCTACTGCCGGGCTTGCGGGTGAGAATCGTGAGTTACTTTGGCGTTGCTCGTTCCATCATCAAATCATCATACCGGATGGGCGTGCCGGCAAAAGGGCTGCCAAACACCGAAGCGGCTCCCGGCACTGGTTCCTCGTCAGTTTCCGCCGTAATGGTCCATGCACCTGGTTCGTCCTCGCCGGCTCGCCAGGCCTTCCCTTCAATCTGCCACTCTCCTGCCTGGAGTTTGCGCACTTGAAGGCGCAGGTGGGTCCACTCGGCTGATTTCCAGTCGTATGGCACACTCACCTTGACCGCTTGATCGTCGAGCAATTCCAACGCTTTCTTGGCCGGGGCGATCTGCAGTTTCCAGCCACCCACACCACCCAACCCCACGCCAAAGGTCGGGTAACGCCGCCCGCGCAATGTCCCATAAACTCTGGCGGACACGGCGACGTTGTCGCTTTCGGCCGGTCCAAACTGCACGGAAAAACTCTCCAGCGGTGCGCCCGGCAATTCGAGGAACTTGTTGCCCGCGTCCTCGGCGACTGCGAACTCGCCATTGGCAAACTTCAGATCATCCGGCAGTTCGCCCAGTTTCGCGTCCTGGAAGTTGTTCGTGTAAAGCGGAGGTGTTCTGACAATCGCTTCGCTTGGTGGCTGGGCGATGCCTTTTTCTGCTTGGGCGTTGTCCCTGGTCAGGTTGGCATTGATCCAGTGCTTCAAAGTCGAACTGCCATGTCCGTAACCGGCTGGCAACACGACGTAATCCTGGGTTTGAATCTCCGGCGGTTTGCCCCAGTGCGCCGGAAAATCCTTCTTCACCTGAGCCGTCAACATTGTGACGGACAATGCCAGGCCCGCCAGCATCCAACTTGTTCGCTTCATCATAAATTCGTCATTCGTTGCGGAGCGCGGCCAGCAAATCGCCGCGCACAGCCTGGCGCGTGGCCAGCCAGGTCCACAATGCGCCATTGATCAACACCCCGGCCAGCGTCAGCGCCAACGATACCACCGGTAGCTGTCCACCTGGCGCGAGCACCGCGGGTAACACCGCCACGGCGGCGGCAATTACGCCCAACGCCAGTCCCACGGCGAGCAGTGCGCCGTTTTCAATCAGCAGCAACCCTTGCACGGTGGGTTTGCGGAAACCGACTGCCACGAGCAACGCCAGTTCCCCGCGCCGCTCCAGAACATTGCGCAATACCACGATTCCCAAGCCCACGCTGCCCAGCAACAAGCCCAGCCCGCCGAGCACCTGAAAGGTGCCGAGATAGGTGTTTTGCACCGCGTTAAACTGCGCCAGCCGTTGTGCAGCGGGCGTCAGTTCCAGGCCAACATCCTGCATTGCCCGCGACAGCGTGGCGGACACCTCGGCCACGCGGTTCGACGGCGCATCAATCAAGAACATTCGATAACCGCTCTCTCCGGGAAATCGCTTCACGAACTCCGCTTCGTCAATGAGCAGTTGCCCTTGCAGAATGGAGTTGGCCACCGCGCCAACGATCCGCACCTTGAACGGCTGTCCGCGTTCATCCACGTAATCAATCGTGTCGCCGACTTTCCTGCCCATCGCCCATTGGATGGAATTCGCGTCGCCAATGGCGGGGATTTCAGCTTCTTCCAATTGAAAAGCAAGGCTGCCGCGATTCAAGTCGAACCACGCGCTGGCCTTCGTCATTTCGTTCAGTCGTTTGGTAAACATGAACCGATCCCACAGCAACTCGGACCTTGCTCCCAGCAGCCTTGGCTTCTGCGCACGGTTCAAATTCAAACAACTCGCCTCGTCACCTTCGCGGACACGGAACGGCACCATGTTCACACCTTCCAGATCGCGCTCGCTCAGGGCAAAGAAATCGCGACCAGACTCGCGGTTCAAATCATGCACCACCGGGATGGTTGTCTCGCCAATCAGCGCGAAGCCGCCCGTACCCGAGGTTCGCTCTGTCGCATCGCGATTCGCATCCAGCCGAAACACGCCGATGGACACGATGAGAAAACTCCCGCAGGCCAGCATCGCGACGGTGGCCAGACTCCGCGTCCGCCGCCGGGCGCAGCTACGCAGGCCCAATGCGAAGAGAGATAGCACCTCGCGAGTTTCTCCCTCCGCGCGAACCATGCGCTCGTAGCCGTTGACGTGAGGAGGCGGAAGGGCTTGAGCGCGAGTCGAATCCGCCTCCTCACGTCGGCGGCTACGCTTCGCGGGTTCACAGCGCGAACTTGGGTTCGGAGAAATCTCCCCCTGCCCCTCTCCCGTTGGGAACGGGGGCAAATCTCTGGAAGTGCCCAGCCGGGCCAATCGCACATTCACCGCCGACAACCCCGCCGCCAAAACCAGCGCGCCCGCGCCGAAAAACGCTCCCACATTCGCCACATCTCCACGCATCAGTGCGTAACCAACCAAACCAAGGGCGCCAGCCAGAGCAACGGCTCCGAGGATACGGCCCCGGCTCTGGGCTCCGGACACTGGAATTTGAACTTCTCCCACCAACAATTCCCGCGCGGGTCGTTTCACAAATTTCCGCAATGCCAGCCAGATCGTCACCGCGCCCACCGCCGTGGCCGCAAAAATTCCGATGACGAGCGTTTGCGGGGAAGCGTGAAACGTCAGTGCGGAAGCGCCCACGGCATCGCGCCAGATGGTGGCCAGGCCATGCAACATGGCGCGCGCATAAGCGAGACCACCGATGGCGCCCAGCACCCCGCCGACAAAGGCCAGCGCCATACCTTCGCGCAGCAAAAGTTTTCGCACCTGCGGCGGCGTGAAGCCCAGCGCCAGCAACGTGCCGACTTCCGGCGCGCGTTGTTCGAGTCCGAATTGAAACAACATCGCCATGAGCAACAAGGCCGCCACGATCAGGAAGAAACTGAAGCCAAGAAACAGCCCGCCGAAATCCTGCGATTGCTCCGCAGCAGCCAGCGCCTGTTCCCGCACCGGCTCGAAGCGGAAACCCAACTCTTCTGGCTTGAGATTAGTGAGAATCGTTTCCTCCAGTGCTGCCTTGTAGGCGGCGAGGTCAGGAATTGCGACTCGGTCTGTGTGTTTGGACCGTTCTCCCTCACCCTGACCCTCTCCCGCTGGGAGAGGGGATAGCGTCTGACCGGTTCTGGATGGCTCTGAGTGTGTCGCGCCGGCGCCAGTCCCAGCTTTGTTCTGAGCGTGAGAGCGATTCTCCCTCTCCCCGGGGGAGAGGGCCGGGTTGAGGGGAGGTGTGCTCGACGGAATCGGGAATCGAATCGCGGTGAGATCGCCGAAACGGTTGGCCCACAGCTTCTGCCCGGCGGCGAGGGTGATGAATGCCTTGGGCGTGCCGCGATTTTGTTTCCAGTATTCTTCATCCTGATCGCGAATCCTGTAAACCAGTGGAAAGCCCGCGTCCCAATCGCTCGTGCTCTCGGCCTTCTCGATGCCGGGAAAATCCGGCATGAGGGAACGATCCGCCCACGGCAGCTCCATCGGCGCGATGCTGTGAACCCGGAATGTGTTCGTGTGCTCAAGCAACTGCGCCCCCGATTCAGGATCGAAATAGACGAGCGAGATGGTGTCACCGGGCTTGACGCGCAAATCCTCAGCGAGCCATTGGCTGACGATGATTTCATCGTCGCGCAGGTCTGCCGGGGTCCACGGCGCACCGGCCGCGGCGACCATTGAATAGGGCGTAGCGTTCGTGCCCGCGTGCAGCAGATTGACGAGGTAGGTCAGGAGCGGTTGGGCATTGGTTGCTGCATGAGTTGCGGCTACGGCAACAGGGTGATCCAAGAAGACTCGTTTGGTGCGTAGTTCAATGATCCGGCCGTTGGTGCTGACCAATAGGCCGTGCTCTACATCCGCTAATGACCAACTCTGACGAAACGCTGCTTGAGCCAGGGCCACGGTTCGATCTGCGGGCAAACTGGCTTGGCGATCCAGCCATTCGTTCAATCGGAAGACCGACAGCCACGGGCGAAGCCTTTGCCAGAAGCCGCTGCCAGCGTGGTTCTCAGCCAGTGCCATCGGAGCAAGAATGAAATTCATCCGGTCTTCCAAACCGCACGCACTCTGAAGTTCATCCTGGTTCACAAAGGCATTCAACGGAGAGGATTGCGAACTGGTGAGACCGAAGTCGCCGAAACCGTCGGCCGACACACTTCCCGCAACGCGAAGTCGCAGTGTGACCGTAGATTCCGAGCGGGGCGTGATGGGCGCCTCACGAGAAAGCGCAGAAGGTTTGTGGAGGCGAAACAAGACCGAATCACCCTGCTTGACGCCGAGCCTTCGTTGCAGCGCTTCGTTGAGCAGCACTGTTCCGGGGGCGATGTAATGGGGCATTCCATTCGGGGCGTAATCCCAAAACAGTCCGGTGGAGCGATCAAACGAATCCAGGTTGTCTGCCTCGCGGCCGATGTAGTCCGGATTGCGAACGCCAATCAAATTCACCTGACTGACGCGCACCGAACCGTCCGGTAAAGTCGCCACGGACGGAAGCAAAAGGGCGGCTGCGGGTCGAGCGGCGAAGGTTCCTTTGATGTCGCCTGTTTCCCAAATCGCGTTGTTCCACGGCAGATTGGTGCCGAATTGTTCCGTGAAGAAACGGTCACTGGGGGGCAACATTAAATCAGCCTTGCCGACCCGGGCCAACGCTCGCTCCCGCAAGCTCTGCCTGACGGAATCCCCGACTACGAGGGCGCCAATGAGGGCCGCACTGCCGATGGCCGCACCCAACACCACACCCAGATGCGCGCGCCAGTGGTAGGAAAGATTGCGGCGGATGATCGTGCGGAAGGTCATGAGGAAGCAACCAAATACCCAAGGACCCAAAGTCCCGATATGGTTTGCTTGGTTACTTGAGCGTTTGGGTATTTTGATATCTGGCTCATTGGTTTTTCACATTCTGCACCAACCGCCCGTCCTTTAATTCCATCACCCGCCCCATCCGCTCCGCCAGTTCCAATGCGTGTGTCACCACGATCAAGGTAACGCCCTCCTCGCGGTTCAATTCCACGAGCAACTGGCCCAGTGCCGTGGCGGACGCGTGGTCCAATGCGCCGGTGGGTTCGTCGGCCAGGAGCAGTTGCGGTTGGTTGATGAGCGCGCGTACCACGGCCACGCGCTGGCGTTCCCCCCCGCTCAATTGACCGGGACGATGGTGCAGGCGTTCCGCAAGGCCAACGCGTTTGAGGAGTCGCCGGGCGCGGTCGGCAGCAGGTTCGGGTTTCGGATTTCGGATTTCGGATATGCTTTGTGCCAGCGTCGGCACAAGGACGTTCTCCCACACGCTGCATTGCGGGAGAAGATAGTGGGCCTGAAACACGAAACCGATCTGCTGGTTACGCACGGCGGCAACTTGTTGGTCGTCGAGCGCGGCCAGATTATTCCCCTCCAGCAACACCTCGCCGCTGGTGGCGCGATCCAGCGTGCCGACAATTTGCAGCAACGTGCTCTTGCCCGAGCCGCTGGGGCCGATGATGGCCACCGAGTCGCCGCGCGTCACGGTGAGGGTGACACCGTTCAACACCGGCAAGGCGTTGGCACCGTTCGCGGTGGCGTAGCGCTTGGTGACGGCTTTCAATTCGAGCAGAGTTACAGGCGCGGACATACGATAATTGTAGCCGAGGAAATGCGGCCGGGGGAAAGAAAATTTAACTCAGCGAGATCAGTGGCTGAATGGGGGCGATGAATCACGTTGGAGAACAAGATTACCAAACGCTTGAAATACCCAAGCACCCAATTACCCAAGAACCACAAATGACCCTGCTGCACCAGGCAATTTGTTGCCTTTGGTGGTTGGGGCTTTGGGGATTTGGGTATTTCTCAAGCTTCGCGTTCCACCCGCTCCTGCTTCAACCTTGCCAGGGCGGCCTGCGCCGCTTCGCTCTCCGCAGCCTTCTTGCTCTTGCCGATACCACGCGCCAGTTCGATGCCGGCATGTTGCACGATGCACTCAAACACCCGGTCATGGTCCGGGCCGCTGCTGGCCACCACATGATACTGCGGCGCCTCGGTGGATCGCGCCTGGAGAAACTCCTGCAACTCACCCTTGGGATTCTCCAGAATGGGAATCACGTTCAACCCGCCAAACGCGGCGGCAAATTCCCGCAGGATGAATTCACGCACCACTTCCAGTCCGCCGTCCAGAAACATCGCGCCCACCAACGCCTCGTAGGTATCGGCGAGCGCGGACGGACGCTCGCGCCCGCCGTGCAGTTCTTCACCGCGGCTCAGGATCAGGTGCGGCCCCAGTCCCAGTTCGCGGCCATGCACGGCCAGCGTGCGGCGATTCACCAGCTTGGCACGGGCTTTGGTCAACGGGCCTTCGCCGAAGGTGGGAAAGCGCTCATACAACTCCCGCGTCAATACCAGTTGCAGCACGGCGTCCCCGAGAAATTCGAGCCGCTGATTGTGCTGCACCGGTGCGCCCTGCTCGTGGGCCACCGAAGGATGTGTCAATGCCAGACGCAGCAATCCCGTGTCGCGAAAATTGTAACCCAGCCGGGTTTGGAGTGTGGCGGGGTCGGCCATGAGTTAGGGGAAACACACTGAAAACCCACGCCTCGGCATCCTGCCCTCAAGCAGGCACCCTTTGCTGCCGCTGGGTGTGCCGGATGGATTCATGTTGGGGAAGGTGCAGAAACCTCAACCTCCGACTGCAGCTCGGCGGGCGCCGGTTGCTCTTGCGTCACGGGTGAGGGCGGATTCAAGCCGTGTTCCAAGAGCGCCGCCACGTCGCGCTGAACCGCCTCCAGTTGATCCAAACGCAAGTCGGGATCCGCGATCGTGAACACGTCGCCAGTTTTTGGCTGTTCGTAGATAAACGTGCGCTTGCCGTCGCGGACGATTTGTTCCTTCACCTTGAGCAGGCGTTTGCGCTCCAGCATGACGGCGAGAATGTAGCCGGCGGGCACATAGCGCGGATCGTTCTGCTCGACGAGTTTGCGGAGCAGGGTTTCGGCGGTTTCCTTTTGAATCGGGTCACTCGGCGGAGGCGGTGCTTCGTAAATCCCCTGCCAATAGGAGATGAAACCCTTGCGTTCCCGGGCGCCGTCGCTGAATTGCTGCTGCCAGCAGGCGGCGCAAATGTCGGAGCGGCGCAGTTCGGTTTTCTCCTCGTACAGCAGGGTATGATACGCCTCCTGATCGGCATAAGGTTTGCCGCAGGACTCGCACGCGTGACCGCGGGATTGAATGTTCCAGTCGTTCATCGAGACTTTAATCGAATGATGGTATCGCCGATGGAGGGATTATTGCGCAGGTTCGCACGCGCGCAACCCCAATTGCAGCCGGGTCACTGCCGCGCGCGATAGAACCGCGGGCCGGCATTGGTGAGGGCGGAATCGTCCACGAAGTCCGAAGGCGAGTTGGTCAGGACGCCGCTCCATAATTCGAACCATGCGGTGAGGTTGCTCGAAGCGTCAATGGCGAAGGGCAGGCCAACTGCACCGCTTAACCACAAGCGCGCTCGGCACTCCATTCTCCTTCCGACTGCTTCCCAGCCGTGATCGCAGGCACATCAGGCCAAGGCCGAGGTTTGGGCGACATTGTTGCATCAAGCGTCAGCGTGATTAGCTATACCAACCAGTGCCAACAAGTCGTTGTGTATGTCCTGCCAGGGCTGATTGAGGTTGATGGTGCGGATGCTGATCTTGTGGCCTTTGTGGGTGAAGTCCGCCGAGAGTGGCGAGCCCACCGCGGGGTACAGCAGCATCATTTGGCACGTTTCGGTCAGTTTGTCCTCCGGAAGATTGTCCATGTAGGCGTTGATTTGGAATAGGTGCGAGGAACGGAGCTTCACGGCGTCGTAGTGTGACTGCGTGGCCTCCGGCGTGAATTTGCAGTCAATGATGAGCTTCCCGGTGTCAGAGGTCAGGCTGATGTCGGTCTGCATCTTGGGCAACAGCCCGGCAGCGACCTGATCGGCGGCGATCCAGCGCCAGTAGATGTCTTCGCGCCTGACTCGGAAGTCGGTGTGGACGCGGTAGAACGTACGAACGAAGTTCTCGAACAGAACCGCCATCTGCCGCTGGTCCTGGATGAAGTCCACGAACTTGCTGTTGCCAGACTTTTCGGAGATCAACAGGTTCTGATGAACCAGTTCGCAGACCTTGAGGAGGAAATCGTAGAATTGGTTGTTCCGGTGAAGCTGCACCTGGCCGAACAGGCGGCTGGTCAGCTCGATGTCCTGAATGTCCGAGAACAGGCGGCAGAGCTGAGTTAGGCCCTCGGAGCATTCCACAGCCAGTCCGTGGGTGCGGATCAGCCGCTGCATCGTGGCCTTCAGGATGCGGTTGTGTAGGACGTTGTAACTCAGCTCGTCGAAATCGCAGGGCAGCCTGCCGGTCACCGTGGCGTTCCTGCTGATGGCTTCCTGGAAGCAAATCCGGCCCCGCAACCGGCCCGTCCACTCGTGCTGCGCGAAGTAACCCCGGTCAAACCCGCGCTTGAGAAGGTGATTGGTGCCGTTGATGAGCACCCTGGCAAACAGGTCAGCCAGGGTCGTCGTGTCGATGGCTTCCACTGCGACAACATCCTTTTCCGCGAGCTTGTCCCAGGCGTAGCACAGCAGGTAGTAGATGTTTTGGATCGGGATGTTCACGACCGGACTCACGCCAACAGCGCCGACCGCTGCTCTTTCACTTTCTGCTCATTGTCGAACCAGTATTCCTGGATCAACGGCACGATTTCCGACTCGATCACCCGGCGATACCAGTCGTCGTCCGGCTTGATGCCGTTCCGGGGACAGAAATAGCTGTGCCCGATCTGGTATCCGGGGCCAAGATTCTTGGTGTCCGCCGCGATGACCTCGTTCAAGGCGCTCATCCTGGCGATGATCTTCTTCACCAACTCTGGTTTCGCCCCGGCATCGGCCAGGAAAGCCCGGAATACCTCACTCGAAAATTCAGGCCGGAGCGTGATAAACCGGAAACGCCGCCGCAGGGCATAGTCCACCATTGCCAGAGAGCGGTCGGCGGTGTTCATCATCCCGATCAGATGCAGGTTCTCCGGGAGGTAGAACTTCTCGTCGGGGTCTTGTGAGTAAGCCAGCGGGATGGCGTGTTCCTTCCCACGTTTGTCCGGTTCGATCAACATCATCAGTTCCCCGAAGATCTTGCTCAGGTTGCCGCGATTGATCTCGTCAATGATGAAGACGTAGGGGCGGCCCTCGTCGCGCTGCGCCCGCCGACAGAACTGGTGGAAAATCCCATACTTCAGGTCGAAATGGCCCTTCGGCGTCGGGCGGAAGCCTTGGATGAAATCTTCGTAGGAATAGGACTGGTGGAACTGGATAACCTCCATTCGCTCCGGGTCGTTGGACTCAATCAATGCGTAGGCAAGCCGTCGGGCGACATAAGTTTTCCCGACGCCGGGTGCGCCTTGGAGCAGAACGTTCTTCTTCTCCCTCAACGCCGCGAGCATCTCATCGAACTGCGCTACCGCCAGGAACAGCCCCCTCATTGCCTTCTTCTTGTCGTAGGACTCGATCTTGATCGGCACCGCGATGTTCGTTTCGTCAATCAGGCTGCTGATAATCTCGTATTCCTGCTCCGTCAGCTTGAACAGGCTGCCTTGGTTGTTGATGAGCGGCTCGCTGTTCGCCAGGTCAGGATTGGTCTGCAAAGTCTCGTAGGCGATGGGCTTCCCCAACTGCTCCACCTTCTCGAACTCGATCCCCTCGCCGTTCTCGGTCTGGTGGAGGCCCTTGGTGATCTTGCAGACCGCAACCACTTCCTTCTGCGGGCTGGTCACGTAGCCAATGACCAGGTCGCCCGGCTTCGCCTCTTGGAAGTAGCGGTATTTCTGGCGCTTGTTCCCCTTCTCGTTGTGCGACGTGTAGCTCTGTTTCTCGCCGACCGGCGTCTCCTCGAAGTTCCAAATCTTCGGATTCGCGTTCAACCACCAGTAGGCAACGCCGGTGGAGGGCGGCAGTGCGACAACAACAGAACTCGGCTCCACAGGCATCTCCAGCCCGACCCTACTGGCGATCAGTTTGACGACGCCTGGCCTGGAAGTGATGTCGGTCAAGGTTTTTGGGGCCATCCTGCTGTGTTCTGGCATTTCCCATTCCCCTTTTCTCAGCCAGTTGACTTTGCGCACATGCTTGTAGGCTGGACGCTCAGTCGCGAAGACATAGTCGCCCACAACAATTCCGTATCCCAGAAGTTTAGCGAAGCCTTGCTTGGCGAAAACGATGTCGCCTCGTTGCATTTCATGCGCGAACTGCCACAGAGCCAAGGAATCGTGTTTCTTCGACGTTTCTTCGGGTTGGAGTTGCAGCAGCCTCTCGCGAATCTCCTCCTGGCCCTTAAAGCTCTGCAGGTCTGAAACCTCGTCCCATCCGATCGCGATGATCCCCTCCGAGTAAAATTCCGTCCAGTGCTCACCATCGCGCCCCGGGGCGATTGTCCAATACCGACGATGCACGTCTTGTGGCGGTGCTTCCTGCAGCGTGTGTTTGCCGTTTTCACTTCCTGCCTCGGTCCTGCCTTGGTAAGTGCCTGGGCACACACTCCAGATGAACGACTGCACGTCCACCCAATCGGTGGGCTTCTGCGGTTCAAGCGCTTTCCAAAACGCCCGCCCAAATTCGATCAGGCCGTGCAGCTTGTCCGCGTCTGGTCGACCTGACGGGAGTTCGTGCCCCAGTTCCGTGCTCAACTTGCGGTAGAAGCTGATCTTGACCGGGAAGAAGTCCTGCGGGCGCAGCGCCCACAGCAGCACCGTTAGGGCGTCCCAAGAGGGTTTGAGGTCGTGCTGTGCGAAGGCAGCGAACAAGTAGCTTGTGCTTTCCTGCCCCTGGTAAGGCGCGGACGTGGCCTTGAGACACTCGCGCAACACCCCGCAAATAGCCTGGTCGGTTTCGCCAAGGGTAGTTCTCCACGCACGAAAATCTACGATGTTCG
Source organism: Verrucomicrobiia bacterium (assembly GCA_026125285.1). Classification (GTDB taxonomy): domain Bacteria; phylum Verrucomicrobiota; class Verrucomicrobiia; order Limisphaerales; family JADLHS01; genus WYBW01. The sequence goes on along the minus strand of JAHCLO010000002.1, from coordinate 74,111 downwards.
AAGCCAAGACCCGGGCGATTTCCTTCGCAGCTTCGGTGCCCTGACCTTGCGAGACCAGCACCGAAAGCTTGTCGGCCCCCAACTCCTGCTGGAATTTCTTCAGGATCGCCCGCTTATAGCCCGTCTCGTTCTCAACGAAGTATTGGCCGGGATTCTGAAAATCCGTGAAACCCTTGATGACCTTGTGAAACCGGCCCCAGAGGGTCTGCATCCGCTCCGGGGTCAAATCCAGCTTGGATTGGGCTTGCGTGGCGAACAGGTGTGCCTCGTGGGAGATCCTCGGGTAGTTGTTACCGAGCAGCCTCGTCATTTCTTTCAGCCATTCGCGGTAGCTCTGGAAATCCTCCGGCTCGGTCGTGATGCCCTTGGACTTGCCGTAGGCCGTGTTCTTACTGTCGGCGGAAAGGAACTTCTCCGGGTTGATCCAATACAGACCGATGGTCAGGCTCGCCATTCCCACCAGCGGAAGATTCAAACACTGATCGAAAGCCTCCGCGCCCACCTGCTCAACGCTTTCGTCCGCCGCCAACGAGGCGATTTGCCAAAGGCGCTCCACATGGTCTGTCTCCCGATCTTTCGCCCAGGGCATCAGCCAACAACGCATGTTGTTCAAGACGGGGATTCCCCTGAAATCGTCCGGCACTGGTGCCTTGAGATTCCACCGCGACTTGAGGAAGGCCCAGTTGTCGCGCCGGTTCTTGTCCGTCACGCCCCGGTTGAACGTGGCCAGGAAGCTGAACGGGTCAATTTCCGCGAGGGGGATGGTGAGACCGTCCGCGCCTTTATCCTGGAGGCTGATGACCTTGAGGCCCTGCCGCTCCATCGCGCGCAGGATCGTCAACAACTCCTTCTGGTTCTGGCGATGTTCCAGAATGCGGTGAATAGCCTCTCGGTGTATGGGTATCCAAGTGAACATAAGGCATGGGCTTTATTGGCTGTGCGGTTCAACAGTTGTTTGAAACGGTGTTTGATCGGCGTCGAGCAAACCTCTCGATCAGTGGGAAGAAAAGAGTCGGTCCGCAACTGCCGATCCATCATGTTGTTCATACTGCTGCGTTGAGCCATCGGAAGCAAGCCGCCACACAACTCAATAGAAAGGTTGCGAGATGTTGAAGCTTCGATGTTGCTGGAGCCGGTCACTGCCGCGCGCGATAGAACCGCGGGCCGGCATTGGTGAGGGCGGAATCGTCCACGAAGTCCGAAGGCGAGTTGGTCAGGACGCCGCTCCATAATTCGAACCATGCGGTGAGGTTGCTCGAAGCGTCAATGGCGAAGGGCAGGCCAACCTCGCCGCTCAGGCTTAATTGGACCCGCCGGTTCGGGAACAAGGACGTGACTTCGAGCACGGGTGCGGGCGGCGGCGTCACGGTGAGCAGCGCGTTGGAACTGGTCACGTTGCCCGCAATGTTCGTGACGACGACGGAGTAACTGCCCGCATTGTTCGTTTGCACGTTGATGAGGGGGTAGCTGCTTTCTGTGGCGCCGGGAATGTTAACGCCGTTGAAGCGCCATTGATAACTGAACGGCTCCGTGCCTTCGGCGGTCACGAAGAAGGTCGCATCGCCGCCAGCGAACACGGATTGGCTCTGTGGTTGCTCGGCCAGTGAGGGCGGGACGCGGACCGTCAGCAGCGCGATACTGCTGGTCACACTGCCGGCGGCATTTGTAACGACCACCGAGTATTCCCCCTCGTGAACCGGCTGCGCGTTCAATCGGGTGTAACTGCTGCCGGTCGCGCCCGTGAGGTTCAGCCCTGCAAAACGCCACTGATAACTCAACGGCATATCCCCCGTGACACCGACATTGAACGTGGCGTTCGCGCCTTGATTCACCACGAGGTCCGAAGGCTGGTTGGTGATCGCCGGAGGTTGCGGCGGCGGGACGAAGACAAATTTGATGCCATCGCTGTACATGCGCGACGAACCACCCAGGACGCCGCTTGACCGGGTGAAGGTGAGCGTTGGCACCGTGACCCCGGAGTTTGCCGTCATTCGGCCGAGAAGCTCCCAAGTGTTGCCGCCTGGCTCACGGAAGATGGTGGTGCTGGCGGGCAGACCTGTGCAGCCGTTTTGCCCCACCGCAACCACAATGTCATCCGAGATGCTCGCGGCGCTGCCGTGCGTGAGATAAACGTCGTACGTGCCGCCGGCCACCGGCAAGGTTGGCCGGATGGTGAAAGACGGCGTGCCGGAACTGGCATAACGCGAGCCGGTCCCGTTCAGTCCCGCGGCGGTGCTCTTGAGAGTCGAATCGAGGAAACCTGAATCCGCGTAGGGGGGATTGGCGTTCAATCCTCCGCCCGGCAAACGGCTTTCCACAATCACGTCATTCACCACTCCCGGCGGATTGCTCTTAAAGGTCAAATTGCCGCTGGTGGCCTGCAAACCGGTCACGTTACGCGAGCAGACCCGGTAATGATACGTGGTGTTCGGCGTCAGGCCGCTCAACCCGATGGCGTGGTTGAGCGTCAGGGTTGCATTGCTGACCGTGTTGCCGTAGGCGATCGTCGGTCCGTAATCCACAGCGCTGTTGGCGTTTTCATCCGTTGTCCAGCGGATGATGACGGAGGTATCGGTCAGGTTGCTGATACCGACGGAAGAAATCACCGGGGGGGTGTTGTCCGGTGGGAGCGCCAGACTGACGGCGAGGTTCATGCCGGCAGTTACGGTTAGGTTTGTCGTCACCACGCCCAAATCCGCGGCGGTCGCGGTGAGCGTGTAGTTGCCGGGCGGGGTCTCGAAGAACGCAAACTTGCCATGCGGTTCGGTGCGTTGCGTGCGCCCGGGGGCGGTGTTGATCGTGAGCGTGGCGTTGTACACCGGCGCTCCGCCAAGCTGCCGTGTCACCGTGCCGCGCACGATGCCCTTGGTGGGCGACGCCTTCCAGGGAATGGCCGGCACATCCACCCAGGTGGGTTGAAAGTTGTCGCGGAGGTAGGCCAGCGTGCCGGCGCGATCCACCGTGCCACTATTGGGCACGCGATAACTGTAAAGCACCGAACCAAGGAACGGCTTGCTGCGGATGTAATTCAACTGCGAGAGAGTGTTCTCCTTCGTGTTCAGATACGCCCCCTGTCCCTGATACACGCGCCGCACGCCCTGATGGTTGAAGGCATCGTCCACGCGCGCCTGGAAAATCCCGCTGTCCGACGTGTAGCCCATCGGCATGCAGATATCCAGAAGACCCTCATTGTTCCACGCCGCCCAATCCTGAAAGCGCGCATTGAACGCATCGGTGCGGCTGCCAAACACAGCCGCGGAAATGACGAGGTTGCTGCGGATGGCCAGCAGGTCGCTGTTGACCCACCGCAGAAAGTCCGTCACCTGCCGTCGCCGCCAGTCGGCAAATTGTGCGTCCGCGGGTGACGGTTGTCCGGTTCGGCCAAACTCGGTGTTGTAGCGCGCGATGGCCGTGGGGTTGTAACCTGAATCCTGCTGGGGATAACGGATGTAATCCCAATGAAAACCATCCACGTCGTACCGCCGGACGATGTTGGTCGCCATGATGTAATTCCAGAGCGTGGCGTCGGGATGGCCGGGATCGAGGTAATAACCTTCCGCCAAATAAGTCGCGCCGGCCGCATCCCGCATCAGGTATTCCGGGCGCAAGTTGAATACGTGGCCTGGTTGCGAGGGTGGGCTCGTGCTGCTCCAAATAACGTGCGTGGTAACCCAGCAATGCACCTCGATGCGCGGCGAACCGGAGCGCGCCTTGTTGAGGATGTCCTGCAACGCGTCGAAGTTCGAGGCGATGGCGGTGGTTTTGGGATCGTTGCCGCTGATGCCGGGCGTGTAGAACGCGTCCCCGCGCCGGCGCATTTGCACAATGATGGCGTTGTAGTTGTAGGTGCGGCAGTCGGCGATGAGTTGCGTGACCTGGCTGGCGTTCAGGAAGCCAGTGCCCCAGGCATCCACCCACACGGCGCGCATTTCGTTGGCTTGCGCCGCAACCGGCCATCCGCAGACCAATCCGGCCAGGCAGAGGAAGCGCCCAACCGCGTGAAGCAAAGGATGACGAAACAGCATGGCGAGAGCGGCCGTAGGTTCAGTTGCGCAGCCGATAGAACCGTTGCGGCCCGTTCGTCGCCATCAAATCGGTGAACTCGAACACCCCATTGGTGCTGATCACGTCGGTCAGAGGAAGCCACGATGAAAGATTGGTGGACGTCTCCAGTGTGTAGGTGAACGCCGCGTGGCCGTCCCATCGCAGTTGCACGCTGCCATCTGGCAGCCGCTCGACCCACTTGAATTCACCCGGCACGGGGGCGATCACTAGCAACGTCGCCACGGCGCTGGTTACACTGCCGGCGAAGTTGGTCACCACGACATAATAATCCCCGGAGTCCGACACCTGTGCGTTGGTTTGCGTGAAAGTGCTGGTGGTGGCGTTCGGCAAATTCGTGCCGAAATGCTGCCACTGATAAGCCAGCGGGGCCGTGCCGGTGGCGACGACTTGAAGCGTGGCGTCTTGTCCCACACCGACTGTCTGGCTCTGCGGTTCGGAGAGCATCTCCGGCGGCAGCAACACGGTCAACGTGACCACGGCGCTGGTCGTCGCGCCGCTGGCGTTGGTGATGACCACGTAATAGCCGCCTGCGTCAGTCTCCTGCACGTCTTGCACCGCGAAGGTGTTGTTGGTCGCGTCAGGATATAGCCCGCCGTTGAACCACCATTGATACGCGAGCGGCGCGTCGCCCGTGGCCGTGACGTTGAATGACGCGTTGCCGCCCCGGATGACGGTCTGGTTTTGCGGTTGACTGGTAATGGCCGGGGGGGCGGGCGGCACGGCGCATTGGATCTCCAGTGCCAGCAGGCCGTTGTTTGCGCCGAGGGCATAAACGCGCCCGGCACTGAAATCCACCGCGCCGGTGCCCGTGCCGGTGTTGTCATTATCCGTGGCGAAATTCGCCGAAGCCAGCAGGACAGGGGTGCCGTTGGTCGAAGTCAGATCGTAAAGTCGCAGGTGGTTGTTGGTTGCGCCGACGTTGATGCCGGCCATCAGATTCAGCGATGGGCTGAGGCCGATGGGTGCGACGGTGCTTGGAACACCCGGACTACCGTGGCTGCGGATCGTCGTTCCGGTGCCGGTCTGCAAATTGAACTGCACCTGCCGCAAGTTCTGTGAAGTCGCCTTACCCCAGAACGTGTTGCCGGCGCCGAACGCGAGGCCGAGGCCGAACGCGCCCGTCGGCGCATCCGCCACGGTGATGAGCGTGGGACTGAAATTCACCCCATCAGCGGTGGTGAACACCGCCACAACGTTGCCGCTACGGGAGGCGACAATGATCTGCGTGTTCGTGCCACCGCCGCGAAGGTCCATGGTATCGCCCCAACGCTGGCTGTTGCCGGCTCCGGGATCGCCGGAATACGCGAGCGTCGGCAGCGTGGAGGAACTGTCGTTTGACCAGCGGTAAAGTCGGAAGTCGGTGGTGGTGCCGGCGGTCGTAAGATTCCCGGCATAAATCGCGCCGTCGTCGGCCGCGCCCACCATCAGCAACGCGTAAGTGCCGCCGGCGATGCCGGTCTTGTCCAGCGTCCACAAGTCGGCGCCGTTGGCGGCATTGAGGACGTGAATGGTTGGGCTGGTGCGATTGACAAGGATGAGGTGATCCGTGGTGGAGTTGTACGTCATGCCGCGTTCATTGGGCAGTGAGGCCACTGTGAGATAGGGCCGCGAGCCGGGGGCGAGGCTCCACAACGGCGTCATGCCGGTAGGAGCGCATCCAGGTTGCACCACCAATGCCGCCACGCGACTGGTTGCCGCCCCGTAGGCATTGGTGACCACCAACTGATAACCTCCTGTGTGGTTCGTCTGCGCCGGATTGAAAACAAGCTGCGCGTCATTAGCCCCGGGAAGCGGGCTGTTGTTGAAATGCCACTGATACGCCAGCGGTTCGGCCCCGTTCACTCCGGCGGCAAGCGCGGCGTTTTGGCCGGCGGAAACGACCAAGTCCGCCGGTTCGATGGAGATCATAGGCGGCACCGGAGCAGGTTGTACCGTCAGTGCCGCGTTGGTGCTGGCTGCGGTGCCGGCAAAGTTGGATACGACCACGGAGTAATTGGCACTCGCCGCCGGCTGGGCATTGGTGAGGGTAAGCAAGTCACCGATTGCGCCGGAAATGGGGACGCCGTTGGAACGCCATTCATAGCCGAAGGGGGTTGTTCCCGTTGCCGCGACCGTGAAAGTAACATTGACTCCTTGCGTCACGCTCTGGCTCACCGGTTGCACCGTAAGGGTGGGCGGCACAATCACCGTGAGCGTGGCGACACCGCTGGTCACACTGCCCAGCGCATTGGTCACAACGACCGCGTAACCACCCGCGTGCATCGGCTGCGCGCCGGTCCGCGTGTAACTGCTGGCGGTTGCGCCGGAAAGATTGCTGCCGTTGAAACGCCATTGATAAGCCAGCGGCGACTGGCCTTGGGCGGCCACAGCAAAGGTGGCATTGCTGCCCTGGGCAACGATCAGGCTCTGCGGATGCGCGGTAATCGTCGGCGGCGCGGCGGTGCCGAGGACAAGGTTTTGCTCATACATGTTGCCGGTCACCTGGCCGAGGGCGACGTTCACCGCTGCCTGCGAATTGGCGTAACCCGCCTTGCTCGCAGTAACCGTGTAAACCCCCGGAGGCAAATCAATGAACGCATAGAAACCGGTGCCATCCACATACTGGCTGCGGTTGACGGGACCGCTCACATTCACGACGGCGTGATCCGCCCATTCACCGCTGCCAGCCAGGGTGACCACGCCCATCAGATGGCCGACGGTGGGCGAGGTTTTCCACGGCATGGGCGGGACATCGGCCCAAGTGGGTGTGACTTGAGAAGTCAGCGAGGGACTGAACCCGCTCCAATTACCCCCAGAATAAGGCACGCGGTAGGAATACCCGGCAAAGCCCTGCGCGTAATTCCCAGCCGGCGAGGGATCGCGCGTCATTTGAAGTTCGAGCACTGCGTTGGCCAAGGAGTTGAGATAAACCCCCGGCCCGACAATCACCTGGCGGTTGAACTTACGATCCTTCTGAAAATTCATCCAGCGGGTGTAATCGTTCGGCAGACTGGCCCAGTTGTAGTACGTCATCGGGATGGACAGGTCCAGAATCCCCTCCTGTTGCCAACTGTCCCAATCTGAATACACGTCGTAGTAAGGCCGCGTGTTCAGGAAGGCTGACCGGGTGGAGGACGTCGGCGAAGGATTCCACGTGACGAAAGCGCCGGATTGCTTGATCCACGGCTTGGTTTTCTGGACGCGGGCGTACATCTGCCGCACAAACGCAGTGACCTGATCACGCCGCCATTGTTTGAATTGCTCGTTGCCGAAAGTCGGGTCCGTGGACAAGCCGTAGCGGGCCTTGTAACGCGCGACACTGGTCGGATTGAAACCTTCCGTGTTGGCCTCGAAGCGGATGTAGTCGTAGTGAATGCCGTCAATGTGCCCGTCCGTGCCGTCCGGTCCGGCCGTGGTCTGAAAATTCACCAGGTCCATGTGCGCGTTGACCAGATACTCCAGCGCCTTGGGGTGGCCCGGATCGAATGCGCCGTCACTGTTTTCCGAACCCGCGGTGGAACCCAACCGCGTGGGCCAGTAGTTGGCCGGATTGTTCGGGTCGCTGTGCTGCGAATACACCACACCCTTGGCGGTCTTGAACACCACCGACCAGCAGTGGACCTCGATACGCTTCTTGCCGCCGGTCGTGTCGTGGGCGGCTTTGATCATCGCCGCCAGGGCGTTGTAATTCGCCGGCGAAAGTCCGGACATGTACGGCTCGCCCACACCGGAGGGATAGGCCACGTCGGCACGCCGGCGCACCTGGACGACGACCGCGTTGCAGTTGGCATCGCGGATAGTGCCCCGGGAATTCGGATCGCCCACCTTGCCCAGCAGTGTTTCGACCTGGGCCTGATTCAGGAAACCCGCCCCCCAGCCATCCACCCAAAAGGCGCGGTATTCCTGGCCTTGCGCCAGGGGAGACAACATGCCCAACAGCCAACACCCAGCAACGATGAGCCACCTCCCCGCCACCCGAGCCAACCAACGACAATTCAACATAACCGCACGAAAGTCGCAGATTTGACGGCTGGATTCAAGCGATTGCGCCGAGCGGGGCTTTCAACTTGTTCAGTAACTGGTAACATTTGTCTCGTGAACTCCCAATCCGATTACTTCATGCTGGCCTTGGTTGCCGCGTTGGTTGCGGCGGTCCCGCACATAATTGAGCCGTTGCTGCGATCCCTGGTTTCCCAGTGTGGGCGAAGGTCGGGAAGAGCCGCCGCCAATGACAGCAAAACATGCTTGCGGGAGACGGTGGGTTGAGGATGCTGGCACGAATTGATGCCATTCGAGTGGAAGCCGACAATCAAACGGCGTCGCGGCGAATTCCTCCTGCTGCTTGCGGCGATGGTGGCTGCGTGGTGGTGGCTGGATCACTTGGACGATGGGGCCAAAGGGTTGAGGGTTGAAGTGGCGCGCCACGCGGTTGTTGGCGAGCCGCTGCCAGTTCACATTCATTTGGCGGGATTGACGGAAGCCACCTACCTGTGCGCCGACCTTCACTGGACAAACAAGCGTGATGCATCCAACGGTTACCTGGCAACGGGAGGAACGAAGCCGGTGGGCAGGGAAGGCGGCAGTTTCGATTTCGAGATTATCGTTCAGGCCACCAATGAGCTCCGGTTTGTAAACGTGATCATCTATCTCAGCCCAACCGGAGCTTGGCCCGACCATACCTTCGCCGCGGCGACGGCTCTCATTCCGGTGGTGAGCAGTCATCCTGCTGACACGCCTACCATGACGCGGGTGCCGATTCATTTGCTCAAAGACCGCGGCCGCGAGAATGTTCGTCCGACGGTGATCCCACGATTGATGACGGCCCTGCTGCTCTTGGCTTCAGCGATGATCGCTTGGGCGACTTGCCGTTCAATTTCCCGCGACCCCACGAGTTCACACCAGAGACTTCGTCGGTGGCAATACTTGGCCGCAGGATTGACGCTGGCTGGTGTTTGGGAGTTGTTGGCCTTGGAGAATTGGGTGGGGATGCACCTGCGGGCGCTGGCGCGGGCGGGCGATGTTTACCACGCGCGTTCGATTTTCCAGCGGGCCGTGATCAGCGTCACGCTCGCCGCCACCACGGCGTTTTTGTGCTTCGGGTGGCGCAAACAAAGGTCGGATCAAGTCTTGCTAGTCTTCTTTGGCCTCTACCTCGTCATCGCTGCCATAAACCTTCTCTCCTTCCATTCTTTCGATGCATACGCCGGGATTTCCTGGCTGGGAGTTACGTTGGTCGAGTCGTTGAAGTTCGTGTGCGCCGCGGTCACGCTTGGCGCCACCTGGCAGGCACGGCGATGAAGGAATCTTCGTCGGAAGAAATGCCTCCGCGAATCCGTCCACCCGTTGGGGCAACGGAGTACACTCCACGAAACCATGCGGGTTTTGGAGAAGTCGCCGGCCGCGAAATGAAGCTGAATCCCGGCCGGGCGGGAGCGAATCCAAGAGTTTGGCAGACAATCTGGCGACGGCGTGAGCATCCTCTTGTTTTTCCGACAACGCGATCGGATTGGCACCTTGGAGACAGCCCCGCTTTTCCGCTCGAATGGACGGGCGGCTGAGTCATGAGAGCTGAGTCATGGCGCTTGCGAGGTGCCAGGCGAGAGAGTAAACCATTGGCATCCGCCACAAGCCAACATGAACCGAATCACTCAAGTGACACGCGCCTTCACGCTCATCGAACTGTTGGTGGTCATCGCGATCATTGCCATCCTTGCCTCGCTGCTGCTGCCCGCACTATCCCGGGCCAAGAGCAAGGCCCACCAGACCGGCTGCCTCAACAACTATCGCCAGCTTCAAATCTGCTGGCAGATGTACGCCGATGACCATCATGACGGCTTGCCGGCCAATGAAGCCATCACCAGCGGCGGCGGTTCGCGCGCCGCGCTGACGGTCGGGGCCAATTCTTGGTTGCAGGGTAATGCGTGGACGGACACCACCTTGACGAACATCCAGCGGGGCGTGCTGTTCAGCTACAATCAGTCCACCAGCATCTACAAGTGTCCCGCCGACAAATCCACCGTCCGCGACGAGGGCCGGATTCCCCGCACACGCAGTGTTTCCCTGAGCATGTACATGAACGTGCGCGCCAATCCGTCGGATCCCGATTACAACCGCTGCTGGCACAAGACGACGCAGATTCGCAATCCCGGACCGGCCAAAGCCCTGGTGTTCATTGACGAACACGAAAGGAGCATCCAGCAAAGCGCCTTTGGCATCAACGCCCCTGACCGCTGGTGGCTCTTTGGCACGACGCAATGGACCTGGATCAGTTTTCCCGCCACGCGGCACAACAACGGTTGCGTCCTCACCTTCGCCGATGGCCATGCCGAAACCTGGCGCTGGGTCGAACCCAACACCCTGCGCATCTCGGGTTTGAACACCTGGATTGTTCTGCAACTCGCGGCCGGCCGCAGTCAGGACCGCGACTTGAGCCGCTTGTTCGAGGTCATTCCACAGAAGGTGCCGATTTTCTGACCCAGAACTTTTTCCCTCGGACTTTGGACTTTGGAATTTCGTCCGCAACCTTTAGCATCCGCGCCATGCTCACTCAATTGACTGCTCAACTTGGCGCCGCGCGTTCATTGGAGGCCGACCAGGTGCGACTGGCCGTGGAACAACTTGTGGACGAGAGCGTGTCGCCCGCCACAAAAGCGGATTTCCTCAGCGCGCTGGCTCGCAAAGGCGAAACCATCGAGGAAATCAGCGCCTTTGCGCAGGAACTGCGCGCCCGCTCGGTACAGCCGCCGCTCGACGCGGAAACGCGCGCCCGTGAAATCCTGGATGTGTGCGGCACGGGCGGTGATCAGTTAGGCACGTTCAACATCTCCACCTCTGTGGCCATTGTGTGCGCCGCCGCGGGCGTAACCGTGGCCAAACACGGCAACCGCGCCATCACCTCACAGACCGGCAGTGCCGATGTGATCGAAGCCCTCGGCATCCGCGCGGATTTGCCGCCGGCGGAGGCGGCACAATCCTTGCGCGAGCAGAATTTCACGTTTTTCTTCGCCCCGAATTACCATCCGGCGTTCAAACATATTGCCCCGGCGCGCAAACTGTGTGCGGAACGCAAGCAGCGGACGATTTTCAACTTTCTCGGGCCGCTGCTGAATCCCGCCCGGCCCACAGCGCAGTTACTCGGGGTGCCGCGGCCAGAATTGTGCGAGCCGCTGGCCCGCGTGCTGCAATCACTCGGGCTGCGACGGGCAATGGTGGTGTGCGGGGAGGTGCCGGGCGCGAACTTTCAGGCGGCGGGAGGAGCGGCCAATTTGGATGAGTTTTCCACGCTGGGGCACACCAAGGTCGCGGAGTTTTATCAGGAACGCGGTTTCACGGTTTCGATGTTTGATCCGGGCCAGTTCCCATTGCAGCCGGCAACGTTGTCCGACCTCCGCGGCGGAGACAAGGTGGCCAATGCAGAAATCATCCGGCGCATCGTGCGCGGCGAGGATCGCGGCCCGAAACGCGAAGCGGTCTTGTTGAATGCGAGCGCTGCCTTACTCGTGGCTGGACGCGTCCGCAGCATCACCGAAGGGTGGGAACTCGCGGCGCAAACAATTGATGGCGGCAAGGCGGAAGCCAAGCTGCGCGAGTTGACCACCCGTTGAAGCCGCAGTTGCGATCAGCGGGTATCCCGGAATAGTCGCCTGAACCGCCAGAATGAACGTCTGAAGTGCGGCGCTGTCTGTTAGAGTGATTCTCTGTGAGAATGTTTTGCTCATCGTTCTATGACCCAGCCGGCCAAAACTGCCGATAGTGCCCCTCAGTCAACCGCAGGCGCGGCTAAAGGCGACACCTCACGCAACCCCTCATTCCTCCGGACCTTGGGCGGGAATCTGCTCCCCGCCCTGTGGCTGTTGCTGGCCTGGGTGGTGACCTTTCAACTTTTGCGCGGGCTGCTGATCGTAGCGACCTGGTCGCATCATGGCGATGCCACAATTCCACTGCTGGGAGAGGCGCTGTTGCGGGGAGCACGGTTCGATGTGGCCATTGCCACCTGGCTGACAGTTCCGTTTGGGTTGTGGCGGATTTGGCGTAACTCGCCGGGACGGCGGGAGCGGCGGGTGGTCTTTGGGGGTTTTGCAGTGGTGGCGCTGGTTGGCCTGTTCGCGCTGATCGCCGAAGTGGAGTTCTACAAGGAATTCCAGATGCGCCTCGGGCCGCTGGCCTACGAGTATTTCAGCACCCAGGCCGAGCATAACGCAATTGTCGTGGGCATGATCTGGCATGGCTATCCGGTGGTGCGGTGGACGCTCGTTTGCCTGGTGCTTTGGGCGGCCTTCCTTTGGGTGGCTCACCGGCAATTTCCGGGGGCCGACCGGCGCACGGGTCTGGTGGCGCGGGCCACCGCGACGGTGGTATTGGGCGGCGTGGCGATTTTTGCCATCCGGGGTGGATTCCAGCACACGCCGCTGCGCTGGGGCGACGCTTACTTTTCGCCCAGCACTTACGCGAACCAGATGGCGGGGAACGGCCTGTGGAGTTTGCTGGATGCCACGCGCCATTCCACCGCGGGGCACAAACTGGCCCGACAGTGGCAACGTCGCATGCCCGTGGACGAGGCCATCCAACGGGTTCGGGAAATCGTGTTGTTACCAGGGGAGAAACTGGTTGACCCGGAAACCTACCCGTTGTTGCGGGTGTCGCCGCCGAACCAGGCGGTGGTGAAGCGCCCGCGCAATGTCGTGCTGGTGATCATGGAAAGTTTCACCGCGCGCTTCAACGGGGCGATTGGCGCCGAATTTGGGGCGACGCCGAATTTTGATGCGCTGGCACGGGAGGGGATTCTGTTTGACCGCGCGTTTTCGGTCAGCACGCACACCGCGCAGGGCGTGTTCGCGACGTTGTGTTCCTTTCCCAACCTGCCCGACTACGACCGCCCGGCCCGGGGACCGCTCGGCGAGCAGCCCTTTCGCACGCTGCCGCAAATCTTCCGGGAAAACGACTTTGAAACACTGTTCCTCTACAACGGACTTTTCTCGTGGGACAACAAGGAGGGGTTCTACCGCCATCAAGGGGTGCAGCGGTTCATTGGACAAGCTGATTTCAAGAATCCGACCTTTGTGGACAAGGACTGGGGGCCATGCGATTTCGACGTCTTCAACCGGGCGATTGAGGAATTCTCCGAACTGGCGGCGAGGAAGAAGCAGTTCTTCGGCATCATCCTCACCCTTTCCAACCACGCGCCGTTCGACCTGCCGCACGTCGAAGGTCTGGAACCCATCACCACCGGTGGCGAGCAAAACAATCGGCTCAACGGGGTGCATTATGCGGACTGGGCGCTGGGGCAGTTCATGGCGTCGGCCCGCCAGCAGGATTGGTTTGACGACACGCTCTTCGTGTTTGTCGGGGATCACGGTTTTGGCATTCCGCCGAATATCACGGAGGTGAGTCTGCTGCACATGCACGTGCCGTTGCTGTTTTACGCGCCGGCTTTGTTTGGCGGCAAATCTGAAGTCCGCCATCAGACCGTAGGCCAGATGGACATTTTGCCCACCATCGTTGGGCTGGCCGGGTTGAGCACGCCCCATCAAGCGTTCGGACGCGACTTGTTTCGGCTCGGCGCCGACGACCCTGGGCATGCGTATGTCAAGCGGGTGGGCGAGCCAATACTCGGCTGGATCAGGGGCGGAGAAATCCTGGTGGGCAGTGCCGGCACCTCAGCTCATCGCTATCGTCTCGACCTCGGCTTTCCGCCCAGTGCTTCGGAGGATTTGAGCCTGCAGAACCCCGAGGCGACGACCGTCCGCTCACAGGAACTGGATGCATTTGTGGTGGCCGCTTTGCACACGCTTGAACGCCGGTTGGCGTCGGCGGGCGCTCCCTGATGCTCGCGCCGGCACCGCTTTAACTTCACTGCGTCAGAATTATCGCTGCAACGACTGCTTGAGGCTGGCGAGTGACGCCCGCGATCCGGCGCGGTCCTGACTGATCACGCGGTGAATCACGATCTCGTCCCGATAAATCGTGTCTCCGAATTTCCAGAAACCCCGATTCGGTTACGGGAACAAGGTCAGTCCCTCGCAGTCCAACAGCCGGCCTTGCAGCATCGGGAATCTGGTTGGCTCAGTGGGAGTATCGTCGTTGTGGTAAAGCGGAACAGGCCAATGCATAATTCTCCAGTAACCGCAATCCGCAGCGGTCTCTTGCGTCGTTGCCAACAATCCCTGGTGGTTGCTTGAGAACAGTGCATATCCCTAAAGCGGAATTAAACTGTCATACTCGTTCACCGGCAACCTCCTCCAAAAGAGACACGACGGTTTCACGGCTCACGGCTGCGAAGCGGATGCCGGCTTTCCGTAGTGCTCGAAGGGAATCTTGGTCCCGAATGTAAGTGTTCTTGGCCCGGATCATCCCAGTTGATGCCGACAAAATCCGCTTGTTCTTACGACCTGAATAAATGACTCCGCTCTCGGTTTATTTGCACACTTTTTCGATCTTCACAATTGCGGCTGAACCGCCGGAATGAACGTCTGAGGGGTTGCGCTGTCTGGTAGCGAAACCGACCCCTCGGTCGAATCCTCCGTGGCAGCAAAAAGGCGCAGCCGTGGGCTGCGCCTTCAAGGAGAGACAAGGATTAGCCAAGAATCAGCTGTTTCGCCGACGGATCATCCACAAAGCGGCCAGACCGAGGCCCAGCAACCCCAGCGTGCCCGGTTCGGGAACGGGATTGGCGCCGCCGAAATTCATGTCGGTGATGACTTTGTTGACGAAACGAGGATCACTGGCGCTGGTGAAGGTGAAGGCCAATGGATCTGCGGCGGTACCATTCACCCTGGCTCCAAACCAATCGTCCGCAGTCGAACCGGTGGATTCTCCAATCCGGCCAACAAAGAAACCGGTGCCGGTTCCGGGAGGCACGTCAACGATATTACCGTATTCGCTTGCGCCAACCCCTCCGATGCGCAAGGTAACGGCGCCGTAGGAAAAGTCCGTCGCTCCTGCGCTAACCCCATCCATGATCCCGACGGAGTCAACTACGGTCCATTCCGCTGGTAGATCGAGCAACCCGTCGTCGTTTGAATCCAGGTCGAGCGTCAGGGTTGGCGCGTCGCCAGTGCCAATGTTAACGAGCAGAATGGTGGTGGCCGAATTCTCCAAGTCCAACTGTGAGCCATCCGAGGAGTGCCCAACGCTGCTCCCGACCGCAGTGTTCGCCTGACCCCAACCTTGACTGACCGAATTACTGATCACGGACGCGCCGACCGCAATGGGCTCATAAAGACTGCCGAACTGCTGCGCGAACAAAAAGCCGTTCGCACCAAGTGAAAAACTGCCAAGATCAAAGAACTGGTTGATGTCCCCTCGTCCCGTTGTGCCTTGACCCTCCAAACTTAGCAGGTAATACCCTGCCAACGACAAATTAGGCGACCCGCGCAACTCGAAAAACTCATTCCCCAAGCTGGCCGAACTGTCCGCGCCGGGCGGATTGGCAAAGACACTGTTGATATAGACCTGGGCATTCGCGGTTGCAGCGAGCAGCATGCCCGCACTCAGGGTGACAAATGTTCTCTTCATAATGATATCTGAGGAGGTATTGGTTTTTAATGCTCGACCAAAGAATGGCCAGTTGCGGCTGGTGCGTCAAGGCAAGAACCATGGAAACCATGGAGAATGCGTGGACATTTCCGAATAACCCAAGGCCACAAAGATTCCTTCAAGAGCGTGTTTTTGGTTGGAATGTTGATACACTGTCGGCGTGCGCATTGGCTCGCTGACTCTAGCCTCGAATTTGTTTCTCTCGCCGCTGGCGGGTTACACCAACCTGCCCTTCCGGCTTGTCGTGCGGGAAATCGGCGGCGTGGGCCTTTGCACGACCGATCTCGTGAATGCCCGGTCGCTGCTGGAAAAGCGGCCCAAAGCTTTCAAGCTCATCGAATCACGTCCCGCCGACCAGCCCCTCGCGGTCCAGCTCTTCGGCAGTGTGCCGGAAGAAATGCGCGACGCGGCGGTTCTGCTCGAATCCCAGGGCGTGGCCTGCGTGGATATCAACATGGGTTGTCCCGTGCGCAAAGTCTGCAACGTCGGCGGCGGGTCAGCCATGATGGCGGAACTGCACAAAACCGCCGCGCTGGTCCGCGGGATGGTCAACGCCGTGAAGATTCCGGTCACGGCCAAAATGCGCCTGGGCTGGGATGACCAAAACATCACGGCACCGGACCTGGCCCGCGCGTTGGAAGACGTTGGGGTGGCGGCGATCTTTGTGCATGGGCGGACGCGGGAACAAGGTTTCGGAGGCACCGTGAATCTTGCGGGCATCCGCGCAGTGGCCCAGGCGGTGAAATCCATTCCCGTCATCGGTAATGGCGATGTCACCACGCCCCAGGCCGCAAACAAGATGTTAACCGTGACCGGCTGCCGCGGCGTGAGCATTGGGCGCGGCGCGTTCTACAATCCGTGGATTTTCCAACACGCGCGGCATTTTTTGAAAAGCGGCGAATTGCTGCCTGAGCCGCCATTCGAGGAGCGTGTGCGCGTGTTGTGCCGGCATCTGGACTTGATGATCGAGATTTTCGGCGAGGAACTTGGCTGTCGCATGTTCCGCAAGGTCGCGCCCATGTATTCCCGCCGCTTCGGCCCGGCGAGTGAATTCAACAAACGCGTCGTGCTCGTTTCCACGAAGGCGCAGTTTCACGACGTGTTGGAGAACTATCTGAACTGGCGGCGCCAGTTTCTGGATGAACGCGGCGAGCTACAGCCGCGGTTCCGACCGCTCCCAATGGTCGCGTCGTTCATGCAGGCCGACGATACGCCCCAACAGGAAATCGCGGTCCCAAAAGGGCCGGTGGAAGTCTGGTGAACCTGCGTTGAAGATTATCTATGAGCAAGCAACACTCTGAAATCACGCCGGAACTCGCGGAATGGATCGCGCAGCAGCGGGTGTTCTTCGTCGCCTCTGCGCCCTTGGCGGCCAGCGGCCACGTGAACTGTTCGCCCAAAGGCGGCGACAGTTTTCGCGTGCTCGGCCCGCGAACTGTGGCGTATCTCGATTACACGGGCAGCGGCGCGGAAACCGCCGCGCACCTCCGCGAGAACGGACGCCTCGTCATCATGTTTTGCGCCTTCGAGGGTTCACCCCGAATCCTGCGCCTGCATGGCCGGGGTGAGGTCCTGGAACAAAGCCATCCCGAATTCGCGGAGTTGAGCGCGTTGTTTCCACCGAATCCAGGCACCCGCGCCGTCGTGCGCGTGAACGTGACGCGCGTGTCAACTTCGTGCGGATATTCCGTTCCGTTGTACGAGCATCGCGGTCAACGTGACGCCTTGGACAAGTGGGCCGCAGCCAAGGGCGCGGATGGACTGCGTGATTACCGGCGAGCAAAGAATCAACGAAGTATTGATGGACTGTCGGTGTTCGATTGGGGCGATTGATTTGTGCTGATGACTGCCTGCCCTGAGAACCCAAGCTAGAGCCATTTTTCCATCGAAGGTTTTGTTGGACAACTAGGGCTGTCCGGTTGAACTTCAAAGGCGTACTATGGAATAGCTACAGAGGTCGGCGATTTTTGGGGTGTGACAAATGAATAATCTACGAAAGCCACTTTGCGCTGATTTGGATCGCAGTTGCGTCCTTCGCATTCTAAGAGCCGCCTGCAATCGTTGTGCAGATTTCGACTACGCTTTTGGCAAAATCATTCATGAGGAAGATGTACGTGCGAGCGTTTATGGATACGCCCGAACGATATTGGACATGTCCCCGGCTTGGCGCGTGTTCTGCAATATGAACGCACCGAAATCTGGCGAGCCGGATGATCTATCGTCAAAGCCAGACCTGATCTTCTTTCACTCGCTGGACGACCATCAAACCGAAAGCGTAGAAATAATTGTCGAGTTCAAGCACTGGCCTAGCCAGAAGCAGATCAACAACGACATCGAGAAGCTTATCAAGCTCGGTAAACGAATTGCGCATCGATCCACTAATAAACCGCCGGCAGTCGTGTTCTTCGCGATTCTCGGCGACAAACATGTGGAATTTCGCAAGCGGAGCGCTTCACTCCTTGAACGGCGCATTCGATCAACTTTCTCTAAAGCGGCAAAACCATTGAAACTTGATGTGTGGTTTCGCCTCCATCACGAACTTTATTGTGGTCCTTGGAACAAGGAGGAAAAGCTCGACCCTTGGAGAATTTGTTTGAGGCGAATTCGTCAGCACCCTTGAGTCCTATGAATCTGCATAAACGCGCCATAATTGTCATCGTTGCCGTTTTCCCGTTGCTTGGGGTACGCGCCCAACTTACACCAGAGATCGATCTGATCGCAGGAACCGTCAATGGCAAAAAAATCGCCGAACTAACCTCCGATCAAGTCACCGATTTCTTCGGCCGGCCATCCGCGACAACTCTCGCGGAATTAAGACCTGATCGCCAAGGCGGCCATTATGGTGTCGGATCAACTTTTGTATATGGCGATCTTGGGTTGATGTTTCGCTTCTCTCACCCCAGTACTGACCCACAGCAGCGTGCCGAGTGTTTGCTCATCTACCTTTCAGGGCAAAAAACCGAAGGTGCCGGTATAGTAATGACACCATTTTCTGGGATCATCTCCCGCGGTATTAACGGCAATTGGAAAACAAAACGGGTAATGGATGCATTTGCCGATTTTGCCCCAACAGATTCATACGATCCGAAGAAGGCAGAAGAGATAAGAGCGCGCGAAAAAATGTACAAGGCGATCGGCTTGCGCGAGAACACAAAACTATTGATTTCGATTCTGGCCACCATACACATGAACACCCCACAGGTGAGGGTGGTATTCAATTACGATGATCAAACTAGATTCCTTGAACGCGTTCAGGTTCTTCCAAGCCGGAGTGGAGACGCTTCGCAGTCCAAACCCGAGCCTGTAGGCGAAGGTCATGGGGGAAAGATCATCATGGGGAGTACAAAGGCTCTGGTAGCAGAACTCCTTAAAGATTGGTCACTTCGTGAAAGCGACCGCTCCACTGCCAGTAAGTCAATATGCTATTACACAAAGGACGTTTCGATAATTGTCCACTACAGAAATGACCAAGCGATTGGCGTAGCTGTCGTTGACAGGCCAAGTGCTGGCGTCACCTCGATTTCAGAGACGCGGTACGAAGAGCTTGTGAAACTAATTGGCGAAATCCCGAAGCCTAGCCAGATCAAGCGGGATTCGAGCAGTATCCGCGAGTTTTCCGTGGGTGACACGGATTAGGATCGCCGCCATTTCGAATACATTCACCGAAACTGGTTTAGTCTCTCATCCTCGCGGCCGGACATTCCACAAGAACGCCAGCAGGATGATGCCCAGTACGGTGCAAACGACCACGCACCACAAGGCGGCGTCCCAACTGTAATGCTGCGCCACCCAGCCCATGCCCTTGCCCTGGATCACACGTCCGACGTAACCGAAGAAGCCCACGAATCCCGCCGCCGTGCCCACGGCTTTCTTCGAGGTCAGGTCCAGGGACATCACGCCGGAGAACATCACGGGCACATACACGAGAAAGCCGATCACGCCAAAGAGCACCATGTCCACCCACAACAACTCGGCCGGCACGAAGGCGATGGCGGCGAAAGCGAACACCAGCGGGATCATCGCGATCACACTCACCCGGGCGCGGCGGCCTCCCAGTTTGTCGGACAGCCAGCCCATGGTAAGCATGCCGGCCGCACCGGCGAATTCAATGATCGTGGTGCTGAAGCCGCCCGCCGTTAGCGATGCGCCCTTCACTTCCTTGAGATACGTTGGCCCCCAATCCACCATCGCGTAGCGGGCGATATAGACGAACACGTTGGCCAGCGCCAGAATCCACAACAGTTTGTTGGGGAAAATGTATTTCATCAGCAACTCGCGCGCGGAGAGCTCCTGTTCGTGCGCCTCCTTTTCGTCGGGCGGCCAGTCGTTCTTGTATTCCTCGACCGCCGGCAGGCCGACCGATTGCGGGGTGTCGCGCATCCGCCAGAACAGATAAATCGCTCCGAGCACCGCGATGATGCCGGGCACGTAGAAAGCCGATTGCCAGCCCCACAGCTCGGCGCACTTTGCGGCCAGGAGCCCGGCAATACCGCCGCCGATGTTGTGCGAAATGTTCCAGACGCCGAAAATGGTGCCGCGCTCGCGTGAGCTGTACCAGTGCGAAAGCCCGCGCGCGCAGGGTCCATAACCCATGCCCTGCACAAACCCATTGAGCGTCCACAGAAAGAGGTGACCCCAATAATTCGCCGTGGTGCCGAAAAGGAAGTTCAGCCCCGCAGTGAGCAACATGCCAATGGCAATGTACTTGCGCGCGTCGCTGCGGTCGGCGAAATAGCCCATCACGAACTTGCCCAGGCCGTAGGCGATCGCCGTGCCGGCCAGCATATCGCCGATCATGGATTTGTCGTAACTCAAAGCCTCGCCAATTTCCTTGGCCACGGGCGCGAAGTTGTTGCGGACGATGTAGAACATGGCATACGCCATGAACGCCGCTTCGAAGACGCGCCAACGGTACGCGGGATAAAGACGGGCCACCTCGGCGGGAGAAAGCCGCGGGGTATGCGGGGCGGGCCTAAACCACCGGAAGACTTGATTGATCATTCAATTCCCGCGCGTTGGCCGAGGGTGAGGATTCAGAAACCGCTGCTGAGGCGGTGGCCGCATGGTAGTTTCCCAGTTCGGATACCCGTTGCGCTTCTGACCAACCCAGCAACTCGCCCATCCAGTTGGCCACCTGTTGGGCTTTGAGCGCGGCATCCCGGTAATAGTAATGCCAGCTCGTGCGTCGCACCATCACGTCGTCCAGATGCACCGCCCATTCGTTCGCGCAATAATGTTCCACCGCGCTGCGGTTGAAGGGCGGCGGCAGAATTCCACTGAGGTTTGCGGTTTCCGTCGTGGGCAGGAGCGGTTCTGCTGCCGTCCGGCATGGTTGGGTGTGGCCGTTCAGCGCCCGCTGTTTGGTCAACCACTTCACCAGTTGATCCACCGTTTGTTCCGCCATTAGCCGGTAAGTGGTCAGCTTGCCGCCGGCCACGTCCCACCAACCGGTTTCGGGATTGCGGATTTCGTGCGAGCGCGAGATGTCGGAGGGGTTTCCATTGGGATCGGCCAGCAACGGTCGCAGCCCAGCCCAGGCACCGATCACATCCGGGGCCGTCAGTTTGGCTTGGGGGAAAAACTGATTGGTGATGTCCAGCACGTAACGAATATCCGTGGCGTCGGCGGTCACGTGGTCGAGCGGCCCTTCGTAATCGGTATCCGTGGTGCCGATGATCGTCCGCTCGCCCCACGGAATGGCAAACAGGATGCGTTTGCCTTCGGTCATGACGACGGTGTCCGGCACGGGGACGCGGCTGCGTTCGACCACCAGATGAATGCCTTTGGTGACGCGCAGTTTCACGCGGCTGTGCGGCAGTCCATCCGCCCAGGGGCCGGTGGCGTTGACCACGGTGCGAGCCCGAATCTTCAGTCTGGTTCTGGCGAGCAAATCTTCGACTTCGCACTCCCAGAGATCAGCCCGCGTGGCGTCCTGGAAGCGGCAATAGTTGACGATGTGGGCGCCGCTGCGGGCCGCCGAGCGGAGCGTGTCCAGCGTCAGTCGCGCATCGTTGGTGAAACCATCGTAATAACGAACCGCGCCGTTCAGGTTCACCGGCGTGAGCGCGGGCACCAGTTGGAGCACTTCGCGCTGGCTTAACCAGGTGGACTTGCCCAGGTTGCGCCCGCCGCACAATAAATCGTAAACCTTTACCCCAATCTTCAACTGCCAGAGCACCCAATGCTTGTTGCCGCGATAGGTGGGGAAGATGAACGGCAACGGCTCGGCCAGATGCGGCGCGATGTGGTGAATAACCTTCTTCTCGACGCTCGCCTCATGCACCAGCCCCACGCGCCCTTGGGCCAGGTAGCGCAAGCCACCGTGCAACAGCCGGCTCGACCGGCTGCTGGTGCCGAAGGCGAAATCGTGCTTATCCACCAAGCCCACTTTCAATCCGCGCATCGCCGCATCCCGCGCGACGCCCGCGCCCACAATGCCACCGCCGACGATCAATACATCCAACGGCGACTGCGTCAGCGCCGACAGCGCCGCGGCTCTTGCCTCTCCCATTTTCATTTTGCTTTACCCTCCTGCGCCGCGCGCAGTTTTTCACCCAGTTCCGCAATGTCCGCCACCACCAAGTCGGGCGGCGGCGCAAATTGTGCCGCTTCGGCGGCGGTCGCTTCGCCGGTCAGTACCAACACGCCAAAGGCGCCGGCCCGCCGGGCCATTGCGAGGTCCGTGTAAAGCCGGTCGCCGACCATGGCCAGATTCTCCGGCTTCAACTTGAGCCGATGCAACAAGCCGCGCAGCATGCGCGGATCGGGTTTGCCCAAGACCGCATCCGGCGTGCGATCCGTGGCGGCGGTCAACGCGGCGCAGACGGAGCCGCAATCCACCAGCACGGTGGGTTGATCCGTTGGACAAACGCGGTCGGGATGCGAAGCGAGGAAGGGTTTGCCTTGTCGGATCCACCAGGCGGCGCGGCACAAGCGTGAGAAACAGAGAGCTGGATCGAAACCCACGAGCACCGCGTCGGGTTCGTCCGTGCCGCTGTCCGCCGTGAGGGTGTAACCGGCCGCCGCCACTTCTTCGGCCATGCTCGCCGTGCCCAGCAGGAACAAGCGGCGCACCTCCGGCATCTCCTCCCGGAGAAACTCAAGGGTCGCGTGCGCGGAAGTATAAAGCTGGTCTGCCGTGGCCTGGACGCCCAGTTTACCCAGATGCGCGAGGTAGTCCTTCACGCTCTTGGAGGAATTGTTGGTCAGGAAGGAGAAACTGATGCCGAGCTGCGCCAGCAACGCGAGAAAGCGGTTGGTAAATGCAAACAAAGTTCCGCCCCGATAAATCGTGCCGTCCATGTCGAGGGCGACGTGGCGAATCCGACGCAAGCGATCTTGCAGCGCAACGGAGGAAATCGCCGGTGGTTCGACGGTCTGGCCGATCCTCGGCAACACGGACATTTCAGGCATGGAGGGCACGGTTAGTTTCCTGGCTTAAGAATGTTAATCCCCAACGTGGCGGGACCTCCGGCAAGGCGGTATCGCCCGGGAGCGGCGGTGAGCGCGACCCCGCCGGTTCGCCCGATGCACCTTGCGCTCCCCGAGCATAGTCTCAATAAGTTCGCGAGCCCGCATCGCCCTCGCGGGCAACGCGAATTCGCGTTGGCGCGAAGTGTTGCTTGTGTGTTCAAGTTGTTCCCTGGACGAAATTACTGGTGAAGGCGGAAGAACTCGCTGTCCGCCGAAATGGGAACTATCACCACGTTCAGTTCGCCCACCACCTGAACTGGATGGGGCACATTCTGCCAGTTGAAGGGCGAAAGACTGGGCGTGCGTTCCAACGTGAAACCCGTGGCGCTGACCGGCCAGGAGATTCGCACGTTGTTGCCTTCACGCACCACCATCAGGCTCGGCGGTTGGGCGCTGCTCTCCAGCACCGTGCCGCGCACGTGCGGACCTTTCACCCGGCCGAGTGCCGTCGTGTTGGTGTCCACGGTGTTGTTGTTGCCCCAGCCGTACAGGCGGAAGGTCACCGCTTTGGGGCCGTTGAGATTCTGAAGTTCGGGGATATCGGCGAGATCAATCGTGGGGATGGGATCCCCGACCGAATCGGTCAGATTCGGACGACCGGGAACGTCCTGGATCACCCAAGCGTACGGCGCCACGGTGCCCGGGGCGGTGCCACTGGTGCGGCCCAAATAAACAAAGGTGTTCTGGGACAGCCCCAGCGATTCCCAGATCGGCCCACGCGGTGGAATGGTGACACCCGGAGTGGCGAATCCATCCAGGCTGTATTGCCACTCGAAATTCATTGCCGCGTTGACCGCCGAGCGGCGCATCCAGACATCCAGCGTTGCCAGGGAGGCGACGTGGCCGGGCTCGACCGTGATGGCGAACTCGAAGTAATCGCCCGTGAGAATCGCGTTGTCGCGCGAGGCCGTTGTGGGTGACTTGTTGGTGTTGTTGATGCTATTCCACGTGTTTCCCGAAAAGCCTCGGGTCAGACTGGTGACTCCGAGACTGGGACCTCGAACGATATCAGAGGCAGACAGTCCCTCCGCCACCAAAGTTGGCGCCACGGACACGACGGGTTCATTCGGCACATCAGTAAAGTCAAAGCCGAGCACGAAATCCGGCAGCAACCGGAACAGGAAGTTGGTACTCGCCTCCAAGCCGCCTGACGAAACCGTTATGGTGATCGTGGTGTCGCCCACGGCATTGGCCACGGGCGTAATTGTTACCGTTCGCTCCGCGCCAGAGCCGTCGAAGACAATGCCGGAATTCTGAACGGCGTCCGGGTTCGAGGAATTCCCCGCCAACAACCAAGTGGCCGGGTTGCCGGGCAGGTTATACACCGTGAACGGAATGGTGACGGGCTCCTCCCAAGTGGTCGCTTGCGCAAAAATGCGCGAGAGGGCCGGTTGGGTCACAGTCAATTCAAAGCTGGTCTCGCTCATCTTCCCGCCGGCATCGGTCACGCGGACGGTGATGGTCGCCGAACCTTGTTGCGCCGGTTCCGGCGTGACGACGATGGTGCGATCCGTGCCGCTGCCGCCAAACACAAACGTATTGACCAAACCTGGATTGGAGGAACCGGCCGACAGGATCAGATTGCCGGCGGGAGTTTCCGCGTCGGAAATTGTGAAGGCCAATGGCGCGGTGGACTGATCCATCAACACCGTTTGGTCCGCGAAGGCGGAGATTTGCGGCCATTGATTCCCCGGGTTGAGGTCGTCGCCCGTGACGGTGATCATGTCCAGCCAGAGCGTGCCCGCCGTGCCATAAGTGCTGGCGGGGCGATTGGCGACATAACCTTCCGCTCCCGCACCGGTGGCAGTGGACTCGAATTCACTGACGAAGCGAAAACCGAAGCTGGGGTTGTTGTTGGCGCCAGCCACCGCGCTGAAGTCCGTGGCCAGGCCCAATTGCCAAGTCGGGGTGCTGGTGTCCGGGTCTGGCGAACCGATGGAGTTGGCCGTAATCACGGTGTCATGATCCAGCCAGTCCGTGCCGTTGAGCGTGTATTGCACGCGCCAGTAGCGGCTGGCGGTGGCGCTGTTTTCCTGATCCCAAGTAACCCGGATGTTGTTGTAGCCGGAGGTGTTCACCCGGAACTGGGCGCCGGCGGTCTTGTTGGCTGTGCCTTGCGCCGGAAAACCGCCGAGGCCACCCACTGAGCCGAGCCGCCAGTGCGTGTTGTCGAGTGAATTTGGATCGGACGAGCCGCTGACGGTGGAAACCTGGCCAAAGCTGTTGGAGACACTACCGACTGCCTCAGCCGGAAAACCACCGCCGATGCCGGGTCGCAGCGTTCCGGTGCCCGGCAGAAAATCCATTTCCTCGGGCGGGGTGTTGAAATCCCATTGTTTGATGACATCGGCCGGGGCGTACAGCCAGACCGATCCCAAAAGGAGCGAAGTCAGGAGCAGTTTTTTCATGGTCATTATTCGGTGGGTTTTGGGTTTTGGGTTCAGGGTGTGGCAGAGCGTTGTGTGGCCTGGGACAGGTTCCATACGTTGAGCCAGCGGTTCCGGGGAACATATTCCGCATGGCCGTCACAAAAATTCATGTTACTCCCGTCCTTCCCGTGATTGTCCTCAGGGTCGGGGTAATTACTGTTGCCCGGCAGCGAGGACACCACCGGCTCGCGGCTGCCGGTGTCGGAATCCACCATCAGAAAGACAACCGACGGCGAGAGTTTGACATTGGCAAGGGTGGGATGGTTGGCCCGGATGGTAAAGCTATTGATCCGCTGTTCGGTCTTCTTGGGACTGGTGATGCTCGAACCAGTAAACAAGCCAAACACTTCATAGCTCAAGCCACGGAATTGATTCCCCGGCTGGGCCAGCACCACCAAATCTCCCAACACCGATTCTCCCGTGTCGGATCTGGTGACCACGTAATCAGAACGGATCGTGTGTTGTTTGGCGCTGGGACAGTTGAAGGATTTCAACGTCGGAATGTAGCGCGGATACAAGTAACTAAGATCGTCGTCACTGGCGCTACGGTCGGACCCCGCCGGAATGCCGGGTAATTGAGGTGGAAACCAGGTGGGCGCGGTGTAGTGTCCGTTGAAATCCATCGCATACATGTGGCTGGCCAGCCCCAGTTGCTTGTGATTGTTCAGGCAACTGATGCGATTGGCGCGGGACTTGGCCTTGCTCAAAGCCGGCAGCAGCATCGCCGCAAGGATCGCAATGATGGCGATCACTACCAGCAGCTCAATGAGCGTGAAACCGGCCAGCCGTCGGCTTCGCCACATTGGCGATGTAATTGCGGGTTTCATTGTCTTGCCGGCAACATTTCGCCGGGCGAATTTCATCCAAAGACCCGTGTCAAACCGGCCATTGTCGGGAGGCGGAGTAGTTTTCGTCTGCATTGTTCACTGATCCAAGCCTGCGCGCCAAAGGGCTTTGCGCATGGTCGCGATTGCCCAGCCCCACCATAGATCAAGCGTTAACGCACTAAGTAAACACGGCGGACGATTGTGTCAAGGCGTTTTTGGGCCGGATGAACTTTTGGCCATCCGAGGAGAGCAATCCAGTTTCGGCTCAAGTCCAAACCTCGAAGACTAAGCGTCCCTTTGCACTATTGCCATGACACACAAATTCCAAGACAAGGTAGGGCGCGTCACTCCATGCGCACCGTTGGGGAAGCGAAGTGTGAGTTGTAGCGCGCACGGAGTGACGTGCCCCACCCGTGCCTCGCAGGAGGTGCCGAAACAACTTTGTCGCATTACTATTGCCTTGGAACTCGCAATACCCCCGACGCTCTGGCTCGACAGTGCGCCAACCCACTTGACGGCTGCTGGTTGTGCCTTAACCTTAGTGCGTTAGGAATCTGATTGATTGTTGCCGGCCTCTGGCAAGGCTGCGTGACCAGTTTCCATTGCGATGTTGAGATACGTTCTTGCGGTGATTCTGAGTTTGGGAGCCGTCAACTCGCCGGCTCGGGCGGAAGTCATTGCGTTCTGGAACTTCAACAGCCATCCACCCGACCATACCACCGACACAGGCACGCTCCAGCCGGCCATTGGTGCCGGGACGGCCTTTCTGGTCGGGGGCGTGACGGCCAGTTTCACGGCCGCCAACGGCGCTTCCGACACGGCAATAGATGACAGCAACTGGCGAATCACGACTTGGCCAAACCAAGGTGTGGGCAATAAATCGCATGGCGTCCGCTTTAACGTCAATCTGTCCGGTTATCGCAACCTTCGGCTCACTTGGGACCAACGCAACAGCAACACGGCGAGCAAATACGCCCGGCTGCAATACACCACCAACGGCACGGATTTTCTGGATTACCAGGTCATCGTCATGCCCTCGGAAACGTGGGTTCATAACCACAGCGTCAATTTCGCCGCCGTGCCGGGGGTGGATGACAACCCGGCCTTTGGCGTGCGCGTGGTAACGGAGTTCGAGCACACCGCCACCGGCACAGGTGTAAATGGTTATGTCCCGTCCAATCCCGGCAGCAGCTATGGCAACAACGGCACGCTGCGATTCGACATGGTGACGTTCTTCGCCGAACCGATCGGCCCGAATCCGCAGCCGACGATTTCTGTGTTGAATTACAACGTTTGGGGCGCGGAGAAGACGGAATGGACCACGAACACGGTGCAGGTGCAGGCCATTGGCCGCCAACTTGCCCATCTCGCCCCGGACATCGTCACGCTCCAGGAAATCCCGAATATCGGATTGGCGAATATGTCCCATTTTGTCTCCGCCTATCTGCCGGGCTACTTCCTGGCCACCAACCGGGTGAGCGACGGCGATAAGGGCAACCTGATTCTCAGTCGCTTTCCCATCGTGCGCTCGCGCTCGAACCTGGGGCGCAGCAGTCTGGAGCAATGGGGGTTCGACGGCGTGTTCACCCGCGACCTGTTCGAGGCGGAAATCGCCGTGCCGGGTTTCAATGAACTGCTGCACGTTTACTCCATTCACCTGAAAGCTTTTAATGATCCGATCAGTAGTCCGCGTCGCGCGGCGGAGGCGAGCGCGGTTTCGAATTATTTCGTCACGGTCTTCCGGCCCATCAACGGTCATCGCCCGTACCTGCTGGCGGGGGATTTCAACGAGGACATCGCCCGCCCTCGCTCCTACGAACAAGGCGCCATGCCGCGGATCATAGGCGACGCCACCGGCCTCGTGCTGACCACACCCCGCAATCCGTTCAACGGTGACGAGCGCACGTGGTCGAGCCGGAACGCGACGCCGACGATTCGCTTTGATTACATCCTGCCGGGCCCGCTGCTCGCGGAGCGTATCGTCACGAATTGGATCTTCCGCACCGATTTCCTGTCACCCCCGCCGCCGGGCCTGCAGAGCGATGATTCGCAAATCGCCACCGACCATCTCCCATTGCTCACAGTGTTTCGCAATCCCTACGACCTTCCCCCCGCGCTGCCGTTGCGGGTTAACCTTCAACTCACGAATCAAACCGTGACCCTGGCTTGGGACTCGAATCCTGGCCGCCATTATCTGGTCCAAGGCTCGTTCAACCTGACCAACTGGATTTCCCTCTCGCCGTCCATCCCCGCCAACGGCACGAACACCACCTGGCAGGGTAGCATCGTGCCCGGCGGGATGTTCTTCCGCATCGCAGAAGGGCCGTAAACCGGCCTCTCCCAAACATGGGTCACTTACACGCAGTAGCTTGACGCGGCGCCCTTAGTGCGTTAAGCCTTTTCCCATGTTGGGTCATCATTCAGTTGTTTTGGGGATCGCCATTGCGTGGTTGTTAACTGTGGCCGGGCTGCCGGCGGAGGTCTTAAGCATCGGCCATCGGGGCAACTCCATGTTTGCTCCGGAAAACACCGTCGCGGCGATTGTCGCGGCGCATGGCAAGGCCGATATGATCGAAACCGACGTCCGCGTGACCAGCGACGGTCATCTGGTGCTGATGCATGACGGTACTGTGAATCGCACCACGGACGGCAGCGGATCGGTGGCGACCATGACGCTGGCACAACTGCGCGCGCTGGACGCCGGCTCGTGGTTCGCCCCCGAGTTCGTGGGCGAGCGGGTGCCCACGTTTGCCGAGATGGTCACCAACATCCTGCCGCACGCCATCCCGTTGATCGAACACAAGACCGGATCCGCCGCCGCTTATGTCAGCGCGTTGCAGCAACTCGGCGCGACCACGAACGTGGTGCTCCAGTCCTTCGATTGGAATTTCCTCGCCGCAGTTCACGCTTTGGACCCGACGATTCCCCTGTGCGCGCTGGGCAGCGGCACGTTCACCCTGACGTCATTGACGAGCATCACCAACACCGGGGCGCGGACCGTGGCCTGGGAAAAATCATCCGTCACCCCCGGTGTTCTCGACATGGTGCGCGGCTCGGGACTCAAGTTGTTCGTGTGGACGGTGAACGGGTTGGACATTCAGAACTACATCAACATGGGCGTGGACGGAATCATCTCGGACGATCCGGCGAGGGTGAAGCAATTGCAGCAACCCCCCACCAATTATCCGGTCAATCTGGCCGACGGCCTGATTGCGTATTGGAAGCTGGATGACGGTTTGACCGACGCGTTCACCACCACCGTCAGCGACAGCCAGGGCAACAACACCGCCACGCTGGTGCGCAACGACGGGGCCTCGCATTGGTTTGACGGCAGCCTGGCCAAACTGGGAGGCGCGCTGAAGGTGGAAGGCGCGAGCGCGTTTGTGACGTTTCCCCAAAATGAGATCATGGACATCCAGACCAATGCCCTGAGCATTTCTCTCTGGGTGCGCCTGTCCATGTTGCCCAGCCAACTGACCACCAGCTTCGGCGCCATTTTCGACTCGGCCACCGACTGCTATGTGGTCTATCTGGACAAGGGCAATCAGGAGTTGCGGTTCAAAGTCACCGACGTCAATAACCATGCCGCGCGACCGGGGATTCCCGAAGCGTGGCTGCAAACCAATGAGTGGCTGCACATCGTGGGGACTTATTCAGGCCAGGCCGGTCCGTCTTACGGGGAGGCCAACATCTACTTGAATGGGCAAATCCGGGATTCGCATGCCGGCAACGATGGCAGCCCGACGGGATTGACGGGCAATGTCAAAACGGGACAGCTTGCGGCCATGGGGCGGGAGGGACCGACAGGCGGAAACTACTTCACCGGGTTCGTGGACGACATGGCGCTTTGGAAGCGCGCTCTCAACCCAACTGAGGTCCGGGTGCTCTTCGACGGCGGCCAGCAGGGCTTGAGCCTGGGAGCGCTCCTGCCCCAGGCTACGCCCTTGATCGAATTCGTATCCGTCCGTCCAGGGGACTCGCCGGCCGACCGCCTGGAAATTGAATTTCAGAACCACGGCCCCTGGCAGTCCTTCCGCTTGCTGTGCGCCACCAGCGCCACCGGTCCGTTTCACGTCGTCGCCGGACTGGCGCCGCAATCGCTCGGAAACAACCGCTTTCGCTTCGTCTATCCGTTGAACGGCCAGATGGCGGAGTTCTTCCGCGTGGAAATCGAATGAAACCGCTGTCGGCAGAGGCGAAGTCCCTTGGTGTTTCACGCCGCGGCTTTTTGAAAACCAGCGCGGCTTTGGGCGGCAGTCTGGTCTTCGGCCACCTGCCCGACGTGGCTTGTGGCGCTTCCTCCCGCGGGGCAACAACGCTCGCCGTTGCCGATTTGCCCGCGGGCGCCGCGCCATTGCCCGTGACCTGCCCGCACTTTCCCAGCCCGCTCCACACCTTCGTCTGGCGCAACTGGTCGCTGGTACCCATCGAGCGGATGGCCCGCGCGGTCGGCGCCAGGAGATCGGACCTCGTCCGTATGGGGCGCGCGATGGGTATAGGCGCGCCGCCGCGCATCAGCCGCGATCAACAGGCGCGCTCCTACCTCACCGTCATCAAGCGTAACTGGCATTTGCTGCCGTACGACCAATTGCTCGAACTGCTCGGTTGGGACGCGGAACAACTGGCTTACACCCTCCGCGAGGACGATTTCCTGTTCATCAAACTCGGCAGTCTTAAACCCCGTTGCGAACCGCTGCGTTATCAACCGCCGGATGAAGCTGTCCTCCAGCGCGAACGTGAGATTGCCCAAACCCTGCGCGAGGAATGTCCCGCCCTTCCCGCCCGCCAACGCGAACCGCTTTTCACATTTGTTTCGCAACTTTCGCGTCTGCCGGCGGCGCGACCCAGGACCGAACCCACCGGCAAGTTGAGTTTCTGTTACTCCTACTTCGCGCTTTATGGCGACCCGCTGCTCGAACCGGAGGCCGATCCTTATCCCGAAGGCTTGCTGGCCCGACTGGCGCAAGCCGGCGTCAACGGTGTCTGGCTGCAGGCGGTGCTCTATAAGCTCGCGCCGTTTCCGTGGGAACCGGATCGCAGCGCGCAACATGAAATCCGCCTGAAGAACCTGCGCCAATTGGTCGCGCGCGCGCGCCAGCACGGGATCCGGCTGTTTCTTTACCTGAATGAACCGCGCATGATGCCGCTGCGCTTCTTCGAGGATCGTCCGCAACTCAAAGGCGTGGTTGATGGCGACCACGCGGCGCTTTGCACCAGCGCGCCGGAGGTTCAGGAATACATGGTGAACGCCGTCGCCACCATCTGCCGCGCGGTCCCGGACCTGGGTGGTTTCTTCAGCATCACCGCGTCGGAGAATCCCACCAACTGTTGGTCGCACGGCAAGGGCGCGCAGTGTCCGCTTTGCCGCCAGCGCACCCCGGCAGAGGTCATTGCCGGCGTCAGCCGCCTGTTCGCGGAGGGCATCCGCCGGGCGGGCACCAACACCGAACTCATCGCGTGGGACTGGGGTTGGAACGATGCCTGGGCAGGCGACGCCATCCGCCAACTGCCCGCCGAAGCGGCGCTGATGAGCGTCAGTGAATGGCGGTTGCCCATCCAGCGCGGCGGGGTGAAGACGGAGGTCGGCGAGTACTCCATCTCCGCGATCGGGCCCGGTCCACGCGCGACGCAGCATTGGCAGCTTGCGCGGGAGCGGGGCTTGCGGGCCATCGCTAAAATTCAGGCTGGCAACACTTGGGAACTCTCCGCGGTGCCGTACATTCCGGCGGTGGAAAACGTGGCGCGTCACGCGGAAAGCCTGCGCGGGGCGGACGTGAGCGGCCTGATGCTCGGTTGGACGCTGGGCGGGTATCCCTCGCCCAATCTTGAAGTCGTGGCCGAAACGCTGGCGGGCGGTTCGGCGGATGCAGCCATGCGGCGCGTGGCGGAACGGCGTTTTGGCCCGAGGCTCGCACCGGCCGTCGTGGAGGCATGGCGCGGCTTCAGTTCGGCCTTCCGCGAATTCCCCTATCACATCGGCGTGGTCTATTCCGGTCCACAACAACTCGGCCCGGCCAATTTGCTCTGGGGCGAGCCGACCGGTTACCGCGCCACGATGGTGGGATTTCCCTACGACGACCTGAACGCCTGGCGCGCGGTTTATCCCCCGGAGGTGTTCATCCAACAACTCAATCGCGTGGCCGATGGATTCGACCAAGCCTTGCGGTTACTTGAGTCCGCCACGGCGGAACTACAACCGAAAGCCTTACCCACCCATCGCCAGGCCCTGGAGGCCGAAGCGCGCGTGGCCGAGGCAGCAATGATTCATTTTCGCAGCGCCGCCAACCAGGCGCGCTTCGTTATGGCCCGCGGCGCTTGGTCGGGCGCAAAGACGCCGGCGGAAACCGATTCGCACCGGGCGGAATTGCGGTGCGTACTGAACGCCGAAATCGCCCTGGCCCGCCGGTTATTCCAACTTCAATCCCGCGATTCCCGGCTCGGCTTCGAAGCCTCCAATCATTATTTCTACGTCCCGTGCGATTTGCAGGAGAAAATCTTGAACTGTCGCCACCTCCTTGACCACTGGCTGGCTGCTCAAGGATGACGTGCGATGACCCGATTTGGACACGGGCGCACACCGCAGCACTCCCCGCAAGCCGGTGACCGCCAAGGTTGGGCTGCCGCAGTCATTGAACGTTCCGGGGCCACATTCTGTCTGATTCTTGAGTCGCGCCACTAACCTGTCGTTCCCTGGAAGGAGTCCCGTATGAATTGCAGTATTCGGATTGGCATGCGTTCAGTTCTCTCAGGCTGTGCGGTCCTCGGTTTGCTATTCGAGGTCAGCACTGCTTTGGCGAAGGATCCGCCCGCTGCGGGCGGGCCGGACCTCGTCGGAGTGGTCAAGAATGGGGACGGTAGGCCATTGCCTGACGCCACGGTGTTCGTTTACACCGCCGGACCAAAGGAAGGGGTCGGGATTTTATGCCCCTCCTGTTACGCCGATTGCCGCAAGCGGGCGAAGACCGATGTCGGCGGCAAATTCAGAATCGAAAGCCTCGACCCGACGCTTGTTTTCCGGCTGCTGGTCGTGGCCAAAGACCATCGGCCGGAATTTGTCAGCAAAGTGGATCCCGCGCTCGAGCCGATTGAAGTCACGCTGAAGCCAGCGCGGGCAGGAATCAGTCCGGACCAGCAAGTCAAGGGACGGGTGACGGATAAGGACAATGAACCCATCACCGGTGCCGTGGTCAGCATCCGGGGGGTGACCCGCGGTCAGAGCACACGGTTCGGCGGCAATGAAGACATGGATCAGGTCGCCGTTACGGACGACGACGGCCGGTTCGTCATCAATGGCGAGACACCGTTTGACGCTGTCGGCGTCGAGGTCGAGGCGCGCACCTTTGCCAAAGGAATCTTTCAACGTCTGGCGTCTGGCGGCAGGGTCCATGAGTTGAGGCTGAGGGAAGGCGCGGCGATCAAAGGTCGCCTGGTTAAGGACGGACAGCCGGTTGGCGGAGTGGAGATCGGCATCAGCGGTGCCGACCGGAGTTCGGATGTTTACGTGGGGGACTTCTCGGTGGGCACGGACAAGGATGGCGAATTCTTCCTCGCCAATCTGCCGCCCAATCGCGATTACTTCGTTTACGCCAAAATGAGTTCCCTGGCCGGTCAGGGCGCGGTCACCGCGCGTCGGGTGCGCCTGAACGATGACGGCTCGGTTCTGGATGTGGTCGAGGTTTCCGTTACTCCTGGTTTCAAACTCGAAGGCTTGATCCGCCTTACGGACGGCGAGCCGGTGCCGGCGAAGACGCGCGTTTTGCTCTCGCGCGAAGAAGCGTGGGATTCCACGCAGACCGAGGCGGATGAACACGGGCGTTTCCAGTTTGTCGGCGTGCCAACCGAGAGTTTCAGCTTGTCGGCGCGCGTGAAAGGCTATCGCGTGTCCGCCCGCAACCGAAGTCTGGATACCTTGAACCCATTCCGATTGGTTGGCGTGCTCAAGACCGACAAGACCGACCTCGTTCTGGAGTTCGAGCCCGGCGGCAATTTGCCGTCAGACCGTTCCGCCTACATAAACATTCGGCAGGAACCATTGCTGGGCGCGGAGGCGGTCAAGGAGCGCATCGGCGACATTCACGTAACCGGCACGGTGAAGGACGCTGAAACCGGAGAACCGCTAAAGAAGTTCATCGTCACCGAAGGGCGGGCCGAACAACATCTAACCGACACTTTCCAGTGGTTCGCCGCCCGACAGACCGAGGTGAAGGACGGCGCCATTGACCTGTTCTTGACGAAGGGCCGAAGCGCACCCGCGATCATGGTGGAGGCCGGAGGTTACCTGCCGGCAACCTCCGGCGCGATCACGGGAACGGAGACGAACATCACGTTCGCCCTGAAAAAAGGCTCCGGCCCGGCCGGTGTGGTGCTGAAGCCCGATGGCGAGCCTCTTCCCGGGGCCAGAGTTTACCTCGCGGACATGCGCAACGGGGTTTATGTCCAGGACAAAAGCATGAAGGTACAGGAACGCCTCTATCCGGGAACGCGCACCACCACCACTGACGAGCGGGGACAATTCGCCTTCAGACCATACGCAGATGATTATGCCGTGCTGGTATTGGAAGACGAAGGATTTGCCCAGGTGACGGTCGAGACCTTGAAGAATTCACCGAGGGTGAACCTCCAGCCCTGGGCCAAGGTTGAGGGCCGGCTAATGATCGGCACGAAGCCCGGCAGCAACGAAATCGTCCGGCTCGGTCTGGCTTCTGTTCCCTACGAGTACCATCCCCGCAACTTCGCACCGCTCAGTCTGTTTCTCACCACGCAAACGGATGCGGATGGCCGCTTCGCCTTTGAACGTGTGCCGCCCATCAATGTTCAGGTTTCCCACTCACCGAAAGTGCGTGATGGGACCGTGGGCACCATTCCCGAGTCGCAAACCACGAAGTTCTCGCTCCAACCCGGCGAACTGAAGGCCCTCACCCTGGGCGGCCAGGGACGACCGGTGACCGGCCAAATGTTCGTCAACGGTTACGACGGGACGATTGACTGGCGGGCAGACGTGTACAACCTCGAAGTGATTCTCCCACCCACGGACGAGTTTCCGGACTTGCTGGCTTTGTCACGCGAGCAAAGCGCCAAAATCCAGGCGGCGGACTCCGACGAGGAGAAACAGCGTTTGATCAAGGAAATGCGTCAGTCACGCGAGGAGGGTCTCGCCAAACAACGCGCCTTCTACCAGACGAAGAAGGGACAGGAGTATTACTTCCAGAGCCGGCGCTACGCACTGAACTTTGCCGCGGACGGCAGCTTCCGCGTGGAGGATGTGCCCGGCGGGAAATACCGCCTGCGGGTTGACTTGCGTGAGGGTGGCGAAGGGCCGATGCGTTTCTCGGCGCCGCTCATCGCCAGCCTTCTGAAAGAGTTGGAAATCCCCAACTCACCGGGCGGCCGCAGCGACGAGCCGTTTGATCTGGGCAAGATCGAGTTGCAGGCAAAGAAAGTCCTCAGCACGGGCAAGGCCGCGCCCGATTTCGAGGTCCAGACTCTCGATGACAAAACGGTGAAGCTCTCCGATTTCGCGGGCAAATACGTGTTGCTGGATTTCTGGGCCGTCTGGTGCGGGCCGTGCGTCGCCGAGATGCCGCACTTGAAAGCTACCTACGATGCCTTCAAGGATGATCCGCGTTTCCGGATGATCGGCCTCAGCTTGGACCCAAACATCAAGACGCTCAGGGATTACGCCAGGAAGAATGAACTCGGCTGGATCATGGGTTTTCTCGGCGAGTGGTCGAAGACCGACCTGCCCAGTCAATATGGTGTGGAAGGCATTCCTTCCCTCTTTCTCATCGGCCCGGACGGAAAGATCGTGGCCAAAGGCATGCGCGGCGCGAACATCAAGGCCACGGTGCAAAGCACCCTGGCCAAAGGCCAATGAACCTCAACGTGCTGCCGTGCGTCCCGCCGAAAGTTCTCACTCACCACAAAGCAACTTGATCTGCCGACCAGAAGCGCGGCAGCACGCTGGTCATGGTACCGGTAGTCCTACCATCGCCTGAGTCGGTTTCGGCTCGCTGATCTGAGGGGTCTGGATTTGTGAGGGCGCCGCAGGAGAAGTGCGTTGGCGTTCAGATCCAACCGGAAATGCGTCTGGGATCGCAGTTTGAAGAAACTCTTCGCTGTTTTCATCGGTGCCGGCATAGAGGCAGTGGTGACTCGGGAGCTTTCACCCCCCGCGGCCATTTCTCTCCCCCGAACCCTTCGCTCGTAGCCGACGACGTGAGGAGGCGGAAAACGTTGCAGCTCAGGGGAATCCGCCTCCTCACGTCGGCGGCTACGGTTCAGGGGGCAAAGCGCGAATCTGAATTCGGCGAAGTCTCTCATGGCGGCAGAGAATTGCCCGAACAGGTTCGCGCTTGGAACCCCTGAACCGGCGAGGCGTTAGTCGCGCGCAAAGAGCGGCGCTGAAGACGCGCGCACTCCAAACGCTTCGCGACATTTTCAGCGGCAACCAACCTCGCGAAGCGCTTGGAGTGCGACGGATTTATCCCCGCTTTGGGCGAAGGGGCTCAGGAGGCAGGTCCGCTTGCTGCCGACTGCTTGACCTGCGAGGTCAGACCCAACGGTCAGATTTGACCGGCTTTCCCGACGGCTCAAGGAATCATTCGCGTCGAATGTTCCTGCATCCAAAGTACGTCCAAGTCCCGGCCCCCAAGGGGCGTTGGATACGGTCGGACCTGGCCCTGCAAGGGCTTTTCCAGTATGAGCGGATTCCTCCACTTCTTGAGCTCCGAATGACCGTCGGCGAAGGAGAAGCCACCCGCTCCGCCGTGATAACTGGCCGGGAAGTCAACGATACTGGCCGTCGTGTTGGGGTAGGTCTGCATGTCCACCACAAACATAGCGTCGTTGATGCTGTCTTCACGCTCGTCCAGAAACACGAAGGTCTTGCTCACGCCAGGGTCAATCATATCCGAACTCTTACGGTAGATGCGATACTGTCGGGACTGGTCGCCAGTGGTGGTATTTGACCAATTCATAGGCCGGTTTTCTCCGCGCCCGCCCACCCAGTTGAGCATGGACATGGTGCGCACCCGCGGCAGTCGCTGGCCGCGGTAAGTAACCATGCTCCGATCCGCAGGGCACTTGAAGATGCCCGGGCTTTTGCCAGCGTACGGCCAGAGAATGCTTTGCTTGAGATTGAATTCCACGTCCCAGTTGTCCCGGGCGTCAGTAAAGTCCAGCCAGCCACCGACCCACTCATGAGGGCCGTGCTTCACGTGCGGCAGCACTTCGCGGTTGTCCTCCACGTACAACCGCCACGCCAGCAGCAACTGGCGGTGGTTGTTCATACAGGAGATCCCCTGCGCTTTGCTCTTGGCGCGCGACAGTGCGGGCAGGAGCATCCCCGCCAGAATCGCGATGATCGCGATCACTACGAGCAATTCAATCAGCGTAAACCCTCGCTCAACTTTCAACCGGACTTTCATACTTTCACCATTCCTGCATTGGAGGCGCCGCCCCGCAAGGCGGCACCCCGTTGTTGAATCAATATATCCTCAAACCAGCGGCCTGCCACCGCAGGCCGCTGGTTTTGTTTAACTCATTACTTCGCGACCACGCGGTAATACGCCCCACCGGCGGGCGGATTCGGGTCCGTGAACGTTGTCGCCGTCAGGTTGTCGGCGATCTTCTCGAAGCTTGCCGGATTGGCGACGTTCGTGCCGCGCCACACTTCATACGTGGCAGACGCGCCTGCGGAGCCCCAATTCAACTCGAAGCCCCCGGCCACAAAACTCCCGCCGGAGATCGAGAAGCTCGGTAATCCGAACGAGGTGATTTCGATGTCGTCAAGGTACACCGGCGGATGGCCGGAGCCATTGGAGGAACTCCACGCGACCATGAATGTCGGCCCCCACGTCGGCGCGGTGCCAATGTACGGCGCCTTGTCCACGATCACCGTTGGCGTCGCGCTGCTCGGGTTCTTGATAATGGAGTACTGGCCGTCGCTGTTGTGCGTGATCACCGCATACTCTTCCCAAACGTCTGGTGTGTAGTCCACCCCGGTGTCCAACCACGCGCCGTTGTAGTAGGTCAGGGACGTGGCATCGCCAATGGTGGCGTCGCGCGACCCGTAACCGAGCAGCGCCTTGTCGCCGGCGTAAGCGCTGGTGCCTTCAACGCCGTAAAGCGACATCCGCAGGTAGGTAGCCGTCGTCCCTTGCACAGAGGCCGGCACCCGCGCCCACCACTTGACCTGGACATCCGTTCCCGGAGGTGTGCCCCAGGCGAGCGTGACGCCAGCGCGTTGACCGCCCTCGAGTTTCAAGCTGTTGTTGCCGGAACGAGGCGTCACCACCGACGAATCCACAATTTGGACCCTGGTTGGGGCCAACGGACGGCCGCCGCCAGCGGCAGTGCCGTCGGTTTCCGTCGTAATCCACGCGCCCAGCGGGTCCGCGTCAAGAGTTCCACCCACACTGTTCGCGGGGTAGCTCTCGAATCCCTCGGTGAAGGTGCTGGTGAGATCAATCGAACCCTCCACCGTCAGCTTGATGTCATCAATGGCGAAGAAGCCGTCGTCGGCGCTGTTGCCCTCGTTGACGATCCGCATCATCGTGGGCATGGGGGTTTCGCTCCGGGCCGTGCCACTGTTCACCAGGAGCGGCGTGGTCATGTCATCCACATAGACGCTCAGGCTCGGAACGTTGGGATCGAACACAATCCGGTGATGTTGCCAGGCCTGGGTCAGGTGATTGGCGCCCACCGGCGCCCAGCCCGGGGCCGCCCGCACACCGTCGTAACACACCAACGCCACGTCATTGGTGGCGCGTCCACCGCGGTAGGCGAGGAAGTCGCCGCCGTTGTTATCCGAGCCCATGCCGTTCAGCAGAATGTAGAAGTTATGGCTGCTGGTCGGTCCGCGATCCGAATAGATGCGGAAATCCAGTTGATACTTGCTGCCGCTCCGGGTTTCGCGGAAATGCACCCGCGCTTCGCTGCCTGGGCGGACCAGAAGCGACTTCGCACCCGAAGCCGCAATCCAGTTGACCACCTGCACGCCGCTGCCGTCGGCGCCCGCGCCGGCAATCGGAATGTCATCCTGCATCTGCCACTCGACGCCTGTGGGGTCCGCATCCGACTCGTCTCCCAGGCTGGTGGCGACTTCAGTGTAGCTCTCGAAGTCATTTTCATAAATGACCCAAGGCTCGGCGGACGTCGGAATCGGATTGTTCGAGGCGAGATAAGCGATCTCGTCGGTCGTCAGCGCGCGATTCCAGATACCGATGTCGTCAATGGCGCCGGTGAAGTAACTCTCCGCGTTCGGACCATTGCGGCCCAGGCCGGCGACTTGCCCCGCCAGCACCAGGTTGGTAAGCCCACTGCCGACGGCGTTGTCGTGTCCGGTGTGGGTGTCCTTCAACACGCCGTTGAGATAAATGCGCGCCTCACCCGCGGTGGGTGTGGCATTGCCATCATAAACCGCCACGATATGAAGCCACTCGTTCAGGACCAGGTCCGCTTGCGGAATTCCCGGGCGGGCGGCCTGGCCACCGGCGGTGGTCACTTTGAAACGCAATTCCTGGTTACCGCGGTCGAGGTAGATCACATAGTTGTCGCCCACGGAATCATAGATCGCGCCGAAGGATCCCGGCAGGTCGGAAGGCAGTTGATCCAACTTGGCCCACAGCGAGATGGTGACCTGGTTCTCGTTGATATCCAGTGCGGGCGTGTTGGAGATGACGGAGTAAATCGTCTGGCCGTCCACATCCAGCGCGCCGCCAAACAACGCCTGCGGTGAGGCCAACCAAGCGCTGGGTCCACCACCGAATAGCGTGCCTGGGCTTGTGCCGCGCACATCAGCAAGGATGGCCGTATCGGGATCGCTCAAGCCATCATCCAGCGGCCAATGGGCGATCAAGCCCCACGGCAGCGATTCGATTGGCTGATCCGGCAGTGGCGTTACGGTCAGGGTGGCGGGATTACTCTCCAGAGAGGTCACCGCGTCTTGAACGACCACCGTGTATTGACCTGCCGCTTCCGGTGTCACCACGACAAAGAGGCTGGAACTGGTCGCCCCGGGGAGGTTCGTTCCGGCGTGTTTCCACTGGTAGGTGAACGGGGGCGTGCCACCTTCGCGTACCACTTCAAACATCACGCGCGTTCCGGGAATGGCGGCCCGGCTCTCCGGATGCTGCGCGATGCTCAACTGATTCGGGTCCGGCGCCTGGACGGGGACGAAATTCCCCGCAGCCAGATAGCCAATGGCGTCAACACTCAACGCCTGACTCCAAACCGCGATGTCATCCAGTGTGCTGCTCAGGAAATAGAGAGCTTGATCGCCGTTACGACCGAGACCCGCGATCTGACCCGTGCGCACATTGCCGGTCAAACCCGTTCCCACCGCCGCGTCGTGGCCGATATGGGTGTCCATCAATTCGCCGTTGAGATAGATACGCGCTTGACCGACCGTCGGGCTTGCTTTCCCATCGTAAACACCGACGACGTGGATCCACTCGCCCACCTTGAGCATGGATTCTGGAATGCCCGGACGGGCAGCCTCACCGTTGGCCAGCGTGACTTTGAAACGGAGTTCGCGAGCCGCCCGATCGAGATAGAGCGCATACTCATCGCCAGT
Source organism: Verrucomicrobiia bacterium (assembly GCA_026125285.1). Classification (GTDB taxonomy): domain Bacteria; phylum Verrucomicrobiota; class Verrucomicrobiia; order Limisphaerales; family JADLHS01; genus WYBW01. Next base: position 33,228 of record JAHCLO010000002.1, on the reverse strand, counting down.
CGAGTCGTAGAGTCCGCCGAAGTTTTCGGCGATTTCCGACGGAAGCTGTTCCAGCTTGACCCAGAGTGACAAAGTCACGGCGTTGGTGCCGATATTGAGCGAATCGCTGGGGACAACCGTGGCATAGACGTTCGCGCCATCTACATGCAGCGCCCCGCCAAATTTGGCCTCGGGTGCGCCAACCCAATAGTCCGGCAGGCCGGCGGTGATTATGGAGTGATTCTCGCCCATATGGTCATGCATGACGGTTGCCGTGGAATTCGTCAGCCCTTCATCCAGCTTCCAATAGGCGGCGATGCGGTGGGCAAATTCCTCTTCCAACTCCGAATCCAGGACATAAGCGGCCATGCGGAAATTCCATTGCAGCGTCACCGGCCCAAGTCCAGGGTCAGTCAACTCAATCGCGAGCGTGTTTTGCGACCGCGCAGCGAGCGTAGGCAAGGCGGCTTGGACGGTATGCTGGCCGCCCGCAGAATTGACCGTTCGCGAAATGGTTTGATCGTTCACCTTCACGACGATGGTGCCGGTGTCTAAGGGAGATGAACCATCGGCCAGAACCACTTCGATGCCCGAACCCGGGGCCACATTCATCGCGTTGGCCAACGGCTTTCGGGAAACGATGGAGACCGGAACGACCACAGTGGTCGGTATGCCATCAGTGGTCGGCGCTCCCAGTGCCTGGAGGTAGGCCGAGGAAAGCGCTTCGTCGTGAATCTGGATGCTGCTGACGAATCCCGGCTGCGTGTTGCCCCCGTCAGCGTTGTCATCCGTAAACAACAGGGCCGTCTCACCAAAGGCACCTCCAACTGGGTTCAACGCCCAGCGGCCATCAACTCCTGCGCCGAGTATCTGTTCTCCCACCAATGCTCCATCAATGTATTTGCGCAGCAACGGCCCGCCGGGCGCGGCCAAATCAAACGCAAACGCGATGCGGTGCCAGGTGTTGGTCTGGACCTGTCCCTGGTACGATCCAGAAATCCCGATGGCGCCCGCTGGGTTGATGTGCAAATCGGCATCATTGGCGTTGCCCACGGGATCATCAATTTGGATCAAGCCCCGCCACCCCCCGGAAGATTCCGGCGGGTAGAGCAGGTCGAAAATGAGCGTGTACTGATTGACAAACGCTCCCCCGCCGTTCGCCGCCGCACCAGGAGTGACGACATAACCCATGGTCGGAAGGGCGCGGGGGAAACCCATGACATGGGCGGGTTGGCCACCGATGTCGGGCAGACCCAGCGTGGTCGTGGTGCTGAAGACGGTTTGCTGCGAGGTGTCTCCACCAACACCGTCGAAGTACCCCAAGTCGGCACCGGTGGTGGCCGCCAGGTTTCCGGATTTGAAGTCCCACTGCCCGGTGATGGCAGCTTTGAGCGTGGGTAAACCGGCCAGCGCCATTACCAAAAGCGGATAGCACGCGGCCCGAAGGAGATTGGAAGTCCGAAACTTCCATTGTTTTTGAGTGTTTGTTGTTTTCATACGCTGGCTGAGGTTTTGCTGGTTTTGACTGTTGCTCGCACAAAAAGCGTTTTCGCCTGGCAACTCATTCCAACCGTCCGGCACACTGGCGAATCCGCTCCATTGACTTTCCCATCAAACATAGTTTTCCACGCACCGTGGAGCGTTAACGCACTAACTATGGCTTGTGCCTTAGTTTGTCAACGCTTTTTCGTGCTTTTTTACACAGAGCCAAAGCCGCCGGACAGGAGCGCCGGGCTTCCGTGTGGAGTCCCAGCCAAGCGCCCGTATTGGGGCGGTTAAACCCGTGTCTGATCAAGCAACCGCAACCAAGATGCAGGCAGGAGGTTACAGCGGTGTGTCGGCTGATTGACAATTGGGTGAGAATCGCCGGAGGCGGAGAATCACTTCTTCTCGGTGGTGACGGGCCGGGCCTTGGCCGCAAAGCGGTACATATCTCCGCGATAGACCGAATCTTCCATTTCGATGATAAGGTCGCGACCACAGAAGGAAACGCCCTCGACCCGGAACGCCGGCACCGGCTTTTCCAGTTGGAAGGCTTTGACCTCTTCCCCTTCCAACAGTACGGCGCTCAACATCTGATTGATCTCCGTCAGGTGGATGCCGTAGTCCTTGGCGAACACAGCGTACAGCGACTGCTCCAGGTTGCGGCGGTGGATGTCAGGGCACAGGCCCATGGAGATAAAGCGCGTCTCCTTCATCATCGGAATGCCATCGGCATAGCGAATCCGCTCAATCTCGCAGAACGGGCCTTTGAGGGTGAACTGACGGCCATTGATGGTCTGAGTATGATCGTCGTTGCGCAGATGAAATCCGACCAGGCGCGTGGACGGCTTCCGCCCGGCTTCGATCATGTTTTTGGTAAAACCGAAGATGCGGTTGATGGCGCGCACGACGGTGAAGTCACGCACAAATGTGCCCTTGCCCTTGACGCGGTTGACCCAGCCTTCCTTCTCCAGGTCGTGGAGCGCCTTGCGCGCGGTGGTATTGCTGACCTGGTATTTCTCAATGATTTCGTTCTCGGACGGCACCGGCGCTCCGGGCGGCAGCGCACCGCTCTGGATCAGTCCGATCACGTCGCGACTGATCTGAAAGTACTTTGGCGGACTGTATTTCTCGGTGACCACGGGATTAGTTGGCGGTGCCACGGCCATTAACGGGCGCAGCGAACCGATTGTCAAGCAGGGCGCTAACATCGCCCTCACCAACCGTCGGCCGCGAGTGGATTCAGAGAATGTACACTCACGTCGGCTGGTACGGTGCAGGGGTTCAATGCGCGAAACTGGGTTCAGAGAATTCCCTCCCCAAATTGCTGGCTTGAGCATCCCTCGCTTGCAGGCGTTCAGGTCGTTACCTACGCTTTGTCCGTCGTGAATGAGCCATTCAGCAATGCTTGGGAGCACATCCCGGGAGTGAACCGCCCCTGCACCGTTCGCCGGGCCAGGGTGAGTGTGTCGTGAAGAGGCGGCTCCACCTGCTCATCGTCCTGGCGGTGCTCGGCGTGTGCGCCACGGGGACGTGGTATTACTTCTCGCAAAGCCGACCTGTGGGCGGCGGTTGCGCGGGACCGGCAGTGCCCGCGGAAGCTTTCGTCCAGCCTTGGACGGATCGGACGGTCCTGCTGGTGGGGCTGGGGGACAGTGTGACGGCGGGATTCGGCGCGCGCAAAGGCTACGGTTACTTTGACCGGCTGGTCGCGAATCCACCGGATGAGTTTCCTGACCTGCGGGAGATCAACCTGCGCGCGGTGTTGCCCGGGTTGCGTGCCACCAATCTGGCCGTGTCCGGCAGTACTTCGTTGGACTTGGTGAAGCAACAGCTTACGCGGTTGCCGGTGGCGGATTCCAATGTGCTGGGGCTGGTGGTCATCACAACCGGCGGCAATGATCTGATTCACGATTACGGACGCACGCCGGCACGCGAGGTCGCCATGTTCGGCGCCGACTGGCAACAAGCCTCGCCGTGGGTGCAGAACTTTGCCACGCGGCTGGAGGTCATTCTCGATCAGGTCAACGCGCGTTTTCCCGGCGGCTGCCAGATCTTCCTGGCAAACATCTACGATCCCACGGATGGCGTGGGCGACATCCAACGCGCCGGCTTGCCGGCGTGGCCAGATGGGTTGAAGATTCTGGCGGCCTACAATGGAATCCTCGAGCGCGGCGCGGAACGGCGAGCGAACGTTCACTTGATAGACCTGCACGCCGCGTTTCTGGGGCACGGCCTGCACTGCACCCAGTTCTGGCGGAAGCACTATGACGCGCGGGATCCGAATTATTGGTATCACACCAACGTCGAAGACCCGAACGAGCGCGGCTACGATGCCATTCGCCGGTTGTTTCTTTTGGAAATGACCAAAATCAGGTCGCGACTGGTTGCGCGAACCGAGGGGTGAGTGCTATGGTTCGCGCGAACACACTGGACCACGTAGGGCGCAAAACCGTTACAACATTATGAGCCAATTGAAATCTATTCTCGTCGCCGCTGGCGCGATCACGACCTTTATCAACGCGGTCTCCGCGGAAAATTGGCCGCATTGGCGCGGGCCGAATTTTGACGGGTCATCCGCCGCCCGCAATTTGCCGGCGCAGTTCTCCAAGACCGAGAATGTCAAATGGACGGCGACGCTGCCGGGACCGTCCGCCGCTACGCCCATCATCTGGGGCGACCGTGTGTTCGTGAGTTCCACCGACACGCGCACGAAGACGCTGCGCGCCATCTGCCTCGATTACCAGACCGGCAAGGAGTTGTGGAACCACGAAGCGGGCGTGGGTTTCAACAAGGACGACCGCAGCAACTTTGCCTCACCCTCGCCCGTTACGGACGGCAAGCTGGTGTATTTCTTCTATGGCACCGGCGACCTGGCGGCGTTTGATTTTGCCGGCCAGAAGATCTGGTCCCGCAACCTGCAAGACGATTACGGCCAGTTTGCCTTCCTGTGGACCTTCTCGAGCAGCCCGACGCTGTACGACGGAAAGCTCTTCCTTCAGGTGCTGCAACGCAACGTGCCGGTGCAGGGCCGCGGCCGCCGCGACGGCCCGAATGATTCCTACCTGCTGGCCCTCGATCCCGCGACGGGTAAGGAACTGTGGAAGCACATCCGGCCCAGCGAAGCCCGCGAGGAATCGCGAGAAGCTTTCAGCACGCCGATTCCTTTCGAGTATCAGGGCCGGCGCGAACTGCTCGTGGCCGGCGGCGACTTCATCAGTGGGCACGATTTGAAGACCGGGGCAGAGCTTTGGCACTGGGGCACATGGAATCCGTCGCGCATCACGCACTGGCGGCTGGTCCCTTCGCCGGTGGCCGGCGGCGGCGTAATTCTGGCGAGCACTCCCAAGCAACCGCCCATCTACGCGGTGAAAGCCGGGCTGAAAGGCACCCTCAGCGCAAAAGATCATGCCTGGGTGAGTCAGGATCGCGAAGTATCCACCGACGTCGCCACGCCGTTGTTCTACAAGGGTAAATTCTACGTGCTAAATGGCGAGCGGCAGACCAAGACGCTCTCGCGCGTGGACCCAGTCACGGGAAAAGTGGATTGGATCGGCGAATTAGGCCCGCGCGTGAAGATTGAATCGTCCCCCACCGGGGCTGACGACAAGATTTACTTCCAGAATTTCCGCGGGGAAGTCTTTGTCGTAGCGGCAGCCGATGAATTCAAACTGCTGCACTCGGTCGCGATGGGCGATGACGGCGATGATCAACTCCGCGCCTCCGTGGCCGCCGTGCGCGACCGGCTGTTCCTCCGGACGGGAACAAAGCTTTACTGCATTGGGAAATAATTTGGACCTTCGGCGATTTGATTTTGCTTTGGTGACGCTCCGGCAATTGCTTCACTGTCCAGGTGATGCTGCCGTACAAGATTGCGACGCTCCTTTACTGCTTTAACGCCCGCGACGAAGTGCTGTTACTCGAACGCGCGCAAGAACCGAATCGCGGACTGTGGAGTCCATGCGGCGGGAAACTACACACCGACGATGGTGAATCGCCCTACGCCTGTGCCTGCCGCGAGGCGCACGAGGAAATCGGACTGCCGCTCCAACCGAACGATCTGCATTTGACCGGTCTGGTCAGTGAGCACGGCTATCAGGGGAATGCCCACTGGCTGATGTTTCTGTTCGAGGTAAGGCCCAAACTCAAATCACTCCCGCCCGCACACACGGAGGGCCGGTTTGGCTTCTTCCCCCGCCCCGCTCTGAATGATTTGAAACTGCCGCAGACGGATCGGGAAATAATCTGGCCGTGGTTCTGGCAGTATCGCGGCGGTTTCTTCGCGGCCCATTGCCGTTGTCATCCCGATGGCTGCAATGCGTGGACGTTGGAGGAGGCTCACGTTGCGCGTTGATCGGCGCAACGCTTGCCGCCGGCACTATTTGACGAAGGGCAGTTCCACGATGCGCGCCTGGCTTTCCCCCCAGGTGGATTGCAGCGTCAAATCCGTCCCAATGGCGTTCGCCTCACGCCGCACGTAACCCAGCGCCAGATTCGCTTTGAGGGCCGGTGAACGGACGGCGCTCGTCACGCTGCCAACTTCCCGCCCCGCGTGAAGCAGTTTGTCGCCTTTTGTCGGCAACGCTGGCAAGTCATCCGCCAGACGCAGGCCCCGCAGTTCGCGATTAACATGTCCGATGCTGTGGATGCGATTGAGCACTTCCTGACCGATGTAACAACCCTTCCGATAACTGACCGCGCACGCTTCGATGCCACATTCCAGCGGGATATTGGTTTCGTCCATGTCCACGCCAAAACGCGGAATCCCCGCCTCAATGCGCGCTGTGTCGAACGCCGTCCAGCCACACGGTTGTCCGCCGACTGACCTGGCGGCAGCGATCAGTTGTTCCGCCGCCGCCTGAAGCGCGGTCGTGGGCACGAAGAGATCTAATCCGGCGAAGCCCAGTCGTGGCTGGTTCATCAGGTAAACCTCGCCGAACGATTCATCGGCATGTCGGATGAAGTGAAAGGGTTTGGCGGGCAACTCATGGAACCGTCCCAGGTGGCGCACGACGGCTTCTGCCTCTGGCCCTTGCACGCTCAACAATCCATAGTGCGGCGACACTTCCGCCACCTGCACGTCGTCCGCCACGATGAATTTCTCGAGCCGTTGCGACACCTTCGCGTTCAGCCCCGGCTCGAAATCGAGCAACAACTCATCCTGAAGTGCGTAAACGTTGAGGTCGCTTTCCATCCTGCCCTTGGCCGTGACCAGCGCCGCGTACGCGCCTTCGCCGGCACGAAGATTCTTCACATCATTGGTCACCTGGCCGTGCAGGAAGCGCACGCGATCCGTGCCCAACAGGCATAGCCGGCTGCGAAAGCTGAGATCAAACACTCCCGCACCCGCGCGCAGCGCCGCGTGCTCCCCCAGTGGGTCGCCGTAATCGGCCACGGTTTCCGCGCCGTGGAGGGCGGCAAACCGCGCGCCGAGTTTCTGGTGGAACTCATGCAGTGGCAAAGGAAGCGATCCATTCACGCGCACAGAATGTCATTTTGACCGCGGACTGCAACCCGGCGGACTGGCCAGACACACGTTGCCGATTTGCGCGTCGGTCACTCCACCGCAAAGCCGCAACCAACGCAGAGGTTGGTTTGCACCGACCCTGCTCCGCATTGCTGTTCGGCTGCGTCCTCGTGCGCCGTGGGCATCTTCCCGGAGCGCGGACAGCTTTGTCCGCGAGAGCCTTGTGAGGGGGGATGAAACCCGCGGACAAAGCTGTCCGCGCTCCTTCGGTTGCGCCGCCGCCGCGCGGCGTTCCTCGGCGTCAAACTCCGCGCCCTTTGCGTGAACACGGTGTTGACGCCGGGATCAAAGCTGCCATCGCATCGTAGCACAGGGTTGCCTGCGGTGAACCACGCGAGCGCGACCGCAAAGAGTGTGATGAGCACAAACCACGAAATGAACGTTGACCGCTTCATGAACGTGCGAAGTCAACGTCCAAGTTGAACGACTGCCGCCGGACCACGGAGCGCGAAGCCATTGACTTGGGCAACACTTTAGTGGCGGCGTTGAGAACGGGTAACGCCCGGCCGGCTGCAACAGTCGCTCCCAAATGAACCGCACCTGCCAACTGCCCGGCGGGGCGGCAGTTCGCTCCAGCGCCCTTGGGCCACATTCCTTCAGGTGAGCGGTGGGCCGACAATCTCGATGCCAAATTGGGCCGCGGTCGTGGTGAGCGCCTGGATCGCCTCGGGAGATGGGGCGCCGGCAGGTGCCGGCAGCTCTGGCCGTTGCGCCGGGTGCCCCATCGCCCGCACGAATCGTTCAAAATCGCCCCGCACCGTCACGGTGAGGAAGCGCCCTCCCTGCGATGACTCAGCACGATAAGTGTGGGGAATGCCCTTCGGTGCGAGCAGGATGGCGCCGGGGCCGGCTCGCTGCTCCCGATCCTGCACCTTCACGCGGAATTCGCCCTCGAGGATGTGGAAGATTTCATCCTCGGTGCGATGGAGGTGTAATGGTGGGGAATCGCCCTGGGGCACGCGATGCTCAAGGATCGAGACGCCATCCTGGCCATCCGCCGCAGACACGCGGATCGTTACGAGTGTGTTCAGTAACCACAATTGATTTGTGCTCATAGCGGTCGTGACTTTGGACGTTCTGGTTTCGATGTCAATGCTCGGCAGCCGGTGGCGGCCCACCGAGTTCTGCGACGGCCTCGGCGGCGGCGGTGGAGCGCACGGCGCGCTCACGAATTCCCGCGACGCTCGAACGGACGGCGGAGAGTCCGTTCGCAACGCCCTGGTTAGGCCACGGCTCAACCACTGTAATCATACTTCTCTGCCAATCTCGGATAAAGCTCCGCGACCTTGCCCTCGTCCCACGACTGACCCGATGGCTCGGCAGGAGCGGGCGCGTAACGCGGAGATGTCTCGCCGTCGCCAAGCTCCTCCTCGACGGTGGTGGGAACATACTGATAGCCCTCGTAGTGTGCGGTCTCCGCATCGTAGTCAATGTCGGCAAGCGACTGTGGGTCGGCGAGTGCGCGCTCGAATGTCTGACGACCCATCGAAATGAGCGTGGCACGAAAATCCGAGAAGGCGTCATCGGAACAACCGCCGCCGATGATGTAGGCTGCTGCCCAAAGCTCCCATGAGTAGGCTCGGTCCTCGCACTCGTCGAAGTGCTGACGGAACGACCGCAGCTCGTCGAGCGACAAGCTGCGCAACTCCGCCTCAAGCAACTCACACTTCTTGTCCATGTCGCCGCGAGAATCGCGGTGGACCTTTTCTACAATGTTCCAGAACTGATCGAGTGTCATAAACGTGTGGGCAGTGGCCTAACAAGCTCAACGACCGCCGCCGGCAACGCCCGGTCGGCTGCAACAGTCGCGAACAAATTACCCGAACCGTCCGCCTGCCCAGCGGGGCGCTGCAGCGCTCCTAGGCGTGAGGATTATTGTCATCTGACTTTCTCCATATCCGGACTCCCAGCCTCTCAAGAATGAGTGACGCCAAACCGAAAAACAGGCCAGCAACGATCACGGCGGGAATCAGCAAGAAAGCAACTGCATAATGCCCTGAAGGCAATGCTCCACTCTGGACCTTGTCATGCACGAACATCACAAACCAGTAAAACATCCCGCCGATGATCACCAGTGTCGCGAGAAGCAGCAAACGGCCTGCGAACGTAAACATCCGCAGCGGGTCTTTCGGTGAGCGCTGCTCGCTCATGCGGTCACGACTAAGCTAAATGCACGATGATTGGTGTTGGCATTTGTCGTCATCATCGTCTGGTGAAAGATTTCCCCTTCAGCAAGCCATTGTCCAGCCACGTTTTCCCAAAATGCCTGGCGGGAGCGCATGCCCTACGACCCCGATCCAAGAAAATCTGGGGCGCGGGGTTCACGCCGCTTGAAACCAAGGCCCCGGGCGCAAAAGGTCTGGTGCGATGCAGCACCGGGTTCAATCGCAGACCGAAATCAAGCAGCTTACCGCCGCCAAGATCCCCGGCCTTCTGCTGATCTCCAGGTGTATCTGGTGTTCACAGCAAGCGGTCTTGCGGCGTTGACTTTGTAGGCGCGGCAGGGCCGAGCATTTTGCGAAACTCCGCTTCATCCAGAATCCTCACGCCCAACTCCTGCGCCTTGGCAAGCTTCGAGCCGGCTTCTGCGCCGGCAAGCACGAAATCCGTCTTCTTGCTGACGCTGCCGCTGGTCTTCCCGCCGGCGGCTTCAATCATGGCGGTGGCTTGTTCGCGCGTCAGGCTGGGCAACGTGCCGGTCAAGGCCACGGTTTTCCCGGCGAATGCACCCGGGCTTTGTGCCGCCGTAACGGCGGGCAACTCGTTCTCTGGCTGGATGCCCAACTCATGGAGGCGCGCGAGGACATGCCGGCCTGCGTCCGCGGCGAAGTAATTCAACACACTCGCGGCGGCAACCGGACCGACTTCCGGCAGGCGCGCTTTCAATCCGCCGGCGCGCAGTCGCGCTTCAATCGCCTCGATCTCCGCCTTGAGTTCGGCATCGCGCTTTTCCCGTGCGGTTTTTTCGGCCTCGGATTTCGGCGGATTCTTGCGCGAACGCGGGCTGATCTCGGCGCGCTCGGCTTCTTTGGTGCCGAGGGCAAGGATATCACGCAGCACCGCGGAATCAGCCAGGTCCTCCAAGGTTTGATGCGTAGCAGCCAGTTGCTTGGCGGTGGTTTCTCCCACGTCGGAAATGGCCAGCGCGTGAATCCACCGATGCAACGGCGCGGTCTTGGCGCGTTGAAGCGCCTCGCTGACTTTTGTCGCGTTCTTTTCGCCGAAGGTGCGCGGTTCTTCGTCGGTGCCGAGGTTGAGTTTGGCGAGTTGTTCCAGCTTGAGATCGAACAAGTCGAGCGGTTCCTTAACCAAACCACGTTCCACCAACTTCTCGGCGACGATGCCGCCGAGCGATTCGATGTCCAATGCCTTGCGCGCGGCGAAGTATTCGACGCGGCGCGTGGCTTGGGCGGGACAATTGAGATTGGGACAGCGCCAGAGGACATCGGTGCTTTCGGCGGGAGCGGCGGGGAGGGAGGGCGCAAAGAGATGCAGGTCAATGGGCAGCAATCCAGCTTCGGTCAGCACAAAATTGTCCGGTCGGGCATCGAGAATCACCACGCCGTCTGCCGCGCGCCGCCAGCCGTAAAAGGCATCCCGGAGGCGGATGAAGCCACGTTGTTCGAGGTATTTCACGACCTCGGCCTCGGTCGGGTGCGGTTGGCTAGCTTCGCGGGCGTCGAGCCAGGGTTGGGAAATGACCAGGGAAATACCTCCGGGCGGCTGGCCGATTACCATCGAGGGGCCCGCGGAAGACATGACGCCTTCGAGTTGGACTTCGTCGGCAAAGAGGGCGTTTTGCAGTTGAAACCGGCGCAGGTAGGAGGAGGGACTCGCCGGCACCGAAACCCATTTGCCATCCAGCAATTCCGGCTGGAATCCGAAGGTGCCAGGATGCGTGCGTTTGACTGCGCGATTGTCTTCGGCGCGGTAACGGACTTCATGTTCGGCGGAACCGGAGGAAACGAGCCGGAGCGCAGTCCACGCCGGATCGGATATCAAGACGCCGCGTTGGCGCGCCCAGGCTTCGAGCCGTTGCTGCTGCTCGCGTGGGTCTTCCGCCATTCCGCCGACGCGCGCGCCTGCTCCGCCACCCGCCGCAAGGAGGGCGAGGGCTTCCTCGCCAAGACTCCCCGGGCCGCGCGGTCGTCCGGATGCGTCGGCAAGAGTCGCTCTGCTGGATTGGTCACTGATCCCGTCATCGTTGGCATCATCGGCTGTTTGTTGCGGAGAGTCAATGGGGGCTTCGCCGCGAACGATCGTCGTACCGCACGCCGGACACTTGCCCCCGAGGTGGGCAAACAAGTCAAACTGCCGGGCGTTCGCCGGGCGCTTGGACTTCAGCACCTCCAGCACCTCGGGAATCACCATGCCCGCCTTGCGAATGATCACGGTGTCGCCGATGCGGATGTCTTTGCGGCGGACTTCGTCCTCGTTGTGCAGCGTCGCGCGCGAGATGGTCGAGCCTTGCACGAACACCGGTTCAAGTTCCGCCACGGGCGTCAGCACGCCGGTGCGGCCCACCTGCACAGTGATGGCGCGCAAAACCGTCTCGGCGGGCGTAATCCAAGGAATGGGTTTGTGAACGATGGCATAGCCAGGCGCGCGGGTCTTGCCCGGGATGCGCGCACAGTCGTCGAAGCGATTCACCTTTAGCACAAGGCCGTCAATTTCGTAGGGCAACTGCTTCCGCAAATCACGCTCTTCGTCGTACTCGGCCACGATTTCTTTCCGATAAACCTTCAGCACCTCCGCGATGTCTTGGCAGAGCCACCATTGCTTCTGCGTAGGCAGACCAAATTCGGCCAACGCCTTTAACATCTCCGCGTGCGACTCGAACTCAATGCCCTCACACGCGCCGACGGCGTAAAACACCGCATTGACCGGCCGTTGCGCGACAAGGCTTGGATCGAGGAGCTTGAGCGTGCCGGCGGTGGCATTGCGCGCGTTGGGCAACGTTTTTTCCCCGACGGCAGCGAGCTTGGCATTCAACTTTTCAAAATCCTGAATCGCCATGTACGCCTCGCCGCGCACCTCGAGCAACTCCGGCGGATTCTTCAAATTCAACTCCAGCGGAATCGCGCGCACGGTGCGGAGGTTGGCGGTGATGTCGTCGCCGAAGGTGCCATCGCCGCGCGTGACGCCCAGCGCGAGTTTGCCGTGGCGGTAATGCACGCTGATCGAAACGCCGTCCACTTTCGGTTCCACGATGTATTCCACGCGCTCGCGGCCCAGTTGCTTCCGGATGGTGGCGTCGAAAGATTCCAGTGCCGCGAGCGTGTTTTCGTCCTGCGCACGATTCCGTTTGTCGCGATCGGGTTCTTCGTCCTTGGACGGAACTTCCGACGCCTCGATCTTCTCCAGCGAGAGCATCGGCTGGCGATGCTTCACCCGCGCGAAGCCTTCTGCGGGCGCGCCGCCGACGCGTTGCGTGGGCGACTCCGGCGTGACGAGTTGGGGAAATTCTTTCTCCAAACTCTGCAACTCCTTGAAAAGCTGATCGTATTCGTAGTCGGTGATGTGCGATTTGCCGACGACGTAATAAGCGTGGTCATGCCGGCGGATTTCAGCGGCGAGTTGCGCGTGGCGGGTCTGGGCTTCGTTGAGCGTCATCGCGGGGAAGAATTGTCCTTAGGGTTTGGCATAATGCTCTACGGATACTGCATATTGCGACTCCCGGCAACCGGGCGCCCAACTGGTAGTCAGGGAAGCCCCAAAGTGCAAGCACACTCCTCAATTCATGGTTCGGCGTGGGGAATCTGGACGGTTCTTTCTGCAATTTTCCAGTCTTCGAAAATCACAACACGCACCAGAACATCTCAAGCTTGACCTTGATTAGCGCCCCGCTAAGGTTCTGCCGGCCGATGGAACGCTTCCCGGATGTTGAGCCTCCACGGTACCTGGAATTGCGATGCGTTGTCCTGTTTTCGGATTCGTTGCGACCACTGCCCAAGCCCATTGGTTGGTGTCCTGCCGCCATTGGGTAACGCTCCCATGCTATTCGGTATAACCTCACGAACCTCCCGCAACATTGCGTTCTTTCGCCGAATGGCGGCTCCAGCTTTGGGGCTGTTCCTGGCACCAGCGCTGATTACTGATGGGCTGGCTCAAGAAGCGTTCCGGGCCTCCCTGGCCGGCCAGGCCGCTGCCGAAGCACGCCAACTCGCTCTGGCAAACCAACGATTCAATCTGCGGCTTGGGCCCGCCTCGGTGCGCTTCCGATCAAGCCTTAGTACCGAGTTCACTGACAATGTCCGCTACAGCGAAACTGACCGGCAGGCCGATTTGATCATTCGCCCTCAGGCCAGCGCCGATGGTGTCTGGCTGGTAACGGATAAAAATGTGCTCACGCTCTCGCTGGGCGTCGGATACGGCAAATACCTAAACGCCACCGAGTACGACGGACTGTTCGTCGCTCCCGGATCTGATCTCGCGTTTGATATTTACATCAAGGACGTCAAGCTAACGTTGTACAATCGTTTTTCTTTCTCCCAGGATGTGACGGGCGATCCGACGGTCAGCGGCATTGGCGGATTGGACCGTTTCGCGAATGCCGCAGGACTGAACATGGCGTGGGACTTGAACAAGCTTATCATCGGCGCCGGTTACGAATACGATTTATTCTACCCGACGGAGGAGCTCTACGCGAACCAGCGGCGCAGTTCTCATTTGTTCAATACCAGTGCCGCCTTGCTGCTGGGAACGACCGCCCGGGCTGGATTGCAGGCGGGAGGCGGTCTCACGGAATACGACTTGGATTTGTACTCCAACAATCAGCACATTTCGGTGGGCCCCTTTTTCAGCGTCCAACCGAGCGAGTATTTGAACGTGCGCCTGGCTGGCGGCTATGTACTGTACTTCTTCGATCCTTCACAGTCGGTTACGAATACCGAGAACTTGGATGCTTTTTACGCCGACCTTTCGCTCAATCACCGCCCCTCGGCCTTTCTTACGCACTCGCTTTCGGTAGGCCACCAACTTCGGGCCGGTTACCTTTCCGACAGCCAGAAACTCCTCTACGCCCGGCACACCGCCAATTGGAGACTCTTTCTCAAGACGACGCTCCAGACCTCGCTCTCTTACGAGCGGGTGGAGCAAACCCGGGAGTTCGGGGAGACGGCGGATCGTTATGGTGTGGGCATCGGGCTGGTGCGCCCCTTGACGCAGCGGCTCAGTGGCAGTCTGCGCTACCAATACTATCTCAAAGATTCCGACCTCGAAAACCGCAGCTACACTCAGAATCGGCTTGTGTTGGACCTCCGGTACACCTTTTAATTCTGAGGCATGATGAACTTTTTACGGAAACACGCCGTGTTGGCGTTGTGGGTGCTGGTCGCCGGGCTGGCGGTCAGGTCGCATGGCGCCGGTCAGGGGCGTGACGAGAGCGGCTTTTTGCCCACGGCAAGTGATGCCCCCCCGGCGGTGGCCACACCTACCAATCTCGCACCCGCGGCGGCAGGTTCCTCCGGCTACGTGCTTGATGACAAACGCCGCCTGTTGCCCGGCGATCGCGTAAGCTTTCAAATCCTTGAAGACCGCACCAACGCCGTCAGTTTGCTGGTTACGGAATCCTCGGAACTGGACATCCCTTACATCGGGCGACTGAACGTGGGCGGCAAGACTTGCCGGGAACTGGCCGACGAGGTGAAAACTCTGTTGGAAAAGGACTATTACTACCGCGCCTCCGTCATCATCGGACTCGACTCACTCGCCAAGGTCCTGGGCAAGGTTTACATCTGGGGGCCGGTTCGAACCCAAGGGCCCATTGAAATCCCCGCCAATGAAGTCTTTACTGCCGGCAAAGCCATTCTCCGCGCCGGCGGTTTTACCGACTTCGCCAACAAGAAAGATGTCCGGGTCGTACGCAAAACCCCCACTGGCAGTGAAACTCTCAAGGTCAACATGATCGAAGTGTTCGACAAGGGTAACCCCGCGGCCGACATCACGTTGGAACCGGAAGACTTCATCATCGTGCCGCAACGGGCCATCAATTTCTAAATTCGCCAATGCAAGATCAATCGCCCCCCACGCACGACCGATCCACGCGTTCCGCTCATTTCTTCAACTACCTGCATCGTTACCTGGCGTTGTTGCGGAAGTGTTGGTGGGTGGTGGCCCTCACTGTGGCGCTCGGATTGGGCTTTCAAGCCTACCGGATTTACACCGCGCCCATGACCTACCAGTCGGTCGCCCGGATGATCGTCAGCATCAAGATTCAGAATTTGCCCACCGGCGCCGTTTACACGGAGGAATTGAGCAACTTCCTCGGCACCCAGCAGGCGCTGATGAAGAGCGGCACCGTCCTGAACCGCGCCTTCGAGCGAGTTCAGGCCAACAAGCCCGACCTCGCTGCCTCACCGGTGGACCTCCAGATCAGCGTTTCCCCAAAGACCACCATTTTCAATTTGGTGGCCACGGGGATTGACCCGGAGTACACCCGTGCTTTCCTGGACGCCTGCATGGAGGAGTACATCAATCTCAAGAAGGAAATGCGGATGTCCACGTCGGAAACCACGCTCGCGGGCATCACCGCCCAACTCGTCAGCTTGGAGCGCGACCTCAAGAAGCAGGAAGCGGAACTGCTCGATTTTCAAGGCTCCAACAGCCTGGTCTTCCTGCAGGAACAGGGCAACAGTGCCGGCAGCTACCTCGTCAAACTGAACCAGACTTTCGCCGTCCTTAAAACCGAACTGCAACTGCTCAACCTGCTGGACCTCGACCAGACCCTCGAACGCCAGCAGAAGCCCACCGCGGTGGTTGCCGGAGACTCCAGTTGGAACGACGCTGGCTCCTTGAATCCTCTCCATTCGGATTACCTGAAGGCGCGGCAGGAAATTCAACTGCGCAAAGCCGAGCTCCAGGAATGGTCGGAGGTGTATCGTCCCAAACACCCGCGGATAGTCAGCCTGAACGATGAAATTGCCCGGCGTGAAAAGCTCCTCGAAATTTTCCGTCAGCAAAGCCTTGAGCAACTCGAAAACCGCCGCAGTTCACTTGCGCTCCAAATGGAAAACCTTGAACGCGAGATCAAGGAATGGGAGGTCAAGTCCCTTGAAATCAGCCGCAAGATGGCCGAGTTCGAGCGCCTGCGCGCCAACAAACAGCGCACCCAGGGTCTCTATGACCGCTTGCTCGCCGCCATGCAGACGCTGGACGTTGACAAGGACCTCAGCCAGGAAAGCGTGACGCCGTTGGAACGTGCCTCGCTCGCCCGCCCGGCACGCGGCAACGCCCTCCAGACCATGACCATCGCCGGCTTGCTGGGGTTGTTGGCCGGCGTGGCCCTGCTGTTGTTGGTGGACCGCTTTGACGACCGTCCCGCCTCCTTCACCGACTTGCAGGACATGTTTGACGAGCACGTGCTTGGGCAGATCCCATTGCAGCAAGTGACAAAATCCAAGACAAAGGCGGGCGTGCCCTTGGTCCAACCCAACGATGACCGTCACACCTTTGTCGAGGCCTATCGCAATGTGCGTTCCTCCCTGCTCTACATGGCCACAGAAGGGAAGCGACCGCGCACCATCGTGGTCACCAGCGCCATTCCCGGCGAAGGCAAGTCGCTTACCGCCGCCAATCTTGCCATTACCATGGCTCAGGCCGGCTCGCGCGTCGTGCTGGTGGACGCCGACTTGCGCAAAGGGCAGCTTCATCAACGGTTTGGCGTCAACGCATCGCCCGGCTTGGAGGAAGTTCTGGCGGAGGGCGTCCCTTTGGCGCAAGCCCTGCAACCGACTCCCGTGTCCAACTTGATGTTTGTGCCGCGCGGCAAGACTTCCCGCAACCCCGGCGAATTGTTCCTCACCCAGAGCACGCTTGATCTGATTAAAGAGCTGTCTGCTCAACACGATTACGTGATCATTGACACTGCCCCCGTCATGGCGGTGGACGATGTGACCAGCCTCGCCCACCATGCCGAAGGGGTCGTGTTTGTGCTGCGGGCCCGCTTCACTTCCGCCCGCGTGGCCCGCGCTGCGCTCGAGTTGCTATACCAGCGCGAGGCGGACGTACTCGGCCTGGTGTTCAACGGGGTGCAGGTTGGCCGGTCGGATTATTATTACTACAAGTACAAAGAGTATTACACCGAGTACCGCTCCGCCTGAGTCATGCACCTTGCCGTTCTGAACCACGCCCGCACAGCCACTCATGCACGAGTAAATCCTCGCTCGATGGTGGTTCGCGAAGAGCAAGTGGGCCACGGCGGGTTGCTCGCCGGGCATGTCGCGTGACTGCCGATTCTGGTGTGATCATGGCTACCGGCCCGGAGGATCAATCCCTGACGGGTACGAAGTTCCAGCGCGCGTGGTTTTGCCTTCATTCGCGGCCCAAACACGAGCATATCGCGGCCCGGCATCTGGCAGGCATGGATGGGGTGGAAACATTTCTGCCTCGCATCCGCTTTCGGCGCAAAACCCGGCAAGGACCGGCGTGGGTGACGGAAGCGCTTTTCCCCAACTACCTTTTTGCCCGCTTCGATTGGCACGCTGCGCTACGCCGCGTTCATCACGCACCGGGCATCGCGGGTGTCGTCCATTTCGGCGACAAGTGGCCGACCCTCTCCGACTCCGCTATCGCGGAATTGCGCCAACTCTGCGGACCGGATGAACTTCGCGTCCTGTCCGCCGACATGGAAGTGGGCGATGCCGTAGAGATTGCCGCCGGTGCCTTCCAGGGACTTCAAGCCGTGGTCACGCGGGTCATGCCCGCCAAAGCCAGAATTGCCGTGCTGCTTGGCTTTCTGGGCCGCCAGACGCCCGTGGAATTGCCGCAAGACGCAGTCATCCGCCAGGATGACGTGCGGACTCGCCTCCGTTGACCACCGACGAGCCGACCCACTTTTGCCGCCAGCTCAAAGTCGCACGGCATAAATACCAACCTCCAATGCAATCGGCCCGTGAAACGACTGCATCGCTTCACGGGCCGGGACAGAACCGCCGCAACGCCAATACGCAACACCGCCAAGCGTACCGCGCGTCAGTGCTCGTGCTTAGTTGTCCATAAACTGCGAAAGCCGTCTGCTTGATCCCTCGGCTCAACTCCAGCGACAGCCTTCGATCTCCGCCACCAGCCGGGGCAGCCAGTTGCGCTGGGAGAAGGCGGTCGCCATTTTGCGTTGGTTCTCCGAACCGCGGGACGCAGGCTGGTTGGCCAGCCGCCGAATCTCGGCGACGCAGGTTTCAACCTCACCATGTTTCACGTGAGCGCAGACTTCAGCCTCCAGGCCATTGAGTACTTCGGAAACGTGGCTGGGCTGGGGGCCGACATAAAGCACCGGGGCCCCCACGCTCAACACGTTGTAGATTTTGCAGGGATGGATCGTGCCGACAAATTGATTGCCCATCACCACCACGTGCAAATCCGCCGCCGACAATGACGCGGAAAGCTCGGCCAAGGGTTGATACGGCAGGCAAAGAACATTGCCACTCTCCCGCCGCCCCGCGACTCGTTGCTCGATTTTGCGAAACTCGCTGCCTCCGCCCACAAATACGAACATGAAACGCGGGTCGGCCGCGAGCCGCTCCGCCGCCGCCAGCACGGTATCCAGCGGGTGACAGGGACTGTGATTTCCCGAATACATCACCACGAACTTCCCGGACAGCCCGTGTTGCTGACGGAAGCGTTCCCGACCCGGTGCATCAAACCGCACGGTGTCATCGTGGGACCACGGCGGGATCACGGCCACCTTTTCCGCGGCAATTCCCTTGGTCAGCACCAAGTCACGCATGAACCGATCCAGCACTACAATCCGCGTGGCGTGACGCAGACTGAATCGCGAACAAAGCTCCAGGCCGCGAGCGGCGAAAGAGTCCCGCCGCAACCAGCCCGCGGCGATGGCCTCGTCCGGATTGAAATCCATCACCCAATAGACAAACCGGCTGCCGCGTAGTCGTGTCAACGCGGCACCGATGAAGGAGATGAGCGGTGGGGAGGTTAGCGCCACCACCACGTCCGATCGCGGCAACCACGCGAGGCGCAGGGAACAACTGAACAGAAAGCTTGCGAAATCCGTCGCGCGCCGCCACTTGGCAACCTTCCCAAACCGGGTGGACCAGACACGAAAGATGCGGACCCCACGCCATTCCTCCTGGGCCGGAAATACCCGGTTCAACTCGTCATAAGCTCGGCGGCTGGCCACCACCGTTACTTCATGCCCGCGTTCCGTCAGGGCCGTGGCCGCCTGGGTCAGGTACTGCGCCGTGGCCATCACGTCGGGATGAAACGTCTGGTTGAGAAGAAGAACTCTCACGCGAGAACCAGGGCAGCTCCGCCACCCCCACCCGTTGAGGTAACGGCTACCGGCTGGTAGTGACAGAACTGGCCACCGCTACGGTTTGGGCAGGCTCAGACCGCGCCGCTTCCAAGCCAGGAGTAAACCGCACCGGTTGTCCGGTTTCCACGCGCCAACGGGTGGCCGCTTTGACCCATGCCTCCGCCGCGAGTTCCGCCATGTGCTCGAACAATTGTGGAGTCATCTCGTCCGCATCCGCCTCGAACGAAACCCGCGTCGAGCCATCCCCGGCCAGATCGAATTCGCCTCGGAGACGTTTCTCACTCTGAGGCTGATTTTCACGTTGCCAAAGCCGCTCCTCACCGGCCACGCGCAACCGCACTTGGGTCAGCCCCAGTTTCCCCGTCAGAAACGTGTATTCGCGCCAGAGGGTTTCCAGCGAACCTGACCGTTGCGCTTCCAGTTCGAGCCAATGCGACAAGGCCAGGGCGTACTGAATTTCGCGTCGCATTTCGAGCGAGTTGCCGAGCACCCGGCCCACGGAGAACCAGTTCCGACTGAAACTAAACGAGCGCGCCGCCAACAGCAGGAGCAGACAGGCAAAGCCGAAGAAGATCGGTACCAACCGACCCTGCGACCAGAACACTCCGAAAGCCATCAGCAAAAACACCACGGAAATGCCATACAGCACCAGTACCGCGCGGGTGCGGGTGAATCCCGAACTGAGCAGTCGGTGGTGAAGATGGGAGCGATCCGCCCGAAAGAGCGGCAAGCCTTTCAGACCGCGCCTCAGAATCGCGAGGGTGACATCCAAGACCGGCAAGGCGAGCGCAAACAGCGGCGCCAACAACGCCGCCATCACGGATCCTTTGTGAGAATTGATCAGCGACAAGGCCCCGATCAGGAACCCCAGAAAGTACGCCCCACCATCACCCATGTAGATCTTCGCGGGCGGAAAATTGAACCGGAGAAACCCGGCGAGCGCACCCACCATACCGGCGGCACAGAGCAGAGGAAAGGCCAGTTGCCACGAGTGACCCACATAGACCAGCAAGCCCATCAACATCAGCGCAATGCCTCCCGCCAAACCGTCAATGCCGTCAATCAGATTGATCAGATTTGTCAACGCCACGAGCCAGATCACCGAGAGCACTGGTCCCAACCATTCCAAGTCATAAGAACCGCCGAATACCCCGCTGACGGCGCCAATGCGCAAACCCAAGGCACACGCCACTCCGGAGATCAACACCTGCCCCAGCAACTTCTTCCGGGCCCCTAGCGGCTTGAGGTCATCCCACAATCCGAGGCCGAACATGGCCAGCGCGGTGGAGTAAATGACCCAATGCAGCCTGGCTTCCGATCCGGCTTGCGGAAAAAGCAGCAACGCCACCAAACCGACCAAGGCAAAGGCCAAAGCCAAGGCCACGCCCCCCAGGCGCGACACCGGCTGCTTGTGGGTGTGATGAAAGGAGCGGTGGAGTTCCATCGTCCCCGCCGCCGTCCGGCGGATGATGAACGGAATGGCGGCCAGCGTTATCAACAGACCAGCCACCGCCGCCAGAAAGATGGGAAGATATTCCATGCCTCACCAACACTCATATTGGACCAGCCGCATAAGCTGCGCGACAGGGCGGAGCGCCGGTCTGTAGCCGGAATCCGGCGTGGGAACACCGTGAAGCCGGTCACAAACCGGCACTCCGCCAAATGGTTGTGGAATATGCGAGTTCACTGACATTCCTACAGACTGATTCCGCACCCCAAACTGCGGCCAGCATAAGTCGCTCAAGCGGTATGTCCATACTGAATCCCAACAACGATCCAGCCGCCATGTCCGCACCGTTCAAGCTTGGGCGCTTATCCGCCATCCATTGTCTCTTCGACCACGATGAGTTTCTCCAACTGCGCCCGCAACGCCGCCGAAGCTTCAGCGGCATCATCAATTCCCCAAACGGCAAGTTCCAGGGAACGTTGCCCCAGATTGCGCCGTCCCGACCACACCGGCTCCAGGCGACTTCCATACGTCAGACTGGTCACCTCGAATCCCTGCGCGTCCCCTCGATCTTCCCACAGGCAGTAATAAACATGCAGTCGCCGTCCGGCTGACTCCAATTGATAATGCCGGAATGGCAGGGCCAGTCCGCGAACCTCAAAGATCTCCAGATCGGAAATCGAAAGCAATTCGTGCCCCGCTGCCGTGAGGCAGGTTTCGGGCGTGTGTCCCTTGGCCAGATGCGTGGCGATGCGCCCCGGATTCCAGCGCAGGAAGATCACCTGCCAGCGCCGGCCCTCCGGTTCATTCCACACTGCGTTCCGGCCCTCGTCGTAGCGCAGGAATTGCCTCGTCTTTTCGGCGAACGGCAAATCCGTGAAGTCAGATTCGTGGTCCGGCCAGGCGATCGTCCACTGCGGAGCTTGGGCGATGCTCCTTTCGTATGACCGATACCAGGCTTCGACTCCCACCTCGACCATCACCAGCCAGATCAGGAGGGCCAGCGGGATTCGGAGCGCGGGTTGGGCAAGTTCCAAGCGTGGAGTGGAAGGTTGTATGGACTGCGATCCACCATCCTCCATCTCCTTCCCGCCAGCGGTGCGCTGTGGCTTGCGCAACCCGAGGCCCGCCAACCACAGTCCCACAAAGCAGCCCACGAGAATCGTGACGCCGGCGGGATCGTGCCACTTGTCAATCGCCTCTACGCCATCGCGCGAAGCCACCCAGGTCAACAAGCCGGTACGTCCGACATTGAAGAAGAACGAGAGGCCAAAACCCACCAGACAGAGGACCAGCCGACGGAGGACCGACAACCGGTACATTTCTCCAAGAAATAGCGAAAGCATCAACGCGGCTTGGAATGAGCGAATGCCACTGCAAGCTTCATCAATGCCCACCACCCCGGTGCTGATTTCAATGACGTTGCCATGTTGCACGGCGGGGATGCCGATTAAACTGAGCAGTTCGATGGTTACGGTGGCGTTGGCCCGCGTGAGCGTCTGGATCAACGGCCCTTCAACCATCGTGGGCCACGGCACGGCGACGAGAACGAAGCAAACCGGAAAAGCGAAGTGCCAGGCGCAACCCGTCAGCGGGGTGTCACGGAGCATGGCCGGCAGTGCCAGGAGCGTGAGGCTGATGACGATGAGCGCCAGCGCCCAACTCACCAATCGCCATTCGGGATTCGCCTCCTCAATCAGCCGCGTCGGCGCGTAGAGCACTGCGCCCAAGACGAAGGCCACCATCGCCAGACTGGTGATCCCGGAAGGTTGGGCTGCCGGGCCGGGCCGTTCACCCGCTGGACTTCCTGCCCTGCGCTTCACGCTTTCCGCCCGCTGCCAGAACAGATAAGCCGCCAGCAACGGCACGGCCCAACCGTAGCCATATTGCGCGTTCACCGTCCACTCGATGCGCAGGTGGTTTACCAGCACCAACCAGAGCCAACCCAACGGCACCAGCCACAGAGTCAGTCGCCACCAAGGACCCAAACGAAGCGGCATGGATGGGATATCAGGCATCAAGATTTCTGACTTTCAAACAAATGCTAATAGACTTCAGAACGGCATCACCCCGTGGCGCACCCAGTAGCCGCACAGTTTCAGATACTCGGACTGGATGTAGCGATGGACTCTGTGCCGTTTCCACTCCGAACGCGCATATCCCCAATACGCCGGTCGCGAGTAGAACTGGATTTCTGGCGCCGCCTTGCGAAAACACTGGAGCGCCCGGCGGGAATGATACCAGGAAGTGACCACAATGGCGTTGGTTTGACCGGCGGCTCGCAATCTGGCAACGCTGAACACCGCGTTTTCCCAAGTGGTGGTGGATTCAGATTCGAGCGCAATGTGCTGTGCCGGCACCTTGGCGCGAACCAGGACCTCGCGGCTCACCTTGTCATCCCCTCGCCCACTGATCAGCACGGTGGGTGCTGCGCCGGCCTGGTAAAGCTCCGCCGCGCGCTGAGTTCGATCCCCGCGCCCGCCGCCAAGCACGATGATTACTTCCGCCTGCACCGCGCCATCGTCCACGCACAGCATCCGGTGCGGGAACAGGGCGGCGGCCACAACCAGGCCCAGCACCAACACCCCCAAGCCGGCCAGGCTGCGGATGACCCGCTTGCGTCGCCGTGTCATTCCCCCGGGAAGCGCTGGTGTCACCAGGCCTTCGCTGTGGTTGGGTGACTTCCCCGACATTCAGCCTGAAACTATCTTGCCCGGTTTCACGGTCACGAACGGTCCCAGGCATAGGACGTCCAAGTCGGTCCGCACAAAACAATCTACGGCTTGCTGCGGTGTGTCCACAATTGGCTCGTTCTCATTGAAACTGGTGTTGAGCACCACGGGTGTTCCGCTCCTGGCAGCGAACGCCTTGATGACGCCGTGATACAACTCATTCTGGGAAGGCTTCACCGTGTGCAACCGTCCGGTGGCATCTTCGTGACACACCGCCGCCAGCGCCGGCCGATGCTCCGGCCGAATCTTGACGACGTGCATCATAAACGGGCTTTCCACGGTCTGCTCGAAATAACGGCCCGTCGCTTCGGCCAGAATCGTCGGTGCGAACGGCCGGAACGCCTCGCGCCGTTTGATCTTGGCATTGATCAAATCCTTCATGCCCGGCCAGCCGGGATGCGCGAGGATGGAACGATTTCCCAACGCACGCGGCCCCCACTCGCTGCGGCCTTGATACCAGCCCATGACATGCCCCGCGTTGAGATGCGCCGCGGCCCGTTCCAGGAGCACTGGCCGATCGCAGCGCTCAAACGGCAGTCCTGCCCGTCGTAGTGCCGCCTCCATGTCCGCCTCCGAATGTTCCGGCCCCCAGTAGGCGTGGTCAATCATCCCCGCGCGGGGCTGTTTCAAGATGGTGTTCCAGACATACAGCGCCGCGCCGATTCCCGTGCCGTCGTCCGAGGCCGCGCACTGGATGTAGGATCGCTTGAACGGCGTCTCACGCAGAATCCGGGCGTTGCAAACTCCGTTTAGCGCGCAGCCGCCGGCAGTAACCAGATTCTCAGTCGGTACCCGGGCATGCAGTGCTCGCAAACAGGCCAGCACCGCTTCCTCAAAATGCGCCTGGCACGAGGCCGCGATGTCCTTCTCCCGTTGGGTGAGCTCCGCGCTCCGGGGCCGGGGTTCGCCCAGCCGTTTCCTCAGTTCCGGCGAATACAACGGCGGCAGCACAATCTCGCCGTGCTCGTCCACGCACTCCTCCAGGTTCTTGCCCAGCGAAACAAAGTAGTCCTGGTGCAGCCGGAATGACCCGCGACCGTCCAATCGCAACAACTCCTGCATCAATTGCGAGTGTGTCGGCTCACCGTAGGCCGCCAGGCCCATGACCTTGTATTCCTCGCCAAACTTGTCGAAGCCAATGAACTGGCAGAGGGCCGTGTAGAAGCAGCCCAGCGAATCCGGCATGAACACGCGGTCCAGTATCTCAATCCGGTTGCCCTCGCACCGCGCGAACATTGCCGAGGTGAAATCACCTGCCGCGTCATAGCTGAATCCCGCCGCACGTTCAAAATCACTGGCGTAGTAGGAACTGGCGATGTGCGCCAGGTGATGTTCGACGCGCGCGACCTTGAACCGGCAGTCCGCTTCCGCCACCCCGCACGCCTCGGCGACGAGCTGCTGCAGGGATTGCATCCGGGCGCGCCGCTGAAAGTGCGTAAGGACCCCGCGTGCCGATTTAACCGGCGTATGCAGGACGTGGCTGACCTTCGCGCCCAGGTTGGCGTTGCTGTCGTTGCCGATGGCGAGGTAGTCAATCTCCCGCACCGTCGCGCCGGCCATCTGCAGCACGGCCTGCAAAGCGCGGCCGGGGAAGCCCGCGACGTGTTTGCGTCGTGCTCCGAGCCGTTCTTCGGCGACCGCGGCAACCAGTTTGCCATCCACCACCGCACAGGCGGAGGAATCCGGGTGATAGGCGTTAAGGCCAATGATCAAGCTCATAATGGATAAGAGTTGAACGACTAAAATCGAATGTTGTAGGCCGGAGGGCGGCAGCCGGAAGTCGTCTCTGGTTTGACTTGGTTTGACCTGCTTTGACTTACCTTGATTTGCCTTGATGGGGGCTGATTCATCCTTGCGCTGGGTACTCTCTCCAAAAGTCTTGGGCGCCTGCGGCGGCGACCTGTGACCGCCGTGGTGGGCCCTTCACGCCGCCTCCGGCGCTCGCAGCGCGCCTCGCTAGGGCTTTGGCAGAGATTTCGCTCTCGGTTGATGGTTCAGCCTTTCAGCTTTTCAGCTTCTCCTCAAGCAGGCGTAGCGAAAGTATCATTTCCGCCAGGGTCCGTTGCAGGACGTAGTACCAGCCCGGCCAGCCGTCCAGGATCAAGCCTTTGCCGAACAGCGTGTAGAGCAGCACCAGCCAGGGTGCCAGCACCACCTTGCGCCGGAGACGATCCGCCCCATTAAGTTCGCCTACGGGCGTCTTTAGCAGGTGTTCCGCCTCGCGCACTGCGTAACGATTCTGTTCCGCGAGCCAGCGGTCCAATGGCTTGCGGTCGTCGTGCAGAATTCGCGCCCGCAACGCCTGCACCGGCCCGTCAATCTGAACCCGGTGGCCGTGGCCTTCGTTATGATATCGCGCCAGTTCCCGGCGATACAGCACCGTTCGCGGTGGATACAGGGAGGCGCGCAAGGGTCGCCCGTGAATGCAATAAATGAACGCCGCAGTGTAACCGGCCACATCCGGCGCCGGTTGCAAGCTGCGCAATTCTGCCACCAATTCCTCCGTCAAAACGTAATCTGCGTCCAACGACAGCACCCACGGCGTGCGAACGTGGTCGAGTCCGAAATTGCACTGGCCGGCAAATGTATCGAAGGGCCGTTGAACTACTCGCACACTTGCGAAGCTGCGGGCAACAGCCAAAGTGTCATCTGTGCTGAAGCTGTCCACGACCACCACTTCCGTGGCCCACGTCAGCCGCTCCAACGTGCGCCGGAGATTCGGCGACTCATTGAACGTAAGAATGAGTGCTGATATTCCCTCCAACATCTGCGCTTCAGAAGTGATCCATTCAAGCATCCTAATGCACGCCATCCGAAACTAAGCCACGAAGTACCGTCGCCGCTGTGATGATGATTTGCATCACGCCAAGAGCCATCATGCGCCGAAGCGGCAGTTTCATTGGCTTGGGTGAAGCGCTAGTGTGCAATTGAAAGACAGCAATCAGGAGGAAAGCTAGCACCATTGGTTCGTAGTAACGATGAAAAACCTGACGGTTTATTACAAACGATACGCCCCAACCCGCCACAGACGCGATCCAAAGAAACGCTTCGCGCGTTGCGCCGGTGCGTTTGATCTCGATAAACATGATCGCCACCAGTGCGGCCCCAACCGGCGCTGCAGCTGCAAAGAGAACGGACCTGTCCCAAATAACCGGCAAATGGCGAGCAACCTCCCACAAATACCCGCCCCACCGTCCCTCCGCGTGGCTGTAGCTTGTAGGTGTCAATACTGCCGTCGCCAATCCAAACGCAGCAGCAAGCTGTACGCGAAGATCTACGAGCCAAGCACCTGCTTGGCGGACGGACTGAAACGGCACAAAGAAGACCCCGAAGATCGCGAATACCGATAATATGTAGGCAATTGGGCAAAGCGAGAGCTTGACCGACATGGATTCCCAGGCAGGCGGGACGAATCCGTTCCAAGCCTGGTACAGTATAACCAGGATGACCAACGGTGCGAACCCGGCCGCAACCGCAAGCACCAGGCGACTGAATGTTCGGGTTTTGGAGACAAAGAAGACTCCCGAAACTGCAATGGGAATCGCCAGCCATACGTGCAGCTGGCGAGTAAAGGTTGCCAACGCTGCAACACCACCGGCAGCGCATAATTGCTTTGACGAATCCCGTCCTGAGAACAACAAGAGTAGCGTAATCACGGCGAGCAAGAGAGCAGCGTTGTCCGTAACAACCCAGCACGCGGCTTTCACCAGGTAATTGGACGATACCAGCGGAAGCAACATTAGGCAAACCTGCCAGTCCGCGGTGAATCGTCGCGCGTAGAAGAAGAGCGCTAAGGGGACTCCCAAGCTGAACAGGAGGTTGACATACCGCAGTGTGTGAATTCCTCCGCCTGCGAAGTGCAGGATCGTCGCCAAAAAATAGTGATAGCCCGGCGAAACCGCAGAATCGGGATCGTTCGCCAAATCGACTGCTGGCCATTTGCTCAAAATCTTCTGGACTGTTGGGTAATGGTAACGCGTTTCGTCCGCATCGTAGGTTCCCGCTTCCCCGAACTCGATCACCGGCACGGTCAAGATCAGGAATAGCCCCACCATCGCCAACGGCGCAAACACCATGGACGCCTTGTAAGCTTTCATTCTAAATCTTCCAAAACTGGTGAGAATGCCCTTGCTTAACGGAGATGCCGCGTGGAACGGGGTGGGCTATGGAAACTCGCGACGATTCAAATGGACACACATTGGGGCTGCCCCAAATCTTGCACCATCCACCCGCAAACCGCGCGCATTTCCTTTGCGACGCGCGGCCAGGTGAACTTTCGAATTACGAGCCGACGACCATTCTCTCCCATCTCGCGAAGCTTATCTGGCGGCATCTTTAAAGCAACTCGCAGGGTTTCCGCCATGCCCTCGACTGAGGCTTCCATTTCAAGAGCCGCACCGGAGGCGAAGCCTTCGGTGAGGTTGCATTGGACCGTCATCAGCACAGGCTTGGCGCAAGCCCACGCTTCCAGCACGCCCATCGGCAGCCCTTCACTGAAAGAAGGGAGGATGAACCCCGTGCAGTGAGCCTGCGCTGCCGTCTTGCGCTCGTCGAACAGCGGTCCCAAAAAAGCGACCTGGCCATCGAGGCCCAGTTCTGCCGCGAGACTCCTCAGTCCCGCTTCATGTCCTCCATCGCCAGCACGTCATCCGACCACAAAGCGGAATCGAGACATCGCGGAAGGTTCAGTTCCTCGTTAAAGTTCAGAATCAGGACGGAGATCATGGCTCAAACAAAGCTGAACGGCTGAACTGTTAAAATCAGAGGCCGGATGGCGGACCACTGAGGGCAGATGGTAGCTGGCGGAGGAAGGCGCTTTCAACATCCCGACAATCGTCCCCCGACCTGTTACCGCATCAAAACGCTGTAGCCCGTCTGCGCAAAATGATGGTCAGCGGTCAACGCGGACTCCAGCCCCTTCGCCTTCATAACGATGAAGGAGGTGCAATCCGTGAGCGACCAGTCCTTATCGGGGCGCTGGGCATGCAACTCGCAACCTGGTGCAAAAAGCTGATGGCTGACCGGCGCAATCTCCACGTCCGGTTGCGCGCGGAGCAATTCCAGCAAACGCGCAAACCGCCGCCGGTCGCTGGGCCGGCTCAAACCATCACCTACTCCCCATCGTAATGAATCCCGTCGTGACCAAGTCGCCAGGGGGTGCGCGCTCAAATCCCGGGCGCAGACGTGCCACTGGTCCGCCGGATTGAGCAGGGCGAGAAAATAAACCGTGTCGGCAAAGACGGCGCTCATTGCTTGGGCGCGCCGTGCAGGCAGTGATCGTGATTTTGCGCAAAGTCGGCGGGCAGCCCGGGCACCGAGCCGGCCACCTCAATCAAGGCTTCACCCCAGGAACGCTTGCTCCCGTTCGGTTTGGTGACCAGCAATTCTTGGATGCGGCGCTCAACGGACTCCAAGTCGGGCTGACTCAACTTGGGCAATTCAGCAATGATGTCTTGGGCGCTCATGACCCTCTCAGGATGGCACGGGCCTGGTGCTCACACAAGCACGCACGCGGGCGAAAACACCTCATCCGGCCCATCCTGGATTGCTCGCTTGCCGGCGCCGACGTCAGGAGACAAAACGAACCGCGATCAAGAAAATCCGCTTCAGGTAGATCCGCCTCCTTACCTCGGCGGCTACGGGTTATCGGGCAACGGGCTTCAGCGAATCCGCCTTCTTACGGCGGCGGCTACGATTTCTCGGACGAGGCGGAGAAGATGCGCTTTTTGACGAACCGCGCGGGATTGCCGGCCACGACGGTCCATGGTTCAACCGCTTTCATCACCACCGCCCGCGCCCCGACCACAGCGCTCTCCCCTACCCTCACCCCGGGACCAATGAACGCATCCGCACAATTCCAAGCCTCATCACCAATTGAAATGGGCGGCTTTTGCAGCGGCAAGTCTGCCAGCGTGTAATCATGCGTGCCCGCGCAGAGATGGGCCCGGTGCGAGACGGTGACTTTCTGCCCCAGGACCACCGGGCCAAGATTGTAAACGAACGCCTCTTCGCCGATGGCACTCCAATCGCCAACCGTAAGATTCCAGGGAAAATAAATTCGCGTGGAAGGATACAGGTTAACATCCCGGCCGATGTGTGCCCCGAAGCAACGAAGCACAAACCGCCGCCAGCCGAAGCACGGACGCGGGCTGAAGCGGAAAAGCCACTGCCCCAGCGCCCACAAAACACGGTGCAGTATTTCATCCGTGGAATATTTCGGCGCCGAGCGGTTAGCGATGATGTCCAGGGACACGAGATGGTTCTGAGAGTTGAAACCGGAAACCCGGAATCAGCTTTCGCTGTCGAGGCGTTTCTTTACGTTCTTGGACATAGTGACGAAGATGGCGATCAGCACTATGTGAGTTTCGGCCATTCCTGTCGGCGTTTCATCCGACGGAACTCCCTATAATCCTCGTAAAGCGCGTCCAGAACATCATCCGGGCGGACGGACGGCTTGGTTTGGGAAGCGGCCTGCTGGAGCAAACCGTATAGCTTCTGGCGCGCCGCCGGCTTGGCCTTCTCCGCACAGGTCTGCAAATCGTAGCGAGCCTCAGGAATCGCTTCGATGAGCGGATTACGCGACATCCGGGAAAACCTCGTTGAGTATCTGCGCCCGCTTTTCCGCCGGCATCGGCTCATGCAAGCCTCGATAGTCCGCGCGAAGGAGGTCGAGGGTGGCGCTCACGGATTCGAGGGTGATTCCCTCGATGTTGGCGGGCAAACCAATTTGCCGGATCAGCGAGAGCAGGTAATCGCCGTCCGCGAGCAGGCGTTGAATCAAAGACTTGTGAACCGCCAGGTCTTCGGGCGTCGTCTCTTGGAGAAACATCCGCTGATCTTCTCCTTTGCGGAACAGTTCGATTTTTTTCAACCAAATCGCGACTTCGGCGTAAACCCGCAACTGCGGGTCCTCGCCAAGAATCAGGTGTTTAACCGGACTCCATTGCGCTTCGACTGCTGTCATGGGGAAATCCTAATCCTATTGCTGCCGAATGGCAATGCTTTCACCGCACCCGCATTCCGAGGCAGGCGGGACGCGCCATCCTGCGGCAATACCACACAATCCGGTCTTGTCCCGCTTCCGAGCACCCAGTCATAAACGGATCTCATGTCGCAGGCGATCTTGAGCCAGGTGAAGCGCTCCGCCACCAGCCGCCCGCCTTTTTCACCCATATCCCCCAGCACAGTGCGCGACATCGAAAACAACGTGCGCAGCGCGGTGGCGATGCTCTCCACGGACGGCGCCATTTCCAGTGCCGCACCAGCCGCGAATCCCTCCGGCAGATTGCACTGGGCGGTCATTAGCACGGGCTTGCCGTAAGCCCACGCTTCCAGAACGCCCATGGGAAGCCCTTCACTGAATGACGGCAGGATGAACCCCGCGCAATGCGCGAGGGCCGCGGCTTTCTGTTCATTGAATAGCGAACCGAGAAACGCGACCTTGCCGTTCAAGCCCAACTCCGCAGACAACCGCTTCAACCCGGCCTCGTGCCCTCCGTCATCCCAGCCGGCCACGACCAGACGCCAGGACGACGCCAATTCGGGCGAGCGGCGGCGAACGGCAGCCCAGGCGCGGATCAACTCCGCAATCCCTTTCTTCGGGTGCAATCTGGCCAGGAAAAGCAGCACGCGCTCATTGGTTCCAAACAAACCCTGCCATGGGGCAGTCGCCGCGACCGGCTCGGGCAGATCAATGCCATTGGGAATGATGGCAACCGGATTCGCCAAACCAAAACCGCGGATGGCCGCCAGTTCCGATTGGGCCAGGGCGTGAAGACAGCGGGCCTCGCAAAGGTGCGCCCGCTCGAACCACCATCCCGCCAGAAGTTTCTTCCAACGCGACTGGCGGACTGCCCAAGGATCCAGCATACCACGCGGCGAAATGATATGCGGAATACCATGACACCGATGCTCCCGCAACGCCACCGCTGAGAGGTGCAACCAGATTCCATGCGTATGGATAACATCGCATTTCGCCTGCGAAACGGCACGGGCCAGGGCGGGCGAATACCGAAAGCCAGCCGGCCCGCGAAACGGATGCAATTCCGGTTGTAGCGGCTGCCAAGCTGAAAGGTCCGCCTCCGAATGTTGATCGCGAAAGCTGAAAACCCGGACTTCCGTTTCGGGAAGCTCCTGCAACGACAGGGCCAGCCGCCGGACGCTATGGAAAAAACCTCCCGCGCTGCGTGAAATTGAACCAGTCAGCACTCCAATTCTCATGGGGCGGTCGGTAGCTTTTCAGGGGTGGCTGGCGGCGGCACCCGACGGTCGCGTCGTCGCCGCCGGTGCGGTGAGCGGACCTTCTCGGGCTGCGGTTGCTGCGGACGGCGACCCACCACCAAGAGTCGCCACAGAATGGCCGTGGGCACGATCACCACGAGGTAGCGGGACAGAATTGCTTCCATGGTTTGCGCGATGAAGAAAACGGAGAAGGCGATCAAGCAGCCGTAATTGACGATGGCAAAGTGCCCGCCGCGCTTGGCGACCCGCCAGCACCGGCCATAGAACCAGCCGGCCAAAGCGGCAGCCAACAGCCCCCCCATGGCAAACTCGACATACAAATCGGCCGCAAATCCCGTGGCCGCGCCGGGAGGGGCGGGTGCCAGTAGAGCATCGCCATAGCCCAATCCCACGTTGACCATGTATTCCGCCATGCCCACATCTTCGTATTTGGTGGGCCATAACTGCTTCGGGATGGGACGAATGAACATGATGGTGAGCAGCCGCTTTCCCCAGTAATGCCGTTCGAATTCTCGCGAAGAGAGCATCACGTTCACACCATAAAAGTATTCGTTACCGAAGCTCTCTTTGGACATCTTTTCTCCCATGCTCTCCGACACTAATTCGGGCGAGAGTCGGCTCAACAAATCCGATCCCAGATGGAGTTCCGCCCGGAACGTGACCAGAAACAGCAGCAACAGGCCAATGCCGGCCCCCCCGGCGACCAATACCGGCAGGCTTGGCCGCCGGCCACGGGCGAGATACCAACCCGCCCCGACCGTTGCAAACCCCATGAAAGCGGGACCGCGCCGGGACGCCAGCATGGCTTGCATGAAGAACGGCGTGATGAACAACGCAATGGCCACATAATTCCAACTCCGCCAAGGCGAATTGTACGCGCCTAGCTGGAGTATCACGACAGCGGGAACCGCCCAAAAGAACGGGTCTCGCAGATATCCGGTGGCCGCCGCGGCCACTCCACCCTTGGCTGTGGAGTACGCTTCCACAAACCCGCCCTGCAGATTGGTGTTGAGCAGGTAAGCGGCCAGCGAGCACACCCCCAGAATTACTCCCACTTGGGTCAGACGCTTCCGATGGTCCAGATGCCCGGTTACAATAACTGGGAGGGTCTGGCTTTGCGGTGCCCCGGACCGCCGCCTCCCACTCCCCACAAAACAGCCGACGACTAGCGATCCAACAAAAAGCAGATTCATCCATTTGACCCACCTGATGGCTTCCGGTGGAAAAGTGGCACTTAGCAATGCTTTACAGGTTACATCCAATGGCAAATAAACGAAGAGGAACGCCGCCATCGGCAGGAGAAAGGCAAACGGATGCAGCGTATCACGGTAGTACCACACCGCCAGGCAGAAGCCAAACAGGCATACCGCCGCCGTCAGGGCGATGATTGGGTCGGTAAGAATCATCTCGATGCCATTTCTATGGGGCCAATGGGCATGGACTCAAACTCGGTTGGGCAAAATTTCATGAAACACGAAAAACCAGATGAACACAGATCGGCTTGCGCCGCAACCACTCCCTCTCCGCCAACAGCGGTTGTTTTTGGCTAAGA
>JAHCLO010000019.1 GCA_026125285.1 Verrucomicrobiia bacterium | reverse complement strand
CCCAACACCTCCCTCGCCGTTGTGGGGGGGCGCGCGCCCTCGCCGCCGCTACGCTGAGGTTCATGGGCAGGGTGGCCGGAGGCCGGGTGAGGGGGCCACCGCCGCCAGTCAGCAAACTCCCGGAGAGCCCCTCACCCTGGCCCTCTCCCCTTCCGAAGGGGAGAGGGAAAGCCCGCTCCGCATTGCCCTGACTCATGGCGATGGGCGGTACCGTTTCCGGCGCGTGCCGCCGGGCCAATACTTTGTCCGCGCGCAATCGTCATCCGGTTGGGTGTGGTTCGCGGACGGTCAACCGGTCGAAATGGAAATTGGCGCGGATCGTCCGGGCGTGGATTTTCAACTCCAGCCGCGCCAGCCGTCGGCCACGGCGTCGGTTCTGTCGGGCCAGACCAACCGTGTACTGAGCCTTCCAGGGGGTAGCGGCTATTTTGAACTGCCGAAGAAGATTTTCGACGAGTTGGATGAGGCAACAGTCGAAGGCTGGATTCGATGGGAGGAGTTGAAATCTTGGGCCAGATTTTTTGATTTCGGCGGAGCCGCACGTGGCACCATCAGCGTGCGGGCGGGGAATCCGTCGGAGACCTTGGAGGCGTGGTTTGAGGAAACGGGCGGCGCAGGGAGAATCGGGAGCGGGCCGCAAGTGACAGGAATGCTAATCTCGGAGCAGTGGATTCACCTGGCGTTGGCGATGGGTGGGCGCGAGACGAGACTTTACGCCAACGGCGTTTTGGTGGGGGTATTCAATGTCTCGCAAGCCTTTTCGAGATTTCAGGCTGGAGGGCACTACTACTTCGGGAAATCCAGCTATACCAGCGATCCCCCTTTCCATGGTGACATGGACGAGTTGCGTGTCTGGGTGACCGCACGCACGGGCGGGGAGATTCGCGACAACATGTTTCGGCGGCTGACCGGGAATGAGGACGGTTTGGCCGCGCTCTGGAATTTCGACGACCCGGCGCAGCCTGGACGCGATGCCTCGCCCAATGGCTTCCACGGCCAGCTCGTCAACGATGCCGACCAATTGGTTGCCACGCTGCCGACGGCGGAAGAGCTGGTCATTCCCGCATCGCTCCGCGGCAACATGACTGACGCCGATGGCCGCGCGATGGCCGCGCTGGACGTCATCGTGCAGCACGCGGATGGCAGCACAACCACCAACCGCACGGATGCCACGGGCGGTTTCTTCCTCGTCAAACCCGTGCCGGGCGAGATGGTGACGCTGGAAGCGCGGCGGGGTGAGTTCGCCATCCGGCCAACTCAGGTCGTCATGCGGCCCGGCGAACAATCCCTCACGCTCGCCTTGCGTGATTTGTCGAGTGTGTCAGGCAGAGTGCTCGCCTTGGACGACAGCCCCCTCCCCTCGGTGGTGGTGCAGGCGGTGCGCGTGGTGGAAGCAGACGGGGTGGGCAGCGGATTGGAAAGCGGGGGGCTGGTGGCGGCGGTTTATACCATGCGTGGGCTGACCAATTTCCCCGTGCTCCCGGAATCCGCCCTGCCAGCGTTGCTCCGAGTGGATGGGCAAATTGACTTCCCGGGCGCGGTCGCTTCTGGGAATGCGCTGTTGCCCTTCGGTTCGGGATGCTTCATCCGCTGGACCGGGCGGATTCGGATCACCGAGCCGGGGACCTACACCTTTTACCTGGAATCGGACGATGGTTCGCGCCTGTTCATCAATGGCCGGGAGGTGGTCAACAACGGGGGCGTGCATGCCATGGTGGAAAAATCCGGCGAAATTTCGCTGACGGCCGGCGATCACGAAATCCGGTTGGAGTACTTTGATCAAGGGGGCGAGGCCGGGTGTCGTCTGTCATGGTCGTCCCCCGCGATGCCGAAAGAAATCGTTCCTGCCCGCGTCTTGTTCCGTCCCTCGCTCATGCCCGAATTCGTGGCCACGACGATGAGCGATGCGCGCGGGGTCTATCGCTTTCCCACCCTTGTGTCGGGCCGCTACAGGTTGCGCGCCCACGTTCCGGGCGGATTCGTTTATCGCGATTCACCAGGTGAGATTGTATCGCCTTCAGAAACTAGCGCGGCCAACACGGGTATCGCACCGGCTGAAGGCGGCGAGATTACCGTGGTGGAGAACGCTTCGCTCCCCAACCTTGATTTCCATCTTTCGCCCTTCAAGAAAGGCCGCTGGCAAAACTTCTCGCACGTTCAGGGCCTGGCCTCGGATCATGTGCTTTCCAGCTACCAGGCCGCCGATGGCGCGATGTGGTTCGGCACCGACTTTGGCGTCTCGCGATACGATGGGCGCGACTTCTTCACGCTCACCCACCAGCAAGGTCTGCCCGAAGGGCGGGTGTATGCCATTACCGGCGAAACCAACGGGGTGATGTGGTTCGGCACTGACAACGGCCTTTGCCGCTACGACCCGCACGGGTTCTCCTCCCTCTCCCCATCGGATGGGGAGAGGGTCGGGGTGAGGGGCGACAACTCGCAAGCCGCCCCTGAAGTCCGCGCTCCAATGTTCATGACACTCACCACGACCAATGGACTGGCGGGGAATGTCGTTCGCTCCCTGGCGTGGGATGATCGTGGTCGCCTCTGGGTGGGCACGTTTCAAGGGTTGACGATTCTGGAAGGCACCAATCCCGTCTCCTTCGCCACCGTCCGTGTGAAGAATTCGGTGCCCGGCGGTCCCGACGGAAAGCTCGTCGGTAATGCGCGGATCGCACCGGTGCTGCGGCCCGCGGGCGCGGCGGAACCCGCCCTGATGCCGCTGGCCACCGGCAACGTGCTGGCACTCGACGGTCAGGACAGCTACGTGGAACTACCGCCGAATATTTTCAATGACCTGGAGGAGTCCACCATTGAGGCGTGGGTCCGATGGGATCGCCTCGGCG
The DNA here is from genome assembly GCA_026125285.1 of Verrucomicrobiia bacterium. GTDB lineage: Bacteria > Verrucomicrobiota > Verrucomicrobiia > Limisphaerales > JADLHS01 > WYBW01. The sequence continues at coordinate 127,032 of JAHCLO010000019.1, read as the reverse complement.
GGCCGGGTTGGAATCGGGTGTTCAACTATGGCAGCGCCATGCGCGACCTGACGCTGGGCACCCTGGGCTCCGGCGGACTGTGGTTTGTGGTGGGGGACCCAGCCCTCGGTTTACAGAACGTAACGGTCTCAAATGTGTTGCAGACGGGGGAATGGGTGCATGTGGCGGGCGTCTCGGGCAAAGGAGGCATGCGGCTGTACCTGAACGGCGTGCAGGTCGGCGCAAACAGTTTTGCGGGGAGTTTTTCCGCGCTGAAGAACGGCACGATCAACCGCCTCGGCAAGACCGTGACGCAAAATGATAACGACCCTCCGTTCCTTGGCCAGATGGGTGAAGTCCGCGTCTGGAGAACGGCGCGCACGGAGTCAGAGATTCAGGAAGCCATGTTCCAGAAGTTGACCGGCAGCGAGCCCGGCCTGGCTGCCTTGTGGAACTTCGCTGATGGCACCGCCCGCGACGCCACCCCGAACGGCCATCATGGCCAATTGATGGGCAACGCCCGGGTGATGGCCGCGCCACGTCCGGCGGGCGGCGCCCCGTCCGTCGCGACCGACCGGGTGCTCGAACTCGACGGCCAGGATAGTTACGTCGAATTGCCGGCAAACATTTTCAACCATCTGACCAATGCCACCGTGGAAGGTTGGGTCCGCTGGAGAAGCTTCAGACAGTATTCCCGCTTCTTTGACCTCGGGAATATCTGGCAGGCGATGACGGTTCACAACGAATTGCAGACCGGGACGCTGCGAGTGAGTCTTGGCCGACCGCCGTACACTCAAGCCTCCGAACTTGTGGCGCGAGCACCGGACGTATTGAGTTCGAACGGGTGGTATCACATCGCCCTGGTGACCGGCAGCGGCGGGGTAAGATTGTATCTCAACGGCGCACTGGTGGCCCAGGACGAACACACGGGCAGCTTCGCGTCGTTGAATGGTGGCGCGCACAATTACCTTGGCCGGTCGAACTGGAAGGGAGCGACTTCGGACCAGAGGGGGATTGCGGCCGGAGATGAGGATTTTGATGGGCAAATGGACGAGGTCCGCGTCTGGAACGTCCAGCGCACTGCACCGGAGATCCGGGATGCCATGTCCCGAAAATTGACCGGTCAGGAAGCGGGCCTGGTGTCACTCTGGAGTTTTGATTCGGCCACGAACGGCATCGTGCCGGACCTGGGCCCGGGCGGGCATCACGCCTTCCTCCGGGGCCACGCCCGCATCGTCGAGCGAGACCGCGCGACAACCGGGCTGGCCCTGACGCGCGTGCTCCACCTGGATGGCACGAACAGCTTCGTGAACTTGGGCACGAACGCGCCGCTCGTGATGGAGTCGTTCCTACGCCAGCCCCCGGGCAACCGGCCTGCCCACGAGGCCGCCGGGCCGATTCTGACGGTGCCCTTCACCCAGGAGGCATGGATTCGTCCCGCCAGCAGCGAGTGGATGGGATTTCTCGGCGGCCAGACGAGTTTTGACGTGTCCAGATCGCCCAGCCTGTACGTCCGGTCGGGCAACGGCCTGCACGGCGGTTTCGGGACCGGAACGCAGTGGTTGAATTGGAACACGCCAGACAATGTGATTAGGCCGAACGCCTGGAATCATGTTGCGGCCAGCTACGACGGCGGGACTTATCGCGTCTATGTCAACGGCGCCTTGGTACACACCGCAAATATCCATGGCATCCCGGTACAAGCGCCGCTGCAATGGATCGGCCGCGTCAACGGGTTGTTCACCGGCCAGATCAGCGACGTGCGCCTCTGGAACACCGTGCGGTCGGAGGATGAGATTCGGACCAACATGTTCGCGCAGTTGACCGGCCACGAACCCGGCCTGGCCGGCGCGTGGCGTTTGGACGACGAGGAAGATCCGAGTCCGCAGGCGAACGAGCTTCACCTCCTCGGTTCGCTCCCACGCACCAGCATCCACTCTTTGTATCGTGACTCGTCGGGAGCAGTATGGATTGGCATGAACGACGGCGTCCGCAAGTACTCCGCCGCCGCGGGAGCGACCAAAGAGCCAAGCCTGACACGCATTACGACGCAAAATGGTCTGGCCCGCGGCAATGTGATGTCCATCTTCCAGGCGGCGGACGGAGCGATGTGGTTCGGCACTGCTGGCGGCGGGGCCACGCGCTACGACCCCACCCTCGCCACGGGGGGGACGAATGCGTTCACCACCTTTACCAAACCAGACGGCCTGGCGGACACCAATGTCTGGGCCATTGCGCAGGATCGTTCCGGTGCGATGTGGTTTGCCGCCGGCCCCGTCAGCAGCGGTGGCGAACGCCCGCCCACGGGGCTCTCGCGCTACGACGGTAAAACGTTCGTCAACTTCACCATGGAGGACGGCTTGCCCAGTCATCAGGTGCAAACCATGCACATTGACGGTGCGGGCGACGTTTGGGCGGGCACGAGTTCCGGGATTTCCCGCTTTGATTTTGACTCGATCACCACGTACGCCGCCGGCGATGGCCTGGATGCCGGCGCCATCTGGTGGATTGCTTCCACTCGTGACGGCAACACTTGGTTCCTGACGGCTGCCAGGCCCGGCCTGCCCGGGAAGCTCTCCCGCCATGACGGCAACCGCATCTTCAAGGTCACTCAGACCGACGGCTTGCTGGGAGGAAATCCGTCCACGCTCTACACGGATACGGACGGCGCGCTCCTGGTCGGCGACTGGGAGACGGTCGGCGTGGCGCGTTACGCCCCCGGCGAGATTCCGGGCGCACGCCCGAGATTTACGGCGCTCGAGGGGATTACGTCGCTGGTGTCCACGCTGGGGCGTTCGACTTCCGGCGAGTTGTGGTTTGGCACTGAGAAGGGGGCGTCTCGACTCGGGGGTGCGCCCGTTCCCGGACAGGAGATTGGCGACGTGAGGCTCGTACGGGCGGCGACGAACGGGGTTCTCTGGTTTAATCAAGGCAACGCAGTCGTCCGCTACGATGGCACCAATTTCACCCGCTTCACCACCACGAATGGCCTGCCGAGCAATGATGTCCGCGGCCTGCAACCACTCCCGGACGGAACGTTGCTGGCCGCCACCATGAGCGGCGCGGCTCGTTTTGACGGCGAACAGTTCGTCCCGTGGCCGACCAATCTGGCCCGCCTGACTTCACTCCGGTGTTACGATGTGATTCGCGACGAGGCCGGCCTGATCTGGCTGGGCACGCCCGAAGGGGTGTATCTCACCGATGGCGTCGCCTGGTCCAAACTGGACGAACGCGACGGTTTGCCGGATAACCTCGTCAACCGCGTCCATCCCGTTGGTGACGGGACGGTTTGGCTGGGCAACTGGAGTCAAGGAGTGGCGCGCTACCACAAGAGCACCCGCGCGCCGCGCCCGCCCACCGTGATCGTCCAGACGGATCGCGATTATTCCGATCCTGCCGCGTTGCCCCCCATCGCCGTCGGTCAGCGGGTGACGTTCAAGTTCCAGGTGGTGGAGTATCGCACCGCGCCGGAGAAGCGACAGTATCGCTGGCAGTTGGTGAAAGGCGCGCATGCGGCCGGCGAGTGGCAGGACGGCTGGAATCCACCGGGCACCGCAACGCAGATCGAACAATCCTTCACCGAACCCGGGCCCTGGACCCTGGCCGTGCAGTTCATTGACCGCGACCTGAATTACTCGCCCGCCACGGTGTTCCCACTCACCGTCGTGCTCCCCTGGCACGACAACCCGGCCTATTTGGTGCCGGCCGGCGTGGCGGTGGGGGTGCTGGCCCTTTGGGCGGTGGTGGCCCGGTTGCTTTACGCGCGGAAACGGCGCGAGGCCGAGCGGCTGCGCGAACAATTGCTGGAAGAAGAACACCGCGCCAAGGAAGCGCTGGAGGCTAAGGCGAAAGCGCTCGCGGAGTCGAACCGCCAACTGGATATGGCGCGCGAAGCTGCGGAAGAAGCGCGGGCGTCGGCGGACGACGCCAACAAGGCCAAGAGCGCCTTCCTGGCGAACATGAGCCATGAGTTGCGCACGCCGCTCAACGCCATCATCGGCTACAGCGAAATGTTGCAGGAAGAAGCCGAGGACGTGGACCAGAAAGGCTTCATCCCTGACCTCGAAAAAATCCACGGCGCCGGCAAACACCTGCTCGGGCTCATCAACGACGTGCTCGACCTCTCCAAGATCGAAGCCGGGAAGATGACGTTGTATTTGGAGGACTTTGATGTGGCCAAGCTGGTCAAGGAAGTCGCCTCCACGGTCCTGCCGCTGATTGCCAAGAACGGAAACAAGTTGCAGGTGGAATGTCCAGCAGACCTCGGCACGATGCACGCGGACGTGACCAAGGTGCGGCAGACGTTGTTCAATCTGTTGAGCAACGCGAGCAAGTTTACGGAGAAGGGGACGATCAAGTTAGAAGTCAGACACGATGGCCCGCCCTCACCCCGGCCCTCTCCCCCAGGAGAGGGGGAATCGGCCGCCGCTGCCTCCGCGAACCTGCGACTGGATTTGCCGGACGGTCCATCACCAACCCCGACGCCGGAAATGGGTCTCCCTCTCCCCGGGGGAGAGGGCCGGGGTGAGGGCGAGCGTTCATCCATTCTTGCTGATCACGCATCACGCATCACGTTTCAGGTTTCCGACACCGGCATCGGCATGACGCCCGAGCAGTTGAACAAGCTCTTCCAGGCCTTCACGCAGGCGGATTCCTCCACCAGCCGCAAGTATGGCGGCACCGGCCTGGGCCTGGCCATCAGCCGCAAGTTCTGTCAGATGATGGGCGGAGACATCACGGTGCAGAGTGAGTCGGGCAAAGGCAGCACGTTTACTGTCACGCTGCCCTCCAGCGTAGCTGCGGACGAGAGTCCGCGGCCAGCTGACTCGGGTGACACCAGTCAAGAATCCCGTGCGCTCCCGAGCGCAGCCACCAGCGGCCCGTGTGTCCTGGTGATTGATGACGACGCCTCGGTTCGCGACCTGATGCAACGGTCGCTGGCCAAGGACGGCTTTCGCGTGGAAACCGCCGCAGATGGCAAGACTGGTTTGGAACTGGCCAAACAACTCAAGCCCGCCGTTATCACCCTCGACGTCATGATGCCGCACCTGGACGGTTGGTCGGTGCTGGCCGCATTGAAAGCCGATCCCGCCTTGGCGGACATTCCGGTGATCATGCTCACCATCGTGGATGACAAGCAGATGGGTTTCGCGTTGGGCGCGGCGGATTACTTTACCAAGCCGATTGATTTCTCGCGGTTGCATCAAGTGCTGGAGAAGTATCGCAAACCCAATGATCGGCAGACGGTGTTGATTGTGGAGGATCACGCCGAAACGCGGGAGATGCTGCGGCGCGTGCTGGAGAAGGAAGCCTGGTCCGTGCTGGAAGCCTCGAATGGGAAGGTGGCATTGGAGAAACTCAATGGTACCGTCCCTGCGCTGATCTTGCTGGACCTGATGATGCCGGAGAAGGACGGCTTTGAATTCATGGAACTGCTGCGGCAACGCGGCAACAGCCCGCGCGTCCCGGTGATTGTCATCACGGCCAAGGACTTGACCGAGGAAGATCGTCGCCGGCTCAACGGCGGCGTCGAGCGCATCATTCAGAAGGGCGCGGCCAACCAGGAACAATTGCTGGCCATGGTGCGCGAGGTGATGCAGAACAGCGCCCCGAAAGTCCCCTGATTCAGGCATGAAGACAACTCGCCTCCTGGTTTTGGGGTTGCTGCTGGCGGTGGCTGTCCCGGTGCATGGCCAGCCTGCGGATGCGCCGGACCCCAACCGCGTGCTCGAACTGGATGGCACGAACAGCTACGTCCAGTTGCCGGATGACATTTTCAACACGTTCACCGAGGGCACCGTCGAGGCGTGGGTTTATCCGAATGACTGGAATGGCTACCAACGGTTCTTCAACTTTGGGGAGTTTCAGCACGACATGGGTGTGGGCCGGCCTTGGAATCAGAGTGCGGGGTTGCAGTTCTTCATCAGTCAGGTTAACGCCGGAGGTCTGGTGTCGGAGACGGTGCTGCGGTCGAGCGTGCCGGCTCGCGAGTGGCTGCATCTGGCGGCGGTGAGCGGGCCGGGGGGCATGGAACTGTATCTGAATGGCGGTCTGATCGGGGTCGCCCCCTTCACGGGTTCGTTCAATTCCGTCTCCGGCAAAAAGAACTTCATCGGCGCCTGGCACCGTGCGGGCGGCGCTGCTCTCGATACTTTCGCGGGTCGCATCGGCGAGTTCCGTGTCTGGAAGACTCGCCGGACAGCGGAGCAGATTCGCGAAGGCATGTTTGAGCGGCTGACGGGCAACGAGCCGGGGCTGGCGGGCTTGTGGAATTTTGCGAACGTCGCCGACGGGCTGGTCAAGGATGCCACGCTCGCCGGACGCCATGGCATTCTGCATGGTCAGGCCCGGGTCGTGCCCGCCAGCATTCCATCCGCTCAGGATATCGCCTACCCGGGCCTGATCGCCGGCGTCGTTCGGGGCGCCCGGAGCAAGGCCAACGAAGAGGCAGCCTTAGTCATTGCCATTCAGCGAGGGGCCGTCATTCACCACAGCCTGGCCGAAACGAACGGTGATTTTCAGATTCTGATCCGCGACGCCGCCAGTCCGGTAACTGTCTGGGCGGTTTCGGACGCCCGAGCCATTTCCGGCAGTTACCCTTCCCTACGGGACGAAGGGCCTGCTGAAATCGAGTTGGACTTGCAGGCAGCGTCGCCCGCGGGTGTGATGGTTCTGGCCGCCGCGCTCGCCGAGGCAATGCGCCCAGATCAACCGCAGGAATCAAGACGATCCGCCGTGGAGGCACTGGGGCGGATCAAGCAATCCAATTTAAGTGTAATCTCGGCGTTGACCGGCGCGCTGGCCGATCCCGACCCGCAAGTCCGGCATCGCGCCGGCCAGGCACTCCAGCAGTTGTCCATCCCCGCGGCGTTGCAGCCGGTCTATGAAAAACGGAGCCGATCCATGGCCTATCTTTTCGGCGGGTTGCTGATTCCATTCGCCGCCTTTCATGCGCTGTTGTTCGCGTTCTTTCCGCAAACTCGAAGCAACCTCTACTTTGCGCTGTTCACCGCCACCGCTGCCTGGGCTACGGTTCAGGAAGCAGGCTTGATTGACCAGGCCTTGAGCGGGGCCGATGTGATCATGTCCCTCTGCCTGAACCTGGCGACCTCCCTGTTGGGCCTGCGGCTGCTCTACTCATTCTTCTATGGCCGGTTGCCCCGGCTGTTCTGGGTCTTTCTGGTCCCGGCGGTGATCGCGAGCACCACCGGACTCCTTACTCAATCCAGCGTTTCAAACCTGCCAACAAGTCTCGCGAACCCAGGCCTGGGTGACCTGCCATTCCTCCTGGCGGTGATGGTCGCCGCGCTGACAGTTTTCGCCCTCGGGGTCGAAATGCTGCGTGTGGCGATCCTGGCGATAATCCGCCGCAAGCGCGGTGCGTGGCTGATTGGTGGCGGGGTCCTCGCCACCCTGCTCGTTCCGTTTGTCGCCAGCCTGGGTGGGGCGCTGTTTCCGGACTTCCTCCAGGACTTCCTCGGCTACTCTGTCTGGCCCTACCTGGCAAAACTGGGAGTCGTGGTCTTTGCCGCGTGCGCCTCGGTCCACTTGGCCGGTGACTTTGCCCAATCGTACCGCCAACTGGCCAGCGCCAAGGAAGAAATCGAATTAAAGAACCGGCACCTAGCGGTGGCCATCAAGGATGCCGAAGCCGCGCGGGCGACTGCCGACCAGGCGAACCAGGCCAAGAGCAGCTTCCTGGCGAACATGAGCCACGAGTTGCGCACGCCCCTCAATGCCATCATCGGTTACAGCGAGATGCTTCAGGAAGAGGCGCAGGACATGGGTGACAAGGGGTACATCCCGGACCTGGAAAAAATCCACGGCGCCGGCAAACACCTGCTCGGCCTCATCAACGACGTGCTCGACCTCTCGAAGATCGAAGCCGGCAAGATGACGTTGTATCTGGAGGATTTCGACGTGGCCAAGCTGGTCAAGGAAGTCGCTGCTACCGTCCAGCCGCTTATCACGAAGAACGGGAACAAGCTGGAGGTGGAATGTCCGCCCGACCTCGGTTTGATGCACGCCGACGTGACCAAGGTGCGCCAGACGCTGTTCAACCTGTTGAGCAACGCGAGCAAGTTTACGGAGAAGGGGACGATCAAGTTAGAAGTCAGACACGATGGCCCGCCCTCACCCCGGCCCTCTCCCCCAGGAGAGGGGGAATCGGCCGCCGCTGCCTCCGCGAACCTGCGACTGGATTTGCCGGACGGTCCATCACCAACCCAGACGCCGGAAACGGGTCTCCCTCTCCCCGGGGGAGAGGGCCGGGGTGAGGGCGAGCGTTCATCCATTCTTGCTGATCACGCATCACGCATCACGTTCCAGGTTTCCGACACCGGCATCGGCATGACGCCCGAGCAGTTGAACAAGCTGTTTCAGGCCTTCACGCAGGCGGATTCTTCCACCAGCCGCAAGTACGGTGGCACCGGCCTGGGGTTGGTCATCAGCAGGAAATTCTGCCAGTTGATGGGCGGGGACATCACCGTGCAGAGTGAGTTGGGCAAGGGCAGCACGTTCACCGTTACGCTGCCAACGGAGGTCAAGGAGATAACTCCGGAGGTAGCCGCCGAGGTCACGAGGCGGAGCGACGAAACCAACCGCCTCCTTACGTCGGCGGCTACGACGGTGCTGGTGATAGATGACGATCCGGCAGTCCATGATCTAATGCAACGCTCGCTGGCCAAGGACGGTTTCCGCGTGGAAGTCGCCGCGGACGGGCAAACCGGTCTGGCCCTGGCCAAACAACTCAAGCCCGCCGTCATCACCCTCGACGTCATGATGCCGCACCTGGATGGCTGGAGCGTATTGAGCGCGTTGAAAGCCGATCCGGCCACGGCGGAGATTCCGGTGATCATGCTCACCATCGTGGATGACAAGCAGATGGGTTTCGCACTGGGTGCGGCGGATTACTTCACCAAGCCGATTGATTTCTCGCGCTTGCATCAGGTGCTGGAGAAGTATCGCAAACCCAATGATCGGCAGACGGTGTTGATTGTGGAAGACCACGCCGAAACCCGGGAGATGCTGCGGCGCGTGCTGGAGAAGGAAGCCTGGTCTGTGCTGGAGGCCCAGAACGGGAAGGTCGCATTGGAGAAACTCAATGGAACCGCCCCTGCCCTGATTCTGCTGGACCTGATGATGCCGGAGAAGGACGGCTTTGAATTCATGGAAGCGCTGCGGCAGCGCGGCAACAGCCCGCGCGTCCCGGTGATTGTCATCACGGCCAAAGATTTGACCGAGGAAGATCGCCGCCGGCTTAACGGCGGAGTGGAGCGGATCATTCAAAAGGGCGCGGCCAGCCAGGAACAATTGCTGGCTATGGTCCGTGAGGTGATGCAACACTGCGCGGCGAAGACCCCATGATTCAGGCATGAAGACAACTCGCTACATCGTTTGGCTGTTACTGCTGGCTGTGGCCACGCCGGTTCTCGGCCAACCGGCCAATGCGCCCACTCCCAACCGCGTGCTTGAACTGGATGGCACGAACAGTTGGGCCGAGCTGCCGCCCAACATCTTCACCAACCTCACCGAGGCCACGGTGGAAGTCTGGGCGAAGTGGGACGCCTTTCAGGATTACTCGCGCATTTTTGAATTCGGCGCGGCCTGGCAGTCCATGAGCCTCTTCAATCACCTCCAGACCCCCGATTTGCGGTTCAACCTCTATCCCGAATTTGCGCAGGGTAATCCGCAGTTCCAAAACATCATTCGGTTAAATGGCCTGCTTCGAACCAACGAATGGATTCATCTGGCGGCGGTTTCCGGGCCGGGAGGAATGAAGCTCTATGTTAACGGTGTGCTCGCCGGGGAACACGCGACTCCAGCCAGCTTCGCGGACATCAAGGTTTCGCAAACCAACGTGCTCGGACGCGGACTGGCGCAGAATGCGGGCGACCAGGATTTCCGCGGACAGATGGATGAGTTGCGCGTCTGGAATCACCGCCGAACCGAAGACCAAATCCGCCGGTCCATGTCTGAACGGCTGACGGGCAACGAGCCGGGGCTGGCGGGGCTGTGGAACTTTGACAGTGCGGAGAACGGCGTCCTCCGCGACAGCTCGCCCGGCGGGCATCATGGCCGGCAGATCGGCAACGCCCGGGTGGTCACGGCCCAACTTCCGACACCGGGAATCGTAGCCACGACGGCAACAGTCCTCGAACTCGATGGCACGAACAGTTACGTCCAGTTGCCGGATGACATTTTCCACACGTTCACCGAGGGCACGGTCGAGGCGTGGATGCGACCGGATCACTGGAATGGCATTCAGCGGTTCTTCAACTTTGGGGAATATCAGCACGACATGGGAGTAGGCCGGCCTTGGAATCTGAGACAGGGTTTGCAGTACTTCATCAGCCAGTTTGAAGTCGGAGGTCCGACGTCAGAAGCGGTAGTGCGGTCAAGCGTGCCGGCTCGCGAGTGGCTGCACCTGGCGGCGGTGAGCGGGCCGGGGGGCATGGAACTGTATCTGAACGGCGGCCTGATTGGGGTCGCCCCCTTCACGGGTTCGTTCAATTCCGTCTCCGGTAAAAAGAACTTCATCGGTGCCTGGCACCGTGCGGGCGGCGTTGGTCTCGATACCTTCGCGGGGCGCATCGGCGAGTTCCGCGTCTGGAAAGTCCGCCGGACTGCCGAACAGATTCGCGAAGGCATGTTTCAGCGCCTGACCGGCTCCGAGCCGGGGCTGGCGGGCTTGTGGAATTTTGCGAACGTCGCCGGAGGGCTGGTCAAGGATGCCACGCCTGCCGGCCATGATGGTCGGATGATCGGCAACGCCCGGGTGGTCGCCGCCCAACTACCCTCAGCACCGAGCGTCGCCGACATGGAATCCGTGCTGGAATTGGACGGCACCAACAGTTTCGTCGAACTCCCGGCGGGCGCGTTTACCAATCTCACGAAAGTGACGGTGGAAGGGCGGGTCAAGTGGAACAGCTTTCGTTACATGTCGCGGTTTGCCGATCTGGCGTTGGCGAATTACACCTTCAATATTCACAATCATAGTCGGACCAACGCCCTGCGCGCAGAGATCCTGGTCGGTTCCGAAGTGAGCTACGTTACTGCCGACGACGTGCTTCGCGCCGGAGAGTGGGTGCATGTGGCGGCAACCGCCGGCGATGGAGGATTGAAGCTGTACCTCAATGGCAGCTTGCTTTCCGAGGCGGTTCAACAGTTTCAGTGGGACGCGGAGTGGACCCCTGCCAATTTTCTGGGTCGCTCCCGTTTTCATGCGACGGGGTCCGGCGACGAGGATTCCCATGGGCAAATGGACGAGGTCCGGATTTGGGATCATGCGCGCACGCCGGAGCAGATTCAGGCCTCCATGTCGCGGCAACTCACCGGAACGGAGCCCGGATTGGTCGGCTTGTGGAATTTCAACGATCCCGCCAACGCGGGACGCGATGCCACGACCAACAACCATCACGGCACGCTCGTCGGCAACGCGCGCGTGGTTCAAGCCCGTGGTCGGGCATCCAGCCAGTTGGAATTGCCAACCATTCTGGCCGGCCAGGTTGCCGATGCCGCCGGCAACCCGGTGACGAACGCGGCAATCCGCGTGCTCCATCAGGAGCAGGAGGTTTCCACCGGCAACTCGGGGGCTGATGGGCGCTACACGCTCATCTTGCGCTCGCCGCACAACACGTTTGATGTCGCCGCCAGCGCGGAGGGGTTGGGCGTCTGGGCACTGGGCGTCAGTTGTCCTCCGGGAAAAAGGACCGAACTGAACCTGACGCTGCGCCCGGCCGTAAGCATCAGTGGCAAGGTCACCGCGTTCGATGGCTCGGCGCTCTCCGACGTGGGGATCATGGTGGTCCGGGCTGATGCCCCGCCGTGGGAGGCGGGCCAGTTGAAACCGCCCGGTCTGGTAGCCGCCACCGTCACCACGAATGGCACGCCCGGCTACAGCTTTCTCAACCTCCGCCCCGGCGAATATCGCCTGAGCGTGGTCCTCCCCGACGGCCATCTCCCGTTTCGCGGCGGTGAACCGGTGCGGGTTCAGCCTGGTCAATCGGTCGAGGCCGATTTTCAGATTGCTCCTGTCCACAAAGGCCGCTGGCGGCGGTACTCCTCCGCGAACGGTTTGCCCAGCAACCGCACGCGTGATTTGCAGTTTACGCCCGATGGCGCGTTATGGATCGCCACCATGAACGGGGTGTCGCGCTTCGAAGGCGCCCGATTCACCAACCTCTCAAAGCGCGACGGCCTGCTGGACAATCGGGTTTTTTGCATCTTCGCGGCGCGCGACGGCAATTTGTGGTTCGGCACGGAGTTGGGCGCTTCCCGATTCGATCCCGCCACGCGTCAGTTCCAGAATTTCCCGAGCGGCACCAACGGCCTGACCAGCGGTCGCGTGTATGACATCGAAGCCACCCCGGATGGGGTGTTGTGGTTGCGCACGCGCGGAGGGCTGACCCGCTTTGATGGCCAATCGTTCCGCGAAGTGCCCGGCATTCCTCCCATTACCCTGCGTGAGACACTGACAAAATCGAAAGCCCTGGCAGTGGATCGCCTTGGCCGCGTCTGGACGGTGACAGAAGGACAGGACCTTTGGCGGGTGGACGGCACAAACGTGGTTCGGTTGACCACGAGTGACGGCTTGGTCACGCGCAATCAGGATGCCCTGCATCTGGCGCCGGATGGCAGTCTCTGGTTTCAAGACAATTCTGGTGGTTTTCGGGGGATCACCCGTTACGACGGGCAGGCTTTTGTTCATGTGCCACTTGATCTACTACCAACGGCGATTCACGTGACGCCGGAAGGTATTGTCTGGTTTGGACACATTGCCGGCACCATCACGCGGTTAAATCCCGGCGGACCCGGTCTCGTGCGGTTCGGAGAAAACTCCGGCGCCCCCAACTCATGGGTGTTGCAGGTGCAAACCGGACCGGACGGCGCACTCTGGATGGCGACGGACGGCGGCGTTTATCGGTACGAAGAGTCCACCTTCCAGAATTTCACACGTGCCGATGGCCTGCCAGGGGAACAGGTGCTCGCCAGCGCCGTCACCAGCGACGGAGCCGTTTGGTTCTCCGATCCCAGGGCGACTCCCTTTCTGGCCCGCTTACACCCCCGCCAAAAGACTGGGGACGGAAGGCTCTTTAGAGTTTTCGGTCCCGACGACGGACTTAACATTCCCCGGGCAGCGGCTCTCCAAGCCGACCCCAACGGTGGATTGTGGATTGGCACTTGGGGAGCGCCGTCACTGGGATTGCAATATTTCGATCCCACGGCGGATTCGCGGGGCGATAAGCCCATTCGGGTTCCGACCGGATTGGAGGCGTTTCGCAGCCGGGGTGGGGATACCGATGGGCTTCTGTTTGAGAAACCAAACACGTTGTGGGTGGGGCGATGGAACCAGGGCCTCTATCGGGTTACCCTGTCCCCGGCGGCGGGAAGCGTTCTCAGCGCGGAGCGAATTGCCGGACCAACGAACTTTGTGAGCACCATCTATCGGGATGCTCAAGGACGGCTGTGGACCAGCACACGGTATCAGCCGCAGGGTATGAGCCGCATCGAAGGCAGCAACGTGGTCCATTTCACGTCCGTCAGCACGGATGGGGATTTGCCGTCGGACGTGGTGGCGAGTTTTCAGGAAGGTCCGGATGGATTCCTGTACATCTGCACCGAGGCAGGCCTGGTGCGATACGATGGCAAAGAGTTTGTCGCCCAGGAAGGCACGGTGGACCGACCGATCCCCTCCGGCGTGGTTGCGACCACGTTTCGGGACCGGGACGACCTGTTATGGTGGACGTCGGAGGCAGGACTGTTCCGTTACGACGGCATCACCTGGTCGTCCCTGGATGAGGAGGATGGGCTGATCAGCATGATCACCCGCTCGATCACCCAGGATCATGACGGCGACTATTGGATCACCTCGGACAAAGGCATCACGCGCTACCGGCCCACGCGGCGGACACCTCCGCCACCGGAACTAGTGGTGAAGACCGACCGCGAACACCGCACCGCCGCCGTCCCGCCAATTCCCTTTGGCCAACTGGTCGCCTTCCAATTCAGCGCGGTGGATTTCAAGACGCAGCCGATGCGCCGCTTCTACCGGCAGGCCATCGTGCCGGGAAGCGTCGAGACGCCGCCCGCCAAGCGCGACCCCGCCTGGCGTGAACCGATGTCCGCCACCCAGTTCAACTGGAATCCCGAAGCCCCGGGCGAATACACCTTCTTCGTCCAGTTCATTGACCGCGATTTGAATTACTCCGAACCGGCACGGGCGTTCTTGAGGATCATCACGCCCTGGTATGCGAACGGACTGATCGTGGGCGGGGGCCTCGGCGGGCTGTTGGGCTTCGCGGGTTGGGCGGTCGTCGCGCGATTGCTTTACGTGCGCAAGCGCCGTGAGGCGGAGCGGCTGCGCGAACAGATGCTTGATCAAGAACGCGCCTCGAAGGTCGCTTTGGAGCGCGAGGTGGCGGAACGCAAACAGGCGCAGGAGTACTTTGAGTCCCTGGTCGAGAACGTTCCCGTGATGGTAATCCGAAAGGATCGTGAAGGACGGTTTACGTTCATCAACCGGCTGGGCGTGGAATTCATCCAAAAGAAACTCGGCGCCACGTTCAGTGACCCGCTTGGGAAGGACGATTCAGCCTGGGCGACGCCTCAGGTGGCGGCAAACGTCCGGGCGGCCGATCAGGAAGTGATCCGGACGGGACAGCCTCTCGAGCGCGAATTCGAAATCGAGCGTCCGGGCCGGCCACCCTTTTGGATTCACTCGATTCGCACACCCATTCGCGATGCCGCGGGGCGGATTACCGGCGTGCAGATGGTGGCCTGGGACGTGAGCGCGGAGAAAGAGGCGGCCTCGGCCCTCGAACGCGCCAAGGAGCAGGCCGACCAGGCGAACCAGGCCAAGAGCAGTTTTCTGGCGAACATGAGCCATGAGTTGCGCACGCCGCTAAACGCCATCATCGGTTACAGCGAGATGTTACAGGAGGAAGCCCAGGACCTGAACCAAAAGGGCTTCGTGCCGGATTTGGAGAAGATTCACGGCGCCGGCAAACATCTGCTGGGGCTGATCAACGACATTCTGGACCTGTCGAAAGTGGAAGCGGGCAAGATGACCTTGTATCTGGAGGAATATGACGTGGCGAAGCTGGTGAACGACGTCGCCGCGACGGTCCAGCCGTTGGTGCAAAAGAACGGCAACCGGTTGGAAGTGGAGTGCCCCGCGGATGTGGGGACGATGCATGCGGACGTGACCAAGGTGCGGCAGACGCTGTTCAACCTGTTGAGCAACGCGAGCAAGTTCACGGAGAAGGGGACGATCAAGTTAGAAGTCAGACACGATGGCCCGCCCTCACCCCGGCCCTCTCCCCCAGGAGAGGGGGAATCGGCCGCCGCTGCCTCCGCGAACCTGCGACTGGATTTGCCGGACGGTCCATCACCAACCCCGACGCCGGAAATGGGTCTCCCTCTCCCCGGGGGAGAGGGCCGGGGTGAGGGCGAGCGTTCATCCATTCTTGCTGATCACGCATCACGCATCACGTTTCAGGTTTCCGACACCGGCATCGGCATGACGCCCGAGCAGTTGAACAAGCTCTTCCAGGCCTTCACGCAGGCGGATTCCTCCACCAGCCGCAAGTATGGCGGCACCGGCCTGGGCCTGGCCATCAGCCGCAAGTTCTGTCAGATGATGGGCGGAGACATCACGGTGCAGAGTGAGTCGGGCAAAGGCAGCACGTTCACCGTGGTGCTGCCAACGCAGGTCAAGGAGATGATTCCGGATGTAGCCGCCGAGGTCACGAGGCGGAGCGACGAAACCAACCGCCTCCTTACGTCGGCGGCTACGACGGTGCTGGTGATTGATGACGACGCCCAGGCGCGGGATCTGATCGAACGTTCACTGGGCAAGGAAGGTTTCCGGGTCGTGCTGGCCGGAGACGGGCAGAGCGGCCTGGCCCTGGCCAAACAACTCCATCCGGCGGTCATCACGCTGGACGTGATGATGCCGCACCTGGACGGTTGGTCCGTCCTGAACGCGCTGAAAGGCGATCCCGCCACGGCGGACATTCCGGTGATCATGCTTACCATCGTGGATGAAAAGCAGATGGGGTTTGCCCTCGGTGCGGCGGATTATTTCACCAAGCCGATAGATTTCCAGCGGCTGGCCAAAGTGTTGCACAAGTATCGGCACGCCGGCGCGGCGCAGCAGGTGTTGGTGGTAGAGGACGATGCGGCCACGCGGGAGATGCTGCGGCGGACGCTGGAGAAGGATGGTTGGCAGGTGTCGGAGGCGGCCAACGGACGCCTGGGCCTGGAGCAACTCCAGTCCCGGATGCCGGGCGTGATCCTGCTGGACCTGATGATGCCCGAGATGGACGGCTTCGAGTTCATGCGGGCACTGCGCGAGCGGCCGGATGGCCGGCTCGTGCCGGTGGTGGTGATCACGGCCAAGGACCTCACGGAAGAGGACCGGCGGCGATTGAACGGGCAGGTGGCGAAGATCCTGCCGAAGGGCACGACGAGCAGCGAGGAACTGCTGGCGGAATTGCGGGCCTTGGCAGGACTGGAACTGGGAGGGGGGATATGAAGATTTGAGAGCCAGAGCACGAGCAAGATTAAGAGCAAGATTAAGAGCGGGAGAATATCGAAGTGATTGAAGACAACAAAACCGAGTCAAGGAGTGCGCGGATTGCGTCGCTTGCTCGTGCTCGTGTCCTTGCTCCTGCTCGTAATCGTGGCCTTGCCCCTGCTCCTGCTCTTATTCTTGCTCGTGCTCTTGCTCCTGCTCCTGACTCAACTCCCCTATGAACACAACCAAACCGACATTCGACCACGAAAAACTCCTCGCCTATCAACGCGGCATTCAATTCGTTGCCTGGTCCAGCCCCTTGCTGGAAGAGCTGCCGTCGAAGCTGGCCGTGGCAGACCAGTTGGATCGCGCTTCGACCTCGATTCCGTTGAACCTTGCGGAAGGCAACGCCAAGTACACGGTGCCTGATCGGTGCCGGTATTTGGACACCGCCAGAGGATCGGCGTTGGAGTGTGCGGCTTGCCTGGACGTGCTGGTGGCCAAGGGGAAATGCACTGACGAGCAAATCCAAAGCGGGAAGCAATTGTTGTACGAAACAGTCTGTCTGCTGGTGGGACTGATTCGGAGCATCGCGCCGGATCGTCTGGGGGAAGAAGCAGTTGATTATCGGGTGTCAACGGATCGGGGAGAGCAGGATTGAGAGCCAGAGCACAAGCAAGATTAAGAACAAGATCAAGAGCAAGAGAAAGCGAACAACCCATGGCAAAACTACTGTTGGTGGAAGACAATGAGATGAATCGCGACATGTTGTCGCGGCGGCTGGAACGCAAAGGTTACGCGGTGGTCTGCGCCGGTGACGGTCAGGAAGGCGTGGACAAAGCCCGCGGCGAATTGCCGGACTTGATCCTGATGGACATGAGCTTGCCGGTCCTCGACGGGTGGGCGGCGACCAAGCAGTTGAAAGCGGACGAGGCCACGCGCGGCATCCCGGTCATTGCGCTGACCGCGCACGCGATGGCCGAGGACGAGCGCAGGGCGCGCGAAGCCGGGTGCGACGATTACGACACCAAGCCGGTGGAACTGGAGCGCCTGTTGGGCAAGATCGAAAAACTGTTGGGCGGGACCACGCCAGCATGAGCGGGAGTGCAAAATCCGATGGCCGAAATCCGAATCCCGAAAGTTGGAGCCGGGATGATGGTTGACCCATGAAACACGAAGTCGCAGCGCGGCGGAGCGACAACCAAAGTAGCGCAGAATTGAATTCTGCTGTATCGCGGGTTTTCAACCCGCCGGGTTGGGAACGGTCGCCCGATCCGCCGATTTGGAAATCGGCGATACAGCAGGTTTGGAAACCTGCGCTACAGACTTCAGGTCTCGGATTTCGGTTTTCGGATTCAGGACTTCCTACTGACGCATGAGCCATTCCAAACGAAGCCAACCCACGGACCCGACACTCAAGCAAGCTGCCAACGGGGAACGACCGGACCTCTCGCGGATGCGGCACGAACTCCGCACGCCCATCAACCACATCCTCGGTTACTGCGAGATGCTGATGGAGGAGGGCCAGATTCCCGCCGCGCACGCGGAGGACTTGCGGCGCATCCACGCCGGCGGGCGCGAGTTGCAGGTTCTAATCGGGCGCTATTTTGACGAGGAACAGTTCTTTCAGCAGCGCGACCTGCATCAGCTTTATCATGAGTTGCGAACACCGGTGAACCACATCATCGGCTACAGCGACTTGCTGATCGAACACGCCGACGATCCGGCGATGCAGGGAGTCATCCCGGACCTGAAGAAAATTCGGGAGGCCGCCGTGAACTGGCTGGCGTTGATGGAAGCCTACCTGATCGAACCCGTCTTGTCGTCCGCCGCCGGCACCGCGGAAGGCAGCGTGCCGACCCCGCAGGCCATTGCGCTGAATCTGGGGTTCACCTTCAAAGTGCCCGAGCCAAAAAGCGCCCGGAGCGCGTTCCACGACGAGGGGGCGATTCTGGTGGTGGACGACGACGAAAGCAGCCGCGAGATGCTGGCGCGCCGGTTGCGCCGCTGCGGTTACACGGTTTCGGCCGTGCCCGGCGGTTTGCAGGCGCTGGCGCTGGCCCGCAGCCAGGAGTTCGATCTGGTGCTGCTGGACATGATCATGCCGGGCCTGGACGGCTTTCAAGTGCTCGCCAAATTCAAGGCCGATCCGGAGCTGCACGAAACGCCCGTCATCATGCTCTCCGCATTGGACGAGGAAAACGGGATCGCGCGCTGCATCGAAATGGGCGCGGAGGATTACCTGGCCAAGCCGTTCAATTCGGTGTTTCTGCGGGCGCGGATTGGCGCGTGTCTTGAGAAGAAGCGGCTGCGCGACCGGGAACGCCAGACCTACGAGGCGTTGCTGCAAAGCCAGAAGCATCTGGCCGGCGAACTAGCCGAGGCGGCCGGCTACGTGAGTTCGTTGCTGCCGCCGCCGCTGGAAGAGCCGGTCAAATTACAGTGGCGATTCCAGCCCTCGGCGGAACTGGGTGGCGACATCTTTGGTTATCATTGGATCAACCCGGAGCAACTGGCGGTCTATCTCCTCGACGTGTCCGGTCACGGCGTCGGGGCTGCGTTGCTTTCGGTTTCCGTCCTGAACGTGCTGCGGGCGCAGTCGTTACCGGGAACGGATTTTGGCGATCCAGCCGCCGTGTTGAAGCAGCTCAATCACACCTTTCGGATGGAGCAACAGCACAACCTGCTCTTCACCATCTGGTATGGTGTGTTCGATCGGAGGAAGCGGGAAGTGCGCTTCGCCTCCGGCGGTCATCCGCCGGCGTTGTTGGTTGAGTCCACCGGAGCGCGCCAGTTGAGCACCGGCGGGAGGTTGATTGGGTGTGATCCGGAAGCGGAGTTTCGCAGTGCCTCGTGTGTGGTGGCGCCGGGCAGCCGGCTGTACGTGTTCAGCGACGGCGCCTATGAGATTTCGCGTCCGGACGGCAGCACGCTGCAACTGACGGATTTGGTCGCGGAACTGAACCGCCCGCGGACAGCAGGTCGCTCCAAGCTCGATGAGTTCGTGGCCTGGGCGGAACAGAGTCGCGGCGAGCGTCCGCTGGAGGACGACTTATCCATACTGGAAATCGAGTTCTGACCGGGCGGGCGGGCGGGCGTGACTGGCTCAAACCCGCTTGATCATCACCAGGATGTTGTGCGTCTCCACGCGCCGGTATTCCACGTGGTCGAGTGACTTGCGAATCATGTGCAGACCCAGCCCGCCTATGGGCCGCTGGTCGAGCGGCAGCGACAGGTCGGGAGGAGGCTGTTCCAGCGGGTTGAAGGGTTTGCCGTCGTCTTCGACTTCGACGCGAAGCTGGTGCTGTTCGAGTTGGAATTGCACTTGGATGCGATGCTCCCGGTCGTCGGAATAAGCGTGGCGGACAAGGTTGGCGAGGTGTTCTTCGAGGGCCAGTTGCACGTCGTGGAGAGGTCGCTTGGGAACGGCGTTCCTCGCCGCAAAACGCTCCAACTCATCCTGTGCCCGCGCGATCTCCGACGGTTGATTGCGCAGGGAAAGTTCAAGCTGGTCAATCATAGCCGCACGCCGATGCCTGGCTTTTCCGGCGGTTACTTTTCGACCAACTCGGGGAAGCCGGTCATTTCCAGCGTGGAAGCGACCTCGGGTGACGGCCGGGTGACCAGCAGTTTGCCGCCCTTGGTCTTCATCTGGCGGTGATATTGCAGGAGCACCCGGATGCCGGCCGAACAGAGAAACGTCGCTTGGGCCAGGTTGATGAAGATGGCCCCAACGCCTTGCTTGATGGCCGCCAGCACTTCGATTTCGAGTTCGTTGGCGGCCGCGCCGTCCACGCGCCCGGATAACATCAGCTCCAGACTGTCACCGGATGTTTGCTTTGTGATTTCCATAGATTGAGTGGATTAGGGTGTGGTCATTTAACGGGTGTTACCGTCAGGTTTCAAATCAATTTCTGCACGGATGAATGTTTCCTGAGTCGTCCGTGGGGTGAGACGGCGCAGACTCTCCTTTTAGTGTGGGGTAAATGGCGTCCCACGGTTCTTCAACTTCTGGCGGGCCCGCCAAACCGCGGAGCCGATTCGCGCGGGCGTTCTCCGACGCCTCGCCGGCGCTCCCGGAGCCCCGTCCGTTGGCGCGGACGCGCCCCGGAGTTGATCTGATCCCGCTGTAGTCCCGCAAGCAACTCGAGCGTTTGGCGAGCATCAGTGCGTGGGCGGCTTGGTGGCCGCCTCTTGCCGGGTGACGATGGGCACGTAGCCCACCTCGAGGCCCTTCGGCGGCGTGACGA
Organism: Verrucomicrobiia bacterium; assembly: GCA_026125285.1. Lineage (GTDB taxonomy): Bacteria > Verrucomicrobiota > Verrucomicrobiia > Limisphaerales > JADLHS01 > WYBW01. The sequence continues at coordinate 106,284 of JAHCLO010000019.1, read as the reverse complement.
GCAGGGCCGGATCGAGCGAAACCAGCGTGCCTCGCGTGGGCGGCGCCATATAGTCGCGATCCGGCGGCCAGGTGACATGGAGCTGTTCCACGAAAGCCTGTAGTTTCGCCTTCTTCTCTGCGCTCCAGTGGTATTGTTGGAAGGACGGCTGGTCCACGAAGCGATACCACCAGTAAGTGACCAGGGAGCCATCCACGAGCTTTACGGTGAAGGGGCCGAGTTTCGGGCCGGGTTTGGCCCAAGCACCGACGGTGGGCGAGGTGTAGGGCGGACCCGGCTTGGCGAGCGCGAATTGCTGCGCGCGTAGCCGGGTCTCTGCCGGCACCTTTGCCTCTGGGACGGCGAGCCGCTCCTCACGGACGTGCTGGTAGTATTGCGGGAACAGACCCGCGCCGCTGAGGTCGTTGGTGAACCATTGCAGGCCCCAGACGTTGCCCTCGAAGATGCGCGTGTCGAAGGCGCGTTCCACGCCGACGATCGGCTGGTCCGCCTGGTTGTAGCGCGTCGTGCGCGTGTTGAGCTTGGGCTGGAAAGCGCCTTTCTCGTCGAAGCGCCCAGAGCAGGCCGGGCCGCCATCCCGCCAGGACTTGAACGCATGGTAGAGGGCCGCCTTCGAGTAGTAGGTGACGTCCTGCACGAGGAAGGCCCGACCGTGGTCGTCCACGGGGAATTGGAGCTTGGGAATCTTCGAGTAGATGCGCCCTTGGGCGTCCCGGGCCTCGAAGCACGGCACGGTATTGATCTCCATCGCACCACCACCCATGATGCCGGGCCGCGCGTCGAGTCCGCGACCGTAGAGGAATGGGTAGTTGAACAGCTTGCCGATTTTGCTCCACGTCTCCGGAATGTAATAAGCGATCGGACCTTTGAAGTTGGCGGCGCTGAGGAAACAGGTCCAGCTCTGGTCGCCCGTCGGCGGATCGCCGGCAGTCGGGTCGGTGAACGGCAGCGCCATCCAAGAGTAGCCGAGGAACTCGCCGTTGGGGTTGCCCTCGAACGGCAACGCATCGGGAGGAATCAAGAGACGGTTGCTGAGTTGGGCGATGCCGAGGCGTTCGTCCGGCAGGGCTTCGTCGCTGTAGAAGAAGGACCAACCGGGCGAGCCGATCTCGTAGTCGTAACATTGCGGCGTGGAGTTCATGCTGAACTTGGGCGGACCGTAGCGGAAATGATTGCCCCGCCAGTAGCCCAGGCCGCCTTCGATCGTTTGGAACACGCTGCTCCACGTCGGCCCGCGTGGTTTCCACGTTCGGGCCAGCGTGCCTTCCGGCGCGAGTGGTTGGTCCTTGTTGTCGGAGTTGTCCGGTTGAATCCAGGAACTCGGCAGGCCGATCTGGAAACGGGCCAGCGGCTGGTCCACCAACGGCCAGACGGCGGCATAGAAACCCATCCCGGCGGTGTAGCCACCCTCGGCCGGCAGCTTTTCGTGGTTGAAACCGATGTAGCCGTGCAGTCCCCGGACATGGGAGGTGACCTGGCCGGCCTCAGCCTTGGAGGCGGAATCGGGGCCGGCGTCTTGCGCCGCGGCGGGCCAAAGCAGAATCGCGACGTTGAACAGGAGCAATATGGTGGTCTTCATGGAGAGTTCCTGGCAATGGTCCTGAGCTAGACGATTTCTTCCCGCGCGGCATCCCAGCGCACCATGCGTTGTTCCTGCTGCGCCTTCAGCGACATGAGGAAGGTCGCCGTCTCGATGAATGCCTCGTCGGTCGAACACTTCGGGGTGCCGCGGGTGCGAATACAATTCAACCAATCCACAATGTGATTGGGTTGAGCCGGCGTCTGGCCGCGCGTGTAGCCTTTGGGCAGGCCGGCGTTGCGGGCGTGCGCTGCGGGGATGATCTCAAACGTACTCACGTCGTGCGCGATGGCGTCAAACCGCAGCGTGGCCTCGCGCCCACAAACCGTCACCGGTTGACGGTCGGTGGTGTTCATGCTGCCTTCAAACGTGACGGTGCGCCCCAGCTTCTCGAACTGGTAGGTGGCGACCCAGGTGTCGGGCACTTCGCGGTCATCGCGGAGCAACGCAATCTGGCCGGCGCAAATACAGGTGTCGGGGATGCCATGACCGAGAAGATATTGCACAAAATCCATTTCGTGTGACAGCAGATCGCCGGCGTAACCGGTGCCGTAGGCATAGTAACAGCGCCAATGCCAGAAGTGACGTTCGTTCCAGGGAATTTGCGGGGCCGGCCCCAGCCAGAGATTCCAGTCCACTTCCCTGCGGACCTGTTCCGGGTCGGGGCGCTTCCATTGATTGTAATAGCCGTACCAGCGCCAGTTGGGCTGGTGCGGTTCGGTGGACTTGAAGCGACCGGTTCGCACCAGAGTGATGGGCCCGAGGACGCCACGGGCGATCAGTTCCTTCGCCTGCAGGGCACACGTATCCTGCCGCGCCTGGTGTCCGAGTTGGAAAACCACCCAGCTCTGCTTGAGCGCGTCGCGCATGAACCTGGCCTCGGCCAGCGTCCGCGAGAACCCCTTCTCGCAGTAGATGTCTTTGCCCGCCTTCACCGCGTCGAGCACCATCTGGCAATGCCAGTGGTCCGGCGTGGCAATGATAACGGCGTCCACGTTGGCATCGGCCAGCAACTCACGGTAATCCACGTAAGCCTTCACGTCCGGGTTGCGGCTGCGCTCGACGCCCTTCTGGCGGTGCGGTCCATAGACGTCGCAGACGGCGACCACCTTGACGCCGGGTGTCAACGCGACGGCGTTCAGGAGGTCGCCACCGCGGGTGCCGATGCCGATGCAACCCACGCCGATGGTCCGGCTGGGCGCGGGTGCGGACAAAATGGAGGGCACAGCGGTGGAAGCGGTGGCCAGGACCGTGGCCGTTTGTCCGGCGGTGCGGAGGAACTGCCGCCGGTTGATGGCGGCAGGCGTGCGCGTGGAAATTGGTTTGTTCGCAGTTTTCATAATGGCACTTCTCGGGTCTTGCGAATTGCCTCGCGGTTCTCAGGTTGCTTGTGAATTGTTCGGTGGCCGGCCACCGCAACTTCCGCACGCGGCGGCTTTGCCTGCGGTCAACCGTTGCTCAATCGCCTTTGACGTTGGCGTGGTGGAAAGCCCGCCCAGGGCCGTGCAACGCAACTCGCGTGGCATCTGGCTGGCGACCCGCTTGGCCGTCTCGATCACCTCATCCAGCGGGATGAGGGGGTCGTAGTCTGCCAGGGCCATGTTCGCGCAGGCGAGCGCATTGCTGGCCGCCATCACGTTCTTGCCCAGACAGGGGGCTTCGACGCGATTGGCGATCGGATCGCAAATCAAGCCCAACATGCTTTGGAGCGCCAGTGAAGCCGCCGCAACGGATTGAGCCAGCGTGCCGCCCGCCATGTCCACGAGCGCCGCCGCCGCCATGCATGCCGCGGACCCACCCTCCGCCTGGCATCCGCCCACCTCGGCGGCGAAACTCGATTGCGTGGTGATGAATATGCCGATGATGCCGCCGGCCAGCATCGCCCTGGCCATTTCCACTTCCCCGATTCCCAACTCCTCGGCGGTGGCGATCACCGCTCCGGGCAGGGCCGCGCACGCCCCCGCCGTCGGCGCGGCCACAATGACACCCATGGCACTCTTCACTTCCATCAGCGCGGAGACATACAGAACGATTCGATCGAGCACACCGCCGTTGAGCAAACGCCCCGCCCGCACCAATTCATTAAACTTGCCACTCTGATGGCCCAGCACCCGGTCGTCGTAGCGCGTGCCCGCGATGCCTTGGGCGATGGACTGCCGAAGGATGCGGACGAGGTCCACCATTTTGGCGATGACTTCCGCCTCCGTGAGGCCGCCGCGCGCCATTTCGTATTGCACCCCGAGCTTCCAGAGCGGCGTGTTGCGCCCCGCGTCGTAACGCAGCATGTCCGCGCAGGTCGTGAAGGGCACCTGCGCGTCCCGCTGCGACAACACCGGCAACACGGGAGACAAACGCTTCACGGCCTGAATGTCGAACGCTCCGTTCAAGCGGGAGAGAATTGCATCGCTGACGAACTCGCCCGCCTTCACTTCAACCAGGTGTGTGCCGCCGGCTTCGTGCGCCAGCACGGCGTTGGCGTCCAGCAACGTGGCCAGCCGGCGCGCCAGTTCCGGGCCGTCACTGCGCACCCACAGCAGCGTTTCAAAGCAATCGCCAGACAGGGATACCTCGAATCCATCCACGTTCAGCACTTCGATCATCCCGCCGCCGGTGGAGATGGCGCGCAAGAACCGGGTTTCGGGTCCGTTGCGCAACGTGAGCCGGTAGGTGTTCGGATGCGGATCACCCGCGTCCACCGTCTTGATACGAATGCACACCCCGGTTTCCCGCAGGGCTTGCATTGAGTTGGGCAGTCGCTCGTCGTCGGCTTCCCACCCCATTAACCCACCACCCAATCCCATGTCCGACCCCTGGCTGTCATGCGTCGTGGGCAGCGAGCCGTTGCGGTCGAACTCGATCAGAACCTCCTCGAAGGCGCCGCCCATCAGATCGCGCGCCAGCCGCCCGATTCGCAATGCGGCCGCGCAATGCGAACTTGATGGTCCGCGCATGACCGGGCCGATCACGTCGTTGAATATACTTGCCAGCATGTCAGATGTCTTCCGATGGTTTCAAACGGTCAACTCCAGGACTCGCGACTGCAGCGAACCGCAGATGAGTTCGCGCCCAGTTTAGATGAGTTCCAGCAATTGATCCAGTTCACCGATCGTCGGTAACTCCACAAGATGTGGGCGTCCGATGGAGTAGTGTTTACGCGTTGGACTTTCTGAGCGCCTGGGCCCGGAATCACTTGTCACCGGCAGGTGGCGGGTTAACACTGGCGCAATGCAAGTTCTTCTCGTCCTGACGGTCATTGGCAAGGATCGCACTGGCCTGGTGGAATCGGTCGCACGCGTGGTCGCCGAGCATGGTGGCAACTGGCTGGAAAGCCGCATGTGCCGATTGGGGGGTGAGTTCGCCGGCATCCTGCGCCTGCAGGTTGCGGCCGCGCGCCGCGCGGCACTGGAGCAGGGGCTGGCCACACTGCCTGACCTGACCATTGTGGTGCGCTCGGACGACGCGTTTGTCTCCCTCTCGCCCCCGCAGTTCGCCGCGTTGGAAGTCGTAGGCCATGATCGGCCCGGCATCGTGCGCGAGATTGCCCACGCGCTCGCCGCCCGAGGCGTGAATGTGGAGGAACTCGCCACCGAATGTGTCAGCGCGCCCATGTCCGGGGAACCGCTCTTTCAGGCTCGCGCCAAACTGCTGCTGCCGGCGGATCTGATGGTAAATGCCCTGCGCGAATCGCTGGAAAAAGCCGTCACCGGCCTCACGGTGGAAGTCACGCCGCTGGAAGTGAAATGATTACCCGGCTGACTCTGCACTCACGTCTTCCCAGTAACCTTTCGTGGCTGCGGCGGGGCATCGCAGCCACGGTGCAAGGCTCCGATGCCATCCATAAGCCTGAGTCGAAACTCCCCAGGAAATCGTGAAAGCTCATCAGCGAATCAAACTTCTAACCGGCTGCCTGCTTCTGGCAGTTCACCTTGCGCTGGCGCAGGCAGCGGAAACACTGTCCGCGCTGAAGACTACCGTGGAGGGTGCATTTGCCTCGCTGCAAACACCCGGTCTCTCCGTGGCCGTAGGCGTGAGCAACCGCTTGTTCTGGTCCACGGGCTTCGGCTTCGCCGACCTTGAACAAGAGACTCCGGCGGACGCCGGAACGATTTACCGGTATGCTTCGATCTCCAAACCCATCGCGGCCACTGCGGCGATGCAACTGTTGGAGGCGGGTAAAATCTCCCTCGACGCGCCCATCCAGCGTTACGTTCCGAGTTTTCCCGCCAAGCCCGAAGGGGAGATCACCTTGCGGCACCTCCTGACGCACACTTCCGGCATCCGGCATTATCAGGGATTGGAAATGTTAAGCAATCGGCGTTACCACTCCGTCGGAGAGGCACTCGGCATTTTCAAGGACGATCCGCTGAAGTTTCCGCCGGGGACAAAATACCTTTACTCCTCCTACGCCTTCAACATCGTGGCGGCAGTGGTCGAGGAAGCCGCGGGCAAATCGTTCCGCCTGTATCTGCGGGAGCATATCTTCCGATCCGCCGGCATGGCCACCGCCGATCTCGAGCACTTGGAGGAGCCGGTGAAGAACCGCAGCCGGCAGTATCTCCGTCAAGGCGACCGTTTCGTCCCGGCGCCGGAGGTGGATTTAAGCTGCAAATGGGCCGGCGGCGGCATGGCGGGCAACGCGGAAGATCTGGTCTGGTTTTGCATGGCGCTCAACGATGGCCGATTGCTGGGCGCGAACGCGCGGCGAATGATGTACGAATCCGCCGTGTTGCCCGATGGCAGCCGCACCGAATACGGACTGGGCTGGCGAACGCAGATAGACCAACAGAAACGCCTGTGGGTTGGCCACAGCGGCGGGGCCACCGGGGGCACGACCTACTTCCTGCACCATCCCGGAAACAATGTCGCCGTCGCGTTGCTGGCCAACGCGCAACAAGTCAAGGGGCTGGGCGAGCTTGCCCTGCGGCTGGGGCAGATCATGCTGCCGACGAGCGAAGCACCCACCGTGACCGAAAGCCACTGATCCACCTAAGCGCACGCAAAGGGCAAACGCATGAAACACTACTGCCAGACCATTCTGCTCTCCGCAGGGATGCTTACCGGAGCCGGAAACCTCAACGCGCCCGCCGCCGACCAACCGCAATGGGGCCACGCCTGGACGCGCAACATGGTTTCGAGCGAAAAGGGTTTGCCCGATTCTTTCGACCCGCAAACCGGGCGAAACATCAAGTGGATGGCCAGGCTTGGCACCGAGACTCACTCCACCCCGATCATTGCCGGCGGGCGCGTTTACATCGGCACGAACAACGGCGAACCGCGCGATCCGAAGCATCAGGGCGATCGTGGCGTGTTGATGTGTTTCGATGAACAGACCGGGAACTTCCTCTGGCAGTTGGTGGTGCCGAAGCGGGAGGAAGACCCCTATTTCGACTGGCCGAAAAGCGGCATTTCCTCGACCGCGACCGTCGAGGGCGACCGCGTTTACCTGGTGAGCAATCGCGGCGAGGTGCTTTGCCTGGACGCCCGCGGCATGGCGAATGGCAACGACGGTCCGTTCCTGAACGAAGGTGCGCGATTGACCGTGGCCGCCGGTTCCGGCGCGCCGCTGCGACCCGTGGCCGGGGCGGAGATCAATCCGTTGCCACTCGCGCCGCCGCCGGGCGTGGAACTCCTCAAACCGGGACCGACCGATGCCGACATCCTCTGGGTGTTTGACCTCGTCACCGGCGCGGGCACGTGGCCGCACGACGCCGCGCACAGTTCCATTTTGATCCACGGCGACCATCTCTATTTGAACTCCTGCACCGGCGTGGACAACACCCACAAACGCATCCGCAAACCGGATGCCCCGAGTCTGGTGGTGCTGGACAAGCGCACCGGCCGCCTCCTCGCGCGCGACGACGAGCGCATCGCTCCCAACATTTTCCACTGCACCTGGTCCTCCCCGTCGTTGGCGACGGTCAACCACCGGCCGCTGATCTTCTTCGCCGCGGGCAACGGCGTGGTCTATGCCTTCGACATTGTGCGCGCCAATCCGCCTCCCGGCGAAGTGCTCAAGCTGAACAAAGTCTTTGCGTTCGATTTTGACCCGACCGCGCCCAAGGAGGACGTGCATCGCTACAACAGCAACCGGCGGGAAGGTCCGAGCAACATTTACGGCATGCCCGTCTTCCATGATGGCCGCCTCTACGTGGCCGGCGGCGGCGACCTCTGGTGGGGCAAGAATGAAGCCTGGCTCAAGTGCATTGACGCGATTGCCCTCACCCGGCCTGGCCGCCACCCGCTCGCGTCGGATAGGAGCGGGGCTGGGGCGGAAGGCTTGCTCTGGTCGTATCCGCTGGAGAAACACGTCATGTCCACGGCGGCGGTTTACGAGGGGATGGTGTTCATGGCCGATTGCGGGCGCACGTTTCATTGTGTGGATGCCACGACCGGCAAACGTCTCTGGACGCACGAGATCAGAGGCGAAGTCTGGGCGTCGCCTTACGTGGCCGATGGCAAGGTCTATCTCGGCACGCGCGGCGGAGCGTTTTACGTGTTCGCCGCCAACCGGCAGAAAAACGTGCTCGCCGAACTGGAACTGGTTTCGCCCATCAGCGGCACCGCCACTGCCGCCAACGGCGTTCTGTTCGTCGCCACGATGAACCATCTCTACGCGTTGCAACCAGGCGCACGCTCCACGGCGAGCCTTGAAGTCGCACCCAGCACGGATCGCTGAGTCCGCCCGATTCCGCAGGACGGGCGTGGCGCCGGTCTCCCATTCCATTGTTTCTTGAAACAGGCGTGACGCCTGTCCTGCAGCCATCGCTGCCTTCAACCTGTGCGCTTCGAGAAACGCGGCGTATGTTCTGCCATGAGAACGACCTTTTCACTTTTTGAAGCTTTTCTGAAATGCCCAACTCAATGTTACCTCCGCGCGTTGGGCGAAACCGGTTCGGGCAACGAATACGCAGAATGGGTTCGCGGTCAGGACGAATCTTACGAACGCGAAGCGGCTTGGCGATTGCACGAAACCGTGCCGGAGGCCGAACGCGTTGTTTCGCCATCTGCCGATAGGCTCAAAATTGCCACATGGCGTTTGGCAGCCAACGTCGTGGTGTCAGCGCCGCATAGGAGCGCGGACAGCCTTGTCCGCGAGTCTCTGCCGAATGAACAAACCCGCGGACTCAGCGGTCCGTGCTCCGAGTGGCAGTTGGAAACCCGCCTGCACGCAGTCGAGCGCATTCCCTCCGAAGGCCGGGGCAAGCCGGCCCAATTCATCCCCATCCGCTTCATCTGGCGCAACAAACTCACTGCGGACGACAAGCTGATCTTGGCGTTCGACGCACTTGTGCTCTCGGAAATGCTGGGTCGCGAAGTGCCCCTCGGCAAAATCATCCACGGTGACGACCACGCCACGCTGAAGGTGAAACTCGGAGCGCGGACCGCCGAGTCCGCGCGAACCAAAGCCAAACCCACTGGCTTGCTCGCCGAAACGCGAAAGCGTATCGAGAAAATCGAGATGTTGCTTGCTGGCGAACCCAATGCGCGGAGCGCGGACAGCCATGTCCGCGAGTCCCAGCCGGACGAAGCAACGCGCGGACTCAGCGGTCCGCGCTCCGGGCCTGCGCCCGATCTCGTCCTGAACCGCCACTGCGCCGAGTGCGAGTTCCGCGACCGCTGTCGCCAGAGGGCCATCGAAGCCGACGACCTCAGCCTGCTGGCCGGCATGAGCGCGAAGGAGCGCCAGAAACTCCGCAGCAAGGGCATCTTCACCGTCACGCAACTCTCCTACACCTTCCGCCCGCGCCGCCGGCCCAGGCGGCTGCGCGACAAACGCGAGAAATATCACCACGCGCTCAAGGCGCTGGCGATTCGGGAGAAGAAAATCCACATCGTCGGCCGCCCGGAACTCAAGATCGAAGGCACGCCCGTTTATCTGGATGTCGAGGGCCTGCCCGACCGCGATTTCTACTACCTCATCGGCCTGCGCGTCGGCCACGGCGACTCCGCCGTCCAGCACAGCCTGTGGGCGGACACCGTCGCGGACTAGCGGAAGATTTGGCACAAATTCCTCGCCATCCTCGACACCATCGAGAAGCCGGTGCTTGCTCGGAAATCGTGTTAGCGCGTTCGCGAGTGGTCAGACGCGGTTCTTGAATCATGGTTGAATTCTGTTGTTGGAGAGGCTTAAGTATGCGGCGTGCTATTCGCGTGGTCACCACGTCTTTGTTGGCGCGCAGGGAAACCTGCGGTGAGTGTTACGGCCAAAGCAGCCGAATTCACCCTGAGCGCCATCGGATTGGCCTTCGTAATCGCCGCGCTAGTCGGCGGCTTTACGGCGAGAGCTGAAGAAATCCACGAAGCTGTCAAACAGCGGGATTTGTCAAAGATAGGGCATATTCTCCAACAAAAACCCGGTTCGATAAACTCGACCAACGAACACGTCCTCGCTTCAACACCACTTCACATCGCTTCGAGAATGGGCGACACTAACATCATGGCTCTCCTGCTGAACCGAGGGGCACGAGTCGATATGTCAGATAAGAACGGGGCGACAGGGCTTCATCTCGCGGCTACGGAAGGAAGATTGGACGCGGTAAGGTTGCTTGTCTCGCGCCGTGCTGTTGTGGACGCTCGAGACGGGCTTGGTCGTACGCCACTGCATCGTGCGGCGAACCGAGGACATCACGAGATTGTCCGCTTTCTCCTGGTCCAGCGTGCCAACTCAAATGCCACCAACAAGGCGCGCAACACAGCGTTACATGAAGCGGCTAATGGTGGCAATGCAGCGATTGTTCAGACGTTACTTGCCGCAGGAGCAAGCGTTGACGCCCAAAACATCGCCTCTGCCACGCCCTTGCATTTGGCAGCTTCACGAGGAGACAACGATACAATACGCGTTCTCCTGACGCACAAAGCAAACCTAAACACCCAAAATGATCGCGGTTACACACCGCTCATACTGGCAGCCGGACTGGGCCACGAAGCCGTTGTACGAACCCTCTTGGAAAGCGGAGCGAACATTGATCTGAAGGACGGAAGAGGAATGACGGCGCTCGACAATGCATTGAAACCGCAGACCAGTCTTCGCCAAACGGCGTTCCCGCGCATCGTCGCCTTGCTGCGAGAGCACGAAACCTCCGGCACTTTGGCCGAAATCCGTCCAGTAGGGATTCACGCGGCTGCCATAGCTGGAAACCTACAACAACTGAGTGCGTTGCTGGCTGCAAGCCCAACCTTGCTAAACGCCAAAGACAACGATGGACAAACCCCGCTCCATTGCGCGGTTATTGGTGGCAAATCAGATGTGGTAAAACTCTTGTTGTCCAAGCGAGCGGCAGTGGATACCAGAGACAAACTGGATGACACCCCCCTTTTCATTGCGGCGCGGTCTGGAAATGCGGCGATAGTGAATCTACTGCTCGCAAGTAAGGCCAACCCCAGAAATGCTGACACTACTGGACGAACCGTGCTCCATCACGCTGCGTTCGGCGGCAATATTGAGGTTGTCAAATCGGTCCTAAACCGCGGGGCTGACCCAAACGCGAAAGACAAACGCGGGACTACGCCACTGGATATCGCCCGATTTCTGGGCCATCGGGATGTCGCCCAATTGTTACAGAAGCACGGAGCGAAGTAGAATGGCGGCACTCTCGCTGGCATGTCGAACTGCCACCGTGGTCGAGTCATGAGGCCCTGCTTGGGCCATTACACCTTTCCCCAAATATCTTCGGCTGTGCCACGCTCTTGAGCGTCTGCCAAACCTGCAAATACATGGGCGTGGACTTTCTGGATTTCCTCCGTTCCGGGGAAAAGGACCTTCACGCCTTCGCGGAAAGCCAGCGCCGACGCGGGCGGCGGACGCAAACAAGCCAGATTAATCAACCCCCGCCAAGCACCACCACTGCCGAAGCCAGCGGTGCGTAACCCGTCCGGAGCGCGGACAGCCTTGTCCGCGAGTCCCCGCCGGAGATTTTGGAACACGCGGACTCGGCGGTCCGCGCTCCTATCGCCCTGCACTCGGCTTCCCCGGCAATGTGAGTTGGTTGTACTCGTCGCGGAATCGGGCGCTGCTGAAGGGCCATTGTTCGGGCGCTTTCACCAGACCGGCCTTGACCGGATTTGCCTCGATGTAGTGAACGACCTTGCGGTAATGCGCCGCGTCGCGAATGTAACGATCCCAATAATCGTCCTGCCAGAGCTGGCCGCGCCGTCCGAGCAGGCGATTGATCCGGCGCGCGGTGAAGCCCTTCCAGTTTTGGATCAGTTCCGCTTGCGGCGTCTGCCAGATTTCGACAAGCAAGTGAACATGATTCGGCATCACAACCCACGCGAGCAGCCGATACTCCTGGCCGTCCAAGTGAAGCCAGTTCTCCTCGACAATCGCAGCGGCGCGTGCGTCACGGAGCAAACAACTGCCGCGTCCCCGGTCGAGATAATCCTCGATCTTCGTCCAACGTTTCAGTTCGTCGTCAATTTCCAGCAGCGTGGCCCATTCGTGACGCAGGGCGGCGGGCATGGCATCGTCGAGCCGGTAGTTGATGAACTGCACCAAGCCCGGCAGGTCGAAGTGCGGCAGGTAGCCGCGCGAATGCCAGCCACGAAAACCGAGCTTCGTGGCTTCGGGATCGGGCGGGGTATGCCATTGCCGCTTGCTGCGAATGGTCTTGAACACATTGGAGCGCTTCGCTGGCATAGGAGCGCGGACAGCCTTGTCCGAGTGAGCTGGAAAGTAAAGGGAGAGCTTTGGATCGTGCCAGATGCCAAACAAAGCTGAGGTGATAGCTCCTACGTCCGGTGTCTTGTTTGGTTGGATGGAACACGCGGACTCAGCGGTCCGCGCTCCGAGGCTCGGTTCAATCCACGAACATCAATTCATTCGAGACGAGCAGGACCTGGGCGTATTGCTCGAGCGGCGACAGTTTCGCGTCGGTCGCCGGCTGGGCGGCGAGGAACTGCTCCGCCAACCGAAGTTCAGCGCGTTCCGGTGGACGTTGCGCGACCAGCTCATACATTGCCTGAATCTTCCCGGCGGAATTTTCCCGGCCTTTGATTTCTTCGCGTTGGACCAGCGCGCGGGCTTGTTCGATCACAAAGGGACTGTTCAACATGAACAACGCCTGTTGCGGCACCGTCGTGGCGAAGCGGCCCTGATTGCTCACGTCGGGATTGGCAAAGTCGAACGTGCGAAACATGCCCGGCAGGTTTTGTCGGTCAATCAATCCATACACCGTCCGGCGCGTGGCGAACGGCTCACCGATGATGTCCACGGGCACACCGCCCATTCTCAGATCGAGCTTGCCGGAAACCGCGAGGAGCGTGTCGCGCATGGCCTCGAAGTCGAGGCGACGGCGGTTCATGCGGCTGAAATAGCGGTTGTCCGGATCGGCCTCGAACGTCTGTGCATTGGCCTCGCTGCTTTGCTGGTAGGTCGCCGAAAGCAGAATCAACCGGTGCAGCTTCTTGGTGCTCCAGCCGTTCTCCATGAAGGTGGCGGCCAGGAAGTCGAGCAACTCTTGGTGCAACGGGGATTCGGTGCGAACGCCAAAATCGCCCGGCGTGTTGACGAGGCCCTCGCCAAAATGGTGCCGCCAGACGCGGTTGACATGGACACGGGCCGTCAGCGGGTTATCGCGACTCGCGATGCTCCGGGCCAACTCCAGCCGTCCGCTGCCGTCGGTGAACGCCGCCGGGGTGGATTCGCTCAAGACCTCGAGAAACCGGCGCGGCACTTCCGGTCCGCGGTTGCCCGGATTGCCGCGGAGGAGGACATGCGCGTTGGCGGGTCGCGACTTGTCCACCAGAGCCATCGCCCGCAGCGGCACGCCGGGATGTGTCCAGCTCAACGCCTCGATCTTGTTGCGGATGGGCGCGGAGCCCTCGCGCAAGCGCCGCGCGTGGATGGTGCGGACCTCGTCCTTGGGGAGATTGATGGGTGTGCCCTCGGCGTAAAGGACTTGGCGCAATGCCTCCCGGTCCGCATCCGGCAAAGACGCCGGCGGAGCTTGCATTTCCTTGGTCGCCGACGCCACGGCCTTCTTCCACGCCTCGTCAACGTCGGCAAAGAGCTTGTTGTAAACTTCAACCACCGATTTCAGAGAATCCACCGGCTTCTCCGTCAGCGCTCTGGCCAGGACCGGATTGAATTGCGCCGAATCAGCCCCGTACTGATCCAGCAGCGGCTTCGCGTTCGCCGAATAATCCTGTTCCGCCAGCACCGACAACTCAAACCAGGGAGTGAAAATGGGGTCAGGGCTTTTACGGCGCTCGTCGAGATCCTTGATCCAGCGGCGCAGGACGGCGGGAATGAGTTTCCGTTCCTGGGCAAAGGTGTCGAACTTGGACTGGTCCTCCAACTGCGCAGCGTCGCGCGCACCGAGCAGATAGTCGCCCACGTTTTTGCGCAGTTCACCGATGAACTGGGCGATTTCCTTGTCCTGAAATTCCTCGATCTCAGCCTCGATCTTCGCCACGGCCTTCAAGTAATCCTGGTAGTCGGGAGATTCGTGGAGCGCGCGAAGCAAGGGTTTCTCCGCCGGCTCCTCGCTGCTCGCAAAGACACCATACAGCGCGTAATAATCCTGCGCCGAGATGGGGTCAAACTTGTGATCGTGGCAACGCGCGCAACTGACCGTCAAACCGAGTGTGCCACGGGTGACCACGTCAATGCGGTCGTCAATGATGTCATGCGGGTTGTTCAGGAAGCGGCGGCCCAGCGTGAGAAAACCGAGCGCGGCCAGGGCATCCTTCTCCTCGCCCAGCGGCAGACGATCCGCCGCGATCTGTTCGATCAGGAATTGATCGTAGGGTTTGTCCTCGTTGAACGACCGGATGACGTAGTCCCGGTAGGTGTAGGAAAACGGGTAACGCCGCTCCTCGCCGCCGGCGAGATAACCCTTTGTGTCCGCGTAACGCGCCACGTCCAGCCAGTGGCGCCCCCAGCGCTCGCCGTAATGCGGCGAAGCCAGCAAACGGTCCACCAACCGGGCATAGGCATCGGGCTGTTGGTCGTTGAGGAACGACTCGACTTCTTCCGGCGTGGGTGGCAGGCCGGTGAGGTCGTAGCTAACGCGGCGAATCAAGGTGCGGCGGTCGGCGGGATTGGCGGGCGAGAGTTCTTCTTGTTCCAGCTTCGCGAGGATAAATGGGTCCACCGGAGACTGCACCCAGCCGGGCTGCTTGACCTTGGGTGGTGCGGGCTTTTGCACCGGCTGGAATGCCCAATGCCGGGCACGCGCCTCGGCGATGTCAGTGAGCGGCTTGGGGCCGTCATCCACACGCGGGTCGGGCGCGCCCATGTTGACCCAGGCTTCGAGATCGGCGATTTGTTCCGTGGGAAGCTTCTTATCCTTGGGCGGCATCTGGAGGTCATCATCCTCGTAGCGCACGGCCTTGATCAACAAACTCGCCGTTGCATCACCAGGCACAATGGCCGGGCCGGAGGAGCCGCCCTTGAGCGTCGCTTCCCGATTATCCAGCCGCAGGCCGCCCCGGATTTTCTCCGCCTTGTCGCTGTGACAGGAATAGCAATGCTCGAACAGAACCGGGCGGATTCTCGCCTCGAAGAATTCGATTTGGTCGGCCGTGGGAGCAGAGGCAAGGGCAGCCAATGACCCAAATACCCAAACACCCAAATAGACAATTCGCCCGGGCACCTGGGTATTTGCGTGTTTCAGTGAATTCCCCCCGCTCACGCGATCAACTCCTTCACCATGTTCCCATGCACGTCGGTCAACCGGAAGTCGCGGCCCGCGTGGCGGAACGTCAACCGTGTGTGGTCGAACCCCAACAGGTGCAGGATGGTGGCGTGCAGATCGTGAACGTGAACGGGCTTCTCCACAGCCTTGAATCCAAAGTCGTCCGTCGCGCCGTGGACGTAGCCGCCGCGCACGCCGCCGCCGGCCATCCACATGGTAAAGCCATAATGATTGTGATCGCGCCCGTTGATCTTGCCGGCGTTGGCGCCCGGGGTCGGAAGCTCGACGGTGGGTGTGCGGCCAAATTCTCCCCCCCAGATGACCAGTGTGTCGTCCAACATGCCACGTTGTTTGAGATCCTTGAGCAACGCACCGATCGGCTGATCCGACTCTTTCGCCAGCTTGCGATGCCCTTCTTCGAGATCATCATGATTGTCCCACGGCTGCCCGTCCCCGTGCCAGACCTGGATGAAACGCACGCCGCGTTCGAGCAACCGGCGCGCGATGAGCAGTTGCCTCGCCTGGGTACCCTTGCCATACAGCTCGCGGATTGCTTCGGGTTCCTGGCTGATGTCGAACGCGTCAGTGGCATCCATCTGCATCCGGTACGCCAGCTCGAAGGATTGGATGCGGGCCTCCAATTGCGCATCCTGCCCGCGGCGACGGGCGTGGCGCTCGTTCAATTGTTGCAGCAGGTCGAGTTGCTTCCGTTGCTCGTCGAGCGACACGGAGTTGTTTTTGATGTGCTCGATGAGTTGCTCGACCTTCTCGTGCTTCGTGTTGATGTGCGTCCCCTGATAGATGCCCGGCAGGAAGGCGCTCTGCCAGTTTTGCGATTCTTGAATCGGATAGCCCGGGCACAAGCTGATGAAGCCGGGAAGGTTCTGGTTTTCTGAGCCGAGGCCGTAGGTGACCCAGGAACCCAGACTCGGCCGCGGCAATCGCGCATCGCCGCAGTTCATCAGCATGAGCGACGGCTCGTGGTTGGGAACGTCCGCATGCATCGAGCGGATCACCGCAATGTCATCAATGCTCCCGGCCACGTGGGGGAACAACTCACTGACTTCGATGCCGCTCTGCCCGTATTTCTGGAAGGTGAACGGCGATTTCCAAGCGGCGCCAGTCTTCCGCTCCGTTTTCAGGTTGTCCATCGGCAAAGGCTGCCCATGCAACCGCGTAAGCTCTGGCTTGGGATCAAACGTGTCCAGGTGGGAAGGCCCGCCGTTGGCAAAGATGTGGATGACCCGCTTGGCTTTCGCCGGAAAGTGCGGTGCCCGGGGCGCGAGGGGAGAGTTGCCGTTGACGCCGTCCGCCGCCAGGGCCGAACCAAGAATTTCCGGTCCCAGCAAGTTGGCGAGACCGAGCAGCCCCAGGCCCATGCCGCACCGGCAAAGGAAGTCGCGCCGGGTCAGGAAGTGATCTTCCAATCTCGGGCGATGATGTGGTGAATTCATCATGGGCGCGACCTTTTCAACGGGCTTCAGCCTCACACCATTCAGCAATTCGGAATAAGCGTCAACCAGTAAAACGGGTGAAATTGGGCGATATGGCGGCTGCCCGACTCACCCCGGGTCAGGAGAGGTCGCCGCCGTAGCGCCGGAAGAATTCCTGTTCCGCTTCGAGACTGCCGATCAGGACGATTTCAGATTGTTCTGGCAGGGGGAGTTGGGGATTGGGATTGATTTCAAAGTGACTGTTTTCATTGATGGCCACGACGTTGCAGCCGGTGGTCTGGCGGAGGTTGGTTTCCACCAGCGATTTGCCGGCCAGCGCGGGCGGCGTCTTCATGCGGAACACATTCAATCCTTCCGCCAGCATCAGAATATCACTGCGTTTCAGAAGATTGAAAATGATGTTTGCGCCCATGGAAGCGTACGACATGACGAAATCCGCCCCGGCACGGTGTAGCGTGGACACGTTGCGTTCGTGGGTCGCCCGGCTGATGATCTGAATGTCCGGTCGCAGACGCCGGCAGAAGATGGTGAGGTAAATACTGATGTCATCGTCATGGGAGGTGATGATGATGGCCGGCGCTTCCTTCAGTCCCGCTTTTTGCAGAATCTCCAGGTCGGCGGCGTCGCCCAGGAGGTAGCGGTCCGCGCCCACGGTGGGAATATGTTCAGCCTCACGCTCAATGATGCGAAACTCGACGCCGCGTTCGGCCAGAGCCTTGCCCGTGGCGCGGCCGACCCGTCCGCCGCCAATGATCAATACCGGCGCGAGCGCCTGGTGATAGATGCAGAACAGTTCGTTGTAATTGCGAATCTGCTCGGCCGAACCGGCCAGGACCAGGACGGTGTTGGGACTGAGGCGTGTCTGCGCGCCGGCCGTTGCATAACGGCCCCGTTCCCAGACTCCCAGAACATTCAAGCCCACCATTTCCCGCAGCCGCGTTTCGGCGAGGGTTTTGCCAATGAGCGGCGTGCCGGCAGCCGTGGCTTCCGCAATCAACAATTGGTCGAAATGGCCGATCACGTGCGCCCCGGCGTCGCCACCGATGGTGCGCCGTGCCAGGGATTGCCCCATGAGCCGGCCCAACCGGACGACGTGCGAACTGCCGGCCAGTTTCAGAATGTCCTCCGCGGCGGAGGTCGTGGCCGTGGTGATGATGGGCACTTTGGGCGACAGTTCGCGGACGGTGAAGGCGATGTTCGTGTTGATCACGTCATCCCCGGTGGCGACGACCATGGCTGCCTGGCGGATGTTGAGTCCTTCGTAGGTGTCCGGGAGGTCGGGTTCCCCCAACACGATGTTGAACCCGAGATCGTGCAGCCGTTGAGCTTCCGACAAATCCTTTACCACCAAGGCATAACTGTAGCCATATTGCTTGAGTTTGTTGATGAGCGCATGAGCCACCGGATCATAGTTCGTCAGAATGACGTGGCCGGTGGTGTCCGGCGGCAACTGCCGGGGGGTGCGCGCCGCACTTTGCGCCTCGACCCAGGGCGCATAGAAAAACTGGATAAGGGTAAATGGCATCAACATCAGCAGAAAGATCATGCCGGACATCAACACCAGGATCGAAAAGAGCCGGCCAAAGTCGCTGTGGAAAGTGATATCGCCAAAGCCAAGCGTGGACATCACCGTCAACGTCCAGTAGAACCCGGTAATCCAGGAGTATTTGCGCCCCTCCCACTCCATGATCACATGGAACAGTACGCTGAACACAACGATCATGACGACCAGGACAAGAAGAAACCCGCCCAGCATCTTGAGATTGCGCACCGCTTTCTTGACGCGCAGGAAGGCGACCAATTGCGAGATGTAGAATTTCATCGGCTGTCTGTCCGGTTTCCGTCAGCACCCGGTCCTTCGCCGGGATTGGATGCCGGGCCAACAATTAGACCGCGCCCTGCCGTGTGACGAGTAAAAAACCGGGGCCAAACCGGACACCTGGCCCCGGCAAATTTTCAGTGACGCGCCGGGAACTACCTGTTAAGAGCTTCACCACTCATGAAAACGACTGTGAGAACAAGCCCGAGTTTCGTGTCTCATTCATTCACCGTGACGGCGCTTACCTGCGCGGCCTCGGTCCATTTGGTCCATGCGGCGGACTTCGAAATCCGCGATGCGGTTGAATTCGACAAGATCGTTGCTCCCAATGCAAAGCTGGAGCGGCTGGCCACGGATATGCGCTTCACCGAAGGTCCGGTCTGGCTGGCGGCGGATGGTGGATACCTCGTCTTTAGCGATATCCCCGCGGACGAATTGAAGAAGTGGTCGCCCAAGGAAGGCTTGTCAACGTTCCGCAAACCGAGCCGCAATGCCAACGGCAACACCGTGGACCCCCAGGGCCGCCTCATCACCTGCGAGCACAGTGGCCGCCGCGTGAGCATTCTTGAAAAAGACGGCTCCTTGCGCACGCTGGCGGACCAGGGCGATGGCAAGAGGTTCAATTCACCAAACGACGCCGTGGTAAAATCTGACGGCACCATCTGGTTCACCGATCCGCCATACGGATTACCGCGCGACGCCGTAAAGGAGCAGGATGGCAATTACGTTTTCCGCTTTGATCCCAAAACGCAGAAGGCCGCGCGTGTGGCCGACGGTTTTGACATGCCCAACGGCCTCTGTTTTTCTCCCGACGAGAAGATGCTATACGTGGCGGACTCCGGCAAACCGCGACATCTCCGGGTGTTCGACGTGCAACCGGACGGAACCTTGAAAGACGGCAAGGTGTTTTGCGAGATAGACCGGGGCGTGCCCGATGGAATTCGCTGCGACGCCCAGGGCCGGATTTATTCAAGCGCGGGGGACGGCGTCCACATTTTCGGGCCGGATGGAAAGCTGATTGGCAAAATCCTCGTACCGGAGTCGGCAGCGAATCTGTGCTTCGGCGGGGCTGACGGCAAGACGCTGTTCATCACGGCACGCACGTCGCTTTACGCCATTCCGCTGCGGGTCGAAGGTGCGAAGTGAGAGGCGATTCAGCGGCGGTCTTGATTTCCAAACAGTCAGTTCGCCCGCGCTTTTTCCTGAGTGCGCAGAGCGAGTTCGTAGCATTGGAGCGCCTCTTCATAGCGTTCCAGCCGATTGAACAACCCGCCCTTTTGCAGATAGGCGATGGTGAGGGTATCGTCGGCGGCAATGGCCCGGTCGTAACAGCGCAACGCGTCCTCGATCTGGCGCAGTTGCTCCAACGCCACCCCTTTCTTGACCAGCGCTTCGGGATGGTCGGACTCCTGGGCGAGAACTGCGTCGTAACACGCCAGCGCCTCGGCGGCCTTGTCCTGATCGAGAAGTAGCTGGCCTTGGGCGAGCCACCGGCCAATCGGATCGCCAGCCGACGAGCCATTGCCTTCACTGGCAGGTGGCGTCGCGGGGATGGCGCCGTCCGGTTCGCTTGGTTCAGTGGAATGCCTTGCGGTTGAAGCCCCGCTGGCCAGCGGCGGGCGGGTGGTGGTTTCCAGTTCGAGAATCCGTTTCTCCAGTTGATTCAACGCGCCGAACAGCCGGGCGTTCGATTGTTCCGTGACCCGGCTGGTGACGACGTGCGTTTCCGCAGGGTCTGGAGCGGGCAAAGCCGCGCGGGCCGCTCCCGGCAGCAGGGTGACAAACTCCGCCAGGCGATTCACCGTGCGCCACTGGAAGTACGCGGTGATCAACATGGCCAGAAAACCCAGCCCGGCAAATGACGCGGCAAAGATGACCAGCAGGCGCTGGGAACTCTGCACGGCGGCGTTGGCACTCCGCATGGCTTCCAGTTCACGTTCCCGTTGCTCGGAGACCGTTTGCTCGATAACCGCCAGGCGGGCGGCGACCGCTTCGGCGTTGCGGGCGGCCAGCGCCTCGGCTTCCTGACGATTACGCTCCAGCGCGATCTGGGTGTTGTGGATTTGTTCCTGAAGTTGAAGGTACACCCGCAAGGCGACGGCAGCGTCGTCCGACTCTTTGGTGCTGGCCGTGGCTGGGGTGAGGTCGTTGGTCTCTGCTGCCGACAACACTTGCACCAAGCCGGTGAGCAACAGGCAAACGCACCCGATTCGCGCTCCGCACCATGCCTGCCTGATACGACGTGAGATTTCCGGCGTCCGGTGTCGTCGCGAAATCCAGTGATGAGCGGTGTTCATTTGCGAGTCGCTGGCAGCGTGCGCCGGACCTGCCTGCTTGTCAATGATACTGTGCATTGAAGCGTAATGCCTCAGTCTTGCGCGTTGGCAGCGCAGATTGGATTTCCAAGCTGCGATACGGCAGAGTGCAATTCTTCGCTACGGGTTCGAACGCCGGTCCTCATTCGGAGATGCGCCCCTCTTCGCCGATTGCATCGCACTCCGCGAAGCGCTGGGTGTACTGTTCATCGGTTGATGCGGCTGGCGGCGGCTGTCCGGCCATCTACTTGCCCATCAACTCCAGCACCGCCGCAGTCATGGCCGTGACTCCGGTCTTGATCGTTGGCTCGGGCGCGGGGGCGAAAATCGGGGAGTGCAATGAGGGCAGCGTTTCCCCGGTGCGGACGCTCTCCCTCATGGCCTCCGCACTGACCGCCCCAATCGAAAACATGGAGATCGGGACTTTGTGTTCCGTGCGGCCATACTCGGAGAAATCCTCGCCGCCCATAACCGGTTTGCGGCGAACCACCATCTCGCGGCCAAACCACGACTTGAAAACTCCGGCCAGACGCAGCGTCAGGTCCGGATCATTGAAAGTCGCGGGCGTGAAATCATCCCCGAGTTTCACAATTGGCAGGCGGTCTTCCGGTAGCCCGGCGGCCAGCGCCAGCCCGCGCGTAATGCGATGGATGGCCGCGATGGTTTGTTGCCGGACCTCCTCTGTGTAGGAGCGGAGCGTGAGCTGCAACTGCACTTCGTCAGGGATGATGTTGTGCTTCGAGCCGCCGTGAATCGAGCCGACCGTCACCACCGCCGGTTCGCCGGGGGCAATTTCGCGGCTGACGATGGTTTGCAGGGCCAAAACGATCTGCGCCGCCAGGACGATGGGATCCTTCACCGCGTGAGGATAGGCGCCGTGCCCGCCCACGCCGCGCACGGTGATGTCCACCGAATCCACGTTGGCCATTGCATAGCCTTCGGTGTAGCCAATCGCTCCAGCCAGCAGGCTGGAATTATTGTGCAACGCGAGGCAGTAATCCGGCTTCGGGAAACGCGTGAACAACCCGTCTGCAATCATTCGCCGCGCCCCACCGCCGCGTTCTTCGGCCGGCTGACCGATCAACACCAACGTGCCGCGCCAGTGTGCCCGAAGGTCCTGTAGCACCCGGGCCACGCCAACCAGACACGCCATGTGAACGTCGTGTCCGCAGGCATGCATCACGGGGACCTCGCGGCCGGAATCATCTTTGGCGACCACCTTGCTGGCGTAAGGCAGGCCGGTTTGCTCCTTCACGGGCAAGGCATCGAGATCACAACGCACGAGCACGGTTGGCCCGTCACCGTTCTTGAGCACCGTCACCACCCCGTGTCCGCCCACGCCGGTGGTGACTTCGTAGCCGCTGCGGCGCAATTCCTCCGCCAGCCGGGCGGCGGTCTTTTCTTCCTGAAAGGAAAGTTCGGGGTTCGCGTGGAAATGTTTGTACAGCTCGAACAGGGCGGGATATTCGGCATTGACGCGCGTCCGAACCGCGTCGCGAACGGAACGCGGTGTCTGCGCGTTGATGCCGACCGCCAACCACAACACGGTGACACCGGCCAACACCTTCCTCATGGTTGCGTTCCTTTCTTCCGGTCCAATACGAAGTCCCGCTCGAATACCTCATAATGCGAATGGCTCATGCCCAACCGCTCGTAAGTCTGCCGGGCGGCGGCGTTGTCCGCATGCATGTAAAGGCGCAGGCCGGCCACGTTGTCGCCGGAACTCGCCAGCTTCACCAAGTGCTCGAACAACGCGCGAAACACGCCTTGCCCGCGGAATTCCTCCTTCACGAAGACACTTTGCAGCCACCACAAATTGCCGTTGCGCCAGTCGCTCCATTCGTAGGTGATCATGAGTTGACCGACGATTGTGCCGTTCACAACCGCCACGTAGTAACGCCCCTTGTGCTCGTCTCCCAGCACGGCGGCAACGCCTTGCCGCACGACCTCCGCGTCAAGCTGCAATTCCTCTGTTTCCTGTGCCAGACGCAGGTTGAACTCTGCGATGACAGTGGCATCGGATAAACGGGCCTGACGGATTTGGATATTGATACGGCAAGCTACAAGACCGTTGTGCTGTGAATCAATCTCCGGTTTTGCCCGCCAACGCGTGCGCTTTCTGCGGCGGAGGTCTGCCGGGGGTATCGCTCTGGGAGGGTGCTACGCCCCGCAACCCTTCTTGTATTTCTTTCCGCTGCCGCACGGGCAGGGATCGTTGAGGCCGTCGCCTTCGTTGATGAACCAGCGATGCAGTTCACCTGCCGGCTTGTTCTGCGGCGATTTCATGGGAGGAGAACCATCTGCCATGGTCTTTTGGCTACGCCATCCGGTTGAAGCGTTGCGTCATACTCTCGCGGGCGCAGTTCAACTCATCCAGCGCCACGTCGCGCATCACCTGGATTCCCAACTCGCCCGCCACCTTTGCGACCATTGCTTCGACACGCGGTCGCTGCACCCGGATGCTTTCGGGCCGACGTCCCAATTGCGTCAGCGCATCGCGCAACACCACACCCAGCACTTTCGCGCCGTCGCGGTCTTGGAACTCGCCGAGACGAAAACCGCCGACGAAACCGGAGGCCCGATCCACAGCCATCGCCAGCTTGGGAAAAAACGCGCGCTCGGCATTGGCCACCGGAAAGTTCGCATAGGCCACATCCAATTCCAGGTGGAATCCCTTCGCGGGTGGGAGCTGCAAGAGTTCGGCCAGGCTGGCGTCATCGAGGGAAACCGCCTCGGGCCTAGGTTCGGGCGGTGGCAACATCGGCTGCCATTCCATTTGCTCCGCACGCAACGCGCCTGCTCCTGGATCGAAACCGTCCGGCACGAAGCCGATCTGGCCGTCGCAATGATCATCCCAAGCATGCGGTTCTGCCTGCATCATCCGTGCTACCGCAGCCACCCGTGGCAGCGCAAATAGCAGCGTCTCCGCTTCGGTCTGGGTCAGGTACCAGGGGAAACCGCCCGGTGCCAGGCTGCGAAACTGGGGCCAGACCCGGCCGCGCTTGACCGCGGGGGAGAAGTTGGCCGTGTCCAGTATCGCGCGGTCCTCTTTCCCCAACTCGCGTTTGGGCGTGAACTCCAACTTCACCAAGTCCTGCTCAAACGCGCTATCCTCGTCCTCCAATCCGCCCGGAGCGCCATCATTCAGAATCGCGTTCAAAAGCCAGCGGCGTCCGGCGTCGTTGCGATACACCAAAAGCCCGAACACCTGCCGCAACCGGCCGAGGATGGACCCGAGCAGCACCTCCTTCGTGACCGGATGCCGCAGCCCGATGACGTGCGAGTCGTGCATCCATTCCCAAGGCGCGAGGCGGTTGAACTCTTCTGTCGTTTCGACGAGCGCCCGCCATGTCTCAGCGGCGACCTGCGGAACGATGGGCTGGTTGGCGTGGCGCTTCGTATTCATGTTGTGCGTGGAATGGTGGCTTGGAGGTTCAAGACCTTGGGTTGGGCGGCGTGAAACAACTCGCGAACCTCCGGTACGTCCGGGACGCGGGCGTGGGTGAATGCAGATTGAAGTTGGGCGGTGGAGATTGCTTCCTGTCGAAGCAAAAACTGGATGTCGGCGAGGTCATTCTCGTCGCCGCGAGCCATCTTGGTGAGTATCAAATCGAGCGCAGACGGGCGTAAGACGGTCAGTTTTCGTAGATCAAGTGAAAGACAGACGCGCCGAGTCAGCCAATCGGGCGTACGGATGATCTCCAGTTCGCGGAACAGGTGGGTGATGTAAAGCCCGGATGGCTCAAGCTCCGCATTGGTTTTCTGCTGGGCCTGCCAGAAATCCATGTTCTCGTCTTCGGCGGCGAGCCACGCAAGCGGCAGGATGGCGTCCACGTCAAGCGTCGTCGCAAATGCCGCCGGGCTGTTGGAGAAACCCAGTGCCAGCGCCGCCCGCCCAAAAATCGTGATCTCCGCCGGTTTGGTCAAATGCCGGTCCAGCGTCTGGAGGATGCGCAACGGATTATTCATGGCGACAGAGCCAGTCTGTGCGTGGCGCGCCGCGGTTGGCGGTGACACCCGTATGACTGACCAACCGCGTCCAATGCGGCAAGGCATCCGTGCGCGGCACGTGACGCGGCGGAAGCTGCTGCCGCAACGTGACCCACGGCTCTTGTTGCGGTGCGTATCGCTTCGCAACTTCAGCAAGGTGCAACAATGCGGGCTCACATCGTTCTTGCACCGCCAACTTACACAAGCGCAGGGCATCCGTGCGCGGTGAACTCAACAACTGCGCCGCCACGCGCAACGCGTCCAGGCTGTAAGGATTCTGCCCCAAACAAAGCGCCACGCCGATTTCCTCGTCGCTGATGCTGGGATTGTCCGGCGGCAGGCTGGGATCAAAATCCCGCTGGTAATGCCTTGCGCCGCGGCCGACGGCCACCTTGAGCAACCACTCGGGCAACCGCGCGCCCGCGCCGCTCACGCGCCCCAACCGGATCGCCAAGCCCGAGACGTGCGCCGTGTCGCCCAGCCTTTGGGCGAGCGTTGATATGGTGGCTTGGTCTTTCAGTTCCACAGCTTCGGTACAAATTCAAGCAACAGCCAAATCGGTTTCCAGACGGCGGCGATCTGCCAATGACGGAGCTTCAATCGGGTTGCGCGCGGGAAATTCGCTGTAAGTCTTGCCGTCCAGTTCGCGGCCCGTTTCGGACTTGCGTACGCCGCCCCATTGCTTGAAGAAGAACGCCACCTTCGCCCGCTTGCACTGGCGGCGGATGTTATGCACCCACCCGGCGTCCATCGGACGCGCGCCCGGACCGCTCTCGCCGCCGACAATCGCCCACGAAATCCCGTCCAGGCTGAACGCGCCGAGGTCTTCCAGTAGCGGTTCGATGGAAAGAAACCTCACCGCCGCCGGAGCGGAACGCAGCAAATCAATGCGTGGCAGCCCGTGCTGTTTGTTCTCCACGCTCACGCCCCACCAGATGTGCGGCAGCCCGGCGGCAAACTTTAACTTGCCCTTGAGCAACGCTGCCAGCCGGTCGGCGCGCTTGGTCAGCACCTGATAAGTGTGCCAGTTGGCCGCCGCCATCACTCGCGCAACCTTGATGATGTATTCGTCGGGAACATCCTTGTGAAACAGGTCGGACATGGAATTGACGAAAATCATCCGCGACGTTCCCCAGCGCAGAGGATCGCCGAGTTTTTCAGGAACGAGGCGCAGGTCAAAGCCATGCTCGAACGGATGTCCCGGAATCCCGCGCCAGCGTTCGGCGAAAGTCTCCGCGTAGCAATGGAGACATCCGGGGCTGATTTTGGTGCAGCCACGAACCGGATTCCACGTCGCGTCCGTCCACTCGATTTTGGATTTGTCGCTCACAAATCAAACCATTGTCCTGCCTATCTCGGAAACCATGCAACCAACTGCGTGCGCAATCGCTTGAAGGCTTCATCTGTGCATTTACGCAGACTGATTTTTCCGGCGATTTTTTCGTAGAGGGCTGACGATCTTGGCAAATTGGGAATCTTCAGGGCGGCCTCAAGCGCTTCCTTTGGCCGTGTCGGTTTATCGTTCGCCTCAAATGAGAACCCATGCTCTTGCAACCAAACGCGAATAGACTTTCCCGCAGGCCAATCCAAAGTCTGTTCAATGGCGTTGTCTGATCCCCACATCCAAACGTCCAGTTCCGGCTCGATAACAATCGCCTTGCCAGCGTCTTTCCAGCGTGAGTGAAGCCGGTCGTTCAATTGCTTCTCCAGCATCTGCGCACTGTCGAATTCAGTCCCGCTTCCTTCAAAATCCAATACGAGCAGGCTATGAGTAAATTGCCGCTGTTGTAATGCCAGAAGTTCCGGGCCGGTTTTGCGTGTTCCGCCATCGCGCCCCGGATGAGTGCGGATTTCGAATTGAATCGAGCGGATTCCCAGCGCTTCTGGACGCGCCAGTGCACCTTTAAGGGCGAACTCTGCATTCTTGTCCGCTGCGAGAATGAACAGGTCTTTCATGCGCGGATTAACTCAGAATTCCGGCTGCAAACAAGACGCCCAAGTCTGGCTCGCCTTTCTTCCAATCGCGCAATGCCGGGTGACGATCTCCCGAAACGATATCCGTCGCCCCTGCCGTGTCTTTGGCAAAACACAGAATCTCGTGCGGCTCAAGCATATTGAGGGCGACAGGGCTGTGTGTCGCCACGAGCACCTGACTGCGATACACCGAGGACAGCGACTGCAGCACTGTTTCGATGGCGCGCGGATGAATACCATTCTCTGGTTCTTCTATGAGGAATATTCCGTCCAGATCATGCAAATAAGCAGGAATCGTTAGCGTCAGCAGCCGCAAAGTGCCGTCCGACACCAACCACGACGGCACACGAGCGCCGTTCTTGTATTCGATGACCAGATAGCGGTGTTTGTTTTCCGGCACTTCAACCGTGTCAATGTCTTTGATGTCCTCCAATGCTGTGCAAACATGGTCAAGCCAAGCGCGGAATCTTTTTGCGTCCTGCTTCAACTCGGCTACGATCCAAGGCAAATTTGAACCGTCAGTTTGGAAACGCCTTCCCAGGCCTGGCGGGCTTGGCTTCCGCATCAGCAGACTGTCCAAAACAAAAGTTTGAACTCCCTTTTCAAGCAAGTTCCGAAACCATGTGCTGACGGGAAAACTCTCGGTGTCTGCCGGGATGCTGGCCATGGCGCTGGTTTTCCAACTGGTTTTCCAAGATGGTTTGAATGTTTTTCTCTTTCCATCCGGGTAATAATTATCATTTCCTCCGGGCTTCTTGTTCATGGCTGCTTGGAACCCCTTGCCCGAACGGCAGAAAATCGAAGCCGCTTCAAATTGTTCGGCGGGGAAAATTTCCCGCTGTGAAAGATCAGGTTTCGCATTTATCGTCCGCAACCAAAGAGTTTCATGGTTCAAGCCAATTTCATTGCGTTTTGAATCAATCGCAATTTCCACCTCATATCGGACATGCGTGAATTTTTGTTTGCTTTCAGCCATGTCTTTGCGCACGGCTTCGGGAATCTCGGCTTCCACGGCCAGTTGAAAGGCCTTGCCTTGGCCCATCCACAACAACTTTTCAAAATCTGCGCTACGTTCCTGAACTGAACGCAACACATCACCCCGGTTTTTAGCCAAATCACCCAGTAAAGCAATTACATCCAAAAATGTAGTCTTGCCGCTGGCGTTCGGCCCAACCAAAGCGCGAAATGAACCAAGCGTCTGATCCACCGATTTTAAGCAGCGAAACGAACGAGTCTGAATGCGCGTAAACATGGCCTTATGGTGGAGGATTCCAGGGGGAGCTACAACCCCAGTTTCTTAAACCGGTTGTTCACTTTCTTGAAATGGAAATCGAACGAGCACGGTCCTTCAAGCCTGCCATTGTTAAATTGCTTGAGGTGGGTTTTGGCGAGACAGAATAGGACTGAGGCGACGGTGGGTTGTCACGGAAACGGTGGTTTGGTTTGCTTGGCTTGGCCTCCGGCGGCCCGCACGGCGAGGCGGGCGCGGGTCATGCGTTCACGGAGGCCGCCAGCTTGGAGGAATTCTTGTTCGAGTTGCCGGAGTTGCTGGTCCAGCAGGTAGTTGGCTTGATGGATCAGGCAGAGGAGGATGTTCGCCACGGTTTCGGCTGGCCGAGTCTCAATAAACGACCGATAGGATTCATGAGACTCGTCATTACGAGCGCCGAGTTTGCGGACATACAGGGCTTCTCGGTCGTTCTTGTTCCACTCGCGATGGCCGTGCTGGCGAAGGTAGTCTTTGTAGTCGCCCAGGAGTTCCTCAAGGCTGGCGCGGGCCACACCGGTGAGTTTCAGTTCGGATTCCTTGGATGTGCCCGAGACCTGACTGCCTTCGGCAATGTTCTTATTGCCGCTGCGCGCCGCCTGCACCATTTGGTCGTGGCTGCGGGAGCGCTTGTTTATGAAGCGGTCGCAGAAGCGGACCGTGGCGTCATAGATGATCTGGGATTTGCGGTAGGCGAGGAGGTTTTCGTAGCCGCCATGGGGTGGGATGAAGCCGGGAGAGGACGAAGAAGACGGAGACGACGAATGGCTCGTGCCAGTCTGCTTGGTCGCCTTGGTCTTATTTGTCCTATCAGCAGGCATAGCTACAACCCCAGTTTTTTAAACCGGTTGTTCACTTCCTTGAAGTGAAACTCCAGCGAGCAGAGTTTCTCCAGTTCACTCTTCTTGAAATGCCTGGCCACGTCGGGCGTGGCTTTGAGCACTTCGAGGAAATCCGCGTCGTCGCGGCCGGCGTGTTTGACGGCCCAGGTTTGCATGGCGGCGTCTTGCACGAGTTTATAGGCGGCTTCGCGCGTCAGGCCCTTGCGGATGAGCGCGAGCAGCACGGTCTGGCTGTTCCACATGCCGAGCGACAGTCCGAGGTTGCGCTTCATGTTCTCGGGATAAACGTTCAAACCGTCCATCAGCCGCGTGAGCAGGCCGAACATGTAATCCAGCAGCGTGCAGCTATCGGGAAAGATGATGCGCTCGACGCTGCTGTGGCTGATGTCGCGCTCGTGCCAGAGGGCGACGTTCTCCAGCGCGGCGACGGCGTTCCCGCGCAGCACCCGGGCGAGGCCGGTGAGGCGTTCCCACGTGATGGGATTTCGTTTGTGCGGCATGGCGCTCGAACCTTTCTGGCCCTGGGTGAACGGCTCTTCGGCTTCGAGCACTTCGGTGCGTTGCAGGTGACGGAACTCCACCGCCCAACGTTCGATGCTCGCGCCAACGAGGGCCAACGTGGTTTGAAACTCGGCGTGGATGTCGCGTTGCACGACTTGCGTGGCGATAGGCGCCGGACGGAGGCCGAGCTTCTGGCAGACGTAAGCCTCGACGCGCGGCGAGAGATGGGCGCTCGTGCCGACGGCGCCGGAGATTTTGCCGACGCTGACGGAATACTTTACTGATTCCAAGCGGCGCAGGGCGCGTTTGAATTCGTCGTACATTAACGCAAGCTTGAGACCGAAGGTGGTCGGCTCGGCGTGAATGCCGTGGCTGCGGCCAATGCAGGGCGTGAACTTGTGTTCCTTGGCGCGTTTGGCGATGGATTTCAACACGAGCTTCACATCCGCGATGAGGATGTCCGCGCTCTGTTTCATCTGCACGGCGTAGCAGGTGTCGCCCACGTCGCTGCTTGTGAGCCCAAAATGAAACCAGCGGCTCGCGCGCAATTCGTCGGGGAGCACAGCCGCCCCGGCTGTGGCGGTTGACGCCTCGGCAACCGCCCCCGAGCGCGCCTCCGCGCGAGTTTGCGACGCGCGGTGGCGCGCGTCGGCCCCGACCGCGAGGGCGCGGTCGGACACACGCGAGGCGCGAGTGCTCCCCGCGTCAATCATTTCGGCGACGGCGGTGGTGAAGCCGATGACGTCGTGGTTGAGAACTTTTTCGAGTTCGCGCTGGCGGGCGACAAGACCGGGGAGGTCGGCGAACCATTTGTCGCAACCGGCCTTGATCTTCTTGAAATCCTTCGCTGGCACGACGCCTTCCCTGACGAGGGCTTCACTGGCCAGCAGTTCGATCTGCAACCAGATTTTGAGTTTGTTTTCGTCGGTCCAGATGGCCCGCATTTCGGGGCGGGAATAGCGCAAAATCATGCGCGCAGGGTATTCCAAGCCGCGAAAGGATTAAACGCAAATCAGCGTGCCGGCGACACCGCAATTCACCGATAAAGAATCGCAAGCCACCGGAAGCGGCCAGAATCCGGCTCTGTTATGGTCAGCGGCATGAAATTGAATTTTACCTGTCGCCGGTTTGCTGGCCAGACAAACCACACCCGCGGCTTCACACTGATTGAGTTGCTGGTGGTCATCGCCATCATCGCGATTCTGGCAAGCATGCTGTTGCCGGCGCTGGCCCGGGCCAAGGTCAAGGCCAAGTCCATCAGCAGTCTGAGCAATTTGCGACAACTCGGACTGGGCTTGCAGCTTTACCGCGACGACCACAGCGGGCGTTTTCCCGGTCATTCCCTGCCTCCGGTGGCAGGCGAAGCGCGCGTTCGCTGGGCGGACCTGGTGTTTCCCTATATGCAAAATGTGGAAGTGTATCTGAGTCCCCATCTTCGGGCGGAAGAAATGAATTACATGAACAAGCCGTTTGCGCACACGGCGCCGGGCGGTGTTGAGACACCGGGTTTGACCCGTTACTTCGGTGGCTACGGTTACAACTATCAATATCTGGGTAACACCCGGATACCAGGCGGAATTGCGCCGTTCCACGCTTCGGACAGTTCCATCGCCACGCCCGCCAGCATGGTGGCGTTTGGCGACACCAAGGGCGCCCGCAAAGGGTCCGCCAGTTTGCCCTACGGAGCGGATGGCTCCGGGGTTTATGTCATTGATCCACCGCTGGGCTCGGTGGACTTGGGCTCGCAGGGCAGCCGCCGAAGCAGCGCCGCGCCGGGTTCGGGCAACGCCTATTACGAAGGCGGCAGCGACGGCTCGGATGCGCACCGCGCGACCCCATCCGACCGTAATGGTGGCCGGGTGAACGTGTTGATGGTGGACGGCCACGCGGTGGCGATGACACCCAAGGAACTGGACGGAGACAAGGCGGGCACGGGCGCCGTCAACAATGCCTGGTGGAACGGGCGTTTTGATCCCAGCGTTCGTTGAATCGGAGGAATTCCCGCCAGAAGTCTGATTGGCGATGCGGCGAGTGGAATTCCTCGACCGCAAGCAACCGAGATGCAGCCTCAGTGTTTCGCCATCTTCTTGCGCGCCGCTTCGAGGATCTTTCGCTCGCGCTCAGTCAGGCTCTGAATGCCGTGTGCGGAGATTTTATCGAGGATGGGGTCAACTTCTTTGCTGATGAATTCTTCCGAGGGCAGTTCCGGGTCGGTTTCGACGGGCGCTTCCCGCCATGGTCGGTTGCGGACGGAGGCGGCGCGGACCAATTCGCGTTTGCGTTGACGGGACTCCAGCGGCCGCCAGCGCCGCCAGCGGGCAAACAAACCTTCCCAGGGCAGGGGTACGTAATCGTGATGCCAGCCAAGCCGGACCCACGCGATGCCCGCCAGCAGCCCGCCCAAGTGCGCCGCGTGAGCGATGCCGCCTCCGCGTGCCGACGGCACCAGCGTGAAGAACAGCGAAATGCCGCCGGTGATCCAGAGCAGCACGTCGGCGCGAATGGGAATAAAAAAGTTCCAACGAATCTCACTGGTGGGCAGCAGGCAGACGAAGATGGCGAACATGCCGGACACGCCGGCGGAAGCGCCGTAAACCGCCGTGCCGTAGTGCATCGGGAAAATCAGCATGAGCAGGCCCTGGAGCAGTCCCCCAATGACGCCGCAACCGAGATAGGCGATCAGGAAGCGGCGGCGGCCCAGCACATTTTCAACGAAGCGGGCAAAGAACCAGAGGCCCAGAACGTTGCACAGCAGGTGCCACAGTCCGCCGTGCAGGAATTGAAAAGTCACCAGTTGCCAGACGTAGGCCTGGGTAAAGCACTCGGAGGTCAGGGCCAGCCAACGCTCGAACAGGGTCCGAAGGTAGGTGTCGTTGATGCACTGAAGCGCGAACACCCCCACCAGCGTGATGATGAGAATCACCGTAACGGACAATGGTCCATGGCGATGGTCGTCACGCATGTAATGGCGGTCAGCTAAACCCATGTGCGCTGAAATTAGTCGCGGGCAAGTAAAGTTTCAACGGCCTTTTTGTGGGATCTGTCGGCGGGATGGCATCCGACGGTGGCCAAGGCTTTCATTCATCCAGATCTCTGGCAAGGCCGCGCGATTGCACGCGAACTCCATCCTCCCCAGGCAGCATCAATAACGTCCGCAGATTGGGGCGCAGGCGGGTCATCGAATCAAACCCTTCCTCTCCGACAGTGAGCAACGCCGTGGCCAGCGCATCGGTTTCCGTGGCCGAGGGCAGAACTGCCACCGCCAGCAGCGCGCGCTTGGCCGGACGACCCGTGCGCGGATCCAACACGTGCCCCAGCATTTGGCCGTCAGCCTCG
Source organism: Verrucomicrobiia bacterium (assembly GCA_026125285.1). GTDB lineage: Bacteria > Verrucomicrobiota > Verrucomicrobiia > Limisphaerales > JADLHS01 > WYBW01. Next base: position 73,570 of record JAHCLO010000019.1, on the reverse strand, counting down.
AAACAGCGTCCCCACGCCGCCGAGACAGACATGGCTTCGTCGCGCAGTGGCACAGCGGGTAGAGTTGGCGACTTCCCGGTCGCGACGTTACTAGCCGTGGCTGGTGAGGCTCCAGCTATTCTGAAACTCGCGGGAGGTTGCTCAATGGCAACCTGCCAGCAGTCTCCCTCCGGCGGATGGCCGATGGCATAAACGGTACTCGTGCCGCCGTGAATCAAGGCGCTGGTTATGCCCGCATCACGCAGGAACCCGGCCGCCCGTTCGACGGCATAGCCTTTGCCGATGGCGCCCAAATCGAGCATGACCCCCGGGCAGTCAAAGCGCACAGTGTAGCTGGTTTTTTCGAGTTGAACGTGCGACATGCCAACTTTGGATTGCGCTTCCGCAATCGCTTCCAGTGTCGGCATTCTGCCGCTGCCACCCATGAATCCCCAACAGCGCACCAATGGCGCGATGGTGATGTCAAAGGCGCCGCTCGTTTCCGCGTGCAACCGTTCCGCGTGCTGAAGCAGGGCGAATACCTCCGGCGTGACGCGCACGGATTCGTTGGCGGCGCGGGCGTTGAGTTGGGCGATCTCACTGCCGGCACGATACAGGCTAAGTTGGTTTTCGAGCCGTTCCACTTCGTCGAGCGCCTCCTCGCCGGCGGCGCGCAACGCCACCGGGTTTTCACCGTGCAATACCAACTCAAAACGAGTCGCCATCGCATGCCGGGCCAGGGTGACGGTTTGCATCGGTTCTTGCAGTGGATCGCGTGCTTGGGGTTGATCTGATCGGAGGGTGATCAAGAGGAGGGCAGGCTCACGTTAAGGAAATAAAAAGGCCGGACGCATGACGCGCCCGGCCAGTTGAATCAACCCAACACTAGGACAGCTCGGTCGAGCCGTAAGTCAATGGTTTGACTTCCTTGCCATCGGCCGTAGTCACCTTGCGCGTCTTTTCGTCGTAGAGGCAGGCGATCTTCAAGCGGTCCGACATTTCGGCAAGGGAGATCACCGTTTGCGCACGCACGGCGAGATCAATGCCGCAATTCGGCTGCTTGTTGGCGCGAATGCTGTCCAGCCAGTTCTTGTGATGGACACCGATGTCTTCGACCGGTTTCAGTCCGTCGAGTATTTCGGGATCCATTTCGTCCGCGAATTCCCGTTCCGGCAGAAGCTGGATGCGCTCCCCGGCGTTGCCGATGATCAATGAGGCGTGATGGCCATAGATCGTGAACTCCGGACTGCGCGCATTCACCGAACTGCTGGCCAGCACGAGCGAAACCCCGCTGGGGAATTCCACGAGGATTTGGACGTGCTCGGGCACGTCGCGCACCGGCGTTCCGGGCGTGTTCTTGTCCGTGCCCACATTCTTCGTGCCCACGCAGACCACGCGGGACGGGAATTCCGGGTTGCCCGTGGCGAGCATCAATGGAAGCAGCCGGTGCGGAATGAGATCGCCGAGGAGTCCGGCGCAATACGGGTAATACTTGCGCCAGCGGAAATAGTGATCGGGGTTGAACGGGATGCGTTTCTTGACCGGGCCGAGCCATTTTTCCCAGTCGGAGTTGTCGGCCTTGAACTCGGTATCAATCGGGTAGTTCCATTCACCCTTGGGATTGTTGCGGCAGTAATAACCCTGGGCCCAAACAAGCTGGCCGATCTTGCCGTCCTGAATCATCTTCGCGGCGGTGTGCCAGGCCTGTGCGGAGCAGCCTTGCGAGCCGACTTGCAGAATCTTCTTGGTCGCCTTGACCTTGTCATACACGGCCATTGCCTCATCCAGGTAGCGGGTCATGGGCTTCTCGCAATAGACGTGCTTGCCGGATTCCATGGCGCCGATGATGGCGTCGGCATGGATCGGGTCGTGGGTGGAGATGACGACGGCGTCAATGTCCTTGCGCTCGATCAGCTTGCGGTAATCGTCGTAGGTTTCAACCTTCGCGTTGGCGTTGTCGCGCAGGATGAAATCCTTCGCCGCGCCAATGCGCTTCTGCCACACGTCGCACACGGCCACCTGCGCCACGTTGTTGGCCTGGGCGTTCGATTTCATGATGCGGACATGGGCGTTCATGCCCTGGCCGCCCACGCCGATGTAGCCGACGGCGATGCGGTCGTTGGCACCAATCACGCGTCCCGCGGACGGTGCCTGCCCATAAAGGGTGTTGCGGAAAATCGGGACGGTGGCCACCGCCGCCGCGGCCGTGGCGGTCGTGCGTAGGAACTGGCGGCGGGAGGATTGTCTGGATGTAGTCTTGGTCGGTTTCATTTCAATTCAACGTTAAATTGTTACTTCTTCCAACAGACGCAAAATAAGCGAGGCAAATTCGGGGCGCAATCAAACAAAACGCTCTGTGAGATTTCAGCTTCGGGCTCGGCTCAGGCCGCCAAGGGCTGGATAGACTCTCCGCTTCGAGGTTGGACGCGGCTCTCGAGGGTGTGCCGGTTCGTGATCCAGCATTATTTTCGTTGCCACCACAGCATCAACTCCAGTCCGGTGCGATTGGGATACGAGCGCGGCATCCACTCCTTCAGGAGTTTGAAATACGGAGAGAACCGTGTCCACAATTCATCACGTGTCGTGCCGAACGGCGGTCCCTCGGTGTCGGGGATGAGATAATTCACCGCCAGGTAATGACCGCCCGGTTTGAGCCAGTTGCGGACCGCCCGCGTGTAAAGCCCACGCTCGCCGGGTTGAATCGCGCAGAACAGGGTATGCTCAAAGACCCAATCAAACGGAAACGGTGGTTCATCCCGCAGGAAATCCGCCTGCCGAAATTCAGCGCCCAGTCCAGCGGTTGCCGTCCCTTCCCTCCCGCACCTGATTGCGCTGGGAGCGATGTCGTAGCCGTAAGCGCGGAATCCGGCTCTCGCCCAGGCACGCACGTCGTGGCCCGTGCCGCAACCCGGCACGCAAACGGTTTCCCCGGGCAACTCACGGTGCGTTGCCAGAAAGTCCACCAAGCCTGGCGAGGGGGCGCCCTTTTCCCAAGGCATGTCGCGCGTCTGATAACGGCGTTCCCAGTCGGCCTGATTCATGAGGGAATCGTGGGCATGACCACTGCGGGGCGGGCAAGCTGGGTTCCGATCAAGCGTCAACTCCTTCATTCGCCTTGATCTGCCCATCCAGCAATTCCACCACCTTGGGCGCGCGCGCGGCTACCGTCGCGTCGTGCGTGGCGATGATCAAAGTCGCATTTCGCTCCGCCTGCAGGCTGCACAGCAACTCGATGATCTCGGCGCCGGTGTGCGAATCCAGATTGCCCGTGGGTTCGTCTGCCAAGATCAATTCCGGCGCGTTGATCAACGCCCGGGCAATGGCGACGCGCTGCTGTTCGCCGCCGGAGAGTTCGTAAGGCTTGTGGTCCACGCGTTCCTTCAGGCCAACGCGCGCCAGCAGCTCGCGACCGCACATTTCCGTCTCCCGTGCCGGGGTGCGCGCCATCCGTGCCGGCAGACACACGTTTTCCAACGCGTCGAGTTCGGGAAACAAATGATAGGCCTGGAACACAAAGCCGATCTTCCGATTGCGCAGCCGCGTCTGCGAGCTTTCCGGCAGGCGGGCGAGGTGCTCGCCGTCAAACCAGATTTCACCGGCGTCCACCGTATCCAGCCCGCCCAGCAGATGCAGCAGGGTGCTTTTGCCCGCGCCGGAGGCTCCGCGCAGGGCGAGGAATTCCCCGCGGCCAACTTCAAGGCTCACCCCGCGCAAGACTTCAAGCGTGCGCTTGCCCATGGTGTAGGTCTTCGTGACGGCGCGGGCGGTGAGGAGTGGTTGAATTCCTTTATTCATGCCGCAATGCCTCCACCGGGTTCATGCGGCTGGCGTGCCACGAAGGAAACGCCGCCGCGAACAGGCAAATCAACAGCGATCCGCCGCAGATGATCGCGATGTCGCCGGGCACGATCAGCGCCGGCAGTTGGCTGAAACCATAAATGGATTCTGGAAACAGTTCAAAGCCAGTGAGCCGTCGCATGATGCCCAGAAACTCGTTGCGGTAGGTTAGCGCCAACATTCCCAATCCGAAGCCGGTCAACACGCCCAGTACGCTGACGATCAAGCTTTGCCCGAGAAACACCCACATGACCTGGCGACTGGAGGCGCCGAGGGCTTTGAGCAAACCAATCTCGCGCGTCTTCATCACGATGAATGTGATCAGGGTGCAGGTGATCCCAAACGCCGCCACCAGCACGATGAAGAACAGCAGGTAGAGCATCACGTTCTTCTCGGCCATCACCGCCATCATCAACGGACTGTCCTCCATCCAGGTGGTCACCCGAAATCCCGGGCCCAGCGCATTGGCCAGTTCCCGCGCGATGGTGTGGGCCTGAAACGGATCCCGCACCGCGACGGTCAGTCCCTGCACTGTATCGCCGGCTTCGAGGTCATAGAGCGCCTGGGCGTTCTCCAAGGAGGCGATCACATACAGCGCGTTGAACTCATAGTAACCTGCGTCAAACACGCCACGGATCTCATATTCGTCGGGATAAATATTCACTTCGCCGTCCTGGCCCCGGTTCTCCCGCATCTTCTTCAACTCCTGGGGCGAGAGAATCGAAACCCGGTCGCCCACGCCCACTTCCATGTTCTCCGCGAAATTCCGGCCCACGACCAGACCGCGCCCGCTGACATCAAACTCGCCGGCCACGACATTCGTGGTCAAAGTGCTCACGGTGGCTTCCCTCTCCGGGTCCACCCCGCGCACAAAGGGCGCGAGCACGAGCGGCTGGCCAAACTCAGGCTGGGTCTCCACCAACACTTGGGCCAGGACGAGCGGCGCCACGCCGGTGACGTTGCGATTCGCCGCCACTGCCTGCATCACGGTCGGGTAGTCGGCCATGGTCTGGCCCCGCGCGACCACCTTCAGATGGGCGTTGAAGCCGAACACCTTCTCCCGCAATTCAAAATCGAATCCGCTCATCACGCTGATGACGATGATGAGCACCGCCACCCCGAGCATGACGCCGAGGATGGAGATGACCGTGATGACAGAAACGAACGTCCGTTTGGGCCGCAGGTAACGCAGGGCCAGCAGAAGTTCAAACGGCAGTCGCGACATGCGCGGCAGGCTAGGCCCGCGGCCAGGGCGTGTCAATGAACGGAAATCCCTGCAGCAGGGATTCCGCAAAGTGGGGTGGTATGGGGCGTTGGCGTGCGGCGGATTGATTTCGCTTGGCGTGCGCTCCCGACCGGGTCCTCCCCACGCTTCCGCCGCGCCATCGCTGGCGACACTGCTTCCGTAAACACCCCGCAGCCGGTTTTCGTTTGGCAAAGAGCGAGGGCGTCCCCCAGGGTCAGCCGCTCCAGAGCGGCTGGAACTCCTGCCACGCCTCCAGTGCGCGATCCAGTTGCCGCGCCTCTTCCGCCAGCGTCTCCCGTCCCGCACGCCAGCGCTTGCCGTGCAGCCGCACAAACAACTCAAAGAGATTGAAGCCCAGCACCAAAATCAGCAGCCAGGCCAGGATCGCCACCGGCTCGTGGCGCGGACAGTGCGTCAGATGATAATGCTGCGTCAGTTCGTTGAACGCGTGGTTCTCCACGCCCCAGCGCCGGTGTCCCATGGCCCAGATCACCTCCGCCGCATAGCCGTCCAGTTCCGGCGTCGCCACCCAGCGCCACTGGCTCTGGCGCTCCTCCCGCGTGTAGCGTCCACCCTGTTGTCGGCGTTGCGTCCAGCGTTCCTCCGCCAGCACCACTCGCACGGGGCCGACCTCACCAAAGCGCAGTTCCTGCACCTCCCGCAGCGCCACCTGCCGCCCGTCCACCGCCAAGGTCTGGGGCGTTTGCTCCCGGCTCAACCCCGTGGTCTCCTGGTAAATCTCGGACCGCTCCTGCTTGAGCACGCTCACCACGCCCCAGCCCAGTTTCCGCACCGCCCGCAGAAACGGGCCGGTCACATACCACGCGTCCACGCTGACCACATTGAAGAAGCGCGGCCCATAGAGCCGGCGCAGCCGCCCCAGCAGCCGCACCGCCGCCGCCGCCTCGTCCGCGCCCGGCCGGATCGGTTCCACGTCCAGAATCACACTGAAGTCCGGCCCCTGTATCTGCGCATACACCTGCCGGTGGTAATACTCGGTCACCCGGTGCGGCTGGCCGGTGGCGTCCTTGATCTCCACCGCCCGCCAGTCCTCGCTCCGGTAACGCTCCAGCACATAGCCGAAGGCGTCATCGCTGACGGTCTGCGGCCAACGCACCAGATGACGCCAGCCCCGGCGCTGGGTGTGGGCCTGTAATTGCAGCAAGGAGGCCGTCCGCAGCACCGCGCCCAGCAGGAGGCTGGCGCTGAAGACCCGGGTGGGAATCTCCGGCTGGGAACGGCGGTCCCGGATGGCCCGCAGCCGGGCGGGCAGATGAAAAACCTTGGTCGTGTACTGCCAGAACTGCCGGAGGCGGTTCATGCCTGTGCGCCGGCGAGCGGCTCACCCCGGCGCAACAACTCCAGGTTGATTTGGGAAAGTTCCTCCAGCCGCTCCCAGTGGGTCTGATAACCGCTGACCCCGTGCCGCACCGCCTGCTGTTGGTCCGGGGTCTTGAGGAGCGATTTGAGGATGCGCCCCGGCCCGAGGTTGGCCACGACATAATAGAAGGGCCCGTGCTTTGGCCCGCGGGCGCAGGCGCAGTTGGGCTTGCCGCAGGTGGTGAAGCGCTCGACGAAGGAGGCGCGCAGCAGGTCGGGCGGGAGGCGGGCCTGGCGCAGAAGGGCGGCCTTGCGCTGGCGGAGGGCCAGGATGGAGGTGCGGCGGAGATGATGTATCTTAGCCATGTCGCAGGCGAAGATACCACGGGTTGGCGTCCTGGCAAGCGAAAAGGAATCGCCCCGGAAGCCGAATCTGCTCAAACCTCAAGCCCTGTCGCAGCGTTAGTCAAACTTCGCGGAATCCCTGATTTGCACGGCTGTTGCGGGCATTCCACCAAAGCATCATTGAGCAATTCCAGGGGACGACTTCCTTCGATCCATCCAGTTCGCCCCCACTGTGCATCCAATCCCACAACGGCGGGCTTGAGCGCGCTTTATTCAGTAGCTACAAACGGCGCATGGGCCTGACCATTCACCGGACGCTTTCCACGCCGTAGGAACTTACCGACGCCGTGGTGCGGGAACTAGCGGTGCGCACGAAGGCGTTTGCTCAGATGATCGGTTGCGAGAAAGTACTCGGGCCAAAACGCGGCGGGCCGGAGGTGATCAAACTTCGCAAGCTTCCCAACGGCGACACGACGGGCGATTTCATCCCGGCGGAATCGGGCTGGAGCGTGATGGTGTTGCCCGGCGCGGGAGCAGAGCCGGCGGAGTTTGGATTGTGTCGGTATCCGGGCAGCCCGCACTGGAATCTGGCCGGCGCATGCAAAATCCAATACGCGGCGCAAAACGGCTGGGAACATTTTCTGTTGTGCCACCGGCGCCTCATCAGCCTGTTGGATTTGTGGCGCGACTTTGGCGTGGACGTAAAGGTAACCGAGGAAAGCGAGTTCTGGGAAACACGTTCGGTGGAACAGTTGCGCGAGCGGCTCAACACTTACGACCGCCTCGTGGCCGCGATGGCGGGTGCGCTCAAGGATTCGCTCGGCAAAGGCCCGAAAGAAAAGCAATCGCGGCCCGACACCCTGGCTTTCACCCCATCGGACCGCGAGCGCGAGTGCGGGAGCGTCCACCCCCCGTTTTACCCTGATTGCCCCAACGACCCCGGACCACAAAACCGCAATCGCACCTCTTTTTTCTCACGATATGGCCCGGTCAACCACACACCCATTGTCATTCATTGAACTTTTTTTGCGGTGCGGATCGAGCTGATTGGACCTCAATCCGGCGGGTTGAACCCGGACTCTGAAGTGGAGTTACGCGCCGCGAAAGGAGTGCGGCCAACCATGCATGCAGCGGCGGTTGGCTTAATTGTCAAATGGTCCAGTGTGGCGGGAAAGCCCTATGCCATTCATCGCGCCTCGGATTTGAACTCGGGCATTCTGCCATTGGCCGCAGACCTTCCCGCCACCGCCCGGCAGAACCAGTTCACTGATTCCAGGGCTACTGACTGGTGTTGCAGTCTGGCGAGTTTCTGTGAGCTTGCCAAACCGTGCTGGCCGTGCGCCGATGCGTCTGGCAGACTGGGGCATGGACTCGCAGAAACGGCAGGCGTGGTTGAAACGTGCGGCGCGCTGGCTCGTTCTGCTTGGCGTCCTGTATTTCATGTGGCGCTGGTTTGAACACAGTCAAGTTTATCATCCGTATCGCGCGCTGGAAGCCTCGCCGGCGGAGTTGCGGCGTGAATTCACGGACACGCGCTTCACGACGGACGATGGTGTCGAGTTGCACGGTTGGTTTTTTCCCGCGGACACCAATTCTTTGCGGGCACACCTGGCGTTTCTGATCTGTCATGGCAATGCCGGCAACATCAGCCACCGTCTCGACTTGTGCGCGGCGCTGCTGGAAACGGGCGCGGCGGTGTTCGTATTTGATTATCGCGGGTACGGGCGGAGCCAGGGTCGGCCCGGCGAACAGGGAACGTATCGTGACGCGCAAGCCGCCCATGCTTGGCTGCGGCAGCGGGGCTTTTCCGGTCGCAACATCATTGCTTACGGTGAATCCTTGGGTGGCGCGGTGGCCACGGAATTGGCCCTCCGCGAATCGCTCGGTGGCCTGGTGCTCCACGGCACTTTCACCAGCATTCCCGACATTGGCGCGGAGTTGTTCCCGTGGTTGCCGGTGCGCTGGCTCACGCGCACCCAATACGCTACCTGCAAGAAACTGCCACGGGTAAACGTGCCCGTCCTGGTCATGCACAGCCGTGAGGATGAAATAATTGGATTTGCCCATGCGGAGAGGAATTTTGCGGTCGCGCCCGATCCGAAGCTGTTCTGTGAACTGCGCGGCGGACACAACGATGCCGCTTGGGAGCAAGCGGCTTACCGCGAGGCCATTGAGAACCTGCTGAAAGTCATCGAAGCCCAAAGCGACAGCCTTTGACCGCGCGTTAGCTTACGCAAACGAGCCAACGCGGCGGAAACCGGATCACGAAATGCGGCTCAATCTTGGCGGGGCGAGTGAAGCTGACATCCGGGAAGGCAGCAAACGACTGGGCGGGGTGCTGCGCAGAACAGTCAACGGCAGAACCGCGCTCAACATTGGGCCGGTGGGGAAGTCAAACGCATTGCGCCACGCTCAACCTGGCGGCCACGCCATTTTGCGCCCGCCAAGAATATGACAGTGCAGGTGCGGCACCGATTCGCCGGCGTCGCGACCGTGATTGAACACCAACCGATAGCCCGTCTGCTGCAAGCCCAGTTGCGCGGCGACCTCCGCCGCCTTGAGCAGCAGGTGGCCGATGGTCTTTTCATCGGCCGGTTGCGCCTCGCCGATGCGGGGGATCGGTTGCTTCGGCACAATGAGAACATGCGTGGGCGCCTGTGGGTTGACGTCGCGGAAGGCGCAGACCAGTTCATCTTCATAAACGATCTGCGCGGGAATCTCGCGGGCGATGATTTTCTCAAAAATGGTTTTGCTCATGATATGTGAGTCGTTACGCGCTATCCGGTTGCCAGCCCGCCCACCGCTCTGGCCAACATCGCAGAGTGATGATCTTCATTCCACCACCAGGGTACATTCTGCGGATTGCGATTCGGCGCGGAGACACTTGTTGAGGTACTCCAAAATCTGATCATGCATCCGCTCGCAACGCGGACTCCAGCGGCGGGCGCCCGTGAGTTGCTTGACGCATCGGCGCAAGCCCCGAAAACGCACCAGGCGCGGTGATTGCCGAAGCTGCGCGCGGAGTTGCTGTCGCAACTGCGGATAAAAGAAAAGCTCGTGCGCGCCGCCGGCTTCGTCCGCCAGTTCGCCCAAGTCGGCCAGGCTGGGAGACTGCTCGGGTTCATCAGTCGCCGGGCGCACCTCGACTCCAAGACCGCGCAGCACTTTTTCCAGCGCGCCGGCGAATTCCGCCACGGTAATGGTTTCGCGGCCAAGGTCGTGCTTGTAATGATGGAAGACCGAAGCCGCGGCGTGCTTGACGAATTCCGATTCAAACATGTCGGCTGCCTCGCCCATCAATTCCACCGAGATCATTTCGGCGGAGAGCGGAATGCTCTCGCCCGACGACAATTCAAAGAGCAGGCAATCTGAGGCGAGCAGGATCATTGTTTGGCCTCCAATTTCTTGACCTCCTGGACGAAGTCCGTGGCTTCTTGAAAGCGACGATACACGCTCGCAAAGCGCACATAAGCCACGTCGTCAATCTCGCGCAGTCCGTCCATCACCTGTTTGCCGATGAATTCGGCGGGCACTTCGCGCTCGTACTTATCAGTGACGGTGTCCACGATTCTCTCGACCAGGTCTTCAATGAGTTTCGGGCTGATGGGCCGTTTCTGGCAGGCTTTGCGAATGCCGGAAAGCAGTTTTTCCTTGGCGAACTCCTCACGCCTACCGTCGCGTTTCAGGATCATTAAACCTTCGTGCTCAATTTCCTCGTAAGTGGTGAAACGCTGACCGCAAGCGGTACACTCGCGGCGACGCCGAATCGTGGCCCCTTCGCGCGAGGCGCGCGAATCTACGACCTTGTCGTCCTGGCAACCGCACTTTGGACAGCGCATAGTGAAACCACAGCTAATTGTGGCAGGCACACTTGTAGCACGCTAAATCTTGGGGCGTCAAGCGCCTGGCCGCAGTGAAAGAATTAGAAAACTTCGGGTACACCTTCATCCAGGATGCGCACTTTTTCGCCAAGCTTCTCTTCCTGCGCAATCTGTCGTAGCCAGCGTGGCGGTTCGTCCATTTCTTCAAACGCCAGCCGGAAGGTGCCGTAGTGCATGGGCACGAAGCGCTGGGCGCCGAGGTCGCGAAACGCCTTCACGGCCTCATCCGGCCCCATGTGGACGTTGCGAAAAGATTCCGGATGATAGGCGCCGATGGGCAGTAACGCGACTTCGGGTGCGAGCCGGCTGCCGATTTCCTTGAAGCCGTCAAAGTAGGCACTGTCGCCCGCGTGATAGATGCGGCGGCCCTGATGTTCGAGCACGAACCCGCCGTAGCCGCGATGATGATCGTGCAATGTCCGCGCGCCCCAGTGTTTGCTCGGCGTGAAGGTGACCTTCCAATCCTGATGCACGAAGGACTCCCACCACTCCAACTCAATGACCCGCGCGAAGCCAAGATTGTGCGCGAGGTCGCCCACCCCCCACGGCATGATGCCAATCTTTGGATGCGGCAGCCGCCGCAACGTGGGTTTGTGGAAATGATCGAAATGGGCGTGGGTCAACAGCACCAGATCAATCGGCGGCAGATGTTCAATGCGCAGGCCGGAACGTTTGATGCGTTTGAGGAGGAACAGCCAGTTCGCAAAATTGGGATCCACCAACACATTCAGATTGGTGAACTGGATCAGAAACGAAGCGTGACCGATCCAGGTCAGCGCGATTTGTCCCGCCGTCAGCTTGGGAAAAACGGGTTGGCGATGCTGGCCACTGCGGCGCGTGAGCAACGCTTTCCAAACCAACTCGCGAAAAAACGTGCGCGGACTGAAGTGATTCGCCGGCGTCAAGTCCTTGAAAGACTTGGGCAGTTTTCGTTTCGTCGGTGACGGACGTTGATGCGCGGGCCGGGTCATGTTCCGAGGACACTTTTACTCCGAAGGCCCCTTGAATAAAACGCAAATCGTCCCGTCTCATCACCAAGTTTGGACAACGAAAGGCCAAATATGAAAAAGATGATACTAGCCGTAACCCTCCTGGCAGTGGCCGGGACAAACCTTCAGCCCGCGCACGCGGGCGATCGTGAGTGGGCCACAGCGGGAAAGATTTTGACGGGGGTAGTGGCGGGCGCTGTTCTGGCGAACGCGGTGAGCGCACAACCGGTGACCTACTCGGCGAGTTATTACAGTTATCACCCGCCGGTCTATGTCCACCCTGCGCCAGTTTACACCTATTGTCCGCCACCACCGCCGCCACGAGTGATTGTGATGCCCGCTCCGGTCGTGGTCGCGCCCTCGCCCGTCATCGTTTATCGCACGCCGGTGCGCGTTGCACCGCAACCTGTGGTGAGCGTCAATTTGGGTTGCCACAAAGGTCCGCCAATGGGACATCCCCGTGGACGCAATCATCCCCACCATCGGTAACTTGTCGGAGGAACTGGGGGAACCCGTCTCGATTTTTTCGAGCCGGGTTTTTTGTTTTCCAAGTGGTCCGTATTGGTGTTAACCAAGGGCATGGGAAAGCTTGAAACGCAACTCACCACTTTCTTGCGGAAATCGCCACGCTTGGGTAAACACGTTTACATCGCCCAGAGCGCCGTCGTGCTGGGCGACGTGAAGCTCGGCGATTTTTCCAGTGTGTGGTACAATGCCGTGTTGCGCGGCGACATCAACCGCATCGTTGTCGGACACCACACCAACATCCAGGATAACGCGGTCCTGCATCTGGCGGATGATTTCCCGTGCCGGGTGGGTAACTTCGTGACCGTGGGCCACTCGGCCATTGTCCACGCCTGCCAGGTGGGTGACGAGGTGCTGATCGGCATGGGCGCGGTGATTTTGGACGGCGCAGTGATCGGCAAACAATCGCTAATTGGAGCGAAGGCCGTCGTGACACCCGGTATGAAAATCCCGTCCGGCTCGATGGTGCTGGGCACGCCCGCGAAAGTGGTGCGCAAACTGACCCCCACGGAGCGGAGGGGTTTGAAATACTGGGCCAACAAGTATGCTGCCAACGCCGCTTATTGTCTCAAACATGGAATCAACGTGGGCGCGCCGTTGCCGACTTGAACGGAACGCCTCCATCACCACCACACCCCCGAAACTGGAAGCGCGAAATCCCCATCACCATGAAAGCGCAACCCTTGAATCGCCGCCAGTTTCTCCATACTGCGGCAGCCGTCACCACGGTGGCTGCCGCTTTGCCAACCAGCCTGCTCGCCGGGGACAAACCGCCACGAATTCCGATTGGTTTCCTCGGTCTCACCCATTCGCATGGGCCGGAGAAACTCCGCCTGCTGCTGAAGTCGCCGGACTTTGACGTCGTGGGCGTCTGTGAGCAGGACGCGGCCGCGCGAAAGCTTTGTGCGGAACTGGGGGCGAACTTGCTGCGTCAGGAGGAGTTGTTGGAACGCAGCCGGGTTGTCGCCGTGGAAAGTGCGGTGCGCGACCACGCCCCGCAAGCTTTGCTCGCGCTCCGGGCGGGCAAACATGTTCACGTGGAAAAGCCGCCGGCCACGAACCTGGAGGCCATGCGCGAGATGGTGAGCCTGGCCCGCGAGAAAAAGTTGCTGCTGCAAAGCGGTTACATGTGGCGTTACCATCCCGGATTCAAGGCGATCATCGAAGCCCGGCGCGAGGGATGGCTGGGGCAGGTCTTCATGGTGCGCGCCAGTATCACCAACCATCTGGCCGCCGCGCGCCGGCCCGAGTGGGCCGAATTCAAAGGCGGTGGAATGTTCGAACTCGGCTCGCATCTGGTGGACGCCGTGGTGCGCCTGATGGGCAGACCGATGGCGGTCACGCCGTTTCTGCGCAAACACGGCCAGTTCAACGACAGCCTGAAAGACAACACGCTGGCCGTCCTCGAATTCGACCGCGCTCTGGCAGTGATCACCAACTCCACGATGCAAGCTTCCGCGAATCCGACGCGCAACTTCGAGGTGCTGGGCACCAATGGCTCGGCCATGCTGCAACCGATCGAACCGCCGGGGCTGAGATTCGACCTCGCCAACCCGGCCGGGCCTTATCCGAAGGGGCTGCACACCGTGCCGCTGACCTACGCGCGTTATGGCGGCGACTTCCTCGAATTGGCTGCTGCGGTGCGCGGTGAAACGAGCTTGAGAGTATCGCTCGAAGAGGAGTTGCTCATCCACGAAACGGTGCTGAAAGCGAGTGACATGATATGAACCGCATCGCCTCCCGCAGGATTCAAGCGTTAAACCAGAACGACGCCTGTCCTACGCCTCCAAGCCCAAGACGGTCGGCGCGCCCCATGGCTTGGCTTCGGTCAAGTTCGGTAGTTATCGCCCTCGTCGTATTCAGTTTCACGCTGACTGCAAGCGCCGGGCGCGCGCCTCTGATCCCAATTGCCGATGTAACGAACGGCCATGTGACCATCAAGTATCGCTCGGGTGAGACATTGATCTTTACCGCCCCTCCCTCGGCGCCCGCGGGCGTCGAGTTGCTTCGACCGGGTGCGCCACCCGCACCGGTGCTCTTCCCGACCATTCGCCAAAGCGGCGACGCAATGGAGCTTGGCCCGACCCAAGTGGGTTCGCTGACCTTCCGCTTCCGGATCGTGCGCAAGACTCCGTCGTTGGTGGAACGCACCTTGGAGGTGATGGCAGATTCGGCGGAGCAGTTCGCCGTGACGTTTCCGTTGGAAGCTGCTGTGGAGGGTGAGTATGCCTCATTCACCGGCCCGGAGACCGCGCGCACGCTCTACGATACCGTTCGTGGCTCGACCAGAACCGAGACCTTCCCGGTGGTCATGTTGCGAACGAGCGGACAGGTCTATGGCCTCATCACGGACTCGCCGGGTTTGTGGGAGAATCGCTGTCAGGTGTTGATTGATCCAGCGGCACGCAAACTGGCGGCGCTGACCGGTGATGGCCGTGACCCGTATCCGCTGATCATCAAACCGCCCGAAGACGCCCGCGATACTTACCAGTATCAGATGGATGGCTGGCAATCGCTCGCCGCGGGAGAGACGCGCCAGTTCACCACCTGGGTTTTTGCGAGTCCCGCGCGCCATCATTACGATGCCCAGGTTGCCGCCCATCTCGCCGTTGCCAACGCCAAGGGTTGGAACTCCTCGACGCTTGAAGCCATCTTGCGCAACACGTCGCTGTTCCTGCTACGACGCAATCTTGCCCTGGACGCCAACCATCAGCCGCGCGATGGACGTTACATTTTCATTTCCGGACCCGGTTACGGTTGGAAGCAATGGGTCACGGATGGTTTTTACACGGCGCTGGGTCTGGACGACCCGGAGAAAACCATTGAGGCCAACCGCGCCGTTTTCTGGACGCGCATGGATTACGAAGACAACGCGCAGTATTACCTGATCTGGGCCGTGTTGATGAAGCGTGCCGGCGGCTCGGTCAACGAGGCACTGGTGCGCCGCGCTTATGAATTCATACGTGCCCATGAAAAGGACGGCCTCTACATCCCACCATCCTTGCCCGGCGCGCCCAATCCGAAGGGCTGGAAGACTTACCACGACGTCCTGCAGTACGACGAAGACGATTGCCCGGCCAGCAATCAAGGATTCCACTGCGGCGCCTTGCTCGCTGCTCAGGCACTGGGGCTGGAAGTGACGGATCATTACATCGAACGGGCCATCAACGGTTACCGGTCGCTGTTCAACGTGGACCGCGGTTTCATGCCGACCAGCCGGATGCAGCACGACACCCTGGGTCAGGATACCCTGTATGGTGCCACGCTCACCTACGCCGTCTTCGGCAGGAAGTTGCTCACCGACGAGCAGGTGCTGACGCACTTTCGCACTTCGGAAAAGGTGAAGACGCCTTACGGCCTGCGGGTCATTTCCCACGCCGATGGCTCGCTGTTGCCAGGCCACAGCGGCGTGTACTGCTACGGGGGTTCATGGTTTCTGAACGACGCCGCGAACTACCTGCTCGCCGGTGTTCACGGCCTACCCGCCGCCGAAGTGGACGCGCTGCTCGTCGAACGCATCGAGCGGGAAATCGCGCGGGTGCCGGCTTTCAACGAATCCATCAGCACTGTGGACGGACACCCGCACGGGCACATCCTCTACTCGTGGAACTCAGGCTTCTGGTGGTTGCGAAAAGAACTCCGCCGTCGTCTTGGCCAGACGGGCCTTGACCCGGTGGGGGTGGCGATTGACCGCAAATTGGGAGTAGTTCGCGAGAACGGGGCGTTAAGATTGGAACGCTGATGGACAGCAACGGAACCAACTTTCGCGATGTAGCATAATTTGGCGCTGCCCACGCACGACACGCGGATTCAACGGCACACAATTTGGTTCTGCGTTTCTTCTCCGCTTGAAAATCCATTGCGGGTTAGACCTTCGCCTTGATTATTGCGGTCAATTCTTGAATCGCAAATGGTGGCGTCTGCATGTGGAGCACGGCGTGGCAGTTGGGACATACAGGGCGGAGATCCTTGATGGGGTTGATCTGATACCCTTTCTTGACGGATGCGAGAGGTATAAGGTGGTGAACGTGGATGAAACCGTTCGCGATTTTACCGTAAGTGTCTCCAAAGTTGAACCCGCACACCGCGCAGTTCGCGCCATAATGCGCGACACAAGCCTCTCGAGCAGCCGCGTTTCTCTCATAGGCGTTGATTGCGATCGTTCGTGTGGCGCCTTCAAAGTAGAGCGAAGGCTGTGCGATCTCCTCAGGGTGCGAATCAGCAGAGGCGAACCCGTCAAGTTCGAGCACGGGAACATAACTGTAACCATAGTCCTTAGAAACTGGCTGTCCATCTGAGGCCTTTTGCAGAAGCGTGATCGGGAATGGCAAGGCAAGGCTACGACAGTGCGAAATGGTGTAGAGGGTTTTTACCTCAGGACCATCTTTGCCCCAAAGCCCTTCGCCAGTGGTCTCAGGTAGAGCATGGTCGAGAGCCTTGGCGACGTCCGCATCTCGCGCATCCGGGTTTAAGACGATAGCTTTCAGCGTAGCTTCGTATTCCACTATACCCCTCGAACCAATTGGGGCGAGATATACCTGTGCAATCTTCTGCTCATCTAGTGCTTGCTTTGCGCGAGTCCAGCGGACGGCCGAGCGGAATGTGATGAGTCTGCTTGGATCAACGTCCGACACAGCGCAAGCACTGACCAGATACTGCGCATGATTCCGAGCAAAGACTGCGATTCGTTGCATTGCACTATCTCCATCGTGCGGCTGCCCCGCTTAAATCCAACATCATCGATTTGACCGTATCCAATGCCACCGTCCTTGACAAGTCCACCGTAAGCGCCTGTTGATTTCAACAACACAGAGTTATGCGTTCTCCCCTTAAACCGCAGCGATGCTGGAGGATGTCAGGCGCGCTCAAGATCAGTTTGCCCTCCGGATCAACCCGCGCACGCCACGCTCGGCCTCGGCGGTGCGTTTCAGTTCTTCGTAAAGCAAGCGAGCTTGCGCCACGCGTTGGAGCAGCAAGCCGCCCTGCAGCGCGAGTTGCTTGCGATAGCGGTCATTCTCCAACTTGCCTGCGGTGTTGAAACGGCGCGCATCGGCAACAAGCTGTTCGATTTGCTCAAGACTATTCTGCCGCCTGGCGAACAACTCGTCGAGTCCGTCCATCTTCCAGAATCGCAATCCCTCCCGCACCACATAAACCGGTGTCGTGTGAGCGCTCGTGCCGTCGCCACCGCGCGCGCGTGCTGCAATCCAACAACCGAATCCCGCGTCCACGGTGAAATCCAGTTCAACCTCCGGCTTTGTCGCGTCGCCGGATTCGGCGGCGCGGATCACTTCGCCGTGGCGGACGATCTCGAGCTTCACCGGGGACATGCGTTTCGGGTCACCCCAGGCGCGGGCGCGGATGCGAAGCTTCTGGTCGGCCTTGAGCCGGATTTCGTCGCCGGGCAGGGCGTCGTCCACGCGGAATTCAATCATCGGCCCGCTGGTGGTGAAGGTGCGTCCGCGACCGAAAGCCTCGAACCAGGCGTCCGCCGAGAAGGGCTTGCTCTCCAGGCACGCATAAACGCGAACCTCGCCGACGGTGCCGCCCCACGGCACATCCGAACCGCTTGACGCCGTGAGTTTGCAGCCGAGGTTCAGAAAATCATAGTAGAGGTCGGTGCCGAGTTGGTTGAACTGAAGAATCTCGGCGAAGTCCACCTTTTGCCGCGGGACGTTCAAGGTCATGTCGCGATGCACGTGAAAGATGCCGGAATTGATGTGCGCGTAACCGCTCAAGCCGCCTTGCGCGTGGACGGCATCGAAGACTTCATCGTAAAGGAAGTAGCGATCCGTGTTGCGGACCATGCTGGTAATGTTCATGGCCAGAGTGTGGCCGATTTGGTCGTGGGTGCGCGGACATTCCTGACCGGGCGACAGGACGAACTCCCCGTCCTGCACGCGGTAGTTCGGGCCGAAGCCGCGTTGTTCGAAGTAAGTGCGATAGATGTCGCCCATCTTGACGATGTTGGCCAGATGGATGTCCTCGGCCTGTATCCAGGCCATCAGGTTGCGGGCATCGGCATCGGAAAGAATCCGGCCATGTACGTGATCATCGCCCGACCACCAGCCGCGTTGGCGCATGTCCACCCAGCGCCCGGGCCGATACGTGCGCTCGAGGGTTTCGCCGGACTTGATGGTGACCTCCTCGAAAACGAGTTCGTGCTCGACGCCGCGGCGCACGCCGATGCGCCAGTCGCCGGGCGGCAGCGTCATGTCGAACGGCCCGGGCACGCACCAGAACGGATCGGCGAGCCCGGGGAGATTGGCGTTTCGCGCGCCGCTTGGCTTCCCCTGCTTGTCGAACTGAAGGCCGAACTCGATGCCGTTGGCGGGTTGCCGCACGCCACCGTCCCGGCGCGACAACAACTGGACCATGGCCGGTGCGGGCTTGCCGGTGTCGTCAGAGAGCACGGTCAGTTTCAGCCGTCCCGGTGGTGGCGTGGTGACGTCGAGCGGCAACCGCACCGCCGGCTGGCCGGACCGACGAAATTCTACCGCCAAAGTTGTTCGCCCAAAGGGAAGTCTTTCGAGGCCGAGCAGGGCGTACGTCGTGCCGTTCGCGCCGACCTCCAGTGTCGCGAGGCTCGATTCACCCGGCGGCAGAGACAAGTCGAACGTCGCCCCGCTGTAACCCACGCCCTCCCCACCGGCCATCACTTCAAACAGCAGGGCGCCGGCGTCTTCGGGCATTTCGATCGGGCCTCCTGGGGTAAACGTCGGACGCGGCGCTGACAGATCCACGCGAACGAGGTGCGGGCTGGACTTCACCTGCTCAAGCAGGCGGTTGGCGGCCGCAGAAGCCCGTTCGGTGGCGCGGCGTCGCGCTTCGGCATCCCGCACCCGGTCGAGCTGTTGCTGCGCCTCGCGAAGCTCACGGTTGATCGCTTCCAGAGCGGCCCGTGCTTCAAGATCGAAAAGCTCCCAGTGCTGGCGGGCCAATCGCCCCGCGAACTCCACCGCGCCCGGCGGCACGGTCGCCGCGCTCTCCGCGCCGCTGGCCAACGGGACGCAACTCAACATCATCAGGATGGCGACTGCCAGGCTTAGAGCTCGGCACGAGAAATGGACTGGGTTCATGGCAGGGAGGGGGTTGAGGACGGTTTGAGTTGGGCGGACGGAGCCGACGGATCGGCAGCCAGAGTTGCAGGAAGATTTGTCTCCCATCCCGCCGGGTTGGTTCGGTTGGGTGGTTGTACGCAGCGAAACTTGAACTGGCGCTTCTCCTCCGGTCTCTGAGCGCTGGTGAAACCAGAGTCCACCGAAACGATGCTAACCAGTTTGCCGCCATCGCGGACTTCCGCCTGCGGCGTGCCGAGAGACTTTGCCTCCGGCCAAAGGTTCGCCTCGATGACAAGCTCGTCACCCGCCTCCAACTCGGGCGTTGGAGCAAAGAAGAACAACCGCAGCCGATGATGGGATGGACCGAGGCCCGGGTCATTCTGCAAATCCAATTCCGGATCATAAAGCGGGATGAGAGCCAGTTCGCGGCCGGCGACGCGCAGCTTCACTTGCCGGCAAAGCTCAGGCGCGAGCTGCTTCAAGTAAGTCTCCTGTTCTGCCCGGGTGATGTCTCCGCTGCCATCAGCGTCCATCGCCTCACGCTCGCGCGCAGACCAGTCCTCGAAGAAGGTCAGGTCTATCGTGACGTCAATATGTTGCGCACCGACGGTCAGGTGAACGTTGTGCTGGATGAACTCGCGCAGAAAGTTGTGGGCCTTAATGGAACGGTGCGCGCCAAAAGCGGCGACAAACGAAAGAACCAGAACCAAACGCACCTTACTCCAGGCACGCTGCGAAGTTTGGAGGCGGTTGCTCACACAAGACTTTTTCTGCCGACGTTCTACTCCCTGCCCAAGGCAAGGGCAACAGGCAAAAAGTGTGCAAAAAGTTTGCAGCCAATGGCGACGGGTTGACGACGCGTCCACCTCAGGGATTTCGCCGGGTGGCAAGGAATTGTTTCTCTTCCTGAATCCTGGACGAGTGATGGGGATACTGCGTGGCGAAGCTGTCGAGAATCTGGATCGCCTCACGGGTGTGACCCGTTCGCGCAAGCAGTTCGGCGAGCTGAATTGCCGGTTCTGGCTGGGTCGGAGCCAGCTCCGCCGCAATGCGATGAGCCTGCTCGGCTTCGCCGGGCAGGTTGCGGTTCGCGAACAGGTTCCCCTGCGCGGTCGCCATCTGGGACCAGGCCGCGCGCACGTCTGAGGCGTCGGAAAACCCGGGATCGCGGAGGAGTTGTTGCGCCGTGGCGTACCAGAAATCGAGCGACCGGGCAGCATCTCCTGACGTGAGTGTCGCCTGCGAGTTCAGTTCCATGATGGGACCGAGCGGCGCGGCATTGACATAGGTGGAAGGCAGCAGGAAGGATTCTTCCATCGCAAAGGAGAATTCCGGGTTTTTCTGCATGAGCGTCGTCAGCAGTTGTTCGTTGATGGCCATCACCGCCACCTGACCGGAAACTTGCACGCGATCTTCGATCACCCGAATGTTCTCGCCTCTCCGAATTTGT
Source organism: Verrucomicrobiia bacterium (assembly GCA_026125285.1). Classification (GTDB taxonomy): domain Bacteria; phylum Verrucomicrobiota; class Verrucomicrobiia; order Limisphaerales; family JADLHS01; genus WYBW01. Next base: position 52,937 of record JAHCLO010000019.1, on the reverse strand, counting down.
TTCGGCTGGTCGGGTGATTGTTGGTCGTGCTGCAGACGACGCTGCGCGTCAGCGATATACGCTTGGAAAGCGCCTTGGGAATCCTCACTGGTGAGGCCGTTGAGTCGTTCGCCGTAAAGGAAATTCACGTATCGCAGATACGATTGATCAGCAAACGCGTTTTGCGTCAGTATAATGTGCTGTCCGCCATCACTGGTTTCGTTCAGAAGCGTCGGAATAAATCGCCCGGCATCAGTGCCACCGAGATAGACCATGTCAGGTCGGAGAGAATTCAGCACCGCCTCACCGTAGGCGAGGAGCTGGTGCGCGGGCCACTTTTGTGTTTGCTCAACAACGTGGAAAGTCTCCTTCACGGCTTGCCACAGGGGCCATTCGTCTTCGGAGCGGTGGCCTGTTTCCAACTCTTTGAAAAGCGCCTGCAACTGCTCGAAATCCCCGGAAGCGGCGAGCTTGAAGAACACTTCGTATTTCTCCGGTACACTCACCTTGAAATGTTCGGCCATTTGCCGGACGAGATGGCTTCGTCTCTGGACGAATAGTGCGACCTTGTTGGCGACAATCTCTTCGGGCAATAGAGGAAGCTCAACCGCGGGTGAAAATCGTCCTGAGTCGGCACGCTTGATTGTACCGGAGTCGCGCAAGGCCGTGTCAGTGGCTGTCAGGGCTTCTTCGCCCACAGGTTCGTCTGGACGGTTGAGGCGCGTAAACAGAAGCCCTAGCAACGTCACTGCCACGCCACCCGCCACCATCCCCCACAGCCAACGCGAACTCGCATCAGCTTTCGGAGGCGCTTCTTGGATGGCAGATGACTTTCTCATAATCCACGAAATGCAGCTTTTCACTTACACTGACACCGCAACCCGCTGATTTGTATAAAAAAATCCACCTCGAGCAAGAACAGGCCTTTCAAAGACCGAGAAGCGTCCTCTACTCCTTGCCGATCCGGTAAAGGTGCGTGTCCGTCCGCAGAAAAATCGTGCCGTCCACGATGGCCGGCGTTGCCACCACGTCCCCTTCCAGCCGATTCTCCGCGAGCCTCTCGAATTGTTTGCCGGCCTGGATGACGGTGGTTTTCCCACCCTTGCCGAAAAAGTAAATACGCCCTTCGGCCAGCAGCGGCGACGCCAGGTGCTGTTGATTCATACGCTCCTGCCAGTGAACTTCGCCACTCCGAACATCGGTGCAGTTGGCAATCCCGTCGTCGGACGTCCAGTACAGCTCGTTGTCCAGCAGCAAGGGCGAGGACATGATGGGCACCTGGCGTGTGGACTTCCATTCGGCGTGAGTCGCGGTCACGTCGCCCTCGCCATCCGCGCGGATGGCCCAAAGCTCCGGCCTCATGCAGCCGGTGCTGAAGAACGCCTTGCCGTCCCCGAACACCGGACATGAGCCGATGGAGAACCCGTTGCCGTGGCGCGCGCGCCAGAGTTCCTTGCCCGTCGAAGGTTCATACGAAACGACCCAGTGCGCGCCGGGCGAGATCAACTGGGTACGACCCGCGGCTTTCACCAGCAACGGTGTGACGAACGATTTCTTGAGGTTCGGACTGGAAGCAACGATGGGCGGACGTTCGGTCCGCCAAGCCTGCCGGCCCGTTTCCTTGTCCAGCGCCGCGACGTACTGCGCGTCGCGGCCATCCCGGACCAGTATCAGCAGATTTTCGTAAATCACGGGTGAACTGCCCGGGCCGACCTGATGATCCAACGGCAGCCGCGTTTTCCAGATTACCTCGCCGGTCTTGGGATGAAGCGCGGCGGTGCCGAACGTGCCGAATTCGCAATAGAGCCGGTCCGGCTCAATTACCGGCGTGGGCGTGGCCCAACTGTTGAACCAGTGAACCGGGTCGGGATTCTCCACCTCGAACAACTTTGTGCGCCACTGTATCTTCCCCTCGGCACGATCCAGACACACCACCTCCAGGGTGATGTGTTCGGTGGTCTGCATGTCATCCGGCCCGATGCGCTCCCGGCGCGTGTTCTTTTCCACGGCGAGCGTCAGCCATAGATTTTCTCCCAGCACCACTGGCGAGGATCGTCCCCGTCCCGGCACGCTGACCTTCCAGACGAGGTTGTTGGTTTCGCTCCAGGTAACGGGCACGTTCCGCGCCAGACTCGAACCGTCGCCCCGCGGACCTCGGAACTGGGGCCAGGTCAGTTCGGTTGCCGCCGAAACATGAGCCAGCATCGCCAACGTTAGAGCCAAAAGCATCGTGCGCATCGTGAGTAGTTCACATTTCACACGGGTATGGCTGGTTTGTCCAGAAAACTGCCAGCCCCGGCGAGGAATGACTGTGGATAGATGAGTTCGAGGGCAGCGCGCCGCCGGGCGGATTTTGAAACCAGGCTCGTGCGCAGGGTGATCCATCTTTCCGGGCGGCAGGATGCGGCCATCTACGGCGACCACCGATGGTCGGTGCCACATGGTTCACGGTTGCAACGGCAGTTTCGCGCCGACGCCTCGGTGTTTGCGCCGGACCTGACGAGCCTGGCGCGGAGAGGCCGTCCCTTTGATTCGATCAACTCACGGATGGGTCAGGCGGTAAAAGCGCGTGGGGTGGAGCGGGGCGTCGGGATCCGTGAACTGCAACTGCCCGGCCGCGTTGGCGGCGGCGTTGCCCAGGAAGGTCCAGACGACGGGGGTAATCAGGTTGGTGGTGGCTTCGACGCCGTAAGTGGCGTGGGGCACGACTTGGGCGGTGAGTTGAAAAACGCCGTCCGGCAGCATCCAGCCGCCGGTGATCTGGAGCGCCCCGCCTGCTGGCTGCTGCACGAGCACCACGTCGTTGCCATCGCCGCCCTGGTACGTGATTTGGAACACGGCGCCGTTGTTGCTGAACATTGCGCCTTCCGGCAGGCCAGTGAAGCTGCCGGTCACGGGGTTGGGACCATCATTCCTGATGATGACATATTCGTTCCCCGCCTCGCCGGTGGTGTTCACTGTCAACTGCAGCGTGCCGCCGATCAGGAGAATGTTGCCGAGGACCTGCAATTGATCGTAACGGCTGCCGGGCGTCGGACCATTGATTTCAATCTCCAACAGATTCTCCGGTGTGAACGTGGAGTAGTTGCTGCATACCAGGATGCCGGTGCTCGCGCCAGGGGCGACGTGGCCGTTGAGGTCGCTGATGTGGCCGACGCGCCCGCTGCCGCCCAGGCGTCCACCAGTGAGGAGGGTAATCTGACTTTGGGGTTGCTCGCCCATCACCATGAGCGTGCCGTCCGTCACGGTGGTGACGCCGGTGTACAGGTTGTTCCCGGTGAGGGTGAACGTGCCGTTGCCGACCTTGGTCAACCCGCCGCCGCCGAGAATGGTGCCCTGGAAGGTGGTGGAGGTTTGGTTGCCGCCCACGGTGAGCAAACCCGTCTGGCCGCCGGATTGGAAGACGGCGCCGAGGCCGGCCAGCGAACCGATCGTTTCGTTCTGGCCGTCGAGCGAGATCCAGCCGGTGTCCTGCAACACCACCGGACTGTTGTCACCGATCTGTTCCGACTGCAACAGGCGCACCAGGCTGGCACTGTTCGGTCCGGCGATGATGAGCGGTCCAGGCACGGCGACGACGTTGGTCTTGCCGAGTTCGAGTTTGCCGTCGGCCACGAGCGTGGGGCCGGCGTAGGTGTTTGCCTGGGAGCCGAGCAATTGCATCGCGCCCGGACCGTGTTTGGTGAAGCCGCCCGGACCTCCAACCGCTCCGGCCAGCGTGAGAATCGCGTTGGTATCCGTCTGGATGATCGTGTTGGCCGCGAGCGTGACCGGGCCAGTGAAGATATTGGTGCCGCTGATGTGGAGCGCGCCCTCGTTGGCATGGCCGTTGCCTGCCAGCAAAATGGGTTCGCCCGCGGTCATGGAGATGGGCGCGAGCGTGCCGCCTTGATTGACAATGGTCGGGCCGGCCATCGTGCCAAACGGTTGCGCGCCGCCGGCATACACCGTTCCCGAGTTGATGGTGAACGAACCGCTGAACGTATTGCTCCCGGACAGAAGGAGCGTGCCGGTGCCGGTTTTGGTCAGGTGCTGGGTAAAGGGATCTTCGCGGATGTCGGCAAACATCCAGCAGACCGCGTTGCTGCGTACTTCAAACTGATGATCGCCGTCGTTTCCATAGAGCAGCGTCATTTTGCCGAAAAAATACGAATTTCCGGTCCCCGCCGCCTCGACGGTCAAGTGGCGGATCAGGACCAGGTTGCCGCCGATGGCATCCACCCAGCCGTCGCGCAGGTCCAGATTGCTGATGGTTTGGTCGTAAGTCCCGGAGAGGAACTTGCCGGTTGGGTTGACGGTGACGCGCTGGTTGGGAAAGCCGGAGCTTTTGAATTGGTAAGGACTTTGCACCTCCACGGTGGCGGCGGGCGCGCCGTTGGTCGGAAGGCCGATGACCAGATCACCGGGTACCGCTGTCACCGTGCTGAATTTGTTCAGAATGAGATTGCCCGCGTCGCAATGAAGCGGGCCGGCGAAGGTGTTGTCGGTGTTGCCGGCCAGAATCAATGTCCCGTCGCCGGTATGATTCAATCCGCCCGGGCCGCTGATGGCGCCAAACAGGGAAAGGCGGGCGACAGGCTCGGCCTTGACGGTGACGGCGCCGTGGAGTTCCACCGAACCGTTCCAGACGTTGGTGTTGTGATACGCGAGCGCGACGCCGTTGCCGCCGCCCTGAAGCACCAGTGATTCGTTGGTCACGCTGGCACCCTTAAGAAACAGTGTGCCGTTGGCTTCAACGGTCGTGCCCGCGGCGGAGGAGCCGGGGCGACCGTTGGATTCAACGGTCAACGTTCCTTCCTGCACGAGTGTCGTGCCGGAGTAAGTGTGAGCGTGGGTGAAGCGCAGTTCGCCCGGCCCGGTCTTGGTCACGCCCCCCGCCCCGGCCCAGTTGCCACCCGCCTGCAACGTGCTGTCTGCATCACAGTGGATCACCCGCGTGGCCGGCAGCACGATTTCGCCGATGAGCGAGCCGATGCTGTTGGCCGAAAGCTGATTGGTGACGTTGCCGGCCAGCGTCATGGTTCCCACCGCGTAAATGAGGCCGCCTTTGAGCGTCACCGGCCCGATGGTTTCCGCGACGCCGGCCAGGGTGTGAAGCGAGCCGTGATCCAGCAACGTGATGGGCAGGGAATTGGGAATCTGGTTGATCTCCGTGATTTCGACGAAAACCCACTGAAACTGTTCGCCTTCGCGGCCAATCACCAGCGGCCCGGACAGCGCGGGCGCGGAGGCGCTCTTGCTCAAGAAGGTCCACCCTTCCTGGCAAAACAACCCGCCCGTGAACGTGTTGCCGCCGAAGCCGGTAAAACGGAGGTTGCCATTGCCGGTTTTTCGCAGGCTGCCCGTGCCGCTGATCGCGCCGCTGAAAGTCAAGTCATGCGTCTCCCCGAACCAATCCTGGTTGGACATTCGGCAGTCGCCGTTCAAGGTAATCGGGCCGGAGCACACGTTGGAGCCGCGGAACTCCAGCACCGTGAAGCCGCTGCCGTTCAAGGTCAGCGCCTCCGCATCGAGGTTGACGTTTTCGAGATAAAGTTCAGCGTTGTTGGCAACCGTGGTGCCGGCGTTCGTCGCGCCCAGCGGCGAAACACCGCCCGAGACGTGCAACATTCCCTGTTCGACGAGGGTGGGACCGGTGTAGCTGTTTGTGAGATACATGAACTGCAAGCTGCCCGAACCGGTCTTGGTGATGCCGGGATTGAAGATGCTGCCGCCCGATACGTTCGCGTAAACGCGCAGCCAGCTCTCCACGTGAAAGGTCCGGGTGAACAGGCCCAGGTCCAGCAGGCCGCGGATGCTGGCATAACTGGCGTGCGGCGAATTCGTGCAAGTCACGTTGCCCAGCAGCGTCAGCACGCCGGGCGAACTCGAGCCGCCGCCCACGCCGGTGCTGATGTCCGCGCCATCGCGCATCGTCAGGGCACCGACGGTGTCGTTCTTGCCGTTCAACGACAGTCGGCCGTTCTCGTAAATCATCACCGGTTGCGCGTCGGCGATCTGGTCGTTCTGGAGCAACCGGACCTGCGGCGCGAGGCTCATGTTCGTGCTGCCGATGACCAGCGGCCCCGCGATGGCGACGTAGGTAGCCGCGGGGAAGAGCGTGCCGTTGTTCAAGTCCAGCGTGCCGTCGCTGACGGTGGTGGTGCCGGTGAAGGTGTTGGCCGCGCCGGCGGCGTAGCGCAGCGTGCCAGAATTGAACTTCGTCAGGTTGCCGGCCCCGCTGATCCCGGAAAGAACGCTCAAGACCGCGCCACTGGCCACGCTCACGGAGCCGCTGTTGCTCAACACCAGCGGCGACGTGCCGGCGAAATAGTTGCCGTTGAGACTGGCGATCAGGCTCCAGCCGCCAAGACCGGTGCTGTAGAGCGCCAGCGGGTTGCCGGCGGGCTTGCCATGCACGACGTAATTCGACCCCTGAAACTGAATCGCCGACACGCTCAAACCCACGAGGTCGTTGGTGGTGACTTTCGGCGCGGAATTGTTGGGGAAGACGATGGTGACGTTGGCCTCACCGGGCGACGGGGCGGCGAGGCCGGCCCAGTTGTTGGGATTGCTCCAGAGATAATCCTGGTTGCCGAAGAAGCCCGCGCCGGTCCAGGTGTAGGTGGCGGCGTGGCTCGGCCACAGCGAGAGCCACAACGCGAGGATGGCGCGGCGCAGCAGAGTAGTCATTTTCATAGGCGGTTTTGATTGATGAACGTGTTTCGCACGTTCTTTTTACGCCCAAGGTTTCAGGTTGAAAATAGACCGGGAGACCTAGGTCGGAAGTCCTAGCCGGCGGCGGTCAGCCAACGCCGGGTGGATGATGGTTTTCAACGCGCCCGAGCTGCGTTAGCCTTGCCGCCGTGTTTCGCAACTTTCATGGCCCAATGCCGCGCGCGTCAGGAACGCTGATTCGCCCGGGCGGGGCAGGCGCGGCGGCCTGTGGGTAAGCCTTCAGCCATGGCGGGATTAGGCCGAAAGTCCTATGGGATGATTCCTGCGCCTGTATTACTCTCGCGGCTTGCGCGAGTCTCCTGACATGAATTTCACCACGCAAACGCGATGGGGCGGCGGCTGGCCGCTGGCTCTGGTTTGGGCCCTCGGATGCGGATGGACACCGGGGCTTGGCGCGCAAACCAGCGACCTTGTCTCCCGGGTGCTGCAATACCCGGTGCTCCCTGGACAGATCAGCGACGCCCCGCAACATTTCACGAATTCCGTACGCCTGCGCATCGAAGGCACGGTGACGCTCGTTTTCGCTCCGGGCGCTTTCTTTCTGCATGATGACTCGGGAAACATTCGCGTGCAGACTCTGGGAACGAATCGCGTCGAACGGGGTCAGCTCGTGGAAGTCACCGGGCTGCCGCGCCTCGTGGAAAACGCGCGCTGGTTGCAATATGCAGACGTGCGCCCGATGGGCGAGGGCCGCCTGCCGGCGCCCCGCGTCGTCACCGCCACCGCCGCGCAAAACCACCTCCACGACGCGCAATACGTCACGCTCACCGGCCGCGTTCTGGGCGCGGGCACCTACACGTTGCGCGGCGTGACGAATGAGTCCTTGTTGTTTGACTCCGAGGGGGTGTTGGGCAAGGCCCTGTTTCCGCCGGGGACGGACGCGGCGAAGCTTTTTCCCCCGGACACCGTGGCGGCCTTCACCGGCATCTGCCGGTTGGGCGCGCGCATCGAGGAAGGCCGCCAGCGGTATGTCCACATTCTGGTTCACGACCCGGGCGAGGTGCGGGTGATTGCCCGCCCGCCGCGGTGGTCGCCCGTCGTGGTTGGGCGTCTCGTAATCGGACTCGCGCTGGTCGCCATCGCCGGGCTGGCTTTCATCCTCTGGCAGCGCCGCCGCATGTGGTTGTTGCTCGCCGCCGAAGATGCGCGGCGTCGTTCCGAAGCGATCACGCAGGGCATCAGCACGTTCGCCACCGCGTTGCTGGAACAACACACGGAGGACGACATCCTCTGGGACCTCGCCAGGAATTGTATCTCGCAATTGGGCTTCGCGGAGTGCGTGGTTTACCTGTTGGACCGCGAGCGCGGCGTGCTGGTGCAGAAGGCCGCGCTGGGCCCGAAATGCCCCGGCGGTCGGGTCATTCTCAATCCCATCACCATCCCTCTCGGTCAGGGCATTGTGGGCACCATTGCCGCCACCGGCCATGCGGAATTGATCGGTGACACCAGTCTGGACTCCCGTTACATCGTGGACGACGAACGGCGTTTTTCCGAACTGGCCGTGCCCATCGTCGCCGATGGCGAGGTCCTTGGCGTGATTGATTCCGAGCATCCCGCGAAGAACTTTTTCACCGTGGACAATCTCAAGATGCTCACCGCGATTGCGTCGCTGTGCGCGAACAAACTCGTCCGCGTCCGGGCCGAAGCGAAACTGCGCCAGTCCCACCAGGACCTGGAACGCCGCATCGCCGAGCGCACCGTCGAACTCGTGGCCGCCAACGAACAACTCACGCGTGAGATCGCCGAGCGGACCCGCGCCGAAAAAGTCCAACGCGCCCTGTACGCCATTTCCGAGGCAATCCACAACGTCGCCGACCTGCCGAGCCTCTACGAGCGCATCCATGAAATCATCGGGACTTTGATGCCGGCCAAAAACTTCTACCTCGCGCTTTACGACGCCGGGACGGACACGGTGAGTTTTCCGTATCATCGGGACGAGATGGACCCGCCGCCGCCGGCGCGCAAGGCCCGGGGCGGCATGACGGAATACGTCCTGCGCACGGGGCGCGCGGCGCTGGCCGACCTGGAGGAGATTGCGCAACTCAAGGCCGCCGGGGAATACGTGCAAAGCGGCGCGCCGGCCAAAATCTGGCTGGGCGTTCCTTTGACGGCCAGCGGCGGCCGGCCCTTCGGCGTCATGGCGGTGCAGGATCACCACAACGAACGCGTGTATGGCGAGGAGGAAAAGCAAATCCTGAGCTTCGTCGCCGGCCAGACCGCGCTGGCCATCGAGCGCAAGCGGGCCGAACACGATCTGCGCGTGGCCCTCGAAGCCGAGAAGGAATTGAACCAGTTGAAGAGCAGCTTCGTTTCCATGGTGAGCCACGAATTCCGCACGCCGCTCGAGGTCATCCTCTCCTCCAGCAACATCCTGGATCGCTATCTCGACCGGCTGCCGCCCGCGAAGCGTGCCGCCCAGTTGCGCGCCATCCGTAAGTCCGTGCATCGCATGAACGACCTGATTGACGACGTGCTGTTGCTCGGGAAATTCGACGCCGGCGCGCTCAATTGCCAGCCCGCGCCGCTGGACCTGGTCGCGTTCTGCCGGCGGATGACACGGGAAATCGAGTCCGCCTCCGCCCGCGAGGACTTCATTCGCTTCACCGCGGAGGACAGCCACGCCGACGCCTGCGCCGACGAAGGTTTGTTGCAGCACATTCTGACGAACGTCCTTGGCAACGCGGTGAAGTATTCGCCGCCGGACCGGCCCGTCGAATTCACGCTGGCGCGGCGCGGCGTGGACGCGGAATTCATCGTGCGCGACCACGGCTGCGGCATTCCCGCCGCCGACCAGGCGCGGCTGTTCACAGCCTTCTACCGTGGCAGCAACGTCGGTCAGAAACCCGGTAGCGGCCTCGGCCTCGTCATCGCCAAACGCTGCGTGGACCTGCATGGCGGCGAAATCCGCTGTCGCAGCGTCGAGGGCGAGGGCACGACGTTTTTTGTGACGCTGCCGTTGTTTGACGGCACCCGGGTTTTCCGCCGCCGGTTCAACGGCGGCGACCAACCCTCACCCGCGTTTTCATCCTGAAACCCAATCCAGATTTATGACCAGGCTCCTGATTATTGAAGACGACGAACAAACCCGCGAGAACCTGCAAATCATTCTCAACATGGAAGGCTACGCCGTGAGTTCGGCGGGGGATGGCCGCGACGGCCTCAAGCTGGCGCAGTCCGAGCGGCCTGCGCTGATCATCTGCGACGTTTCCATGCCCGAAATGGACGGCCATGAAGTGCTCCGCCAGTTGCGCAACGACCCGAAGACGGCGGAGATTCCGTTCATCTTCCTGACCGCGCAGGGCGAGCGCCATCAGCAGCGTGCCGGCATGAACATGGGCGCGGATGATTACCTCTGCAAACCGCTCGACGCCGAGGACCTGCTGGCGGCCGTGCGGGCGCGGCTGCAACGCAAACGCGAGAATCGCGACGCCGCGCTGGCCGACGCCGGGCCGGACTTCAGCTCGTCCACGCCGCTCGAATCGCTCGGCCTTACCGTGCGCGAGGCGGAGGTGCTGCTCTGGGTCGCGCAGGGCAAGGCCAATGCCGATGTGGCCACGATTCTCGGCATGAGCGAGAAGACGGTGAAGATTCACCTCGGCCACATCTTCGAGAAGCTGAATGTCGAGACGCGCACCGCGGCGGCGATGATCGCGATTGAGAAGCTGCTGCGCGCCCGCGGCACCTCGGGACCTTGAGCCGGGCTGATGGGCGACCACAGAATTGCGGCGGTGAGATCATCTGGGTTCGTCCGGAGCAGCCGGCGTTTCGCGTTGGTCCTCCACTACAACGAGCCGAAGCGCGGCGGCTGCCACCGAGAGCCCCCGGGGACGGATGACCTTTTTGTGCGGAGCGCGGACGCCAACTCGGAACCCATGGCTTCGGTGGCGTCAGAGCCGCCTACGGCTGAACCACGCGGAAGAAGCGTTGCGGCAGGTTGATCGGCATTTCATTCACGACGATGTTCGTGCCGTCGTTGATGCCCGAAGGCGGACCGGCGGCCCACCAGACGCCGGTGGCGAGATTGGTGCAGTATTGCAGTTGATAACCCGAGGCGTAGGACGACCAACTGAGCGTCACCCAATTGGCGTCCTTGGGCTGAAGCGTCAGTCGCACGGGAAAGGAATTGGTGGTAGGCGTCCATTGGCGCAACACCACGTCGTTGCCGGTGCCGCCTTGATAGGTGATTCCAATTCCGCTTGGGGACGGATGCGGGCACGGAAGCCTTTCCTGAGTTTTCCACCGACCTCCAAAACTGGTTTCCGCTTCCGGGTACACCACAAACGTTGCCGGACGGTTCCCGTGAATGGACCGATCCCGAGCCGCCGACCGGCATGCGGTTTTATCGTGTGGTGTTCTAGCAAGAGTGAGACAACCAGCCGGTGCTGCATGTGCCTGGAGGATCGAACCGACGCCCGGCGGCCCGCGGAGGTGCAGCCAGTTGGTTTCCAATGCGGCGGTAGCCCGGCCAGCAGTAACACACGTGGCTGGGAGCCACCAACGCATGGAGGCTCTGGTGCTCGATATCCCTCGGCCAGCCCATTATTCTGGCTGGCGAGAACTTGACCGAGGGCAGAACTCCTGCCATCGCTGTTGCGGTTGGGTTCAATTTGTCGCCTCGTCCGCGTCCAGTCGCCGGCTTGCTTGCGACAACGGAGGCTCGCTTTTGCGAGCACCGTTCCACACAGTGTTCTCGCGGTTATGGAACTACGTGAATTTGCGGAGCGTGTCCTGTTCGCCACGACGCTGGAGGAAAAACTCCAGTGCCCGGACGTGATCACCGATGAACGGCCAGGCGAGGCGATTCTTTCGCCTGACGCCCCGGGTCGGCCAAGGCAGTTGCGTTTCAAAACCCACGGTTCGGCGCGGTCGGATTTTCCCGGCTTGCATCGCCTCGAACAGGAACGCGAGCGCGGCAAGCTCCTGCACTTCTTCGCGAATCACGAACTGCTGGCCACTGAACTGATGGCGCTGGTGCTGCTGAAATTTCCCGACGCACCGGTCGCGTTTCGCAAAGGCGTCTTTCAAACGCTCAAGGATGAACAGGCACACACACGACTCTATCTGGCACGCATGAAATCCTGCGGCATCGCGTTCGGTGAGTTGCCGGTCAGCGGTTACTTCTGGCGTTGTGTCGCGCCGATGGAGAATCCCATTGATTACGTGGCCGGGCTTTGCCTCACGTTCGAGCAGGCGAATCTGGATTTCGCCCGGCACTTCGCGCGGGGCTTTGGCCAGGTCGGCGACGCGGAAACTGCCAGGCTGCTTGAGCGAATCTATCGCGACGAAATCGGCCATGTCGCTTATGGCTTGAAGTGGTTCCGGCGCTGGAAGCAGCCGGACGAAAGCGACTGGGAAGCGTTTTGCCGCACCCTGAAATTCCCGCTCTCACCGCAGCGCGCGAAAGGTTTTTCCCTTAATGCCGAAGGGCGTCGCGCCGCGGGATTTGATCCGCAATTCATCGCGGAACTCGAGGTGTATTCGCAATCCAAGGGCCGTACTCCCAGTGTGTTTGTATTTAACCCCTTTGCCGAAGGCCGCATCGCGGAAGGAAAAGCGTTCAATCCTTCAAAGCATCAAGCTCAGTTGGCGCGTGATTTGGAGAACCTGCCGCAGTTCCTCTGCCGCCAGGACGACATCGTCCTCGTGGAACGGCGACCTTCGGTGGAGTTCCTCAGCCGCATCAAGCAGGCGGGCTTCCCCCTGCCGGAGTTTGTAGAGATAAGCGATGGAGCGCGGCGGTGGTCGCAGACCCAACCGCAGCCGGTCGGCAAGCACCTGTGGCCTGCGGCAGGCGCACCTCGCACAGTCGCGCTTCGAGAGTTCACGTCTCGCAAGCTCGGCCGCCTGCGTCCGTGGGCCTGGTCCCCGGACAGCGTGGAGCTGTTGGCCCCGCTCTTCGCCAATCTCACCGCGGAAGACCGCTCGCCCGAACAGCGGTTCAATCCCGGCATCGCGCAGCTTTACTCCAAAGCCTGGAGCGCCGAGTTGCTCCGCAGGCTTCTCACTGGCAGGAGGGGCGATGACGATCCTCACTCTCGCGAATCAGCAATCGGCAATCGGCCATCGCCAATCCAGAACTGGCTTTGCCCGGAACATGAAATCGGTGTGTCAGTGAACTCAATCACCGCGGCGCTCGAAGCCATTGCCACCATCCGCGCACGCGGCCACCACAAGATCGTGGTCAAACAAGCCATTGGCCTCGCCGGCAGCAACGCGGTGCGGCTCCTTGAGCCGGTCGTGCTGGAGTCGCATCACTGCTGGATGACTCGCACGCTGGCAAGGGGACAGACTTTGATCATCGAGCCATGGCTGGAGCGCGAACTCGATTTCTCCGTGCAACTGGAAATGACGCCCGCGGGTTTGAAGCTGTGCGGTTACACCGGGTTGCTCAACGACGCCAAAGGGCAGTTTGTTGGCAATTGGGCGGAGCCGCATTACCGCACGCGCATTCCCGCCAAAGTGGTGGCGCGATTTCACGCACCACCCGACATCTCACGGCGACTACTGCAACTTTACGCCGACATTTTTGTGGTGCTTGAGACTGAACTCCGGCGCGCCGATTATCTTGGCCCGCTCGGCATTGATGCGTTGGTCTATCGCGATGCCGCGGGCGCGTCCCGCCTCAAGCCCATGGTTGAGATCAATCCCCGTTACACGATGGGGCGTTTGGCGGTGGAATTGATGCGACAAACGTGTCAAGGCAGCACCGGTTGGCTGCGCCTGATCAACCGCACCCAACTGCGGGCGGAGGGCTGCGCGGATTTCGCAAGTTACGCCAAACGACTGAGCGAACAATTCCCCCTGCGCCTGGAGGGCGAACCCACCCCGCGCATCCGCGAGGGCGCCCTGTGCTTGAATGACCCGGCGCAAGCGCAGGTTTGCCTGGCAGTATTTCAGGTGCGGAAGACGTGATCGTTACACGTCTGAGGGTCTGGAGGCAGCGCTGGCTTAATCACGTGGAGGGCTGCAAACTGGTCAGGTCCACCGATTGCGCCTCCTTCTTGTCACCGCGCCCGGAGAGGTTCACTTCGTTAGCATCAGCAATGTGGCCACATCTACCATCACGTCTGGGAAGGCTTGCGGACTGGCTTTATCACCGGTGCGTAGGATTATGGCTGTGCCATAGCCGCTGAAGTTCGGTTCGCGATAAACTTCAATCGCCCGTTCGTTGAGGTTCACAATCCAGACTTCAGGAATTCCGGCCTGACCGTAAGCGGGTAGTTTTTCCTTCCGGTCAATCTCAAGGGATGTGTCGGAAACCTCGATCAGGAGCAACACATCTTGCGCCTCCGGGTGTTTGGAGGTGTAAAAATCCTGAGAACGCCGCACGAGCATGAGGTCCGGTTCCGGTTCGGAATAATCACCCAAGCGTACCGGATCCTGGACAACAACCAGCCAGCGATCACTTGCCACCCGGGTAAAATAGTCGTTCAGACGTTTGACGATACCTCCGTGAAACGGGCTGATGGGTGACATATCAATGATCTCCCCGTTGATCAGCTCCACACGGGCATCCGGCTTGAGCACACCGGTTTCCGCCATGCGGTAATACTCTTTCACGCTGAAGCGATGTTTCGTTTGCGCGAGCATGGTGGAACCATATCCGACTACTTCGGCATCTGCAAACCGATCTTGTCTGCGGCTTGCGCTACGTCTTTGTCGCCGCGTCGGGATATGTTGTCCCTACGAACGTCTGATGTTTGGTACGGGCGAACTACAACGATGCTACATCCGACCGCATCGTTGCCTTGAACGGATTCCGTTCCGGCGCTTCCTCATGCGTCACGGCGCCAAGCAAACCACGCAGAATCCAGTTCATTGCCGGCACGCGATGTCGCAGCCAGACCGACATCGGTTCAGGCTTTGCGCCAAGGGCGGCTTTGGGTTCGAGCGCGGTGCGACCGAGCGACAACGATTTGCAGCCCCATCCAATCGCATCGGCAATGGTGGTATGCAACAAGCGCAGATAAATCGGCAACCCTTCCGCCGCCGCGCGATCAAATCCGATGTAGTAGGCGATGGCCGTGCCGCCGTCGCGGATGGTGGTGACGAAGCCGAGAATCTGTTCGCCGCGCCGGATGACGGTGCAGCGGAAATCATCGCCCAACGCAAGCGCCAGTTGCGGCAGATAACTTTCCGCAATCGTGACCAGTCGCACCGACGCGTTGCGATGGACCGCCAGATACAACTCATGCAACCGGGCCGCGTGCGACGTGAGGTCCGTCAGTGATTCCACCACGCACTCGGCAGTCGTGAGCTTCTTCACCTGATCCTTGGCGTTTCGCCGATACTTCGCGTCGAGCGCGGCGAGGTAATCATCGTAGGTGCGCCACGCGGGATGGAGCGCGAGCACCATGTTCGGCTCGGTTTCCATGGGGCGATAGCTGAAGCGCCGCAACGCCTCCAGCCCCTGCTCGCGTTCCGTGAGGTCCTTGACCAGCACGAGATTTGTCTGGCCGAGCAACCGTTCCGCGCGCCGGATGCGATACAACGCCTCCGCCACGCCCGGCCAAAGCGCTGCCGGATCTTCGCCCGCGGCGAACGCGATGCCATGAAAGCCCCACGACATCAGATTGCCCGCCACCAGCAGCGGCTCGTTCAACTGCGAGGTCGCGAGTTTGGCCGCCGGCGTCAACACGCGTTGCAACGAACTGCCGTTCCTGCCGCCGCCCGATTCTTCCTTGAGCAAATGCTGGTTGGTCACCGTGACGAGTTGCGCGGCCACAGCGACGACCGGTTGTGGCCCGCGGAAAATCAGCGCGTAACGCGGCACGAGATTGTCCGGCCCGTGCGCCTCGATGACGCGGAGAACCTTGCGCTGGAGAAACTGACTGCCGCGCGCGGTAACGGCGTCCCACGCCGCGCCGTTGAGGAAATCCACGCGATCAGCCAGCGCGAAATCAAATCCACTGGGCCGATGCCGCTCCTCATGCCGCTCGCGCAATTCGCGCAAAGTGGTGGCGACGCGTTTCAGCGGATTCCGGGAAGTGGATTTGGTGGCCATGAAGCGAGTCTCACGGACGCGGGATTTCCAAGTCCATGCAAATCTTGCGGGCAGTGAACTCAATGATTTCGCGGTGGCGCGGGACGGCGGAAACCTTCTTGGTGGCGCGGTTGACGTAGATGGTGTGATTGCCGCCTTCGCGCAGAAACTCGCACCCGTGCTGTTCCAAGTGGCGGATCAAATCCAGCCGCTTCATGTCAACGCCAGGGTTTCGCGGATGACCTCGTGTCCACGCAATTCCTCCTCGGCCAGTTCGCGGTTGGCTTGCAGCACCATGGCAACCGCCTCAGCGAGATTCGCGCGGGCCTCCTCCAGCGTCGCCCCTTGCGTATTCGCGCCAGGCAACTCCTCCACGAACGCAGCGTAACCTTCAGGAAACGGGAGAAATACGGCGGTGAGGTTTAATTTCATGCTCGCAGACTAACGCTGACCATGCGAACTGGCAAGCGCGACGCGGGATGGCAGGCCGTTCACTTACCATCTGAAGTGCGTGATCTTTCCAGCCACGTTAGGGGCGAAATCTTTGTAGGACCAGCCGGAGAATTTCAAAGCTCCGTTAGGAGCGGCGTAGGGAAGATGCCGCGCCTAACGGCGCAATCTTAGTCGGATGGAAATGAATTTGCTCCAACCTTCAACAAACTCGCTAATTGGCCCAATGCTGTTATTCCCGGATTTGATTTACGGACAACTGTTAGAATACCCGAAGGCCAAAGTTCTGTTTTGTCATTGAGCTTAATACGTTGTTTAACTGGCAATGCGAAGACATAGAAGCCCACGGCTTCCAGTTCCTTGATCCTTTTGCTCAACTCAAAACCAGCTCGAACCCGACCGCTACTCTCAATGTCACCCCTCGCATCAATCCAATCTTGGACGTCTTGGAGAAAATTTCCGAGCAGCTCCATCTCTTGCTCGCTTTGTGGCTCGTCGTGATCCAAGAGATGTGTGCATACACCTTCAAAGACTGCCATCAATTCCTTGCCTGTGTGTATTCGATCCAAGAGCCAGATTTTGAGTTGCTGACCTTTTTGTTTCAGCGGCTCCAAACTCTGCTTAACCCAATTTTCATGAACCGTCTTTAGAGAACAAAGAAACTCGACTGAAAACTTTGTCGGCTGATCATCTACTAACTTGTGATGAGTTTTGCAGAGCAAGACCAGATTTTCATATTCATCTATGTTTCCTCGGTCAGTATTTGCTCCACGTGGTCCATCAATTTTCTGGCCGACGATATGACACTCATCACCAATCACTGATTCAGGATCGCTATCACTCCGATCTTGCACCAGTTCACAGCGACAATACGCGCACCGGTTACCAGAACGAGCCCAGAGAATCTTTCGTGTCTTGTCGCTAATCGCCATACTCCCCTTGCTGACGCGATGCGCAGTTTAACTCACTTCGGCATCTGCAAACCGATCTTGTCCGCAGCTTGCGCCACGTCTTTGTCGCCATGCTCGGAGCGGTTCATAACAGTTTCCTAAATTCATCCGGAGTCAGGCCGGCGGTTTTGGCAATGCCACCCATGGTGATGGCGTTGATGGGATTGTGGCGCGGTATCACAAGCCGGATTTTGCCGTTGCTCATGATGGTGTGGCCGCTTTCGTGGGCAAGGTGGTAGCCGAGTTTTTGAAACACGCGCACGGCGTCGCGCTGGCTGATGCCGGGAAGTCTCGGCATATCAAACCGTCACTTCGGCGAGTGTGCCGCATTCGCGACCGGCTTCCGCCCGGGCATCTTCCTCGGCGACTTCCAACCAGAGCTGGATGGCCTCGCGAATGTTGGTCAGCGCTTCCGCTTCGGTACTTCCCTGACTCCAGCAACCGGGCAACGCCGGACAGGATACGGCAAACCCTTCATCTGATTTGATGAGAATCACCGGATATTTCATGGGGCGACAATAATCCTGCGTTTCCGGCAAAGCAAGTTCACTTCGGCATCTGCAAACCGATCTTGTCTGCGGCTTGCGCCACATCTTTGTCGCCGCGTCCGGAGAGGTTCACGATGATGATCTTGTCTTTGCCCAGCTTCGGCGCTTGGACGATGCATTCGGCGATGGCGTGCGCGCTTTCGAGTGCGGGGATGATGCCTTCGAGCCGGGCCAGTTTCATGAACGCTTCGAGCGCCTGGTCGTCAGTGGCGTAGGTGTAGGCCACGCGTTTGGCGTCGTGCAGGAACGCGTGTTCCGGTCCGACGGCGGCGTAATCCAGTCCGGCGCTGACGCTGTGGGTAAGTTGAATCTGCCCGAAGTCGTCCTGCAAAATGTAGCTGCGCGTGCCTTGCAACACGCCGAGTGAACCGCCGTGAAACCGTGCCGCGTGTTGTTCGGGCTGGATGCCGAGTCCGCCCGCTTCCACGCCGATCATGCGCACGCTCGGGTCATCAAGGAACGGATAGAACAGTCCGATGGCGTTTGAACCGCCGCCGACACACGCGATGAGCAGGTCGGGCAGACGCTTTTCCTTTTCGAGAATTTGCGCGCGGGCTTCGTCGCCAATGACGCGCTGAAAATTGCGGACCATGACCGGATACGGATGCGCGCCGTAGGCTGTGCCGAGAATGTAATGCGTGCCGCGGATGTTCGTGACCCAGTCGCGCATGGCTTCGTTGACGGCTTCCTTGAGCGTCTTCTGGCCGGCGTGCACAGGCACGACTTCCGCGCCGAGCATCTTCATGCGATACACATTGAGCATCTGCCGCTCGCAATCCACCGCGCCCATGTAGATGACGCATTTCAAGCCGAACATCGCAGCGACGGTCGCCGTGGCCACGCCGTGCTGACCCGCGCCGGTCTCGGCGATGATTCGGGTTTTGCCCATGCGCTTGGCCAGGAGGATTTGGCCCATGGCGTTATTGATCTTGTGCGCGCCGGTGTGGTTCAGGTCTTCGCGCTTGAGATAAATCTTTGCGCCGCCAAGGTCTTTGGTGAGGCGCTCGGCGAAGTAAAGTGGCGTGGGGCGACCGACGAATTCCGTGAGGTAGTAGGAAAGTTCGCGTTGAAACTCCGGGTCGTGCTGCGCGCGGAAGTATTCGGCCTCCAGTTCCTGCAACGGATGCATCAACGTCTCAGGCACGTAACGTCCGCCATAGGGACCGAAATGGCCTTGGGCATCGGGCAGATTCTCAGCAACGGCAGTGTTCATGGAGGCAAAAGTAGTTGAAATGACTGCGCGGAGAAAGCGGGAAAGTGAAAGCCAAATCAGGAAAGCGCCGCCTGGCTGATGAGATCAAAGGCGAAAGGCGAGGAAGGAGTACGCATTGGGATTATGCGTCTCCTGACACCCAACGCGTTGGCGGAGATACGATCCGACATGCAGCGGCTGAACTGCAAAGCCGTGGCGGACGAAGAGCGCATCTGTTCGCGCCAGACTCAAAGTGTTCACGTGGTAATCCCCAATGGGACGCACAACGTGGTCTGCGATCTCATCCATCCGAAAGAAATGAACACAGAGTCCGTGGCGCGTGACGCGACAAAGTTCCTGGACGGCGCGCTCCAATCCTGCCGACGAGAGATGCTCCAGTAGATCGTGCGTGAAACACAGGTCGCAAGATTGGTCGGGCGCGGCGATGTCAAAGACATTGCCGGTTTCGAAGCGGGCGTCGGGAAACAGGGCCCGGGCGTTGGCAACGTTCTTTTCGCACAGGTCAAAACCGGTGTATTCAATCAGGCGCGCGATTCCGCCGGCAACCAGGAACCGATAGTCATTGGCCGAGCCGCACGCCGGTTCAAGCACCGAGACTGGTTGCGGCGATTCACCAGCCAGCGCCTCGCGCCAGAGAGCAAGAAACAGGTCGCGCTCCTCCCGGCGAGGCTGATTGTGGCGTAACCAACTTGTAGGCTGCATGTCTGCCTCACTGCTCGGCGCACGATCCGGAGGCTCATGCAGCGAATTCTCTGAGGGATCCTCATCCACCGACATCATCTGCGACTCACGAGATTCCTCGCCAAGATAGTGTGCGAGGTAGTTGGGAATGAAGAATCCGGCGGGGTTTGCGGGCAGCGCGGCAAATGTTTGGGTGACAAAATGTGGGATGGGTTGGCCCTCGGCGTTGTCGGCGCGGTGTCGCAACGCATGCAGAATCGCACCACGCTCCTCCGAGCCGACGGCGTGTCTGTTCAACCAGTTCATCACGGTCGCAAAGCGCAGTTCGTGGAGCATCAATTCCGCAAACCGGCCGGGAAATAATTCGGCCAGCAGAAAGTGTCGCGACAGAATGCTCTGGATGTTGAGGCGCGGGTCTTCCACGTCGGCGACCAGATAATCGCGCAGGAAGGAAGCGTCGTACTGTGCCCAGGAGCGAACGAGCTGTTCACTTTCGAGTCGGAGCGCGTCGTTCATCGCAGCCAGAGGGGTTTCGGGCGGGCGGAATCAGCCGGCTTGTTTGGCGGCCGTGATGAAGGCGCGCACTTTTCCCAGGTCTTTGCGGCCCGGCGCCGATTCGACCCCGCTGGAGACATCCACGCCAAAGGGTTGCACTCTGCGCACCGCATCGGCAACGTTCTCCGGGATCAGGCCCCCTGCGAGGAAGATTGGTCGGCCAAGCTTCCGCGCCGCGATGGCCAGTTCCCAGTTGAAGGTTTCCCCCGTGCCGCCAAGCTGGCCGGCACTGTAGGCATCCAGCAGCCACGCATCCGTGTGATAGGCCGGCAGAACATCCAGCGAAGCAGCGTCCCGAACGCGAAGCGCTTTCATGCTCATCACGCCAAACTGGATGCAGAACTCCGGCGTCTCGTTGCCGTGAAACTGAAGCACACTCAAGCCACATTCACTGATGGCCCGCCTGACCAGTTCCTCGGGCGCATCCACGAACACGCCCACTTTCGCGACGGAAGCCGGCACCTGGCGCGCGATCGCAGCCGCCACCGCTATGGGGGCATGGCGCGGGCTTCGTTCATAGAACACAAAGCCCAACAAGTCCGCGCCAGCCTCCGCGGCGCCCAAGGCATCAGCGGCATTGGTGAGGCCGCAAATTTTAACTTTCACACTCATCGGTAGCCTGATGCAGGCTAAAGTACGGTCGGGTGACTTACAAATGTTTCGGCATGCCACTCGCCCGGGCGTGGTTGGGTTGCTGGTTCCTGTGGTTGGTTTTATTCGTGTGCGTCGCGGCAAGGCCCCAGGTGGGAACGGAACGCAGGTTGACCGGTGGCGCAAGGGTCACAGCCCTGCCGGTGATTGGTCAGCGGAACGGTGAGGCCAGGTCAAAGTTGCAGATCAATTGCAGGCCAGTGATAAAGAGGATCGCGTAGATCAAGTTCACAAAGGCGGTTTCGGAAAAGCGACGGTTCAGCCACACACCCAGCCAGACCCCGAGCGGCACCAACGGAAAGAACTTCGCGCTCGTCAGGAGGGTGGCCGGAGTGATCAACGGCTCCGCGGCGAACACCGGAAGGTTCACCAGCGAACGATCCACACAGAAGAACGGAAGCTTGATCCAGTTCACGAAGGTGAAGACCAGCACGCTGGTGCCCACGAAGACTTCCTTGGGCAAGCGTTGGGGGATCAGGAACATCGCCGCCACCGGCCCGGCGCCGTGGGCAAAAGTGGAGGTAATGCCCATGCCGATGCCGCACGGCACCCCGATGCGATGATTCGGAGCGAACGCACCTTCCGCCCGGAAAATACGATCTTGGATGACTTGGAAGATCACGAACAGCACGGCGATCAGGCCGATGGCCAGATTGAGCTGGCGCGGCGAGAACTGGCCGATGAGTTGCACGCCGATGACGACACCAACCGCCACCCCTGGCAGAAGATACTTGAGGTTCTCCGCACGCCACCGTCGCCAATAGTGGTAGAGGGAAAACACGTCGCCGGCACACAACAACGGCAGCAGGACCCCGATGGCGGTTTTTGGCCCGAAAGCGAGCACACACAGCGGCGTGACCAGCATGCCCAGTCCGCCGCCAAAGCCGGCCTTCGCGACGCCGATAAACAGCACCGCGAATCCAGCCAGTAAAAGCGCCGGCCACTCCATCTCCCGCACTCGTGTAGGCGGAGCCGTGCCGGAAAGCGAGGCAAAAGCGATGGCTCAACTAATTCGCCGGCAGTCTGCTCGACTTCGGCAATCCATCTTAAACTGAGGGTTGTGGCACCGCGGCGCATCTTTACCATGCCGCAAGTGAATTCAACCCGAGAACTGGTTTGTGGCGGCCTGCAAGGCTTGCGGTGTGCAGGC
Source organism: Verrucomicrobiia bacterium (assembly GCA_026125285.1). Lineage (GTDB taxonomy): Bacteria > Verrucomicrobiota > Verrucomicrobiia > Limisphaerales > JADLHS01 > WYBW01. Next base: position 31,060 of record JAHCLO010000019.1, on the reverse strand, counting down.
TGGGCGCCGATTTGGAAACGCCTCCCGATCGTGGCGCTGGCTGCGCTTGTTGGTGGATATGTTGAACCTCCGGCGGCGGAGTTGGCAGTCGAAGAAGTGCCGCTACCACCGCTCCGAATCCAGGGTCAACCTGCCAGCGCGCATACGCAAGGCTTGGAAATTGTGGAAGGCAAGTACTTCGTCACCGCTCGCCGGGAGGACGTTGTGCCCAAGCGCGCCTTGTTGTTGCGAACTGACTTGACCGCCAGGAAGTGGGACGTCTGGGACATCACGCCCCTCGACGCCCAAGGCGGGCTTACCGCTCTCGATCATCCAGGCGGACTGCAATCGGACGGGACGCGGCTCTGGATTCCGCTCGCGGAAAGCCGACGGAACGGTCGCAGCCTCCTTCGCGCATATCGCTTGGAAGCCCTGACCGCCGGCCGATCCCTCAAACCAGAGCTTGAGTTTTCCGTGGATGACCATATCGGCGCTCTGGCTGTTTCAGTGGAACGCGGATGGTTGTTGGGCGCCAATTGGGATACCGAAAAAGTCTATGTGTGGAATCTCGAGGGTCAGTTGCAGCAGATCTTGACCGCTCCGGAACTCCGGCTGCGGGAACTCGGCGTGCAAGCTGGTTCCGCACCGCGCGCAGGCGTGGCCGTGCAAGATTGGAAACTGATTGGTGGCCAGCTTTGTGCCTCCGGCCTCTACCGATCTCCCGGTTTGCCGCAGGCGTTAACCGAAAGCCGCGTGCTGTGCTTCACGAATTTCCTTGAGGCCGGTTTCCAGCAACGGACGATGAAGCTGCCCTTGCATGACGGCTTGCAGTTTGCGCAAGAGGGAATGGCGATTTCAGGCGACGAGATTTTGTTCCTGCCAGAAGACCTGGGGGCGACCAACCGGATGTTCCGGCTCTCGCTTGATGAGCTTGCGAAAAGGCACGTGGTTGACTCGCCAGAACTTGGGGAGGATTGAGAGCACAACTAGAATTTCTCGCGCTTCCAGTGGCCTGCCTACCGCCCGCAGCTCTCCGCCGCTCTCCGCCGCCACAAAATCACGTCAGTCGTGCAATGCAGCCAGTCCGGCCTTGATCTCCGCCAGTTGGTGACTCGGAATATTGTCTCGGCCATGCAAGGGAATGATGGTCAGCGCCCAAGTCCGGCTGCCGTGATAGACCGCCTTCTCGACGGGAGGCGTGCAGTCAAAAGAAACGCCGTAGCGGGCGGCTCCGTTGCGCGTCAATTGAGCGACCGCTTGATGCTCGTGACGACATTCCACATGCCAGGAGTCGCAATCCAAGTGCTGCATCAAATACTGGGCGGCCTGACTCACGTCGAGATGATGCGCCAGTGAAAGCGTGAAGCGCTGAATGGGAATATCCTGTCCGTCAAAACGCGGCGATTCCGCCAGCACCGGGGGGCAGTTCGTCCCCGGCCGGTGCCATCGGGTGAAAGGCAACCGGCTGATCGCCGCCGCCAGCGTGGGCGTCCGATCTTCGCGCCTGCGGCGAAACCACGGTTGAAGCCATGCGATCTTCATTGCCAAAACAGTGTTCGCGACCACTCGCCAACGCAAAGCTGCCTCAACGCCGCCGCGGACGCAAGGGCTGGCGGAGGACATTTCCAGCGCTAACCAGCGCGGCGGCGGCTGACAGGCTGAAGTTAGGGGTGAGCAAGTGGTGAAACAGCTTGCCGTGACCTTCGCGGCAGGCATAGTAAGTCCATGGTGAGTCGTTGCGCGAATTGCACTCGCGACCTTGGCAGAATTGGGCTGAACGGCTGAAGCGAAAGCAATGGTTGCGCTTGACATCCGCACGGGTCGCGCTGGCTACACCACCTGCCCCCATAGCTCAAATGGATAGAGCGGCGGTTTCCTAAACCGTTGATCCCTGTTCAATTCAGGGTGGGGGTACCAGCCATGGGAAGCTCATTCAGGCAACCTACTTCGCCCGCCACTTTCAGACGCTGAGTTTACTCAAGGCGACTTTGGCTGGCGGCGGGCAAATACATTGTTAGTCTGAAGCCGGCCAGATTATGAAAATGACTCCCAAGATCGGCACCACGGGCGAGACGAAGTTCGTCGTGGAGAGCCGGCATTGCATCGAGTTCGCCACGGACGGGATGCCGGCGGTATTGAGCACGCCGAATCTCGTTGGCATCCTCGAACGCACGGCGCGCCAGGCCATCGCGCCGTTTCTCGAAACTGACGAGCGCAGCGTGGGGGTGGAGCTTGAATTACGGCATTTCGCCCCGACCCCGCTGGGGGCAACGGTCACGGCCACGGCCCGGGTGATTGGCGCGTCGCGCCGGTTCGTGGATTTTCAAATCGAAGCTCGGGATGACCGGGAGTTGATTCTGCGTGGCGTTCACCGGCGCGCGGTGGTGACGGTGGGCGGTTTCGCCCGGCGCGTGCAGAGCAAGGCAGGCTGAACCATGTCGCCGCCCAGCTTGAATGATCTGTTGAGGGAGACTTCACGATCGTTTTACCTCACCTTGCGCGTCCTCCCCGGCGCTGTGCGTCCGCAAATGGGTTTCGCTTACCTGCTCGCCCGCACGACGGACACCATCGCGGATACGGAGATCATTCCCGTGACGGCGCGGCTGGCCGCGCTCCAGCAGTTGCGCGGGCGGATATTGGGGACCAGCCGCACGCCTTTAAGCTTCGGCGCTCTGGCGCAGTCGCAGGGATCGCCCGCGGAGCGCGCCTTGCTGGAGCGAGTCGAGGAAAGCCTCGCGCTGTTGGGTCGTTCAACCCGCAAGGACCTCCCCCTGCTTCAACAGGTGCTGGACACCATTACCAGCGGACAGGAATTGGACTTGCAGCGGTTCGCCGACGCGTCAGCGGGAAACGTTTTTGCGCTGCGGAACGAAGCGGAATTGGACGATTACACCTATCGCGTCGCGGGATGTGTTGGGGAGTTCTGGACGAGGATGTGCCGCGCGCACCTATTTCCCGATGCCAGTCTGGATGATCAGGCGTTTCTGGCCGGTGCCGTTCGGTTTGGCAAAGGGCTGCAACTGGTCAACATTCTTCGGGATTTACCAGCGGACTTGCGGAAAGGCCGCTGTTACCTGCCGGCGGACAGGCTATTGGCAGCCGGAATGCAGGCGGGGGATTTGCTACAGACCGAATGCGAAGAGGAGTTACGTCCGCTCTACAATCGTTACTTGGACCTGGCCGCGGATCATCTGGCGGTCGGTTGGGCCTACACGGACACGGTGCCCCGCGGCCAGATGCGCGTGCGCCTGGCGTGCGCCTGGCCAATTCTGATCGGGATGAAAACTCTCCAACGTCTGCGCGTTGAGAGAATCCTCGTCCCGGAGCGCCGTGTAAAGATCAGCCGCCGCGAGGTGCGACGCGTGGTTGTGCAATCGGTAATCTGTTATGCCTGGCCTTCCGCCTGGCAGCGCCTGTTCGAGGCCAGTCAGCTCGCTGCGCCGCCAAGACCGGAGTAACGCCGTGGCGCAAACCATTAACACCTGTGCCTCGTCCGTCACACAAACGTCACTTTCCGAACCCGGTTGCCTGTCCAGAGCGGATTCGGCTATCTTGGCTGTCGCCGTGAACGAAACCCGATACAAGCCGCAGCATTTCATTAATCGTGAATTGAGCTGGCTGGAATTCAACCAGCGGGTGCTCGACGAAGCGATGACCCCGGAGAATCCGCTGCTGGAGCGGCTCAAGTTTTTCTGTATCGTCAGTTCGAATCTTGACGAATTCTTCGAGGTTCGCGTGGCGGGGATCAAGCAGCAGATCGAATCGGATGTCGTTACGCGCAGTGTGGACGGGCTGACCTCCACGGAAATCTTTCGCGCGATTACCAAACGGGTGCGCCGCCTGGTGCGCGACCAGTACGATTGCTGGCGCCGGCAGTTGGTACCCGACCTAAGGGCGAACGGCTTTCGCTTTCTGGAGGTGGACGAACTTGATGCCGGGGATCGCAAGTGGCTTGAAAAGTATTATGCGTCGGAAGTACTGCCGGTGCTCACGCCGCTGGCGATTGACCCGGCGCATCCGTTTCCGCAACTGCTGAACCGTTCGCTGAACCTGATCGTGAAAGTTGCCGCGCAACCAGGGGATCGCGGGGCGCACCGGCTCGCGGTCGTGCAGGTGCCGCGCTCCCTGCCCCGCCTGGTCCGCCTGCCCCGCCAGGATGGCCGTCAGGACTATGTCTTTCTTGGCCGGGTGATTGGCCACTTCCTAAAGGAGCTTTTTCCTGGGACCAAAATCCTTGGCCATTGGCTCTTTCGCGTCACCCGCAACAGCGAGCTGTATATTGACGAGGAGGAAGTGGCAAACCTGCTGGCGGCGGTGGAAAACGAACTGCAACGCCGCCGGCGCGGTGATGCGGTGCGGCTCGAAGTGGAACGCAATTGTCCCACCGAAGTGCGAACCGATCTCCTGCAACGCCTGCATCTGACCGAGGAGGACCTGTACATCATTGACGGCCCGCTCAATCCCGTGCGGCTGATGATGCTGTGCGAGGGGGATCACTCACCCGAACTGCGCTTCCCCCCTTTCCTCGCGAGCGTGGCAGTTTCACTCCGTCAAAAGCCGGATTTGTTCGAGGCCATCCGGGAGCGGGACATTCTGCTGCATCACCCGTACGAGAGTTTCGAGAGCGTGCTGAACTTTTTACAGCAGGCCGCGCAAGATCCCCACGTGCTCGCCATCAAGCAAACGCTCTATCGCACCGGCGGCGACACGCGCATCATCGGCGCCCTGATGGAAGCCGTGAAGAATGGCAAGCAGGTCACGGCGGTGGTCGAGTTGCGGGCGCGATTCGACGAGGCCAACAACATCCAGTGGGCCCGGCAGATGGAGGAATCCGGCGTTCACGTCGTTTACGGTTTGGTGGGCTACAAGATCCACGCGAAAGCCACGCTGGTGGTGCGGCGCGACGAAGATCAAATCCGCCGCTACGTGCATCTGGGGACGGGCAATTACAATCCGGCCACCGCCCGGCTGTACACCGACGTCGGGTTGCTAACGTGCCAGCCGGAGTTTGGCGAGGACGTGACCAGCCTGTTCAATCTGCTGACGGGTATCTGCCAATTCCGGCCGATGCAGCGGTTGTTGGTTGCACCGTTTGATCTGCATCAGCGCCTGACGGCCCTGATCGAGCGGGAGATCAGCCATGCGGCCGCGGGATTTCCGGCGCGCATTGTGGCCAAGATGAATTCACTGGTGGACCGCGCGATGATCGAGTCGCTGTACCGGGCCTCGCAGGGCGGAGTGAGGATTGATCTGATCGTGCGCGGGATATGTTGCCTGCGGCCCGGGGTGAAGGGTGTGAGCGATAACATCACCGTGCGCAGCATCGTGGGCCGCTTTCTGGAGCACAGTCGGATCTTCTATTTCGAGAGTGCCTGCCAGCCAGAGGTGTTCCTGGGCAGCGCCGACTGGATGCCGCGAAACTTTTTTCGCCGCATCGAAACCGTGTTTCCCATCGAAGACGGTAACCTGCGTGAACGGGTGGTGGCCGAACTGCTGGCCCTTCCCCTGGCGGACAACACGCGCGCCCGAAGCCTGCAAACCGATGGGACTTATCACCTATTGTCGCCACCCCGTCCAAGCCAGGCACGCCACAGTCAAGATGAATTCATCGCCCGGGCGCGAAACGGCGTCCCAACTCCAGGCAGATCCCGCCGGGCCAAACGCAAGTACCCGGAAGTGAAGCTGGCCCGACGCCCATTCTGACGGCACGCATGAATCCACCGCTTCCCGCCCTCCTCGCCGCGCATCTGGCCGCGAGCCTGCGCGGGATGCGCCGGCGATACCGCCGTCGCCTGGCACGGTGCCAGGCCAGGTTCTCGGAGGATTCCGTTCATGAGCTGCGGATCGAAACGCGCCGGATGTTGGCGCTGCTGGATTTGTTTCGCGCCTTGGGCATCGGCGACTCGTTGAAGAAGCTCCGCCGGGTGTATAACGAACGGCTGGACGCGTTTGACGAGTTGCGCGACACGCATGTGCAGTTACTGCTGTTGAAACCGCGCTGGGCCGATTTTCCGGAGGCGCGGGCGTTGGAATCCGGGCTGCAACAGCGCGAGCAACGGTTGACCGAGGAACTGCGGCGGGTCATCCGGCGGATGAAACCGGTGCGCCTCGAACGCCGGCTGAAAGCCATCGAGAAGGAATTACGCAAAACCGCCCGTGCGGCTGCTCGGGGTGGAGCGAATGTCGCCGCCACGGCACTGCGGGAAGTCTTCGCCTCCGTGTTGGAGTTGCGCCGGCAGGTAGATCGGCGCGATACGGAGACAATTCACCGCCTGCGCGTGGCCTTCAAACGCTTCCGTTACCTGAGCGAATTGCTGCAACCTTTGTTTCCGCGCCTGACCAACAAACGCCTGCGCCGCATGCAGGACTTTCAGACGTTGATGGGAGACATTCAAGACCTCGAAGTCCTGCTGGCCGGTGTGGCCCAGGCGGTGGAACAAACGGAATTGCCGACCGTTGCGGTGCGAAGACTTGGGGCGGATTTGAAGCGTAAACGGCGGACGGCAATCAGCACTTTCCTCGTAAGTATTGATGACCTGCTGAAATTCACCCCGGAGAAATGGACCGGCCGGAAGTCCGGCCAATCAGTTTAACGCTTATGAAACTTTACATCTTGCGGCATGGCGAAGCAGTTGAACGGGGCGATCCCAAGTTTAAGCACGACGCGGATCGGCCTCTCACGGTGAAAGGCATCCAACGAACGAAACTGCTCGCCCATACCCTGCGGCAATTGGAAATCCCCCTCGACGTCATCTTCACCAGTCCGCTGCGGCGGACGCGGGAGACAGCGGACATCGTCGAACGCGGCCTGCGTTTGCATGGGCGGGTGGAATTCACCCAACATCTCGCCCCAGGGGGCGATATGGAAAAACTGGTGGCGCAACTGAACGCGTTGCGTCCCGCACCGAGAAGTCTATTGCTTGTTGGCCACGAACCGGATCTCAGCGGCCTGATTTCAATGCTGGTGACCGGCGGGCCGAACCTCCTGCTGGCGCTGAAGAAAGGCGCGTTGTGCCGTCTGGAGGTGGAGCATTTGCGCTGCGGACGCTGTGCCAGTCTCGAATGGCTGTTGCCTCCGCGGGTAGTGGGGCCGAAACGCGCGAAGGCGCGCTGAAGCAATCACCCGCCAATGCAACTCATCGAGCGCGGCGGGGACACGAAATCCGGCTCGCCGATGTGATGGCGCGCTTCCTTTTGCCAGACGACGGCGCGCAACCATTCCGTGATCGCTTCGTCGGAGGCGCCGCCGCGCAGGTGCGGACGGAGATCGTGCTCGGTCACACTGAAAAGGCAGGTGCGGATTTTGCCGTCGGCGGTGAGGCGGATGCGGTTGCAGTGGCCGCAGAATGGTTCACTCACTGGTGCGATGATTCCGATTTCTCCGCGGCCATCCGGCAATCTCCAACGTTTCGCGGTGGCCGAGGGATTGTCCGGCGCCACGGGGTGCAATGCAAAGCGCGCTTGCAGCCGGGCGAGGACCTCCGTGCCGCTGACCACCATCTCCTTTTGCCACGCACGGGCGGAATCCAGCGGCATGAATTCGATGAAACGGAGGCTGAGGTCATGGGTCCGCGCGAACTCGGCGAGGGATTCGATCTCATGATCGTTGATTTCGCGGATAATCACGGCGTTGACTTTGACGGGATGGAATCCCAGTTCCTGTGCCAGCCTGATGCTCTGCAATACTTCGGCCAAGCCATCGCGACCGGTGATTTTCCGGAAGTTGTCGCGATCGAGCGAATCCAAGCTGAAGCTGACCCGTCGCAATCCGGCCTCGCGCAACGACCGAGCTTTGGACGGGAAGAGGAAGCCGTTGGTGGTCATGGCGAGGTCCGCCAGACCCGGCGTTTGGGCAATCCGCGCGACGAGTTGCTCGACATCGTGGCGCAACAAAGGTTCGCCGCCGGTCAGCCGGATTTTTTCCAGACCCAGACTGACCGCCAGGCGGACGACACGTTCAACCTCTTCAAAGCTGAGAAGGTTGCCCCGCGGGACCCATTGCTGGACGATGGGTGTCGGATTGGGCAGATGCGCCCAGTGGCCGCGATAGAAGTTCTGGGCGGCTTCGGTTTCCGGCAGACAATACAGGCACCGGAAATTGCATCGGTCAGTCAGGCTGACGCGCAGGTCGCGCAGAATCCGCCCATGGGAATCCACCAACGACCCGGCTCCGGTCATGGTGCCGGGGCATTGGTCGCTGCCGGTGCGTTGGTGAGCGGCGGAATGACGCGCACCGAGCCGTCGGCGCTGACCTCCACGTTCAAGTCGTAGAGATTGGTCCGGGCTTCGACGGGTGCCGGCGCGGTGGGACCGGCCTGCAGGAGTTGTTGCGCGCCTTTCTGATCGGTAGTGGCGAAGAGGCCCTTGCGAATCCAATCCAGTCGGCGGGCGATGGAAAGCTCTTCCTTGAGCCGGGCCACCTGGCGGCGAAGTACGGCCAGATCGTTGAACTGCCGTTCCAGCTCGGCTTTCTCGCCCATGAGACGCGTGAGTTCGCGTTCCAGAAAAGCCTTGTCGCCCTCGGAAGCGGTGAGTTTGCGCTGAGTTTCGGTGATTTGCTCGGTGAGGTTCGTCAGCGCCACGCTCAAATCAATGGCTCTTTGGTCCAGCGCCACATTCTGCGATTCCAGCCCAGCGATTTTCGCATCGCGCTTGGCGACCTCCTCCTGTTCGGCCTTGAGTGTGGCCTCGGTCTTGGCGAGCGCGTTGGAAACGTTGGCGAGCTCCCGGGAAACCAGGGTGAGCTTGTTGGTTGTGTCGGTGTACGTTTGTTCAACGGTGGTGAGCTTGTTGGTCAACTGAATGTTAAACTGGATCTGCTCATCCAGTTTGCCGCTGGTATCCACCCATTTGTTGGAGTGAAACAATATGGTTTCAGTGTCCTTGAGTTTCTCCTCCGCAGCCCGCTTCTTCGTAGTGACCCACACCACGGCCAGACCAATGCAGGCGGCGGCCAGGATGATGACCCCAATCAAGTTTTTCATACTGGCGCCTAACATGCCGGGGGGGCATGACTTTGGCAAGCGTGCATCTGTCCCTTGCGCCGGGCGCGAAGTTTCCTACATTGGGGGGCGTGAAGCTGCCGCTGGAAGTTCCCGTGATGACGCTGCCGAACGCCACCCTGCTGCCGCAGGCGTGGCTGCCGCTCCACATCTTCGAGCCACGCTACCGCCGGATGCTGGCCGACGCGTTGCACGGCGAGCGCATGTTCTGCGTGGCGATGCGGCGGCCGGGTAGTGCGCGCGAAACGCCAATGCCGGTGGCCGGGCTGGGATTGATCCGCGTGGCCGTCAGCCATCCAGACGGCACCTCCCACCTGGTTCTGCAGGGGGTGGCCCGGGTGGAACTGGTTTCCGTCATCCGCTATCGGCCCTATCGCCTCCAAGACATCCGGCCACTTTTCACGCCGCCATGCGACAGCGTGGCCGCGGACGCGCTGCTGGCCAAGGTGCGCGAACTCCTGCAGGTTCGGTTTGAACTCGGACTGCCGTTTCCGTTTTCGTTTCTGTCGCCCGCGGGGAAAGACGCGCAAACCCAACCGCCGCCATTCTCGGCCAAGGATGTCATGGGGTATCTGGATTCCATTGCCAAGCCAGAGCATGCGGTGGACCTGGTATCGTGCGCCGTCTTGAAGGGAGCGCGGGAACGGCAGGCGATTCTGGAGGCGTTGGACGTGGAAACGCGTTTGCGGCGGCTCATTGAATTTTTATTGCGCGATATTCGCAATCATCGAAAGGCTTGATATGAGTGAAACATCCACAGAAGCGCAACTCGGGTCCGACGTGCCCCCGGATTTAAGTCGAGCGGAGATGCAGTCCGCAGTTTTTGCCCGGATGATTCTCCAACAATCGAACCTCGCGATGATGCTCCTGGGCAAGGCGCCCAACCCGCAAACGGGCCAGACCGAGTGCGATCTGGAGGCGGCTAGGTTCTTCATTGATCAGTTGGAAGTGATTGAGGCCAAGACTAAGGGCAACCTGACGCGGAACGAGGAGACGTTGCTCAAACAGTCGCTCATGACCGTGCGCTTGGCGTTCGTCGAGGCGGCGCAAACTCCGCAAGCGCCGGCCGAAGTCGCAGCCGCTGAACCATCGGCGCCAACCGCGCAGCCCGCACCAGCCCCCGAAACCAAAACCGCGCCGTCGGAAAGCCCGGGCGCGGTGGAAGAGGAAGAATCGAAAAAGCGATATTCTAAGAAGTTCTCGCTCTGATTCCTAAAGGTTCGAAGGGATTATGGCTTTGCGCCCGGACCAACTAGGGGCATCTTCAGCTTCTCATCCAGGATTTCCACCCCGGCTTCCGCTTTGAGCTGCTCGACGTAATCGCGCAGGTGCTTCTGGATTTCCTGCTGCTTCAAGCCGTCCTTCACTTCGTCCGCGACTCTCGCGAATTCCAACTTTCGCGCGGGAATTTTCTCGCTCAACTTGATGATGTGATAACCGAACTGGGTGGTGACGATATCGCTGATCTGGTTGGGGCTTAACGAAAAAGCGGCGGATTCAAACGCCGGCACCATCTGGCCGCGCGGGAAGGTGTATTCGCCGCCTGTGTCCTTGGAGCCGGGATCCTCGGAGAATTCCTTGGCGAGCTTGGCGAAATCCTCGCCGGCGCGCGCGCGTTTGAGGATGGCCTCCATTTGTTTGCGCTTTTCCTGCTTCTTCGCTTCGGGCAGGTCGGTGCCCGTGCCCGCGTCTCGGGTGCTCAGAAGAATGTGGCTGGCGCGCACCATCTCCGGCTTCTCAAAGCGCGACGGATTGTCGTCGTAGAACTTTCGGGCTTCAGCGTCGCTGACGCTGACCTTCAACTCGCGCTCCAGGGTGAACCCGACGGTCATCTGGTCCACCCGTTGTTTTTCCCACTGCTCCCGCGACAAGCCTTGGGCGCGCAGTTGCAGCGCCAGGCGTTCCTCGTATTCGGCATCGGTCACGTTGGAGTCCGTTTTGAATTTCTGGAATGACGTCTCGAATTGTTCCCGGCCCCGAGTTTTGTCCGCCGCGGAGGCTTTGTTCAAGAGAAGTTGCATCCCGATCAAGTCATTGAGTACTTGGCGCTCCAACGTACTCATGAATTCAGGCGGGATGTTGCGTCCCTGCGCGGCGGCGTTGGCTTTGATGCTCATCAAGGCGGTGTCGAACTCGCTACGCTTGATTTCTACGCCTTTGCCCCTGGCCAGCACCGCGTCACCGAACAACTCGGTGATCTTGTCCGCCGGCTTGGACACCGCGCCGCCAGCGGCTTGAGCCGCAGCCGACGGGCGGAAGCCGACAGATGCAGCCAGCAGCGCCGCGAATAGCGCCGCCCAGAACAGTCTCATGGTTTGGTGAATCATAAGGTGATGAATTTGATGGTTGGTAGATTGGCCGTTCAAAGGATCACAACCTTTACGTTGTGGATGTCCGGATCCTGCTGAAGTTCGTCCAGCACGGCCGCAGTGGGTTCGGTGTCGAGAGTCAGCACCGTCAAAGCCTGCCCCCCGGCTTCGTCGCGATGCAGGCTCATGTTGGCAATGTTGATCCGGTGTTTGCTGAGGAGTGTGCCGAGGTAGCCCACGATCCCGGGGCGGTCCTTGTTGGTGAGCAGCAGCAGGGTGCCGCTGATGGGAATTTCCACCGGTGTGCTGTACAGCCGCACAATGCGCGGGTTGTTGGGGGAACCAAAAAACGTGCCGCCGGCGGAAATGACTTTCTCGCCGTTGTTGAACACCTGCACGTGCAGCCACTCGTTGAACGTCACCGGTTCGTTCGAGCGCTTTTCCTCAACCGTCAGTCCCAGGGTCGCGGCGATGCTGCGCACGTTGACGTTGTTGAGGTCTTTCACGGCCGCGCGCGACAGGAAGCCGAGCACGATCGCCCGCGTGACGGGGTCAATGTTGGGCAGTTCCTGCGCCTTGCCACCGTAAGTGATGTGCAAGCGGTCCACCTGGGGCGGCGCCAGTTGCGCCAGCAATCGGCCCAGTTTCTCCCCCAGGGTCATGTAAGGTTTGACCAGTTCGTAAGTTACCGCATCCAGGAAAGGCAGGTTCACCGCGTTACGCACTTCGCCGGTGAGCAAATAGGAAGTGATCACTTCGGCCACTTCGATCCCACACTTCTCTTGCGCTTCCATCGTGCTGGCGCCCAAGTGCGGCGTCAGGGTAATGCCCGGGTGTTTGCGGAAAGGATGGTCCGCAGGCAATGGCTCGGCGATGAACACGTCTAGCGCCGCTGCGGCCACCTGGCCGGAATCCAGCGCGGCCAGCAAGTCAGCTTCGACCACAATCTCACCGCGGGCGCAATTCACGAGACGCACCCCAGGCTTCATCCGGGCGAACGCCGCACTGTTGAGCATGCCCCGGGTCAGTTCCGTCACGGGCAGATGGACGGTGATGAAGTCTGCGTCACGGTACAGTTCGTCAAGATCAGTTGCCAGGGTGATCCCCAACGTCCGGGCTCGGGCTTCCGTGAGGAACGGATCGTAGGCCATCACCCTCATGCCGAAGGCGAGGGCGCGTTTGGCGATCTCCGTCCCAATGCGCCCCATACCCAGCACGCCGAGTGTTTTGCCGGCCAGTTCGATCCCTTGGAATTGCTTGCGGTCCCACTTGCCCTCGATCATGGAAGCTTGTGCCTGCGGCACCTTGCGGGCGAGGGCTAGAATCATGGCGAAGGACAGCTCGGCGGTGGAAACGGTGTTGCCACCGGGCGTATTCATCACCACCACTCCGCGTTGCGTGGCCGCTTCCACGTCCACGTTGTCCACCCCCACGCCGGCGCGTCCGACTACACGCAACTTGGGCGCGGCCTCGATGACCTTACGTGTCACGCGGGTCTCGGAACGCACGACCATCGCCGTGGCGTCCCCGACCAGTGGGAGTAGATCGGCCTCGGAAAGGCGTTTGGGCAATACGACGACCTGGAATTCCGACCTTTGTTGAAGGAGCGCAATCCCCTTGGGCGAAATCGGGTCACAAACCAAAATCTTCATAAAACGAACGCGGGAGTCTAGGGACCGCCCCCCGGAAGGTCAAACATTCAAAAAGGCCTTGGAAACACCTGCGGTGGTTTAGCCCGCCGCACACGAGATCCGCCAGATTCCGCGCCGCAAATTGCGGGATCCGCAAGCTGCCGCCCCTGCACGAACCGGTAAAATACTTCCATGAGCTAGGAAACGCTGCCAGACAAGGCCCGTGCGTTGCTTGCGATCCTGACTTCACCGATGCCAAACGACAGATGAATTGAAGCATACGTCGAATTGCGCGGCCACGGCATCGGATGCGCCGCTGACGTTGACAGGCACGCTCGCCACGGCGCCCGGCGGAGCTATGGCCTGACCGATCTGGAGTTCGACGGCAGAAGCAACCAACGAACCCCACATTGTTAAAACAAGGCCGATCAATCGTGGCCGAGGTAACGAGGATCAAGCCAGTTTCGGATTTCGGATTTTGGTCTCCTCACGTTGGACTCTGCTACGCAAGGTTTGACGACGGCGGCGCTCCGGATTAGCCTCCTGTCCATGCAGTTGACCATCGAGATTCCTGACCAGTTGGCCCGGCAATTGGAAACGGAACGCGACCACCTCGCTGAAATCATCGCGCGCGGATTGCGCCGCACCTGGTCGGCCAGTTCGGCACTGCGCCGGGAAGTGGTTTCCTTTCTGGCCCGCCGGCCATCAGGGGAAGAAATCCTCGCGTTCCGTCCATCCGAACACGCCACAGCGCGCGCCCAGGAACTGCTCCGCCGCAACCAGGACGGCTCATTGACTCCGGCGGAAGAGGCCGAACTGGACGAGATGTGCGAGGTGGACCGGTTCGTCACGCTCATTAAAACCGAAGTGCAGGCGCTACGTTCGGCTGCGGCATGAGTCAACCGCAGATACCGGCCGCCCTCAGAGCCGCCGTTCGGGAACGGGCCAGAGGCCGCTGCGAATACTGTCTGATGCCCGAAACGGGCGCGTTCTTCGCCCACGAGGCCGACCACGTCATCGCCACGCAACACCGGGGACAAACCGAACTGGCCAACCTCGCTTTCGCCTGCCTCCACTGCAATCGCTTCAAAGGCCCGAACATCGCCTCGGTGGACCCGGCAACCCACCGCATCGTCTCCCTCTTTAATCCGAGGACCGATTCGTGGTCCGAGCATTTCCGCGCTCAGGGTGGGCGCATCATACCACTGACACCCGTCGCCCGCGCCACAGCCGTGTTGTTGCACTTCGACGACCCGGACCGCGAGGAAGCGCGACACAAATTGTCTCATGCCGGCCATTATCCGTAGCAGCCGAGGTAACGAGGCTCTGGTCTATTCGGATTTCGGAATTGAGAGAGTGAGCCTCTTCACGGCGGGTGTTACGAATTGTAGGAGCGCGGACCGCTGAGTCCGCGAGTTCCGCTCGCGTTCAAGCCTTGGGCCGTCAGGGGAGAATAAGCTAAAGCTTGAACTCCAACGCGCGGACAAAGCTGTCCGCGCTCCGGGAAGGCGCCGTCGCCTCCGAACGGTAGCAGCCGACGTCAGTCGGCTCCATCTCTCAAGGAATTCAAATGGAGCGGATTCACGTCCGCTGCTACGAAGTTTCAGGAGTTTGATTCGCGCATTCATGGGAACAAGCCTCAGCGCGTCCAGGCGTTCGGATGCACGATCACATTCACGGGCACGACGACAGGCACGGTGACGGCGAGGATGTTGTGCAGGTCGCGGGACGATGGATAATGGGTGGTGATCGAGCTGTTGTTCCAGGTGTCCTTGCCGGCGGCGGCGACAAAGAGTACGCCGTTGTCCCGGAGCGTTTTCAGGACCTTGTTGTTGTGATGGCTTCATCTCGTGGCGCGTGCGCAATATATGTCTGAACCCCGGCCAATCCCACTCAATCGGCCATCAACGGCGTCCAGGAAACCGCGAAGTCCACCTGCACGCAATCGCGGCGGTTGTCCGGGCTGTTGGATGGGCTGCTGGTTTCGTCAGGGATTCCGGCGCAAAGCGATTCTCGTCGGCGCCCATTCTGCCGGCTTGGAGTTGATTGGGTTTGTGTTACACTGCCGCCGTGACAATTGAGCAAATGCTGGGATTCAGCCTCGCGCTGGTGGTCATGTTGGTCGCGCTGATTGGCACGATTGTGCCGGCGCTGCCAGGCACGCCCATTGCGCTGGCGGCGGCCGTGGCGCACCGACTCTATTTCGGCAACACCGGCGTGAACAATACCGTGTTGGTGGTGTTGGTGTTGCTGACGCTGCTCTCGTTGGTTTTCGACTTTCTGGCCAGTGTAGTGGGCGCAAAGAAGTTTGGGGCTACCTGGCGCGGCGCGTTGGGCGCCGTGCTCGGCGGGATCATTGGGATGTTCTTCAGCTTACCCGGATTGATTCTGGGCCCTTTCGTGGGCGCGGTTCTGTTCGAATTGCTCGGGCGACAGGAATTCCGCAAAGCGGCCCAGGCCGGCACGGGTGCCGTGTTAGGGCTGTTGCTGGGGGTGATCGGGAAGGTTTCGATTTGTGTGCTCATGATCGGGTTGTTTGCCACGAACGTCATCTTCCGCTCGGTCAATTGACCGTGAGTCGGATCACGCGCAACGAGAACGCATCACAAGCGGATTGCACAACGACCTCCAATGAGAAGTATCGGCTATCTGGCGGATGAAAAAATGGCCCGTGTCTTCGGCGACTTTCTGGTCGCCGCGGGCGTGCGCAACCAGACGGAGTATGAGCCGGACGGTTCGTGGTCCGTGTGGGTGGTGGACGAGGACCACATTGCCGAGGCACAAGCCGCGCTTGCCCGCTACCGGGCCAATCCAGACGCGCCAGAGTTTCACCAGGCTGCGACCGTGGCGGCCAAGGTGCGTGCGGACGAGGCAAAGGAGTTGGCGGAGTATCAGCGGCGCGTACGCACGGCGCGCAGCCTGTTTCCAAAATTCGGCGGCTACGGAGTAGGGGTGCTGACGTATGGCTTGATCATTGTGTGCGTAATCGTGGCGCTCTACTCCGGGCTGGGGAAGGATTTCGATTTCCTGCGGCATCTGCACATTGCAGACCCCGAGTTTTCGAGGAACAAATTCCTGCCGGAAGTCCTGGCCGGACAAGTCTGGCGGCTGTTCACGCCGATCTTCATCCACTTTGGCCCGATTCATCTGATCTTCAATATGCTGTGGCTATATCAATTGGGCAGCATGATTGAGGGTCGGCAAAGCGCTTGGCGACTGGCCTTGCTGGTGGCCGGCATCGCCCTCGTTTCAAACTTGGCCCAATACTATTTCCACCATCCGAGATTTGGCGGCATGTCGGGTGTGGTGTACGGCCTGGCAGGGTATGTGTGGATGCGTGGAAAGTATGACCGCGCTTCGGGATTGGGGCTTGACCCGCAGAGCATCACGATTCTGCTGGTGTGGTTTGTGATTTGTTACGTAGGTATCATCGGGCGGGTGGCCAACACCGCCCATCTGGCGGGCTTGATCATGGGCTTGGTTTGTGGGCGACTCTCAGCATATCTGGCCTCGCGAAGGCCGGAGCAGTAGCAACGGATCACTATCCCGCGGTGGCGCATCGCCGAGTTCCAAGTCGAAACACGGGTATCCAGACCCGTCGGCGCTCGCAATGCCCACACGGTGAAAGCCTTGCTTTTTCCGCGCCGCCGACTTGGAAATCGGCGATGCCCGTGCCATACACTGCATGGCGTGTTCCAATCGCCGAGTCAGATTGCGCCGCAAAGTACGCCGGCGCCTGCGAGGGCGGTCTTGTGCCAGAGATCCAGCGATTCGTGCAGTTTGTCCAGCCAGGGCAACACGCGGTTTTCGAGGGTGTTTGAAAGACAGTTCGGGTCTTCCGTCCAGCAGGCTTCGTCCACCTCGCGGATGATGCCGGCCAGTTGCTGGAGTTGCCATTTGCGCAGTTGCGTGAGTGAAGCGCTCCCGTTGGCGGGGCCGCAGACGGATTCCGGCACCAAGCTCAAAGTCAGGAGCGGCGCTTTGAGGTCCGCGGCCAGTTTCCACCAGAACTCGCGTGCGACGACGCCTTCGTTGATCAGCACGAGCACCACCGCCGCCAGCGCCTGCTCGCGCGCCTGCACAGTCTGGTGCAACGCCGTCCGGATGAGCTGCCGGGGCAGGTCGTCCAAGTCAACCGTCTCTGCCGCGACGTGCGTGAACCCATTTCGATCTGCGGGGAAGTGCGCGAGGTTGGCGGGTCGGCCATCAACGCAGAACGCGCAGAGGATTCTCTGCTGTTCCATGGCCAACGCTTCCAAATAGGCGCGAATGGCTGTGAGAGAGCGACGTTCCGCAGGCAAATCCACGCGTTGGCCGTCCAAGGTGACTTGAATATCCCGTCGCGTGGCCGGTGAGTTCATTGATCCCAATTCCATACCCGCACCGCTGCGGCGCAAGAGATATACCTTGGTCCACGCCAACCGTGACTTTGTGAACAAGTTCAATAACTTCTGGCAGACGGATCGAAGCCCATCAAACAAGCCCACTGGCACGCACGACGCGATGTTGGCGAGAGTCCTTGCCAATCCTACGCAGATTGGCTGAATCTGCGAATTGATCGCTCATAGACGCAGACTTTCCGGGTGGACAGAGCCAGCCTCGCGAATCATTCATGTTGGCAGTCACGAGTGCCGCACGTATTGGTTCAGAGGCGGATCGGCGCCTCATTAGCGGACAAGAGTGTCCTGTTTGCCATGCAGGAGAATCAGGTCAGCAGCGATACTGCCTCTCGCGGAGGTGCTGGTGCCGCGACAAGAAAATCCCGCGTCAGGGTAGGGCACTTCACTCCATGCACGCCGTAGGGTGTGACGTTCGTTCTTCGTGTGGCACGCCGGTTGATCCGTAGCGTGAGCCGGGTAGCCGATCAATTCCACGAAAGGTCTTCGGGCATCTGGGCACGGAGTTTGTTCTTCCATCCACCTTTGCGTCGCAGGATGGCGGGCCACAGTTGATCGGCGGGCGTGTCAAAGATGAGTTCGAATGAGGCCGGAAATGTCACCCAGGCCTTGCGCCGAAGTTCATCCTCCAATTGCCCGCCGCTCCACCCGGCATAGCCGGCGAACAGGCGGATCTTCTTTTGCGGCGAAAAGGATTCGCCGATCTCGACGAGGGTGTCGAGGGAATGACCCAAGTTTACGTCTGGCAGGACGTTCGCTTCGGGGAGGAAGGCATCCGTGTGCAGGTAACTCAGCGCGGTGGGTTGCACTGGCCCGCCCAGATACAGCGGACATTCCTTGAGAGTATCGGGCAGGTCGGCCACGATCATTTCGCCCACCTTGGTGCCGGTCGCGCGATTGAGCACCAAGCCAAATGCGCCTTCGGCGTCGTGCTGGCAGATCAAGACCACCGTGCGCTGAAAAAAAGAACCAACCAATTCACCGCTATCCAGCAGGAACTGCCCTTTGACGTATTTCGGTTTCTCCGGCATAACCGGCCTCAGATGATACAGATGCTTGCCGCGCTGCTAATCTCGACTAAATTCACTTCATGTCAAAGCTTTGTGTGTTGATCCTGTTGCTAGCCGCGCTGGCCGTGGGCGCGGGATGCAAGAGCCATTCCGGCAGCCGCGAATACATCCCCGGCCAGGGCTGGGTGCCGAACGATTAAGGCCGCACCGTTGGCTCTGGTCAGTCGGCCAAAACAGAAATCCCGCGAGCCGGTAAGGTTCGCGGGACCCTGGTTGAAGCAACTATCAGGTCAAGCCAACGCCTTGACCTTGTTCACAATCGCGGCGGCATCAATGCCGAACCTCGCCAGCAATTCTTCCGGCTTGCCTGATCGAGGAAGCCCGGTCACCGCCAGTTTGTGAACCTTGATTCCTGCGGCGCTGAGTTCACCCGCCACGGCATCACCCAAACCACCTTCGGCGTAGTGGTCCTCGACGGTGATGACCGTGTGGTTGGTTTTCTGCGCGGCACTGAGAATGACCTCCTTACCCAGCGGCTTGATGCTGTAGGCGTCAATTACGGTGACGCCAATGACTTCTTGCTTGAGCGCATCCGCCGCCTTCAGGGCCTCGTGCAACGTGACCCCCGCTGCCACGATCGTGGCTTTGTCGCTTTCGCTCTGCCGCAGCACTTTTGCCCCGCCAACGGGGAAGGGCTCTTCGTTACCATAAATCACCGGCGTTTTCGGGCGCGAGGTGCGCAGGAAGCTGATGCCGCGGGTCAAGGCCATCTGCTCCACCAACTTCTCCGTGCTCACGGCGTCGCTGGGATACAACACCGTGCTGCCAGCAATGGCGCGCATCATGGCCAGGTCCTCCAAGGCCATTTGCGAAGGGCCATCCTCACCGATGCTCACGCCCACGTGCGAACCGGCCAGCTTGAGGTTGGCCATGGAAATGCCCGCCACGCGAATCTGGTCGTAGGCGCGCGCGAGGAAACAGGCAAACGTGGAGGCAAAGGGCACCTTGCCGCGCGCCCCCATGCCCGTCGCCACGCCCACCATGTTCTGTTCCGCGATAAAACATTCCGTGAAACGATCCGGCAGCTTCTTGAAAAACTTCTCGGCAAATGTGGAGTTCTTGGTATCACCGTCCAGCGCCACCACGCGGGCATCCGCCTCGCCGATGCGCGTGAGCGCATTGCCGTACGCCTCGCGCGTCGCCACGGCGTCGCCCAACTTATAGGTCAGCGGTGGATAACTGGCAGGCGCGGTGTTCGGCGGCTGGGAAAACTTGTTAGGCACGGGGATGGCCACCCCGGCGGCCGAACGGGCACTGGGCTGCAATTCCGCGATGGCTTTTGCCGCCTCCTCAGCGTTCAACGGCTTGCCATGCCAACCGTCCTTGTCCTGCAAAAAGGAAACGCCGGCGCCTTTATACGTTTTGGCGAGAATGACCAACGGTTGATCATTCAGGCCCACGCCGCTCAAGACCTCCATGATTTCCTCAAGGTCGTGCCCATCCACGTCTTCGACGCGCCAGCCGAAGGCTTCAAAGCGTTTACGATAAATCCCGACGTCGTGTCCGAACGCCGTGGCCTGGCTCTGGCCGAGTCGGTTCAAGTCCACGACCGCAATGAGGTTGTTGAGCCGGTATATGCCCGCCAACGAAGCGGCCTCCCAAACCGCGCCCTCGGCGATTTCACCATCGCCGAGCAGCACGTAAGTGTTGAAATCGAGTTGATCCAACCGCGCGGCGAGCGCCATGCCCACTCCGACGCTCAAGCCCTGACCCAATGAACCCGTGGCCACGTCCACGAACGGCAGCCGCGGGGTTGGATGCCCTTCCAGGTCGCTGCCAAGCTGGCGCAGTTTGAGCAAATCCTCGGCGGGAAAGAGGCCAGCTTCCGCCCAAGCGGCATACAGGAGGGGGGCGGCGTGGCCTTTGGAAAGCACGAAACGGTCATTGTTGTGATACTGCGGGTTCTTCGGGTCATAACGCATCTGACCGAAAAAAAGCGCTGCTGTTACGTCCGCTGCGGAACAACACGAGGTGGGATGGCCGCTGCCGGCCGCAGTCGTGGCCGCAATGGAGTGAATCCGCAACTGATTGGCAATACCTTTCAGCAATTCGATGTCAGTTTCAATCATGGAACGGGCAATCTACGCAACTTATGCCCAAAGCCAAGGATGAAAATTCTGCTGCCCACCCGAATCCGCTTACTGAACAACTTGAACCAGAGGTTTGCCGGCTGGGTGAAACCGGGGCGGGAGATGACGGTTGACTCCTGCCTATTGTTGCAGGGCGTGACCGGGAATTGAACACGTCGGGGCCATTCCGACTGCGTTCAAGGTGTAGCTGCCACCCGCCGGACACGGAGGCACAACCCCATCCTTAAGGTAGGCGGCGACGTCTTCCCAAGTTGGCTGGGTGCCGGCCGGTTTCTGGTTCTCCAGCGCCCACTGTTGTTTGGCGCCGTCAATCTGCCGGCGTTGGCTCGCGCAGGCGTTGACTTGCGCCTGCTCGGGAGTCATCGCCAATCCATAACGCTGCTGGAATGACTGCTGGGCGCGGAGGGCTTCTGGGGAGAGTGCCGCGTTTGTGGCGAGGGCTTGGGCTTGGGCCTGGATGGCTTGCGCCTGGGCTTGGGCGGCCTGGGTCTGGGCGCGAGCCTGCTCGGCTTGGGCCTGGGCGGCGCTGGCTTGTTGCGAGAGTTGCTGCTTGTCGTCCCGCAACTGGCGGACTTCGTTGCGCAAGCGGAGCAGGTCTTCGGTGTTCTTGCGTAAGCGGACCAGTTCGTCGCTGGACACCCGACCCGCCTTCAACTCTTCATTCTCCGCGCGCAGGCGGTCCAATTCCACCAACTCCTGTTTCAGCTCCGCCAGCTCCGCGGACTTGGATTGCTGGGAGGCATGGAAAAAGTAGGCGCTGCCCAATGCAAGCAGAGCGATGAGCCAGGGCAAGAATGTTTTCATAGTTTTCCGGGCAACAATGGACACAGTCGCGAACCGCGCGGTGCTCTTGAGGGCTTTAGTATGGTTCCCGCCTTCAAAACACAAGCACAGAACACTCGCACAACCCGGCCGCATCTGCCGGCGGGTGTTCAGAAAAATCCTGCCTCCATCAGCATCGGTCCGACCCGCAATGCAGTTACCAGAATTATCGTGATTTTTCAGCGGGCAGTGGCAACCTGAACCGATCAACCATGTTGTCGCGAACCCTACAAGCCCATTGTCAGCAATGCTTCCCCTGTGCGAAGCGTTGCTCTTGGCCCGCCCCTGAGCCGGTTCTGCGACGAGCGGCGTTGTCCTTGTCGCTGACTGTTCGCCTCCTCCTTGTGTTTAGCGTGGTTCCTGTTCACTTGACCCGTGCCGATGACGCCGGCCAGATTGATTTCAATTCCCAGATTCGTCCCCTCTTATCCGACCGTTGTTTCGCGTGTCATGGGCCGGACGAAAAGGCGCGCAAGGCGAAGCTGCGCCTGGATACCCGGCAGGGCGCGTTGAAGGAGTTGGCCGACGGCTGGGCCGTCATCAAGCCCGGCGATCCCGACAAAAGCGAACTGGTACAGCGCATCCTGGCCACCGATGAGGACGACCTGATGCCGCCGCCCAAGTCGAATCTGAGACTTTCGACCGCGGACAAGGAGCTGCTCAAACGCTGGGTGGCCGAGGGAGCGGAGTATCAGGCGCATTGGTCATTCATACCGGTTGGTCAGGTCACACCCCCTCAGCCACCCGACGAACAGTGGATTCGCAATCCCATTGACTCATTCGTATTGACCCGTTTGGAAGCAGAGAGCCTCCGGCCAGCGAATGAAGCAAATCGGGGAACCCTGATCCGTCGCTTGGCGCTGAATCTCACCGGCTTGCCGCCGACGCTTGAGGAAATGGATACTTTCCTCGCCGACCATTCCCCGCAGGCGTACGAACGCGCCGTGGATTATTACCTGAGCCGACCCGCCTACGGGGAGCGCATGGCGTTGGATTGGCTTGATCTCGCCCGTTACGCCGATACTTACGGATATCAGTCCGACGTGGAATACGACATGTCGCCGTGGCGCGATTGGGTGCTTCGCGCGTTCAACGAAAATCTGCCCTACGACCAGTTCATTCTGTGGCAGATCGCCGGCGACTTGCTTCCCGACGCAACGCGCGAACAACGGCTGGCCACGGCGTTCAACCGGTTGCATCGGCAGACGAATGAAGGCGGCAGCGTCGAGGAAGAATTCCGCACCGAATACGCCGCGGACCGCGTGCATACCATGGGCACGGCGATGCTCGGGCTGACACTCGAATGTGCGCGCTGTCACGATCACAAATACGACCCGATCAGCCAGCGCGATTACTATTCGCTGTTCGCCTTCTTCAACAACATTGACGAGTCGGGCCTGTATTCCCATTTCACGCGCGCCACTCCCACGCCAACGATGTTGCTTTGGTCGGAGGAGGAATCGCGCAAACTGGCAGAACTTAAAGTACAGCTGGCCATGACCCTCGAGCGCGCCGAACAAATCTCTCGCGAAGCCGCACCAGCGTTTCGCGCCTGGCAGAGAGACAATGGCCGCGTGCCAGCACCAGAACCGGTTGCCCGTTTCGGTTTTAACACGATCGTCAGCAACGCGACGCCGGACAGCGTCAATCCAACGAACTTTGCGCGATTGGTGGACGGGCCAACAAGTGTGGCCGGGGTTGACGGCCAAGCCCTCCAATTCAGCGGTGACAATGAACTGATCTGCAAAGGCGTGGGTGAATTCAGTCGCACCGACGCGTTTTCGTTCAGTCTCTGGCTCAAGCCGACAGAACCGCAGGAGCGCGCCGTGGTGTTGCACCGGTCGCGCGCGTGGACGGACTCCGCCAGCCGCGGTTACGAATTGGTGCTGGAACACGGTCGGCCTTTTTTCGGGCTCATTCATTTCTGGCCGGGCAACGCAATCGGAGTGCGTGCCAGACAGGCGTTGCCCACCAATGAATGGTCGCACATTTCCGTGACCTACGATGGCTCCAGCCGCGCAGCCGGCATCAACCTTTACTTGAACGGCACCCGCATGGAGACGGAAATTGTTCGCGACAATCTCTACAAGGACATCGTGCATCGCAGGGAATGGGGTGACGCCGACGTCGGCAACGTTCACCTGACACTCGCGGGCCGTTTTCGCGACAGCGGATTCAAGAATGGGTTGATTGATGATCTTCAAGTGTTCGATGTTTGCCTCACGGAGGTTGAGATAAACTTGATCGCACGTAGCGAAGGTGGAACGAACGAGCTTCATTCCCTGATCCTCTCCCCAGGCGAAAGCGGACAGCAGAACCGTAGCCGCCGACTTGAGGAGGCGGATGGCGTTGACACTCCAGCGCGTCCGCCTCGTTACCTCGGTGGCTACACCAGTGAGGTTCAAGGTGAGGGGACAGCGTTGTTCGATCACTACCTGGCTCGCCATCACGAACCCTCCCGGGTGGCGGTTGCTGAATTGCAGCGACTGCGCGAGCAGGAAAACCACCTCGTCAACGACGTGCGCGAAATCATGGTGATGCAGGAACTCCCCCAGCCGCGCCCAACGTTCCTGCTGAAACGCGGCGCGTACGACGCCCCGGGCGAACGCGTCCAGCCCGACACACCTTCTGACATTCACCCGTTCCCCGCCGATCAGCCGCGCAATCGCCTGGGGCTGGCGCGATGGATGATTGACCGCCAGAACCCGCTCACGGTGCGGGTGGTCGTGAACCGAATCTGGCGGATGCACTTTGGGCGCGGTCTCGTGGCGTCGCAGGAGGATTTCGGCAGCCAGGGCAAACTGCCCACGCATCCTGAATTGCTCGACTGGCTGGCCGGCTGGTTCATGGAGAACGGTTGGGACGTGAAAGCGCTGCATCGTTTGATCGTCAACTCGGCCACGTTCCAGCAATCCTCGCAGGCCACGCGGGAATTGATGGAGCGCGACCCCGAAAACCTGTTGCTCGCGCGCGGTCCCAAGCAGCGTTTGCTGGCGGAACAAATTCGCGACAGCGCGCTGGCCGCGAGCGGTTTGTTGAATCGCACCCTCGGTGGTCCGAGCGTGAAACCGTATCAACCGGCCGGATTGTGGGAGCAATCCGGCACCGGCAAAACCTACGCGCAAGATCACGGCGACAAACTCTACCGCCGCAGTCTCTACACGTTCTGGCGTCGCACCGCGCCGCCACCTTCGATGCTGACGTTTGATGCCGTGACGCGCGAGGTTTGCACCGCCAAACGCGAAACCACCGCGACCCCGCTCCAAGCGCTCGTGTTGTTGAACGATCCGCAGTTTGTGGAAGCCGCGCGCGTGTTGGGCGAACGATTGCTCAAGTCGCATCCGGGGAATCTGGAGGCGCGAATTCAAGCGGCCTTTCGATCCCTGACGGGACGCTCCCCGGACGAGAAGGAGACTGCGGTGTTGCGCCAGTTGTTCGACGAGCAAATGAACTTCTACGCGAAGGAATCCGGCGCCGCGGAAAAGCTGCTCGCGACAGGCGAATCGAAATGGGATGAATCTTTGCCGCGCGCGGAGTTCGCCGCGACTGCCGTGTTGGTCAATGCGATCATGAACTTCGATGAGTTTGTCGTGCAGCGATGAAGGCAATGCCAATGAGTTGCTGCAGCATCACTCTCCATGATCCCGCTCCCCAGAGCGGCGCTAAAGCCGCGCGCACTCCAGATGCTTCGCGCGGTCGGCAGTCGCTGAAAACTCGCGCCAGCGTTTGGAGTGCGCGCGTCTTCAGCGCCGCTTTTGGCCTGGAGCACTCAACCCTCATGGTTCAAGGAGGCAAGGCGCCAACCATTTGGGGGAATTCTATCCCAGCGGGACAGGACCAGGGTGTGAATTCTTCGCGTGGAGCTTTGCACCTCGAACCCCCGAACCGTAACCGCCGACGTGAGGAGGCGGATTCGACTCGCGCTCAAGCCCTTCCGCCTCCTCACGTCGGCGGCTACGAGCGCAGGGTTCGGGGGGAGGGTTGCGCAACATTCTAAGAAATCTGTGTCCATCTCCGTCCATCTGTGGTTAAGTATGCTCCAATAATACCATGAACGCATTGCATCGCCGACGATTCATCAAGCAACTCGGCATCTCCGCCGCGACCCTGCCCTTTCTCATCGGCCTGCCCAGCCTCGGCCTGGCCGCGCCCGCACGCCCGCGCCAACGATTGATCATAATGTTCAGTCCGAATGGCACGGTGCAGCCGTCCTTCTGGCCGGACGAGACGGGGCGCGATTTCGCGCTCAAGGAAATCATGCAACCCCTCGAAGCGTTCAAGGATCGCCTGCTCATCCTGAACGGCGTTTGCAACCGCGTGCGTGGCGACGGCGACAATCACATGCGCGGCATGAGTTGCCTGCTCACGGCGATTGATTTGTTCCCCGGCAACATTCAGGGCGGCTCCCACACGCCGGCGGGCTGGGCGAGCGGGATTTCGATTGATCAGGAAATCAAAAACCATTTCCAAAGCCGCGAGGACACGCGCACGCGCTTTGGCTCGCTGGAATTTGGCGTGGGCGTCACCGACCGTGCCGATCCGTGGACGCGGATGTCCTACGCCGGACCAAACCAACCCGTGGCGCCGATTTCCGATCCGTATCAGATGTACGCCAAGCTTTACGGACAGTTGCAGGACCGCGAACACCTGCAAAGTGTGCTGGACGACGTGCGCGATGATTTGAAGAAGGTTCGGAAACTCATCAGTGCCGAGGATCGCCGGATGCTGGAGGAGCACGAAGCCCTCGTGCGGCAGATGGAGCAGGAAATCGGCGAGGCCAACCGTCAGAAACTGCGCGTCGGCCCACCCGCCCTCGAAGAAGGCGTGGCGGACCAAAATGACAATGTGCCGCGCCTGAGCCGGATGCAGATTGATTTGCTCGTGAACAGTTTTGTCAACGACATGGCGCGCGTGGCCACGCTGCAATACACCAAGTCCGTCGGCTCCGCCCGCATGAACTGGCTCGACATCAAGGACGGCCATCACGCGCTCTCGCACGAACCGGACAACGATGAAACGTCCCAGGCCAAGCTGGTGAAGATCAACCAGTGGTTTGCCGGCGAATTGAATTACCTCGCGCAGAAACTTGCCACCACCCCCGAACCCGGCGGCGAAGGCAGCCTGCTGGACCACACGCTGGTCGTCTGGACCAACGAACTGGGCAAGGGCAATTCACATACGCTGGACAACATTCCCTTCGTGCTCCTCGGCGGTGGATTCGGCTTCCAAATGGGCCGCTCACTCAAGCTGCCCAAAGTGGCGCACAACCGTCTGCACCTCGCGCTCGCGCACGCGGTCGGGCATCGCCTCGAAACATTTGGCAAACCGACACTCTGCGACGGCGGGCCACTGGATTTGAGTTAGCTTCTGGTTGCAGAGTGAAACAACTCGTGGGCGGTGCGGAAACCACGCTTCTGTTGCCTGCCCACGCGCAAGTTCCGTCTAAGGGGAATTCCCGATGGACGAGACTTCTTTGCGGTGCGATTGATTCGGGTGGAATCGGAAAGCTCCATGCTCCGATGGGGAAGAAAGCAACATGCGGACGAAGGTCACGAATGGCGGTTTCATCGGCGAGGACCCTCGTGGCTTCTGGAAACTTTACATTGTGGATGATACAGACCAACGTTTAGGGTCAATGTGGGGTTCGTGGTGTTTGATCCTCAATCCGTAACAAAAAGGAGGTTGCTGTGAACTTCAGAAACACCTTTCTTCGGGCATCCTGTGCTATCATTATTTGTGTCGCTAGCGTAGCGTGTGGGCAAGGCTTCCTGCGAACGATCACCTTTAACGGCCCCCCACCCATTCCTCCTGGAACCGATATAGGAGTGACGTACTATTACGAAGACAGTATGACATTTACGCCAATAAACCTTGGCGACCAGTTCGGGCGTATGGGTGGGGGAAGATCAGCTTTCCCAGAGAATGGCTCTGCATACCTAATCCTTGCAGCTTTCGATTCCTTGTCGGGTTCGCGGGGCGGGGTCAGTCGTTTTGGTCTTCATTCAGTGGACCTGTCGGAATTTAGCATTCTGTACCAATTTAGCCGGACGGTCCAATTTGTGGGATACCGCGCTGATGGAGGCGTTGTCACAACCGAGTTCACAACCGATGGAATCATGGATGGCACAGGGCCACTCCCGGATTTCGAGACGTTCTATTTCGACGACCGCTTCTTCGATCTCGTGAGGTTTGAGGTGCCATCACATACGTATGCGTTGGACAATCTGGTGTTCTTCGATGTGATTCCCGAACCGAGCACAGGAGCGTTGGTCCTTCTTGGGGCAACGATTCTGGGTTTTCGATTGCTCAGGAGAAAACGGAGGGCATCTTGAGCAATCTTATTGGTACGCACCGGCGCGGCGTTTGGAGTCTTTACATTGTGGACGACACCAACCAGCGTTCCGGCTTCATCTCCGGTTCCTGGTGTCTAATTCTCAACCCGTGAAAAAGGAGGCAGCCGTGAGCATTGGCATGAAACTGGGCACTCCCGCTCTAATGTTGTTGTTGGCAGTGTGGAGCCAGGCACAGGGAACATTTCAATGGACAGTGACCTTTGATGGCGGCCCGCAGATCGCGCCAAATCACATTCTCGGTATCAACTATTATTACGAGCAAGGAATCGAGTTCGCGCCCATAGGTCAAAATGGTCAGTTCACCCGCTCGGGCGGCCAGCCAGACCAAACTGGCTTTCCGCGAAACGGGACCGCATACCTCCTGGCAGGGTTGGGAGACTCTCTAAGTGTATCTTCGGCCTTTGGCGCCAGGTTCGGTTTGGTATCTGTGGATTTGGCGGAGTTCAGCACGCTTTACCAGTCGCCGTTGAGCGTACAATTCGTTGGATACAAACTGGACGGCTCGACTGTGACAACAGAGTTTGTCACCGACGGGATCATTGACGGCGCCGGTCCTTTGAACGATTTCCAGACGTTCTATTTTGATTCGAGGTTTGCCGACGTTACCAGAGTCGAGGTCCCAACTTATCGCTGGTCGCTCGACAACATGGTTTTCTCCAACGTCGTTCCCGAACCCAGCACCTGGGCGTTGCTGCTTCTTGGCGCTGCGCTCTTTGGCCAGCGGGTCTTCAAGCAAAAGTAGCGAGCACAGTGCCGCCAAGCCACAAACCAAGGAGCGCGGTTGTGTCTGAAAGACCAGCCGCAGCAGCTACGAATGATCCAGTGGAAATCACAGTTTTGGACGTGCTGCGGCTGGTGCTCCGCCCACAGTCGCGCTCCGGAAAATCCTCGCCTCGGCACCCGGCCACACGCCGACAGGGACATGGGCGCTGCCGGCGAGATTGCCGATTCTTCAATTTGGAAACCATCACCGAGAGCCACCCTTGTTGCCCCGATTCCCGTGCAAGCTTCCTTCCCATGCCGGTCATCCGGTGGCCGCGCGGCACAAACGGTCGCCGGCACCGCTCTCAGTTTGTTTACGGCTGATTGCCCGCTCCGGCGGGGGGCGGTATCAAAGCACGCAGAATGGGTTCGACCCACGCATCCCGCTTCACGTCATAGAGAATGAAGTCGCTGTCGAACTGCCAATAGCCCCAGCTCCAGCCACGTTCCTCCGCCGCCCGCGTGACGCTGGAAAGGTAGCGCGCACGCGACTCCATCGGCGCTTTGTCGTAGGCGCCAAATTCGCCGAGGTAGATGGGACGGTTGTGTTCCCTGGCCCACGCCGCCACTTTATCAAAGTCGCGTTTGATCGCACCGAGTTGTTCGGGTGTGCCCAGCCAGTCCACGCCGAGTTTGTCGCGCTGATTCGTCCACGACGCGCCCTGATGCGTGAACTCCATCGGCTTGTAGTAATGAACAGTCACAATCAGGTTGCGGTCGGTGTCCGGCAATTCCAGTTCGTGCAGACGGTCAACGGAGTTCCAGAACGCCGGACCGATGATAACTGTGCGCGTCGGGTTCTTCTCGCGAATGATGGCCAGCGCTTCGCGCAACCAGCCGTTCCACATTTCGGGGGTGAGCTTTTGCGATGGCTCGTTGAGGATTTCAAACACGACGCTTGAAGGCGCGTCCTGGTAACGCGCCGAAAGCTGCCGCCAGAAGGCCAGGAACTTCTCCTTGTTGGCCTCCGGGTCTCTGCCGATGGCGTTGAACTCGTGCAAATCGAGAATGATCATCAAGCCCTGTGCCTGCGGGTGCTTCATCGCCCAGTCCAGCACCTCGAACCAGGAATCGCGCAACGGCCAGCCGTCCGTGGCCTCCATGTGGCGGAAGGGATGCAGGTTGATGCGGACGGAATGGAAGCCTGCCTCCTTGAGCAGGCGAAAGTGCTTCTCCTGAAACCGCGCCTGCTCCTTGGAGCGCCAGATGGGATCGTAGCCAATGATGTTCACGCCGCGGCCGAGTCTTTTGTTTTGCTCGAACGCATCCACGGCTTTTGGTTGAGCGAGTGCCGTGGTGACGGCGAGTGTTGATAAGATGAAGAGAATGGTAGCCTTCATAACCCAGATGACCCGATTAAACCGCGCGGCTAGAAAATGTCCAACGGGAAAGGCATCCTGGCTAATCGCGGTCAAATCACCACGGTTTCCGCTCGTTCATCGCCTTGACGATGGCGCGCTTGAGCACGAGAAAATCAACGCTACCTTTCTCGCTGAAAATGATTTTTCCCTCGGGATTGATCAGCACGGTGTAAGGGACTTCGCCCTGCCAGTCAGGATCAAAAGCGTTGATCAATGGTGCGCGGTCGGAGGAGGCAAAGAGCAGGTTGCGATTCGACGCCTGCTTTTTCTTCAAGAACTCCAGCACTGCCATCTCCTCGTCAGGCCGGTTGATCGAGACGGTGACCAGTTCAAAGTCCCGATGCCGATACATGCGGTTGACCGTGACAAAGTCGTCAAACTCCGCCACGCAAGGCGCGCACCAGGTTGCCCAAAAGTTCACCAGCCGGAACTTGCCCGATTCGTTCTTGCGCAGCGCCCGGAGCATCTCGGTATCGGCCTTGGCAACCGTGACCGGTTCGGCGGCGAGTTTTTCCATGTAGGCCCGAACTTGCGATTCCTTGCCCGCCCATTTGACGGAGCACCCGACCACTTTGGTGTGAGTCACGGGCGGTTCCGTTCCGGCCAGCACCGCCTCCAGGGCTTCCCGCAGGTAATGCTTCTTCACGTGTTGAATCCGCTCCGAGTCATCAATCGCACCGACATAGCGCAATTTGCGTGCGGCATCGAACACGAACGCGTGGGGCGTAACGACCGGCCCGTAGAGTCGTGAGACCGCCTCCGCGTCACCGTCGTAGAGGTAGGGGAAATTGAACGCGCGTTCCTGGGCGCGCAGTTTCATCTCGGCAAGCGAATCACTCAGGTCCGTCCAGCCCAGTTCATCGAGCCGCACGGATTTCGGGTCGTTGGGACTGATGGCGACGAGCGCGACGCCTTTGGTTTTGTAGTCGGCGGCAATTTGTTTGATGCGCTCCTCATAATACTGCGCGGTCGGGCAATGATTGCAGGTGAAAATGACGACCAACGCCTTGGCGTCCGCAAAATCCTTGAGCGCCCAGCTCCTGCCATCCACGCCGGGCAGGTCGAAGTCCGGCGCGGTCGCGCCCAACCCCAGCGTGCGAATGTCCTGGGCCAGCAGGGGACAAGTCAAACTTGAAACCAGCATCAGAAGTATTGCGTGCATGGGCTTTTTCATGGGTCAGTATCCTATGCCTGCCACCGTCAGCAGCAAGCACGAGTTGGGGAAAGACAGTGTTTCAGTCGCCTCGCAGTGTCCTGCAACTCGCACTCTTGGGGAGTGGCCTC
>JAHCLO010000018.1 GCA_026125285.1 Verrucomicrobiia bacterium | reverse complement strand
AGCGGCTTTTCTACAATAGCCGGGACTGACACGTTTTGACACGTTTTTGACACGTTTTTCGGCACTTCAGCGGTCACGCTGAGAATCATTCCACTTTTAAGTGGCGTGCTTGTGTGGCACATGTCGAAAATACGAGCGCACGTTGGGACGAATCCAAATCAATAACAACGGAAGGCAAATGGGCAAGAAACAACCTGTCATCCCGATTCCAAGAACTACCACACCATATGTCCAACCCCATGGTCGCTTGAGAGCATGAAATGCGACACCATGCACAAGTAGAAAAGCTGAACCCATAAATAGCAGTCCCATCGCATCCAGTTCGAGCTTTGGAAACGAGCGGTTGATTTTCGGAACAAAAAAAACAGCCACTGTGATGAATGCTAATCCAAGAAGGCATTGACCTGCCGCATACACGCGCAACCATCTTACTGCCTTTGGCACAAATGTGCCATCTACGGAAATGTCCGTTCCTATCATATCGTGCCAGGCGTTTTTGATTTCTCAAAACAATCCGCAATATCTTTTGCGGTCGAAAAGACCTCATACAGTTTTCCAATCCATCCAAAAGCTCTGTTCCACCTGCGCATCGGCTCAGGAGGCTTTACCCATTTGCCCTTGCTATTCATTTTCGAGGAAGTGGATTCTTGAGCGACATGAAGCCCCGCTGCTCCCTCGTCAACGTCTCCAGTGTTTGCCAGATCTCCGCAAAATACACCCTGAAAGAGATCGATTTCAGGAACAAAAGGTCCCACAACAGGGGTTCCGCTTATGCCAAAATTTAGGCCTACGTCAGCGAGGCAGGCTGCTAATCTCCCCATGTCATATTGTGGCGGTGGCGGCTGCTGAGGAAGATTCATCCCGTTTGGGTAATAGGGCCACCCATATGCATCTGGACTTGATGGCCCCACGGGACCGTTTGGCCCACAAACCGGATTGCCGTACAAGCCGAAGGAATCCACCAATGCAAATGGCTTGTTCCGAACAAACCCATGTAGATTAATTCCGCCCTCCTCTTCGATAGGATCCTGATTTAGCCACCGCTGCAAATTCGGCTCGTAATAGCGGAAGCCGTAGTAATACAAGCCCGCGTTGGCGTGCCATTCCTTGCTGCTGAAACGGTAGGTGTTCGCTTCCGCCAACGGCCCGGCCATGCCCAGCAGATTGCCGTAAGGATCGTAGCTGTACCGCGCCACCACCGCCCCGTTCGTGTTCACCATGGCCGTGATGTTGCCATTCCCATCGGCATGATAATAAGCGTGGGGGGATTGGAGATTGGACATTTCAGATCGGGCCAATAACCCGCCGATTCCACCCGCGCCCTGCAGGCTGCCGCTCAGGTCTTTGCCCCGCGTGTAGCTGATAGTGTTGACCGGGATGTTCGTGGAAACCTGCGGTTGGAAATGGCGTTCCTGCACCACGAGCATCCCGTCATAGACGTAGCGCACTTCGTTGGTCAGCAGCCACGCGCTGCCGGTCCACTTGTGCTGATGCAACACCCGTTTCCGCCCGAAGGCATCATACTTCATGCTCTCCCGCCACGCGCTGGCCACGTACACGTTGGTCAACTGATTCTCGTAATCGTATTCAAACACCCGCCGCCCGTCCCCGGTCAGATTCCCGTTCGCATCGTAAGTGAACGTCACGGTGGCCGGCAGGTTCACGCTCACGCTGTCCTGCGCGGTGCGACCGTAGGTGTCCTCGGCAGTGGCGGTGTAGCTGTTGGTCCCATTGGCCAGTGTCGCGCCGGCCCGCGCCCAACTGCCGTCGGCATAAACATTCGCGTTGCCGGCGCTCAAGCCCGTCCCGCTGACGGCCACATGATCCAGATTCGCTCCCGGCTGACTGGCCAGGCCCACCACCGTCAGCGTCCCGCTGCGCGTGGCATTGGTCAGTTCGTTCCGGTTGTTCACGCCAAAGGTTTGCACGAGTGCGTTGTTGGTCCGGTTCTGCAAGTTCCAGGCCGCATCATACGCATACCCGAACTGTTCCTGCAACCGTGGCGTTGTCGTGTCCGCTTCCCACCCCTTGGCCGTCTTCAACTGCCCGATGTTGTCATAGGTATAATCCACGTAATTGCCCCCGGTGAAGGTCTGCCGCGTGCGCTGGCTGGCGGCGTTCACCTGGTATTCGTGCTGGTTGAGCACGTTGAGGTATTGATTGTGCAACATGGTGCCCGTCAGCCGCGCCAACGCGTCGTAGGCGTGGGTCAGGTAAAGATGGTAATCGGTGCTCTCATCCGCATACCAGACGCTCGGCAGTTCCAGTTCATGGACCTGGGCGGACGCGCCGGCAAGGTAGCTATAGCGGAACGTCCCCGCCGCCGAGGTGACGTTGGTGAGGCGGTCCAGATGATCGTAACCGTAGCTTTGTGTCCAGGGCGAGGTATTGGGTTGGCGCACGGACATTCCCGCCCGCCGCCGCGCGGTGTGGGTGTAACTCACCGTGTCCTCCGCCCACGGGCCGTCCTCGCTCAACAACTGGCCGGCGTCGGTGTAGGTGAAGCGGGTTTGCCCCACGGCATCCACCACGTTGGTCAGGCGGTTCAGTCCGTCGTAGTGCAGCACGATGTCCATGAGTGTGCCGGGATAATCCACGTTGGTCAGGTTGCCGAGGGGATCGTAATGGTAATATGTGTCGCCCTTGGCGGCGGTCCAGCGGTTCGTCAGCCGATTGTCCGCGTCGTACCGGTAACGGAAGATTTCCGTGCTGGCGGCGTCCACTTTGTTGGTCACGCGGCCATACCGGTCGTAAGCCCAACTGGTCTGCTGGTTCTTGCCGTCCTTGAGCGTGAGCAGTTGGTCGCTTGGGTTGTAGGTGAACTGAAGCACCTCGCCATTGGCGTTGGTCTGGGACAGCAACCGTCCGGCGGCATCATAGACGAACCGGGTGACGTGCCCCAGTTCATCGGTGTGGTTGGTCAAGCCGCGCGCGGTGTAGGCGAAAGCAACGGTATTGCTGACGTAACCATGAATATCCAGGGTGGCGCGATTGGTCAGCCGGCCCAGGAGATCGTAGGCATTGGTCACCGTGACTCCGTTGCGGTTCATCTCCGTCCGCAGCCGCCCGTACTCATCAAACGTCCGTTGGATCAGGTAGCCGTCCGGGGCAGACTGGTTTTGCGACAACCCCACCTTGGCCAGTGCGCCGTAATCGGCATACTCCAAATGCGCCACCAGCCCGGAGGAATCCGCGACACGCACCGGCCCGCCGCGGTCGATGTCGGGGTGGCCATTGAGGGCGTAGGCATAGTGGAGTTGGTAGCCGTCGGCGAAGGCGGCGTTGGTGAGCCGTCCCGCAAGGTCGTAACTGAACTGGCTGATGACCGGCGTCCCGCCGTTCAACTCGGTGATCTGGCTGGGCGAACCGCAATTACAGTAATCATTGAGCTTCCGGGCTTGAATCACTGCTCGAACTTTCGCACCTCCGCATGATTCAACAGAAATTGCCGCCGTTGTTCGGCGAAACTTTTCAAGCTCCCGCGCTGGCCCCGGCCGGGGCCGAACCCACCCTCGGACTGGGGCGCGCCGTCCAATCCCGCAAAGAACGCCTCGGTGGAATCCAGCTTCCGTGTATCCACTTTCACCGCGTCCGCGATCACCGACTGATACTCCTTCGCCAGCGGCCCAAGTTTGTTCCAGTCCAACCATGTCTCGGCAATCTCACGGACATAGCCGAGATAACGGCTGCGCAACGCGGGCACGGCCAGCAGTTTTGAGAGCAACGGCTTGCTCGCGTCATTAGCGGCCACCAACGGATCAAGTTGCACCCCGCCGCCACCACCGCCCGGGCCACCCCGCCCGCGGCCGCCCTCCGGCCCACCCGGCCCGGCAAAGCTCGGTTGAGGTAACACCGTCGCTAAACCAGTCCGCAAATCGTCCTCCGTCAACGCGCCCCGCTTGCCGGTGTCCCAATCGCTGAACCATTTCCCGAAAGTGTCCTTCAATTCCGCGCGCGTGAGCAAGGCGTCTTTGTCCGTGTCCGTCGCGCCGAAGAGTGCTGGTCCGAGAAACATCGCCGGACCAAATCCGCCGCGTCCACCTCCGGGGCGTTGCGCGCCTTGCGGTGCGCCGCCGGGTGGGCCGAAGCCTTGTGGTGGCGGCAACAGTTCCTCGAACCTTGCGATGAATTGCTCCTGCGAAACCTTGCCGGTCTTGTCCGGGTCCAGTTTGGTGAACCACGTCTCCGCCAGCGCGCCGAACTCGGATTTCGTCAGCCGGCGGTCGTCATTCTGATCCGCCTGCTCCAGCATCTGTCGGGTCACGATGATTTCCGGACCAAATCCACCCGGCCCCCCCGGCCCCCCCGGCCCACCTGGTCCGCCTGGGCCTCCGGGCCCACCCGGGCCACCGCCGGAACTGAACGTCTCATTCGCGTCATGTGGAAAGAGGTGGAAGCGACCCTTCGTGTCCTGATACAGGCTGTAATCGCTGGCCCGCACCCAATAGCCATCGTTGTTCACCAGCACGTTTTCGAGCGCGAGGAATTTCAACACGCCATCCACGTCCAGCAATGGCGCGAGCGCCTGCTCCAACTGGTCCGCCGGAGTTTGGTTCAGCACCTTGCAGAGCTTGATAAGATCGGCCCACACCGCGGGATCGTCTTTGGTTTTGATTTCGTAAAGGCGTTTGTAGGGCGCGGAATCCTCACCGAGATACTCCAGGCCCGCGCGGCCTTGCGGACTGCCCGGCACTTTCCACCGCGCGCCCTTCGTCGTCCCAAACCAGTCATTGATGAAATCCTTGTTGAACTGCTGCGCGCTGGCATACACGCCCCAATCTTCGCCGTTGATGACCACGCGCACGAAGTTCGCCTGGGGCGCGGGAAGGTATTCGCGCGAAATGCGGTGGGACAACACCGCGCGCAGCATCGTCGGGTCGCCATGTGAATTCAACAGGTTGAACGTGCGATAGCCGCCCAGGTTCTGCTTCTCGTGAACCCAATCGAGCGACAAGTTCAACGAACGCTTGCGCCCCTCCGATACCATCATCAACGACGACATCCCGCGGAAATGCACCCCCACGTCCTGATAAACCTTTCCGTCCACCGTCAGCTTGGCCGGGACTTCCACGTCCGTGTTGCTGAAATCCGCAAGTTCCTTCTCCCAATCCGCATTCTCGAACTCCAGGAAGAACGTCCGCAAAATCGTCAGGTCATACGCGGGCGCATCAGGAAAGGACTTCACGTCTGCCGGCGAGAGTTTCTGTCCCGGCTGCGCCGGCTCCTGCATTTCACCTCGGGGACCGAAGCCGCCCCGGCGGCCACCCGGACCACCGGGACCGCGATTCGCGCGTTCCTTAGTGAGGTATTCCCGCGCGGCCTTGCGCTCTTCGTTGTTCAACCGCTTGTCGCCGTCCTGGTCGAACTGCTTGACCAGCTTCGTTTCCTGCATCATGCCGCCGGGGCCGCCCGGCCCCCCGGGCCCGAACCCTCCGCCCGGACCAAACGGTGGCGGCCCATCGAAGCCCGGTCCGCGGCCCGGTGGAAATCCGCGGTCGCCCGGGCGCGGATTGGGCGGCGTCTGCGCAAACGTGGCGAGAGCTAATGATAACACCGCCACCAGGGCGATGCTTGGGACCAAGGTGGAGTTCATTTTCATAATCGGTGGAAAGGTGAGTTTCATGGCATGGTTGCTTCGTGCGGTTCAATCCCCGTTAAAATCCCGGCGTTCAAATCGCACACTTTGCACGCCGTCAATCCGGTTCAGGGCCTTGACCAGTTCATCGGCCGAGCCGCCCTGGCGCAGTCGCGCTTCGTAGGTGACATCCAGCATCGCGCCTTGCTTCCCGGTGGCCACCGACATCAACTCGCGCTCCTGCAAATGCGTGTTGAGCGTGCCCCCGAGCAACTGGTCGAGATCGTGGCCCAGCCCAACCCGCAGACTCAGGCGATAGGCCGGATGCGCCGCGCTGAACACTTTCGCCCGCACCATCATCAGGTACGCGGCGAAACCCACGACCCCGATGCCGATGACGCCCACCCAGAAATCATTCGCGCCCACCGCCATGCCGACGACCACCGCAAAAATGACATACGCCGTGTCCTGGGTGTCGCGCACCACCGTGCGAAACCGCACGATCGAAAGCGCGCCCACCAAACTGAACGCGCGGGCCACATTGTCGCCGATGACCTGCGTGACCATCGCAATGAGAATCGCCAGCAACACGAGCGTCACGGGAAACGACGACGAAATCTCCGCCACCCGGCGCGTGCGCCGATACACCCAGGCCACCACTCCGCCCAGCACCGCTGCCACGCACAGTCGCGTCAGCACCACCGCGGGTGAAATCTCCGGGCCGTTCAGCAACGTGGTTGTCAGGAAATCCGGCATGGCTTCAATGGGGAACGCTTTCGTCAACGGACTCAGACGCTCCGACCAGTTCCAAGGTTGCGGCCGCCTGCCGATATTTGGAGAACGGCCGCGGCGTGAGGGCAAATTCTTCGACCAGATATTTGAACAACGCCGGCATCCCGTAGCGAAACTTCAGTTCGAGGATGATGTGATCATTCAGGATCGGCAACGCCTCGCGCTCGTCGAACCACATTCCCGCCGCCGGCAACGCGCACAACTCCTCATCCAGCGTCAATCGAATCGGGCCGTAGGCGGTCATCGCCACCCGCGCTGTCCGGCAGTACGAAATCTGGCAGACGGGATTCAGCCGGCGCGCGAGGCGCCGCCGATGAAACCAATAACCCGCCCAATCCCGGCTGGCCTCGGTTTCGGTCAGGCGCGCGAGTTCATCGAGCTTTACGATCGAGCGCCGTTTGGTGAGCAACCCGCGGGTCTTGAGTTTGCGTTCCAGGAAAGCCACCGCGCCCGAACCGTAGCGCCGGATGCGCAGCTTGCTCCGGCCATACGAACCGCGGCGATGAAACACGTCAAACTGCTCCGTGTCAAAGTAGAGACTCGTGATTCGGTATCCGTCGCCGGTCGCGCGCTCGGCGTAAGGATCGGGCGCGAGCTGCGTGCGCGCCCAACCGCGGATTTGTTCGGCCAGCGCGGGACTGACCAGGAACTTCAGTTCCGAGGCGAACTCCCGATTTTCCCGACTGTCAATGGAGGGCGACATGGTTCAGGTGATTGGAGTTGTGGCTTGCCCCGCCATGGCCGCGCGCTCGCGAGCGGTTGGCGGCCGGCGGTGGTGGCTTCGTTCAATCATTCTCACGCCCACAGTTTGCCACTGCCACGATTAAGCCATCGTTAAGCCGCCAATAATTCCAAGGGAAATATCTTAATCGCGCCTTAATCCAGCCGGTGGCACAATGCGCTGACAAGTGCGCCATGAGAATTCTGGTGGTTGAAGACGAGCCGCGCCTCCTGCGCAACCTGGCCAAGGCCCTGCGCGAGGAAGGTTACGCGGTGGACACGGCGGAAGCCGGCGACGATGGCTTGTTCAAGGCCGAGACTTACGACTACGACGCCATCGTGCTCGACATCATGCTGCCCGGGCTGGATGGCTGGGAGGTCCTGGACCGCCTGCGCAAACAGAAACGCACTCCCGTGCTCATGCTCACCGCCCGCGACGCCCCCAAGGACCGGGTGCGCGGACTGGATACCGGCGCGGACGATTATCTCATCAAGCCGTTCGATCTGGACGAGTTGCTCGCCCGGTTGCGCGCGCTGATCCGTCGGTCCGCCGGGCAGGTCCGGCCGGCGCTGCAAGTGGGCGACGTGCGCATTGACACCCGCGCCCGCGCCGTCACCCGCGCTGGCCAACCGATCGTGCTGACCGCGCGTGAATACGCCATCCTCGAATACCTCGCGCTGCATCGCGGAAAGGTCGTCAGCCGCACCGAGCTTTACGAACACCTGTTTGACGAAAGCGACGACACGCTCTCGAACCTGCTCGACGTGCATGTGTTTGGCATCCGGAAGAAACTCGGACGCGATCTGGTGACCACCCGCCGCGGCCAGGGCTATTGCGTCGAATGAAATCTGAAACCCGAAATCCAAATCCCGGAAGAACTGCGCACGCCAGGTTCCGAGCGGCAGCCAAAGGTTGGATTCGAGCGTTTCGACCCTGGATTTCGGATTTCGGACTTTGACCACTCATGTTCACCAAATCCATCCGCTGGCGGTTGCAGTTGTGGTTCGCGTTTCTGCTGATCTGCACGTTGAGCGGCTTTGGCATCGCGACCTTCGAGGTGTATCGCACCCGGCAGTTGCGGCAGGTGGACGAACGGCTCGCTCCGCGCGTGGAAGGCCTGGCCCGTGTCATGCGTGGCCCCCAGTTTATTCGCGGCGGCCGACCGCCTTTTGAATCCGGGCGCGACCGCCGGGGTGGCGGGCCGCCGGGGTCGTTTGATGGCTTTCCGCCTTACACTCCCGACGAACGGCGACCGCCTTTTGTTCCGCCCTGGGAGGCGACCAACTCGGCCGGCGGAATTGGCCTGCCATTGCCGCCCGATTTGGAGCGCCTGCTGGGCGAAGACCAACAGGGCGCGACGTACTTCCTCGTTTGGAACGCCGAGGGGACGCGCCTCCACGCCTCCACCAACGCGCCAACCGATCTGTCGCGCCCCCCGGCAACCACTCCCGACAGCGGCCCGCATTTCCGCACGCGGGACGGGCACCGGGAGGCTTACGATTACAATCGCGAAGGCCGGGCGGTGCTGGTGGGCAAATCCATCGCCGCCGAACGGGAAGCGCTGCGCGGCTTTGCGTTGATGCTCGTCGGCGCCGGCTTGAGCGTGCTCGCGCTGGGACTGGGCGGAGGCTGGTTTATCGCCAGCCGCGCCCTGCGTCCGTTGCAGGACATCAGCGCCACCGCCAGTCGCATCTCCGGCGGCAATCTGGCCGAACGCATCAGTGTGGCGGACACGGAAAATGAATTGGGGCAACTGGCGGGAGTGTTGAATTCCACGTTCGCGCGACTGGAATCCGCTTTCGCCCAGCAGAAACAATTCACCGCCGACGCCTCGCACGAATTGCGCACGCCCATCGCGGTGTTGTTGTCCGAGGCGCAAACCACCCTCGCCCGGCCGCGGAGTGCGGAAGAGTATCGCGAAACCCTCGAAGCCTGCCTCGAGACCGCCCAACAAATGCGTCGGCTCACCGAGTCGTTGCTCGAACTGGCGCGTTTCGATGCCG
This sequence comes from Verrucomicrobiia bacterium, assembly GCA_026125285.1. Classification (GTDB taxonomy): domain Bacteria; phylum Verrucomicrobiota; class Verrucomicrobiia; order Limisphaerales; family JADLHS01; genus WYBW01. Next base: position 121,809 of record JAHCLO010000018.1, on the reverse strand, counting down.
GCCAGGAAAAGTTGCGCCACGAGCCGGTGGACTTGGCGGAGATTGTCCGTGCCTCCGCAGAACTGGTTCGGCCACTGGCGGCGGAAAAAGGGGTGCAGGTTCATTGCGACCTCGCGCCTGGTCGGGTGCTGGGCGACGAAGTCCGCCTCGGGCAGGTTGTCACCAATCTGCTGACCAACGCGATCCGTTACAACCAGGTGGCGGGCGAGGTGCGGGTTCGCACCGTTCCCTCAGCCACCAACGTCGTCTTGACGGTGGCTGACAACGGTCCGGGCGTCGCCGCGGAAGATTTGCCACATATCTTCGAGCGATTTTATCGCGCGGACAAATCGCGCACTGCTGCCCGGGGCCGGACGGGTTTGGGCCTGGCCATCTGCAAGGCCATCGTGGATGCCCATGGTGGCGACATCGAAGTGCAAAGCGCGCCGGATGCAGGATCGAGCTTCATCGTGAGACTGCCCCAGGCGGCAGGTTAACGGCCTTCGCCAGGACGGTGATCCCGCACCGCTAAGATTCGTCTGGGCAGGCGAATTCAGACCATTACACTCCAGCCCATGGAAAACGTGCGACTTGGCATCATCGGCATGGGCAACATCGGCAGGTACCATGCCGACTATCTCCAGAACAAGAAAGTCAATCGTTGCGAACTTGTTGCGGTGTGCGACGCCGTCGCGCCGTTGGACCGCTATAAACCGCTCAAGGCGTTCACCGACGGCGAGGCGCTCATCCAATCCGGCGAAGTGGACGCGGTCATCATAGCCACGCCGCATTTTCAACACACGACGCTCGGGATCGCGGCGCTGAAGGCTGGCGTTCACGCGATGGTCGAGAAACCGATCTCCTCGCACAAGGCGGACGCGGAGCGGCTCATCGCGGCCAGCCGGGAACATCCCAAGGTCGTTTTCGGCGGCATGTTTCAACTGCGCACCGAGCCGCGCTACCAGAAAGTCCTCAAGTTGATTCAAGACGGGGACCTCGGCCAGATCGTCCGCGTCAACTGGATCAATACGGACTGGTATCGGACGGAGGCATACTACGCCAGCGGCGGCTGGCGCGCGACGTGGAAAGGCGAAGGCGGCGGCGTGTTGCTCAACCAATGCCTGCACAACCTCGACACGCTGCAATGGCTCGTGGGCATGCCGAAAAGGGTGCGCGGGTTCTGCCAACTGGGACGCTTTCACCAGATCGAAGTTGAGGACAGCGTCACGGCTTACCTGGAGTGGGCGAACGGCGCGACCGGTGTGTTCGTCAGCTCCACCGGCGAAGCGCCGGGCACGAACCGCTTCGAGATCGTCGGCACGTTGGGCCGGTTGGTCATGGAGAACAACCGAATCTCCTTCACGCGCAACGAGGCGGACATGATCCAATTCAGCCAGGCGGCGAAACAGGGCTTCGTGAAGCCGGACGTGTGGAACATCGAGATTCCGTTTGAGAATGCGGTCATCCCGCACGCCATCATGGTCCGGAATTTCGTGAACGCGATCCTGGACGGCGAACCGCTCATCGCGCCGGGCGCGGAGGGCATCCACTCGGTCGAACTGGCCAACGTGATGGTTTATTCCTCCCTGGTGAACGAAACGATTGAATTGCCGATGGACAGTACCGGCTGGGAGAAGAAGCTCAACCAGCTCATCGCCGAATCGAAGGTGCAGAAGAAAGTCGTGCCGGTGGAAGCGACAGATTTTGCCAGTTCGTTCCGGCGGTGAAGTGGAAGATATCCTAACAGCCCTTAGTTCAACCTACTTGATTATGATACCCGACCATGCGGGGCAGGCCGCGACGGAAGCCGCGACGCCGGATTCACCCCTGCGGTTCGTCCAAGCGTTCCTGCGCGAGCCCTTCACCGTGGGCGCATGCTGGCCAAGTTCGGCGGCGTTATCGCGGGCTGTGGTGGATAGTTGCGCTTTTGCGCCGTCGAGCACAGTGGTGGAACTGGGGCCCGGCACCGGCTCCTTCACAGAGTTGTTGCTGGAACGATTGGACAGCCGCGGGCAATTGCTGGCGTTTGAAATCAGTGACACCAACATCGAGGTGTTGCGCCGACGGTTTCCCCGGTGCCGGACCATTCATGATTCCGCGGAATTTCTGCCGCGCTACCTGGGGCACAAGCGCGCGGATTGCATCGTCAGCGGCCTGGCGTGGGGCAACATGCTGCCCGCGCTGCAGGATCGGGTCTTCAGAGCCATGCTCGAATCGCTCACGCCGGACGGGCAGTTTGTGGCGTTTGCGTATGTTCACGCGCGCTGGTTTCCCACCACCCTGCGGTTTCGCAAATTGATGTTCCGCAACTTCGAGCGCGTTGAACTGACCCCGATCATCTGGCGCAACCTGCCGCCGGCCTATGTGTACCGTTGCTGGTGAGAATGAATAGCTCCTCCGAGGGATAATGGCAGCCCATCGTCGTGGCAAAGCGCTACAACTCCTCCATCGCGAAAAATTTTCTTCGTGTCCAACCGCGCCCGCTGAGGTTAGAATCCTCTCACTATGAAACTCATGGGCATCGGCGACGAAGGCGCCAACACCATTGACGGCCAGATTCAAGCCGCACACGAGCTTGGGTGGAAACACCTCGAACCGCGCGGCATTGAAGTGCCGGGCTACGCGAAGGCGAATTTCCACGACATCCCGGACGCCGCGTTTGATCTCGCCGTGAAGAAGCTGGAGGACGCCGGCATCCAGCCTTACTGCTTTGGCTCCACCATCATGAACTGGGCCAAAACCGTGGAGACGCCGTTCGAGGTGACGCTCGCGGAGGTCAAGCGCGCCATCCCGCGCATGAAACGAACCGGCGCGAAATACATTCGCGTGATGAGCTTCAAACCCGGCGACGAGGAGTTCAAGATTCCGACGGTGGTTTTTGAACGGGTGCGCGAGGTGACCAAGATGTTCCTGGACGAAGGCTTGCAGCCAGTTCACGAGAATTGCATGAACCACGGCGGCATGAGCTGGCAGCACGCATTGGAGTTGCTGGACAAATGCCCTGGTCTCAAGTGGGTTTTTGACACCGCCAACCCCATCTTCAATCCCGACCGCAGCAAGCCCAAACCCTGGCCGAAACAGGACCCTTGGGAATTCTGGGAGCACGTTCGCGACCACGTCGTCCACATCCACATCAAGGATGCCACCTGGAATCCGGCGAAGAACGACGCCGACTACAATTGGCCCGGCGAAGGCAATGGCCGCGTGCGCGACATTTTGAAGGACGCCTTCGCGCGCGGTTACGAGGCGGGCATCAGCATCGAACCGCACATGGTCGTCGTCTTCCACGATGCGCAGTCGAAGACCAGCAACGAGGACGCGATGCGGAAGAACTTTGTCGAGTATGGGCGGCGGTTGGAGCAGCTCATTGCCGGTATCAAACCGGTGGCAGATCGTTGAAACCATCGGCAACCCCGTGTCATGCGTCACTGATCTGACCGCACCTTTGCACTCGACTGGGGAACTTGCGTCACGGAAATCTTGCACTTCAGAATGAAATCAGTCGCCATCATCGGCGCCGGCATCACGGGACTAACGGCGGGATTCTATCTCAAGCGCAAAGGGATTCCCGTTACCGTGTATGAAGCCGGCAGTCGCGTCGGCGGCGTGATTCAATCGCTGCGGCAGGATGGCTATCTCGCGGAGTTCGGCCCGAATACCCTGCTCGAAACCTCGCCCAAGATTGGCCAACTCGTCACAGATGCGGGCTTGCAGTCGCGCCGGCTTGATCCCGATCCAACGGCTTCGGCGCGATACTTAGTGCGTTATCGGCGGCCCATCGCCATGCCGGGGTCGCCGTTGGGGTTCTTCTCCACCGACTTGTTCACGCTGAAAGCCAAGCTCGCGGTGTTGCGCGAGCCTTTCGTTCCGCGACGGCGCGACGGCGTCGAGGAAAGCATCGCGCAGTTTGTGGTGCGGCGGTTCAATCAAGAGTTTCTGGACCATGCCATTGATGCGCTCGTGGCGGGCATATACGCGGGCGACCCGTACAAACTTTCCGTGACGCACGCCTTTCCGAAGCTCAAGGCTTTGGAGGACAATTACGGTTCGATGATCAAAGGGCAGATTTTCGGCGCCCGGGAGCGCAAGCGGCGCGGCGAGATCGCCAAGGACCGCGCCCCGAAGTTTTCCTTTGATGAAGGTCTGCAGGTGCTCACGGATACGCTCGGTCAACATCTGGGGGGAGCGTTGCGTTGCTGCTGCCGGGTCAGCGCCGTCGAGCGCAAGCAGGACCGATGGATCGTCACCGGCCGCACGAAGGGAACGAATGTGGAGACGGAACACGGCGCGGTGCTGTTTTGCAGCCCAACCTACGCCCTGCCGGAGATTCGCCTGACCTGCGATGGCCGCCCAGTAGAATGGACGGCCTTGGCAGAAATTCATTACCCGCCGGTGGCCAGCCTGGTGCTGGGCTTCCGCCGTGAAGACGTGGCGCATCCATGTCAGGGTTTCGGCATGTTGATCCCCAAGATCGAGGGCTTCAAAATTCTCGGCACGATATTCTCGTCGTCGCTGTTCCCCAATCGCGCGCCGGCGGGGCATCTCACACTGACCAGTTACATCGGTGGTGAACGTTATCCGGAACTGGCGTCGCTGTCCGAGGAAAAGCTGGTCGAACTGGTCTGCGCTGATTTGCGCGTGTTGCTCGGCGTGCGGGGTCGGCCCACGTTCCAACATTCTGTGCCGTACCCGAAGGCGATCCCGCAATACAACGTGGGTTACGGCCGCTTCAAGGACTTGATGAATGACATCGAAGCCAAGGCCCCGGGATTCTTTTTTGCCGGCCATTATCGGGACGGAGTCTCGCTGAGTGATTCCATAGTTTCCGGGTGCAGTGCGGCGGATCGGATTGAAAACCATCTGTCTCCTCACTTGGGTTAAACCGATTGGCCTGACCGTAAATTCCGCTTGGACCAAAGACCTTTGGCACCACTCAGTAACAAGTCCAGGGCAGAATAGCGCCCTGCGAGCGAGGGTTTTGTGACGGGCATGTCGAGTTGATGAGGCTACACAAACATCGGGCTTTGTCTTGGCACAAGGACCTCACGCCACCGGTGAAGCGATCTGGTTTGCATTGAATCTTCACGGTCAGGGCGTGCGCGGAATTTGACCCGCTCCAGGTGGAGCAAGGCTGCTTCCAAACCAGAGAGATCCCGAGCGGGACCGCGGGACAAGGAGCACGTTGCTGCACGCGACAGTTGCATGGACCTAAAATCTCCCAAAGATCGGGTTGACTTTTTTTTGTTTTTTGGCGGCACCATGCTTGTAGTTCAACGGCGAACCCCAGCCGATATGCCAGAAGCACGCTTGCCCATCGCAGGCTTCCGTTCCGGGCCTCTAGGAAAAAGAGTAGCTTCAACCCCTCCCCCGGTTGCGCGTCAGAGTGCCTTTACCCTGATTGAACTGCTCGTGGTAATTGCCATCATCGCGATCTTGGCGGCGCTGCTGCTGCCGGCGTTGAGCCGGGCCAAACTCAAAGCGCACCAGACGGTCTGTCTCAGCAATCAGAAGCAGATTCACCTAAGCTACCGAATCCGGGTGGAGGATGGTGGCAATGGGCGGCTGGACGTGCCCGAAGTGGTGGATTGGTACCAGGAGGAACAGGGGCGGGCGAATTCGGGTTGGATTTGCCCGGGCGCACCCAGCATGAATGACCCGCTGGCCATCAGCGGCGGCCAGCCAAACCTGTTTCAGGCCTTGGGAACCGTGCGCGCCGCGTGGACCAACTCTGTTTTTGAACAAGATGGTGGCAATCGTCCGGTCAACGGCCCGAATCCGCGGTCGGCCAGCTACACGGTCAACTATTACCTCCTACATGCCGCCCGGTTTCGACGGTATCCCATCTGGGCACGCCAAAGCCAATTCATGCCCCCGCCGTACGAGTTCGCCACTGAGGGAGAAATCGCCGCGCCGGCAACCACGCCGGTGCTGGGAGACGGAATCATTTGGTGGGCCTATCCCACGGCGCGGGACCTCCCGGCATCGAACTTGGCCGCACCGTTGCCCATCGGCATGGCCAGCTTCACGATTCCGCGCCATGGCCGGCGACCCAACGCGATGCCACCCTCCTGGCCGGGCAATCAACCGATGCCGGGCGCAATCAATGTCGCTATGTTCGACGGCCATGTTGAATTGGTGAAGTTGGACGACCTTTGGCGGTTGTCTTGGCACAAAGACTACAAGCCGCCCGCAAGGCGGCCTGGGCTATGAAGAATGGCCAGAACTCAATCACATGATTGGTCAATGGCAGGTTATCCACAAGACAGCCGCTCCGGACGGAGACCGGTTGCCGGAGGTCGCTTGGCAGGACCAATCTTGAAAACAAAGGAACAACAGAATGAACAAGATCAAAAGACTCTTCAGCCCAAGTGCATTGGCAGCAACCGTTGCCACAGGATTGCTAGCGAGCAGTGTGGCACTTGCTGTGGCCGATGAATGCACATCAACGTCGGCCTTTGCTTGGTGGCAGACCTTTCCCGGCTGCGGCCAGACCGAGACGCTGTGCCAGGGCCTCGACGGCCACAGCGAACTCACTTACTATTGTTGCCCCAATAACAAGCCCATTTGTGGAGGTGTTACCGGGCCAGACTGGAATGGTAACAGGTACGGGTGGTGTTGCCCGCATCCTGATTCATAAGCCGGGGCGTCTTGCGAATCGCGAAGAGGCGTTTTCCCTTTTCGCACATTTTCATGGTTAGTTCCCGCGTCATGCAAAACCTGGCCAGCCTCCGCCTTCACGCCACGCTCCTCGCAGTCGTTGCGTTGGTCACCGCTGTCGCCCATGTCGCTTGGCGTGGGCGATACGCGGAAGAACGGAACAAGCTGGCGCAGAAGGCGGCGAGCGTGCGTGCTCGCGAAATCGAGGCGGCGTGGAAGGCTTTGCCCTATACGAACGCCAGCTACGGGGGCGCCACGGACGCGCTTTTGGCGAAGATTGATTGGGCCGGGTTGAGTTTGTCGGACCTCCAGCGAACCAAATTGCAGTCACGGCTGGACGAGGTTCTCCAGTATCTCGTTGCTCCGGGTCTGGGGGAATACTGCCGACTGAAGACCGAGGCGCTTCACTTCCGATTTAACGCGTCGCGCTCGACAAAGTTGATTTTGTCCGGCGCCAGCCAGCCCCCTGACGCACAACTCCAACCCGCTTCTGAACCGCTGTCCCGAGATGAAACAGACGGGTTGCAAGTTACGCGCGCAGTTTGGGAGAAACTTTACGGTGCGGAAGGCGGTTTGAGCGTGACGGGCCTCACCGGCATCTGTCTCGAAAACGTGGCTGCCGCGACCTGCGCCACGAACTCGCCGATGGCACTGCTCCAAGGGAGCGTGCGCAAAGGCTGGACAACGGCGACGGAAGCAATGAATCCTGGTTTCGTGTATCCGGCACTGAAAGACCAGCGAACCGCTTCTGGCGAGAAATCCCTCTTTTTCCAGTTGAGCTTTTTCGCCCAGTCATACAACGGCGAGAAGGCTGGTCCGGTCTATCTTTGCCTGGGTTGGTTGCCCGAGGACCAGGAGTGGGCACTGTGTCGAATGATTTCGGATTCGTGGCTTGGTCTGCACATTCCGTTTTAGAAAGGACCCCATGCTGCGCTTGCTTGGCAAATGGACGCCGATACTGGTCGGGCTGTTGTTCATCTACTCCGGTTTCTACAAGCTGCTGTATCCCGGCGAGGCGACCATGGCCCTGGTGGCGTTGGACCTGCCGGAGCGGCTGGCGGTTGTCATGATTGCGACCGTGACTGCCATCGAGTTGTATCTGGGCATCATCCTGCTGTTCAAATTGGATTTGAAGTTCGGGTGGTGGGCAGCCACGGGCGTGATGTTCGCGTTTACGCTGTTTCTCTGGTATCTCTCGACCTTGGCGAATCCGCCCGCGTGCGGCTGTCTGGGTCTGTCGGGTTTGTTCAAGTCCAACCGCGCCGATGCGCTGTTTGGTGTGGGCCGCAACGTCGCCATCCTGTGGTTGCTTAAGTTTGCCTACGATTATTACTGCAAGTCGTCGGCAGCGCCCAAAGCCGTTGCTGCCGCGGCCCCGGGCTGCAGCACTCTCTAGCTCATGCGCCGAAACCGACAGATGAAGCAGGAGCGGGGCGCGGCATTGACGCCGTGTGAGGGTGCGTATCGCCAACCGACGCAGAAGAGTTCTGCAACTGCTCGCGTTTGTGAATTGAAGCAACCTGAAGGCCGGGCTCCGACACATGGCCGATTGTTGGCAAAAAAGATACTTCAAAAGGGCTGTGGCACGGCCTTTACACTCATCGAGTTGCTGGTGGTGATTGCCATCATCGCGATTTTGGCGGCGCTGCTGCTGCCGGCGATAAGCCGCGCCAAGCAAAAGGCGCATCAAGTGCAATGCCAGAGCAACCAACGTCAGATCCTATTCAGTTACCGCATGGCCGCGGACGATGCGGGCGACGGGAGGCTGGACGGAACAGCGGTTCACGATTGGTACTGCGAGGACCTGGGGCGGCCCGGAAGGGCGTGGATTTGCCCGGGTGCGCCGGTTGGCCAGGTCCCGGCTGCTTCGCTTCCGCCGTGGGACAAATTCGTGAGTGGTACATATCGTTCGGCCTGGGTGGAAGCAGACAAGTGGGAAGCCGATGGCGGGACGGAGCCGGTGCTGAAGCCTGACCTGCGCATGGGCAGTTATACTTTCAATCATTGGTTCGTCACGGCCGCACGCGTTCGCCGCTATCCCGCCTACGCGGTTCAGTCACAAACCCTGGTTCTTTTGGCGGAATCATTCAGCGCCGAAAGCGATATTGTGCGGCCGGCATCCACCCCCATCTCCGGCGATGGTGTCTCGCCTACCGCTGCGCCACGAGCCTGGGACACCGCGCCTGATCTCGCGCCAACGGGGCGAGTTGCCCAATTCAAGGGAATCTATAATTTTACCATTCCGCGGCACGGGCGGCGGCCCAGTTCGGTGCGCACGGATTGGCCGGTTAACCAGCCTTTCCCGGGTGCAGTGAATATGGCGATGTATGACGGCCATGTGGAGTTGGTGAAGTTGGACAACCTGTGGCAGTTGTACTGGCATAAGGATTACAGGCCGCCGCTGAAGCGGCCAGGGCTGCAATGAAAACTGCAAACTTGATTCTCATGGTGATCACCGAACGCACTTGCGACCGCTCCAAGTGGAGAACGGCTGCTCCAACCAGAAGTTCGGCGTGAACCACGAGCAGGAAAGAAAGAAAGTATGAGCAAACTGAAGAAATTGTTCAGACCCAGTTCCTTGGCGGCAACAGTCGCGACGGGGCTTCTGGTAAGTTCGGTGGTGTGGGCTGCGGATTGCACATCGCATTCTGTCGCCGACACCACACTGACGTGTGGAGGTAGTGAACATCTCTGTTCAGCGCCTCATCCTAGGTTCGGAGGCACGGTTTACTGGTGCTGTCCTGTTGGGAGGGACTGCGCAAATCCCACTTATGATCCTCTCTTTCCACCATACTATGCCTATGTTTGGTGCTGTTGGGAACCTTCGTGAATCCGTTACTTGAGGCAACACGCTGAGGACCGCAACCGACCGCCGGGCAGGGGAGTATGTCAAGACGGGTACGGGAATTCCATACGCCGTTTCGGGGGAGCTGTCATGTCGGAAGTGTGATGTTATCGCGCACATGCGAAGTCGCTTTAACCTATGCAGTCTCTCGCCGGGCAGGCTTCTAACAACCACTTGCCAAAGTTGTATCTGATCGGTGTGCCTGGCCGCATTGGCGGCGCCTCGACCAAGATTCTGCATTTGCTGCGGCTGTTGCGAAACGATTTCAAGATCACGGTCGTGCTGCCGGACATCCGTTATTTCAAGGACAGCAAGCTGCGGCAGGTTTTGCAGCCGTACGGCCTGCCGTACACGCTGCTCAAGGATTTGCCCAGGCAACTGGACGGCGTGGCGCTCGGGATTTGTGACGGTGAGTTCTTTACGTCCGGCCGCGCGCGGGAATTGAAAGCGCGCGGATTGAAGCTGGTCTGGTCCAACGAAATGATGTGGGCGTTCAAAGGCGAAGCCGAAGCCGTGAAAGAAGGCTTGATTGACCGCGTGTTGTTCGTCTCCGAGTTTCAGGCCAAAGCTTTTGAAGAAATGTATCGCGGCGTGCCGTCGTTCCAGACCGGCAATTACATTGACCCGGACGATTACGCCTGGCGCGAGCGGCGGAATCCGGTGTTCACACTCGGCCGGCTCTCGCGACCGGACCTCAAGAAGTATCCGCTGGATTTTCCGGTGTTTTACGAAGAACTCGGTTTGCCCGACGTGCGTTACCGCGTCATGGCGTGGAGTCAGGATTTGCAGAAGCAATACCGCTGGCATCGCTTCGGGCCGCAATGGGAACTGCTGTCCGCGCAGAAGGAATCGGCGCTCAAGTTTCTCTACAGCCTGGACGTGTTTCTGTATCCGCTGGGCCATCGCATCAAGGAATCGTGGGGGCGCGCGGTGGTGGAGGCCATGTTGACGGGCGCGGTGCCGGTGGTGCCCGCCGGGCACCAGTTCCACAAGCTGATGGTGCATGGCGAGAGCGGGTTCATCTGCCGGGAATATCGCGAGTTCAAAGCCACGGTGCGGGAGTTGTACGAGAATCACCCGTATCGGATGAAGATCAGCCGGCAGGGCGCCGAGTACGCGCGGGAACAGTTGTGCAATCCTGAGGCGCATCGGCGCTGCTGGATCGAGGCGTTGAGTTTTTGAGTTGGTAGGGCGCGCAGTCCTCTGCGCGCCGTGGGCCAGACCAACGCATAACGGCGCGCACGGAGTGACGCGCCCCACCTGAACATGAGCGCGAAGTATTGCTATTGGTCGGTGGCCGACGGCCCGTATGGCGCGATGATGGAGCATTGCGTGCGCACAGCGCGAGCCTGCGGTGTGTTCAAGGAATTCCACGTTCTGACCGACCGGCCACTCGCCGGTTGTGAGTGTTACGACGCCTACCAGTGCGACAAGGCGGATGGCCTGTTCAAGCTCCACTACCTGAAAGTGGGCATGAGCAAATTGCTGTTCGACTACTTCATCTGGCTGGACGCGGACACGATGTTTGTGCGGAATCCGGTGGACGTGCTGGCCTGCCTGGGCCGCTCGCCGATCCATGTGCCGCTGGAAGTCAACTTGTCCGCCCTGACGGAGGATCGTGAATGGCGCGGGCGCTCGTGCTTTCGGCTACGCGAGCTTTTCCGGCAGGCGGGTGTGATCAACGCGGTATATCTCTCGCGGAGCGCGTTTTGGGTCGTTCACCGCGAGGCCATTGAAGAAGTGTATGAACTGGCGATGCAGTTCGTGCAGGAAGCCAAACTGTCCGGTCTGAAGATGGGCGCAGACGAGGCGCTGGGTTACGCGATGCAAATCCTCTGCGCGGACCCGGAGGCTCATCTCCTGGCCGCGCACCCGGAATTGTGGGCCAGTGATGTAGAAGGCCAATTCCAGACAGCGATACCGAATGGTGAATCTTGGCAATGGCGGCATCCGGTGCGTGCTGAAGCCGCGCTGGCCGTTCGCCCGGCCATTATTCACCTGCCGGGCAACAAGGAATCACTCGCTCAACTTCCACTTGAAGCCGCAAAGGAGTCGGCACCGGGCTGAACCCAAAAGCCGAACGCGCCTCAGCACGTCTGAGAGCGTGTAGGGAAAGTCCAAATTGCCATTTCGTCCTCGTCCCTGATCAAGCCACTGTCGCCTTGTTCTGACGTGACTTGGCGCGTTTGCGAGTTGTAGTCTTGCGCTCATTCAATGGTTTGTTGATTCCGCGAAACGCATGAGCAAAGGAATACTGCTGGTCAATCTGGGGTCGCCGGATTCGCCGTCCGTGCCGGACGTGCGCCGGTACCTGAACGAGTTCCTGATGGACGAGCGGGTGATTGACACGCCCTGGCTGCTGCGCCGCTTCGTCGTCGGCATGATCCTCATCAAACGTCCGGCGGAATCCGGCCACGCCTACGAGAAAATCTGGACCAAGGACGGCTCGCCGCTCGTGGTCACCAGCAAACATGTCCAGGCGGCGCTCCAGCAACGCGTGAGCGTGCCGGTGGAACTGGCGATGCGTTATCAGAATCCCTCAATAGAGTTTGCCGTGAAGCAACTCCTCAGCAAAGGGGTGGATGATGTGCTGTTGATTCCGCTGTTTCCGCACTACGCGATGTCGAGCTACGAAACCGCCGTGGTGCGCGTGCAGGAGGTCGCGGCCAGGTTCGCGCCCGGGATGAAACTCACGGTGCAACCGCCGTATTACGATCATCCCGATTTCATCGCGGCACTGGTGGCCAGCACGGAGAGTTTTCTGAAGCAGGACTACGATCATTTGTTGTTCAGCTATCACGGCATTCCGGAGCGCCATTTGCGCAAGTCGGACCCGACGGGCTGTCATTGCTTGAAGGTGGAGAATTGCTGTGAAGTCGCCAGTCCGGCACACGCCAGGTGTTACCGCGCGCAATGCCTGGCCACCACCGCCGCCTTTGTGGAACGGGCCGGGATACCGAAGGAGAAATACTCCGTCTCCTTCCAGTCGCGCCTCGGCAAGGACCCGTGGCTTAAACCCTACACGGATTACGAACTGGTGCGGCTGGCGCAGGAAGGCAAGAAGAAGATGATGGTCATTTGCCCGGCGTTCGTTTCGGATTGTCTCGAAACCATCGAGGAAATCGGCATGCGCGGCTGCGAAGATTTTATGAAGGCCAGTGGCAAGGAGTTCACGCGCATTCCCTGCCTGAACGAGCATCCCGCCTGGATCGGCGTGCTGGAGAGCATGGTGAAAGCTTTCCTTGGCGGCGGGAGTTGAAGTAGATTGCGCGCCTATGAGCCAGCAACCTCCGCCCACCGGTCAGGCCCGTTACGCCTGGCGCGAGATTGAACGTCGCGACCCGCCCAAGCGCGCGGCCGAAGATCGTGTCAGCGACTTTCACGAAATCTACTCCCTCTTCGACGAAGCGACGATCCGCGAGCAAGCGAGCCGCTGTGTGCAATGCGCCTCGCCGGCCTGCGTCGAAGGTTGCCCGCTCAACAACCGAATTCCCGAGTGGCTGGCGCTCGCCGCCGAAGGCCATTTCCTGGAGGCCGCCGAACTGTCCCGCGCGACGAGCAACATGCCGGAGATATGTCCGCGCGTTTGTCCGCAGGAAAAGTTGTGCGAGGGCGCTTGTGTAATTCACAGTCCGGAAGAGCCCATTTGCATCGGGGCCATCGAGAAGTTCATCAATGAATACGCCCTGGCGCGCGGTGCCGTGCCGATTCACCAGGTATCCCCCAATGGCAAAACCGTGGCCATTGTCGGCGCCGGGCCGGGCGGATTGGCGTGCGCGGACGAATTGTCGAAGCTCGGCTATACCGTCACGGTGTTTGAATCGCAACTGCTGCCGGGCGGGTTGCTGATGTACGGCATCCCGGCATTCAAACTGGAGAAGACCGTGGTGCAACGGCGGGTTAACATCCTCAAGCGGCAGGGTGTTCAGTTCAAGGCGGGCCTCACCGTTGGCCGAGATGTCAATCTCGATACCTTGCTGAAGGAGTTTGACGCTGTGTTCCTGGGCATTGGCGCGCTGAAGCCCAAGCTGCTCGACGTTCCGGGCGCGGGCTTGAAGGGCGTTTACCAGGGCTTGCCCTTCCTCGCGCAGAAGAACGCACCTATCGGATTGGATCTGCCACCGGTGGCAGTGAAGGGCAAGCGCGTGATCGTGTTGGGCGGAGGCGACACGGCCATGGACTGTCTGCGGACGGCCATCCGTTGCGGGGCCGTGGAGACTCTCTGTGTCTATCGTCGCGATCTCGCCAACATGCCGGGCAGCCGGAAGGAATACTACAACGCCCTCGAGGAAGGCGCGCGCTTCATGTTCCTCACCAATCCCCTCGCGATTGAAGGCAACACTAGTGGTGAAGTCACCGCCGTGCGTTGTGCCCGCATGGAACTGGGCGAGCCGGACGCATCGGGCAGGCGCCGGCCACGCGTTGTGCCCGGTTCGGAAGTCACCCTGCCGGCGGATTTGATCCTGGTGGCTTACGGCTTCGATCCCGTGCCGTTTCCGCCGGAGAGCGACCTGTCACGGATTGCCGTCAATGAATGGGGTGCGACGAAGACAGATGCGAATTCGATGACCAACGTGGCGGGTGTGTTTGCCGGTGGCGACGTGGTGCGCGGGCCGAGCCTGGTGGTCCACGCAGTGCGCGACGGCCGTCGGGCCGCCGCCGGAATTCACCGGTATCTCACCGAGATGCAACCGGCGCGGGCATCGGCTCAACCATGATCAACCGTGCAAGTTGCTCGCTGATGGCGAGCCGCGCGTTACAGACCTGGCAAATGAAGTTAGTATGGCTGGTCAGCAGGCGGATGACTCGTTCCTCGCACAGGCCAATTTCGCGCAGACGTTCCTGAACCTCCGGCGCGGCGCAGAGCCGTTTGATGCGCACGGCCACGCCCGCCTTCACGCAACTGAGCGGGCACACTTCACACCGGAGGGCGCTTTCAGTTTCGCTTCCAGATTCGTGGTGCATCGGCTCGGTTTTCATGATACCTGCGGCCATCCTCGACGTTGTCTGCCAGATCGGCCACACTGATTTTGTCATTCCAATGTCATTTATTGCCCAGATGCGCCCCATCGGCTTTGACGCGAATCAAGTTCCGACTGCTTTGGCGCTACGGGAAAGTCATCTGCTCCACGTAGGTTTTCTGGAAGTGCGGGTCTTCGTGCAATGAGACGTGGCTGATCTTGCGCCGCAAGTCGGGATAATCCGCGTCGTGTTCACGCAATCCAAACAACGCCAGCTTCGCTCCCAGCAAAGCGGTGTTACCTGCAGGCTGAATGTTGTCCGCCGGAAAATCCAGCAGCCCGATCCGCCGCGCGCTGGTGAGGTTGATGTAATTGCCGAACGCGCCGGCCAGATAAACCCGCGTCAAGTCTGCTTTCGTCGCACCCCATTGGCGGAGCAGCACTTCAAGTCCGGCGGCAATGGCGCCTTTGGCGAGTTGGAGTTCGCGTATGTCCGTCTGCGAGACCTTCACTGGCCCGGCGAGCGTGAAATCGCTGCCGTTGGCCAGCCTGCCGTTCGGTTTAACCCAGCCCAGTTCCAGCGCACCCGCCACTGTATCCACAAGACCGCTGCCGCAGATGCCGCGCGGCGCGGCGTTGCCCAACACGTGACAGTGCAATCCGCCATCCGCGATATGCACCTCGGAAATCGCCCCGGTCACGGCGCGCATGCCCATCCAGATGCGCGCGCCTTCGAACGCTGGACCCGCCGCCGTCGAGGCGCACAACATTCGTTCGCGGTTGCCGACGACAATTTCGCCGTTCGTGCCGAGGTCCACCAACGCCACCAGCGCTTCACGCTCGTGCAGTTTAATGGCCAGCACACCGGCCAGAATGTCGCTGCCGACAAATCCACCGAGGCACGGAAGAAAACGGACTGACACCGTAGCGTCCACCTTCCAGCCCAGGTCATCGGCGGTTAACACGCGCAATCCGTCGTCCATTGGCGCAAATGGATAATGCGACAGCGGTTCGACACTGACGCCGCAAAACAGGTGGTGCATGACTGTGTTGCCAACGAGGACGATGTGTTTCAAATCCGCGGCACTGGTAGGGCGCGTCACTCCGCGCGCGCCGTTGTCGGCTTGCGGTATTGCGGCGCGCACGGAGTGACGCACCCTACCTGACGCCGCATTGACGCCGAGCAGTTCCTGGACAAGTTCGCCAACTTGTTCGCGTATGAGCCTTTTCAATTGTGCCTGTCCGCCGCCAGCCACGGCGAACTCCACGCGGCTCATGATGTCCGCGCCGTGTTGCGCCTGGCGGTTGAGTGCCGTTCGCACCGCCAGGACGTGGCCGGTACGCAGGTCCAGCAGTTGCGCCACGATCGTCGTCGTGCCGAGATCAATCGCAACGCCCAACCCGTCCTGCGGTGTGAAATCGAACACCGTGTCGTCTGTCAGGATGGTTGCTTCCCATTGCGCGAGTTCGAGCTGCAAATCGCCTTCGGCCCGACTGCGGCACGCAAGCCGCCAGCCGTCCGCCAACTCGGTACTCGTCAGTTTCTTGCGGTCTTCGTCGGTGATCGGCAATGTGCCGACGAGGACTTTGACTTTGCAGCCCTTGCAGCGTCCGCGTCCGCCGCAGGGAAACTCAACCCCATGCGCAAAGAGCAAATCCTGTAAAGGCGTGCCGCGTTCCACTTCGAGCGTCTTGCCCAGCGGCAGCAATTCAATTTTGACATTTTCACTCATCGTACGGTGTTGGCACGGCGTCAGGTCACGATGACATGCGAAGGTAGGAGTGACCCTACATGGTTTCGAGTGAATTCGGTATCAGGCAACGCGGAAACGACCAGAACGATTCACTCAGAATAATTTTGCGCAGCTTCGGCTGCGGGTCTCGCAAATTTCGCCCCGTCTCCAACCCCCACCAATCGAATCAATCGTCACCTTGCGCAACCCGCGCACGGCGCACGTCCGGTAAGACCACCTCCACGTTCGGGGCCGTGAAACTGATTCCGGGCGCGGGCGCGCGGTTTTCGCGGAGGTTCGGCAGGCAGTGCTTGTGATGCGGAAACGTGGCGTTCAACGTTGGGATTTCCGGGTGCTCCCACGCGTCATACCAGCAAACAATGTTCTACGCCCGGAGCTCGATGAACTTTTCTCCCTGCTCCAGCCGCTTGAGGGCATCCGGCCACAAGGGTTCGAGCCAGGCCAGCAAGGCGCGGTTTGAACAATTCCCTTTGCGAATCCAAATGAGCGCGACCGGCCGGTCGCTCAAGAGCCAGTGGTCAACAAAATCCTCATCCTTGCTGATAATGACCGACTGCTCGTTACGGGCGCGCTCCCCAAATCACTGGATCATCGGCGGTGTGGAAGCCCAGATCGAAGACGTGTGTGGCCTCATGCCCCTGGCTGGCAATCCACCGCGCGAGCGCCGGCGGGAGTTGCGCATCAACGAGGAAGTTCACGCCGGCTGTAGGACCGCGTGGTCGGATTGCCGCGCGGCGTAGGCCAGCGCCGCTTTGATGTCATCCGGTTCGAGATACGGAAAATCGCGCAGTATTTCCTCGTGCGGCACGCCCTCGGCCAACATGCCGAGCACGTCCGTCACGCGGATGCGCATCCCGCGGATGCACGGACGCCCGCCGCACTTGCCCGGCTCGACTGTAATGCGTTCCAGAAGCTTCATGGCCGCAGAATACACCACGGCGTTGCCGGCAACAAGCGGGCAAATCAGGCGCAATTCCCGGCTTTGCAACCGCTCCCCGCCCGGCTGCTCTCAATCCCGTCAGAAACCAAAACGAGAATTAACGACCAGAACTTTTTACAAACATAACTTTGCGTAGCTTCGGCTGCTGTCCGTATCGAAACGTGGAAATTTCGCTTGAGAGGCAGCGCTGGAAGCACGCCCCACCCGGGGCGTGCCGAAAGCGTTCTCTCAAGGGCATCCACGTGCCCGATACGGGGCGCAAGTAAGTGCGCCCCATTCTGTTTGGGCAGGGCAAGGCTGTGCGATTCAACGCACGGAATGAAACCCAACGGGAAAGTTTTACAATACCAAGCGACGACGGTGTGGCAAAGACTGGCGGGCACGATCGTGTACGCCCTATTCGAATTGTGCTTCTGGCTATTCCTCTGGCGGTGGAATCGCGGAACCGTTCACGGTACGCTGCCGTGTTCCCCCGTAGTAATCACTCCCAATCACAGCAGTTACCTCGATTGGCTATTGCTGGATGTGATCTGTCGCAGGAAGTTCGGTCGGCATGTGACTTTTCTTGCCAAGCGGAAGGTTGTCCGCAATCCACTATTTGCCGCACTCGCTCGCTCGCGAGGAGCCATTGTTTTTGACGAGGCGTCTCGCACGCAAGCTGTCAGCTTGACTGTGAAAACGTTGAGCCGCACCAACGATAATTCACCTCCTGCTGTTTGCATTTTCCCGGAAGGCACGCGCAGTCGGACTGGCGAAAAGTATCCGTTGTTCTGTGGCGCTGCTACGCTCGCACGAAAGAGTAATGCGTGCATTGTTCCCGTCGCGCTTTGTGGATTCTGGGAGGTGTGGCCGCCGCACAGGAAATTGCCGACTTTGCATCGAATTGGTTTGTCCGTGCATTTTCTGCCGCCAATTAACCCGAACGGTTCTGAGGAAGACATGACTTTGGTCGAAGATTCAATCAATCGGGCTTACGCGATCGTGCGGCGCACGCGCAGGGAGAGAGATGGAAGCCAACAATGACGGCAGCTGCTTTCTTTGATATGGATGGCACGCTTTTGCGAGGCGAATCTCAGCTCTCGTTTCTTTTGTGGTGTCTAAAAACTCGCCGAGCGCGCCTGCTTCGTTCTTCCTTGGTTTTCTTTCGTTATGCGGCTTATGTGGCGGGATTAACAAAAGATGCGCGGCGACTTCGCGATGCAGGTTTCGATTTGTTCCAAGGCACGTCAGCCACAGAACTGGCAGAGTTCGGGCAACAGTTCTTTGACGGGTGCATGAGTCGCCGAATTCGGAGCTTTGCCTCAAAGTTGCTGGACAGTCATCGGCGCAACGGACACGCAGTAATCTTGGTGACCTCTGCTCTCGAATCGTTGGCAATGCCCTTGGCCAACTTTCTTGGGATTGAGTTCGTCGTGGCCACACGACTTATGGAGCAAGGAGGCGTTCTAACTGGTGCGCGGGAGACGCCTGAGCCTTACGGCAGCGGTAAGCGGCAGTTGATTGAACAACTGTGTGTGGCGCGCGGTTATGCACCTGAGCGATGCTACGCGTACGGCGATCACATTTCTGATGTTGAGTTGCTCTCTTGGGTGGGCCATCCAGTGGTAGTTAATCCCACCCAACGTCTCGCTCGTGTGGCGCGCGAGCGGCATTGGCGAATTCTGGACTTGGAAAGGGGAATCCCCAGAGAACTTATCGACTGGTGACCATTATGCTCAGACTTACCGCGGTGAAAATGATGGGACACGAACCAATTCGCTACGCTGGGGCAGGTTTCGGGATTTCGTTGGCGCTGTTCTTGGTTTTTCTGCAATCCGGGTTCTATTTCGGTTTCAAGCGAGACATCACCGTCGTACAGGATTCGTTTGACGCGGACCTGTGGATTGCGCCCCAGGCGTTGTTGAGTTTCGATTACGCGGTCCACCTCGATGACGCGGCGTATTGGCAGGCCCGCAATGTGCCAGGCGTGGCGTCCGCCGCGCGGGTGGTGTTCGACTGGAGCAAGTGGCGCATCCCCGGCACCGGAGCCAAGGAGAGCGTGCAAGTCTTGGGTATTGAGTTTGACGAGGGCATCCGCTTCGATTTCGGCGTTCCGTTCGAGAACGCGGGCGCGTTGCTCCGACCCGACGGGCACGTGCTCGTGGACGAAAAAGCAGCCGCCAAACTGGGCGTGAAAGTTCCGCACTTCGCTTCGCGCTCTGAACTCCTCAATCGTAGCAACCGACGTGAGTCGGCTCTGACTTCTCCCGAAGAGAGATGGAGCGGACTGACGTCCGCTGCCACGGAATTCACCGCGAGTCAACCGCGCGCGGAGGTGGAAATCCACGGGCGGCGAGCGAAGGTGGTCGGCTTTGTGCGGGGCAAGAAACTGTTCAGCACTTCCTGTCTCGTGGTCACGGACTTCGACAATGCGCGGCGGTTTCTCGGGTTGCCGGCCCAGCATGTGAGTTTTGTCGCCGTCCGATGCCAAGCGGGAGCGGACGTGGACCAGGTGGCCGGACGGTTGCAGGAGGCTCTGCCGGAGCACGATGTTTTCACCGCCCGCGCTTTGCATGACCTGACGCAGCACTACTGGGAAAGCCGCACGGGGATTGGTCCCATTCTGTTTCTTTCGGCGGGGCTGGCAGCATTGGTCGGTTTTCTCACCGTGCTGCTGACGTTTTACCTGCTGACGGTGCAAAAGCTGCCGGTGTTTGCGGCGCTGAAGGCGCTGGGGGCATCCGGCAGCGAGATTGCCGCCGTCATCGGCCTCCAAGCGGGGGTGATGTTCGTGGCAGGCAGTCTGGTGGCCGGCATTGCGCTGGCGGCGGCGTTGGCGGCGCTGGCGCGCACGACCATTTCCGTGGTGATCTCACCCACGACCGCGCTGGCAGTGCTGGGTTTGATCGCGCTGGCGTCGGCGCTGGCCTGTGTGCCGGCGTTGTGGAAGGTGGTTCACCTGGAGCCGGCAGAGGCGTTTCGCGCGTGAACAACGGCTCGGCCATTCTGGAATTGCGTGGCGTCCACAAGTCGTTCACCGAGCCGACCGGCCCGCTGCGCGTTCTGGAAGGGCTGTCGCTGGAAGTGCGGTGCGGCGAAATCGTATTGCTGCAAGGGCCGTCCGGTTCGGGCAAGACGACGTTGCTCCAGATTGCCGGGGTGTTGCTGCGCGCCGATGCCGGCGAGGTGCGCCTTGCCAGAACGGAGTTGAATCAGGCTTCCGAAGCGGCCCGCACCGAGGCGCGGCGACGGCATCTGGGCTTTGTGTTTCAGCACTTTCATCTGGTGGAGGCGTTGAGCGTCCGGGACAACGTCGCGCTGGGCTTGCGGCTCAAGCGACAGCTCGTGGAGGCGCGGCGGGTGACGGAGACGTTACAACTGCTCGGCATCGCGGCCAAGGCGGACAAGTTGCCGGGCACGTTGAGCGGCGGTGAGAAACAGCGCACCGCGCTGGCCCGCGCGCTGGCGCCCCGGCCCGATGTGTTGCTGGCGGACGAACCGACGTCGCAACTGGACGCCCACGCCGCCGACGCGCTGGCGTCCTTGATCCAGGAGGCGGCGCGGCAGACGCGCGTGGCGGTGGTCATCGCCACGCACGATGCCCGATTGCATCGCATCGCGGATCGTTTGCTGACACTGCAAGACGGGAGGCTCTATGAATAGATGGCTGAAACGAATGGTGTTCTACACGACGTCAAAACCAACGCCGCGTGGGGGCACGCGGCCTACAGGTGTTTGTAGGCCGGGTGACCCGCAAGCGTTTTTGAACAATCGCCCGGTGGGGGCACCGGGCCTACATTTAGGAGGAAGTTTGTCGTTGGACTGTAGGCCGGGTGACCTCACCCGGCGACGACGAGCATTGCTCAAATACGCTCTGCCCCGGCGTGGCGGGTTTGTGAAGGTGGGTCTGGCCGTGGCCGTCGTCATTGTTGCGATTGCCGCTTGGGTGGCGATTCAATGGGCACTCGGGGCGCGAACAAATTCACCGGCCAGCCTTGCCGGAACGTTGGCAACGAACTCGCCGTCCTTCCTCGTTTGCGTGGGTCGCGTCGAGCCGGTGGATGGCGAGGTGGACGTGTCGGCGCAGATGGCGGGCACGCTCGTGTCCGTATCCGTGAAGGAGGGCGAGCGCGTCGAGGCCGGCGCGTTGCTGGCCACGGTGGACGCGCGGCGCGAGAAGGCACAATTGGAACTGGCCGAAGCGCGACTGGCGCGGGTGCGGGCAGGATTCGGCGCGGAGGAAATCGCCGCCACCGCCGCACAGCGGGATGCGCTGGCAGCGGAATTGGTATTTGCCGAAAGCGAACTGGCGCGCGCCCGCAAGCTCAAGACCGAGCGCGTTTTGTCGGATGACGTTTTGGAAGCGCGGCAGCAGCGGGTGGACAGCCTGAAGAAACAAGTGGTCAGCCTGCAAAAGCAGCTTGAAGCGATGCAGCGCGGGCCGTTGCCGGAGGAAGTCGCCGTCGCCCGCGCCGAAGTGGCCGTGGCGCGGGCGAATCACGAACTGCATGAAGTGCGCGCGCCGTTTGCAGGAACGATCCTCCAACTCCATCGCCGCGCGGGCGATCAAGTCTTGCTGAACTATCCGACGCCGATCTTGCGTATGGCCGACACGGAACGCCTCCAAGTGCGCGTCGAAGTGCATGAGGCGGACGTGTATCGGATTCGGGTTGGAGCGGAAGGCAGCTTCACCGCGTTGGGCGCGCCGGGAGAGACAGGCCGCTTGCGCGTGCGGATGATATTGCCGGCGTTTGGGCCGAAGCGATTGTTTGACCCCGACACATCGGCCCGCATTGACACGCGAACTTTGCAAGTGTTGTGTGAGATTGTTCAGGCGCAGCAGCCGACGTATTCGGGACAGAGAGTCTCGGTGCGGTTTCGGGAGTCTCCTTGAATGCCGGCGGAAGCGGACTATAGCCGGTCGTAAGGCGCGATGCGATTGCGGCGGCGTGCCAGTTCGTTGGCGTATTGGCGACCCAGTGTGGCGGCGTTTGCTCTTGCCCAGTCGGTGAGCCGTGTCTGGCCGGCCGGCCGTGAATTGGTGCAAAGCAAGTCTTGCATCAAGCCGGTAATTTCCTCGCGGGTGATGACCACATCTCGCGTGAATTTGCCCATCAGCCAGCCCGCTGCCAAAGCCAGCGTCGGAGGCGCGGAGACGATGGGGCGCCGTTTGCCGATGCTCTCGCCGATCTGGCGAACCAGTCCGCGATAGGTAAATGTTTCCGGCCCAATCGCATCAATGATCCTGTTGGGTTCTTCGCTATTTTCGGTGGAGCCTCAGAACTGGGGGAAGCGGAGCTTGCCGGCTACGAAGTAGAGCATGGTGATGAGGTGCGTGGTGGAGCGGTAACCACGGGCCTTACGTTTGGTCGCGCTGAAGACGCTGTTTAATCGCTCCATGAACGCATTGGTCACACCCCATTTCCAATGCGCCAGGATGCCAGCCAGATGGCGCTCGATCATCGCCGCCACTTTCACCATGGCGCGCAACAAGTTTTTGGGCTGCAACCGCGCCACCCATCGCACCCAGCGACACCACACCCGAAACCGCCGCCGCGCCTCCAGGACGCTCGCACTCCGATAAATGTCCTGTAACACCAGCCGCATCTGATACGCCTTGGCCGTGCGCAAACTCTTTTGGTCGATCTGCGCCAGCCGCGCCGCTTCCTGCTCCGTCAGGTTCTCCGGATTTTTGCGCCACAGCCACTGGCTCTGCCGCAGGGCCTCCCACACGCCGGCCCCACCCAGCCGCACCTCCGCCCGGCGCACTTCATCCACCGCCTGGTTGGCGTGCGCAATCACGTGAAACTTGTCGAACACCACCTGCGCGTGGCGACAGGTTTCCTTCACCCCTTTCTCATAGGCCGGACTCATGTCCATACTCACCTGCGTAATCGCGTGCCGATGGCCATTGTGCTTTTCCAACGCCGTCACGAAGTCCAGCCACACTTGATGATCCTTCCCTTCAGTCGCAAAGAGTACCCGTTTGCGCACTAGATCGGCGAACACGCTGATATACTCATGCCCCTTGCGCACACTCATCTCATCCACCCCAACACAACAGACCTGGCTGAAATCGGCCTCGGCATAGGCGGCATCCACCTGCCGGAAAAGCATCCGCCACAGGCGCGTGTCAGTTTCGCCGACCACTTCCCCCACCTTGCTCATGGGCATCTCGCGCATGAGCAGCAGTGCGAAAGCTTCAAACTCCTTGGTGAAGTGCGTGCTCAAACCCTCCCAAGGCGGTCGCCCCCGAAACACCTGCCCACACTGACGACACTTCCCGCGGGGCAACCGACAGGTGATCTCGCAGCGATGTTGAAAGACATTCAGATGCCGCCACGTCAATACCTCGGTGTGATCGTAACAGAATGCCAGACCCCCGTCTTCAAGGCAGCGCACCGTCTCCCACAACCGCGGGGTTTCGCGGATCTCCAAAAAGACCGTCCCGCTTTCCCGCTCGAATCGGCTTTCGATTGCTTCCCAGTTCAATCCCAGTCCCAGCAATTCATGAAACAGTTTCTCAGGTGTCATGCCGACAGACTACCCAGCGGCTCCACCGAAAACAGCGAGGAAGGAAGTGACTGGGGTTAGCGGGTTGATTATCAGCAGCTTGACCCTTGCGAGACGAGGGGGTCTGCCGACGCCAGTAACCGGGATGGAGCTTGCGCCAGGCCTGCACCCGCTCTACAGCGCGGGGACCGCGGAAGTAATCGCCGTTGCCGTTTTTGCTGAGCCAGCGGCGCTGGCTGGCGAGCTGGCTGGCCTGCTGACAATCCGGGCCCGAACAATACCGTTGCCGATCTGCAGCGCGTGGATCAGGAAGAAAAAATCTACTGCAATGACGGCACTTTCGCCGGGTTGAAGAGCGGCTCATGACGAGCCGAACCTGCGAAGAATACAGGAGTCAAGAAAACGGAAAAGAAGACCGCCAAGTAGACGAAGTCAGAAGAAGGAAGAAGAACTTTCAGCGTGAAGTGTTCTAAGAAAATGCCCCGGAAGAAAACGGAATTTCAAACCGCTTGTTCTCATCCACTTTCATTCCGCCGCTGACAGCGAACGACGGACATATCCAGATGTTCATAGGTGAATTGCTGAAAGCTGCCGTCGGGATATGTAATTTTGGTGAGCCGGTCCAATGCGTCGTAATCGAACGTCAGCGTGTAGCCGCTTACGTCCGTCTTGATCCGCGTCCGGCCCATCACATCGCAGGTGGCGGTGCTGGGGAGAAACTGATGGATTTCATGCTGCGGGGCTTGGAAATAGGCCCGTACGCCATTCAAAAAAGCTGAATCCGGCAAGGCCGGGAGAAAACACGCCATAAGGACGTGAGGGCCGCGCATTGCCTCCACCGCCCGCAGAACCTCAAACCGCCGCCACCAGCACCCATAAAATTCCCGAGCCTCCTCCAACCCGCACAACCGAACCGTCTATCGTGAGAATTGCTGGGCGCGGCTGGAAAAGGGATTGCGGTTTGGGACGGCGGCCATTGGCGGAAACCTGCCTCGCGACCACCTGACACTGGTGCCCTCGCGGTTGACCCACAGCGTGCCCGCCACGCTTTCCTGTTGCCGAAGATTCCCAGATTGCCGACGGTTCGCGGCAAAATCGCCGACTACGCCTATGTGCTGCTTCTGCTCGTCTCGCGCTGCAGCTTCGCCGTCGGCGCGGCGGCGGGCGGAATTTACTGGGGTCTGCTTGGTTTTGGCATCGGCCTGGCCGGCGGCTGGATCATGGGGCTTTGGATGCGCTGGAGTCTGGGTTTGCGGCGGCGCCGGTAACCCACGGGTTCGTGGTCCGCATGTTCGAGCGGGGAAACGACGAACGCCCGAAGCTGCTGGAGTCATTGGTCGAGAGGCTGCACGGGTACCGACTGACGCCCAGACAATGCCGGATCATTGCGGCGGCCTATGCCGAGGCCACCCGACGATTGCAGGCGTGTGATTCACCGACCGAGCGTGCCGGGATTCTGCTTGAGCGGGACCGCAAAGTTCTCGAAGCGATGTATCGGTAAGGTGAGGATCCTGCCTCTCAGCGGGTACACGCCACTGGCTCTCACGGCTGACGATCCCCTGCAACTTGGCCTGCTTCGGCTGCCCCGCCTGCGGCCAGCCCACAGTGGCGGTGCAGGACGCTGCCGGCCAGACGCAACGGGTCATCGAGTAATACCACCCGCAAGTGTACGCGCGGATGCAGGGGCCGGAGTTCAGCGTGATCCTGGACGTGGAGCCGATCCAGCCCGGGTCAAACGAGACGGCGGCCGCGTTGCGGCTTCTGGGGTGGGTGCGTCCACCGCTCGCTGCCAAATGAACCACGACGGTGGGGGTGGTCACGGAAACAGTGTCGCTGGTGGTCGCGCGGACGGGACGAACATGACGTCGGGGCTGGGCTGCACGGCACGCAACATCAATCCTCAGAACGTCAATGCTCCGAACCCTCCCCTTTGCGGAAGCGCTGGAGTTTCTGCTTGCCCACCTGGCAGCTTCGGTATCTGCTCTACGGAGGGTTGCAGGCTGGCAACAGCCCAGACTCCCGCGAGCCATGAGCGATTCAGTGCGCATTCTAGTGGTGGACGACGATGCTGGGATCCGTGAGATGCTTTGCACCGCCCTGCGCACTGAAGGTTATGAGGTCTGGCAGGCGGTGACCGCGCACGCGGCCCTGCAGACCGCCCGGCAGCAACGACCGGAACTGGTGCTGGTGGATGTCCAGCTTCCCGATCTCAACGGGATGGAGGTGTGCCGACAGATCAAATCGGACCCGTTGCTCCTGGACGTTGTCGTCGTGCTGATCTCCGGGCCGGCGGAGACGCCGCCGCACAAGGTTGAAGGTCTCGCCGCCGGAGCCGATGATTACCTCTCCAAACCGATCCACTTGGGAGAATTGTTCGCGCGCGTGCGGACGCTCTTGCGTTTGCGGCACGTGACCACTTCTCTGCGCGCTAGCGAACAGCACTATCGGCAGTTGCTGGGGGTGCTCCCGGATGCCTTCGGCTTGGTGGATCCGCAAGGACGGTTGCTGGCCGTCAATTCCCAGGCGGCGGCCATGTTGGGCTACACCCACCGGGAAGAGCTGGTGGGAAGAAGTGTCTTTGACTTCGCTCCGCCTTTGAATCACCTCCAGATCAAGGCTGATCTGGCCCGCACATTGGAGAGCGGCCTCGTGCATCACGGCGAGTATCGCCTCCTCAAAAAGTGCGGCGGTTCGCTCGAGGTGGAGGTCAGCGCTGCAGTGATGCAAGATGCGCATGGCCGATCCGAGGGCGTGGTGTGCGTGGTGCGGGATGTTAGCGGGCGCAAACAGGCCGAGGAGATGCTGCGGGCAAGCCAGGAACGCTATCGCGAACTGGCAGAATCATCGCCCGATGCCATTTTCATTCTGGATCGGGAGGCGAAGCTCCGCTACGTGAATCAAACGGCCGCGCGTTGGTACAACGTGGCGGGTACGGACATGCTGGGGCGCGCTCAAGAGGAACTGTTCCCGGCGAAGATTGCCCGCCGCCACAAGGAGACTGTGCGCCGGATCTTTGAGTCGGGCGAAGCGGTGCAGCAGGAACGGTGGATTTCCTATCTGGGCCACCGGCGGTGGACTGAAACCCGGCTCCTGCCGTTGCGCGATCAGGAAGGCCAGGTGACGGCAGTAATGGGCATTTCGCGGGACCTTACTGATCGCCGGAAACTCGAAGAGGAAGCAAAGCGGCTGACCAACGCCATGCAGAGCACCGGGGAGTTGATCTGCATCACCGATGTTGGGAATCGCTTCACCTTTGCCAACCAGTCCTTCCTGGCCACCTACGGTTATTCACTCGCGGAAGTTGTTGGCCGGACTCCGGATTTCCTCTATTCGGCAAAGAACCCGCCCGGGCTCTGCGAGCGGATTCATCACGAGACCCTCCTGGGCGGCTGGCAGGGGGAGGTTCTGAATTGCCGAAAAGACGGAACCGAATTCCCGATCTCGCTCAACACCGCGCGCATCCAAAACCAGGAGGGGAAGACCCTGGGGCTCGTCGGTGTGGCCCGGGACATTACCGAGCAAAAGCAGGCGGCCAGGCAGAGGGACGCCTTTGAGCAGTTGGGTAAACGGCTTAACTCCGCCATTGACGCCGATGATGCCGCCCGGGTCATTCTCGACATTGCCTCGGGCTTGTTCGGTTGGGATGCCGGCTACGTCCACATGTATTCCGCGAAGGATGACCAGATCCTGCCGATCCTGACTTTGGATACTCTGAACGGGCAGCGGCAAATCGTGCAGATCTCCAAGCTTGAACGAGTTCCCAGCCCGCTCATGCGATCGATCCTGGCCGAGGGGGCACGTCTCACGAACCGGAATCCTGACACTGCGACGGCCGTAGACTACCATCCCTTTGGTGACATCCATCGGTGCTCGGAGTGCATGATGCATGTTCCGATCTATTCCCGTGGCAAGCCCATCGGCGTCCTGTCCATCCAAAGCTATTCGCCCAATGCCTATTCCAAGGCGGACTTGCGGTTGCTCCAGACCCTCGCGAACCATTGCAGCGAAGCCTTCCTCCGGGTCGAAGTCACCCATGCGTTGCGGGACGCCGAAGCCAAATATCGCAGCATCTTTGAAAACGCCGTGGAGGGAATTTATCAGTCCACGCCGGAAGGTCGCTACCTGAGCGTCAATCCCGCCCTGGCGCGCATCCTCGGCTATGAATCGCCCGCGGAAGTGATCGCGAGCATTACCGACATTGCGCGGCAGGTGTTTGTGAACCCGGCCCGGCGGGAGGAATTCAAGCGCAGCGTGGAACGTCAGGGCTCGGTCGAACGGTTTGAATCCAAACACCGCCGGAAGGACGGCAGCCAATTTTGGATGAGTGTCAATGCGCGGGTGGTGCGCGACTCCAACGGGCGCGTGCTCTTCTATGAAGGCACGGCCGTGGATACCACGGAGCTTAAGTGGGCCGAACAAGTGCGTCAGTTCCAGCGCGACTTCGGCATCTTTTTGAGTTCCGCCAACGAATTGAAAGCGGTGACGGAACAATTGCTGGTCCTTGCCTTGCGCCACCCCGGCATTGACTGCAGTGCCGTGTATCTGGTGGACGCCACGGCGACGGTCTTGGAGTTGGTCGCCCACCGGGGTTTCTCCGCGCGCTTCGCTGAACGGGCCCGGCGCCGGCCCGCGCAGATCAGTCGGGCCCCGTCTCATCAGCCCGACACCACCATGGTTGACTTGGTGGAGCAGTTGCAGCACGAAGGGTTGCGGGCCCGGGAGTTGCTCCCGCTGCAACACAAAGGACGAGTGGTGGCTGTGCTGTGCTTGGGCTCGCACAGGATCGAGAGTATTCCCGTAGAATCCCTGCACGCCATGGATACTCTCGCGAGCATGGCGGGCGGAGCCATCGCCCGCATTCGCGCCGAGCAGTCGCTGGAAGCGAGCCAGCGATTGATCGAGAAGACGCTGCAGAGCCTCCGCTCCGCGGTTCTCATTCTGAAGACCGAACCGGTTGCGATCGTGTACTGCAATCCGGCCGCCACCCAAATGTTTGGTTACCCGCGTGACGAGTTGATTGGGCGCTCGCCTGATTTTCTGCTGCGGGATGAAGCCGGCGCGGAGCACTTCCGGGCGCATCTCCGTCAGACTGTCCTGGAAACGGGGGCGTTGAGTGACTTTGAGTATCCAGTGAAACACAAGGATGGCACGGTGTTTCCGGCCGAGCACAATGTTGTCCCCATCAAGGACCGAACGGGGCGGGTGGTGAACTGGGTCGCCACCATCCGCGACCTAACCGTAGCCAAACAGACCGAGGACGAATTGCGCAGCGTTTCCCGGCGCATCATTGAGGCCCAGGAAACCGAGCGCTCGCGCGTGGCCCGGGAACTTCACGATGGCGTCAACCAGGTCATTGCGTCCGCCAGGATGAGGCTGCGCAGTGTGGAAACCGGTGTGGCTGCGCAATTCCCCGCCGCCCGGGAAATCCTCGCCCGTTGCGGCCGCCTGCTCGTCCAAGCGTTGGAGGAGAACCGCCGTATCGCCCATAATCTGCGTCCCACCGACCTGGACCAACTGGGCCTAGTCGCCGCCAGCCGGAATTTCTGCAAGGAGTTCCAGGCCCGGACCGGTCTGGCCGTGAAATGCTGGATTGGGCGTGACCTCGAGCGGCTGCCTCCCGCCATGGAACTGAATCTCTTCCGCATCCTGCAGGAAGCCCTGACCAATGTGGAGAAACACGCCCGGGCCAAATCCGCGCACCTGAGACTGGTGCTTCAGGACGGCGCCATCGTCATGAGAATCCAGGATGACGGGCGCGGTTTCAATCCCCGGCGGCTCAAAGTCGCCCGAAGCCGGCGCGGCCGAGTGGGACTTGCCAACCTGCGCGAGCGGGCGGCGTTATTGGAGGGAACGTGTGACGTTGAGTCCAAGCCCGGGCACGGGACCATCATCACCATCCGTGTCCCCGGGCCGGAGCGCGACGAATCTGCCTCGCCTGGTGGAAGCCTGATTTGAATCTGTCCGCGTGGCTAATCCAGCCGGGAGTTTGCGGTGGCGGTTTTGTGGGTGGCAAGGAGAAGCGAAAGTCCCCTCCGACCGATGCTCGGAATGGGGCAAGGGCGCCAGCTCCTTCGCGCGCCAGCATCTCACACGCCCGACTCCACCCAGCAAACGGCGTAACGGATCAGCGCATTGGCACTCGGCAAAGACAGCTTCTTTTGAATCCGCGTGGCGTGGGCGACCACCTGCGCAACGGTCAACTTCATTTGCCGGGCGATGTCCTGATGGGACCGTCCCCGACCGAAGCTTTCCAGAATTTCCAATTCGCGATCCGTCAGTTGATCCAGCGCCCTGATGTCCATCTTGCGCGAGCCTTTGGGATGAGGCTTCGCAATGACGGCAAAGACCTCCTCGCTGACGTAAATATGTCCCTTCAAAACATCCCGGATGGCGTGGACGATCTCTTCCGGATCCTCCTGCTTCATGATGTAACCATCGCCGCCCGCCCGCAGCACCCGGTCGGCATAGAGGGCCTCATCATGCATGGAAACCACCAGCAGCTTCACCGTCTTGTCCTGGGCCCGGATTTCCTTGATCAACTCCAGTCCGCTCTTGCCCGGTAATCCGATGTCCACCAACACCAAGTCTGGTTGGAGCTTGGCAATCGCCTTCCGCGCCTGTGTGGCATTGCCCGCCGCGCCACAGACGGCCAGCCCCGCCTCCCGATTGAGAATCTGCGTCAAGCCCTCACGAAAGACCGGATGGTCCTCGACAATGAAAATCCGTTTGGTTGATGCAACGGGCGCACCCGTCAAATCTTTTGCCATACTGTGTTGTTCTCTTGCCAGCGTTCACCGAAATTGTCTGCGGCTCCACAGAGCCACTCCCGAAAGCGTGCGCCTCACACCCTCGCCTCTCTCTGCACACCACTGGTTGCCCGCGGGCCAAACTTTGAGCCCGGCAGCACACGCTCATTGGCGCGTACCACCCGCTACTGCGGATGGACCGCAACCAAGCTTTGAATATCAGGTGGCGTATTCAGATGAGGCAAGTTAGCTCTGCCCCCCTTGAAGTCAATCCGACACTGGCCCTACAAAAGTTCACGCACGGCATGGTGGTGGTGATCGCTCCAAGCCTCGAAAACAGTGGCTATTCCGGGGCTGACCACGGCGAGCCATGACGTGTTTGCGTCATGCCCCGCGTAGGACATCCGCAAAGCCTTCGGAGGAAAAAACACCCTGCGCCCGCCCGCAAGGATTTGGCAGGAACGCGACCTGACCTGAACCGGAATCCGTGAGGCCAGTATTCCGAGAGGAGCATCGCATCGCCAGAACCGCAGCGGTCATGCCACCTCGTGGGGAAAGATGGAAGTGACAAGCCCTAGCTTGATGCAGAAGCGGAATTGTGAAACCGCAGCCGGTGGCTTTCCCTTCTTGGCTTACTACTGTTTCGTTGCGTGCTATTTCGGCCATCCTGAAACACCCCATCCAAGGTTGCATCTCCATGTCCAGAAAGTGATATAAGATGTCCCAGGGCTACATAGACAGTTTTTGTTCCTTGTGAGACAAGACTGGTGTTCCCGAAAATCACCAAAAACACACTTATCAAACATGAAACATAAACACACCTCCGTTTACCTTGCTACAGTATTGCTAACCGCCCTTGGAGTCATCAATTCCCATGCGGCACTGGTAGGTCCGACATACCCGGCCCCGGGGGGAAATGGATTCAGTTCCAGTGGGTCAAGCCCGGCCGACCCGGGGGGAAGGACCTTCTCCTATTCTGGCTTCAACCCTGCGTCCTTTTCGGAGTTGTATTGGGGACCAGCCGCATACGGAGCTGTGTCCTCGTCCTTGTCCGCTGGCGGCGGGCCAATGACTTTTAGTTCCATCTCCGGAAGTACAGCGATCTGGACCGGCACAGCAACTTATTGGAACACTCCGTTCACCACAACTTCCACTTCCACGAGGTTCACAGCAACCATCACGAGTGGTGCAGTTTCTTGGGTCAACGCCGGCTCGGTTTCTGGTTTTACCCTCGCCCAGGCAGCGGCCCTGGGTGCGGTGGTGGATAATTCTTCAGGCCAACCTTATTCGGTGCTGTTGGAATTCTTTGCACTGCAAGGCTCAACTTGGATTGCTCTCAATAGTTTCGACAACCTCTACGACTACGGGAGCGGTACTCATAGCGACGTGTACGGGGGGTTCTACTACGCCGCACCGGTGCCGGAACCCACCACGATGGTCGCCGGTTCGCTGCTGCTGCTGCCGTTCGGCATGAGCATGATCCGGTTTCTCCGCAAACAACGCCCAAGCTAATCAAGGGTCGGTGGTTTCTCATAGTCCGTTCAGGACGCAAGCAGGTCGGCTGTCAACACCGGCTTGTTTGTTTTTTCCTGGTGGGAGATCAAGAGCACCCCTGTGGTGACCGGCGATTTGCCGGAGCGGATTGGGTGCCTGAGTCCAGGATTACGGGAAGCACATCGCGTCGTTTGGCCCCCTGGCGTTACCCGTTGGGGGGCGTGAGGCCACTTGGACCCGCTGACTGTTCGCTCAATCCGGGTCCGGCGGCACCAACAGGACCCGGTAAAACCGGTGCGTCGCTTCACCCACCACATTCGTGCCGCTGGCTATGGGGCCGGTGGCCGGCACATCCGGGGTTTCGTCCAGCCACGGGGTTTCGGCCAATTCGCCTTTATACTGAAGGCGGTAGTTCAGCCCAGCCACGGTTTTCCAGGTGATCACCGCCCAACCGTTGGTCAACTCAACCCCGGTAATCGCGGGCACTGGCGGATTGGTGACCGTCAGCGTGCCATTGACCGGATGCAGCGTATAATTCTGCGCCGCCCCACCCGTCACCGTAATGACGTAATCACCGGGCGGACTGGCCCTCGTGGCCGTCGTGCTGGCCGTCGGCAGACTGTCCAGGTCGCTGGCATCGTCTTGGTTGACAAACCCGTCATAGCTCAGGGTGAAGACCGGATTAGCCTGACCGTAAGCCCGACGCTGGTCATCCGCCATCACGACCAGCGGGGACGGGTCAACGGTGAGCGTGCCCTCATTGATAGTGATGTTGTAATTCAGGTCCGCCGCCCCGCCGACTGTAATCGGATAAGTGCCCACCGGACTTTCCACCGTGGCGGGCGTGCTCAACACCGGCGGCGAATCCAGGTCCGTTGCGCTGTCGCCATTGACCAGGCCGTCGTAAAGCGGGGTGAAGGCCGGCAGCGGTGCGCCATACGGCTTGTTCGTGTTCTGGACCGTGATCGTCAGCGCCGCCGGTGTCACCGACAGCGTGCCCGCCTCATATTGAATGGAGTAATTCACGCTGCCGGCGCCGCTGGCGGTGATGGGATAACTGCCCACCGGACTGGCGGCGGTGGCGGTGGTTGCCAGCACCGGCGGTGGCGTCAGGTCCTCCGGACCGTCCTCACCCATGAACCCGTTATAAACGGCGATCAACTCCGGCAACGGCGCGCCATACACCTTGCTGGTGGACTGGGCGGTGATGGTCAACACGGGCAGGGGGAGGGGAGTGAACGATTGGAAAATGCCCTGGCTGGCGTTGTAGTAACTGCCGCTGCCGCTCACCTCCAACTTCACCGCCCGCACCATATAGACATTCGTGCCCACCTCGGGATCAAGGTAGTCCGTGTCCGTGATCAACGACGTGTTGAGCCGCGTGAATGGACCGGCGGCATTCGTCGAGCGATAAACGTGATACCCGAGCACGTCGTCCGTCGAAGGATTCCAGGTCAGCTTCACTCCGCCTGGATCGCTAACGGCCTCCAGAGTGGCCGGCGGCCCGACGATGTGCATGCGGAGTGTGGGGTCGCCCATGAGGGCGATGTGAACCATGCGGTTAAGTCCAACGCCCCAGTAGCCATCGAACCCATCGTTGTTTTGACTCACGCGCGTGCTGAAGCCAATAGTCTCACCCAGTGCCATGTGGTGATGATACCAGAATGGTCTTCCCACCCACGCGCAGGTCAACGTGTAATTGGTGGTGGCAATCGCGGCACGCAGCAGGTTGTTGGGCGAATCCCAATCACCAAAATAACTTCCGAACAACATGGTAAACACCACCCGTGGATCACTGGTGGCCAGTTGCGAGGTCGTAGCCACGCCTGAACAGCCTGTGTAAGTGCCCGCACCGCAGCCGTAACCCCAGAGGTAACTTTGAGTTGCTAAAGTGTTGAGCCAATCACCCGCGACCGTATTGCTGGCGCCAAAGAATGCGGCGAAATCCCTCCAGCCGTTCGCGGCCAGTGCCTCACTGGTGCTGATGCCCAGATGATCGTCAATCAACCCACGGCGTTCCGCAGTGAAGACCTTGTGACGAAAAGCATGGTGCTTGTTCAAATACCGGCGCAGTAG
Source organism: Verrucomicrobiia bacterium (assembly GCA_026125285.1). GTDB lineage: Bacteria > Verrucomicrobiota > Verrucomicrobiia > Limisphaerales > JADLHS01 > WYBW01. Next base: position 87,865 of record JAHCLO010000018.1, on the reverse strand, counting down.
TTCCGTCTCGCTCACCGAGAATGCTGTTAGGTTCGCGAAATCAACTCGTCCGATCTGCAGTTCCACGTTTGATGGGATCGTGCTCCGGTCGAACTTGCCGTCACCGGGGACGTTTCGATTTCTTGGGTCATCGGCACTTGTTCGGTTGACGTTTGTGTCTGGCCACGCGCCGTCCATATCCGCGTAAAAGACATCGGCTGGCCAGGCGCCGCGGTGTTGAGTGTGCTGGTCAGGGTAAATGTCACCCGAGTATGGTACCGGCACCCGGCCCACTAGCAGCACAGCTTTCACGTTCTCGGGATCCGCATCATAGTCCGCCTTGATCAACGCCTTGACGCTGGCCAGTTCGTTCGAGCGCGCCATCCAGACGCTTGAACTCGTGTCTGCCGGATCCACTGCCATGCGCGGTACGTCATGCCGTAGCACCCTCCATCCGTCGCCCAGCAAGTCCTGCTCCAAGCGAGACAACTCGTTCGAAAGCGACGTCGTGAAGCTGTTGTCCACCACCAGCACCACTTTCCCTCGCGACTCCACGAGCGGCAACTCGATGCCCGCAAAAATGTACCCGTCACCCGAGGCAACCGCGCTCTTGTAAACGTGGTATTCCACACCGTTGCCGATAACCGCGTCTGTTTCAAAATAGTCCACGGCACCGATGCCAAGCACAGTGCCTCCATCCCAAGACGCATTCTGAGTCTCTCTCCGATATATCGTATAACTGGCCGAGGGTGAGTCTGAGGGCCAGGACAACTTGATTTGCGGCGGACTTGAATGCACAGAAGCACTGATACGCACCGCATAATTCGACACGGACTGAGCCTGCACCGACATGGTCACCGCGACTCCAATCGCTGCCACGATCTCGCAACACGCGGTTGGTTTGTGCTGGAATCCTTTCACATGTACACGCTGGGTGGCTCACATTAGCCCCCAAATGTCCTTTTGCGCTTGCTGCAGCCATGATTTTGCGGCCCACCATCTACCACAAGAAAAAAAGGACCAGAAAAAAAGGACCGGCCTGGATTGGCCGGCCCTTGATCAAGAACTGCCTGGAGTATCAACTCTGGCGTTTCTGCCATACGCGAAGCGTGCTGCCCAAGAAAGGAAGCAGCAGAAGCGCACCAGCGATGCACGTTGTAGGCTCAGGAATTGGCGTCATTGGACCAATCAGATCCTGACTACTGCGTGCTGATCCGTCTGCGTTGGCCGCATTCCAGAAGGTCGTGCTCAAGCTGGTGTCTGGAGCGCCGAACGTCAGGGAATCCAACATGTCTTGCGCACGGGCTCGAATGGCTGAATCTCCGCTCGTGACGGTGAAGCCAGGTCCGCTGCTCAAGTTGAATGCACCAGCGGTCCCGTACTCGTAAAGCACTTCCCAGATGGCCAACTGCAAGGCAGAACCTTCTGCCTTCTGAGCACTAGTCCAGCCGCCGGCGGGAATGGTTCCTGCGAACGTTTGATAGAGTTGTGCGGCGTATTGCAGGCTGGCCACCCCTTGACGCACTTTTCCGGTGTCCGAGGTCAGAGGCACTTCACTGAAGCTCCCCGATTGCCACCACCCATTTGCCAATGTAGTGTCAATATCAAGGCAGAAGGTTGTGAATGGACTTGAATGTCCCGTGGGCAATGGATCGCCAGATTGCAAACTGGCTGAGAAGGCCACAGCATAGGATGTCTGAGACGTCCCTTGGACCGTCAAGCCAAAGCTATAACCCGAGCCTGCGTAATGACTAATGCTCAACTGGCTTAACGCCGCCTGCGATGTGTATGAAGCTGCGACTGCTAGGGCAGCACCCAAGACCAGCTTCGTTGTTTTCGTTACTCTCATACTTCTAACCTTTCTGGGTTCGTGGTTGTAATTGCACAATTGTGCGAACGGGGTGATTCAACCTCATTTAACTGCGTGGAATCTATCCCATGTTGGGACATCTTCGTTCACATTTGGGACATGAACGGAAAGAGGGTGAAGGGCCGGACGCGGAAGGGGATGGCCTGAAATCAGGAGACAGCCAAAAGCAGCGTTGGAACCCGGAAAGCAGTTCCGTGAAGTGGGGAAGACTTCACGAACCAAGGAAAGTAAAAAACGACAAGGTGAAACCGGGGCCGCCACCCCAGGCTTGATCACGGGAAACTGGCCGAAATGAGTGGCAGAAGCACCATGCTTCCCGTCACCCATCACTCCGTCGAATGACCCTGACTCTGGCGCGCGGCTCTGTTTGGCGCAGCGCCTCCAGGAATCCCTGCGTGGAATAGCCAGCCCTTTCTTCCCACGAACCTGCCCTTGGTAGCCGCCGACGTGAGGAGGCGGATTCCCCTGAGCTGCAACGTCTTCCGCCTGCCAATGAACGGTTGCCCGTTAAGGTTGTAATTTATTTTTCTTCAGTTCGTGGCCAGTGCTTTGGGCAGCAACACAAAATCGAGTTCGCGGGCCAGCTTCTGCAAGGCTTTGAGCTGCTGTTGGCGAACTCTCGCTTGATACTTGGCAATGCCCGCTTCGACGTATTCCCAGCCTTGCGTCAGCACCAGGTAGATCAGTTTGGCCAGTTTGTAAGCCGCTGCTGTGATCGCCACCTTCGCGCCGCGTTTGGCTCGGATTCTCCGGTAAAAGCTGGCCAGCCACGTGTGCTTGCCCACGGCCATACACTGCACAGCGCGACAGAGTATCCGTCCCGCCCGATTGAGATAACGTTTCTCCCGCCGCCTGCGTTTGCCACTCTGCGCGCTGCTCGGCGCCACCGCCATCCAACTGCCAAAGTGCCGCCAGTCCTTCCACCGGCTCATGTCCTGGCCAATCTCGGCTAGTAACATCGTCACGGTGGATTGGTTGAGGCACGGCAGTTGGGTCAGGTCTTTACCGTAGATCTGTGCCAGGCTGCGTTGCAGATCGTCCATGATCATCGCGTTGTGCCGCAGCTCCGTTTTCGGACCCAACTCCGGCGTCGGTTTGCCGCCGCGCAGTTGCCCGATCACTTCGGCGATCCGCTCGTCGCACCGGGCGATTTGTTTTTGATAACTCTCGTAGCTCTCAAGGGCCAATTCCAGCCCGAAGAGGGGTTCCTTGCGCCAGAGTCCGCGCAATGATTCGAGCACCGCCGCGCGCTTGGTTTTGAGAATCTGCGCGTCGCACAGTTCGATCAGTTTCTCGGGCGTCCGTTCTCCGGCCAGAATGGCTTTGATGATCTTCAGGCCGCTGACTCCAGTGATGTCGCTGATCACGACGTGCAGTTTCACGTTGAGCCGATCCAGCGCCTTTTGCAGGTGCTGCACGTGCTGCGCCGCCATGCTCACCAAGTCGTCGCGCAGCCGCAGGTAGTCCCGCAGCCGGCGGATGTCGCCCGGCGGCACAAATCCGCTGGTCAACAAACCGTGTGCGTGCAGCACCGCCAACCACTGGCAATCCTTCATGTCGGTTTTGCGCCCCGGAAAGTTGCGGCAATGCGCCCCATTGACCACGAGCACTTCCATTCCAGCTTCCTCCAAAGCGCCATAAAGATTGATCCAGTAAACTCCGGTCGCCTCCAGGGCCACGGTACATACGCCCTGCGCCTGGAAATAGCGGCAGAGCTCACGCATCTGTGCGGTGACGGTGAGAAATACTTTGGGTTCCTGGCCGCCCACGGAGGCAAAGAACTTTTCACTGCCCACATCGACACCGGCGGCGTGGGGGTTAAGAATCGGAAGGTCCAATGGATTTTTCATAGCGTTTGGGTGTTCCCAAAGCCATGCGTGCTCGCCGCGTATGTTGTTCTTTTAACAAGACAAACCTGCCAAGCGGGATATGCAGCCATGGAAATGCCTGCACTCACCAAATCATGCCTCTGCGACGCAGCGAAGCCAATCTCCTCAACGGGTTGTTAACACCAGGTTTAATTTCGACCATGCCGCACGCACAACTCCAGAACGCTGCTCAGGCTAGGCAGTTCATTGGCCTCATGCCGCCTTTTTTTGAGGCTCTGGTTCTCCTCACGTCGGCGCACACATGAAAAGCGAGGTCAAGACATAGTTTCGCCCCAGCGAAAGCCAAAGAATCTTTTGACTTCGCAGGACGACCGTCGAAAGCGTGTGGCCGGATGCGCCGATGCCGTTTTCTGTTGGCTGTCAGGACTTGGGCGGCAGATTCCGCGGATTCACACGACCGTGCGCTTCGGTGAACGCGCTCAGGCACACATGGGGGACTCGGGCGCTGGGCCAACCCGGTCCAGGGTCAATGGGGAGTTGTCGGGCCAGGGGACCAGCCAGCTACGGGAACTCCTGTTGCCAGGGTCTAAGCCGAACGTTGGGGCCTCTCCCGGCCTCCCGGATCCGCGCCGCCGCCGGACCGTTGAGCCCTGCGGCACTCGCATCGCTTCAGTCGCACGAGACCTTCGCGGCGGGTTGAGGGGCGTTTCCGAGAAAGCGTTTGGCCTCAAACACTCCCCCCCTGCTTCCAGAGGGTCAGCAGGGTGCCGAGGATCTTGCGCTGGGTATTCAACCGCGCATGGACGGTGCCCCCGATCCGTTCCAGCGACTGGCAATAAAACTCATAAACCGCGCCCCTGCGGCACTTCATCGCCGCCAGCCATGCCCGGTAACTGACCGCCTTCAACACACCATGGCCGCGGGGATCCAGCCGCTGGTAGCCCAGGGGTTTGTTGTCGCTGGAACGGTCGCGGATGCCCAGCCGGCAGTAGCGGTAGAGTTGCTGCTGGGTCGTAAAGCGGGCCGGTTCCTGGATCAGGCCCACGAAGACATGCGCCCCGATGCGCCCCACCCCAGGCACCGTGTTCAATCGACGGATTTCCTCAAAGGGCTGGCCCAAGCGCACCATCAACTGGCGCGCTTTGCCTTCCCCCTCCAAGGCCGCATCCAGCATCTCATAGAGCAGTTGCAGTTGGGCGCGCACCCCGTGGGGTTTGATCAGCTTGAGCCATTGGCCCCGTGCGCTCCGGCTATAGACGCTGCTGCCAGTGGGATCACACCCCACTGCCGATAGTGCGCTTTGAGCTGAAGTTTGAGCGCCGTCTGGCGCACCACCGCGTCCAGATAGGCTTGCACGGCGCACTTGAATACCGCGCGTTGGTCATTGGTCGGCTGCCAGACCTTCTTGAGGTCTCCCAGCCGATGCAGATGGGCCAGACCGTAACCATCCTCTTCGTCACACTTGTGGTGGTGGCGGCTGATGTGATGGTTGTGGCGCGGATCGCAGACGACGGCCTGCTACGAGCTCAGGTTTAGTGGGCAGGGAAATACCCTCAGGCGCCGGCTTTGGCCCGCTCGAAGAGTTTTCGCTCTTCGGGGAGCAGCGGGCCTTTGAAGGCCCAGTTAAGGTAGGCTTTCGCTTTTTCGCCCTCGCCGGTTGCCTTAAGGATGAGGCCGTAGTAACCGGCGATGGAGGGATCCTCAAGCTGCCTGGGCGTGAGCGATTGCATGATCTTGAGGGCGTCCGCGTCCTTGCCTTGCAGATGGAGCGCGAAGGCGTAAGTGGAGGCGAAGGAGGCGTTGGTGGGCGCTTGCTCGTAAACTTCGCGGGCCAGGTCATGGGGTTTCAGCTCGTTGGCTTCGAGCAGCAGAGCCGTCATGGCGAGGTTGTTCTTGATCGAGAGGTCGGAGGGGGAACGTTTAAGTTCCTGGCTGAAGAGACTGAGCAGCGGGCGGGTGCGACCATTGGCGATCAGGGCCTGACTGAGCGCCTGCACGGCCCACTTCTCATTAGGATAGCGGTTGACGATGAGCCAGAGGATCTCCTCCCCTTCGCTTTCCCAGTTCCATTGAGCCGCCAGGCGCAGGAGCATGACCAGGCCGGTCCGCTGCTCGTTGGCGGCTTTCAAGGCCAGTTCCCACTCCGCCTTGGCGGCGCTGCTCAAGTATTGCTCCCGCAACGAGCGCGACTTGTACGCATAACGCGTGGGTTCGAGATCGCCCCAGCGCTGGCCGTCAACCGTAGCCTGGAGTCCTTTCCAGTCCTTGATCATGGCCTGACATTCGGCCACCAGCAGGGGCACGGGCAGATTGGTCTGCAGGTCAGGCGGCAGGGAATGCAACCAGTTCAGAGTGGCCGAGGGGCCGAGCTTGGGTATCTGCCAGAGGGCCAGATCGGAGATGCTGCCGACATTGGTGGAGGCTTCGTGTTGGAAGCCGGTCAGGGTGGAGGCCAATTCCGGGCTTCGCATCACATGCAGAACTTCCAGGCGCAGGAGCCGGTCGCGAAAGACCGCGTTGGTTTCCTGCAACAACCGCCCCGAGAGCGTCAGGGCCGTGTCCAGTTGTTGGTGGCGCATGGCGTCAACGGCCAGTTCGCGCAAGGCCTGACAGCGCACACTGGCATTGGTGGGGTTGGCGGAAATCGTCTGTAGGGAAGCGCGGGCCTCCGCCAAAGCCTGGGCGTTGGTGCCCAGAAGCCGCACCACCGCCAGATTGAGCTGGGGGACCACGTTCTGGGGTTCCAATTTTGCAGCTTCGAGGAAATGCGCTTGGGCCTGGAGAGGTTGATTGGCGGTGGCCGCAACGGTGCCGGCGATGTTATGATAGGCGGCAGACTGCCGGCCGGCTTCATCAATGCCCGCCAATGCGTTGGTGGCGGTGGCGAGGTCCCGAAAGGCCATGGCGGTTTGGACCAGGGCCAGGCGGTCATCAAGCGAACCCGGAGCGAGTTCAACGACCTTGCTGCGCCAGATGAGCGCCGCGGGGGAACGGCCGGCTTCCGCCAGTTGGGCCATCAGACGACACGCTTCGACATCGCGGTTATTATGACGCAGCGCGCGTTGCAGGTTGAGCAGGGCTTTGCGCGGCTCGGACTGCTCCAGGTACTCGCGGGCTTGTTGGACGAGCCGGGTCTGACGGGCCGATTTGTAGGCGCGCCAGCCCAGATAACCACCGCCCGTGAGCAGCACGAGCGCGACCAGAGTGTAAACCAGGATTTTCAGGGGTTTGGTTTTCATAAATCAAAAGGTGTTTGGGTCAGGGATAAGTTTTGCCGAAGCGACCTTTCGCGGTTTGAACCCATGGCCCGCGATGGGAGCGCCGGTCTCCCGACCCGGCGGGTTGGTGGGCAAACGCAGGTTCACGCCGGGTCGGAGACCGGCGCTCCGGTAAATGGAGAGCTTCGATCTCCGAGAACGGACGCGCCTTGGGGCCATGAACCCCGGAGCGCGGACAGCCTTGTCCGCGAGTTCCGATACCGAGGTTCACGCGGACAAGGCTGTCCGCGCTCCGAGCCGCGGTTCATGGAGAGCTCCCACGTTCAACTGCGGACGCGCATCCGGGCCATAAACCGGAGCGGCGTCTCGGTAGAACGCCGCATACTGGCTGGGGTTGGAATGGCGGTGCTCTGCCGAGCCGCCGCTACGTCGAGGTCACGGAAAGGATCGTGCGGGGAGCGGATACAAAGTAGCCACAACCCCGTTGGGGCTGGAGAATTCTGGGGAGCGCTGACCCAGGGTAGCGCGCTCTGCGCAACCCTGGGCTTTGGGAAGGAATCCCGTTGGGATTCGAGCAGGCTTGCCCGAGGCGTAACCCGGGCACGAAGCGTCTTGGAGTGCGCCGGTCTTCCGGCGCTTTCGGAGGCAGGCGCGCGATCAAAAGCGCCAGAGGACTGGCGCAGTCCAAAACCCTCCGGTGTGTGGGACGGCTGGTGGAAATGTAGTCGCCTCCGCTGCCGCGCATGAACCCTTGCACACGGTGGCCCGTGGGATACACTGCGTGTGGTTGGCGCCCATAACGCCAGCGTTGACTTGACTCTCTTGACGCAAATGTGAGCTACGGAAAGTACTCAACTTTGGCTGACGCGCTTAACGCGGTCGGTTTGATCACACAGCAGAGTAACCCCGACCAGTTGATCGTTTCGACCCAGCGAGGCCCAGTGTGGCCAATTCGTGGTAATAGCTTCTGGCTGTCCCTCCAATCCGACACTTGGTACTTGAGCACATGGTCGCCAAAATGCTATCGGATTCCCGCCAGCGAAGATATCGTTGCCTTGTGTTCGGCGTGCATGGAAGAGGGGATGTCAGCGATGTATCGAGTGCCTGATCCGATCGTTGCACGTTTTGGGCTGAAACCGATTTCTGATGCTGAATTTGCGTGCTTATTCCCAGCGAGCGACGGCGAAGACACGTAAAGAGCGCCGTATCGCCAAGTTCAAATCAAATTATGAAACCCACCCTCCTCACCCGCCGCCAATTCACCCGCAAGCTGCTCACCACCGCCGCAATCGTCGGCGTGGCGCCGGCATTCGTGCGCGGACAGAACCTCAACAACAAACTCAACCTCGCCATCATTGCCACCGGTGGACGCGGCGGCGGCAATCTCCAGGCCGTCGCCTCGGAAAACATCGTCGCGCTCTGCGACGTTAACGCCAGAAGCCTCGACGCAGCCGCGAAGAAGTTTCCGCAGGCGCGCAAGTTTACCGATTTTCGGAAAGTGTTCGATCACGCCAAGGAGTTTGACGGCGTGGTCGTGAGCACCTGCGAGCACACGCACGCCTTTGCCACCATGCCCGCGCTCCAACTCGGCAAACACGTCTATTGCGAGAAGCCGCTCACACACAATATCTGGGAAGCGCGGAAGGTTCGTGAAGCCGCGGCCCAGGCCAAGGTCGTCACGCAGATGGGCGTTCAGATTCATGCGACGGAGAATTACCGGCAGGTCGTCGAATTGGTGCAGAGCGGCATCATCGGGCCGGTGCATGAGGCGCATGTCTGGGTGGGGCGGGCGTGGGGATTACAGAGCGAGGCCGACGCGAAGCAACACAAGGACATCGTGTTTGTGACGGAACGACCAACGGAAACCCATCCCGTGCCGGAAGGATTGGACTGGGATCTCTGGCTGGGCCCGGCGCCGTTTCGTCCGTTCAACAACGTCTATTTCCCCGGCCCGAAGTGGTATCGCTGGTGGGATTTTGGCAGCGGCACGATGAGTGACCTGGGCAGCCATTGGAACGATCTCGCTTTCTGGGCGCTCAAGCTGCAAGCGCCACTGACCATCGAAGCCAGCGGGCCGCCGCCGCATCCGGAAATCGCGCCCGCCTCGATGAGCGCCACCTACGAATACGGCGCCCGCGGCGACATGCCGCCCGTGAAACTCACCTGGCATCAAGGTGAAAACAAACCGGACATTTGGAGAAGCGGCGACATTCCCAAGTGGGACAGCGGTTGTCTGTTCATCGGTCGCAAGGGCATGATTCTTTCCGATTACTTCAAGCACGTGCTATTGCCAGAGAAGGAGTTTGCGGGATTTGAACGACCCTCACCCACGATCCCGCGCGTGTCCGGTCATCATGAGGAATGGCTGCACGCCTGCAAGACCGGTAAATCATGCAGCGCCAATTTCGAATACTCCGGCTGGCTGACTGAAGCCAATCACTTGGGCAACGTGGCTTATCGCGTCGGCAAGAAACTGGTTTGGGATGCGCAGCAAATGAAAGCAACCAACGCGCCCGAGGCCGACAAGTTTATCCGCAGACCCTATCGGGAAGGTTGGCAATTGTAGAACCCTCAACGTCGCGCCATGGAAACAAATCTCCCGGAAGATTGAGCCTTTTTGCCGGTCAGGCATTCAGGCCGGTTCGCCTCAACCGGATAAATCAGGTTATCTTCCCTTCCTCGGGATTGGGCGATCCTGCAGCGAACCAATCAGGCCGTTTGTCCGTCTCAAGCATCGCCGCATGCCGAATTCTGTCTTGCGAAAAGGAAGGCAGTGTTGAGTTCGTCCTGCGATACTTCCGGTGCCAGAGAAGTCTCGTAACCGGTTCGCCAAACCAAAGCGCGACCGGGAAGGGTTTCGAGTGCCTTCATGACTTCAGCCGCGGTGCCGAAAACAAACTCCGCCCGGCGCAATTCCACCGGCAACTTCAGGAACAGGCCCGTGGATAACCATTGGCCCGACCGTCCCAACAGAAACTCATCGCCTCGCATCTGCAAGTCCTGCGGGTCGTAACCCTCCTGCAGCACGACGTAAGGGCCGCCCACATCGCGGGGTTCAATTTCAGCAGCGACCTTCCAATTCCGCAGGCTGATCAGGCGCACATCCTGAAAGTGATTGGTGAGCGCACGCAAGTGTTCGGGTTTCATGGTTCGAGGCATTTGGTTTTCATCGCGATTACATCACGGCCGGGCCGTGTTGAAAGGAGCCGTTGCCATGCGGTCCCAGCCACCGCCCAGCGCCTTGTAGAGTTGCGCAACGGCGGACAAAAGCTCGGCGCGGGTGTTGACGGCATCCAGTTCGGCGCTAAACGCAAATCGCTCCGCATCGAGCACGTCACTATAACTGGCCACGCCGCCTTCGTAACGCAGACGCGAGAGTTCCAGGCGCTGGCGCTCGGCGGCGAGATTGGCTTCCTGCGCGCTGAGTTGTTCGCGCAGTTTGGCGACGCTGACCAGCGCGTCGTCCACTTCACGAAACGCGCTCTGAATCGCCTGTTCATACGTGGCCAGCGCGGCCTGCTGCCGGGCCTCCGAAGCGCGCACGCCCGCGCGAATTTGTCCACCGCGAAAGACGGGGCCGGCGATTTGCGGCGCAAATTTCCAGGCCCGGGAAAGGCCGGGATGAAACAAATCGTCCAGTTCAAGGCTTTGCAGTCCCAGCGCCGCCGTGAGCGAAATCGTTGGGAAATACGCCGCGCGCGCCGCGCCAATGTTGGCGTTGGCGGTGATGAGGTTTTGTTCCGCGGCGCGAAGGTCCGGACGACGCACCAGAAGCTCGGAGGGCAAGCCGGCGGGGATTTCCATGGGTTGCCGCTGACCAGCGAGCGGTGCGCCGCGTTCGATTGGCCCGGGATTTTTGCCGAGCAAGACGCTTAATCCGTTCTCGGCGATGGCAACGGCGCGCTCCAGACTCGCGATCGTTGCCCGAGCCGTGTGGACCTGGGTTTCGGCCTGCTTCACATCCAATTCGGAAACAATGCCGAAGCCTTTGCCATCCTGCTCGGAGAGCTTGATGCGCGTGAGTTCGAGCGAATTGGTGCGCGTGGCGAGCGTGTGACGGGCAATCTCCAGTTGCTCATCCAACGCGCGCAGGTTGAAGTAGTTCACCGCCACGCTGGCGACCAGACCGATGTAAACTGCTCTGCGGCCTTCCTCGCTGGCGAGCAGTTGGGCGCGGGACGCCTCGGTGAGGCGGCGCAGGCGTCCCCACACATCCACTTCATACGAAAGCAGACCGAAGACATCGAAGTTGTTGCCGGTCGCGCCGGTGTAGCCGGAACGGGTGCGCGTCCAGTTTCCGGAAGCGTCCAAAGCAGGGAGGAACAACGCGCGTTGCGCCCGGTAACCGGCCATGGCTTCCTCAATTCGTGCCGCGGCAAGGCGCAGGTCGTGATTGTTGGCCAGCGCGGTGGCGATGAGATTTGTCAGCGTTGGGTCCTGGTAAAAGTCCCACCAAGCCAGGTTGGCCAGTGAGTCCGCCGTTGAAACCGGCGTGCGCCAGCCCGCCGGGGTTGTGACTTCCGGGCGCTGGTAGTTCGGCCCCATTGTGCAGCCGCAGAGCAGTGCCGCGCCCAGGCAGCAAACTGAAAACACCCGGTTCACGCTGCACCTCCTTTCGCCCCATGCCCGGCGGCAGGCGGCGCGGAAGCGGACTTCGACCCGGCCTTGTCCCCGCCGCTGAGTTTTTCCACGACCACATAGAGCGCGGGGATGATAAATACGCCGGCAAGGGTCGCGATCAACATTCCCGAGAACACCGCCGACCCCATGATTTGCCGCGAATTGGCGCCGGAACCGCTAGCCAGCATCAGCGGCACGACGCCCATGATGAACGCGAACGCCGTCATCAGAATCGGGCGAAAACGCAGTCGGGCCGCTTCCACCGCGGCGTCGAGCACGGTCCTGCCCTCTTCCTTCTTCATCTTCGCGAACTCGACAATCAGGATCGCGTTTTTCGCCGCCAGACCAATGAGCATGACGAGGCCGATCTGCACAAAGACGTTGTTGTCGAAACCGCGCAACCACACCCCAAAGAATGCGCCCAGTGCCACGAGCGGCGTGCCAAGCAGCACGCTCCAGGGCAGCGACCAGCTTTCGTAAAGCGCGGCCAGCAGCAGGAACACGAACACCACGGCCAGCACGAATGTGGGCAGCGGACTCGGCGCGTTCTTTTCCTGATACGACAAGCCGGTGAAATCATGCCCCATCTCGCGCGGCAGGACTTGAGCGGCCACTTCCTCCAACGCCTTCATGGCCTGCGCGGAACTATAGCCCGGCGCGGCGCTCCCGCTCATCTCCACGGAGCGGAGCAGGTTATAGCGCGTGGTGAGTTCCGTGCCGGAAACGGGCTTCACCGTAACCAACGTGGAGAGCGGAATCATTTCTCCCGTGGTCGCACTGCGCACATGGAACTGGCCGATGTCCTCCGGTTTCTGCCGGAAATCGGCTTCCGCCTGCACGAAGACGCGATACAGGCGGCCAAAACGGTTGAAGTCGTTCACATACGCGCCTCCGAGCGAGGCTTGCAGGGTATTGAACACGTCGTTGATGGGAACGCCGAGCTTGCTGACCTTCTCGCGATCCAGATCGAGTTCAATCTGAGGCGAACGCGGATCAAACACGGTAAACAGGCCGGTTAGTTCCGGACGCTTGCGGGCTTCGGCCATGAAGCGGAACGCTTCCTGGCCCAACTCGGCTACACTGAGCGTGCCGCTGCGGTCCTGCAGTACGAAACTAAACCCACCGGCCGCCCCGAACCCCGGCAAGGTCGGCGGGGTGAACGGAAACGCGATGCAGTCCGGCAGCGCCATCAACTGCCCGCCCAACCGTTTCAAGATGCCCTCCATGCAGGTCTCCGGCGTTTTGCGCTCCTTCCAGTCCTTGAGCCGGACAAAGTAGGAAGCGGCGTTCGGCGTGTAGGTGGCGCTCAGAAAGGACATGCCGCCAATGACATTGAAGCGCTCGACCCCGGGCGTCGCTTCGAGGATCGCGTCCACCTTGCGGCAAACCTGTTTCGTGCGTTCCAGGGACGCGCCGTTGGGCAACTGCACGTTCACCATCAGAATGCCCTGGTCCTCTTCCGGGACAAAGCCGCCGGGGATGATCTTTGCGAAGCCGCCCGCCCCGGCGGTTACGACGCCGAGGATGACCAAGCTCAACACGGCCTTGCGCGCCAGCATGGCCGCAATGCGCACGTAGCCATTGGTGGTGGCCTCAAACATCCGATTGAAGCCGCCGAAAAATCTTCCGAGCCATCCCTTGCCGGCGGAATGCGGCTTGAGCAGCAGCGCCGCCAGCGCCGGGCTGAGGGACAGGGCGTTGAAGGCTGAGATGAGCACCGCGATGGCAATGGTGAGTGCAAACTGCTGGTAAAGCTGACCCACCAACCCGCCGAGGAAGGCCACCGGAATGAACACCGACGCGAGAATGAGACCGATGCCGATGACCGGCCCGGAAACTTCCTTCATCGCCTGCACGGTCGCGTCCTTCGGAGACATGCCGTGTTCGATATGATGCATCGCGGCTTCGACCACAACGATGGCGTCGTCCACCACGATTCCGATGGCCAGTACCATGCCGAAGAGCGAGAGCGTGTTCACCGAGAAGCCGAGCAGCGGGAACATGGCAAACGTGCCAAGCAGAGACACCGGCACGGCCAGCAGCGGGATGAACGTGGCGCGGAAGTTCTGGAGGAAAATGAAAACGACCAGCACCACCAGCACCACCGCCTCAAAGAGCGTGTGGACAATCCCCTTGATGGATTCGCGCACGGCGGGCGTGGTGTCATAGCTGATTGCGTAATCCACGTCGTCGGGAAAGAAACGTTTAAGCTCGTCGAGCGTTGAATAAATGCCCGCGGCGCTTTCAATTTGGTTCGCGCCCGGCAGCAGATAGATCAGCAGGACGCCGGCGGGCCGGCCGTTAAAGGCGCCGAACGACTTGTAGAACTCCCCGCCCAATTCCACTCGCGCCACGTCCTTTACGCGCACCTGACGTCCTTCATCGGTCGTGCGCACGAGAATTTCGCCGAACTCCTCCGGCGTGCTGAACCGGCCCGGGGCGCGGACGGTATAGGTGAACTCCTGATCCAGCCGTGAAGGCGACGCGCCGATCTGGCCGGCGGGCGCCTGGATGTTCTGTTGCTTGATGGCGCCAATCACGTCGGCTGGCGTCAATTCCAGCGCCGCCAGCTTGTCGGGCGCGAGCCAGATGCGCATGCCGTATTCCGCGCCGCCGGCGAGTTCCACCTGCGAAACCCCCTTCACGCGGAGCAGCGCGTCCTTCACGTTCAGCACCGCGTAGTTGTTGAGGAACAAGTCGTCGTACGTGCCCTGGGGCGAGTAGAGGGATACGACCATCAGGATGGATGGATTGACCTTCTTTACCGTCACGCCCTGCTGGACGACCTCCTGCGGGAGGCGGGACTGCGCCTGCGCCACGCGGTTCTGCGTGAGCGTATTCGCCACGTCGAGGTCCGTGCCGACTTGGAAGGTCACGTTCAGCAACACGCGCCCGTCGCTCGAATTGAGCGATTTCATGTAGAGCATGTTGTCCACGCCATTGACCTGCTGCTCGATGGGCGTGGCAACGGATTGCTCGACCGCCTCAGCGCTGGCCCCCGGATACGTGGCAGTCACCTGAATGTTGGGCGGGGCCAGTTGCGGGTATTGCTCGACCGGCAACTGGAGCAATGCCGCCGTCCCGACCAGCACCAGCAGGATCGAGATGACCATGGCCACCACGGGCCGGCGGATGAAAAAGTTGGCCATCGTTTAGGGAAGTCTGAGGTTCACAGTCTGATGCACAATGTCGGAGAACAAACGCCTCAAGGCGGGTCACCGGCGACGCTCACGGTGGATGCGAGGTTCGTCCAGGTGACTGCCAGGGGCATCCTGTCCTGCAGTTTCTGAATGCCTTCAATCACAACTTTGTCTCCAGCCTGTAGTCCGGAACGAACAACCAGGAGCGGGCCCACGCGCGGGCCGGGTTCGATCCGGCGCGTTTGGGCCGTGTTCTCCGGCGTCACGATGAACACCGAGAAATTGGCCTGCAGTTCCTGCACCGCGCGCTGCGGCACCAGCACCGCGTCAGGAATTATCTCCAGTGGAAAGCGCACGCGTCCGAACTGCCCCGGGCGAACAATCCGCTCCGGGTTGGGAAACGCCACCTCCAAGAGCAGCGTCCCCGTGCGGGCATCCACCTCCCGATCCGCAAAGACAATGTCCCCGCGGTGAGGATGCATGGTGCCATCGGCGAGAAGGAGTTCAAATTCGCCCCTCGCTTTCTCCGTTACGGGTTGGGCGAGGCTGTGGGTGCGCCGCCAAGCAAGGTAGTCCCGTTCGCTCACGCTGAAACGCAACCGGATGGGGTCCACGCTGGAGATCGTGGTGAGCAAGGTGGCCTGGCCCTGGCCGACCAGATTGCCGGCCTTCACTTCAGTCTTGCCGACGATCCCGTCAATGGGCGCATGAATCGTGGTGTAATCCAGTTGGATTCTGGCCGTGTCCACCGCGGCTTGGGCGGCCTGCACATTGGCGGCCGAAGCGCGCTCGGCGGCCACAGCATCGTCGTATTGCTGCCGCGAGATGGCGTTCTTCTCCCAGAGCGGTCCAAGGCGATTTGTGTCGCGCTGAGATTTTTGCCACGTCGCCTCCGCTTGCGCGAGCAGGCCGTGCGCCTGAGCAAGCGCGGCCCGGAACGGAGCGGCATCAATCGTGTAAAGCAACATGCCGTTGGTGACGAACGTGCCTTCCGTGAAGTTCACCGACTCGAGGAAGCCCGCCACCCGAGCCCGAATCTCCACATCCTGCGCCCCACGCGTCTGCCCGATGTTCTCGACATAGATCGGTTGGTCGCGAACCAGCACCGGAGCGGCGACCACCGGCTGGGCAAAGCCCTGCGGTGGCGATGGAGCATCGCTGCATCCCGTCAGGCCGCCGGCCAGACCCAGGAGGCCGATGAAGCTGGAAACCCGGCAACCGCGATTCCAGAGTTCACGTATCGCGTGCAGGGGACGAGTCTGACGAGGTGCGGTGGGTTTGTGTCCGGGTTGTTTCGGCAAAAAAGGCATTGAGGGTTCTGTGTCATTGAGAGATTGAGATACTACGAAGGGTTGCTTGCCACGTGAGGTTAGGGCGCTGTCTCGGAAGTGCGCCCCGACAATTCTGTCCGGCGACGACGCCTTGATGCTTGGAAGCAGGTCTGGGTGATCAACGGCGTGGTGGTTAATGCAAGGCCTTGGTTCAGGGGCTGGCGGAGCAAATTTGTGACGGTTCAGGGCAGGCTGGGGTTCGTTCATCGGATTGGAATGTTAGGCCATTCTGGTGGGGAGCTCGGGGTTAGCCCGTTTGCCTGGTTCTTGTGCTGAATCACGTGTCGCCCGCCTTCCTTTCGCCAGGAGTGCGCCGAGTTCATCACCTAGCGCCAGGATTTCCCGCAGAACCTGCAGGTTGAAGTCCGGCATGAAATGTTCACCCACTGCTGGGACTATGAATACTTCGCCTCTGTCGTTGCGTTTGATCCAGCCGCGCTTGACCAAGGTGGCAATCTTCCTGCGGACGGTCTCGCGCGGAATCCCGGTGGCGGCACTCAAAGAAAATGCATTGCAGGGGACGAGCTGATTCCAGCCTTCAGCTGTGTCTCCGAACGCGTGGTGCCGGCTCCCCTGCGGATTCCTGGCGGCGAATAACTGGCAAGTGTTGTGATGGCCGATCTCGCCCAGGACAATAATCAGAGCCAGATCGCCCTCGAATTCATGATACAGGCGCGTGAAGTATCGAACAAAGAAGCGCCCCATACACACCGCCACCTCTCTTTTGCAGGCCTCATAGCCTTCGAGCGGCGCGGCTGGAGAAAACCGGGATGGGCAGATTGGCGCAACTCTTATCCTGGATTTCTTGGCTTTGGCGGTGACGGCTGATTTCATCCTGGGGCGATAACTGGCTCGCGGTTTCGTATTTGGCTGAACATTAGACGGGGTCAGTCACCGTGGCAAATCGCGGAGTGCCCATTTTGGGCACTTGTCCATCTCGCGCCTTCCCACCTCATTGCAGCAATTGAAGCAATGCCAACTTCAACTGACACAATCTGTTGGCAATGCGGGCGGATTGGTTTGCGACACGACCGCAGACGGCCCGGGCGCGCTCACCAACAGAAACACGGTTAACGCAACGAACCCGCGTGGAGATTTAAGACAGTTCATATCGGTTGGGCGCGCGATTCCCCGCTGGACAATCCAAGACCGCAGATTTACCGTCGCCACGATGGCAAACGACGTTTGAGCCGCTGTCGTCTTTGTTCCGTGATAAGCGAACAAAACCGCATGACTTTGCAGCAATCATGGCCAAACAAAGTGTTACCGAACCAGCATTCTCTGGCCACAGAAATATGACGCTAAACTTCACTCAAAGCTGTCGCTCACTCCACGGTAGGCCGCGTATGTATCGCCGCATCTGCATCCCAGTTGCTTTGATTGCTGGATTTGCAGTTCTTCACTCCACGCTGGCATCACTAGCACTTGCCGTCGCTTCTGGGCGCAGGATGCCTCGGATCCACGGAGACACCTCTTGGTTTGATCCGGTCTTCGATACTGCTGTGGAGGTGTTATTTTTTCCGAGAGCGGACTCGTTATGGTTGATCAGCGTTTTCTGGGGATGCGCAGTCTTTGCGATCGTATGGCTCGGGCGGCGAGTGTTTTGCACTATTTTATACGACACGGGCAAGCGAGTGTATGACGATTTGGACTAAGCATGAATGAGGACTCGACACATAGTGTTCCTGCGATCATTTGTGCGGCAGTGGTGTTCGGGATCCCGTTTGCGATCGGCGCAAGCTTCATAGTACGACAACAGCTTTGTCTTTTCAGAAAGGGCTTGTTTCCGCCTTCTCGTGATCGGTCGGCGTGGGCGAAGGCAGTGCAGGAGTTGCGTCACAATGATGAGCACATGGCATATCTTCATCGCCGCAGCTTTCAGCGGGTCATAGTTACTTGGATTGTATGGATTATTGGGTTCGGTATCTTAATATGCTACGCGGTCATGACTCGATATCTCAGCGGCGACGGCCAGTTGCTGCCGTGATGACGGAGATGCGTTAGCTCTGAGGCGCGGAGAGCGCGTGAGTTTGTGTGAGCGTGTGTTCGCGCCGAGCATCCCTTCCATCTCGCTTGGCCTGTGGGAAAGTGGGTGTAAGGCCCGTGGCGCCGGAAAGCCTGTCGGTTTGGGTCCCGCACCGCTTATCGTGAACCTCAACGTGCTGCCGTGCGTCCCGCCGACAGGTCTCACTGAAGACAAAGGAATTTGATCTGCCGGCCAGAGGTGTGCAGCATGCTGTTCATGGATCCAATGCGTGTCCAATCTGGGATTGGTCACAGCTTCCCATGTTGTAGCAGCGGACGTGAGTCCGCACCATCTGAAGTGGAAAGGGAAGTCAGAGCTGACTCACGTCGGCGGCTACGATTCACAGGCGCAAAGTGCGAACTTCGTTTCTGATACTCCCTCAGCCGCAGGCTCGCCGCGATTCTTGCGTCTCGACAGGGTGGCAGGTGCGGAGTATGCAGGGCTTCCTGGTATCGGCTTTCCTTTCCAGCAGTTGGATGCACTGCGGTTCGCCGTAGGCGCCGAGGAAGTTGTTCAAGTCATCCGAGATGATGAACAGCACGTTGGGTTTGGAGTTCGCTGCGATAGCAGGCGTGAGAAACCAAAGTAACAGCGTGACGGGCAGGATTCGCGCGAGGATCTGCATAAACATTTCACTCCGGTGATTAGGGAGTTTGAGGCGATTGCTTCGCGGCCTTGCCTTTCGCTTTGCGCGCGGGGGCGGCATCGGGCGGGGCAATGTTCTGAATCAAACGCGGCACGTAGCTGTCGAAGCGCGCATCGGGCGATGGGCCGTTCGGATTGAGGCCGCGGATGAATTCGTGCAGCGACGCAGCTTTTTCACCCAAGGCTTCAATCGCCGCAAGCGCGGACATGGAGACAAACACGCCATTCTTCTCCGGAGGAGCGAGTTCGCGCAAGACTGTCAGTGCTGACGCGCGATCTCTTTCCTGGCCATGCAGACCGAGTGCTTCGGCGGCGACGATTCGGACATAAGGCGAAGCGTCCTTGAGCGCGGCGCGCATCGTGTCCTCGTTTTGCTGCGCGGCACTCTGCCCGCGCATTAGGAATCCGAGCGCGGCCCAGTAACGCACGGCGCTGTCAGGGTCGGTTAACAGCTTTCTCAATTCCGGCAGTGCATCCGGCTGGAGGTTCGACGCCAGTTCCGCCGTGGCGACGATACGTTTCAACGGATACTTTGCTTCATCGCGGGCCAGTTCGTAGGGCGTGCTGCCTTGCGAGCGGGAATGAAGTTCGCCCTCCGGCAAAACGCCGACATCGCGAATCTTGAACAAGTGGTCGCGCTGGGCTGCGCGGAGTTTTTCCAGTATGGCGCTGTGCGGGGGCGAGTTGGCGAGATTGCGGACTTCGTCGGGGTCGGTTTGCAGATCGTAAAGTTCCTCTGGCGCTTTGGGTACGCGCCAAAAGATGGACTGCGCCTCCGTGGTTTTGCCCTGATCGAACAGCTCGCGCCAGACGCGTGTGGTGGGCGTTTCAAATTGATAAGCCACGCGTTGGGCCTGCGAGACGTGCGGAAAGAAATTGCGCAGATAAACATAGCGGCCATCGGTGACGCTACGCACCAGGTCCATGCGTTCATCCATGCGTCCGCGCTCGCCAAAGAGAAACACGGGTGGCTCAGTCTGATGCGGACCAGCGAAGGCGTGCCCTTGCATCCACTCGGGCGGCCTGATGTCCACAATACTCAATAGCGTGGGCGCGAGGTCCACAAAACTTACCAGGCGATCCGATTTGCTGCCTGCCTGATATTCCTTCGGCGCGAGGTGTTTCCATTTTTCCGGAAAGTAAACCACCAGCGGAACGCTCAAGCCAGAGTCGGACGGCCAGCGTTTGCTGCGCGGCATGCCGCTGCCGTGATCGCCGTAGTAAAAGACAATCGTGTCCGCCGCCAGCCCCGCGTCCTCCAGTTCCTGCAAGCGTCGGCCGGCGTCAGCGTCCGCCTCGCTTACCTTGTCGTAATACTGCGCCCAATCCTGCCGCACTTCGGGCGTGTTCGGATGATAAGCTGGCACGCGCATCTTCGCGGGATTAGCAATCGGCTGGTGAGGGCGCGTGCGAATCTGGCTCTCGTGGCTCTTGGTGGAATTGAAAATGGCGAAGAAGGGCTGGCCGGCGGTGCGATTGCGCCAATGCGCGTTGCCGGAAGAACTATCCCACAACCCGGCGGGTTTGCGGACGTTGTAATCTTCCTTGCTGTTGTTCACGCAATAGTAGCCGGCCTCGCGGAGAAATTGCGGATACAATTTCAATTCGGCCGGCAGCGCGACCATCGAACGCATGTGAAGGCCGCCGCTGCTGGAGGGGTACAGGCCGGAGATGATCGCCGTGCGTGCCGGCGCGCAGACCGGCGCGGTGGACCAGACGCGCGTGAACAACATTCCCTTTGCGGCGAGTGCGTCCACGTTCGGCGTGCGCGCGTTGGCGTCGCCGTAACAGCCCATTTCCGGCCCGTGATCCTCGCTGGTCAGCCACAGAATGTTGGGTTTCTCCGCGGCCACAGCCACGTTGAGCGTGGTCAGGCCGACGCCAAAGTTGGCAAAAAATTTCAACATTCGCGTGGTTCGCAGTGGTTGTGCGCAATTGGTTTCATTCCGGAATGGGATCCGCGCGCCTCACAACTTTGCCTTCCCAAACCGCTTCGTCCGTTGCCTGGTCGTAGGTCAACACACGATGCGCACTGCCGGGTGCGGGCGGTGCGTCGGGCTTCGGCAACCATTTTTTGTGCTCGGTGATGACTGCGGCGTGCTCGGGTTTCCCTGCGAGGTTGGTCCACTCGGTCGGATCGGTTAGGTGATCGTAAAGTTCTTCGCTGCCGTCCGCGTAACAGATGTAACGCCAGCGTTCGCTGCGGACACTGTGATTACCCTGATTGTGCGAGGTGACGGCGGGACGTTCGCGCAGGGCAGCGGCGTTCTTCAGTTGAGGTGCGAGACTGAGGCCTTCGAGATCGGTGCGCGGCGTGAGGCCACAGAGTTCGATGAGCGTCGGATAAATATCGAGCAACTCCACGGGCTGCTTACAGCGTCCGCCTTGCGTCACGCCAGGGCCAGCGAAGATGAGCGGCACGCGCGTCGAACGTTCCCAAAGCGTGTTCTTGCCGGTGATGCCTTTCTCGCCGAGATGTCAGCCGTGATCGCCCCAGACCACCACGATGGTGTTGGTCGCGAGGCCGGTTTCATTGAGCGTGTCGAGAAGCCGGCCCACTTGCGCGTCCACGAAACTCGTGCAGGCGAGATAACTGCGGACGAGGTTGCGCCATTGATTATTTTCCTGGACCCATTTCAACCGCGGCTCCGGTAACTCCCAATGCAGATACCAGGAGAAGTGCGGCGTGTCATTGCGATCGTCGGATTTGATCTTCGGCAACACGCGGTCGTCGTCTGGATACAAATCGAACCACGGCTGCGTGGCGTAACACGGGACGTGCGGCAGGAAGAATCCGGCGGCGATGAAGAACGGCTGGTCCTGGGGCGCGGCCTTGAGTTGTTCGATGGTCCAGCTCGCGACCTGATAATCGCCCTTGTCCTCGTCGCGATGCGGAAACACGCCCCAGTCCATCAGCGGATTGTTGCCCATGGGCGTCGGACCAATGAGTTTTTTCTCCGGCCTCGCGCCAATACCTCCAGCGGGTCCCCACACATCAAATTCCACCTTTTGCCTTTCCGGCCCACCGACGCCGCCGTGATAAATCTTCCCGCTGGTGAAGGTGCGATAACCGTGTGCCTTGAAGTGCTGTGGCAACGTGACGCGCTCTCTCCACGCGTCCAGATTGCGAAACCACGGCGACAACCCGTAAATGCCGGTCGTGGTCGGGCGCAGTCCGAGCATCAGGCTGGTGCGCGAAGGATTGCAGAGCGGACTTTGCACGTGCGCGTTCAGGAAGGTGGTCCCGCGCGCGGCGAGCCGATCAAGGTTCGGCGTCTTTGCCAACGGATGTCCGTCCAGGTGACCAATCCAATCGTTCTGATCGTCAATGGCGATGAAAAGGACGTTGGGGTTCGGGGCGGCGCGTAGGTGAGTTCCCCAAGCGCAAACCCACCACAGCAGCAGAAGTCGGAGCAGGACTTGCATGACAAATCGGGCGCAGTCTGGCAGGGACAACGAAGGGTGACAAGCAGTTGCCATTGTGGGGCATTAATCTGGGCCTTATCTGCCACGGGCGTTGTCTGGGCGTTGTCTGCCATTGACAAACAGCGCCGGCTGCGGCACAAGCTGGGTCGCCAGCATTTTAATGAAGTTGCCGAGAAACCAGTCCGTGCTCATGGCTAACCTTAAATCATGCGAAAGTCGAATCCCAATCCTCGTCGCCGCGCCTTCCGGCGGCAATTGACCGGCAATCGCGCCTTCACCCTCATCGAATTGCTGGTGGTCATTGCCATCATCGCCATCCTGGCGGCCATGCTGCTGCCGGCTCTCGCCGGGGCGAACGAGAAATC
This sequence comes from Verrucomicrobiia bacterium, assembly GCA_026125285.1. Taxonomy (GTDB): domain Bacteria; phylum Verrucomicrobiota; class Verrucomicrobiia; order Limisphaerales; family JADLHS01; genus WYBW01. Next base: position 65,416 of record JAHCLO010000018.1, on the reverse strand, counting down.
CAAACGCACGGTGTGCCGCAGCAACCTCAAGCAGATGGGCCTCGGTTCGATGATGTATGCGGCGGACAATTCCGGCGGCTGGCTTTCGGGCACGCCCACCGACGGCAGCGATGACCTGACCTGGCTGTATCCAGATTACATTTCGGGCGCGCTCGCGCGTTCGGTTTTTGTCTGCCCCTCCACTGACAACTTTATCAGCACCAACCGGGGACCGAATTACGCCGGGCGGGTGGTCCTGATTGATTTGACACGGCAGGCGGAATACAAGCGCGCGCTGAGTTCCCGTTCCGCCGACGTGGACCTGCGCGGCGTCAGTTATGAAATCAACGCGTTCATGAACTGGACCACCCGCAAGACCGAGCGCAGCGTCAGCCGCTGGGTGCATCAATACAACACCTTTGGCTTGCGCGGCATGGTGTTTGGCCCATCGGATATTTACCTGATGTTCGATGGCGACCGCAAAGGGCCAGGCGCCAGAAACAATTATCCCGACCGCAATGACAATCACGGCGCGCACGGGGTAAACATGCAGATGTGCGACGGCTCGGTGAAATGGGTCAAGGGGGGCCGGCACTATCTCCTTGCCTACGAAATCTCGCAAGACGAAGGTCGAGCCGAGCAGTAGTGGGAGACGGCGTTCTACTCCAGGGCTTGCGTGGTACCAAACTCACCGAGGGTTGACTTTGGTGTGGGTCAACCGGGCCGCAGCACCAGCACCGGGCAAGGCGCGTGGCGCACCACAAGTTCCGCAGTGCTGCCCATGACCCAGCGCTCCAGTCCCTTCTTCCCTTGCGTGGCCATGATGATCAGGTCCGTTTTCAATCGTCCGGCCACGCGAACGATGGCATCGCGCGGAACGCCCGCCGCAATCTTGGTGGCCACTGGTATTGCTCCGCAGACCTTGGTCTTGACCAGCGTGGCGAGGTCCTCGCGTGCTTGCTTGAGAGCTTCCACCTCGAGTCCCCGGGCAAAAGCCGACAACCGGCGAGGCGGCGGAAGCGAGAGGACGGCGTGGAACACTGTCAGGTCGGCGTCAAACAGGCCGGCAAATTCCACGGCGTAGCGGAGCGCCGCGCGCGAAGCGGGCGAAAAATCCACTGGCGCCAGTATCCGCCGGATACGCGTCGGCGCCGCGGCGTGTTCGCGCAATGTAAGCACGCTGCAGGGTGCGTGCCGCACGACCTGTTCCGCGGTGCTGCCGAGCAACAGCCTTTGCACGCCGGAGTAACCGTGGCTGGAAAGCACAATGAGGTCGGATTGCCCTTGTTGCGCGGTCGCGATGATTTCGGGGGCGGCCTTACCGCGCCGGACCCGAGTGGTCGCGCGCACGCCGGACGGGACTTCCGTTTGTGCCAGTTCCCGCAGCATGGTTTCCGCTCTCCGGGCGAGTTCCGTGTCCCCGCGGGTTCGCTGGGGCCGTTCCAACATGGAATCGGTCGGCAGCGGTTCCAGGACAAACAAGAGTTCCAGGGCGGCGTCGAATTGTTGCGCCAGGGCGGCCGCGTACTGCGTCGCGCGGCGTGATCGCGGCGAGAAATCCACGGGCACGAGAATCGCATTGAATTCGAGCGCCGGTGGCGAGGTGGTTCGTGTCGAAGTGGGGCGGGTTTTGGCTTTCATGCTCAGGACGGTGATACTTGGGTTAACGCACCACGAGCACCGGACAAGCGGCGTGCCGCAACACCCGCTCGGCCGTGCTGCCCAAAATGAACCGCTGGAGGCCGGTGTGCCCGTGCGTGGCGATAACAATCAGATCGGCCCGTTCACTGCGGGCCGTCCGGGCAATCTCCTGCCAGGGCCGGCCCACCCGCACGACTTCCGTGGTCTTGACGCCGGTGGGCGCAAGCCGCGCCGCGAATTCCGCCAGCAACTTTCGTCCACGTGCCAGCACAATGTCCTGCAAACCCGTCGCGGCGTAAGCCACGCGCGTCGGGACATTGATGTGCTCCACCACGTGCAACAGGACCAGTGATGCGCCCCACTTCCGCGCCAGCGCGGCCGCGTAAGGGACCAGTTTTTTGGAGGGCGCGGAGAAATCCACCGGCACCAGGATGCGGTTCATCGGGAGCGCGGGCTGGCTATCTGGCTGCTTTGCTTTGATTTTCATGGACGGTCAAGGTTTGCCACGACGGGTGAATGTAGCGATTGCGTTGCGCTCGATACAAGCGGCATCCATGTCATGCCTTCAGGTCGCTGGAGCGTAGGCCGGAACTGGCGTTCTCGACAACATTGAAAAACGGCTGAAGAGTGGCTGTGCCAGGTCCGCTTCAACTTTGTCTGGCTGCGGGAGTGTCCCAGCGATACTCTTCCGCCGACCTCATGATCACCGCAGTTCTGAAACACGCTTGGGACTTGTATCGAACGCACTTCGGGACAGTCGCTGCCGTCGTGATGGTCATCTGGCTGCCGCTGGAACTGCTGAGTAGCTACATGGATTATTTTGTATTCGATAGTGACGACTTCCGAAGGTCCTTCAAATTCGCTCAATTCTTGGATAACTTCTTCGGCATCATCGCCACGGCGGGCGTCATTTCTATCGGCTACACTTCCTGGCTCGGACGGCGTCCTTCCGTTCGCGAGGCCCTGGATGTCGGAGTGAGATCTTGGGGACGGATGTGGTGGACACGGTTTCTGACAGCACTGACGCTGGTGTTTGGCTTTCTCCTCTTGATCTTTCCGGGAATCTACCTGCTCGTCCGATTAGCCCTGGTCGAACCGATTGCAGTCTGTGAGCGCGTGTCAGGTTCCGCCGCTATGCGCCGGAGCTTTGAACTCACCCGTGGGCATTTCTGGCAGGTCTTCCTCTTGGGACTCGTGTTCTTGGGACTGATCCTCGCGGCCATCGCTCTTGTCGTTGTGCCCGTCATGTTCATCCCGGCGCTGGATCACTGGCTCATTGACGCGGCGATGTCGTTGGTTACTGATGTGATTGCGGCTTTCGCCACACTTTGTGCGCTTTCTGCCTATGTCTGGTTTGCCGGCCAGAAGAACATGGCCGAAGGCGCCGGACCAATGAGCAGCCCCTCAACGCCGCCTGGCAGTTCGGCAGTCACGGAAGAGCCGCCATTGGTGAATTGATCGTTCTATGCCTGGCTTGAGGAAAAATGATTGGCGAGGACTTTGGGCCGTGCTGTGGCGCATTGTGATCTTTGGACCGTTCGTTTGGATACTTGGATTGGCTGTGCTTTTCTTGGTCATAACTGCATTTGCGGGGCTGCCCATTTATGCAATCCTCGCTTTCTGTACGGGAGACTGGGCTTTCGGTATTGCGGCGCTTGCTGGATGGACCGTCGTCCTGCGTTTCGGTCGGCCGCTTTTGCGGTGGACTTTTGAAGGCATCCAATATGGAAGCCTCTGAATTATGGGGAGAGATGCGGGTGGACTGCGTCACGCCTGTCTGCCAATAGTCGGCTACGGTGCTGAACAACACCGAGATCAGTGAAGTCAGGAGATACCGGGACGCGCTTGTCGCGATGAGCGCACGGCGAGAACTGGAGAAGGAAGGCATTCCCGCCACGATCTGTCCGCTAAAGACTCAATGCCACTCCCCGGCCGAAGAGCGAAAGTACGCGGTCTTTGTTCGGAGTCCGAACGAACCGACCACCAGAGCACTGCTCGATGAGTCACTCCGGTGATAACCGTGCGCGAGGAGGTTTCACAAAGCCAGTTCCCCGCGCGCAACCCGCGTTGCACCCACGCAGGAATTCTGCACCGTGATGAACCTCAAGCTTGCGCCCAAGTGACACTGGGCTTAGATGTTGTCATGCACCGCCAACCGGGAATCTTCCAGCGTTCCGCATTTCTCTGCGAAATGTTGGCGGTGCTTTGCCTGGCACTCGCCATCCACGCGGCCACCCCGAGCTTGCCAGACGCCCGTGCCCTGCTGCTCGCGGGCAAATACGAGGAGTGCCTGCGGGCCTGTGAAAAGGGCGACACGGACGATTACCGCGCCGAGGGCTGGCAGCTTATCCGCGCGGAGGCGCTGCTTGCGCAGGGGCTTTATCCGGAGGCAGAAGCCGCCATCAGTCAGGGAATCACGCGCGCTCCCAACAGCATCCGCTTGCGCGTGCGTGGTTATGATACCGCCAATGCCGCGGGCAATCTCGGGCGCGCCCGGTTGCGCCTCCGGGAGATCAACGACCTCGTCGTGGCCCGGCCCTGGGCGTATCGCGATGCGCCGGACCTCGTGGCGGTGGGCCGCGCCGCGTTGTTGATGGGCGCCGATCCCAAGACCGTGCTCGAACGGTTTTTTGGCGCCGCGCAGAAAGCGGACCCGACCTTGCGGGACATTCCCCTCGCCACCGGCCAACTGGCGCTGGATAAGAATGATTACGCCCTCGCGGCCAAGACCTTCACCGAGGCGTTACGCAAGTTCCCCAACGATCCTGAGCTTCTGCACGGGCTGGCGCGGGCGTATGAACCGAGCGCACGCGCCCGGATGCTGGAGCTTTCGGAAACGGCGTTGAAGCACAATGAAAACCACGTGCCCAGTATGTTGTTGCTGGCGGACCATCTGGTGGCGGCCGAGGCTTATGCGGAGGCGGATAAAATGTTGAACCGGGCGTTGCGGGTGAACCCGTGGCATCCGGAAGGGTGGGCTTATCGCGCGGTGCTGGCGCATTTGCGCAACGACGCCGCCGGCGAACAGGAAGCGCGCCGGAAGGCGTTGCGGTATTGGCCCACCAATCCGCGCGTGGATCATCTGATCGGTTTGAAGCTTTCGCAAAAATACCGCTTTGCTGAAGGTTCGGCTTTTCAGCGACAGGCGCTGGCCTTCGATCCGGATTTTCTGCCGGCGCAAAGACAGCTTGCCGAGGACCTGCTGCGCCTCGGGGATGCGGTTGAAGGCTGGAAGTTGGTGGACACGGTGCATCGTCAGGACGCCTATGACGTGACAGCCTACAATCTCGTCACGCTCCAAGGCACGATGCGAAAGTTCGCCACCCTTACCAACGAGCACTTCATCTTGCGGATGAGCGCGCAAGAGGCGGCGCTTTACGGTGACCGCGCACTGGCCTTGCTGCAACGCGCGCGCGCCCAGTTGACGGAGAAATACGGCGTTCAGCTAGAGCGGCCCACCACGGTCGAAATTTTTCCCGAACAAAAGGACTTCGCCGTGCGCACCTTCGGCATGCCGCACAATCCCGGCTTCCTCGGAGTATGCTTCGGCCACGTCGTGACGGCCAACAGCCCGGCGTCGCAGGGCGGCAATCCTTCAAATTGGGAAGCGGTGCTGTGGCACGAGTCTTGTCATGTGATCACCTTGCAGATGACGAAGAACAAAATGCCACGCTGGTTGAGCGAGGGCATTTCCGTGTATGAGGAACTTCAGGCAAATCCGGCGTGGGGCCAGAGGATGAATCCGCGTTACCGTGAAATGGTTTTGGGGGGCGACCTCACGCCGGTGAGCGAACTGAGCAGCGTCTTTATGACGGCCCAGAGTGATTTACACGTGCAGTTCGCCTATTATCAATCCGCGCTGGTGGTGGAGTACCTGGTCGGCCAATTTGGTTTCGAGCAGCTCAAAGCCATTCTGCGCGATCTCGGCGAGGGCGCGGATATCAACGACGCGATTCAAAAGCACACCGCGCCGATGAAGCAGATTGAGAAGGGATTTGCCGCGTTCGCGAAAGCGAAAGCCGAGGCCCTGGGACCGGGACTGGATTGGGAGAAACCGAATTCGGAAAGAGGCTTGTTGAGCCGCCTGGGCTTGCGTCGGGCAACACCTTCAATCAGCGATACGGAGCGTGAGCGGACTCCACAACCTTCACTTCTGGTGGCCGAAGCTCCGACCAATAATCTCCACGAAGCCTCGCCTCCGTCGCCTCAGCCGCCCGTTGCCTCGGCAGCACCCGCGCCTTCCGAGCGTTCCGTCTCCAAGCCGAATTACTGGACGCTCCTCGAACAAGCCGCCCAGGCGGTGTCGGAACAGAACTGGCCTGCCGCCAAGGTGCCTCTGCAAACCCTCGTTGCTCATTACCCCGAGCAATCCGGCCCGAACAACGCCTACGCCCTGCTCGCGAACGTGCATCGGGGCTTGAAGGAAACCGCCGAGGAACGCGCCGCGCTGGAACAATGGGCCGCGCGCGAGGCCGACGCGCTGGCAGCCTATCTCCGCCTCATGGAACTCGCCGAGGCGGCTCGGGATTGGCCGGTCGTTTCGCGAAATGCAGAGCGATTCCTGGCGGTGAATCCGCTGCTGCCTCAGCCGTATCGGTTTCTCAGCCGCGCCAGTGAGGAACTCGGAGAAACCCAGCCGGCCATCGGTGCCTATCAGAAGCTCCTGCTGCTGGACCCCGCCGATCCCGCTGAAGTGCATTACCGACTGGCCCGGCTGTTGCACGCGACAGACGCCCCGGCGGCAAGGCGGCAGGTCTTGCAGGCCCTGGAAGAAGCGCCGCGTTTTCGGGAGGCCCATCGCCTGTTGCTGGAACTGGCGCAGACCGATTCATCATCCTCCAACGCTCCTGCGAACCCATGAGCAAGCACCGTAAGTGGATACTGACTCTGGCGTTGATTGCCGCCACGGCCGCCATCGTCCTGGCACAACGCGGCTGGAGGAATTTTGGTTCGGGCGACCGGGGTGACACGCCAATGTGGTCGAACGAACCGGGCTTCGAGAAGGATGTGTTCACGTTTGTGCGGGTCATTTATTCCTCCGGCTGGGGCCGGGGTCGGGGCGGCGGCGGGTGGCGCACAGATTGGCCCGATGCGGATTTGAATTTCTCCTATCGCCTCCAGCAATTGACCGCGCTCAAGGTGGACCCGAATGGACGGACGCTCGAACTCACCGACCCCGAGTTGTTCAACTATCCGTTTATCTACATGGTGGAGCCAGGCCGGCTGCAATTCGATGACGAAGAGGTGAAGTCGCTGCGGCGGTATCTTCTGAATGGCGGCTTTTTGATGGTGGATGACTTCTGGGGCGAGGCGGAGTACGCCAACTTCTACCAGGAAATCAAACGCGTGTTTCCCGAACGCGAACCGGTGGAACTGCCGCTGGAGCACCCGATTTTTCAGTGCGTGTTTCCTCTGACCGAAAAGCCGCAACTCCCCAGCATGCATCATGTGCAACGGTATCGCGGCACGCCCTATGAGAGTTATGAACGGCCCGACGCGCAAGGCGCCAACTATCGCGCCATCTTCGACGACAAGGGCCGCATGATGGTCATCATCTGTCACAACACCGATCTCGGCGACGGCTGGGAACGCGAAGGCGAGGATGAATACTACTTCCGCGAATACGCCGAGAAGAAAGCCTATCCGATGGGCATCAACATTATTTTCTACGCCATGACGCACTGAAGGATGAAAGCCGGAAATATCCATTGCATCCTCAGAATTCGCGATGAGCGTCGCTTCGCGCTCCCTCTCCCTGGGAGAGAGGGCCGGGGTGAGGGCGAGCGTAACACACACTTACATAAATAAAGGAATCCCTTGTCATTCACCAATACTGCACCTGTCTCCGAGGAACAAACCGTCGAGCAAATCAAAGCCGGCCATACGCGCATCCAGAGCGAACTGTCCAAAGTCATCGTCGGCCAGAAGGACGTGATTGAGCAATTGCTCATCGCGCTGTTCGCGGGCGGGCATTGTCTCATCACCGGCGCGCCCGGCCTCGCCAAGACGCTGCTCGTGAAATCCATTGCCCAGGTGTTTCACCTCAAGTTTCAACGCGTGCAGTTCACGCCCGATCTCATGCCCGCCGACATCACCGGCACGGAAATTTTGCAGGACACCGGCACGGAACGGAAACTGGCGTTCGTTCCTGGCCCGGTGTTTGCCAACATGATTCTCGCCGACGAAATCAATCGCACGCCGCCCAAAACCCAAGCTGCGTTGCTCGAAGCGATGCAGGAACATCAAGTCACCGCCGCTGGGGTGCGACATGCGTTGCCCGAACCGTTCTTCGTGCTTGCCACGCAAAATCCCATCGAGATGGAAGGCACGTATCCGCTGCCCGAGGCGCAACTGGATCGCTTCATGTTCAACGTGGTGATTGATTACCTGCCCGAGGACGAGGAAGTGGAAGTCGTCAAACAAACCACGGGCGGCAAGCCCGCGCCCATCGAACCGCTTTTCACTGGCGACGATGTGCTGCGCTTCCACGACATCGTTCGCAAAGTGCCCATCGCTACGGATTTGATTCGCTACGCTGTGCGCCTCGCCGCCGCGTCGCGACCCAAGCAAGCGAATGCGCCGGACTTCGTGAACGAATGGATCAGTTGGGGCGCCGGTCTGCGCGCCGGGCAATTCCTCGTGCTTGGCGCCAAAGTCCGCGCGCTGCTGCAAGGTCGCGCGCATGTGGTGATTGAGGACATTCAAACACTGGCCTATCCGGTGTTGCGGCATCGGATTTTGCTCAATTATCGCGCCGAGGCGGAAGGCGTCACGGTGGATAGTGTCATTGGGAAACTTGTGGAGGCGGTTAAAAGTGTCACGGTCAAGTAACGGAGTGAAAGATGGTTCAACGCTCGCCCTCACCCCGACCCTCTCCCCCAGGAGAGGGAGAATCATGCGCCGCCTTTGGTGAATTTGAGCGAGTCAATTTTTTATCTGCGCTCAGGCAAGAATGGAGGAATGGCGGTTATTGCCACCGTGACTTCCAGTCGTTCGCAGAGCGCCGCTTCCTCCTCCCTCTCCCCGGGGGAGAGGGTTGGGGTGAGGGCGAGCGTCAAACAAACTTCATTCAGTTCGCGAACTCATGAGCGCCCCGGCCACCCAAAGTTTCGCAAAGGAGAACACGAGTGCGTTCGCCAGTGGCCACTCCTCTAAACTGATTTCTCCTCAGACCTTGATGGCCATTAAAAATCTCGAATTCCGCGCCCGCATCGTGGTCGAGGGATTCTGGCACGGCATCCATCGCAGTCCGTATCACGGCTTCTCCGTCGAGTTCACCGAGTATCGCCAGTATTCGCCTGGTGACGACCCACGTTATCTCGACTGGCGGCTCTTCGCGCGCAGCGACCGTTACTACATCAAGAAGTTCGAGGACGAAACCAACCTCCGCTGTTACCTGCTCGTGGATCACAGTCGCTCGATGGACTTCGGCTCCGTGGGCTACACGAAATCTGAATACGCCAACACCCTCGCCGCCACGCTGGCGTATTTTCTCCACCAGCAAGGCGACGCCGTCGGGCTGCTGACCTTCGACGAACAAATCCGCGATTATCTGCCCGCGCGTAATCGCATCGGCCATCTGCGCCGGCTGATGTTGCACCTGGAACAAGCCACCGCCGGCACGGCCACGGATCTCGTCGCGCCGCTGAAGCGGATCGTGGAAATTGTCCGCAAACGCTCGTTGATGGTTTTGATTTCGGACTTTCTCGCGCCGATTGAAGCGCTGGAAAAGAATCTCACCACGCTCACAGCTTCGGGCCACGAGGTGATGTTGTTTCAAGTGCTCGATCCGGCGGAACTCACGTTTCAATTTGATCGCGCCGTCATGTTTCATGACGTGGAATCCGGTCGTGATCTGTTCATTGACCCGGCCACCGCGCGCAAGGAATACCTTCAGCGCTTAAACACCCACAACGAAGCGGTGCGCGCCACGTGTCAGCGACTCGGCGCGGGTTGCCGCTCGTTCAGAACGGATCGCGCATTGGAGCTTGCGATGTTTGATTTCCTGCGTGAGCGACATCAGCGTGGCAAAACCGGCAACCGGTTTGCACGATCGAGGAAAGGGGCATGAAAATCTCAACGCCCAAAAAATTAGTAGGTGACGAGGTTCAACCCCATCGTCGTTGCCAGACTCTTCTGGCGGGTGTCGGTGCTCACAAATTCGCTCGCTCCCAAAACCTTTGCTGCGGCGCAATGGAGAACATCCAACGAACGGCAGCCGAGCGAGGCGGAATGAGATTCCGCCAGCTTCACTGCTTCGCGATAAATGTCGTTCCACTCCGCACTGACGGACATCAACACGCCGGATTTCTGGTCGGCTGCGATGAGCGCGCGGGCGGCCGTTGCCTGGGTCGCTGTGGCGCTCTTGAGGAATACCTTCAATTGGAGGGCATTTACCGATTCCAATTCGTGGAGCGGAGTAAAACAGACCGGCTTGCCCTGAATGAGGGCGATGACTTTGGCGCTGTCGGGTTCGGGATAGTAAAGTTTGACGAAACAACCCGTGTCCAAGTAGATCACGATTCGCCTCCCCGCGCCTCTGCGACCACGGCGCTCAAGGGCTTGCCCGATGGTTCCTCGCCCCAAATCCCTTTGGCGCGCGCCAGAAAATCCGGTTGTGCAGCCGAACCGGGCGGAACGACTCGCGCGACGATTTTATCCTGCTGGGTTACCTGCACCTCTTCGCCGGCGGCCACCCAACGGAGGATTTCCGGCCATTGCTGGGGCAACTGCTGGACACTGGCGGTCTTCATGGGCCCAAGATGGCGTGAATTGAAATCGCGTGCAAGCGGGCATTGTGGTCGTCAAGAAGCCGATGGGAATCTTCATTCCTGGCAACCTCTCATTAGCACCGGGCTTCAGCCCGGTGTTGCTCGCAAGCCGAGCCGAGGCCGTTTCAACGGATTGGTTGCCGCCCAACCCGCCATTAAGACGGGGAAACGGTTGAAACCGTTTCGTTCCATTCGCCCCTTCACCACCCGGCTGAAGCCGAGTGCTAATGAGATTGGAATTCCATTTCACAATCGGTCATGAGCTTCCTTGCGCCATTATTTTTGCTCGGGGGACTCGCGGTGGCGTTGCCGGTGGTGTTTCACCTGGTGCGCCGTTCTTCGCGGGAGAAGCAGGTGTTCAGTTCGCTGATGTTTCTCAAGCCTACGCCGCCGCGCATGACGCGGCGCAATCGGCTGGAAAACATTTTTCTGCTGCTGCTCCGCTGCCTGGCGATTTTCATTCTGGCGTTCGCTTTCGCGCGTCCGTTTCTCCAGAAGCCGATGGCCGCCACGCCGATGCAGAATACCGGCGCCCAAATCGTGCTGCTCGTGGACACCAGCGCGAGCATGCGGCGCGAGGGGCTTTGGACCGAGGCACTCGCCAAGGCCAAAGCCGCGTTGGCGAAAGTCACGCCCGCCGATCAAGTCGCCGTGCTGGCATTCGATGATCAAATCCGCTCGCTCGTGAGTTTCGAGGAATGGACGACGCTGAATCCCGCGGATCGTTCGGCCATCGCCGCCCAACGACTCGCGGAGAACCAACCCACCTGGCGCGCGACACATCTGGGCAACGCGCTCATCGCCGCCGCTGAAATCATCGCCGATGCCGAGCAGCGCGATCAATTCACCGGGCTGCGGCGCATCGTGCTGATTTCCGATTTGCAGGAGGGCAGCCGGCTCGACGGGTTGCAGGGACACGAATGGCCGCGCGCCCTCGAGGTCGTGGTGGAGTCGGTGAAAGCCCGACGCCCGACCAATGCCGGTCTGCAATGGGTCATGGATGCCGATGATTCCGCATCGCCCGAATCGGAGTCGCCAGTGCGCCTCCGTGTCACGAACTCAAGCGATGCCGAGCGCGAACAATTTCAAATTCGCTGGGCCGGTGCGGGCGCTTCGCTGGATGCTTACGTGCCACCAGGTCAAAGCCGCATCGTCCCCGCGCCGGTACTGCCGACCAATGCGGTTGCCCAACGCATTACCTTGAGCGGCGATGACGACGATTTCGACAACAGCGTTTACGTCGTGCCCCCCCGGGCGGAAGAAGTGAACGTGCAGTATCTGGGAGTCGAAGCGGAAACCGATCCCGCGCAATCGCTCTATTACCTGACGCGAGCGTTTCAAGATACGCGCCGCAAGGCCGTGCGGATCGTAGCCGCCGAGGGGACGAGGCGGACTCCGCTCGCCACCACCAATCCGCCTCCTCACGTCGGCGGCTACCGCCTTGCCATCATCACCAGCACCTTGTCCGAAGCCCGCCAAAGTGAAGTCCACCAATTCCTGACCAACGGCGGCACTGTCTTACTCGTGCTGAACGACCACCAAATCGCCACCACGCTCGGGCAACTTTCCGGCGCTCCCGGCCTCACGGCCACCGAAGCGGCCGTCGCCAACTACGCCATGTTTGGCCAGATGGATTTCACCCACCCATTGCTCGCACCGTTCGCCGATCCGCGCTTCAGTGATTTCTCCAAGATTCGCTTCTGGAAGCACCGGAAGCTCTCCCGCGACGCTCTGCCGGAGGCGCGCGTCATTGCCAGTTTTGACAACAACGATCCCGCCATTCTGGAGGTGGCCGTCGGGCGGGGGCGCATCTTTGTGTTCACGTTTTCGTGGCGGCCGGCGGAGAGCCAGTTCGCGTTGTCGTCCAAATTTGTGCCGCTGCTGTATTCGCTGCTCGAACAAGCCGGCGGAATCGGAGCGCAACTCGCGCAATTTCGCGTGGGCGACGTGGTGGACCTTTCCTTCGTGCGTAGCCGCCGAGGCAACGAGGCGGACCGTTCCACCAGCGAACCGAATCCGCCTCCTTACGTCGGCGGCTACATTTCAATTCGCAAACCTGATGGCGCGCAAGTGCAACTCGGGTCAGGCGAAACGCGCTTCACGCAAACCGAGCAACCCGGAGTTTACGAAGTACAGGGCATTGCCACCCCGACGAAGTTCGCCGTGAATCTGGATGCCGCCGAAAGCCGAACCGCGCCATTGCCGGCGGATGAACTGGAACGGCTTGGGGTGCCGACGAAGTCCGATGTTGCGGCCCCGGCGGTGGTGGCCGCGCAGTTGCAAACGCAGCACAACACGGAGTTGGAATCCCGCCAGAAGTTGTGGCGATGGTTGATTGTTGCCGCGCTGACGGTATTGTTGGTCGAAACCTGGCTGGCCGGCTGGATTACCCGCCGCTCCGCCGCACCCGTAGAGGCCGCCGCATGATTGATCGCCTGTTGCAGATTCATCTCGAACCCGTCGCCCGGGCCGAACGGCGGGCGCGGCTGCTCAAATCTTTGGCGGTCGGCTGGCTGGTGGTGGCGGGCGCGGGGTTGTTTTTCATTTTGCGGCATCGCGCGACGGGTTCGATTTCCCCGTGGCCATTTGTGTTGCTGGGCCTAGTCGCGTTGATATGGACTGTGATCGCATGGCGGCGGAGTAAACGCGGTTCGTTGGATTTTCAAGCCATCGCGCGCAACATCGAGGCGGAGAATCCGAAACTACACGCGCTCTTGCTGACGGCGGTTGAGCAGCAGCCCGACGCATCCACACAGAAATTGAATTACCTTCAGGACCGGGTGATTCGCGAGGCGTTGGCCGAGGACCGAAACAGCCTGTGGCGAAAACGTGCGGCGAAACAACTCCGCTTCGCTCAACTCAGTAGCGTCGCAGCGCTGGTGTTGTTGACGCTGGCACTGGCGAATTTGTATCACGCCGCCCCGCCGCGCGTGGCGATGTTGACCGAGATTTTGAGTCAGGAAGTTTCGGTCACGCCCGGGGACACGAGCATTGAGAAGGGCGCGAGTCTGGTCGTGCTGGTGAAGTTCACGGGCGAAGTGCCGGCGGAAGCGGTGCTGGTGGTGCGCCCGGCCAACGAACCGGAACGCCGCATTCCGTTGCTGAAGAATCTCGACGACCCGATCTTCGGCACGAGCGTGCCGGACATCAAGGACACGTTGACCTATCGCATCGAATACGGCGGCGAAACGACGCGCGATTTCAAAGTCACCACGTTTGAATTTCCCCGGCTCGAACGCGCCGACGCCAAAGTGACGTATCCCGACTACACCGGGCTGGCGGAGAAAACCATTGAGGACACGCGCCGTGTCAGCGCCGTCGAGGGGAGCGCGCTGGCGTACACCTTTCATCTGAACAAGCCGGTGAAGTCGGCAACGCTCGTTCCGGTTCGTAGCAGCCGAGCTGAAGGAGCGCCGGCCTCCGGCCCGGCTCGGTCCGACCCGAATCAGGAACTCGCCGGGTCGGGAGACCGGCGCTCCGACGTCGGCAGCTATACTTTGGTTGCCAACGCCAATCAGCCCAGTGTTTACCTCGCCAACTTCATCCTCGAACGCAGTGGGCGCTACGAGTTGATCTTGGTGGACGATGCGGGTCGCACGAACAAGGTCCCGCCACTGTTCGTGCTGGACGCGCTCACCAATCGCGCGCCGGAGTTGAAGTTTGCCTTCCCGCGGGGCGATCAACGCGTTTCGGCGTTGGAGGAAATCGCGTTCCAGGCGGAAACCTCGGATGACTTCGGCCTCAAGGCCTACGGCTTTGCCTACAATCTCGCGGGCCAGGAAACCACATTTGTCGAACTGGGCCGCGATGCCGGGCCGCATGAAAAGCGGACCTTCAATCACCTTGTGCCGCTCGAAGACCTCGGCGCGCAGGTGGACCAGTTGTTGAGTTATTACTTGTGGGCCGACGACATCGGTCCCGACGGCAATGTGCGGCGCACGGCGAGCGACATGTTTTTCGCCGAAGTGCGACCGTTCGAGGAAATCTTCCGGGAAGGCCAGGCCCAGGACCTGAATCAGCAGCAACAACAACAACAGCAGCAGGGTCAGCAAGGTCAGAATCAGGCCGAACGGTTGGCGGAGCTGCAAAAGCAAATCATCACCGCGACGTGGAACATTCAGCGCCGCGAAAATGCGCCCGCCCCGTCTGCCAATTTCAAACAGGATGCCGGGACAGTGAAAGAGTCGCAGGAGAATGCCCTGGAGCAAGTGCGCAGCCGGATGGAGGAGGCCGAGGATCCGCGCGCCCGGGCGTTGCTCCAAACCGTCGAGCAGGAGATGGTGAAAGCGGTCGAGCAGCTTGAGCGCGCCGTGGCGGACAACGCCCCGAATGGGCTCGCGCCCGCATTGTCCGCCGAGCAATCCGCGTATCAGGCGCTGTTGCGCTTGGCGGCGCGGGAGATTCAGGTGGCGCAAGGCCAGCCCGGCCAGCCGGGCCAGAGCAGTCGCGGTCAGCGGGCGCAACGGCAGTTGGACCAACTTAACCTGCGGCAGTCGGAGAATCGTTACCAGACCGAGCGGCAGGCCGCCCCACCGCAGAATCCCCAGGAACGCGAGCAGTTGCAGGCGTTCAATCGCTTGCGGGAACTGGCGCAACGCCAGCAGGACGTGAACGAACGGCTGCGGGAATTGCAGGCCGCGTTGCAAGCGGCGCGCAACGAAGCCGAACGCGAGGAATTGCGCCAGCAACTCAAACGGTTGCAGGAAGAACAGCGGCAGATGCTCGCGGACGTGGATGAATTGCGGCAGCGCATGGAACGGCCCGAAAATCAGTCGCAGATGGCCGAGGCGCGGCAACAACTGGACCAGACGCGCGAGCAAGTGCAACAAGCCGCTGACGCGATGCAACGCGGCGAAGTGTCCGAGGCGTTGTCCTCCGGCACGCGCGCCCAGCGCGACTTGCAGGAAATGCGTGATGACTTTCGCCGGCAGAATTCCAGTGAGTTCGCCGAGGACATGCGCAACTTGCGCAATCAGGCCCGCGAACTTTCGCAGCAGCAGGAGGAGATTGGCCGGCAACTTGATGCGCTCAATCAACCGGGGCAGCGTCGCACCCTGACCGACTCCGAGGAACGTCGCGAACTCGCCTCGCAACTTGATGAACAAAAACAGCGCCTGGACGAAGTTGTCCGTCAGGCCACCGAGGTCACGCAACGAGCCGAGCCGGTCGAGCCGCTGTTGTCGCGCCAGCTTTATGACACGTTGCGGCGCGCGACACAGGACGACGCGCGCAATTTGCAGGAGACGACCGAGGACTTGTTGAGCGAGGGCCGCATGTTCCGCAATGTTTACGACCGCCTGCAAACGGGTCGGCGCGAGGGCCGCACGGCGGTGGAGGTCACGGCGGATTTGTTGCGCGAGGGCTATGCCGCCGAGGCGAACAATCTCGAACAACGCGCCCGACGCAGCATCAACGAACTGCGCACTGGCGTGGAACGCGCCGCCGAAAGCGTGCTGGGTGATGACACGGAAGCGCTGCGACTCGCGCGCAACGAGCTGGATCAGTTGAGCCGCCAGTTGGAGCGGGAATTGGCGGAAGCACAGCGGCAGGCCAACACCAACCGCGCCAGCGGGGGGCGCGAGGCGAATGGAGCGCCGGCCTCCGGCCCGGCGCAAAACGAAAGCGATCCGCAACGCGCCGGGTCGGGAGACCGGCGCTCCGATGGCGAACAATTCGCGCAGAATCAATCTGGGCAAGGTCAGGGTCAGCCCGGTGAGTCGCAGCGGGAAGGACAGGATCAACCGGGGGGACAACCGGGCGGCCAGCCGGGACAGCAAGCGCAGTCCGGGCAACGCGGCCAAGGTGGAGAACCGCAGGAAGGTTCGCAGCCCGGACAGCGCGGGCAAGGTCAGGGTGGGCAGCAGGATTTGGCTTCCGCAAACCAGCAGCGCGGCGAAAACTCCGGCGAGCGCGGTGGCCAACCGGGCGAAGGTCAACCGGGCCAGCGCGGCGGCGAACGCCAGGGTGGCGGCCAGCGCGGCGGCGCGAGTTTCCTGGATCAATTTGGCGGCGATGAAGGCGGCAGTTTCGCCGGTGGCCCGATCACAGGCGCGGAGTTCAATCAATGGTCGGATCGCTTGCGCGACGTGGAGGAAATGCTGGATGTGCCCGAATTGCGCGCCGAGGCCGCGCGGATTCGGGATCGCGCCCGGACGGTGCGGCAGGACCTGCGCCGTCATTCGGTCGAGCCGCAGTGGGATTTGGTGCGGATGCAAATTGCCGGGCCGCTGCTGGAATTGCGTACGCGCGTGGCCGAGGAACTGGCGCGACGCGAATCCAAGGAGGCGCTGGTGCCGATTGACCGCGATCCGGTGCCGACGCGTTACTCGGAACTCGTGCGGCGGTATTACGAGGAGTTGGGCAAGAGTGAAGCGAAAGCGGATGCGGGAGGAGTGAAGTGAGGAGGAATGAATTTGAGTTACGCTCGCCCTCACCCCAGCCCTCTCCCCCGGGGAGAGGGAGGGCGATGCGGCGCTTTCAGCTTACTCGATGGCTGTTGTTGCAATCGCCGCTTTCTCTCTGGTCTTGCAGAGAGTCGAACAAGAATCTGAAGCGTTCACTTGCTCCAAAGGCGGCGAGCGATTCCCCCTCTCCTGGGGGAGAGGGCTGGGGTGAGGGCGGACATTCAACATACTTTTCATCCGCCTCCTTACGTCGGCGGCTACTATGACACTTGCCGCCATTGTCATTTCGGATCGGGATTGGCTGCTGCCGGCGGTGGGGTTTCTGGTGGTCGCGATGGTGCTGCTGGTCTGGACGTATCTCCGGGCGCATGCGGATCGCAAACTGCGCACGGCTTGCGCGTTCCTGAAATTACTCGGCGTGGCCGCATTGCTGGCCTGTTTGCTCAATCCGCTCTGGACTTCGCAACGCGCCCGGCCAGGGGCGAACTTTCTCGCCATCGTGGCGGACAACAGCCAGGGAATGAACATCAAGGACCGTGGCGAGGCGCGCACGCGCGGCGACTCGCTCACCAATGTGCTCGCGCCGCAAGCGGGCAACTGGCAGGCGCAACTGGAGAACACCTTTCAAGTGCGGCGTTACGTTTTCGATTCGCGCCTGCAAAGCACGCGGGACTTTGCGGAACTCAATTTCGAGGGTCGCGCCTCGGCCATCGGCGGGGCGTTGCGCACCCTGACCGAACGATTTCGCGGCCAGCCCCTCGCGGGTGTGTTGTTGCTTACGGACGGCAATGCCACGGACCTGCCGGACGGCCAACTCGAGGTGGCCGGGCTGCCGCCGATTTATCCGGTTGTCATCGGGCGCGACGACCCGATCAATGACATTTCGATTCAGAAGGTCGCGATCAGCCAGACGGCATTCGAGGATCAGCCGGTGACGGTGCAGGCGGACATTTTCGCGGGCGGTTACGCCGGGCGGATGATCACGGCGCAGTTGCTCGATCAAGCGGGCACAGTTGTTCAGGAGTTGCACCAACGGGCGACGCGGGACACGGACACGTTTCGCTTTCAGCTTCGTCCCGAGAAGCCCGGCCTTTCCTTTTACCACCTGCGCGTCTCGGCGCGGGACGAACTGGGACAGTTCGCGCAACCGGAAACTTCCGTGGAGGCCACGCTGGCGAACAACGTGCGCATCGTCACGGTGGATCGCGGCAAGGGACCGTATCGGATTCTTTACGTCAGCGGTCGTCCGAACTGGGAGTTCAAGTTCTTGAATCGCGCCCTGACCGAGGATGACCAGGTGGAACTGGTGGGGCTGATTCGCCTGGCGAAACGGGAGCGTGGGTTCGGCAGCATCGAGTTTCGCAGTCGTCCGGGCGAGTCGGTGAATCCACTGTTTCGCGGGTTTGATCGCACGACGGAGGACACCGAGGGGTACGATCAGCCGGTGTTGATTCGGTTGAACACGAAAGACGCGACGGAACTGGCGGGCGGCTTCCCAAAAACGGCGGACGTTTTGAACGGTTATCACGCCGTAATTCTTGACGATCTCGAGGCGGAGTTTTTCACGCGCGACCAGATGTCGCTGCTACAGAAGTTCGTGTCCGAGCGGGGCGGCGGGTTTTTGATGCTGGGCGGCGCGGAGTCGTTTCTCGAGGGCAAGTATCAACACACCGCCATCGGCGAGATGTTGCCGGTGTATCTCGACGGCCCGCGCGAACCGCGTCCGGTGGCGGACCTGCGGCTGAATCTGACGCGGGAAGGCTGGCTGCAACCGTGGGCCCGCTTGCGCGACAACGAAGCCGCCGAACGCAAACGGCTCACCGAACTGCCGGCGTTGCAGGTGCTGAATCGGGTGCGCGATGTGAAGCCCGGCGCGAGTGTGATCGCCGAGGCGGTGGATGAGCGCGGCACGAAGCATCCCGCGCTGGTGGCGCAACGGTTCGGTCACGGTCGGGTGGGCGCGCTGTTGATTGGCGATTTCTGGCGGACCGGTTTGCGCGATGAAGCCACGCGCAGCGATCAGGACAAGGCGTGGCGGCAGATGATGCGGTGGTTGATTGCGGATGTGCCGGAGCGAATCCAATTCGTGGCCGAACCGAAACGCGATGATCCGAATCAGGCGCTGGCGTTGCAGGTGCGCGTGCGCGACCAGGAATTCAAACCGCTGGATAACGCGACGGTGCGGATCACGGTGGGGGTGGTGGACGAAACCGAGCGTCGCCCCCGACGTGAGGAGGCGGATTCAGGTAATGTTGAGGCGGTCCGCCTCCTTACGTCGGCGGCTACGAACAGCGTCAGCCTCAGTGCAGAGCCGGCCCTGACGGAGGCGGGACTTTATGAAGCGCAGTACGTCCCGCGCGTGTCCGGTGGTTATCTCGCCGAAGCAGTGGTCACGGATGCGGACGGCGTGGAAGTTGGGCGGGCACAGGTGGGTTGGTCGGCGGACCCGGCGGCGGAGGAATTTCGGTCGCTCAAGCCGAATCGGGCGCTGCTGGAGAATCTGGCGCGCCAGACCGGCGGTGAGGTGATTGGCCTGAACAGTCTGGCGGCGTTCGCGGACAAGCTGCCCGGCAAGAACGCGCCCATCACTGAAACCGTGACCACGCCTTTGTGGCATCAACCGACGGTGTTCTTGCTCGCGCTGGCGTGCTTCGCGGCGGAGTGGGGTTTGCGGCGGTGGAAAGGATTGGCGTGAGGCGAGGGCTGCTGACAATAGCTTTGGCCTGGCTGATGGGCTTGATGGCGGCACACGCCAATGGGACCTATGCGACGCAGGCGACTGATACCCCGCCGACTGTCATTGTGGCGGTGGGGGCGGCGGGGGAGGAGGAATTTGGAAGGGAGTTCGCGCAATGGGCGGAGCAATGGCGCGCGGCCACCAAACAAGCCGGAGCACAACATCGAGTCGTCGGGCTGGCGCCGACGAGCGAACGGACGGATTTGCTGCAACTGAAGGACATTCTGAGCAGCGAACCCACGAATACCACCGCCGAACTTTGGCTGGTGCTGATCGGGCATGGCACATTTGATGGCCGGGAAGCGAAGTTTAATCTGCGCGGGCCGGACCTCGCCGCGACGGACCTGGCCGAGTGGCTGAAACCATTTCGGCGTCCGGTCATCGTGCTCAACTGCTCATCATCGAGCAGTCCGTTCCTGAACAAACTTTCCGGGCCGGAACGGATCATCGTGACGGCGACCAAAAGTGGCTACGAGGAGAACTTCGCGCGGTTCGGAAAATTCATGGCAACCGCCATCACGGACACGAAGGCCGATCTCGATAAAGACGGGCAGACTTCGTTGCTGGAAGCGTTCGTCATGGCGTCACGGCAAACGGCGGAGTTCTATGAAGCGGAAGGGCGGCTGGCGACCGAGACTGCATTGCTCGATGACAACGGTGACGGACTGGGCACCCCGGCGGACTTCTTCCGCGGCGTGCGCGCGGTCAAGAAGCCGGCGGGCGGCGGCACGGTGGATGGTTTGCGCGCCCACCAGATTCATCTGGTGCGCAGCGAAGCGGAACAGCAGATGCCGCCGGAGTTGCGGGCGCGGCGGGACGAGTTGGAACTGGCCGTGGCCCGGCTGCGCGAGGCAAAGCCGACCTACCCCGAGGACGACTATTATCGCCGACTGGAGAATTTGATGGTGGAACTGGCAAAGATTTATGCCGTCCTGCCGGGCAATTCATCCACGCGAGTTCAGCGATAGATATCCACCAGGAACACCGAAGCTTCAGTGCGTCCGATATTCACGATAGCGTGAGGTACATCCGCGCGATAGCTGACGGAGTCCCCGCGATGAAGTGTTTCGGCGTCCGTGCCAGACTCCACACGGACCTGCCCCGATTCCACCGTTAGAAACTCGCGCGTGCCCTCGAAGTGCGGCGCGCTGCGTAACGCGCCACCCGGCTGCAATTGCACTTCGTAGAACTCCACGTCCTTTTCGAGGTTGAGCGGCGAGAGCGTGCGGATGCGGCAGTTTTTGTCGGAACGATAGTGATACGCGCGGTCTTCGGCGCGAATCACGGTGATGGAAGAGGTGGCACCGGGACTTTCCAGCAGATCACCGAGGCTCATGCTAAATGACTGGGCGATGCGTTGCGTGACGGCCAGGGTGGGGTTGGCTTGTTCGCGTTCGATCTGGCTGAGCATGGAACGGCTCACGCCGCTGGCGCCGGCCAGGTCTTCCAGGGACCAGCCGCGCTCGGTGCGCAGTTGTTTGACGCGCGCCCCCAGATGGCGGTTGATGGCGTCGGCGCTCTCTCCTGGAGCCGGGGCTTTGGCGGTTGCCGCGCTCTGTTTTGATTTCATGGTTCTGTACAGTATATCGGAAATAGTTCTTGCATATTGGAATCATGCCTCTAAGATATCGGAGGCAATTTCCAATATGCTGGAAATGATGCCGCCGCGCCGGCCCCCTGGCAATCCTTTTGATAGTACGGAGCGTTCAGGGTGGGCGCGCGTTGGAAGACAACTTGAAGCAGGAAAAGACAATGAAAGCACTGGTGAAAAAAGAAGCCCGGCCCGGTTTGTGGCTGGAGGACGTACCCGAACCTACCATCGGCATCAACGACGTGCTGATCCGCGTGGACCGCACCGGGATCTGCGGCACGGACCTGCACATTTACAAATGGGATGCGTGGGCGCAGAAGACGATTCCCGTGCCCATGGTCGTGGGCCACGAATTCGTGGGGCGAATCGTGGCGGTGGGCGCCAATGTTTATGACTTCAAGCCGGGAGACATTGTCAGCGGCGAAGGTCACGTGGTGTGCGGGCGTTGCCGGAACTGCATGGCCGGGCGGCGGCATCTCTGCGCCGATACCAAGGGTGTGGGGGTAAACCGGCCCGGTGCGTTCGCGGAGTTGCTCTCCCTTCCCATGACCAATGTCTGGCATCACGCGCCGGAGATTGATCTCGATGTGGCTTCCATCTTTGACCCCTTCGGCAATGCGGTTCACACGGCGCTGTCCTTTCCGACGCTGGGCGAGGACGTATTGGTCACTGGCGCGGGCCCCATCGGGATGATGGCGGTGGCGATAGCCAAGCACGCGGGCGCACGTTATGTGGTGGTGACGGACGTGAACGATTACCGACTCGATCTGGCCCGGCAAATGGGCGCGACCATGGCGGTGAACGTCGCGAAGAACGGCGACCTCAAGCAGATTCAGAAGCAGCTTGGCATGGCGGAGGGCTTTGATGTGGGCCTGGAAATGTCCGGCAACGCGCGAGCCTTCAGTGACATGATCGCGAACATGGCGCACGGCGGCAAAATCGCCATGCTGGGCATTCCGCCGGAGGCAATGGCGATTGATTGGAACCAGGTCATTTTCAATATGCTGACGATCAAGGGCATCTACGGCCGGGAAATGTACGATACCTGGTACAAGATGACCGTGATGCTGCAGAGCGGCCTCGACATCAAACCGGTGATCACTCATCGTTTTCATCACACGGAGTTTGAAAAAGGCTTCGAAGTAATGAAGACCGGCATGTCGGGCAAAGTCATTCTGGACTGGAAGAATTGAACAACATGAAGCGCATTGGATGTTTTATTTGCGGAGCATTGATTGGCACCACAACCCTGACCCTGCCTGTCGCAGCGGTCGAACTCCGCGTGCCGGCTTACACCGCCTACCTCGATCCGAATGCGGATGGCGCCCGGGTTTCGCAGCGGGGCGGTGTGACGCGGTGGACTGATCCCGAGCTCAAGGTGGTCTGGTTCGGCGAATTCAAGCAAGCCGGGGAAGTGACGGCGCGGCTGACGTTGAAGCTGTCTGCGGAAGCAGAATCGAGGCTCAAATTGACGGTTGCCGGACAGTCACGGGAAACCAGCGTGAGGGGTGCGGGTAGTGACACGCCAGTGACCGCCGACTTCGGTGCGTTCACCATTCCGCAGCCGGGCTACCAGCGGTTCGAGCTTGAATCGTTGAACGAACGCGGGAAGCCGTTTGGTGAGCTCGAGACCTTGATATTGGAAGGCGCGCCGTTGGCCGACGCACACTTCAATCTCAAGGAACGTCGCAATGCGGCCTCCGTCCATCTGGCTTATCCCGTGCCGACAGGAACGGACATCGCGGCTTTTTATTGCGAAGTAACCGCAATCGAAGACCCGGTCACTACGTTCTATATGGCCTGCGGCTGGCATCGCGGTTACTTCGGAATGCAGGTCAACAGCCTCACGGAGCGCAGGATCATCTTCAGCGTCTGGGACAGTGGCAACGAAGCGGTGGATCGGAAGAAAGTCGTTGACGAGAACCGCGTCAAACTCATGGGCAAAGGGGAGGGGGTTTACACAGGCGACTTTGGCAACGAGGGCACCGGCGGCCACAGTCATCTGAAATATCTCTGGAAGACCGGCGAGACACAGCGATTCATCGTCACGGCGCAGCCCACGAATGAAACCTTCACGATTTTCTCGGGCTACTACTTTCACCCCGACAAGCAGGAGTGGATGCTGATCTCGTCGTGGCGAGCGCCCAAGGAAGGAGGGTGGCTGCGGCGACCGCACAGCTTCAGCGAGAATTTCTGGGGCAGCACCGGTCACGTGGTGCGCAAGGCGCGATATGGCAACCAATGGATTCGCACCCCTGCGAGTGAATGGATTGAACTCACCACCGCCACGTTCAGTCACGATCCGACCGGGCGGCAGGACCGCCTGGATCGCTTCATGGGGGTCGAGGACGGCCAATTTTTCCTGAGTCACGGTGGATTCGTGGCCGGCTTCACGCAGTTTGGCGAGAAGTTCACGCGGCCGCCACTTGGCAAACCACCGGTCCTAAAGCTGCCCGCGTCACCGGGCACGGCTGGAGCGGAATGAACACGCCATGGGTCCAGACCGTAGTCGAACACGCGGCCATTTCCGTAGCGGCAATGGGCGGTGTGCTGGCAGCGCGGGGAAAACGTATAGACTTGTTTGGCGTGGTCGTGCTGGCCTTGGCGACTTCGTTTGGTGGCGGCACCGTGCGTGACGTGTTGGTGGGCGATTTGCCTGTCGCCTGGTTGCGCGTGCCGGATTTCTTGATCAACGGAACGGTCACGGCGTTATTGACGTTTGCGATCGTGCGATTGTGGGCACTGCCCAGGCGGGCGCTGCTGGTGGCGGACGCGTTTGCGCTGGCATTGTTCACGGTCATCGGCACGGCCAAGGGACATTTACTCGGACTTTCCGCTCCGGTGTGCGTGTTGCTGGGCGTGATTACCGGCGTGGCGGGGGGGATCGTTCGGGATGTCTTGCTGGGCGAAGTGCCGTTGGTCTTTCAGCCGCAGATTCATCTTTACGCCACAGCGGCGCTCGCGGGGGCGAGTGTGTTCATGGCACTGAAGTGCGCGGGTATCCGGGGCGTGGCGGTCACGGGGGCTGGCATTGGCGTGGTGCTACTGTTGCGGTTGCTGGGCATCCGCTGGAAGATTTCCCTGCCGATCTTCGAAGCGGGGAGGAATTGAAACGGCATACAACGACTGCTTATTCCATGAAAATTCAAAGCTGCAGCCTGTTGACGGGCGTGTTTCTGTTTGGAATTGCGTTTCCCGCATTGACGTTGGCGGACCGCGGAGGATATGCCGTGGTCGTTTCGCGGGAAACCCAGGCCGATGCTGGCTGGGCCAAAGTGGTGGACGTCTTGCGGGAGAAACATGCGGCGACCGTTTTCACGTTTCGGGAGGGGCCGGAGGAAACCCTGCCGGCCTTGCGGGAACAGTTCCCACGGTTTGTTTGCTTTGTGGCGCAACCCGGGGAAGCCACCCGCGAGTTCGGCACACAGGTGCATCAGTTGACGCGGCGCTTTGACGATGATCCCTACGCCGATTGCTTCTGGGGCATCCTCACGGGTTACGATGCTGCCAACGCTTTGAAGATCGCGCAGCATCGCGAACCCTTGACGGTGCGCAAGGTGGCCTCGGGAACGGAACTGGCGATGGACATGGTCGAGGAAGGGGTTTGGTACTGCGAACTCAAACAAGGCCGGATGGTGCGCAAAGAATCTGGCGGCCCAGCGGTGGAACTCAAAGGCCCGGATGATACCACGAAAGCGCTGGTGGACACGTTAAACGATTATCGTGCTGATTTGTTCGTCACTTCCGGCCACGCCACGGAACGCGATTGGATGATCGGCTTCCGCTACCAGAACGGGTTCTTCAAGCACGCGGACGGTCGTCTCTATGGGCTCGACACAGAAGGCAAACGTTTCCCGATTCAGTCCCCCAATCCCAAGGTCTATCTTCCCATTGGCAATTGTCTCATGGGACACATTGACCAGCCGGACTGCATGGCGCTCTCGTGGTTCAATAGCGCGGGAGTTCTTCAAATGCCCGGTTACACCGTGCCCACCTGGTACGGCTACATGGGCTGGGGACTGCTGGATTACTTTGTCGAGCAACCGGGCCGCTACACGCTCACCGAATCGTTTTTTGCCAATCATCACGCGCTCATTCACCGACTGGCCACCTTCTTTCCAGAATTGATCGAAGCCAAAACCGATGCCAATGGCCGACTCGCGGTTCGTCCCACGCCCAGCGCTGCCGCCCAAGCCGCCCGGCTTACGGCCAATGACGCACGCGGGTTGGTGTTCGATCGTGACTTTGTGGTCTTCTATGGCGATCCCGCCTGGAAGGCGCGCATGGCTGACCGGCCAAAGGCGTTCGAGCAAACGCTGACTGAAACGGAAGGGGTGTACAGCTTCACAATCAAGCCCAATCGCGGCACCGCGAGTTTCCAGCCGATTAACCCCAACGGCTCGCAGCGCGGGGGCCGGCCGTTCGTGGCGTTTCTTCCGCAGCGCATCCGCAAAATCAAGGTGATCGAAGGCGCGGACCTCCACCCGGTCATCACGGATGATTTCATCCTGGTGCCGAATCCTGTCGCGTGCGACCCAGACCGGAATTATCGCGTGATCTTTACGGCAGAGCGAATTCACTGAACTTCACCTCAACCCCATCAAAGCCATGTTTGGACCACTGCAACAACATCTGACCCGCCAACTCGAGGACATCCGCGGCGCCGGCCTCTACAAATCCGAGCGCGTCATCAGCACCCCACAGGGCTCTCGCGTGCGCGTTGCGGAGGGCGAACCGGTGCTGATTCTGTGCGCCAATAATTATCTCGGTCTGGCCCAACATCCCGAAGTGCGCGACGCGGCCAAAACCGGTCTGGATAATTGGGGCTACGGCATGGCCAGCGTACGCTTCATTTGCGGCACGCAATCGCCGCACAAACAGTTGGAGGCAAAGCTCAGTGAGTTTCTGGGGGTGGAGGACACGATTCTCTATTCGTCCTGTTTTGATGCCAACGGCGGCTTGTTCGAGACGCTGCTTGGCCCGGAGGATGCGGTGATCTCAGACGAACTGAACCACGCCTCGATCATTGACGGCATCCGGCTCTGCAAAGCGCAGCGCTATCGCTACAAGAACAACGATATGGCCGAACTGGAGGCGAAGTTGCAGGAAGCCGACGCCAGGCAGGCCCGCTTCAAAATGATCGCCACGGATGGCGTGTTCTCGATGGATGGCTACCTCGCCAACCTGCCGGCGATTTGTGATCTCGCCGAGAAGTACAGCGCCTTGGTGATGGTGGACGATTCGCACTCGGTCGGCTTCATGGGCAAGCAAGGTCGCGGCACGCACGAACATTGCGGCGTGATGGGCCGGGTGGACATCCTCACCGGCACGATGGGCAAGGCGCTGGGCGGCGCCAGCGGCGGTTACACCAGTGGCCGCAAGGAGATCATCGAGTACCTGCGCCAGCGCTCACGGCCTTATCTGTTCTCCAACACGCTCGCGCCGAGCATTGTCGCCGGCACGCTCAAGGTGCTGGAGTTGTTGAATCGCTCCACCGAATTGCGTGACCGGCTGGAGGCCAACACGAAGTTCTTTCGCGAGGGCATGACGAAGGCGGGTTTCAAGATTCTGCCGGGCGAACATCCAATCGTTCCGGTGATGTTCGGTGACGCGCCGCTGGCGGCGCAGTTCGCCGAACGGATGTTGGCGCGAGGAGTGTATGTGGTCGCGTTTAGCTATCCCGTGGTCCCGCAAGGCAAGGCGCGCATCCGCACCCAAATGTCCGCCGCGCACACGCGGGAAGACCTGGCCTTCGCGCTTGAACAATTCATAGCGGTGAAGGCAGAACTGGGGGGTGATTCGCAAGAAGTATTGTGAAGTGCCTTTGACGCTGGCCGCCGGGAAATGGCATTGGACGTTCGGCGCGATCACACCCTCAAACAAGGCGATGTCCCCTCCGCGCCTGTCGTTTCCAATCCTTTGCGGCCTAGGCCGATTCCGGCCACTCCGTTTCTTTGTATTCTTCCAAAACCTTCTTCATCTCCTCGCAGTTCTGTCTTATTGGTATCGTGCCGCTAAGTCCTTGGGCAGCGGCAAGAACGCGGTCATACAAAGAGAGGAGCGCACGCACCTGGTTGAGGTTGAATCGCGTCCCTGGAAGCAGACGCCGAACCTTGTCGAGATGGTGGGCGGTCATGCGCTCATCTCCACTTGCCGCGCTACTCGCTGCACGTTCTAACGCAAGTGCTGCTCTATTCCAGTTAATGAAGTCAAACATGGTGATTATCGTTTGGTGATTTTGGAGATCAGCAGGCGTGCTGCTTCTCGGACGCCGCGCAACTCGGCTTGCCCCGCATCGCTCGTGGGAGGGAAAGTCGTTTCGATGGCAGAAAGAAATTCAACGCCGTGCTGCAAGCCGAGCAGAACCATGTTGTCAAGGAACCACGGCTTCGTAACGACATCCGAACGAGTGATGGTGATATGAGCTAAATACTTGTGGATGGCCGTCGCCTCGTTTTGTCGGAGAAATCGTTGCATCCTAACGCCAGGAAAGTCGCTGGCACGAATATCGTCGTTCTTGCGGTTGGCAGCGAAGAACTCATTGAAGCAGCGAAGACTAATCAAAGCTGAGTCGAGTGCTGCGTTGTGGGTCATGGCTTTGAGGGAAGTCTCAGCCTCCGAACTGGAGAAACGATTCGCGACATACTCCTCGTAAAGATGAAAGCACGGAATCTGTGCGATAACTTTGCAGATGATGTTGATTGACTTCTGAAGTTGTTCGGTGCTGGGTTTCATTGCCATAAGAGCGAGCGCGTCTATCGGCCTAGTCAGCATGGCTTTCGCTGCGAACGAAAGCGGTGTTTTCTCCTCGGAGTAAGCGTGGGTTGCGAACCGCGAGCCAGAACTTCGAGCCACAAGTTGGGGGACTCGCGCCCCAGAGAACCAATGAACTGAGGACAGACACCATGAAGACTTACATACTCCGCGACCCCATAGCTGTCGAGCCACAAAAACCCGCATGTCCGCGGCCGCGCAACCGCCCGCGCTCGCCACACCCAAGCGCGTTGCAATCCCTGCTCAAAAGTGCCAGAGACGCTTCAGTCGTCCAAGATCCCAGGCGATTCCATCGTATGGTGCTTGAGAGACGAAATGCATGCATATCGTAGTGAATCGCGAAAGGTGACTGTAGCGTCGTTCCGCCACGTTGATGGTGGCCAGTGCTCGTCGCGGAGGGGCGAAGTACTATGGCTTGCTCGTCTGAACTTGGTATTGTCCGCTATGCTCAATAATGCGGCCGTCGGCGGTCCTGAACTTGATGTATCCCGGTTTCTGTTTCAGTATTACCACCCGGGAATGAGGAATCAAGCGACCACCGGACGGAAAGGGAATAAAGACGGTGACGACGGGTTTGGCACTTTGAGTCTGAGGCTGGCTCCCACTGTCACACGCGCGGGAAATGGATAGTGCGACTACGATGGTGAGTATCGTACCCCATCCCAACTCCGAGCCGGAGCCTTTCTTGTTGATATCTTCGGGCGGCGTATTCATCCGAGATAATGGCCTAATCAATACGGCTTCTAATGAATGGTCAAGCGGTGTCTGCTCTTCGGGAACGGGGACAACGCGCCGGCGTGTGCCGGAGAGCCGAGCCCTAGTGCTGTAAACCGAAGTTCATAAAGGGGTCGGTCAAGAATGGCGGTTAGTTAAGGCCCTGAAATTTGCGGGGTCCACCGCGCCAGCGGCTGTTGCGATGCGGGAGTTCGACGAACTGTCGCCGTGGACGATTGAGCAAGGGAAAGGGTTTGGGGCGTCGTTTGACCGCCCGCGGCTCGGTGCGTCCGGGACGCAGCGGTACCCGGTCGCGGGCCAGCGTGCGGAGCAAATCCGCCCACAGTTTTCGTTTCAGCCGGTGGGTTCGGGCCTGCGCGATCACCGCGCTGTATTGGCGGAGGGCATCCACCGCGCCCTTGAAACTGAGCCGCTCCAGTTCGGCCTCGTAAACCTGCGCCGCCTCCGCCAGCACGCAGCGAATGAGGTTGTGGGCGATCAATCCGGCCAGCAGTTCCTTGCGCACCATCGCCGGTGACTGGCAGCGCAGTTGTTCCAGTCCCAGGGTCGTTTTCACATCGCGCAGGCACAGTTCGATGCGCCAGCGCCGGAGATACAATGCGATCAGTTCCACCGCCGGATACAGTTCGGCGTCCAGCAGCGTGGTCACCAGCGTGATGCGCTGGGTGCGAAAGCCCCGGCACGCGGCGCTGAAACGCACGATCCGCACCTGGATTTCCTCCGGCAGCGCCGCCCATTGCTCCGGCGTCAGGATCGTGGACTGCATGCAGCCCTTGCGCCAGGTGAACACGCCGTCGGCGTGACCCAGCCGTTTGGCCCGGCGAAAGTACACCTTGCGGGCCTGGTGCAACCGCGCCACCACGTCCACGCCCTGCCGGGGCAGGCCCGCCAGCGTGACATAATCGCCGTAGGCACGGTCGCCGAGCAGGATGTCGCCGGCCTTGAGGCCGTCCCACAACCGGTGGAACAAGCGCAGATCGTGTTGGTGCAAGTTGCCCAGCACCACGTCCAGCAAAGCGCCGCTGGCGGCCCCGGAGTTGAAGGGCCGGCGCGGGAAGCAGTCCGACGGCACGGCCAAGACGCGCCAGGTTTACCTGGGCTGTGTCTTCACCCAGCACCGGACTGATGAGCAGGGCCATCCGGTGCGGGACTACGAATCCACGACCTACGTTTCGAGTTTCGCGTCCATTGATGAATTCGGGCCGTTATTGCGGCGGGAGGCCATTGGCCGTGGCCTGGGCAGCGCCGGCCAGGGGGTGTTGTTGATTGACGGAGCGGCGGGCCTGGAAAACATGGGCCGGCTGTGTTTCAAAGACTGCGTGCAGATCGTGGACTTTTATCACGCCCTGGAACACGCCGGCCACGTGTTGGAGGCGTGGATCGGCAAGGACCATCCCGACTACAAAAAGCGGCTGCGCCGTTGGGCCAAACGGCTGCTCAAAGACAAGGTTCAGGCGCTGATTCAAGAGACGCGCCAACAGTGCGCGGGCACGCCGCGGGCAGCGGCGGTGGAGCAGGCCTTGGGATACTTCGTGCGCAACGTGAGCCGGATGCAATACGGCACGTTCCGGGCGGCGGGCTGGTTCATCGGTTCGGGCGTGGTGGAAGCGGGTTGCAAGACCGTGATCGGGGGGCGGTGCAAACAGTCGGGCATGTTCTGGTCGGAGTCCGGCGCCGAAAACATCCTCGCGCTGCGCTGTCTGCATAGCAGCCGCAGGCTGGAGGAGTTCTGGAAGTACAGACTCGACCAACACGCCGCTCGCAACGACACCCTGCCGCTGGCAGCCTGAATGAAGAATTTTGTCTCACACCCGAAGCGCCACCAAGGCAAAAAATGACTTTGACAGTATCTCGTTATTGAATCAATCTATCCGCATCCGTTGATGTCAACGGTCTCATGCAGAGTGGCTGAGGGACTGGCCCAAGGACGCCACGGCAACCGGTTGAAGCGCGAGTTTCAATGCAGGTGCCAATTCCAGCCCTGATGTGTGTCAGGGGAAAATGAGAAGACGCGCCAGATAGGTCGCCCCTTCTCAACCTGAGTCGGGGCTTTTTGTTTGCCCTGGAATGACCGTAGCGGCGTCTCGGCAGAGCGCCGCCTACTGAGCTTGGATCGCGGCGCTCTGCCGAGTCGCCGCTACGAAACATTTATGAGTGAAAAACACGATGGATTCATGAAGGCGCTCAAGTGCCGCGAGTGCGGCCGCGAGTATCCCCTCGCCGCCACGCACGTCTGCGAGTTCGATTTCGGCCCGCTCGAAGTCGCCTACGATTACGATCGCATCAAGAAGTCCTTGACCAAGGCCGCCATCCAATCGCGCCCGAATTCCATGTGGCGCTACCGCGAATTGCTGCCCGTCGCTGGTGAACCCACCGTGGGCGCGCAAGTCGGTTTCACCCCGCTCGTGAAGGCGGATCGCCTCGCCAAGGCCCTTGGTATTCGCGAACTCTGGATCAAGAACGACACCGTGAATTATCCCACGCTCTCGTTCAAAGACCGTGTCGTCAGCGTGGCGTTGAGCCGTTCCGTGGAACTCGGCTTCAAGACTGTCGCCTGCGCGTCCACGGGCAATCTCGCCAACTCCGTCGCCGCCAACGCCGCCAGCGCCGGCCTCAAATCCTACGTCTTCATCCCGTCCGATCTGGAGCAAGGCAAGGTCATCAACTCGCTCGTTTATGGCGCGAACGTCATCGGCATCAAGGGCCATTACGACGAAGTGAACCGCCTCTGCGCCGAGATCGCGGGCAAGTTTGGCTGGGCGTTCGTGAACGTGAACA
Organism: Verrucomicrobiia bacterium; assembly: GCA_026125285.1. Taxonomy (GTDB): domain Bacteria; phylum Verrucomicrobiota; class Verrucomicrobiia; order Limisphaerales; family JADLHS01; genus WYBW01. The sequence continues at coordinate 34,006 of JAHCLO010000018.1, read as the reverse complement.
TGCGCCCCTACTACGCCGAAGGCTCGAAGAGCATGGGCTTTGAAATCATGGAACAACTCGGTTGGCAGATCCCGCAGCACACCGTTGTCCCGATGGCGTCCGGCTCGTTGCTGACCAAGATCCAGAAGTCGTATCAGGAATTCACCAAGCTCGGCCTCGTGAGCGAAACGAAGTATTCCGTGCACGGCGCGCAGGCGACCGGTTGCTCGCCGATCTCCGTCGCGCAAAAGGCGGGACTGGATTTCTTCAAGCCCGTCAAACCGAACACGATTGCGAAATCGCTCGCCATCGGCACGCCGGCGGACGGCTTCTACGCGTTGCGCGTGATGAAGGAAACCGGCGGCGCCGCCGACGACGTGACCGATGACGAAATCCGCGAAGGCATCCGCCTGCTCGCCGAGAACGAAGGCATCTTTGCCGAAACCGCGGGCGGCGTGACCACGGCCGTGGCCAAGAAACTCATTGCCTCGGGCAAGATTCCGGCGAATGATTCCGCCGTCCTCTGCATCACCGGCAACGGCCTGAAGACGCTCGACGCCGTGGTGGGCCACGTCGGCAAGACGCGCGAAATCAAGCCGAGCCTGCGGGAGTTTGAAGCGATGCTGGCGACGGAGGAGAAGGTCGGGGCGTAACCGGGCTTCCCGCCGTCAAGCGCCCGTGCTAGCGTAAAGTCAGTGAAAGTGATTCCTCAAGGCCTGTTGGAAACCGTCGTGGAGCGGCTGAAAGCCGAGTTCCAACCCGAGGAAATCTACCTGTTCGGCTCACACGCTTGGGGCACGCCGACCGAAGACAGCGACGTGGATCTGATGGTTGTCGTGCCTTCCAGCGACGAACGCGACATCAAACGGATGCAGCGAGCGCACGCCTGTTTACGCGGCTTGAGGATGCCCAAGGACATTTTGGTGCCTACGCGTGCCCAAGTTGACCGCTACAAGCACTTGCGATCTTCCTTGTTCCACCAGGTGCTAACCCAAGGCCGAAAACTCTATGGATAAGGCGGCGCTCGAACTTGTTCGGGACTGGCTGACGCGTGCCGATCACGATCTGCGGTCTGCTCGACTACTTGCAGGCGCAGCCGACCCGCTGCTGGACACGGCGATTTACCATTGCCAACAAGCGGCGGAGAAAGCCATCAAGGCATGGCTGCAATCGGCCAATGCATTGATTCCAAGAACCCATGACATTGAGGACTTGGTCGAACAGGCTTCGGACACAAATCCTGACTTCAAACAATTCGCGAAAGTTGCTGCCGTGTTGACTCCTTACGCTTCGGCATTTCGATACCCCGGTGGATTCGAAGAGCCAATGCCATCGCAAGACGAATTTGATGAAGCCCTGAAACACGCACAGACCATTTACAACTTCGTCCTGAATCTGCTTCCAAAGGAGGCGCGACCATGAAAAACCAAGTCGGCAAGACGCGTGAAATAAAGCCAAGCTTGCGGGAGTTTGAAGCGATGCTGGCGAGTGAGGAGAAGGTTAGCGCGTAAAGCTGACGAGTTCATCTCATGATTTTCTCGTTCGGCCAATCTGAGTATGAGCGCATCGAAATAGATGTGCTCAACTACGAGCGGCGACCGATCGGGGAGTATTATGACGATAACTGGCTGGTGGTTGAAATCCGTGTTCACGCCGGAGGGTTCAGAGGAAAAGTCTCGGCAACAATTCGGGCAGCAGAACTCGACGGTTTTCTCTCAAAACTAAAGCCGCTTTACGAAACGCTGAGTGGGAACGCAGAGCTTACAACTCTCGAAGAGCAACTGACCTTGAACTTGATTGGCGATGGTAAGGGACACATTGAGCTTCGCGGCGAAACAGTTGACCAGCCTGGCATTGGTAATCGTCTCAGCTTTACATTGCAATTTGACCAATCACAATTGGCAGCGTCCATTCGTGAACTCGAACGCGTCGTTGCTCAGTTTCCAGTTCGTTCAGTTTAAGATAATCGAAGATTAAAGTTTGAATTTATGGCAAAGAAAGTTCACATCCCAACGCCGCTCCGCAAGTTGACCAACAAAGAGGAGCTGGTCGAAGTCAACGCCACCACCATTGGCGAGTGCCGGGGTTGAAGCTTTCACGCCAAACGGGTATTGTGCCAGCCAGATGAAGCTGAATTTCAATCGCGAGAAGATCGGGCAGTTCTGCCAGCAACGCGGCATCGCGCGACTGGAACTGTTCGGCTCGGCCTTGCGCGATGATTTTCGGTCAGACAGCGACGTGGACTTACTTTGTTCTCTCCGGCCTGACGTAAAATGCGGCCTGTTTGAGTGGGCAGCCTTGAAAATGGACTTGGAAAACATCTTCGGCCACCCGGTGGATTTGGTCAGCCGGTGGGGAATTGAACACAGCAAGAATCGCTACCGAAAGCACGCGATCCTTTCGACAGCGATTCCAATTTATGAAGAAGGATGACGCCTATTTGGAGGACATGCTTCTGGCGGCCAAGGCCATTCGCCGTTTTCTGGATGGTGTTAACAAGGCTGCGTTCATCGCCAATGAGGAAAAGTATGAGGCGGTCAATCGCAAGTTTGAGATTATTGGCGAGGCGGCGCGCCACCTGTCACCAACGGCACGAAGTTTATTTCCCGACATTCCCTGGCAACTCGTGACCGCAATGCGCAACATTCTGATTCACGATTATGACGAGGTGAATCTGAATCTGGTCTGGGAAACTGCGCAGAATGATTTGCCGAAATTGATCGCGCGAATCGAAACTCATCTGGCAAAGAATCCGCCACCGCAGAATTGAATTGAATTTATGGCAAAGAAAGTTCGAATCCCCACGCCGCTCCGCAAGTTGACCAACAACGAGGAACTGGTCGAAGTCAACGCCGCCACCATTGGCGCGGCGCAGTTGGCAAACGGGTAAAACAAAGCCAAAACCGTGGCCAGCCAACGCTATCAGATCAAATACCAGGAATCCGCGCTGAATGATTTACGTTCCGTCCCCAAGCGGGAGGTGGAGCAAATTCTCCGCAAGATTCAACGACTGGAACAGGGTCTCCACGGAAACATCAAGCGCTGCAAAATGCCGACGTGGGTTTTCGGTTGCGCATGGGTGACTACCGGGTTCTATTTGATGTGGTCGGAGACAAAATTTTGATTCAAAGAATTGGTAACCGGAAGGATGTCTATGAGTAACGCCACCGCAGAAAGACCCGCAGCGAAAACGCAACGGAAGAATGTTCTCAACCAAATCTCCTCGCTGCGCGAGCAGTTGGAAGATTTGCATGATTACCTTGATCTGCTGGAAGCCCGCGCCCGCAACAAAGGCAAACGCACCTACTCAACGGATGAAGTGCGCAAACAACTGGGCCTTGCTTGAGCAAGACGCGAAGAACCAAAAGCAGGGAATTGATGACCGCAGTCAGCTACAAAAAGGTTTTAGCAAAGAAGCTGGACGACCCTGAACAGGCGGCGGAATACCTGACGGCCTGCTACGAGGAAGGCCCGGAGGTTTTCCTCGTCGGCCCGCGCGACGTGGTGGAAGCCCAAGGCGGCATCACCCGCACGGCTGAGTTGAGCAAGTTGAACCGGGAGAATCTGTATCGGCTGTTTTCGCGCAACGGCAACCCGCGTTTGACCAGTTTGAATTCCGTCCTCTCGGCGCTCGGCTTGAAAGCAACCTTTGAGGCCGCCGCCTGAGCAAGCTGACACCTGACACAATTAAATTTATGGCAAAGAAAGTTCGCATCCCAACGCCGCTCCGCAAGTTGACCAACAACGAGAAGCGAATCGCCGTCAACGCCGCCACCATTGGCGAGACGAAGGGAAGCGAATAATCGAACATGAAAGTTATTCCGCCAGGTTTGTTGGAGACCGCCGTGGAACGGCTCAAAGCCGAGTTCCAGCCGGAGGAGATTTATTTGTTCGGCTCCCACGCTTGGGGGACGCCTACCGAGGACAGCGATGTGGACTTCATGGTAATTGTTCCATCAAGCGAGGAACGCCCGATCCGCCGGATGCAGCGGGGCCACCGGTGTCTGCGGGGCATCGGCTTTGCCAAAGACATATTGGTCAGCACTCGCGCTGAATTTGACCGGTACCGTCACTTGAAGGCCGCCTTGTCTCACAAAATTTCCAAGGAAGGCAAAAGACTTTATGCCAAGACCGCCAACTGAACTTGCCCGAGTCTGGCTGATGAAGGCTTACGGCGATTTGCACACTGCAGTTCAGATTGGCGGGTTGCCGGATGGTCATCTCGACGCTGGAATCTACCACTGCCAACAGGCGGCGGAAAAAGCATTGAAAGGTTATCTGGTATTTCGCGAATCCCCTTTTGAGAAAGTTCATGATCTCGGCAAAATCATCGAACGAGCCATGACGCTTGAGCCGGGTTTCAAGGATTACGAGGACGCCGCCGAGTCGCTCACTCCGCTGGCGTCTGCCTCCGTTATCCCGATGAGCAGGGTTTCATTGAGCCAACCAGAGAAGAATTTGACGAAGCCGTCGCCCTCGCGCAGAGCATCTACGACTTTGTTTTGAATCTGCTTCCCAAGGAAGCGCGTCCTTGAAAAACTAGAACTGAATTTATGCCAAAGAAAGTCCGAATCCCAACGCCACTCCGCAAGTTGACCAACAACGAGGAGCTGGTCGAAGTCAACGCCGCCACCATTGGCGAGGCGATCACCGAATTGCAGTCCCGCTACCCCGGCATCGCCGAGCGGCTCGTGGACGAAAAAGGCGAAGTCCGCCGGTTCGTGAACGTCTATGTGAACGAGGAAGACATCCGCTTCCTCCAGAATTCACAAACCCCGCTCAAGGACGGCGATGAAATCAGCATCATCCCGGCCATCGCGGGAGGCTAGAAACCAATGAAGAGGGCAGAATGAGAAATCAAAAAATGCCGAGAGGCGCACGCGTGTTCCCATTTTTAATTTTGCATTTTTAATTTTTAATTAAATCTATGGCTACGAAAAAGAAAACCGCGTCCACAACTGCCAAGACCCCGCAGCAAACGCGCCTGTGGCTGATGTATCCGCCCAAGCTCATCACCAAGCCGCTCATCTGGCAATTGGGCCACAAGTTCAAGCTCGTGACGAACATCCGGCAGGCGAGCGTCACGGATGAAATTGGCATCGTGTGCCTCGAACTCGACGGCGAGCGCGCGGAAGTCAAGTCAGCCATCCGGTGGCTGGAGCGGGTCGGCGTGAGCGTGGAGCCGGTGGAAATCAACGTCATCGAGAGTTGACCCGGTCGTTGGCGGCCCGCGGAGTTGCGGCGGCGTGCGCGGCTATTGGAGGATTTGAAACAGGCTGGCGAAGTCGTCGGTCCAAAGCGGGATGTTGACGGCGTTGGTTTTGACGGGGCTGGCCGCCTCGCGAATCGCGGCGGCATTGATGATCTCCTCATTGCGGCTCAACAACACCCAGGTGGAGGAGTACAGCCACCATTCGTCCACCCATTCATCACCCCACGCTTCATAGTCGCTATTGCCTTCCTCCCAGGAAATGACGGCGAGGTGGTAATTGAAATGGCGCGCGACATTGGCGACCACCGGTTCGAGGTTCAGGTAACGATTGGAGATATGCACCGCGATGATGCCGTGGGGGCTGACGTGGCGTTCGTAAAGCGCGAACGCCTCTTTTGTCAACAGATGCACCGGGATCGCATCGCTGGTGAAGGCGTCCAGGGCCAGGAGGTCAAATTCTTGCGGCGGCTCGCGCTCCAGGGAAAGCCGCGCGTCGCCCAGGACGATTTCTATCTGCGCGGGACTGTTGCTCAAGTAACTGAAAGTGGACCGTGCCACTCGCTCGACTTGCGGATTGATCTCATATATTCGCAGATAATCATTCGTCCGCCCAAAGATGGCCATGGTACCGGTGCCAAGCCCCACCACGCCGATGCGCCTGCCGCCCTCCGGCAATGCACCTACTGCCAGCGAAATTCCGCTGCCCGGTCCATAGTAACTCGTCGGCCAGGCGGCCAGTTCCGGGTCAACGAACTGCAAGCCGTGGGTGATGCGCCCGTGTTGCAGCAGGTAATAATGCGCCAGCGGATCGTCCTTGCGATACTCATGGACAGCCAGTGTGCCGTAAAAGCCGCGCGACTTGGTCAGCAGGGTTTCGTCGGAATCCCGCGCTTCCAGGCGAAGTGCCAAAGCCAAAGCCAGCAGCCCGACCGCCAGCCAGGCGCACACCAATGCCTGCCAGCCTCGGAACGTGGCAAATCGTTTCTGCCCGATCCAAAACGTCACCCACACCGCGAGCAGGCTCCAGAGTCCGGCACGCAAGGTCACGATCAGGCTATCGGGAAAGTCAGACAAGCGCTCGCCCATCCACGCCAGGCTTTGATCGAGCCCGGCAAATCCCAGCAACGTCAGGATACATGCCAGCCATCGCCAGCATCGTCCGTATTCGGAACTTCTTTCCCGGGCGCAAACCACGGTGAACAACAGTCCGCAGGCGAGGAGTCCCCAGTGTAACTCGTGATAATCGGTGAAGATGAACGGTGCAATCAACGCCACGAACAGCCCGCCCAGCGCTCCGCCAGCGGCAATCAGCAAATAAAAGGTCGTCAAGTGACGCGGATTGGGTTTGAGACGGTACAGTTCCCCGTGACACACCATGGAACCGGTGAACAACATGAACGCGTAGATCCCGAGTTCGAGCTTGAGCGGGGCGTCCGTGCCCTGAAACAGCGCCCAGCACGTTGCGCCCAGCGCGCCCACGAGTGCCAGGGCAAACGGACCGCGCCGATACCAGCGCGGATTGTCAAAAGAAATGATGAAAGTCAGGAGATAGAGCGCCAGCGGCAGCACCCACAGAAACGGAATCACCGCCACGTCCTGGCACATCTTGTTGGTGGTGGCGAGCAACAGCACCGAGGCGCAGGCGGGCAACAGCAGCCAGAGGAGTTGATCAAACCTAGACAGATGAGAATCGCGGGGCGGCGGATTGAGCTTGGCCGCGGGTGCCGCTTCGATTGAAGTGGCGGGTTCCACCGGATTCTTCCTCCACAGCCACCAGGCGCAGCAAACGGAAAACAGGACGTACGCGCCAAACCCCCAAGTCCAGAGTTCGGCCTGCATCTGGCGCGTGAACCGGGTTTCGAAGAAGAACGGATAGCTGACCAGCGCCAGCAACGAGCCGACATTCGACAAGGCATACAGCCGGTAGGGCGACACGCCCGAGTTCGTCCGGCTGAACCATTGCTGCATCAGCGGACCCGTGGACGCGAGGAGGAAGTAGGGCAGACCCAGACACGCCGTCAGCAGCACCAAAATGTCCAGGGTCGGATGCTCGGTGTCGTGTGGTTTCCAGGAATCGTCGGGGGTGACCTGGGAGACTGCCAACCCCATCAACAGCAACCCCAGATGCACGATCACCTGACCGCGGGGTTGGAACCAGCGCGAGAGGAAATGCGCGTAGGCATAGCCGGCCAGCAGCAGAACCTGAAAAAACAACATGCAGGTGGTCCAGACTCCCGGCGCACCGCCAAACCACGGGAGGATAGACTTGCCAATGAGCGGTTGAACTTGGAAAAGGAGGAACGCACCGGTAAAGATCGGCAGTGCGTAAACAAACATGCGGCGCAGTCTGCAAAATGATCTCAGGCAACGCCAGTTCGGACTGTCGTTTGTCGCCAAACCGAGATCCATCCTGCCACCTCAACTCCCGCTGGTTTCGTTTCCAATGCTGCCCTATCTTCTTCCGGCCATGCGTGTCGGTTGCCTGATTTTGCTTTTGGTTTCTTCCATGCCTCCGGCGTCGTACGCGGCGGACTGGGTGCGCGCCGGCATGAACACAAACCAGCCGGTCTGGGGGGTGCGCGGCGGGCTGCTTTGGGCGGTGGCACCGGGCGGATTCCGAGCGAACAGTGAACCGCGCGGGCTGATCCGCCTCGGGTATCCCATCCTCACCAATGGCGGTTATGACCTGGTCAATTTCATCGCCGTCGAGCCGGTGGTAAGAGGCCGCAAAGGCTTCAGCGAATTGGAGCGCAGCCACCTTGACGGCATCCAGGGCAAACGGTTCTGGGCGGTGGGCGACACCAACGCCGAATCATCTGCCCTGATTCCCGGCACCCTCCGCCGCCTGCCGTCAGGGGCTGAACAACTCGAGGTAAGCCTCGCCGTCGAGCCGTTTGAAAATGGTGCCATCGTACGACTGGTGATTTCTCAGTGCAGCGACGCTCCGGATGAGATCCAGTTGACCGTCCATGCGGAGACGAACAGCGCGGAGATGGAATACTGCATCCTTACCGCCACGATGGGCAACCTGGCGCGCGCCCGACAACTCTGGCTGGCGGACGAAACCATCAATTGCCTGGAACTTTATGCTGAACACCGCGGCACTGATTTTGCGCCGCATAGCTATTTTGCACGGGACCGGCTGGCACGTACTCTTGCCGGTAACCTGCTGGTGGCGGTCACCACCGATGAAACCAACCCGGCTACGGTGTTCCCTTTTCCCGGTTCGCGGCTCTGGCATTACGGCGGATTCAATGTGACGCAGTATTGGAAAAAGCCGCGCGCAACCGCGCGGGACGACTTGCACGCCGCCGTCAATGCCCGTTATACGTATTGGAGGAGCCGGCGACCCATTCCGGGCGGCGTCTCCTTCGAGAACTTCGAGTTGCGCGAACGTTTTTACGATGGGCAGTCCTTCAGTTTCGGTCTCACACGCCGCACCCCGGCGGAACTGGGTCTCGGTGGCAGCCCGTAACCGCTCGCGCCAGCGACGGCTGCAAAATCAGAGGTCCTGCTCACCTGACCCAAGTTCTCTCCTGCTCGACCGACCTCGGGGCTATGAGCGATCAAAGTCTGGATGCGCGACTTGCCGCCCGAGCATTGAAGGAGTTCTCACAACGACGATTAGACAACTCAACAACCCGCCGGGGTGAAAATTATGCTTGTGAAACAATTCACGCCTCGGCAGTTTCTCGCGGCTTCCGGCGGACGGTCGGCGTAACCGACCACGATTCGAATGGCCGTGAACGTCGTGATTGGATCAATGCGATCTCTCAGAATTATAATCGTGTGCTTCCTGCTGGCAGCGGTCCTGCCGGTGGCAACTTCGGCGCTTGGCGCCGGCAAGGACGGTGACCATGCCAGTCACTCCGTCTCGCCGGATGCGCCGACGTTGTTTCATGTCGGCCCGTTGCCGGTAACCAACTCCATGATTTATACCTGGGTGGTGGCGGCAGTGATCTTTTTTGTTATTCGCGCCGGTACGCGGAAAATGGGTGAGGTACCGTCGGGCGTGCAGAATATCGTGGAGGCGGCCGTCGAAGGTTTGGAGGAACTGACGAAGGGATTGCTCGAGCCCAAGGTGGCGCGCTGGGTGTTTCCACTGGTGGCTACGTTCTTCCTGTTCATCGTGGTGTCCAATCTGATGGGCCTGCTGCCCGGTGTTGGCAGCATTAAATGGAATGGCAACCCTATATTCCGGCCGCCCACGGCGGATGCCAACATGACCGTGGCCATGGCTGCGGTGTTCTTCGTGATGAGTACCTGGTGGGCCTTGAAATACAACGGACCGCTAGGACTGGTGAAGCACATCTTCGGCGTCAAGGGTGGCATGAAGGGGTTGATCGTGATACCGCTGTCGCTGATCTTCATTTTCATCGGCCTGATCGAAGTCATTTCGATTTGCATTCGGCCCGTGGCGCTGGCCATGCGGCTCTATGGCAACATCTATGGCGGCGAAAGCGTGTTGACGATCATGCTCACCAATTCGCCGCTGGGCATCGGGGCGCTACCTTTCTATTTCTTGGAATTGCTTGTGGCGGTCGTGCAGGCGCTGGTGTTCACCCTATTATCCATTGCCTTCATCGGCACGCTATGCTCGCACAGTGACGACGAATCGCATGGCGCGAAGGATCATCATTAAAATTTGCAGCCGGGACCGTGCTCAAGCGCGGACGGCTGTCGTAACACAAACACAAAACCAAACAACCAAAGTAACCGTATGATGCTCGCAGAACTCTCTGGCAACCTTCCCATCGGCCTGGTCGGCATGGGCGCCGCCTTGGGCGTCGGTATCGCTGCCGCCAAAGCCGCAGAAGCCATTGGACGCAATCCTGGCGCTTTCGGCAAAGTCTTCACCACCGCCCTGATCGGTATGGCGCTCGCCGAAGGTCTGGCCATCCTGATCTACTTTGTCGTGGCTCGCTAACGCTCGTTGGTTATGGGTGAGACCCTGCATACTCTGGGAATTGACCTGCCGAAGTTGATCGCACAGACGATCAACTTCGCGATCGTCATGTTTGTCCTGTGGAAATGGGCTTACAAGCCGGTGCTCAACATGCTCGAATTGCGGCGCGAAAAGATCGCCGAGAGCATGACCAACGCCGACCAGGTCAAGCAGGAGCTGGCGAACGCCCGGACCAAGTCGCAGGAAATCCTTAACGAGGCCGGGACGCAAGGCAACAAACTGATCGAAGAAGCCCGGACGTCGGCGGCCCGAATTCTTGAGCAGGAGACGCAGAAGGCCATTGCCACCGCCAATGACATCATTGCCAAAGCACGGCAGGCGAACGAAGCGGAACTGGCCCGCATGAAGACCGAGTTACGGCGCGAAGTTGGGCGGCTCGTGGTCAGCACCACCGCCCGCGTCACGGGCAAGGTCTTGACCACCGACGATCAGCAGCGGCTGGCCGAGGAAACCAACCGCCAACTCGCCGCGAACTGATCCCGCCGCGCCATGAAGCTCACCAAACAAGCCCGCCGCGACGCCAAGCAGTTGTTTCGCGCCTGTCTGGTCAACGGGCTGCTGGATGAAAACCGCGTCCGCCAGACGGTCGGCGCGGTGATTGCCCGCAAACCTCGTGGTTTTCTGGCCATCCTTTCGCACTTCCAGCGGTTGGTGAAACTGGATTTGGAGCGCCGCACCGCGCGGGTGGACAGCGCCGTGGCCGTGGCCGATTCACTCAGGACTTCGGTGACCGCGAATCTGGCACAACGTTACGGCCCTGGGTTGACGGTGACGTTCGGCGTGAACCCGGCGTTGATTGGCGGCCTGCGGGTGCAGGTGGGCAGCGACGTTTTTGACGGCAGTATCCGGGCGCGCTTGAACGCGCTCGAAAGCAGTTTTTGAGGACCGCCGGATCCCTCGGTCGCCGGAGGAGCTTCCGGCGTTTCCCGGGGTTCCGCAAGCGGCCAGCGATTTGAACAACTATGAGCAATCTATTGCAGGAAATTGAAGCCCAGATAGCCGGCGTAAAGACGTCGGTCGAGAAGCAGAATGTCGGCATCGTTCGCGAAATCTCCGACGGCGTGGCGAAGATCGAAGGTCTCACCGATGCCATGCTCAACGAGATGCTCGACTTCGGCAACGGCGTGGTGGGGCTGGCGCTCAACCTGGAAGAAACCGAAGTCGGTGCAATCATTTTGGGTGATTACCTCTCGGTAAGCGAAGGCGACGAGGTCAAAACCACCGGCAAGCTGTTGTCCGTCCCGGTGGGCAAGGGCTTGTTGGGCCGCGTGGTGGATGCCCTCGGTCGTCCCGTGGATGGCAAAGGTCCGATCAAGGAGAGCGCCTTCTATCCGGTCGAGAAAATTGCGCCCGGCATCATCAAGCGCAAATCCGTGAGCCAGCCTGTGCAAACGGGTATTATGGCCATTGACGCGATGATCCCCATTGGTCGGGGCCAGCGCGAGTTGATCATTGGCGACCGCTCGACCGGCAAAACCACGATTGGCGTGGATACGATGATCAACCAGGCGCGCATCAACAAAGTGGGCCGCGAGTCCGGCGACCCGGGTTTCCGCCCGATGCACAATATTTACGTCGCCATCGGTCAGAAACAGTCAAACATCGCCCGGGTCATCGCGGAACTCGAAAAAGCCGGCGCGATGGAAGACACCATCGTGGTGGTGGCGGCCGCGTCCGATTCCGCCGCCAATCAATATCTCGCCCCCTTTGCCGGCGCGGCCATGGGTGAGTGGTTCATGGACAATGGCATGGATGCGCTGATCATTTATGATGATCTCTCCAAGCAAGCCGTGGCCTACCGGCAGGTTTCGCTCGTGCTGAAACGCCCTTCCGGTCGCGAAGCCTATCCCGGCGACGTGTTCTATCTTCACAGCCGCCTGCTCGAACGTTCAGCGCGGGTCGGTGAAAAATACGGGAATGGTTCGCTCACAGCACTGCCGATCATCGAAACCCAGGCCGGCGACGTGTCGGCGTACATTCCCACCAACGTGATTTCGATCACCGACGGGCAGATTTACCTGGAAACCGACCTGTTTTATCAGGGCGTGCGTCCGGCGATCTCGGTGGGTCTGTCGGTCAGCCGCGTTGGTTCGGCGGCACAGATCAAAGCCATGAAACAGGTGGCTGGCCGTATCAAAGGCGATCTGGCGCAATTCCGCGAACTGGCGGCGTTTGCCCAGTTCGGTTCGGACCTTGATGCCAAGACCCAAGCCATCCTCGAACGCGGCAAGCGCGTGGTGGAGATTTTCAAACAGCCCCAATACAACCCCATTTCCGTGGAAATCCAGGCGGCGGTGCTGTGGGCGGTGCAGAACAACTTCTTTGACGACGTGGCAGTGGACAAGGTCAAGGATTGCCAGGAGAAGCTGACGGATTTCCTGACCACCCGCAAAGCCGACCTGTTGACGAAGATCCGCAATGAGAAAGCGATCACCGAAGCGCTCGCCGGCGAATTGAAAGGAGCGGTTACCGAATTCAAGCAGACCTACCGGTAAGCATCCGAGGATGAGACATCTTGAGGTCGCTGACTGCGACATAAAATCGCGAATCGTTGAATAACAGAACTATGGCTAACGAGACAGCAATGACGCCAGTTCGCAGGATTGAGGAGTTGATCTTCCTCGTCCGCGGGCAGCGCATGATGCTCGATTCCGATTTGGCAAAAGTGTATGGGGTTAGCACAACGCGTTTGAACGAACAGTTCCAGAGGAATCGTAATCGGTTTCCGGCTGTCTTTGCATTTCAGCTTGCTCCTGAGGAGTTTGCGCGTTTGATGTCGCAGAATGCGATATCAAAAGGTAGGCGGGGAGGACGCCGCAAATTACCCTGGGTCTTCACCGAGCATGGCGCGTTGCAGCTCTCGAATGTCCTGCGGAGCAAGACGGCGATCGAGGCCAGCATTCGCGTGGTGCAGGTCTTCGTCTCAATGCGCGAACAGTTGGCCGCGCACAAGGAGCTGGCGGGAAAACTGGCCGAGTTGGAGGGCCGCATCGCCGGCCACGACGAGGCAATTCAGAATCTGTTTGAAGCGATCCGGCAGTTGGTCGAGCCGCCGCTGCCGGAGAACCGCCGACAAATCGGATTTTTGCGCGAAAGCGCGCCACCCTATCGGGTGAGACCCGCATCACGAAACTAGTTTCATGCCCAGTACCCGCGACATCCGCCGACGCATCAAGTCGGTCAAGAACACGGCGCAGATTACGCGAGCCATGCAGATGGTCGCCTCGTCCAAGATGCGCAAGGCCCAGCAATTGGCGCTGGCGGGCCGTCCCTATGCCGCCCTCATGAACAACATGCTCGCCCACGTGGCCGAGCACGCCGGCGACTTCACCCACCCGTTGATGGCGAAGCGGGACGTACGCAAGCGCGCCGTGTTGTTGGTCAGCACCGACAAGGGGTTGTGCGGCGCCCTGAACTCGAACCTGATGCGGGAGGCGGCGAAGTTTTCCAAGGATACGACGGTGTTTGTGTGCGCGGGGCGCAAGGGATCACAGTTCGTGGCCCGCACACGGCGCACGCTGGCGGCCGAATTCACCTACAAAGATTCCCCGCAGTTTGGGGAGGCGCGTGCCGTCTCCCGGTTCATTCAGGAAATGTTCGTCAAAGGCGAAGTGGACCATGTGGACATCCTGTTCACCAATTTCGTCAACACCCTCACCCAGAAACCAGAGGCCCTGCCCCTGCTGCCGATCGGCGAACTGAAAGCCGTCAGTGCGGGCGTTGACAGCCGCGCGCTCGGCGCGACGTTGGAGAAGTCACCCTTGGAATACCTCTTCGAGCCGGGCGCCGACAAGGTCCTGGGCGAACTGCTGCCGCATTATCTCAATTTTCAGGTTTACCAGGTCCTGCTCGAAGCCAAGGCCTCGGAGCACAGTTCCCGCATGGTGGCCATGAAGAACGCCACCGACAATGCCAAACAGTTGATCAAGGACCTGACGCTGGATTACAACAAATTGCGGCAGGCCAACATCACCAAGGAACTTTTGGAAATCACCACCGCCCAGATGGCGTTGGGCAATTAGCATCTCATGAACCAAGGCAAAATCGTTCAAATCATCGGCCCGGTCGTGGACATCGAGTTCCCCGACCAGTTGCCGGCCATCTACAACGCACTCACCGTCGAATTCACCCCGCCCGGCGCCGCTGGCAAAACGCGGTTGACCCTTGAGGTGCAACAACACCTCGGCGATAACTGGATTCGCGCCGTGGCCATGAGCAGCACTGAGGGACTCAAACGCGGCATGGCCATCACCGACCAGGGCGCGCCCATCTCCATGCCCGTGGGGGAAGCCGTCATGGGCCGCGTGTTCGACGTGACTGGTCAGGCGGTGGATGAACAGGGACCGGTGCAGGCGGACAAGTTCCTGCCCATTCACCGGCCCGCGCCCCCCTTGGTGGATCAATCCACTTCCCCGCAGATTCTCACCACCGGCATCAAGGTTATTGACCTGATTTGCCCCTTCTTGAAGGGCGGCAAGGTCGGTGCGTTCGGCGGCGCCGGGGTTGGCAAGACCGTCGTCATCATGGAACTCATCAACAACATCGCCAAGCTGCACGGCGGCATTTCGATGTTCGCCGGTGTTGGTGAGCGCACACGCGAAGGCAACGACCTCTACAACGAAATGATCGAAGCCGGTGTCATCAAGGTGAAGAAGGATGACAAGGGCCATCCGGTGGTCGGGGAGAACGGATTGCCGGTGATCGAACCCGGCTCGCGCATTGGTTTGGTTTACGGCCAGATGAATGAACCGCCCGGCGCGCGGTTGCGCGTGGCGCTCTCCGCCCTCGCCGTCACCGAGTATTTCCGCGACGAGAAGAACCAGGACGTGCTCCTGTTCGTGGACAACATTTTCCGCTTCTCACAGGCCGGTTCGGAAGTGTCCGCGCTGCTGGGCCGCACGCCGAGCGCCGTGGGTTATCAACCGACCTTGGCGGCCGAGATGGGCGACCTCCAAGAACGCATCACCTCCACGAAGAAAGGCTCCATCACCTCATTCCAGGCCGTGTATGTGCCCGCCGATGACTTGACCGATCCGGCGCCGGCCACGACCTTTGCGCACCTGGATGCAACCATTGTGCTGGAGCGTTCCATTGCCGAGCTGGGCATCTATCCCGCCGTGGATCCTCTGGCATCGAACTCCCGCGCCCTGGCTGCGGATATCGTGGGTCAGGAGCATTACGACGTGGCGCGTGGCGTGCAAAAGGTGCTGCAACGCTACAAAGATTTGCAGGACATCATTGCCATTCTGGGCATGGACGAGCTTTCGCCCGAGGACAAGCTCACCGTGTTCCGCGCGCGCAAGATTCAACGCTTCCTCAGCCAACCGTTCTCGGTGGCGCAGGTGTTCACCGGTCGCGAAGGCAAGCAGGTGCCCGTGGCCGAAACTGTGCGCGGCTTCAAGGAAATCCTCGAAGGCAAGCACGACGAAGTGCCCGAAGTGAACTTTTACATGAAGGGCGGCATTGAGGAGATTAACGAAGCGTAATTCGGTGAATCATTGAACCGGTCGCCGGTTCAAGGGTTCGACCGCTTGCGCGATTCAACGTTTTCAAGCACAAATGGCCACGCTCAAACTCGAAATCGTCACCCCGGACGCGAAGATCTTCTCCGACGACGTGGACATGGTCACGCTGCCGGGGGTCGAAGGCGAAATGGGCATTTACCCCCAGCACGTCCCGTTGATGACGCAGTTGTCCGCCGGGGAAATCGTCGTACGCAAGGGCGCGGAGGATTTCTTCCTGGCCGTGGGTGATGGCTTTGTGGAGATCACCGGGGACCGGGTGGCGGTCCTGACCGACATGGCCATCCGGGCGGAAAACATTGACGAAGCCGCCGCCGAAGAAGCCCGCCGACGAGCCGAGAGTCGGTTGGGTGAGAAACTGGATGATGAGGAAGTGGCCCGCGTGAACGCCGCGCTGGCTCATTCACTGGCGCAGTTGAAAGTCAAGCGGCGTCAGGGCCGATAGATCGCGTTGGCCGCGATTCCTTTCGCGTTTCGGAGGCTCAGGTCCCCCGCGTTGCCTGGCGGTTAAACCTCTAAGAACCGGATCATGCGGCTCTTCTCCGCGCGTTTACGCTGATTCTCGTCCAGGATCTTCTTGCGCAGCCGCAGATTCTTCGGCGTGGCTTCGACGTATTCGTCCACGTCAATGTATTCCAGCGCGCGTTCGAGACTAAGTCGCAGCGGCGCGTTGAGTTGGATGCCTTTGCCCTCGCCTTGGGACCGCATGTTGGTGAGTTTCTTCTCCTTCACCGGATTCACGGGGATGTCATTTTCGCGCGCGTTCTCGCCCACGATCATGCCCACATAAACCTGATCGCCCGGCACCACCATCAAACGTCCGCGCTCCTGAATCATGTTCAACGCGTAGGAGGTGGCTTCACCGCCATCCATGGAAACCAGCGACCCGTTCTTGCGCGCGGCGATCTCACCGCGGTCTTCGCCGTATTCATGAAAGAGATGGCTCATGACGCCCAGGCCGCGCGTCAGGTTCACCAAATCCGTTTCAAAGCCAATGAGGCCGCGCATGGGAATCAGGGCCTCGACCGACACGACACTGCCGACGTGGTTCATGTTCACGATCTGGGCTTTGCGGAAAGACAGGTTCTCCATCACCGCGCCCAGATTCTCATTAGGCACCTCCACGAACAACTTTTCGATCGGCTCCAGCGCTTCGCCGTTCGGACCTTTCTTCCACAACACCTCGGGGCGCGATACCAGCACTTCGTAACCTTCCCGGCGCATCTGCTCCACGAGAATCGCGATCTGCATTTCACCGCGCCCGCTGACGGCAAAAATCTTCGGGTCGGACGTTTGCGCGATGCGCAGGGCCACGTTCGTACGGGTCTCTTTCACCAGCCGCTCCCAGATATGCCGCGCTGTGACGAGTTTGCCATCCTTGCCGGCCAGGGGACCATCGTTCACGGCGAATTCCATCTGGATCGTCGGGGGATCAATCGGAATGTACGGCAACGCCGCGCGCGCCTCGGAATCGCAGATGGTTTCCCCAATGAACACATCCTCAAAGCCGGTCAGCCCGACAATGTCGCCGGCGTGCGCCTCCGGCACTTCCACCCGCTTCATGCCCTCGAAATGATAGATCGCGGTGATCTTGCCCTTGGAGATGGCGCCGTGCCCATGACGGCAAATCGCTTCGTCCGCCACCTTTACTTTGCCTTCGACGATTTTGCCAAACGCAATGCGCCCCAGGTAGTCCGAGTAATCGAGATTGGCCACGAGCACTTGGAAACCGTCGCCCGCCCGGGCGCGGGGCGGTGGAATGTGTTTCACAATCGCGTCAAACAGCGGCTCCATCGTGCCGGTGACGTGTTCGAGTTCCGTTTTGGCAAACCCCAGCTTGGCCGAGCAGTAGATGAACGGGAAATCCAGTTGCTCGTCCGTCGCATTCAGCGACATGAAAAGCTCAAAAACGTCGTCGAGCACCTTTTTCGGATTGGCGTTCTCGCGGTCAATTTTATTGATGACCACGATGGGCTTGGCGCCGGCTTCGAGCGCCTTGCGCAGTACAAAGCGCGTTTGCGCTTGCGGCCCTTCGGCGGCGTCCACCACCAGCAGCACGCCGTCAATCATGTTCATAATGCGCTCGACCTCGCCGCCGAAGTCCGCGTGACCGGGTGTATCCACGATGTTGACGTGAAAATTCTTGTACTTGAAGGCGGCGTTCTTGGCGCGGATGGTGATGCCCTTTTCCTTCTCCAGGTCCATCGAATCCATGAGCCGTTCCTCAGAGGACTCGTGCTGGTTGGCGCGGAAGGTGCCGGATTGCTTGAGTAGGCAGTCCACCAGCGTGGTCTTGCCATGATCAACGTGCGCGATGATCGCGATGTTTCGGATGTGCTGCATATCGTAAATGACCGGCCTGTCCACGCCGCAATGATAACAGCCGCAACAATACTTGCGACCGGGAAACACTGTCACGCGGCTGCGGGACAGCGACTGCGAACGGCGGGTTTAACCGGGCTGCGTAGGATGCCTTGCCAGCGAAAAAGGTCAAGGCTGGACAAACCGCGAATTGGTTGCCTGGGCAGGACCTTAACACATTCTTAACGTCCTCAGACCTGAACTTGATTAGCTCTACAGCCCTGAACCGCTCACCTTGGCGACATAAGTGAACACGAATCACTGCGAATCAATCCGCCGCCACCAGAAGCTTAAGTCTGACCTCATGCACATCGGAATCAGCATTCTTTCCCTCGCTCCAGTGAGACTTTACGGTCGCAGCCGGGAAAAACTCTGAAACGCCTTATGGAAAACCTCATTGTCGGCATTACCGCCATGCTGCTGTTCGTTTACCTGTTCGTGGCCATGATTCGGCCGGAAAAGTTTTAAGGACCAAGTATGACTCAAAAACCTGTTTCTCTTTTTGATGGGAAGATTGTCGGACCGGCGATTGGAGACGCTTTCAAGAAACTCCACCCGCGATTGATGATCAGGAATCCGGTAATGTTCGTAACGCTGGTCGGCGCGGCGTTGACGACCGCTGGAATCTTCACCTCACCCGGTGAGCGCGGTTTTGTTGCCCAGCTTTCGATCTGGCTCTGGTTCACGGTTCTTTTCGCCAATTTCGCCGAGGCCTTCGCGGAGGGCCGGGGCAAAGCCCAGGCCAACGCCCTGCGAAAGGCCCGCAAGGACACCATGGCCCGCCGGTTGCGCAACGGGCGTGAGGAAAAGGTTCCGGCCAATGAGTTGCAGAAAGGAGACACCGTGGTTTGCGAGGCAAACGATGTCATCCCCGCGGACGGCGATGTCATCGAAGGCATCGCCAGCGTGGATGAGGCCGCCATCACAGGCGAATCCGCGCCGGTCATCCGCGAGAGCGGCGGCGACCGCAGCGCCGTCACCGGCGGCACGCGCGTCTTGAGCGATCGCATCGTCATTCGCATCACAGCGGACAAAGGCTGCGGCTTTCTCGACCGAATGATTGGGCTGGTTGAAGTGGCCAAACGCCAGAAAACACCAAATGAAATCGCCCTCACGATTCTGCTTTCGGCGCTCACACTGATTTTCCTGCTGGTCTGCGTGACATTGAAACCGTTTGGCCTCTACGCGGGCGCAGTGTTCTCCGTGCCGGTGCTGGTCGCGCTGTTGGTGTGTTTGATTCCTACGACAATTGGCGGTCTCCTCAGCGCCATTGGCATCGCGGGCATGGACCGCGTGCTTCAGCGCAATGTGATGGCGATGAGCGGGCGCGCGGTCGAGGCCTCCGGTGACGTGGACGTGCTGCTACTCGACAAGACCGGCACCATCACGCTGGGCAATCGCATGGCCACGGCTTTCCTGCCCGCACCGAACATCAAACCTGAACGCCTCGCCGATGCCGCGCAGCTTGCGTCGCTTGCTGATGAGACGCCCGAAGGCCGCAGCATCGTGGTGCTGGCGAAGGAGAAGTTCCAGTTGCGCGCCCGCGAAGTTGCGCAGCCGCACGCACAGTTTGTCCCTTTCACCGCGCAGACCCGCATGAGCGGCGTGGACTTTCCGGTTCGGGATGGCCAGCCCGCCCGCGCCATCCGCAAAGGCGCGGCGGACGCGATTCGCGGCTATGTGGATCAATTGGGCGGACAGTTCCCGCCAGCGATCAGCCAAAGCGTTGACGAGATTTCCCGCTCTGGCGGCACGCCGCTCGTTGTGGCGGAAGGCCGTGAAGTCCTCGGCATCGTGCAGTTGAAAGATGTCGTGAAGGGCGGAATGAAGGAACGTTTCGCGCATCTGCGCAAGATGGGCATCAAAACCATCATGATCACGGGCGACAATCCGCTGACCGCCGCCGCGATTGCCGCTGAAGCGGGCGTGGACGATTTCATGGCCCATGCGACCCCGGAAGATAAACTGAAACGCATCCGCGATGAACAAGTCGCCGGCCACCTCGTCGCCATGACCGGTGACGGCACGAACGACGCGCCCGCGCTGGCTCAAGCGGATGTCGGCGTGGCGATGAACACCGGCACGCAAGCCGCACGCGAGGCCGGCAACATGGTGGACCTCGACAGTAATCCCACCAAGCTCATTGACATCGTCGAGATCGGCAAACAACTCATCATGACGCGCGGAGCGTTGACGACGTTCAGTCTCGCGAACGATGTCGCCAAGTACTTCGCGATTCTGCCCGCGCTGTTCGCCATACTCTACACGACCCCGGGAACACAGGGTCCGCTCGCGGCGATGGACATCATGCGGCTGCATTCGCCGGAGTCGGCGATTCTCAGCGCCGTTATTTTCAACGCCCTGATTATCATCGCCCTGATTCCGCTGGCGCTCAAAGGCATCAGCTACAAACCGATGGGCGCAGCCGCAGTGCTACGGCGCAATCTGCTCATCTATGGACTCGGTGGCGTCATCGCACCGTTCATCGGCATCAAACTCATTGATCTCGCGCTGACCGCAGTGGGTCTCGCCTAACCAACAGGAATTCTATGTGGCTCTACTTGCTTCTTGGACTCGTCAGCTTCGGCCTGCTGTTCGCTTTGACGGCGGCAATCGAACGCTGGGAACGCTGAACCTGATTTCACACTTATGAACGCAATACTCTTTGTCGCACTCATCGTCGGAGGCGCAGCCATTCTTTCGTGGCCGCTGGGCCGCTATATGAAATGGGCCATGGACCCAACGCCAACGCCCGGCAGCCTGGCCAACAGGTTCGCCCGCCTGTTCCATTTCTTCGGCGGTCGCTTCACCGGCGAATCGCAGAACTGGAAACACTACATCGTCTCAATGCTGATCTTCAACGTCCTGATGTTCGTCGTGAGCTTTGGTTTCATGGCGTTTCAACATCATTTGCCGTTGAATCCAGACGGACAGAAAGCCGTCGAAGGCAGCCTGATCTTCAACACCGCCGCGTCGTTCACTTCCAACACAAACCTACAACACTATTCCGGCGAATCCACCTTCAGCTACCTCTCGCAACTGGCCGCGTTGATGTGGTTGCAGTTCGTCTCGGCCGCGACGGGCATCGCTGCGTTGGCGGCGATGGCGCGTGGTCTGGCCGGACGCAAGGACCTGGGCAACTTCTTTCTCGACCTGCAACGCGCGACATTTCTCGTGCTGCTACCGCTGGCAATCATTGTTGCCTTGCTCTTCGCGCTGGGCGGAATGCCCATGACATTGGCGGGTGCGGCGCACGCGACCACTCTCGAAGGCATCGAGCAAATCATCTCCCGCGGGCCGGTGGCAGCCTTCGTGGCCATCAAACAACTCGGCACGAACGGCGGCGGTTTCTTCGGCCCGAACTGCACCCATCCGTTCGAGAACCCCACCTTCTGGACGAATGCAGTGGCAATGGTTTCGATCATCCTCATCCCGATGGCCTGTGTGTGGATGTTTGGCCGCATCGTGGGCCGCCTGCGCCATGCGGCGGTCGTGTTCGGTGTCATGCTCGTTTTCCTCCTCGCAAAAGCCACCGGTGCGGTCTGGTTTGAACAAGCGCCGACGCAGGCGTTCGCCGGTTTGCCCATCGAGCAAAACGTCGGCAATCTCGAGGGCAAGGAACTTCGTTTCGGCGCCACCACCGGCCCGCTGTGGGCCGTCCTCACCACTTCAACCAGCAACGGCTCAGTCAGCGCCATGCACGACAGCCTCAATCCAATGACCGGTCTGATGCCCATGATCGGCATGTGGCTGAACGCGACTTTTGGCGGCGTTGGCGTCGGCATGATCAACATGTTCATCTACATCGTCCTCGCCGTGTTCGTCGCGGGCATGATGGTCGGGCGCACGCCGGAGTATTTGAACCGGCGGATTGAGGCGCACGAAGTCAAACTCGCCGTCATTGCCCTGCTGGCCCACGCATTATTCATTCTCGGCGGCACCGCGCTCTTCGCCGCGACACCGTGGGGTCGGGACACGCTGAATAACACCGGGGCGCACGGCTTCAGCGAAATGCTCTACGAGTTCAGCTCCGCCGCCGCGAACAACGGCTCGGGATTCGAGGGCTTGGGCGACAACACCGGGCCATGGAACATCGCGACCGGCCTCGTCATGCTGCTGGCGCGATTCATCCCGATCATCCTGCCGCTGGCGATTGCCGGATCACTGGCCGCAAAAAAACCAACGCCGCAATCCGCCGGCACCTTGGGCGTTGAAAACGCCACGTTCGGAATCATGCTGGTCGCCACCATCATCTTCATCGGTGCACTAACGTTCTTCCCGGTCGCGGCGCTTGGACCGATTGCGGAACATCTGCAATTCATGCGCTCACCATTTGGAGAAAAGTTATGAAACCACTTATCGCCAGCATTCGTCTCGTCATTGTCACCCTGCTCATTTGTGTGGCCGGATATACCGCGCTGATTCTGGGCTTCGCTCAACTCGTGACGCCCGGCACGGCGGAAGGTTCTTTGATCAAGGACACAGACGGAAAAATTGTCGGCAGCCACTTGATCGCGCAGAGTTTCACAAACGCAGTTTATTTCTGGCCGCGACCCTCAGCAGTCGGTTACAACGCCGCCGCCGCAGGCGGCAGCAACAAATCACCGACCAGCACCAACCTGACCGAACGCGCGCGGCAATTGATCGAACAATATGGCGCGTCGGTCGAGAAGCCGTTGCCGGCGAATCTCGCAGCAGCCTCCGGCGGTGGGCTTGATCCGCACATCACCGAGCACGCGGCGCTCTATCAAGCCAACCGCGTGGCAAAGGCTCGCAACATTCCACCGTCGCAAGTCGGAATGCTTATCAAACAGCAGGCGTTTGCGCCGGGTGGCGCCTTGACGCCGGATCGTTTGGTCAACGTCCTGGAGTTGAACCTCGCGCTCGACAACCCATGAGCCAACCGTGGCAACAGCACCGACCAACGCGGGATTCGTGGATGTCGCTCTGGTAGTCCTGCTCGGCTTGGGTTGCATCCTGTCGTTGCCGTTCTATTGGTGGTTGTTCGTGACGCCGTTCATCCACTTGCTCAATCGAACTATGAAACCTTCGTCACGTCGAATACTCTGACTCCGTGGCTGACGAGAACCGCCCCAATCCTGATGCGCTGCTGAGTTCCATCCAGCGCGAGGAGGCCGCGCAGAAACGCGGTCGGCTCAAGGTGTTTCTCGGCATGTCGCCCGGCGTCGGCAAGACCTACGCCATGCTGGAGGCCGCACAACGCGAGTTGAAAGCCGGGCGCGACGTGGTCATCGGCTACGTCGAAACGCACGGCCGCAAGGAAACTAACGCACTCACCGTTGGCTTGCCGCAAATCCCCCGCCGCGCGCTGGAACATCGCGGCATCGCGCTGACGGAATTCGATCTGGACGCCACGCTCGCGCGCAGACCGCAGCTTGCACTCGTGGACGAACTCGCGCACACCAACGCGCCCGGTTCACGTCATCCGAAACGCTGGCAGGACGTGGCCGAGTTGCTCGACGCGGGCATTGACGTGCTCACCACGCTTAACGTCCAGCATGTCGAGAGTCGCGCCGACACCGTGCTCCAGGTCACCGGCTCGGAGATTCGCGAGACCGTCCCTGACTCCATCCTCGACGACGCGGTGATCGAACTAATTGACCTGCCGCCCGCTGAACTGATGCAGCGTTTGCGCGAGGGCAAGGTTTACGTGCCTGAACGCGCCGCTGCCGCCGCGCAGAATTTTTTCCGCGAAGCCAATCTCACCGCACTCCGCGAACTCTCCCTCCGCCTCGTGGCCGATCACGTCGGCGTGGACACGCGCGATCTCCGTCGTCTGCAAACCGACGCCGGGCCTTGGAAGACGGGCCATTGCCTGCTCGTCGCCGTCGGGCCAGGACCGTTTTCCGAACCGCTCATCCGCTGGACCCGTCGCATGGCCGATGGTTTGCGCTGCCGCTGGCTCGCGGTCCATGTGGAAAGTCCGCGCACCCTGTCCGAGAGCGCGCAAGGCCAGCTTGAGAAAAATCTCGCCGCCGCCCGCGAACTCGGCGCGGAAGTCATCGCCACCACGGATGTTGATCTCGTGCGCGGCCTGTTACGCGTGGCGCGCGAGCAAAATGCCACGCAGATTGTCATTGGCAAACCCATCGGCGGCGGCCTGCTTGGCTGGCTGACCGGTGAACGACTGTTGCGACGATTGGCACGCGAGAGTGGCGACATTGACCTCCATGTCGTGCGCGCCGAGAAAGCCGGCGTCGCAGTCACCCCGAGCATCTGGCGGCCATTGCTCGCGTCCAATTTCCATCAATACCTCTTCGCTGCTGGCATGATCGCGGCCACGGGCATCGTCAATCTGGGACTGATGACATTCACCGGCCCGCGCGTGCCGGGAATGGTTTTTCTGTTTGTGGTGGTCATGTTGGCATTGAAGGTGGGCCGCGGCCCGGTGCTGGTGGCTGGAGCGTTGAGTGCGTTCGTCTGGAATTTCTTTTTCCTCGAACCGCGCTTCACCTTCGTCATTGCGACCATCGAAGACGGCTTGTTGTTCGGCCTCTACTTCATTGTGGCGATTGTGCTGGGTCAACTCGTCGCGCGCATCCGCTTGCAGGAACAGGCCGAGCGCCGCCGCGAAGAACGCGCCACCGCGCTCTACCAGATGTCCCGCGATCTCGCCGAAGCCGCCTCGCGCGATGAAGTCGTCTGGCAGCTTGTTTCGCAGGTCAGTCGCTTGTTTGAAGCGCCGGTCGCCGTCGCGCTGGCAGTGAACAATCAACTGGTCGCGCACCCGGACAGTTCGCTCACGCTTTCGGAAAAGGAACTCAGCGTCGCGGACTGGGCGTTTCGCCAGCGCAAGGCCGCCGGCAAGTTCACCGACAATCTGCCCGGCGCGGAAGCATTGCACCTGCCGTTGGCCACCGGGCGCAAAGCTTTTGGCATCCTCGCCGTGGGACTGACACACAAGCGACCGACGCTTGCGCAACGGGACTTGCTGGAAACCTTCGCCCGACAGGCCGCGCTGGTGTTGGACCGCGTGGAACTGCGCGCCGCCGCCGAACAAGCGCGTCTTCTCGCCGAGTCGGAGAAGTTCAGTCGCACACTGCTGAATTCCATCTCCCACGAACTCCGCACCCCGCTCGCCGCCAGCACTAGCGCCGCCAGCGCGTTGGCTGCGACCGAGAACGCGAGCATCGAACAGCGCCGCGAATTGATCGGCGAGATTCAGGAAGCCAACACGCGACTCAACCGCGTCGTCGGCAATCTGCTCGACGTGGCCCGACTCGAATCCGGCCAGGTCCGCCCCAATCTCGACTGGCACGACGCCCGCGATCTGGTGCAGACGACGCTGCGCGAATTGCAGCGCGAACTCGCCGCGCATGCCGTGAAGCTGGACCTGCCCGCCGCGCCGTTAATCGTGCGCTTCGACTTCTCGCTGATGCTCCACGCACTTGCCAACCTGTTGCTCAACGCGGCAAATCACACCCCGGGCGGGACGGCGATTGAAGTGAGCGTCCGCGAGACGGGGAGCCCGGGCTTCAGCCCGCTTCAAGGTCCTATTGAAACAAAGACGATCGAGTCAGTTTCCACGTCTATCTTGCCCGCCACGCTGAAGCGGCCTGAAGGCCGCGCTCCTACCGTATCGGGCCCGCAACGCGAATTGATGCTTTCGGTGGCTGATCGCGGCCCGGGCATTCCGCCCGAAGTATTGCCACGCATCTTCGACAAGTTTTTCCGCGCGCCTCATGCTCCGACCGGCGGCAGCGGCCTCGGCCTCACCATTGTAAAAGGTTTTGTCGAAGCACACGGCGGCACAATCTCCGCCGAGAATCGTCCCGGCGGTGGCGTGAGGTTCACCATTCGTTTGCCGCAGAAGGAAACGCCGCCAACCGTAGAGGGGGAAGTATGAAAAGATGGTTGGACGCTCGCCCTCACCATAACCCTCTCCCCCGGGGAGAGGGGACAGGCAGCGTAAACGCTCTAGGGTTCGTTTGTTTCTTCAGCCAATCCAGTCGCAGCTTCTCGACGGAGACGGCGGGCGTTTCTCCCTCTCCTGGGGGAGAGGGCCGGGGTGAGGGCGAGCGTTTCACAAACTTTGCCCCCGCTGGTGAGTTCACTCCGCTCGTTTCCAAAAGCGGTGCTGAACCGACCGCAGTCCAGACGCTCCGCGTTTGCCTTCCGCTCCCGTTCCGCGCGAAGCGTCTGGACTGCGGCGCGTTCACCGCCGCTTTTTCCCGCAACTGACATGAGCAATCTCCCCGCTTCCCCAACCGCCCTGGTGATTGACGACGAGCCGCAAATCCGTCGCCTCCTGCGCGTGACGCTGGAGGCGAATGGCTATCGTGTGTTCGATGCTGCGACTGGTCAGGACGGTGTTGCCCAAGCCGCGCAACGTCGCCCGGACGTGGTGTTGCTCGATCTCGGTTTACCCGATCTTGAAGGTGTGGAATTACTCAAACGACTGCGCGAATGGAGCAAAGTTCCCGTCATCATCCTGAGCGTGCGCGACCGCGAGGACGACAAGGTCGCTGCGCTCGATGCGGGCGCGGATGATTACGTGACCAAGCCGTTTAACAGCGCCGAACTCCTCGCCCGGCTGCGCGCGGCGTTGCGCCATGTTCAGCCCCAAGGCGCAGACGCCATCTTCCGCACCGGCGATCTGGAAGTGGACTTGTCCGCCCGCATCGTTCGCAAACGCAAACAAGAGGTGAAACTCACGCCCATCGAGTATTCCCTGCTCCGCCTGCTTGTGACGCACGCAGGAAAAGTTTTGACGCATCGGCAGTTGCTCACCGAGGTCTGGGGACCGAAGGCGGTGGAGCAGACGCATTATCTGCGCGTTCACTTCGCGCACCTGCGGGAGAAGCTGGAGGACAAACCGGGTGACGCGGAGTTGATCCGCACCGAACCGGGCATCGGCTACCGGTTGGTGGAAGCGGAGCGGTGAACGTGTAGCGGCAACCATCCTTGGTTGCCGTAGAGGGCGGCATCCTGCCGCCCGGAATGGGACGTGAATTCTGATACACGCTTGAAACATTCCAACGCGTCTGATGTTGCGTGCGGCTTTTCCGCCGGGCTGGAAGCTCGGCTCTACGGCAGGCAGGATGCCTGCCGCTACGGTTTCATCTGTAGCGCGGCGCGAACGAGCCGGCACGGACCGTAACCGTATCGGCCACCCAACGATTCCACCACGCGACCGAGACTGACAAAGCCGTGCTTCTCGAACGCTGCCGCAATCTCGCGTTGCGCTTCCGCGCTCACAAGGGAATCCACATCAATCGCCTCGCCCGCTTGCATGGCGGTTTCAAGGTGGGTGTAAATCGTGCCTTCCACCACGCCACGAATGTGCGCGATCTCCGCCACGGATTTTCCCTGCCGGTAATAATGCAATGTCTCGCCAACGGTATCTGTGATGCGAGAACGTAGTGGCACGGGCATCCTGCCCGTTCGAACAGGCGGGACGCCTGTGCCACTATCGAACGAATCGTCGGCAAACATCTGGCGCGGGTTCTTTTGAAGATGCGCTGCAATCTCTCCCAGGAAAATGTTCCCAAACTCGCGCTGTTTCTTTTCGCCGACACCGCTGATGCGCGAAAACTCCCTGTCGTTCTGCGGATAGAAACGCGCCATCTGTCGCAGCGCAACGTCCGAGAAAACGATGTAAGGAGGCACGCCGCGTTCGTCCGCCAGTTGTTTGCGCAACGCGCGCAATTTCTCGAACAGCGCCTCGTCGCAGGCGATTTCACCAGCGCGATGTTTCTCCTTGTCCGGTTCAGGCGCGGCGACGGGTTTCGTCAGCGTGATCTTGCGACGCTCCTTCAACGCGGCCATGCCATCGTCGGTGATCTCGATGACGTTGAATTTGTCGCTGTTCTGGAACAGCAAACCGAGCCGGACCAGTTCACGTCCGATGGCGGCCCACTCCGCGCGCGAGTGTTCCGTGCCGATGTTGTAGGTGGACAGTGATTGATGTCCGAACTTGCGGACTTTCTCGGTGTCCGCGCCGGTCAGCACTTCGACGATGTGATTCATGCCGACATTGAACCCGCTTTTCTCGCGGATGCGATAAACGCAGGACAAAAACTTTTGCGCCGCCACCGTGCCGTCCCACGTCGCGCGCGGCGATAGACAATTGTCGCAAGAGCCGCAATTGAATAGTGGCACAGGCGTCCCGCCTGTTCGGTTCTGGTTTTCATCGAACGGGCGAGACGCCCGTGCCACTACCTTCTCCCCAAAATACCCCAGCAACGACTCGCGGCGACAGGTTGCAATCTCCGCGTAGTGCAGCATTTGCTCCAATTGCGCCCGGGCAATTTCGCGTTCCTTTGGGTCGGGCTTCTCGTCAATGAACCGCATCTGCTTCACGCGGTCACCGGGGCTGAACAGCAACAGACATTCGCTTGGCAAGCCGTCGCGGCCCGCCCGACCCGTTTCCTGATAGTAACCCTCGATGTTCTTCGGCAGATCGTAATGGATGACAAAGCGCACATTCGGTTTGTTGATGCCCATGCCGAAGGCGATCGTGGCGCAAACCACGCGAACTTCATCGCGGAGGAACATCTCCTGATTCTTCGTGCGTTCCCCCGCTGTCAGTCCCGCGTGATACGGCAGCGCCGTCACTCCGTCGGCGCTCAATTTGCGCGCGAGGTCTTCAGTGGTCTTTCGCGCCTGGCAATAGATGATCCCCGCCTCGCGCGGACGGGCCTGGATGAAATCGAGGATTTGTCCGCAAGAACCTGATTTGGCCGACACCCGATACGTCAGGTTCGGGCGATTGAAGCTGGCCACGTAACAACGCGGGTCGCGCAGGTGCAGTTGCTTGATGATGTCCGCGCGAACGCGCTCCGTGGCCGTGGCCGTCAACGCCATGAACGGCGCGCCGGGAAACTTCTCGCGCAACGATGAAAGCTGCCGGTATTCCGGACGGAAATCGTGCCCCCACTCGCTGACACAATGCGCCTCGTCAATCGCGAACAAGTTCACGTTCCAGCGCTGCAGGTCGTCGAGAAAACCCGACAACATCAAACGCTCCGGCGCGACGTAGAGCAGTTTGAATTCGCCGTTGTGCAATCCGTGCAATCGTGGACGCGATTCGCCAGCCGCGAGCGACGAATTCAGAAACGTAGCGGCCACGCCCGCCGCCTGCAACGCGTCCACCTGGTCCTTCATCAGCGCGATCAACGGCGACACAACGACCGTCAGCCCGGGCCGAACGAGCGCCGGCAGTTGAAAGCAAAGCGACTTGCCTCCGCCCGTTGGCAGCACGGCGAAAACGTCCCTGCCCGCCAGCGAATCGCGGATGATGTCCGCCTGCAACGGCCGGAAGGAGGCGAAGCCGAAGTATTTCTTCAGCAGTTCATGTAAGTCAGCCGCGCCGGATTTCACCGGGGAATTATGAAAAAGCTTCGGCGGGTTGGAAACTGCAAAGCGCAGTCACGGGCTCGTGGCGTAACAAACAGGTTTTGGAGCGTGGTAGGGCGCGTCACTCCGTGCGCGCCGCATCTTATACCTCGCCTCCCAACGGCGCGCACGGAGTGACGCGCTCTGCCCGCACCTCGCAGGAGGTGCCGCACCTTCTTGGTCGCGGTGCGCGGCAGGCCGACATGAATTGCTGCCGGGAACTCGCCCCTCACGTCGGCGGGTGCAATCAATCCCCAAAACTGATGCCCAATGAACGCGCGGTGTGAACGATGTCGCCGTCCAGCGGCACCGTGCGCAGTCGGCCAATTGCTTCGGTGAGTTTCACGGCGACGGTGTCCGGGGGACGAAGCGCCACCATGAAGCCGTATTTTTCCTCGGCCACCAGCTCCACAGCCCGCGCCCCGAAGCGCGTGCAAAGCAGGCGGTCAAAGGTCGTAGGCGCACCGCCACGCTGCAAATGGCCGAGCACGCACACGCGGGTTTCCTTGCCGGTGCGTTGTTGGATTTGCGCCGCCACCACGGCGCCGATGCCGCCCAGCCGCGCTTCCCGATGCTTCTCCGCCGCGCCGCTGGTGACGTAATCCTGGCCGCTCTCGCGCGCCCCCTCGGCCACCACCACCAGCGTGAAACGTTTGCCTTGGCGTTCGCGTTCGGCGATGCGGGCGCAGACGCGGTCGTAATGAAAGGGAATTTCCGGAATCAAAATGACGTCGCCGCCGCCGGCAATGCCGGCGTGCGCCGCAATCCAGCCCGCGTACCGGCCCATTACCTCCAACACCATCACGCGGTCGTGGCTTTGCGCGGTGGTACGCAACCGGTCCAACGCGTCCGTGGCGCAGGCGACGGCGGAATCGAAGCCGAACGTGATCGCCGTGGCTTCGAGATCGTTGTCAATGGTCTTGGGCACACCGACAATCGGGATGCCGTGCTCGAACAGCGCCTGGGCAATGGTCAGGGAGCCATCGCCCCCCACGCTGACCAGCGCCCGCAAGCCGAGTTTCTGGAAATTGCGTTTCGCCTCGTCGAGTATCTCCCGGGGAATCTCCGTCAACTCACCGTGCCCGGTCTTGGCGGAAAAGCGGCCCTTGTTGGTTGTGCCCAGAATCGTTCCACCCACGAATAACAGCGCGTCCATTTCCTTGTAGTCCAGCGTCCGGTAACGCATCGGTTCGAGCATGCCATCGTAACCGCCCAGAAAACCGATGGTATCCCAGCCGCGCTTGGTGGCGGACTTGACCACCGCCCGGATCACGGCGTTCAACCCGGGACAATCGCCGCCACCGGTCATGATGCCTACACATTCGCGCATGACGGGATGTTTCCAAAATCCGGCGGCCCGCAAAAGGACAAATCCACTCACCGGCCTGACCACCGCTGCCGATGTCCGTTGCGACGCTGGCTTAATCCGCCGCATTAGGTGCGGTCAAATCGTCACATCGAAATTGAAACCGGCCGGGCAATTGAAGTAAGTTTGAGCGGAAGCACGAAGGCAAGTGGCCGCGATTAAATCTATCTGAGTACGGGCCAAAATGAATTCCCAAGCGCCAATCCATCTGACTTCAACCGGACGTGGGCGGGCGGACGAAACCCACGCTGGTCGCGGCTGCCAAACCACCATCCAACCCAACGGAGAAACTCGCTATGGAAAATCTCGCCGGACTTGATCGCTGTTATTCGTTCATCAATCTTCAACTCCGCCCGCCGGACCAGCCGATTGCCCACCGCGCGGTCACCGCGCGCCGGCCCGCAGTCACGATCTCTCGTCAGGCCGGTTGTGGCGCGCTCGTGGTCGCGGAGAAGCTGGCGGCACTGTTGCAGCCCCACACGCCGCCCGACGTGCCGCCGTGGACGGTATTTGACCGGAACCTGATGGAGAAAGTGCTGGCCGATCACAACCTGCCGGCGCGCTTGGCCAAGTTCCTTCCCGAGGACCGCATTAACGCCCTGCAGGAGATCATGGACAACGTGTTCAACGCCGGGCCGGGCACCGAAACTATCATCCGTCAGACGGCGGAGACCATTTTGCACCTCGCCGAATTGGGCGGCGCCATCATCATCGGCCGCGGCGGAAATCTCATCACCGCCAGACTGAAGAACGTCCTGCATGTGCGTCTGGTGGCCCCACTCGAACAACGCGTCCAGCACGCTCACGCGTTCTACAATATGAGCGAGAAAGCCGCGCGCGAATTCTGCGTGCAAGAAGACCAGGGCCGCCGCCGTTACCTGAAGAAGTATTTCAATGCCGATCCCGACGATCCGCTGCTCCAGCATTTGGTTATCAACACCGGCATGGTTTCGTACGATGAAGCTGCCCGGCTGCTTGCCGACGCCGTGTTGGCACGATTGCCAAAATGAGTTTCAGGAAAGATCGCGAGCTTAGACGGAGCGCCGACCTCTGGTCGGCTTCCGCCGCACGAAACCTGACGATGTTCCACTCATAAACGCACCGGCACCGGGCATCCAAAACCCTAAACCTGTCACAGACCGGCGCTCCGGCGGCATACGTCCGGAAATGACTTTGGACAACCATGTTGTGCCGGGTCGGCGTTTCGCACCACTGACCGGCAAGGCCGCCAAATAAACTTGGGCGCGTGGCGGGGCTGTGGCTAAATCCGCGCGTGCCGCCCCGCCGCCGAAACCACTCGTCTGCCTCGCGCAAGAAACGCGGCAAGCGGCTGTCTTGGTTTGCCGCACTGTTTTTGCTGATGATTGGCGGTTGGATTTGGTGGCAGGCGGGA
This sequence comes from Verrucomicrobiia bacterium, assembly GCA_026125285.1. Classification (GTDB taxonomy): domain Bacteria; phylum Verrucomicrobiota; class Verrucomicrobiia; order Limisphaerales; family JADLHS01; genus WYBW01. The sequence continues at coordinate 1,849 of JAHCLO010000018.1, read as the reverse complement.
CATCCCGGTTTGCCCGCAAACTGGCCGTTTTCAGTCCGCCCGGTGTCCGCTCCGACTCCCACCCCCAAACCCGCACCGATCGTTCCGCAAACCAATGCCGTGGCCGTCCCGCCGGTGGCGGTTGCACCCGTGCCCACACCAAGTCCCCAGCCCTTGCCGATCGAGCGCGAAACTGCCCCGCCCACGCCAGCGCCAACGATCATTCCGCCCGCGGTTGTGGAAGATGGTTTCCCGCGAACGGTGCGCGACACATTGGAAATGCAAATTGCCCTCGCACGGCAGGCTATTTCGCCCGGCTCCGTGGACGGCGTGATGGGTGCACAAACCCGCGCCGCGTTGCTGGCTTTCCAACGACGCGAAAGTCTGAGCGAGACTGGCACACTCGACGCCGCCACCCGCGCGCGTTTGTGGTTGGCCTCCCCGCCATTTTTTCAGCGGGTCGTCGTCTCAAACGATCTGACTCGGCTGCAACCGTTGAGCAAGACCTGGCTGGGCAAGTCGCAGCAAACCGCTTTGGAATACGAAACCCTCCTGGAACTTCTCGCCGAAGAGGGCCGGGCGAGTCCCAATCTCGTTCGCCGCTTGAACCCCAACCTGGACTGGACCAATGCCACGATTGGCACCGTAGTCCGGCTTCCGTTCGTCACGAACCTTCCACCTGCGCGCAAGGCGGCGTTTGTCGTCATCAGCCTGGGTGAAAAGCGACTCCAGGCCTTTGATGCCCAGACCAACTTGTTGGCCCATTTTCCGTGCAGTATTGCCGCGCGAGTCGAAAAGCGGCCGGCGGGCGAATTACAGATCGTCGCCATCGCGGAGAACCCAAACTACACCTTCAATCCGGCGGTGTTTCCCGAATCTTCCGAAGCCCGACAGCTAAACCGCAAGTTGATTCTCCCGCCCGGACCGAATAATCCCGTGGGCACGGCGTGGATCAGCCTCAGTCGGCCTGGTTATGGCATTCACGGCACTCCCGGTCCGGAACAAGTGGGCCGCACCGAATCGCACGGCTGTTTCCGCCTCGCCAACTGGGACGCCGATCATCTGCGTCGGATGGTCCTGGTGGGGACCCGGGTCAACGTGGAGCCGTAGGCCTGGAAACGCACGGGAACGACCCAAGCCCGGGGGAAAGGCGGGCCCTTGGGATGGCGGGCTCGACGCGCCGGCTCATCGGCGGACCACGGCACTTGCGCGCCCCGTTTCCGAGATCATCCGGACGAACGCCGAACGTCTTCAGGTCGCGCCCGCTTCCGGTCTGTCCGCGACCGCGGGTGCCGCAAGTTTCAGCGCGCGGGCACGGACGGTGATCGTTGCGGGCAGCCAGCCGACCAGGTCGCCATCCAGTTGCAACGGCACCGGCGCGGCGGATTCCAGGGTCAGCATGGGTCCCCGGAGCCGGACCACATCGCGAGAACCGGCAACACGGTCGCCGAGGAGATGGAGGAAGACGCGAAGAATGACCGGCCAGGTCACGCGGGGAACGAGCGTGAAGTCGAGGAGACCGTCGTCGAGGCACGCCCCGGGGAACAGCGGGAAGCATCCCCCATAGAAGCGTCCGTTGCCGATCGCCGCCATTTCGACGGTGTGGGCCCCGGCCACCAGTGGTCGGTGCGGAAGCCGCATGGCGCGAACGCCCGCCCAGACGTATGCCATGGGTCCCAACCGCTTCTTGAGTTGCCAGTTCACCAACCCGATCGCCTGGGAGTCCAGGCCGGCACCCGCCAGCAGGATGAAATGACGCCGCTCACGCGCTCCCTCCGCGGAGGAAAACTCAGCACAGGGCAGGTCCACCAACCGGTGGGCGCCGGACCGGATCCATGCCCACGCCCCACGGAAGCCGGCCGGCACGCCC
>JAHCLO010000017.1 GCA_026125285.1 Verrucomicrobiia bacterium | reverse complement strand
GCTACAATCTCGCCTACGTGAGGTGCGCGCCCTGTGTCTCGACATACACGGCATACAGCGACTGACTGGCAGCCATGAAAAGGCGATTGCGCTTCACGCCGCCGAAACAAAGGTTCCCGCAAATCTCCGGCAACAGAATCATCCCGATACGTTCGCCTTCCGGCGAAAAGACGTGAACGCCGTCATAACCTTCGCCCACCCAGCCGGCCGCGGCCCAAATGTTGCCTTCGATGTCCGCGCGGATTCCGTCCGCGCCGCCGGCACCCTTGCCTTTCAATTCCATTGAGCAGAAGCGGCGTTTGTTGCGCAGCTTCGTGCCGTCCACAATGTCCCACACGTCAATGCCTTTGGGCGACGGCCCGCCGGTGTCGGCGACATAGAGTTTCTTGTAGTCGGGCGAAAAGCACAGGCCATTTGGCTTAAAGCCTTCATCACTCACGAGGTCCATCTTCCCGGACTTCGGATCAATGCGATAAACGGCCTCCTTGATTTCGAGTTGTCCCTGGTGCCCTTCGTAATTCCCCATGCTGCCGTAGCCGGGATCGGTGAACCAGATGCCGCCGTCGGGATGCACCACCACGTCATTCGGCGCGTTGAAGGGTTTGCCCTGCCATTTGTCGGCGAGCACGGTCACGCCGCCGTTGTGTTCGTAACGCACGACACGGCGGTTGCCATGTTCGCAGGAGATTTGCCGGCCTTCGTAGTCGAATGTATTGCCGTTGCTGTTGCCGGCGGGCTGGCGAAACACACTCACGTGACCATCCTCGTCGAGCCAGCGAAACTGGCGGTCGTTCGGAATGTCACTCCAAACCAGGTAACGCCCGACGCCGTTCCAAGCGCAACCTTCCGCCCAGAGAGCGCCGGTGTGCAGACGTTGAATGGGGGTGTTGCCGATTTTTCTGAACCTCGGATCGAGGGCGATGATGTCCTGGTCGGGGTAGCGAACAGGTCGTTGTCCAGACCAGTCGCGCTCGGCGCTCAAGGCCGGGCGCGTGAGAGCCAGCGTTGCGGCCAGCGCGGTGGTGCGGCGCAGAAAATGGCGGCGATTGAAGGAACTTGCAGCGACACGGTCAGTAGTTGGTAGGGCAGCCATGGTGTTGGGTTTGGGTTTGCGTTGCGGCAACAGCTTGCCGTTCACCGGAGGAGGGTTCAATCAAAAGCTTGGTCATGTGGATCAGGGTGACGTGGGTTGCGGCCAGCCATCATGGTTGTTCCGTGATGGCCTTAAGTCTCGCTGACGTGGTGTTTGGGTCGGTAACGCGGGCCTTGAAACGCCATTCGGCACCGGGTTTAAGTACGCGCACGGTATCGGTGGCGCTGCCGACTCTGACGCCGGAGGCATCGAACAAATCCAGTTCCACCCTGACTCCCAACCGCTGACGATCCGTCTCGTTGCGCAGGGTGCCGACGGCGTAAATCTCCGCCTTGCCGGCGGTCTTCTCGAACAGCACGGCGGATATCTGGAATCCGGCTTCACCGGCCAGGCCGGAAGCGGATATTGCGGGTGGAGTCGGCGTGCCGGAAACGGCAACCGCGTTCGCGCGTTCCGTAAGTTGTTGCGCGCGTTTCAAAGCCATCTGAGTGCCAATCCATCCGCCGACGAGGATCAGGACGGCAAGGAAAGCGAACACCATGGTCTTGACGGGCACGGTCGAGGCTTGCGGTGGTGCGGCCAGGAACAACTCGGTGGGTTGTTGGCAGTGGGGACATTCCGTCGTCAAGCCCGCGTGTTCGGCGGGAAACTCGACACGCCCGCCACAGTGCTGGCAGTCGCCTTGGAGAATCTTTGTCCGGCTCATCCGTCAGTATCCCATGATATTGACCAAAGCCCGGTTGCGTCGCAACCATCGGTGTTCCGTTTCAACCGCCAGCGCTTCGGTGAACTGCGGTGAATGTGGGTTAAGGGTTTTCAAGGATTGTGGCCTTGCTTGCCCATGGCCGCGGTGAGTGCCTCAAGTATCAACTGTTCGGTCATCGGCTGCACCCAACAGTAATCATCGGTGTAACCGTCGCACCAGCATTGGTCGGTGGGAATATAACCGGGCGCGCCATCGCCGAAGCCGGCGACCATCACGAACGATTCAGGGAGAAGTCGCTGCGCGGCGAGTTGATAGCCAACAAAGCTTTCTGCGGGCAGAATGGTGACCAGCGCCTGTCCGCTATTGAAATCCAGGCCCGGAACATCAATCGGCTGTCCACGATCCACGCGCTGACGCCAACTCAAGCCCAGGGCGGCGGAGATACGTTGCCAGCGCGTGGCGTTGGGGTTTGCCAGTGTGACCTGCATGGCTTCGATGGTGAATTCGCCGGTGTTCCGTGCGGGCAGGTTCAGTCTGGCCACGCGAAAATCAACGGAACGCAACGGCTCTCGTTTCGTGGCTTTCCACGCGGCGACCATGCCCTGATACAGGCGATCCGCCAGCACGGCGCGATTCGTAGGTGAACCGGTGTTGTATTTGCCGGCCGTGGTATCACCGGCGCAACCGGTGAAATAGAGTTGAAACACCGTGGGGTCGTCCTTTTGCCTTCGGGCGCGGGCCATTCCGGGAAAATCCGCGGAGACACCGCCCTTGCCGTAGTAGCTCATGGGATGAACGGCGTAACAACTCCACGCGAGCAGCGGCTGGTCGCCATCCCAAAGGCTCAGGGTCTTGAGCCAGGGATCAATTTTGCCTTCCGGCGCGTTGTAGATGTCCCCACTGCTGCTGCCGCGTTCCCAAGTGATCCGGCCATCCGGACGGACGACACGCCGATTGGAGGCAACCCGCTCGACTTTGGCCTGGCCGGAGCCAAGGTGTGTCACGCGGCGCAGCGATGCCAGCGAGAGCGCCAGCGCTGCCGCGGTGCGTTGCACTGCTTGTTCATGGAAAACCGGGTCGCAGTTCCAGCCCTTGAGGCCGTGTTCATCGAGCAATCGCTGCGCGGTCAGGTCGCAGATCGGGGCGTCGTGCTGATGCACGGTAGCCAGCATCACGCGTTCAGACTTCGTGCCCGCTACTTGCGCGAGAACTTCACGCCAGCGGTCGTGGGAATCATTGTTCACCTGACACCAGTCCAGGGAAACCACCACGATGGGGTCGCCCGCGCCCAACAGCGCGAACCCCTTTGCGAAGAGTGGATCAACGAGTTCCTTCGCGTCTGCCACACCACCCCCCATGCAGGCGTGGCCGATCGGAATGGTGATGTCGGCCTCAAAAGTGGCGACGCGAAATTCAGCGGCACCAAGACTGGCACCTGGCGATGCACCGGGCCCTGATCCGAGCCACCCGGCGCATAGCATTGCCAGCAGTCTGCGATGTTGAAGGATCGAGAACATGTGCCGATGGCGGTTTGACAATCGTCTTCCGTATCAGAGCGAAATACGCCAGCCATGTCAAACCAACGGAGTTGTCCAACGCACCACCCGCCGGGGCATGTTTGAACGTTTTGATCTCGGCCATGTCCATTTCCACGTGAGCAAATTGAAGCTGAGACAGAGAACCGAGTCGCCAGTTCGGGATCGGACGCGGGTGAAAGATTAGCCTCACCACGGGGGGCGGTCATCGCCGACGCGCGACGAATCCCCGAACGGCAACAACTTCCAAAGATATTTTAGAAAGGTGTGAACGCATGAAACAGTATCTCTCGCAAACCAGCGGCAAAGTAACATTATTGCTCGGGCTTCTGGCGGTAGCCGGATGGCTGACGGTAGCCGTGGTGGCCAAGGAATCCGCCGCGCCACCCAGAGTCACGGTTTCGGACAAACCGATTGATCGCAGCGGAAAGGTCGGCATCAGCTACTCGCCCGTCGTCAAGAAGGTGGCGCCCAGCGTCGTGAACATTTACTCCACCCGCACCGTCCGGGTGCCGCGCTTCTGGTCGCCGTTCATGGAGGATCCCATGTTGCGGCGCTTTTTCGGCGAGGACGTTGACCCGCGTGGAGGCCGTCCCCAGACCCGCCAGCAGCAGGGACTCGGATCGGGCGTCATCGTGACCGAGGATGGTTATATTCTCACCAACAACCACGTCATCGAGGGTGCGGACAAGGACGGGGTGAAGGTGGCCTTGGGCGACAACAAGACGGAATATACCGCCAAAGTCATCGGCACGGACCCGCAGACGGATGTGGCGGTGCTGAAGATCGAGGCGAAGGGTTTGACGCCCATCACGCTTGGCGACAGCGAACATTTGGAGGTGGGTGACATCGTGCTGGCCGTGGGCAATCCATTTGGCGTCGGGCAGAGCGTTTCCTTGGGCATCGTCAGCGCGCTTGGGCGAAACTCCGGGGGCAGAATTCTCGGGCGCACTGGCTACGAGGATTTCATTCAGACCGATGCGCCCATCAATCCCGGCAATTCCGGCGGCGCACTGGTGGACATCGAAGGGCGTTTGGTCGGCATCAGCCAGTCCATTCTCACCGGCGGCAGTGGCGCCAACGCAGGCGTGGGTTTCGCGATACCCATCAATCTGGCCCGGGCGGTCATGGATCAACTGGTTGCCGATGGCCGGGTTTCGCGCGGCTACTTGGGCGTGAACATTCAACCGGTGACTCCGGAACTGGCGAAGGAATTCAAGTTGCCGGATGAGAACGGCGCGCTGGTGGGCGGCGTTCAACCTGGAACCCCCGCGGCCGCCGCCGGGCTGAAGGAAGGTGATGTCATCATCGAGTTCAACGGACGCAAAGTCACTGACTCGAGCCAGTTCCGGGTGATGGTGGCCCAAACCCGGCCGGAATCAAAAGTCACCCTGAAGTTGATCCGGGACGGGAAGGAACGAACCATCAACGCCAAGCTGGGTACTTTGCCGGAGGAACTCGGCGGCATGCCGGGCAGCGCGCCAAGCCGCCCTTCCGAGCCTGCTTCCGGCGCACTGGACGGCGTGCAACTGGGCGACCTGGATTCGCGCCTGCGCCGCCAGTACGATATTCCAGCGGAAGTTCAAGGCGCACTGGTGACGAACGTTGAGGCCGGGTCCGCCGCCGAGAATGTGCTGCGCGTCGGCGAGGTGATTGTCGAAGTCAACCGTCGGGCGGTGCGGAATGCGGATGATGTTGTCGAACGAGCCGAGAAAGCCAGCGGTGACCGGCTGCTCTTGCGGGTGTGGAGCAATGCGGACGGATTGACCGGCACCCGCTACGTCACCATCGAGAATCGCAAGCGCCAGTAATCATTGCCTCACCCGACTGCCACCGGACGAATGACCGCCAGACCGTCCGGTGGCTGTTCGTTTAACGGGGGAAACCACCCGGTCGCATCCTCAAGCCCGCCACCTCGCCTAAAAATTTGTGGTGAAATTGCGCCAAGAATGGCTATGGTTAGCCCCAGCAACCATTGTTGAACGCGATGCCAAATCACTTATCACGTCGCTTGCCGATGCGGGCGCTATTGTGCCTGCTGGCCGCACCACTGTCGGCCGCGTCCGGCCTGGCCGCAGGGGACAAGGTGGACTTCAGCCGCGACATCAGCCCCATTCTGTCCGACAACTGCTATGCCTGCCACGGCCCGGACGCGGCGCACCGCAAAGCCGGCTTGCGGTTCGATCTCAAGGAAAGTGCGCTCGCCCAACTCAAGTCCGACAATTTCGCCATCGTCCCGGGCGACCTCGATAAGAGTGAACTGATCGCCCGAATCATCACCAAAGACGAAGACGACCTCATGCCGCCACCGGACAGCGGCAAGCAGCTTACGGAAGCGCAGATTGATTTGCTCAAACGCTGGATCCTCCAGGGCGCGGAATGGAAATCGCACTGGTCGTTCATCAAACCGGAACGTCCATCTCTGCCGGAAGTGAAGGACGCCCGCTGGCCGCGCAATCCCATTGATCATTTCATTCTCGCACGCCTGGAAAAGGAAAGCCTGGGCACGTCTCCGGAAGCGGACAAGGTGACTCTCCTCCGGCGGGTCACGTTTGATTTGACCGGACTACCGCCCACGCCCGCCGAGGTGGACGCGTTTCTGGCGGACCATCGGTCGGACGCCTATGAGCGGGTGGTGGATCGCCTGCTGCAATCGCCGCGGTACGGTGAACACATGGCCCGTTATTGGCTTGATGCGGCGCGGTACGGCGATACCCACGGATTGCATTTGGACAATGAACGCTCCCTGTGGCCCTACCGCGACTGGGTGGTGGGAGCGTTCAATCGCAACCTGCCGTTCGATCAATTCACCGTTGAACAACTCGCCGGCGATCTCCTGCCGAATCCGACACGCGATCAGAAGGTGGCCAGCGGTTTCAATCGCTGCAATGTCAGCACCAGCGAGGGTGGCGCGATTGATGATGAATTCTACGTCCGTTACGCGGTGGACCGCACTGAAACCACCTCCATCATCTGGATGGGCCTGACCGTGGGCTGTGCCTCGTGCCACGATCACAAGTTTGACCCCATTTCACAGAAGGAATTCTATGAACTGTATGCCATCTTTAACAATTTCGATGAGAAGGCAATGGATGGTAACGCGCTGTTGCCCGCTCCGACCCTCAAGTTGCCCACCCCGGAGCAGAGCGCCAAACAGACGGAGTTGAGCGATGCCATCGCCGCGGTTCAAAAGCAGATTCAAGCGGAAACCGCCAAGATTGATTATCAGGAACCGGAATGTGAAACACGGCCTGCACCGGAGTCGCCCCGCGATTTCGTGTGGCTGGACGACGATTTCCCACGCGGCGCCGAGGTGAAAAGCGATGGCGATCCCTTGCGCGTCGTGGAAGGCAGTCAGGCTTTGAGCGGCACTCGCGCGTTGGCGCGCACCGCAGATGGGCTGGCCCAGGACTTTTTCACTCAAGCCGACCAACCCCTGATTGTCGGCAAGGGCGACAAACTTTTCGCCCATGTCTGGATTGATCCGGCCAATCCGCCCAAGGCCATCATGCTGCAATACCACACCACCGGCTGGCTGCACCGCGCCAACTGGGGTGATGAGGATGCGATTGTCTATGGCGAGAAGGGCACCTCGAAGAAGTTGCTGCTCGGCGACCTCCCCACGGCGGGCGAATGGGTGCGCCTGGAAGTCCCGGCGGCGAAACTGGGTCTGAAGGCGGGTGCGAAGATCACCGGAATGGCCTTCACGCAGTTCGGCGGAACGGTTCACTGGGACAAGGCCGGCATTGTGACCATGACGTCGCAGGACGATTTTTCCGGCGTCTCGCAACTCGCATGGGAACAGCAGGAGAGAGCGCGGGAGAAATCCGAACTGCCCAAGGAGCTGCTGGAGGCGGTAAAACTGGAACCGGAGAAGCGCTCGCCGGAACAAGCCAGACGGTTGCGTGACCATTACCTCGCCAACGTCTATGCACCGGCGCGCGAAACGTTTGATCCGCTGCTCAAGGAAATTGCGTCCCTGAGGAAGGAGCGCGAGGATTTGGACAAGTCCATTCCCGCGACCATGATTTCAAAGGAACTGGAAACACCACGCGGCGCTTACATTCTCAAACGCGGCGAATACGACAAGCGCGGTGATCGTGTCGAACCCGGTGTGCCCGCCGTGCTTCCCCCTCTGCCCCCAAGCGAAACGACCAATCGGCTCGATTTCGCCCGCTGGCTCGTCAGTCCCGAGCATCCCCTCACGGCCCGCGTGACGGTCAATCGTTTTTGGCAGCAGTTGTTTGGCATCGGTCTGGTGAAGACCTCCGGTGATTTCGGTTTGCAGGGCGAGTGGCCGTCGCATCCCGAACTTCTCGATTGGCTGGCCACGGAATTCATCGGCAACGGTTGGGATGTAAAACAATTACTCCGCGTGATGCTCACCTCGGCCAGCTATCGCCAGAATTCCGCGGTCACCGCCCGCCATCTGGAGGTGGACCCGGAGAATCGCCTGCTGGCCCGTGGGCCGCGCTTCCGGCTCGATGCGGAGATGATTCGCGACAACGCGCTTTACGTCAGCGGATTGCTCGTCGAGAAAATGGGTGGTCGCGGCGTGCGCCCCTATCAGCCGCCCGGCATCTGGGAGGCAGTGGGCTACACCACCAGCAATACCGCAAAATTTGAGCAGGACCACGGCGAGGCACTTTACCGTCGCAGCCTTTACACCTTCTGGAAGCGCACGGCGCCACCGCCCTACCTCACAACGTTCGATGCGCCATCACGCGAGAAGTTCTGTGTCCGCCGCGAGCGCGCCAACACCCCATTGCAGGCCCTCGTGACGATGAATGATCCGGCGTACGTGGAGGCCGCGCGGCACTTGAGCGCGCGAATGCTGCAATACGATCGCAATCCCGAAGAACGGTTGGAGTATGGATTCCGGCTCGTAACTGCCCGGCGACCATCGGCCGGCGAGAAGGCGGTGTTGAAATCGGCGTTGCGCAAATTTGTCAGCAAGTATGCACAGGAACCGGAAGCCGCGAAGCAATTGATCGCCGTCGGCGATTCGCCGGTGCATGAACAATTCGCGTCCTCAGAACTGGCCGCCTATACCATGGTGGCCAGCCTGCTGTTGAATCTGGATGAAACGTTGAACAAGAATTGAGCCATGAATCCCGTAAGCGAACGTCTCCAACACCTCAGCCGCCGCCACTTCTTCAAGTCCACCGGACTCGCCGTTGGGCGCATCGCTTTGGGGGGACTGATGTTCCCCGAACTGTTGCGCGCCGGGTCCAAACTGCAATCACCCGGACATCCCCATCCGGCCCTGCCCGGCCTGCCGCATTATGCGCCCAAAGCCAAACGGCTGATCTACCTGTTCATGAACGGCGGCCCGTCGCAAATGGATTTGCTCGATTACAAGCCCGGCCTGGAGCGAATTTACGACACAGACCTGCCGGATTCCATTCGCATGGGCCAGCGCTTGACCACGATGACCAGCGGGCAAACCCGCTTTCCCATTGCGCCCTCGAAGTACAAGTTCAAGCAACACGGCCAGGCTGGCATCTGGTTCAGCGAACTGCTCGAACACACCGCGAAAGTTGCCGACGACCTTGCCATCGTTAAAACGGTCCACACCGAGGCCATCAATCACGATCCGGCCGTGACCTACATCCAGACCGGCAGCCAGATTCCCGGCAAGCCCAGCCTCGGCTCCTGGCTTTCCTACGGTCTTGGCAGTGAGTGCGACAACCTCCCCGCCTTCGTGGTCATGACGCCGCGCTGGTCCGCCAAGCGCGACGCGCAGGCGCTGTATCAGAGATTATGGGAAGCAGGCTTTTTGCCCACCAAACACGCGGGCGTGGCCCTTCGCGCGCAGGGCGATCCCGTGCTTTATCTCAATGACCCGCCCGGCGTGGACCAGGCGACCCGCCGTGAGATGCTCGACGCCCTGGCGAAACTCAATGCCACTTCCCACCAGCGGTACGGCGATCCAGAAATCAACACTCGCATTGCCCAGTACGAAATGGCGTTCCGCATGCAATCCTCCGTGCCCGATCTGACGGACATTTCCTCGGAATCGCAGGCGACCCTGGATCTATATGGACCGGAGGTGACGATGCCCGGCACGTTTGCCCATAGTGCGCTCATGGCCCGTCGCCTGGCCGAGCGCGGTGTGCGTTGCATCGAAATTTTCCATCGGGAGTGGGATCATCACACCGATCTCACCCGCGACCTCCCGCTGCAATGCCGCGACGTTGACCACGCCTGCTATGGTTTGATCACCGATCTCAAGAACCGTGGCATGTTGGATGAAACATTGGTGGTCTGGGGCGGCGAGTTCGGGCGCACCGTCTATTGCCAGGGCGCGCTTACCAAGGACAATTACGGCCGCGACCATCATCCGCGCTGTTTCACCATGTGGATGGCCGGTGCCGGCATCAAAGGCGGCACGGTGTACGGCGAGACCGATGATTTCAGCTACAACGTCGTCAAGGACCCGGTTCACATTCGCGACATCAACGCCACCATGCTGCACTGCATGGGCGTGGACCACCGGCGCCTCACGTATAAGTTCCAGGGACTGGACCAACGCCTGACCGGCGTGGAGGAAGCGAACCCGGTGAAGGGCATTTTGGCGTAATCGGCAAACGTCAGTTTGAATCGCATTCGTCTCGTCGCAAATTGCGCACAGAACCTTCTGTTCTCGCCTACATTTAATCCGCGACGGCAGAACACACGAGGAAGTGCGGCTTGTGATTCCCCAACCAGCGCGTCACTATCGCTTGAATGTCGAAACTCTCGACTGCGCTCCTGTCGTTCAGCCTGCCCCTTCTGGCCGGCACAATCATCTTCGTTTCGGCGGGACACTGGAATCTGCCGATGGTCTGGGCGGTGCTCGGCGGGCTGACGGTTTTTTCGCTCGCTCTGATCATCACCGCCGATCCCGGATTGCTCCAAGAGCGGTGTTCTCCGGGGCCGGGTAATCAAGATCGCTTCAGCCAACCGGTCGGTATTGTGCTGTTTCTGGGCCACTGGATTTTGGTGGGGCTGGACGTCGGGCGGTTTCAATGGAGCGTTGCGCCGGTTGGCGTCCAAGTCGCGGGATTGGCCGGCTACATCGCGGCCTTGGGCGTGATGTTTTGGGCAATGCGAGTGAATCCTTTCTACTCCTCGGTCGTGCGGGTGCAACGCGATCGTGGACATCGGCTGGTTGCGGCCGGACCTTATCGCTTCGTGCGGCATCCCGGTTACGCCGCCAGTATCCTTGCGTTCCTGAGCGGTGGTCTGGCGTTTGGATCGTTAATTGCAATGTTGCCCATCGTCGCATTCGCGGGCTTGTTCATCCGGCGCACCCTGGTGGAAGACCAGATGTTGTTGCGGGAGTTGGAGGGCTACGCGGAGTATGCGCAACGCGTTCGATACCGCCTGATCCCGGGATTGTTTTGAAGCCCACGGCAGTGCGCGAAGCCGGCGAACGATTCCGACGCTTGTCGTGTTCCGCATTCCACACAATACTTGCCCCATGAATGGCAAGCCACATTCCCACGTTTCCATCACCCTTATGGCTCTTGCTCTGCTGGCTGGCACAGGTTCGCCAGGTGCGGCGGAGAAGTTGAACGTGCTGTTCATCGCCGTGGATGATCTGCGCCCGGAATTGGGTTGCTACGGCACACCGGTGGTTAAATCACCGAATATTGACCGGCTGGCCGCCCGCGGCACAGTATTCAATCGTGCCTATTGCCAGCAGGCGTTGTGCAGTCCGTCCCGCACTTCCTTGCTTACGGGCCGGCGACCCGATAAGACCAAGGTCTATAATCTCCAAAAGCATTTTCGCACCGAATTACCGGACGTGCTGACGCTACCGCAGTGGTTCAAACAAAACGGTTACCACAGTTTGGGAATGGGCAAGGTCTATCATGGCGGACTGGACGACGCGCCGTCCTGGAGCGTGCCCCATTGGAAATCCGGCGGACCGAATTACGGCCCCGAGGGTGAGAGAATGTATCGCGACCGGGTGGCGGAAACCAAGAAGCAAGGGAAGACCGCGCGCTGGCGCGAGGATGGCATCAAAGGCCCGCCCTGGGAATCACCCAACGTACCGGATAACGCGCTGGCAGATGGCAAGACCGCAGACCAAGCGATGGCCATGCTGCGTGAGTACCGCGACAAGCCGTTTTTTCTGGCCGTCGGATTTGTGCGCCCGCACCTGCCGTTCGTCGCGCCCAAAAAGTACTGGGAGCTATACTCTGAGAGTGAGTTCAAATTGGCGACCAATCCGTTTCCGCCCAAGGATGTCCCGGAATATGCCCTGTATCATTGGGGAGAACTGCGTGGCTACATCGGCATGCCGACGGAAGGACCGCTCACGACCGAACAGGCGCGCAAGATGATCCATGGCTACTACGCCTGCGTGAGTTTTGTGGACGCACAGGTGGGTCGCCTCCTGGATGAACTCGAACGTCTCAAACTCCGTGAGCGAACCATCGTGATTCTCTGGGGTGACCATGGCTGGCACCTTGGCGAGCACGGTTTGTGGTGCAAGCACACGAACTTCGAGGAAGCCACGCGCTCGCCTTTGATAATTTCCGTGCCGGGTCAAAGAAACGCCGGCCGCCAGACGGAGGCGCTGGTGGAGTTTGTGGACATTTATCCTTCGCTGGCGGAACTATGCGGCCTGTCGTTGCCCGCGGGCCTCGAGGGCACCAGCTTCAAGCCCCTGCTGGATGACCCGCAACGGCCCTGGAAGAAGGCAGCGTTCAGCCAGTATCCCCGGCCCATTCCCGGCCAAGGCCGCGGCATGGGCCACAGTCTGCGCACCGAGCGTTATCGCTTCACTGAATGGACCGTGCCCGGCAAGGACTTCCGCGAATACGAACTCTACGATTACCAAACGGACCCGCAGGGGAATCTAAATCTGGCCAATCAACCCGAGCGCGCCGCCAAAGTGAAGGAACTTGCCGAACTGATGCGCGGCGGCTGGCGCGCGGCTTTGCCGCCGAAAAAGTAATCGCCGTCCGCTACGAGGCTTGTGGTTCCGAGCCAAGTTTGGCCTTGGGAACTTTTGCACTGTGGTGAGCACGGCTTGTTCAGATCAATAGCGTCGCAGATTCTGGGAGCCAATAGCGGCTTCACAGCAGCCGGGAGCGCCGCTGACGCAAATATTTTAGGCGAGTATTTGCTTGCAGGGCAGGACGGGCAGTATTACAAAGCGGCCATCACTTATGAGCGTCGCCCTGGATCATTGGGTCCCCTCCGCACCGTTCGTGCGGGATCAAACCTCCAAGGAGAACCTCTCTGCCCGACGAATCAGGCCGCGTGCTCCATTGTGAACGGAGTTCCATCCAAACCTTAACCGGTGAGGTGGACCCCATCTTCAAACCACTGACCGCAGAAAATAAGGTGTGATTCCTTGGGTCTGCATCGTTGGTTTTTTGTTGTTGTCTGCTCTGCGCACAGAACCCTTTTGGAAAAGAGAAGGCGACGCCAGGCGCCGGCCTCCTCTCTCCCGTTTTCTTTAGGCACCGTCATCTTACCGCCGCAGGCGGTCTGATTTCAACTCCCACTTCGCCGGCCTGGCCCCATGCGATTCAGGGAAGCGATACACTTCCCGGGGCGTCGCGTAGCCCAGCGCCTGGTGCGGTCGTTCGTCGTTGTAATGGGCGAACCAGTGGAACATTCCGTTCTCCAACTCCAGTCCGTCCTCGTAGTCGCGCAGGTAGATGTCCTCATACTTGAGACTGCGCCACAGCCGTTCCACGAACACGTTGTCCAGGCCCCGGCCCCGGCCGTCCATGCTGACCAATGTGCCCCCTTCCTCCACCGCCTCAATGTACGCCAGTGAGGTGAACTGCGATCCTTGATCCGTGTTGCCGATCAACGGCGCTCGCGTGCCATTCTTGAGCGCCGCCTGCCAGGCCCACACGCAGAAGGCCGCCTCCAAGGTATTGCTCAAACGCCACGCCAGCACATACCGGCTCCACCAATCCATCACCGCCACCAGATACATGAATCCGTGGCGCATCGGGAGGTAGGTGATGTCGGCGCACCACGCTTGATCCGGGCCCGTGATCTCCTTTCCACGCAGTAAATACGGGTAGATCTCGTGCCCCGGCTCCGGTCGGCTGGTGTTCCTTTGCGGGTAGATCGCCCGGATGCCCATCAGCGCCATCAGGCGTTGCACCCGCTTGCGATTGACCGCCCAGCCCTCACGCCGCAACAGCGCCGCCAGCCGCCAACTCCCGAAGACCGGACGCTCCAGGTGCAGTTCGTCCAGCCGGCGCAGGAGGGCCAGGTTCTCCGCGCTTTCGGGCCGCGGCTCGTAGTAATACGCCCCCCGCGAGATGCCCAGCAACGCGCACTGCGCCCGCAGCGACAGTCCCGCCGGAAGGGCCTCCACCAGTTCCGCGCGCTCCTTCACAAGCCCAGTTGTCTGGACTTTTTTTTGAGCCAGTCCAACTCCATCGTCAACTGCCCCACCTTGCGCTCCAGCCGTTCGATCTCCTTCTCACTCTCCTGGATTTGCACCGTCGGCCCCGTCTCGAACACCTCGGGCAGCCGCTGACTCACCTCGCCCTTCCACTGGCTGACCTGATTGGGATGCACCTGATACTCCCGGGCAATCTGCGCCACCGTCTTGATCCCCTTCAACGCTTCCAGCCCCACCTTGGCCTTGAAGCCCGCTTCCAACCGTCGTCGTTTCGCTCTCATTTTGTTGTCTGTCCTTTCCTTTCTTTTTAACCGGCTCGTTCATCGAGCCGGTCAGGAGCAGACACCAAAAAATCCACCCATACCAGTGGTCTAAAAACTGGGGTCCATTTCACGGTAAGTACCCTACTCCAACCAACAACCAGAACCAACTCATGAAACTCAACTCCTATCTGACAGCGGTGTCAGCCTGCCTCTTGTTGGGAAGCCTGACTTCCCTGGCGCAACCCGCGTTCCCTCCGCCGCCCGGCGGATGGACCTACATCTACAACGGCGACCAGTTGATCGTCGGCGACCCGGGAACGGGCTGGACCTCGCTTGACGGTACCTGGACGCACGACAACGGCTCCGACGAATGGGACGGCTCGACCATCGGCGGCGAGTTCTCCACCGGCGGTTTTGGCATCGGCAATGGGCCCGGCGGCACCATTCTGGGCACTCAAGGCGGAGCGGATTACCTGCGCATCCAAGCGACTGGCGATCCGCGGGATTACGGCTACCCCGATCCCTCGAACCGCAAGGTTTATTTTGGCCACAACATCGGGTCGGACATTGATCCGACCAAAGCCCTAACCATCATGCGCGACGGGGTAACGCTCACGTTCCGGGCCCGCATTCCCACTCTGGCCAAGGCCGGGCCGCCACTGGATCCTTTACATCGCGATGGTCAGCAGGCCAACGGGGTGCAACCCTATCCGGATAGCGGCGACGGTTACGTGACTAGTGACAGTGGCAAGGGCAATTTTGTGATCCGCGAAGGCGGCAACGGGTTCGATGTGCCGGCCGCCGCCATCGCCTTCTCGCTCACGCAAACCAACGACACCACTGGCGGCAATCCCACGACCGGCCAGGCCGGTTTCGCCGGTCTGACCTTCAACGAGTTCAACGGCAACCAGCCCAGTGGCAACGTCAATTTTGGTCAAGGCAGCCGGACCAACCTCGTGCCGTTCGATCCGACGGAGTGGCATGAGCTTTACATCGTGCTTCGTGACGACCCGGCGGACATCGGCACGCACGAGGCCTTTATTTTCCTGGATGGCAACGTGGTGCCGTATGTGTTCAAGATCACCGGCGGGACAGGCTCTGACATGTCGGATTCCTTCCTCGCCATGGGCGGCTCGGCCACGCCGCAGAATTTCGCCCTCGATGTGGATTGGTTTGGCTACAAGGACGAGGCGGTCTTTCCGCCCGGCGCCCTCCTGCCACCGTCTCTCTTTGGCTTTGTGCCCGCGAACCGTGCGGCGTTTCACCCAGTCGCCAGCGGCCTGAGCTTCTCGGCCTCGGCCTTGATGCCGACCAACACGCTGCCGGCCTCAGGGTTCCAAGTGATCCTGAATGGCCAGGATGTCAGCAGCCAGTTGGTGCTCACGGGCAACGATAACTCCCAGAGCCGGATCGCGACGTACAACGGGCTGCAAGCCAATTCGGTTTACTCCGCCATTTACATCGTCACGGACTCGGGTGGACTCAGCACCACCAATGATGTTTCTTTCGATACCTTTGTTGAAGCCACGACGGTGGTGGTTGAGGCCGAGGATTACAACTACGGCGGCGGTAATTTCTTCGACGACCCGCAACCCGGCCTCTACGGCGGTAGCGGCGGCCTCCAAGGCGTTGATTTCTATGAGAGTAACCAGGACACATTCGGCGCTTACCGCTTTGACGAAGTGGACATGGCTGCCACCGGCGATGGGGCGCGTGCCAAGTTCATCAATTTCGGTGTCCAAGACTATCAAATCGGCGGTATCGTCGCTGGTGAGTGGTGGAACTACACCCGCACGCTCTCCAGCCCGGCCTATCAATTATGGGTGCGCGCCGCGACCACTGCGGCCCAACCGCTCCGAGTGGACCGGGTGACTGGTGACCGCACCCAGCCCAACCAAACTTTGCAGTTCGTGGGATCGCTGGACATCCTTCGCACCGGCACCTTGAACCTGTTCGATTACTTCCAGCTCAAAGACGTTCAAGGCCGGCCCATTTCCATTCCCGCAGGCGGAGTCACCACACTGCGGTTGACCGCCCCAGCCGCCAACGACGATCTGGCACTCAACTACTTGATCTTGGTTCCTGCCGCGGCTTCCGCAGACTCCCTGACCTCGGTTTCACCCCTGCCCGGGGCGGTCGGGGTGAGGGCCGACGCGCCGATTGAAGCGGCCCTCTACGACGGCAGCACGCCGATCAGCACGGCCTCGGTCAAGCTGCTGGTCGGCGGTAACGAAGTCACGGCCAGTGTCACCAAAGCGGGCAGTGTCACGTCCGTCAAATACACGCCTCCCGCTATCTGGTCCCCGGCCACCACCGTCACCCTCAGCCTCATCTACAATGACGGAGCGGACCAAACCAACGACTGGTCGTTCACCACTGCCAATTACCCGGTGCTCACGCCCGGCATGAAGGTCACGGACGCCAACACCCGCGGCTTCGTCTGGCGAGTGCATCAAAACGAGGCCAATCAGGATTCGAACATGCAAAAGGTGCTCAATGCCCTTTCGGGCGCGCTTGGGTTGCCGAACCTCGCCGACCCCAACTCCCAGGGTCCGGCCTCCGCGCCCGGCACACCCGCCAATCCCGGCAACGGCATGATGACCTTCAACATCCCGACCGTCATCAACGTGGGCCAGGATACCTTTGGCAACTTCGGCAGCTTCATCCCTGACGAACAAATGCCGGGCATCCCCGGGCAAACCTTCAGCACCGATGGCATCGCGGTCGAGATCACCACCTTCATCACCCTGCCCAGCGGCCTTATCACCATGGGCGTCAACAGTGATGACGGCTTCCGCACCTCGGCGGGCTTCTTGAACCACACGCCGGTGCTTCTGGACCAGTTTGATGGCGGCCGGTCTTCCACTGACTCCCTCTTCCAGTTCGCAGCCCAGGAAGCCGGGGTGTATGCCTTCCGCACTCTCTATGTCGAAGGCAACGGCAACGCCAACCTGGAATGGTTCATCGTCAAGCCCGACGGCTCGCGCGTGCTGGTCAACGACACGGACAACGGCGGTCCGGCTTCGTTCCAGCAGGGCACCATCCCCACGCCTCCGGTGGACGTGACGGTCAAGGCCAGCCTCAACGCTGGCGGCCAAGTGGTGATCGAGTGGAGCGCGGGCACGCTCGAGTCGGCCACGGAAGCGGGCGGCGCGTATTCGACCGTCACCGGTGCGACCAGCCCGTACACGGTGAACCCCGCCGACGCTCCTCGGAAATACTTCCGGGTCCGCGTCCAGTAACTTAAGCACGCATACCCAACCCATGCCATCCCGCCGGGCCGCGCTCACCGCGAGGCCCGGCGGCTTTTTGTTCACCGGTTTGTTGGCTTGGATTCCCGGGCGAATTCGTGTTTCATCTCCCGCCGCATGTCCATGGACGACACCAATGAAACGGCAACTACGGCTTGACCTCGGCTTGATTCTGATCCTCTCGTCCGTTCGCGTCGAAGCCGACTCGAATCACGTTGTAGCACTCCCGCTCGATGTGGTTTCCGTAGCCGGGCCAAGTTGGAAGCGGCATGTGATTGATGACTCGTCCAAGGGGGCGGATGGCGTGAAGCTCGGAGACCTCAATGACGATGGCCGGCTGGACATCGTCACCGGGTGGGAGGAGGGCGGCGAAGTGCGAGTCTATCTCAATCCCGGCCCGCGGCGGGCACAAGAGCCCTGGCCGCGCGTCACCGTCGGCGAGGTGGCGAGTCCGGAGGATGCCGTTTTCGCCGATCTCGATGGCGATGGCCGATTGGACGTGCTCAGTTGCACCGAGGGCGTCACCCGGACCGTTTACTGGCATCGCTTTCGCGGTGACTCGCAGGACCTTCTAAAACCCGATCAATGGAGCACAACGGCGTTTCCCGCCACCCGCAATGCCCAGCAGTGGATGCAGGCGCTCGCGCTGGACCTGGACGGCCAGCACGGCCCCGATGTGGTGCTCGCTTCCAAAGGTGAAAACGCCAGTGTTGGCTGGCTGCAATCGCCCATGCGAGTGGCTGATCCCGGCGCGTGGACTTTTCATGTCCTCCGCGATGCTGGCTGGATCATGTCGTTGATTCAGCAAGACATGGACGGCGATGGTGACATGGACATACTGTTCAGCGACCGCAAGGGTCCGCGCACCGGCGTGTTCTGGTTGGAGAATCCCGGCACTGTTGCTAATCGTCATCATGCCCCGTGGCGCGAGCAGGCCCTCGGCGGACTCGGCCGCGAAGTGATGTTCGCCGATATTGCGGACGTGAACTGCGACGGCTTGATGGACGTGGCGGTTGCGGTCAAACCTCGTGACATTTTGGTTTGCCTGCGCAAACCCGACGGCGGTTGGAGCGAACAGGTTTTGACCTTGGACGGCACCAACATTGGCAATGCGAAGGCGGTCAAGATTGCGGATGTGAACGGCGACGGCTGGCCGGACTTGTTATTCACTTGCGAGGGGGCGACCGGCGAACGCGAGGGTATCGTCTGGCTGGAACGCCAGCCGCACGGCCCATGGTTGCAGCGCCCGCTCGGTGGTCCGGCGGGAGTGAAATTCGATTTGATGCAGACGCTGGACCTGTATGGTGACGGCGATCTTGATGTCATCACTTGCGAGGAACGCGACGGTCTAGGCGTGATTTGGTACGAGAATCCCAGTCCGCGCTTTTGACACTGCCGGCTGCAGCCGCTTCGGTCCGGGGCGCGGATCGCCGGTTGAACTTGTATTCCGCCTTACCCTGACCCCGCCCGTGAATCCCTTCGCCCAAAGCGGCGATGAATCAGCCGCACTCCGCACGCTGCGCGAGGTCGGTTGCCGTTGAGAGGTCGCGAAGCGTCTGGAGTGCGCGTGGCTTCAGCGCCGCTCTTCGTGTGGGACTGACACTCCGGCGGTTCAAGGGTTCAAAGCGCGAATCTGGATTTGGCGAATTCTCTCAATCAGGGCGCGGGAACAGAAATTGTGGTCTCCGACTTTTTCGTGAGTCATCTGATCTGTCATCGGTTCCAATCGCTCGAAAACCGGCGAGTGGATTTCCCCCTCCCGGCGGGAGAGGGGCCGGGGTGAGTGGGGAACAGCCGCTAAAAAACTGGTTTGTTCTAACTGAGCTCCCAACCCGGCCGGTAGCGGCCTTTGATGAACTCTTCGGCCTCGGGCGCGTTGGTAACCTTCATTGCTTTCGCGTCCCACTGAATGATCTTCCTGGTTCGCATGGCGACCAGCCCGAGCAGGCCCACTTCTGTGAGCACGGCGCCGTAATCGAAATTGGCGCTGGCGGGCGGGCCGCCTTTGCACGCGTCCAGCCAGTCGCGATGATGCCCTTTGGAGCGGGGCAGAGTTTGGGGTGGGCGTTCGTAGGCATCGTTGCGTGAACCGGGCAGCAGCGTGGGACGTCCTCCCCAGCCCGCACAAGTCAGCAAGCCTTTGTCGCCGACAAACAAAATGCCGTTGCCGCCGGCGCCCAGTCGGTCGTCGGGTTCAAGCCCTTCGGGTCGGGCCGGCATCAATCCGCCTTCGTACCAGGTGAACTTCACCGGCGGCATTTTCCCCCGCGCGCCGAACCGATACGTGTAGAGGCCGCCGGGGGGCGCGATGTGCGGGTCCACACCACCGACGGCGTGCGCTTCAATCGTCAGTGGCTCGCGCAGTTCCAACGCCCAGAGTGCGGGGTCGAAGTTGTGGCAGAAGAAATCGCCGATGGGCGCCGTGCCGAAGTCCCAGAAATCGCGCCAGGTGACGGGATTGTAGGCGCTGCTGTAGAGCCGGGTGGTGCGGGGGCCGAGCCACAAATCCCAGTTCATTCCTTTCGGTACGTCGGAGGTGGGCGGATTTCCGCTGGTCAGTTGTCGGTTCCAACGCGAGGCACTGGTCCAGGCATGCACTTCGCGCACGTCGCCAATGGCGCCGGACCAGATGATCTCGCAGGTCGTGCGAATGTCGTTGCCCGAATGACCTTGATTGCCCAACTGGGTGGCGACGCCGGTTTCGCGAGCCACGCGGGCGACCAACCGCGCCTCGGAGACGTTGTGCGTGAGCGGCTTTTCGCAATAGACGTGTTTGCCCTGTCGCATCGCCGCCAGACAGACGTAGGCATGAAGATGATCCGGCGTGGCGCATAGCACGGCGTCAATGGCCTTTTCCTTTTCCAGCATGACACGAAAATCCTCGTAGTCGCTGACCTTGAAATTAGGGGTCTTGGCCGCGTGATGCTCCTGGGCGGTCTTTTTGACGATCAAGCGCCCCGATTCGTAACGATAGTAAAACGGGCGCAGGTCCTGGTATTCCGCCGGGTCGGCGACGGCGATGACCTGGGCGTCATCTTGGGCCATCAAGGCGCGCAGATTCGTCATGCCCTGGCCACCGCAACCGATGATGGCCACGTTGACCTTCTCGCTGGGGGGCACAAACTTTGCGCCACCCAGAACGTGCCGGGGAACGATGGTGAAAGCGGCAACGGCCGCGGTGGAACTCGCGAGGAAGTCGCGGCGGCTCAAAATTGCTTTGCGTGTAGTGGGATGGGTAGCTTCGATCTTTTTCATACTTCGCCTGGATATTTGCCGGCTCTAAAATTGTCGCTTGCCAGCCAGCCGACCAGCCGCCAGCACGGAGACGATTATGGCGCGACCATGCCGCGCCTCAAGGCTTATTGTACGGTGATACGCGCACTCGCCGTGAACTCATTCTGTTTCTCACCTTGCTGGAATCGGTTTCGGTTGTTCTGTCCGAGAAAGCTTTACTGTCGGACCACGCGGCGCGATCCACGAGCCGGATGCAGTGCATAGTGAGTTATCTCGATTTTGAAATCGCGCATGGCAGCCATGAACCCCGGAGCGCGGACAGCCTTGTCCGCGAGTTCCGATACAGAGGTTCGCGCGGACATGGCTGTCTGAAATGGACCCCAGTTTTTAGACCACTGGTATGGGTGGATTTTTTGGTGTCTGCTCCTGACCGGCTCGATGAACGAGCCGGTTAAAAAGAAAGGAAAGGACAGACAACAAAATGAGAGCGAAACGACGACGGTTGGAAGCGGGCTTCAAGGCCAAGGTGGGGCTGGAAGCGTTGAAGGGGATCAAGACGGTGGCGCAGATTGCCCGGGAGTATCAGGTGCATCCCAATCAGGTCAGCCAGTGGAAGGGCGAGGTGAGTCAGCGGCTGCCCGAGGTGTTCGAGACGGGGCCGACGGTGCAAATCCAGGAGAGTGAGAAGGAGATCGAACGGCTGGAGCGCAAGGTGGGGCAGTTGACGATGGAGTTGGACTGGCTCAAAAAAAAGTCCAGACAACTGGGCTTGTGAAGGAGCGCGCGGAACTGGTGGAGGCCCTTCCGGCGGGACTGTCGCTGCGGGCGCAGTGCGCGTTGCTGGGCATCTCGCGGGGGGCGTATTACTACGAGCCGCGGCCCGAAAGCGCGGAGAACCTGGCCCTCCTGCGCCGGCTGGACGAACTGCACCTGGAGCGTCCGGTCTTCGGGAGTTGGCGGCTGGCGGCGCTGTTGCGGCGTGAGGGCTGGGCGGTCAATCGCAAGCGGGTGCAACGCCTGATGGCGCTGATGGGCATCCGGGCGATCTACCCGCAAAGGAACACCAGCCGACCGGAGCCGGGGCACGAGATCTACCCGTATTTACTGCGTGGAAAGGAGATCACGGGCCCGGATCAAGCGTGGTGCGCCGACATCACCTACCTCCCGATGCGCCACGGATTCATGTATCTGGTGGCGGTGATGGATTGGTGGAGCCGGTATGTGCTGGCGTGGCGTTTGAGCAATACCTTGGAGGCGGCCTTCTGCGTGTGGGCCTGGCAGGCGGCGCTCAAGAATGGCACGCGAGCGCCGTTGATCGGCAACACGGATCAAGGATCGCAGTTCACCTCACTGGCGTACATTGAGGCGGTGGAGGAAGGGGGCACATTGGTCAGCATGGACGGCCGGGGCCGGGGCCTGGACAACGTGTTCGTGGAACGGCTGTGGCGCAGTCTCAAGTATGAGGACATCTACCTGCGCGACTACGAGGACGGACTGGAGTTGGAGAACGGAATGTTCCACTGGTTCGCCCATTACAACGACGAACGACCGCACCAGGCGCTGGGCTACGCGACGCCCCGGGAAGTGTATCGCTTCCCTGAATCGCATGGGGCCAGGCCGGCGAAGTGGGAGTTGAAATCAGACCGCCTGCGGCGGTAAGATGACGGTGCCTAAAGAAAACGGGAGAGAGGAGGCCGGCGCCTGGCGTCGCCTTCTCTTTTCCAAAAGGGTTCTGTGCGCAGAGCAGACAACAACAAAAAACCAACGATGCAGACCCAAGGAATCACACCTTATTTTCTGCGGTCAGTGGTTTGAAGATGGGGTCCACCTCAGTCCGCGCTCCGAGCAGCGGTTCATCGAAAGCGGACATTCAGTCCAAGAAGTCGCCTTGATCTGGTTACTTTGCCTGGCCCAGTTTCATCCACGTTACCACGGGAAAATGGTCGCTGGGGAACTGGCCATCGCGGGAGAAGGTGACAATTTCCGTCGTGCTGGCGGCGACGTCGCCGCGTGTGAGAATCCAGTCAATGCGCACGCCGTTGGTCTGGATGGCTTGAAAGCCGTTGAAGGTATTGATGCCTTCGCCTTTGCGTGCCGCCGCCGTTTCCCAGGTGTCCTTGAAGAAGCCGTCTTCCGTCAGCGTGTGGTAAGCCTTGTTCTGGCCGGCGCGGGCGTTGAAGTCGCCTACCAGGATGACCGGCAGGGTAGTGTTCCATTGCTCGACGCGTTGGCGAATCAGTTCGGCGCTTTTCTCGCGCGCCACCTGCACCTGATGATCAAAGTGGGTGTTGATGAAATAGAATTCCTGTTTGGTGCGCAGATCGCGGAACTTGATCCACGTCACCATGCGGGGCAAGGTGGGTCCCCAAGTTTTGGAGCCCATCACCTCTGGTGTGTCGGAGAGCCAGTAATGGTCGAAAGCCAGTGGATCGAGTCGCGTCTTGCGATAGTAGATGGCCATGAATTCGCCGCGGCTGCCGCCGTCGCGCCCCAGTCCGAGCCATTCGTAATCCGGCAAATCAGCGGCCACGTCCTTCAATTGTTGATACAAACCTTCCTGCGTGCCAATCACGTCCGGGGCAACGGTCTGAATGACTTCCCGCACGAGTGGGCGGCGTGTTGGCCAGGCGTTGGGCGGGTTCGCACTGGCGTAACGGAGGTTGTAAGTCATCACGCACAGGGTATCGCCAGAGGTGACAGATTGGGCTTTGCTGGAAGTAACTGAAACCGCGAGGGCAACAACGGCCAGGGTAAAGGCCAGCCAGCGGAATTGAGCAATTGGAGTGAAGCGAGATTTCATAGCGGCGGAGATTGTGACAATTCCGTCGCGGGCGGCAAGCAGTTACATTTTGCCGCGTTGCCGGTTGACTTCATACAGAAACACGGCGGCGGCACTGGCGACATTGAGCGAATCCACGTTGGGCGGCATGGGAATGGCCACAGCTTCGTCGCACGCCGCCAGGACTTTCGGGGAAATGCCGTAACCCTCGCTGCCGAAAACCAGGCAGCAATCGCCGGTAAGCCCGGCCTGCGCCAGGGTTTTGCCGGACGCCGCCGGATGGGCCGCGACACAGTGAATGTCTTGAGCACGGAGTTCGCGCAGGGCGTGGGCGAGCGTGGGCGGCTCGACGACCGGCAAATGAAAAACTGCGCCCATGGAATTCCGCACCGCGCGGCGCAGAAAGGGGCTGCTCGAAGTTTCCCCCACCAGCAACGCCTGCACGCCGAACGCCGCACAGTTGCGCACGAGCACGCCAAGGTTTTCCGCATTGGCGAGCGCGTCCACGGCAACGAACAACCGGGGAGGTGGGGTTTCGGCGAGCACCTCTTCAAGTGAAACCGGGGCGGGAATTTTTCCCACCGCCATCACACCTTGAAACATGGTGAAGCCGATGAGCGCTTCCAGCGTTTCCTTTTTCTCGACGACGTAAACGGGGATGTTTTCGGGACGCGCCTGAAGCAGCGGCTCGAATGGAGCCAGCCACTTCTCCGGCAGCAGCACGGAAACCACAGGAAAGCGGCTGGCCAGCAAGCGGCGCACGACCTTCTCGCTTTCGGCGACGAAGATTCCTTGCGCCTGATGGTTGGCCGGGCGTTTCAACGTCCGGTAGGGCGATAACTCCGGCAGGTCGAGCGAGTCAATGCGGTGGAGGTGGAACATTTGGATTCGGCGATGCGCGTCGGACAGGCGTCGCGCCTGTCTCCATCTTCAAGAATCTTATGCACAACGTCATAAATCCGGATCCCCGGCTGAGGGCAGCCGGCCTACAGAGCATTGTAGGCCGCGTGCCCTCACGCGGCGTTGCTTCTGACGTTGTGTATAACACTGCTCGGTGGCGAAACGGGTAGCGGGCGTATCCCTCGACCATAATCGGCTTCCGAACTGACTTAAACAGGCGCGACACCTGTCCTACGAGTTACACCCGCCAGCCTGGGCGGTACTCAGGTTTCACCCAGCGATTCAGTTCTGGCATATTCGTAACGTTCATGTTGGGGCCGTCCCACTCCACCTTTTTGCCCTCGCCGGCTTGCTGGGCCAGGTTGCCCAGAACGGCGAATTCCGTCAGGCGCGTGCCATAATCAAAACTCACCGCGGTGTCGTTTCGACCGGCGCGACAGGCCTCGATGAAGTCGGTGAAGATATTTTTGGGACGCGGCAAGGTGCGGGGCGGTTCCGGCGTTTCGCGCATTTTGGCCCAGGGCACGATGTGCATCTTGTCGCCGTAAGTGGCCGTGTAGATCACGCCTTTTTCGCCGACGTAAAGCGTGCCGCTGTCGCCGCCGTCGAGTTCCTCCTCGGGATATTGCTTGCGCAATTCCAGCAAGAGCGGCGGGAGATTGCGCGCGTCACCCCGGGCCATGCGCAGGTTGCCATAGGGCGCCTCAGTGGTCGTCGCGTTGAGTCCTTCATACCAATAGACCTTCACGGGCGGCATGTCGCCTCGGGCGGGACAGTCCCAACGAATCCGGCTGCCGGTGGGGTAACGTTCCTTGCTGCCGCCGCGGATGTATTCCACTTCGATGCTGGTGGGATGCTCGATCTTGAGCGCCCAGTAAACGCCGTCCAGAACGTGGCAACCCATGTTGCCTATCGAACCATTGCCAAAGTCAAACCAACCGTGCCAGGAGTGCGGGTGGAGATCGCTGTGGAAATCGCGGTAGGGCGATGGCCCAATCCACTCCTCCCAGTGCAGTCCAGTGGGCACTGGTTGGACGGGCGGTCGCGGCCCCACGCCGCCGTTGCAGCGATTCGTCCAGCTATGGGTTTCCGTTACCTTGCCGATGGCGCCGGCCCAGATATATTCGCACAAGCGGCGATAGCCTTCCTCGGCATGACCCTGGTTGCCCATTTGCGTTGCGACCTTGGATTGAAGCGCCATTGCCCGCATCCGGCGGCCCTCGGCGATGTCGTGGCAGACAGGCTTCTCGCAAAAGACATTGATGCCCATTTGCATGGCGATGAGGGACGGCAAGGCATGATGATGATTGGGCGACGCGATGAAGATGGTGTCAATCTGCTTGCCCGTTTCATCGAACAGCTTGCGGTAATCGGTGAAGATCCGCAGCTTGGCGGGGTCTTGCTCCTTGCCTTTGAGCCAGCGTTGGACCTCGGCGTGCCGCTTTTCCTCCGGGTCGGCGATGGCCACGAGATTCTGTCCGGCCCTGGCGACGATTTCATTCAGATGCGTCATGGCGCGTCCGCCGCAGCCGATCAACGCACAATTCAGCTTGTCGCTGGGACCGCGCGCGGCGAGCAGATTGGGTACGGGAAACAAATTGGCAGCCGACACGGCACCCGCCGCCAGGGCGGTGCGTTTGAGAAACAGACGACGATTCAGACCAGTGTTCATGGGACGATTCTCCTTTCGATGCAACTGCGCCTTGGCCAGGTGCCGGACGCGCTGCGAAGAAGCACACAGGTTGGTAGGCGCAGATTGAGTTTCATGGCATTAACGAACGCATATTTAACGCGGCGCTCCAGCAGGTGCAATCCATAACGCCGCGCCGCCTTTCGGCGATTGCAGACCTTTGGTGGACGTCTGGAATACCGCCGACATTCAAAGACAGCGGTGGGAGCTTCAAAGCGCAAGGGTTGGACAAGGCAGATTCTGAGTCGTCAATTCCAGCCGAACTTGCGTCGCGTTGAGCCTGTCCAGACGACTTTGTACCGCGCCAAAAGCAAGGTCGGGCCGATTGCAGTCCCGGCTCAGATGTCCTAGATATAAGTGGCGCAACTCCGCCGACATGAATTCGGCCACCGCTTCGGCGGCGGCTTCGTTGGAAAGATGCCCGTGGCGACTAAGAATCCGTTGCTTCAGGCTCCACGGACGGCGCAGACAATCCTGCAACATTTTGACATCGTGATTCGCTTCCAACACGACCACGTTAGCGGCGCGAAGCCGCTCCATAACCAGCGTGGTGACGTGTCCCAAGTCGGTCGCGAAACCAAACGTGCCTGCGCCGGTTCGCAGGAGGTACCCCACCGGATCCTGCGCATCGTGCGGCACGCTAAAGGTTTCCACGGCGATGTCGCCGATCTCGAAGCCGCCGCCGGTCACAAACAGACGATAGTCAATCCTACCTTCGGATTGACGTTGAATTTCTTCCTGCGTGGCCCGGTTGCAATACACCGGGATGTGGAGCTTCTCCGCAATGCCCGCGAGTCCCTGCACGTGATCGCTGTGTTCATGTGTGATGAGGATGCCGCTCAGGTTTTCCGGTGTGCGGCCAATGCTGGCCAGGCGTTGCCGAATCTGCCGGGCGCTGAACCCCACGTCCACCAGCACGCGCGTCTCGTCCGTTTCCAGATAGGCGCAGTTGCCGGCGGAACCACTTCCGAGAATCGTGAGTTTGGCAGCCACAGGCGGCACGGTAGAGAGCGTCACCGGATCGGGCAACGATTTTTCCGGTGAAGTTCAATCTGCACGGTCCTCGCACGCGGTGGTTGAGAGTTCGTGTTCATGGCCGTTCAGTCTCCACAATTTGGCCAGCAATTTTCATGGCAGTCCGGGAATCACGGGTTAAACTTGCCGTGTGATGAATCGAAAGCCAGGCACGATGGTTGCGATGGCGCAGGTGCGGGCGGAGATTCAGGGCGCCACGGCGGAGATGATTTCCGGTTCCGTCGTTGCCTCGGAAACCGGAGCGGAGCAACCACCATCAACTGGTGAGTTGCCGTTTGGTTTCGCAAGTGGTCACAGCAACCAGCAACGCAAAGACGAACCTGTTATGAAGAATACGAATCTAGGGCTGATCGCGGCGAGCGTGGTGCTTGCCCTGTCAATGGGCGGCGAACTCGCAGCGCAACCGCAACCGAACGCCAATCAGAACGAAGGTCGGAACCCGCGGCCGGACTGGCAAAACATGGACGGCCAGCAAATGCAGCAGTTCATCCAGCGTCGCATGATGGAGACATTTCGCGAGCGGTTGGAGGTGACTGATGATGCCGAGTGGAAGATCGTCGAGGAACGGCTCGGCCGCGTGACGCAGGCGCGGATGGCGACAGTCGCGGATGGCGCGGGCATGATGGGCATGGGCGCCATGGCGTTCGGGCGCGGCGGACCGGGTGGCCGAGGCGGTGAGGGTCCTGGCGGCGGACGCGGGTTGGGAGGGTTGTTCGGGCAACCCAGTGCCGAGGCACAGGCATTGCAGCAGGCGATTGACGCCAAAGCCCCAGCGGCGGACATCAAAGCCAAGCTCGCCAAACTCCAGGAAGCCCGCCGGCAGAAGCAGGCCGATCTGGTGAAAGCGCAGGAAGACCTGCGCAAGGTGCTCACGCAGCGTCAGGAAGCCATCGCGGTATTGATGGGTTTGTTGGACTGACCGCGTTGGCGATGGACGGAGCACACTGTGTCCTTTGAGGACTGCGGGACGTTTCTTCGGGCCAGGAGTCTATCATGCTGAGTCAACGACAACGCGCGTTGGTGGGGGCCGTCGTGGGACTGGTGGTGATCTGGACGTTGGCGGTAAGTGGTTTTTATATTGCCAAGAACGCGAAAGTCACGGCGGACAAAGTGCGTGACTACGTCGAGTCCGTTGATTTGAGCAAGCTGGATGCTGCGGCGCGCACGAAAGCGCTGGAGGAACTCGCAAGAAAGATCAACGCACTATCGCTGGAAGAGCGACAACAATTGCGGCTGGAGCGCACGGCGTATCAGTGGTTCGAGCAGATGACCGAGGAGGAGAAGGGGGCGTTCATCGAAGCCACGATGCCCACGGGATTCAAACAGATGATCACGGCCTTTGAGGAACTGCCGGAAGAACGGCGTCGCCGGACGATTGATGAGGCCCTGAAACGATTGCGCGAGACGAGCGGCCGGCTGCAAGCGGGAGCGGAAGCGATTCGCAGCGGAACGAACGAGCCTCCGATCAGTGAGGAATTGCAGGCCAGGGTGCGTGCCATCGGGCTGAAATCCTTTTACAGCGAAAGTTCAGCCCAGACGAAGGCCGAACTGGCGCCGGTGCTGGAGGAATTGCAGCGGGTGATGGAGCGCGGCGGAAGGTTTCGCTGAGGATGAAGCGCCACATTCGATTCAGCGGGACTCCCGAGGTTGATTCAGCCTTTACGCTGATCGAGTTGTTGGTCGTGATTGCGATCATCGCCCTGCTCGCGGCGATGTTGATGCCGGCGGTGAGTCGGGCGAAAGAATCAGGCCGGTCGGCGGCTTGCATCAGTAATTTGAGGCAGATCGGGGTGGCGCTGCAACTTTACGTGGACAACAACAACAATCGGCTGCCTTACATGCGCGACAAATTGATTGGGACAAATCCCCCCGCCGACGAGTTGCCGGGCATGGAAGTCGTGCTGAAAGATGAATTGGGGAACACGAATGTGCTGCGGTGTCCTTCGGATCGCGCGCAAGTCTTCGAGCAATCCGGCTCGAGCTACTCGTGGAACAGTCTGCTCAACGGCCAGCCGGCGCACAATCTTCACGTATTGGGCATGCATTTTGATCCCCATGCCATACCCGTGATGTTCGACAAGGAGGCTTTTCACGCGGCGCGCGGCGCCAAGAAGGGCGTGAATTATCTCTACGCCGATGGACACATCAAGAACCTGCTCGCCATCGAAGGGACGCTCCAGAAATGATCCGGCTGCGCTCGCTCCAGAAGAAGTTCGGCGCCCGCCTGGCGGTGGAAGACCTCACGCTTACCGTGCCGGCGGGCGAAGTTTTCGGTTTGCTCGGTCATAATGGCGCCGGCAAGAGCACGGCCATCGGCATGATGCTCGGTCAAGTATGGCCCACCAGTGGCGAGGTGGAAATTTGCGGTCATGACGTGACCCGCCAACGCGCCCGGGCGCTGCACAAAGTCGGCGCAATTTTCGAGACGCCGGCGTTTTATGATTATCTCAGCGGCTGGCGGAATCTAGAGATTCTCAGTCACTACACGGCGCCCACCTCCCCGCAACGTATTCGCGAAGTAGTGGACTGGGTGGGCTTGTCGGGCCGCGAACAGTCCAAAGTGAAGACTTACTCGCACGGGATGCGGGCCCGGCTGGCGCTGGCCCAGGCTTTGTTGCCGCAACCGGAATTGCTGATCCTGGACGAGCCGGGCAGCGGCCTGGATCCGGAAGGGATCGCGGAAATGCGGCAGACCATTGCCCGACTCCATCGCGAAATGGGGCTGACCATTCTGCTCTCTTCCCACCTGCTGACGGAAGTGGAACAGCTTTGCACGCGCATCGCCGTATTGAACCAGGGTCGCAAAGTGTTTGAGGGGCAGGTGAACGAGGTGCGCGCGGAGCGCAGCCGGGTGGTATTGCGCACGCCCGACTTCGCGGCGGCGACGTCCTTGTTGCGCGACAAAGGACTGATCTCGGGGGCGACGGAGGGACGGTTCATTCTGTTACGGGAGGGAATCAGCACCGCCGAGGTGACGCGGGCGCTGGTTGGGGCGGGCATGGAGGTGGAAGGCATCTGGCAACACGAGCAGACGCTGGAGGATTTCTACCTCTCGCTCGTCAAAGCGGCAACCGTGAACGGAACAACTCACTGACGCATGTTTCTCGCGCAACTAAAGAACGAACTTTGGAAGCTCTTCGGCAAGAAGCGGACTTACATCGGTTTCGGCGCCTTCATCCTGGCGCAGACCGCCATGCTGTTGGCGTTCAAGTACACCCGGTGGCAGAGCGACTTCGAACGTTTGCTGGGCAGCAACGGTTATCTGGCCAGTGAATTTATTTCCGCCCTCACGGTTGCGGTGGTGATGTTGATGCCTCAGATCATCCTGTTGATGCCGCTCTACACTTCGCTCGTCGGCGGCGACCTGGTGGCCAAGGAATACGAGGACGGCACGTTGCGGATGATTCTGGCCCGGCCCATATCCCGTTCGCGCTTGTTGCTGGTGAAATGGATTGCCGGCGTTATTTTCGCCGCCGTGCTGGTGGTGGCATTGGGCTTCATCGCGCTGGGTTTCGCGCGGGTGCTGTTTCCGTGGAAGGGCATGTTTTTCTTCGCGCCCGGTATGGCGTTCAGCGTGTTGCCAGCGGGGGAGGGGCTTGCGCGGTTCATGCTGGCGCACGTGTTTCTGGCGGTGAATGCGAGTGTGATCCTCTCGGTGGCCTTCATGTTTTCCTGTTTCAACATGAAACCGGCGGCCGCCACCATCCTCGCGCTCTCCTACATGTCTGTAAACGTGGTGCTGGAAGGAATTCCATTCTTCGACCGTTACGAGCACTGGTTCATCACTCATCACTTTCGCTGCTGGCTGTACGTATTCCAGAATCCCATCCCCTGGGCGCAGATTCTGCAATCTGAGATCGTTCTTATCGCAGCTTGTGCAACGGCGTTCGTCATTGGTTGTACGGCGTTTCAAGTGCGTGATATCAAG
This sequence comes from Verrucomicrobiia bacterium, assembly GCA_026125285.1. Taxonomy (GTDB): domain Bacteria; phylum Verrucomicrobiota; class Verrucomicrobiia; order Limisphaerales; family JADLHS01; genus WYBW01. The sequence goes on along the minus strand of JAHCLO010000017.1, from coordinate 106,389 downwards.
TCTTGACCGGTTGTGGTTGGGAGGGCGTTAAGGAGGGACTTCTTCCTTCAGTGGTGGGGCAGCGACGCCCCAACGGGTCGGGTTCGGTTGAAGTAGCACCACAAGGAATTGCGGTTCTTCAACAAAAAGAATTCCACTTAGCGGTTGTGCAACGGAGGTGTTTTTTCTAGTATTCTCACGCCAAAATTTCGCGTCAGTCAGCGACTCATTTTCGGCGGATTTATCATGGCAAACTCTACTGAAGTAACTGTGGAAGATGTGGCAGAAATGCCCGTAGCGCCAATTGCGACGACGGGTGCTTACGACTCGGCGCAGCTTGGAAAACTCGAGGGTTTGGAGGCCGTGCGCAAGAAGCCGGGCATGTATATCGGCGGCACCGATGAGCGTGCGTTGCATCATTGCGTGAGCGAGGTATTGGACAACTCCGTGGACGAACACCTCGCCGGACACTGCGACAAGATCGAGGTGACCATTCACGTGGACGGCTCGATTTCGATTCGCGACAACGGCCGCGGCATCCCCGTGGATATCCACCCGCAATACGGAATCCCCGGCGTGGAGATGGTCCTCACGACATTGCACTCGGGCGGCAAGTATGGCCAGGGTGGTTACAAGTTCTCCGGCGGCACCCACGGTGTCGGTGCGAAGTGTGTTAACGCGGTGAGTGAATGGTTTGAAGTGGAGGTGGCGCGCGACGGTCAGTTGCACCACATGGAGTTCGAGCGCGGCAAGACCGTCAAGAAGCTCGAGGTCATTGGGAAAGCCAAGGGCACGGGCACGTTGATCACTTTCAAGCCGGACCCGGAGATTTTTCGGGAAACCACCGAGTTCAAGTCCGATATGATCGCGCAGCGATTGCGGGAGCTGGCGTTTCTCAATTCGGGCCTGGAGATCGTTTTCGTTGACGAGCGGAAATCCGAGTCCGCGGCGGAGCGGTTTTACTACAAGAACGGAGTCGAGGAATTCGTCAAGCAACTCAACAAGAGCCGAGAGCCATTGCATCCGAAGCCCATCGCTTTCCGCAAAGAAACGAAGGAGAAACTCGATGACAAGGAAATCGAAGTCCACATCGAGGTCGTGATGCAATACAACGACAGTTACAACGACCAAGTACTTTGTTACACCAACACAATTCACAATCCTGATGGTGGCGCGCATCTCTCCGGCTTTCGCAGCGCGTTAACGCGGGCAATTAATCAGTATGCCAAATCAAATGAGTTGCTGAAGGAGAAGGACCCGCAAATTACCGGCGATGACGTACGCGAAGGTCTGACGGCAGTGATTTCGGTGAAGCACAGTGATCCGAAGTTTGAGTCGCAGACAAAGGTGAAGTTGTTGTCTCCGGAAGTGGAACGCATCACGGGTTCGGTGACGTATGAAGGATTGATGAGTTACTTCGATGCGAACCCGCCCATCGCCAAGCGCATCATTGACAAAGGACTGAATGCGGCGCGTGCTCGCGAAGCCGCGCGGAAAGCGCGTGAGGCCGTCCGCAAATCCGCGCTCACCGGTGGCGGTTTACCGGGTAAACTGGCGGATTGTTCGGATCGCAACCCCGAGAACACCGAACTTTACATCGTCGAAGGTGACTCCGCCGGTGGCTCGGCCAAACAAGGCCGGGATCGGAAGTTCCAGGCGATTCTGCCGATTCGCGGCAAGCTGATCAACGTGGAGAAGGCACGGCTCGACAAGGTGCTTCAGAACAACGAAATCCGCACGATGATCACGGCCATTGGCACGGGCATTGGCGATGGCGAGGGCGAAGGGGCGTTCAACATCGAGAAGCTGCGCTATCACAAGATCATCATTATGACCGATGCCGACGTGGACGGGTCGCACATTCGCACACTGCTGCTGACGTTTTTTTACCGCCAGATGCCGCAATTGGTGAAGCAGGGCTTCGTTTATATCGCACAACCCCCGCTCTACTCGATCACGCGCAAGAAAAAAACCGACTACGTTGACGACGATGTGCAACTCAATCGCATCCTGCTGCAAAACGGCACGGAGGAGGTGAAGTTAAAAAATTTGGCCGACGGCCGCGAATTCACGCCGAAGCAACTGGAGGAGATTCTGACGTTGCTGGAATCACTGGACAAGCACGCGACCTACATCAAGCGCCTGGGTGGCGATTTTGCTGAATACGTCGAAAGGCGTGCGAAGGACGGAACGTTGCCGCAGTTCATGGTCAAGGTCCGCGACGGCAATGACGAATCCGTTCATTACTTCCTAAGCAACGAAGAAGTGGACGAATTCAAAGCGGCGAACACCGACTTGTTCGGTGGCGATACGGAAGTTGAACGGCGGAAAGACGGCGCGACCCGGCGCGCAAAGATTTCGGACCTGCATCTCGAAAGCAAGGCAACCGCCGACCTGCTAGGTAAACTCGCGAAGAAAGGGCTGGCGGTTGATCATTACACCGCACAGGACAAACCGCTGTTCGAACTGACTGAAGGCGAAGGCGAACGCGCGACGGTGACGCCGCTGTTTTCCTTACCCGAGATTCTGAACGGAGTGAAAGCGGTGGGCAAGAAGGGCATCCAGATGTATCGCTTCAAAGGCTTGGGTGAAATGGATGCGAAAGAACTTTTCGAGACCACGATGAATCCAACCAAACGGAAACTGCTACGCATTGAGCTCACCGACGCCGTCGAAGCGGAGGAAATGTTCGTGCGCCTAATGGGCGATGAAGTCGAGCCGCGCCGTCAATTCATCGAGGATAACGCATTAAACGTAAGGAACTTGGACGTGTGATAAAATTGCTTGACGATTGTAGTCACATGAGACTACATTGAGTGCATGAAAACAAAAAAAACACTGGTCTATCCAGAACACGATCCGCAGGCCTCCGTCCTGAACGACGCGGTTGCGATGCCCGGAGTGGGGCTGGCCATACCGGTACGCGCGGCCAAAGCCAAACTCTCAGCGCTGCTGGAGTTGGTGGCGGGCGGGCAGGAAGTCACAATCACGTCGGATGGGAAACCGAAAGCGGTCTTGTCGCCGGTGGGCGGATCGAAGGCGCGGAAGGTTTTCACCGGCACTTTGGAGCAACTGCAAAAGATGCCCATGCAAACCGAAGGGCCTTTTGCCGAAGAAATCATCCGTGCTGACCGTGATGGTCGGGGCTGGTAACACGATGTATCTCGATTCCTGCGTCATCGTCAAACTGGTCAGCCACGAACCCGACAGCGCGGCCTATCACGGCATTGTGACGGGACAGGCCATTGTCACCTCGGAACTGGCCGTGGCGGAAGTTCGATCCGCCCTGCTCACTAAAGAACGGGCAGGGCGGATTTCCCGTCAAGCGCGCTTGGCAGGTTGGCGGTTGTTTCAGGACAAGGTGCGCGATCAGGAGTTTTTGTTGCTGCCATTGAATCGCCAGGTCATTGAGCGCGCCGGCGCGGTGATTGACCAGTGTCATCCGAACGTCGCGTTGCGGACCTTGGATGCGATTCATGTCGCAACGGCCGAATTAAATGGTGGCGAACAAATGTGCAGCAGTGATCACCGGGTTTGCGAGGCGTCGGATTTCATTGGCTTGTCGCTCGTGCCGCCGCCGGGAGTGAAATAGCGTTTATTGATTTTAATCATGCCAGACGAAACTGAATCCAATCAGACGGAATCCAACGCTTCGCACACCCCGGGCGGCGCTTATTCGCAGGGCGAAAAAATTTCCAAAATCAACGTCGCGGACGAGATCAAGAACTCGTTTCTCGATTACTCGATGTCGGTGATCATTTCCCGCGCGTTGCCGGATGTCCGCGACGGCCTCAAGCCCTCGCAGCGCCGGATTCTTTATGCGATGAATGACCTTGGGGTGATGCCAAACCGCAAGCATCTCAAATGCGCAAAGATCGTTGGCGAAACGATGGGCAACTACCACCCGCACGGCGACCAAGCAATCTACCCGACATTAGTCCACATGGCGCAAGCGTGGGCGATGCGCGAGCGGCTGGTGGACGGCAAGGGAAATTTTGGTTCCGTGGAAAACGACCCCGCCGCGTCAATGCGATACACCGAGGCGCGGCTTACGCACCTCGGTGCATTATTGATGACCGACATGGAGAAGGACACGGTGGATTTCGTGCCGACTTATGACGAACAACGCGTTGAGCCGACGGTCTTTCCCGCCGCGTTTCCGAATCTACTCGTCAATGGCGGCACGGGCATTGCCGTTGGCATGGCCACCAACATGCCGCCGCACAATCTTGGCGAAGTCATTGACGGCATCTGCGCGCAGATTGACAAACCAGACATCACGATTCCTGAGTTGATGAAGTTCATCAAAGGCCCGGACTTTCCGACTGGCGGATTCATCTGCGGCGTTGAGGGCATCAGGAATTATTTCACGAACGGCAAGGGCAGTGTGAAATTGCGCGGCCGGATCGGCGTCGAGGAACTCAAGGGCAACCGCGAGCAACTCGTCATCACGGAAATCCCCTTCAACGTCAACCGCGCCGGCCTGGAGGAGCAGATCGCCAATCTGGTCAATGAGAAGATCATCACGGAGATTTCCGCGATGCGCAATGAGTCGGATGAGCATTGCCGGCTGGTCATTGAACTTAAACGCGAGGCCGTGCCCAAGGTGGTCATCGCGAACCTCTTCAAACACACGCAACTGGAGGTTTCCTTCAGCGTCAATTCTTTGGCGATTGATCATGGCCGCCCGAAGACGCTCAATCTCAAAGCAATCATCCAGTGCTACATCGAGCATCGGCGCGAAGTGGTGTTGCGCCGGACGCGCTTCGAGTTGAAGAAGGCCGAGGAACGGGCCGAAACCCTCGAGGGCTTCATTATTGCGCTGTCCAATCTCGACGAGTTCATCGCCATCATCCGGGGCTCCAAGACCCGCGATGAAGCCCGGGTCAAACTGCTGGCGTTCGAGTGGTCCCGGTCGCAGGTGGAGCAGTGGGGCGTGCTCATCCGCAGTGAAGCGCGGTTGCTGGGCGGCCGATACGCTCTCACCGAGCGGCAAGTGGACGAAATTCTCAATCTCCGCCTGTACCAGTTGACCGGATTGGAAATTGACAAGATTGACAAGGAATACAAGGCGTTGCTCGAAGTCATCAAGGATCTGCTCGACATCCTCGCCAAGGAATCGCGCGTGATGACGATCATCAAAGCCGAATTGCACGCCATCCGGGAAAAGCACGCCACGCCGCGCAAAACCGAGATTGTGCCCGACGAGGGTGAGATCGCCATCGAGGACCTGATCGCCAACGAAGGCGTCATCATCACCCTGACCCATGCCGGACTCATCAAACGCACGAACGTGAGCCAGTACCGCTCGCAAAAACGAGGGGGCAAAGGCGTCATCGGCATGACCACGCGCGAGGGCGAGACCGCCGAGGACAAGGACTTCGTCGAGCATCTCTTCACGGCCAGCACGCATGACTACCTGATGTTCTTCACGAATACCGGTCGCGTGTACGTCGAACGCGTGCATGAGATTCCTGACATGGGACGCGCCGCCAAAGGCCGGAGCATCGCCAATCTGCTGGAGTTGAAGGCCGACGAGAAGATCGCCGCGTTGATTCGGATTCTCTCCAAGACGGACGAAAATCGGGAAGATGTCACCTGGCAGCAGCCAGGCGAACTCTTCTTCGCCACGCGGCAAGGCACCGTAAAGAAAACCTCCCTCAGCGACTTCGCCAACGTGCGCAAGGGTGGCATCATCGCCATTACCATCGAACCGGGCGACACGTTGATTGACGTGAAACAAACGCGCGGCAGCACGCCGGGCGGGGACGAGGGTGACGATGTGGTGCTGATCACCCGCAACGGGATGAGCATCCGCTTCAGCGAAACCGACGTGCGTTCGATGGGCCGCAACGCCGCCGGGGTCAAAGGCATCACTTTGGAGAAGGACGACGCGGTCGTCGCGCTGGCCGTGGTAGTTCCGGATGCGGCGTTGTTGGTGGCCGGCGAGAACGGCATCGGCAAACGGACTTCATTCGACGAGTATCTGGTTCAAGGCGAATCTGGCACGCGCCGACAATCTCGCGGGGGCAAGGGGCGCATCACGATGAAAGTGGGCGAGAAAACCGGCGGCGTCATCGGGGCGCTACCGGTGCGGGATACCGACGAAATCATGCTCATCACCGTGGGTGGACAGATGGTGCGGACATTCGTGAAGGACATCCGCGAAGCCGGTCGCAACACGATGGGAGTGAAACTGGTGAACCTGGACGAAGGCGACAAGCTTCAGGCCATCGCGCCTGTCATTAGCGAAACCCAGGAAGACGTTGCTGCTGCGGACGAAACGGCGGCTTGAAACTGCTCGCTGGTTTCAGAGAAATGCCGGCCGGTTGGTATCGCTAACGCGGCAAATCCAGTCGCGGTGGCGGTGGCAAATGCAGAATCTGGTCCATGACCGAGGTGATCTGCGCCGCGCGGTGTTCCACTGACTCGAATGAATCAGGCAGCGGTCCATCCATGATCTGGGACACTTGGGTGAGGTAATCCATCATCGCTCGGTGGGCGAGCCGGCGGAGGTGTAGTTGACGTCGCTGGACATTATCAGCAGAACCGGCTTCCGGCTCGGTCAGGTCCAGGAAAGCGCCTTCCCTCCCTTCGCGTTGCCTGATCCAGTCCTCGAACCACTTGACAACGAACGGGGAAAATTGTTGTTCTGGGCGGCTGCTCACCACGATGAAATCAGCGCCTACGGCATCTTGCGTCGCCGTGGTTCGCATCAAGTCGTCCACCAGAAAATCGCTCCGCCACCAATGGAAGCGAATCTCAACCTCCTCCCAAAACCGTTGCACCAGCCGGTTGCATAACCCCATTGCCCGCTGTCGCGTAGGCGCATCATCGTAAAGCACCACCACCGACCACGTTTCGTCCGGGGTTTCGGATCTGAGCATGTGTTCGCTGTTGTTCATCTGGCTTGTGGTCCGCCTCGGACTGCCTGTCGGCTCGTCCGGCCATTGCGTTCAATCCACCGGTAACTTCGCCGCACCCGCCAGGATTTCAACCAATTTGTCTTCTCGCTTGGTCCCGCAACTTCAGTAGTCCACGCCGGTTTGGCGATGGGAACCAACCGTGGTACCACCGGCCAGGACATTCAGGGAGAAAGTCGTTCAATCAGCCAGGTGTTATCGGGCTGGCGGGCGTAGCGAAACCGGTCATGCAGCCGGCTCGGTCGGCCCTGCCAGAATTCGATACGGGTTGGGGCGAGCACGTAACCTCCCCAATTGGACGGCAGGGGAACGGCTTCGGTGGGAAACCGTTTGGCGATTTCCTGCCACCGCTGTTCCAAGGTCTTGCGATCTGGCACGACCGTGTTCTGGTTGGACGCCCACGCGCTCAGGCGGCTGCCTTTGGGTCGGCTTTTGAAATAAGCCTCCGATTCGGTCACCGGTAGTTTGGTCACCGTTCCCGCCACGCACACCTGGCGCTCGAGGTCGGGCCAATAGAACACCAGGGCAGCTTGGGGATTCTCCGCCAACTCCTGCCCTTTGCGGCTGTCGTAGTTCGTGAAAAAAATGAACCCGCGTTCATCCACGCCCTTGAGCAAAACGGTGCGCGCGGAGGGCTGAGAGTCCGTGGTGGCAGTGGCCAGCACCATGGCGTTGACATCCGGCGGCGCGTGGCCCAGCAGGGCGTGCCAGGCCTTGTACAACGCAATGCCCACGGCACGCCAGCGACTGCCGGTGCGCGCTCCGGCTGCCTGGGCAAACCAGGCATTGAACTGCGCCATCGGGTCCGCCTGGAGATCCTGACGATTGAGGCCGCCAAGATCATATTCACGTCTGAGGTCTGCGATTGCCATACCCTGGCGTCAGTTAAAACGATTTCCGAACAAGTGTCCACGTTAACGGTGGTGCCTCGACGCCCCTTGCCGCATGCCCCGGATCGCCCGGGCTTCCGTGAAGCTGCGCTAACGGATTTGAATTCAGTGCTGATAGCTGACAAGCTTGAGCGCGAACGATGAAATTGAACCCCGAACAACTACTTGCCGGCATCCTGGAGCCGGTCTTTGCCATTCGCACCGAGACGGATCTCGGCGTGGGCGATACGGACGGGGTGCGTCAGATGATTGATTGGTGTCATCGTTACGGCTTGGGGATTTTTCAAACCCTCCCCATCAATGAGACGAGTGATGACAATTCACCATATAATTCCATCAGTTCACTTGCCATTGAGCCAACGACCATTGCCGTCTCGCCAAGATGGTTGCCGGATTTGTCAGCGGCGCAATTCCGAAAAATCGTCAAACCATCGCTGTTGGCGGAGTTGCGCGCTGGCGCAGTGGATTATCCGAAAGTCAAGGCGCTGAAACGGCGCTTGCTCGCCGCGGCGTTTGGCAATTTTCTCAAGCGGCACTTCAATCGCACCACCAAACGCGCCCGGCTCTTCCGCCGCTTTCTGAGCGAGAACGCCGAGTGGCTTTCTGACTACGCGTTGTTTCGGGTGTTGATGGAAGCGAACGGCAACGTGCCGACGTGGGATCATTGGCCGGCGGAACATCGCGGCCCCCGGCGTGCGCGCACCTGGCTGTTGTCCCTGCCGGAGCGGCGTCGCGACGAACTCATGCGCCAGCAGCTTTTCTTCATGTATGTCCAATGGATTGCCTTCACGCAATGGGAGGCGGTGAAGGCTTACGGTGCGGCAAAGCGGGTTTTCCTGATGGGGGATATTCCATTCGGCGTGGGACGTTTCAGCGCCGACGTTTGGGCCAACCAGTCCATCTTCGATCTGGAGTGGAGCGGCGGCGCCCCGCCGGAGAAGACTTTCAAGGTGGACGAGTTCACCGAGAAGTGGGGGCAGAACTGGGGAATCCCGGTCTATCGCTGGGACGAACTGCGCCGCCACAACTTCGAGTGGTGGCGAACCCGGGTGGGGAATCTCCGGAAGGTGTTTCATCTCTACCGCATAGACCATGTCCTCGGCTTGTTCCGCCTCTATTCCTTTCCGTGGGCGCCGGATCGCAATCAGGAATTTCTCCACATGAACGAAACCGAGGTGGCGGATCGTTGCCGGGGGCGCTTGCCGGGCTTCAAGCCCTTTGCCGATGACACCCCGGAACATCGGGCCGCGAATGAGGCGCAAGGCGAAGAGCTATTGCGCATGATCCAGGAAGCTTCGGGCGACACGGTGGTGGTGGCGGAGGACCTAGGCGTCGTGCCGGAGTATGTTCCGCCGACGTTGCACCGGCTGGGGATGCCTGGCTTCCGCATTCCCACGATGTTCCGCGAGCACGATGGACGGCTGGCGGACCCCAAGCATTACCCGCGGCTCTCGCTGGCCCAACCGGCTACGCACGATCATCCACCGCTGGCCGCCTTGTGGGCGGATTTGTGGGCCAACATTGATGCGGGTCATGATGTGGAAGGTTGCCGCCAGGAACTGAAGCGGATCATGGACTTTTCCGGCCTGAGTGGCGAAACGCCACCGCAGGACTTCAGCCAGCGTCTTCACGAGGGATTTACCCGGGCCGTGCTGGGCGCCAATTCCTGGCTGGCGGTGTTTCAAATCACTGATGTGTTCGCACAGCCGGAGCGATTCAACACCCCCGGTTCTGCGGCGGCCTCCAATTGGTCGCACCGGTTGTCTCAAACCGTGAAGCAATTGGATCGTGACCCGGAGCTGGCCGCCAAGGCACAACAGTTTTCACGGCTGGCTCGTGAAAGTGGAAGAGGTATTTGATTTGACGAGGATCCAAGCTGGACGCCGGTGGAGAAATCCTCGGCCTCTGACTCTGATCCGGTCCACGAGAATTCCCTCCCAACAAAGCCGGGCCCAGATTCGCGTTTGCGTTTTCGAGGAACAATTTTATCCTGCACGCATCCGAGTACCCAAAGGGTGAGCGCACAACCGATGCGTTCCAAGATTCCTGGGGTGAATCAGCAACCAAACGAAGCTGCCTCATGCTGATGAGGCTTACGAAGAACTCAAAGTGAAGCGCTGCGCGAAGTGGATCATCGGTGGCATCCTGCTGGCAGGATGCCTTGTGCAGTTGTGGCAACCGGAACGGACGAATCCGCCGGTGGCGCCCGGCGAAGATTTCTTCGCCAGCAATGCGCCGCCCGCCGAGGTTACCAGTATTTTGCGCGCGGCATGTTATGACTGCCATTCCTACGAGACCCGCTGGCCTTGGTATTCCAAAGTGACGCCCCTGTCCTGGTGGGTGGTGGATCACGTCAAAGAGGGCCGTGACCGTCTGAACTTCTCGGAATGGCCGCATGATCGCACGCGCAAGGCGCGCAGTTATTATCGGGGCATTCAAGAGGAAGTGGAATACGGCAAAATGCCGTTGCCCAGCTACACCTGGATGCATGCCGGCGCGCGCCTCAGCGAACAGCAACGGCAGGCGCTGATGGAATGGGCCGAGGAACAGGTTGAACTTCTCCAAGGCGGCGCGGACGATGAATAGGAATTCTGACGGACCACCTTCCCAATCGCTCAACCAACCGGTGAGGGGTCCTTCCTGGTCAAGCTAGTGCAAGTCCTCCAGACCCAACAAATCCAATGCTTCATCACGAACTTATCCCCGCCGACCCGCGGGACTCGAAACGCCTCCTGATCATGCTGCACGGCTTGGGCGACAGCATTGAAGGCTATCGCTGGCTGCCCGAGGCGATGTCCTTCCCCTGGTTAAACTACGTCCTCGTAAACGCGCCGGATGATTATTACGGCGGTTACTCCTGGTTCAATTTCGGCGGCGACATCATTCCGGGCATTGAGCGCAGCCGCAGATTGTTGTTCGATTTGCTCGATGGCTTGCGAGCAAAGGGCTTTCCCACGGAACAAACAACCTTGGGCGGCTTCTCCCAGGGTTGCCTAATGTCCATTGAGGTGGGGCTGCGCTATCCGCACCGTTTGGCCGGCATTGTGGGCATCAGCGGCAAGGTGGGCGATGCCGAGAAACTGGTCACCGAGCTGTCTCCGGTGGCGTTTGAGCAACGGATGCTGATCACGCACGGGACGCTCGATCCCTTGCTTCCCTTTGCCGAAACTCGCGAAGACGTCAACGTCCTCAAAGCCGCCGGGCTGCATGTGGAGTGGCACGAGTTTGTTAAACCGCACACCATCGCCGGGGAGGAGGAACTGGAAGTGATCCGCCAGTTCGTGCGCGGCGGTTATCCGGAGCTTGCTAAAGTCTGAACACCGCTTCCGTTTGGCTTTGCGTGGCTGGACTCCCGGCAAAATCAGCCGAAATTCCACTTGACCGTGGTTTGGCCAATTCTAACCTCCGGTCCATTCAGTTGATATGAACCCACCACCTATGATTCCGGTTGCCAGCAACCTTCTTCTCACCAACGTGGACCACTTCCCCGGTCGGCGGATTGTGGCCCATTACGGCCTGGTTCAAGGCAGCACCATCCGGGCAAAACACGTCGGGCGCGATATCATGGCCAGCCTGAAGAACATCGTGGGCGGCGAGTTGAAAGGCTACACCGAACTGTTGCAGGAATCCCGGCAACAGGCCACGGACCGCATGGTCGCCCAGGCGCGTGAACTGGGCGCCAATGCCATCATCAACGTCCGCTTCAGCACGGCCTCGGTGGCGCAGGGCGCAGCGGAAATCCTGGCTTACGGAACCGCCGTTACCGTGGAGTGACATGGAACTCATCTTCAGTTTGCTGGGTTGGATCATTCTCCTTTGTCTGCTCGGGTTGGGATTCGGCGTCGGCAAGTATCTCGAGGCGCAGCATTACACCAGCATCAAACAGCGCGAAGCCGCGAGTTTGACCGTGCCCGTGGTCACCTTCAAACAGTTGACGGACGACCGGCCCGTGGCCTCAGCGACGCTGGCGGTGGGTAGCGTGGCCGTTTCCGTGGATTACTACAAACGCTTCCTCGCCGGTTTTCGGATGTTCTTCGGCGGCGAAATGCGTTCTTATTCCTCCTTGCTGGACCGCGCCCGCCGCGAAGCGATTTTGCGGATGAGAGAATCGGCGCCCGACGCCCATCTGTTTCTCAACTGCCGCCTCGAAACCTCCAGCATTTCCAAGGGCGAACGCAACACCATCGGGACGGTCGAAGTTGTCGCGTATGCCACCGCGGTGACTTTCGCGGATGAAATACATCCCCAAACCGCTGGTTGAAACCGCCGATATTTCGCGCGGGAAAACCAGCCTCAAATCCTTCCTCCAAAGCGCCGTCTCCGTCGTCCTGGTGCTGGCAGCGCTTTACTTTGTCCTTGGATTGCTCGGCGAACTGCTGGCGCGCACGCTGCCGGATCGTTGGGAGCGCAAACTGAGCCGCGCCCTGCCGATCGCCTCCCCGTCCGGCACGAACGACCTCCAGCATGTTCAGACCATCCTGGCGAAACTCACGGCGGACAGTTCCTTGCGGCAGCTCGATTATCAGTTGTTTCTGCTCGAACTCGACGCACCCAACGCGGTCGCGGTGCCAGGCGGCGGCATCGGGCTGACTCCCGAATTGCTGGCCTCCGTCCGCTCCGAAACTGGGTTGGCGTTCGTTATCGCCCATGAACTGGGACATCATCAGCATCGCCACATCCTCCGTGGCTTGGGCCGGCGGCTGATTCTAGGGCTGGCGGCGGCGCTGCTGTTCAATTACGACGGTCTGTCCTCGGTGGACGCCGCGTTTCGTCTGGCGGAAACCGGTTACTCGCGCCGTCAGGAACGTGCTGCCGATGAATTCGCCCTGCGTCTGGTTCACGAGAAGTACGGCGACCTCCGCGAGGCGCTGGAGTTCTTCGAGTACCTCCAACAGACCAACGGTGATCCCCTTTGGCAGAAATACGCCGGCTCCCACCCGCTTACGGCCGAACGACTGAAGCACTTGCGTGAGTTCGGCCAGCAACTCGAAACAAGGGCGCGTTGACGGGCGAAGTGCCCACGCGTCGGGCTGCCGGATTGGCGGTTGCGCCGCCGCCGTTCCCTTGACATCACCAGAGGCTTGACGAACACTCCCCGCCCTATGGCCGAAGCCAAAGAGAATCCATTCATGGAAAAAATCGTGTCGCTGTGCAAGCGGCGCGGGTTCATTTACCAGTCCTCCGAGATTTACGGCGGCATCAACGGCTTTTGGGACTACGGTCCGCTGGGCGCGGAACTCAAGCGCAACGTCAAGGAACTCTGGTGGAACACCATGACCCGTCAGCGCGATGACGTTGTCGGACTGGAAGCCACCATCATCATGTCGCCCGCAATCTGGAAGGCCAGTGGGCATGTGGAGACGTTCGCGGACATGATGGTGGAATGTCCAGTCACCAATAAGAGGTTCCGTGCCGACCAGATCGAGCCTCAAAGTGGGTCAGTCTATCATTTTTCAGAGGCGTTTGAAGCCTCGATTGCACTCAAGAATCTAGAAGGAGAAAACGCAGCACAACCTCCCGAGTATTACAGACCGCGAATGGTCGAATTGGAGGCAGCCATTGCAGCCAGCGGTTTGAATTCTCAGCAGATCGAAGCGGCTGAAGCAGATTACCGGCGCCATCATCCTCAAGGTACTGGGAGTTTTCCAAACACCAAAATCTCGGTGCTTCTTCCCAAAGGAAAGCCCTTTGAAGCTGCTAAGAAACTCGCCGAAAACTTCGCTAAGAGCCAAGGAGCGGTGATTCCGTACATGTGGTTAATCGGCAGACAAGAGGTAGTGGATAGTCAAGAGTATAATCCTGAGAACGGGGTGAAGCTGAGTTCGCCTCGCCCCTTCAACCTGATGTTCAAAACCTACGTTGGCCCCGTCGAGAGCGAGGACAATGTTGCTTACCTTCGCCCCGAAACCGCCCAAGCGATCTTCGCGCAGTTCAAGAATGTCTTGGAAACCTCCCGCCAGAAAGTGCCCTTTGGCATCGCGCAAATCGGCAAGGCGTTTCGTAACGAAGTCACTCCGCGCAATTACACCTTCCGCTCGCGCGAGTTCGAGCAGATGGAACTGGAGTTTTTCATCAAGCCGGATGAGGCCGTGGAAGCCATTAGTGGTCGCGTTGCGTCCGCCGCCGAAATCGGCACTCGGCACTCGGCACTCGGCAATAGCCAGGCGGACTGGGGCTGGGAGGCCTGGCACAAGTATTGGGTGGAGGAGCGCATTAAATTCTACGAAAGCATCGGCCTGCCGCGCACCACCCTCGTGGAGTATTGGCAGAAGCCGGAGGAACTGGCGCACTACGCCCGTGCCACCGTGGACATTCTCTACAAATTCCCGTTCAGCAAACGCGACGCGAACGGCGAGTTACTGGGCGAGGAATTGGAGGGCGTGGCCGCGCGCAGCGATTTCGATCTGAGCCAGCACGAACGTTTCTCCGGCAAACCCATGGGCGTGTTTGACGATGAGCTGCGCGCGGCGTGGAGCAAGCTGGACGAAGCGAAGAAGGCGGAATTGTCCCATCGCTACTACGAAGCCCGGCTGAAGTATTTGACGAAAACCGGTGTGGAGCCGGCCAAAGCCGAGAAGGAAGCGCGCGAAGACGCCGAGGGCCTGGCGAAGGGCCAATACATTCCGCACGTCATCGAACCATCGGCGGGCGTGGACCGGCTCATTCTCGCGCTCATCTGCAACGCCTATCACGAAGACCAGATGCCGGATGAGAAGGGCAAACAGGAGACGCGCGTGGTGCTGCGCTTCCATCCCCGGGTGGCGCCCATCAAGGTGGCCGTGCTGCCGTTGCTCAAGAACAAGCCCGAACTGGTGAACAAGGCGCGGGCTGTGCGCGACCTGCTTCGTCCGCATATGAATGTGTTCTACGATGACGGTGGGGCGATTGGCCGGCGCTATCGGCGGCAGGACGAAATCGGCACGCCGTTCTGCGTGACGATTGATTTCGACACCTTGGGCGAGAAACCGGAGTTGCTGGACACGGTGACGCTGCGATACCGCGACGATGGCCGCCAAGAGCGGGTGGCCATTTCCGAATTGTTGCCGCAGTTGCTGGAGAAAATCCGGTGAGCGGAGCACCGGCGAGCGCGCATCATACGCGTTACTCCGTGGTCAGGAGCGACCGATGATCCTTCGGCGGTTGACTTTTCCCGCGTGACCCGCCGCAACGCCTGTGGCATCGTCGCCAGCGTGACAACCGCCGAAACCATTCAACTGCTGGACCGATTTCGCGCGGGCCGGGTGGGGCGCGATCAGGTATTGCGCGCCTTTCAAGCCGCGCCGCTGGCAAATTTGGGTTTTGCCCAAGTGGACACGCACCGCGCCCTGCGCAAGGGCTTTCCCGAGGTTATTTTCGGTGCCGGTAAATCGCCGGTCCAGGTGGTGAAGATTGCCGCCGCACTTTTTGCCCACCACCGGCGCGTGCTGGTGACGCGCATTGGGCCGGAGCACGCGCGGGCGCTACGCAGGAAATTCAAGTCCGCCGTCCATCACGAGTTGGCGCGTTGCGTGACCATTGAGACGAAACCGCTGCCGAAACGACCGGGGACCATTGCCGTGATATGCGCGGGCACGAGCGATCTGCCAGTGGCGGAGGAAGCGGCGGTCACGGCCGAAGTCATGGGCAATCGCGTGGAGCGCGTGGCGGATGCCGGCGTGGCGGGGTTGCACCGGATTCTTTCCCGATTGGAAACAATCCAACGCGCGAACGTGCTGGTGGTGGCGGCGGGCATGGAAGGCGCATTGCCCAGCGTTGTCGCGGGCCTGGTAAGCAAGCCGGTCATTGCCGTGCCGACGAGTGTGGGATACGGCGCCAGCTTTGGCGGGGTGGCGGCGTTGCTCGGGATGTTGAACAGTTGCGGCAGCGGCGTGACGGTGGTGAACATAGACAACGGCTTCGGCGCCGGCTACGCAGCGAGCCAGATCAATGGGCTGGCGCTTGGTGCTGAAGCTTCAGCATAGTCTGACGTTTGATCCCGCGGGCAAGAAACGAATCCATCCCGTGATTAGCAGCAAGATCACGATCCAGTGTCAGATGAAATGAAATCACTCTACCTCGACATTTTTAGCGGTATCAGCGGCGACATGTTGATTGGTGCGCTGATTGATCTGGGCGTGGACGCGCAGAAACTGGCGCGCGAACTCAAAAAGCTGAAGCTCGAGGGCTACCATCTACACGTCGCGCGCAAACACAGATCCGGCATCGCCGGCGTGAAGTTCGACGTGCATTTGGCGGGGGCACACGATCACGAGCATCCTCACCCGCACGACCACCACCATCCGCGTGGCCAGGAACACGAGCACCATCACTCCGACTACCATGATGAACACGGTCAGGAGCACGACCACCATCGGACCTTTGCCGAGATCAAGAACTTGATCATGGGCAGCAAGCTGTCGCCGTGGGTGAAGCGGAAGTCGGTTGCGGTATTTCACCGCATTGCCGAGGCGGAAGGGAAGATTCATGGGATGTCGCCAGCCAAGGTTCATTTCCACGAAGTGGGCGCGGTGGATTCCATCGTGGACATCGTGGGCGCCTGCATTGGGTTGGAGATGTTGGGCAAGCCCCGCGTGCTGGCGGCGCCGGTGGTGGAAGGCGTGGGTTGGGTGAAATGCGCGCACGGACGATTCCCCATTCCCGCTCCGGCCACGCTCGCCATTCTGGGCGCCCGCGGGATCGGAGTGACGCAATGTGACGAGCCGCATGAGTTGGTCACGCCCACGGGCGCGGCCTTGCTGGCGGAGTTTGCGGAGACTTTCGCGCCCATGAGTGAACTGATTGCCGAGACGATCGGTTTTGGGCTGGGCACGCGTGAAAACAAAACGCGACCCAATGTGCTACGCGCCGTGCTCGGTCAGGAAACCAAGGACCAGCGGCTGAGGTCCAAACGCGCGAGCGTGGGCGGATGGGATTGGGAAACGGATCGCGTGGCGGTGCTCGAAACGAATCTCGACGACAGCCACGGGGAGATTCTGGGCCACTTTGTCGAAACGGCACTGGCGGCCGGGGCGCTGGAGGTGTTTCACACGCCCGTGCAGATGAAGAAGAACCGCCCCGGGGTGCTGCTCACGGTCTTATGTGAGGAGGCGGAGGCGGATCGGTTCAGCGAATTGATACTGCGCGAGACGAGCGCATTTGGCGTGCGACGTACGCTGGCTGAACGGCGCAAGTTGCGGCGGGAGTTTGCCACGGTGAAAACGCGGCACGGCGCGGTAACAGTCAAACTGGGCAAACTGAATGGGCGCGTCGTGCAGGCCGCGCCCGAATTTGAGTCCTGCAAGAAGCTGGCGGCGCGAGCGAATGTGCCGTTGAAGCAGATTTACGAAGCGACGAAGCAGGCGATCAAGCTGAAGTCTTAACCCGCGACTCGCGGGCCTGGTAGGCCAGGTGGAAAGCGCGGATCGTGGCAGGAGGGAATTCCTATCAGCATCGGCGCGGGAGTGCGCAGCATCGTTTGGCGAAAGGCCCGTGCGGGGGGTTCATTGCGCCTGGTCTTTCAACATTTTCTTCACCTTCTCCACCTTGGGGCGGACCACCGCCTGACAATAGGCCTGGGTGGGATTCTTGCGGAAGTAGTCCTGATGGTATTCCTCGGCGCGGTAGAACTTCTTGAGTTCCACCAGTTGGGTGACCACGGGTTTGGAATACCCCTTGCCCACCTCCGTAATGGCCCGCTGCGCGGCCTGTTTCTGGGCGTCGTTGTGAAAGAGAATAATCGAGCGGTAATGCGTGCCGATGTCGTTGCCCTGACGATTCAGCGTGGTCGGGTCGTGAATCAACCAGAACGTCTCCAGCAGCTTCTCGAAAGAGATGGCTTGGGGGTCGAATTCAATTTGGACCACTTCCGCGTGGCCGGTGGTTTGGGTGCAGACTTCCTGGTAGGTGGGGTTGGCCGTGTGCCCGCCGGCAAATCCGTTGACGACGTTCTTCACGCCGGGCAGCAATTCGAACGCGGCTTCAAGGCACCAAAAACACCCGCCGCCCAGGGTCGCCAATTCAGTTTGGTTGGTCGTGGTCATAGGTTTGGCCGGTTCGGCGGCGCGCGTGGTGAACGCTCCCAGCGCCAATAACAGGAGATATACTGCTCGGTTCATTTTATTCGTCAACGGGTCTAGCTGTCCGGTCTGAACGGGGCCGGAGGCATTCTATCCATACTCTGCGGTCACTCTCGCTCCGGGCAATCCAAATGCGCCCCGGGCGGCAACTCGGCGAATTGTTCCAAGTGCTCCGGTCGCAGCAGCTCCGAAAGCGCATGTTCCTCACCCAGCCATTTTCCCAAATCTATCAGTTTGCAGCGGTGCGAACAAAACGGACCATGAGGACCGGCAAACCATTCGCCTGTCTTCCGGCATGTGGGACACTTGATTTGCACCTTCCGGCTCATGACCGCGTCGGTTACAGTGGCGAGCTACTTGCCTGCCGGTTACCGCAATTCCGCCGCCAGTGCTTTAACGTCTTTGGCGACAGAAGCGGCGTCGTTGCGTTTGGCACCACTGACTTCAAGGATGGCCTGCACGTCGCCGGCAATGGCGTCCGTCTGTGTAACGGGCATGGCTGCACTGTTCACCACGGCTTCAAGATTCTGCGCCAGCCGGGATTGTTGGGCCGGGTCCAGCGTCTTGCCGCCCAGCGCCGTGGCGAAATTGTTCACGAATTTGCCGACTGCGGCGACCGAAGGTTTCTTGGGGCCACGCGCCGCGGCGAGAAGGTCATTGGTGAGCTGCTTCTTTTGCTCCGCCGTCATGGGGGTGCCGACTTTCAAGGAAGCGAGATCGGCTTTCAACCGGGCCACGTGCTGTTGCTGGACCGTGGCCGGCGGGGCGGTCGCCGCAGTCCGGGCGGTGGTCGGTGCCGGCACGGTCACTGGTTTCGCGGGAGCCTGTTTCGGTGGGGCGACACCCTGACGGACATTGTTCTGTTGATTAAGGTCCTTGGCGCGGCGTTTGATTTGGTCGGCCTGCGCCCCCTGGCCAAAGCTCTGCTGGGTAAACACACCCGCAGCCAACAGGAGTAGCAATAGCGGTTTCATAATTCAAATTGTCCCGTCAATGGGCTTGCGTGAAACCCCTCGGTTCATCGTTCATTCCTTGGCGGTGATCATGCCTTTCTTTCCCAACAGCGAAATGTAGTCCAGCAGAATGCGACCGGCCTCGTCCAGGGTGGGGTCCACCGTCGGCGCTTTGTCTTCGCCGTCTTCGCCTTCGAGATCAGCCGGCAGTTCAGCGGATTTTGTCGCGATGGAAGCGGAATTGGTGCTCGCACCGGAAGCGGCTCCGAGGAGCGTGGCGGTGGTCGTGTTGGTTTTTTCTACGGGCGGCGGCAGCCCGGGCAAGTCCACGTGGCTGAGTTTGATTTCGTAAACCACCCGATGATCGTCCGTGCGCGCCTGACGTTCGGCTTCACGCGCCCTCTTGCGGGCGTCATCCACGGCCATTTCCCGCAACCGTTCCGCTTCATTCAAGGAAATCGTCCGGTCCGCCTGTCGCTTCTTGAATAACTCGATGTCCTCACGGATATAGGCGAAGTCCTGGTTGGTGGCGATGCGCTCGCTGGAACGGCGGAGCAATTCCTGCAAGTAGGGCTCCACCAGATTCAATTTGTCATACCGGGCGCTTTCGATGGTGTCCCACTCCAGCGGATTCTGATGGGCTACTTCACCAATTTCCTTGGAGTAGTTCAGGACGGAAGGCAGCACGATGTCAGGCATCACGCCTTTGAGTTGCGTGGAAGAACCACCCGCCCGATAAAACTTTCGGATCGTGACCTTGAGCGTGCCGGGATCGTTGGTGGCAGTTTCTGTGGCCGGTTTAACCCAGGGTCGCAACGGATTGAGGTTTTGCACCGTGCCCTTGCCATGCGTGGAGACATCGCCCACGATCAACGCGCGGCCATAATCCTGCAGCGCACCCGCCAGAATCTCGGAAGCCGACGCACTGAAACGGCTGGTCAGCACAATCAGCGGCCCGTCGTAGGCCACCGAGGGGTCGTCGTCCTCGTCCACCATCCGGCGATCAAAGGTGTCGCGCACCTGCACCACCGGGCCTTCCTTGATGAACAAGCCGGTGAGTCGGATGGCTTCCTCCAGCGAACCGCCGCCGTTGCGTCGCAAGTCGAGGATCACGCCACTGACATTCTCCTCCGTCAGCTTTTTGAGCAGGCGCTTGACATCCGTGGTCGTGCTCTTGGTCTCGGCCTTTCCGCGGCTGCCCGGCAGATTGAGATTCGCGTAGAATGACGGCAGATCAATGATCCCCAGGCGGACGGGCTTGTCGCCTTTGCCGGGAAGTTCAATCAGCTTCGCCTTGGCCGCCTGATCTTCCAAGGGAATCTCATCGCGAATGATGGAAACCACCTTCCGCCCGGAATCATTCGCGGGCAGGATGGTCAACCGCACCTCCGTGCCTTTCGGGCCGCGGATCAACTGCACCACCTTGTTCAGATTCATGCCGACCACGTCCACCGGCGCTTCGTCGCCTTGCGCGACGGCCACGATGCGGTCGTTGGCTTTGACCTGACCGCTGCGCATGGCTGGGCCGGGTTTGACTTCCTGGACTTTGCAGTAACCGTCCAGATCGGTGGTGAGCACCGCGCCGATACCGAACAACGACAGATTCATGTTGATGGAAAAATTCTCCGTCGCGCTCGCATTGAGATAGCCGGAATGGGGATCGTAAACCCGGGCCAGCGCGCTCAGATACTCCTGCAGCACGTCCGTGCTCTCCCATTCTTCAAAGGTGTGCAAAATCCGGTTGTACCGCTTGGTCAGGGTTTCTGTGATTTCCTCGTGTGGGGATTTCTTTGGCTCCGCGGCGACTTCCGACTTCGCAGCCTCCGTCGTTTTGGCCGGCGACTCAATTTCAGCGTCGTCGGGACTCTCCTTCCTGGCAGTAGCTTGGGCGGTTTTCTTCTTTTCCACCTGCGCGAGCTTCTCCTGCAAGTACTCATAGCGCACGCGTTGGCGCCAGAGGGCCTTGGCCTCGTCTAGGTCGCGAGGATAAGGAGCTTCCCGCCGATTGGTGGCGATGCGCTCGTCGGTATCGAACACGAACGGCTCGTGCTGCAACATCTCCCTAGCGTAGGCGACGCGCTGTTGCAGGCGTTCGAGAAACCGCGCAAAAATTTCATACGCCGGGTTCACATTGGCCACTCCTTGGCGGGTGACGGTAAGGTCATCCAGCTTGGTCCGATAAGCCTCGAATTCCGCGATGTCTGCCTGCGTAAAGTGAATGTGCTGCGGATCCAAAGTCTCGAAGTAGCGGTCAAAGAACTTCTCCGAGACCGCATCGTCGAAGGACTTACGCAGATAGTGGTTTTGCTCCAGCATCCGCGCGGTGACGTAGGCAATCCGGCCGTCATTGGGCCCGGGAGCCAGGACCTTGTGGGTGGCAGTGCTGGTTGCCAGTTCGTTGGGCGTTTCCAGGGCAACGTCAAGTTTGGCCGCGCGCAATAGCCACACCAAGGTGAGGAGGCAGGTCAGCAACAGCATCCCCTTCGCGCTGGATCGTGGTAGATTCATTTTCAAGCGATGCAAAATAGCACAGGTTTGACTGACTATACCCGGTTTTGTTCAGGAAAGGAAACAGGCAATTTCAGACGTTCAGCCGTACTTTCCAGGAACCCGATTGTCAGAGGAATGATTGTCAGGGGAATCAGATTCATTCCTTTGACAAACATTCTCCTGACCAATCCTTGGTTCATGGCCCCGATGCGCATCCGATTTTGGAGGTCGAAACTGTCCATGAAGCTCAATGTGCTGCCGTGCGTCCCACCGACCGTGTTCACTTACGGCAAAGGAGTTTCATCTGCCGGCCCGAGGCACGGCAGCACGTTGTGCATGGTCCCAATGTGCGCTCGATTTTGGGATTGGAGGCATCCCATGAACTGCCCGTCGGCAACTCCGACTTTCCAGTCGGCACGCGGTTGGGAAACCGGCGTTACGCCTGTGAGGTTCATCGAACCCCTGTCAGGTCCAGGCGGATGCCGGTTATGTGCTTGCTCGCCGGAGCGCAGGTCGCTTCAATCGCCCGGTGATGGCGGATAATGCGATTCGTGGACGACTCGCGACCATTCGATTGGCAAATCACTCCACTGGTCAGTGGCCGGCTTCTCTCAACGGCGTGAGCGTCGTTGCCAAGCCATGAAATTTCCACCCACGCCAGCTCTCGAAATCTGTATCCTGGCGGGCGGCCTCAGCCAGCGCATGGGATGCGACAAATCACGCTTGCGGCTGGGGCGGCACAGCCTGCTGGCACACATCCGTTTGGAAGCCCGGAAGCTCGGTGCGCCCGTTCGCGTGATTCGCCGCGATCTTGTGCCGCGGTGCGGGCCGTTGGGGGGCATTTACACCGCGCTCATCCGCGCGAAGGCGGAAGCGGTGCTGTTCCTGGCCTGCGACATGCCATTTGTCACCGCAGAGTTGTTAACTGTGGTTCAGTCAGAATTTCAGCGAGAGGACTGCGCGTTGTTTGTGCGCGTCGGCGGCAACGCCGGGTTTCCATTCCTGCTGCGGCGCGAGGCGCTAACCGTGGTCAATGACCAGATGAAACTGAAGCAGTTCTCCCTGCAAGCCCTGGCGGGGGCGTTATCCGCGCGCTGCCTGCGGTTGCCGTCGCGGTGGCGCGCGCAACTGGCCAATGTAAACACACCGCAGGATTGGACGCGCATCCGCCACCGTTGGGCCTTCAATTGCATCTGATGCTGGCTTGAGCGTTGTTCTGCCGCGAATATCTCCTGGGGTAAAACTGTTCGTCACGGTGTCATTGGCAAACGGGCCGCCTGCCGTGCCATAGCCTTGGCGAAGGCTGGTCTTCGGTCCAAAGATGCCCGCCAGCGGTGTAGGCATACTTGGTCGTCCCCGCCGCGTCCAACATGTTAGGCGTCAGCCAAAACAGCACGATACTATTGACCGACCCCTTCAGGGGCAAGGGGGCGCAGGATGTGGCCCGGATGACGCGCAGCGGTAGGAGGGAGCGCGAGGGCTGTGCGGCAGGCGCGGGTGGCCGACCTTCTATCGAGCCGGCCTGAGGCGAGCCAGATTCCTTCTCACCGTTTGTGCGGGACACCGAGGGGGCTTCCGACTTTCATCTCAAACGCATCTCTGGCTTGCGCTTCAGCGGTTCGCGTCACGGATGCGAGCGGCTTCGTGCGGTCAGTCGGTTTCAACGGATTTGGAGCAACGCCGAAAAGTCGCCAGCACGCTTCGACAACGTCTCCGTTCAAGTCGCCTCGCTGCGGTGGCAACACTCGAAACTGTTCCAGCCGGAGGCCGTGGTTGCGCAGAGTTTCCAACACTGTCCGAGCGTATTCTGCGAACCAAGTTGCGGCGCGCTCGTCGAAGCCTCGTGCGCGCCAGCGGTCGCGGTCGGGCAACTGAAAGACGAACAACTGGATTCGCTCGACAAGTTGAGAGCACGTTCGATTCATTTCCGGCGGCAGCGTGATTCCCTGCATCGCTGCAAGCGCCAAGACATCAGCAGGCCCGCGCAACAGATGAAAGTTCTGTTCCTCGCCGCGTGGCCCGTTCGCGCCCAGGAATGTGTCGGCAACCGCAAACATCTGCCGCGACCGTTGCAGCTCGTCGCGCAAGAAAGCCGAGTCTGGATGAGACCAAAAACTCAAATCGAACAACGGGATTCCGCCGCCTGTTGCTGCTTCCGTAACGCTGTGGACAGCGGCCGCCAGTTCGTTAAGCCCGGACTCTGGCGCTCCCGTGAAGCAGATGCGCGCGTTGAATGGAATGGTGGCATTCATCGCTTTCTCCTCACGGAACTATCGGCACGTTCCGAATGACCGGTGTGATGTATTGATGCAGGCCGTTCGGGATGAAAAGCTCCGGTGCTGTGCCGCCCAAAGACGTGCCCTGATAAACCGTGATGTTCTGGTTCACACGGAACACCGCGCCCGCCTGAGCGTTGTTGAAAGCGGGATTGAGTCCACGAGAAGTTATCGCGCTCGCCGCATCTGTCGGAAGACCAGCGCCCGGAGAGAAGCTTTGGCCAAACAACCCCGACCTTCCCGCCGCTCCGCTGGAGTCATAGACACGGTTAACGAAGCTGCCTTCGGTGAGTTCAACCCGCGTGAACCCAAGCGGAACATTGCCTGGCGTCGTCAGTCCTGTCTTTGCGGCAGAACAGACCTTGCCTTTGGGGCCGATTACCACAGCCGCGGCTAGCATCGCGCGCTGGACGAGCTCTCCATCAGCCGGTGATCCCCCCAGCTTCTCGGTCGCCCATCCGGCAAAGCCCGCCACCCCCTCAATTGCATAACCCAAGGTATCCAGGGCCGAAACCAGTGTATTGTTCACCAATGGGATCATGTTGTAGGCGCCTGCTCCAAGATTCTCCACAACCGTATCCCCAGTGAGGTACGGCACCGGGCCACTCGGATAAAGTGAGCCTACTGTATCATGGCCGTAAAAGGATCTTAGCTCGAACCCATAAGGATCCACAAAGTTGACCGGCATGTTCCCCACAAACCCGTAGAGATTGATCCCGCCCCATTCGCCAATGGGGTCCCGATTGAGCCACCGCTGCAAACTGGGCGCGTACCAGCGATAGCCGTAGTAATACAGCCCGCCGGCGTCCGGGTAGTTCAGGTTGACCTCCTTGCTGGAAAACCGATACAGGTTCGCACTGGAGAGCGCGCCGCTCTGGCTGGTCACCCGCCCATACGGATCATACTTGTAGCTGGCCGCCAGCGTCTGGCTGCTGTTCACCAGATACGTCACATTCCCGCCGGCATCGGCATGATAGAAGTTGTGCGTGCTCCAGTTCCCACTCGAATACCCGTGCGACCGCGCCAGCAGTCCGCCAATGCCACCGGCGCCTTCCAGCGAACCGGACAGATCGCTCCCCCGCGTGTAGCTCACCGTCGGGGTGTGGTTCCCGTCCCGTTCCTGAATCACCCGCATCCCGTCATAGACGTAATGCACCGTCTGGCTCACGCTCCAGGCACTGCCGTTCCAAGTGTGTTCCACCCGCTTGCGCCGCCGCCCCAGGCCGTCGTAGGTGTAGAGGCTGTAGAAATACCCCGGCACCTGCACGCTCACCAACTGGTTCTCGTCGTCGTAGGTGAAGTAGCGTTCCCAGCCATACTGCTGCCCGTAATAGCTCAGGTTCCCGTTGTCGTCATGGCTGAAACTCCCGCCCGGCCCGCTGGTCAGTTCGTTCCGGCTGTTGACGGCAAAGCTCTCCGTCGCGCCGCTGCCGTTGTTCGTGCGCACGTTCAGATTCCAGGCGGCGTCATAGAGATAGCCCCGGGTCTCGCCGGAAAGGAGCGTCCCGCCCGAATTGGTCGCGCGCGCAATCGTCAACTGGCCGATGGGATCGTAACTGAACGTCAGGTGACTGTCGTCCGTGCGCGTGTGTTTGGTGCGCTGGTTGCCGGTGTTGTAAACGTATTCGTGCTTGTTGAGCGTGGTGTGGCTGGAGTTGTTGAGCTTGGTAAACAGCAGCCGGGCCGTGTTGTCGTAGTGATTGGTGATGTAGCTGGTGTTGGGGAGGGTAAGGCGTGAGGCGTGATGCGTGACTCCGGCAAAGAGGTAATCAAAGGAGCCGGCGGGTGAGGTCACGTTGGTGAGGCGCCTGGCGTAATCGTGCCAGAAACCGTTGGTCCACGTGCCTGTGGGTTGCTGCAACGCCAGCCCCGTGCGCATCCGGTATGTGTAGGTGTTCGTCACGGTGTCATTGCTCCACGGGCCGCCTGCCTGCCGAAGCCTCGGCGCAGGCAGGTCTTCGGTCCACAACTGCCCGCCAGCGGTGTAAGCATACTTGGTCGTCCCCGCCGCGTCCACCATGTTGGTGACGCGGTTGAGCGGGTCGTACGCGAACCGTACGTCCGGGCTGGACGGATAATTGACGTTCGTCAGGTTGCCCACGGGATCGTAGCTGTAAATGGTGTTGCCCTTGGCCTTGCTCCAGCGGTTGGTCAGCCGGCTGTTGGGATCGTAGGTGTAACGCAGGATTTCCACGCCCGCCTGATCCAGGAAACCCACCAGCCCCTCCTGCCACGGAACACGAACAATCATTCCTGCTTGAGCATCCGGGCAGAATATTGATTCCCGCCATAGGTCAGACACTTGGTTCAAGAAAGTCCCAGCACCACGCTCAATCAACCATGACAAAGCAAGCAGAGGCATTGGGAACGCGCCTCTTATCCAATGTAGCGTTCCGAATGTCAAGAATGAGTTATTCACAATTCACCATTTCAAGCAATAGAAGCCCCGACTCCGGTTGGAGCAGGGGGATTGACACCAGCCTTTCGCCTCTTCCACCTTCTGGCGAAATGACGCAAACCCCAAAGCAGTTGAATGAAGCTCCTTGAGCCCAAGCGCAGCCGGATCGCCTGGCCCTGGTTTCCCAGCCGACTGCTCATGGGTCTTGCCTGATCCGTTTGATGAAGCCGGAACTGTACACGCGATTGTATCTCTGGCTCGTGGCGCGCCGACGCTGGGTGCTGGGCGTCACGTTGCTGATCGCGGTAGCTGGTCTGTTCATTTCCCTGCGGATCAACCTGGAGGAGGACATTCTCTCGACCTTGCCGCAGGACGATCCGTTGGTGGATGATTACCGCTACGCGCTGCGCAAATTCCGCCAGATTGACCGCGTCTATCTCGACGTGGGCATCAACCGCGATGATCCCGACATCCTGGCGGCGGCGGCGGATCAGTTTTATTCACTCCTGGCCACGAACCCGGCCTTTTTGCGGATCATGTATCGCGTGGAACTGGGCGGCCAGCAGCAGGTGATTGATTACCTGACCGGCGCTCTGCCGGTGCTGTTTACCGAAGCTGACGCCGCGGCGTTGGCGCCCAAGCTCGAACCTGCCGCAGTGCATGAGTACCTCACTGCGATGCGCCGCAAACTCGCCGGGCCGGAAGGCATGGTGCTCAAGGACGTGGTTGCCGCGGATCCAATTGGCATGAGCGCGCTGGTGCTGGCCAAGGTGACGCCGCTGCAGACCGGCTTCGGCGAAGCCCAGATCGTGGATGGCCGCATCACCAGCAGCGATGGCCGTCACGTGCTGCTCCTGGCGGAGCCGAAGTTTGGCTCGTCCAACTCCCGCGATAGCGTGGCGCTGGTGCAGGACTTGATGCGGGCGGCCCGGTCGGTGGAGCAGGCGTTTCCGGGTGTTCACGTGGCCATCACCGGCGGTCATCGCATGTCCGTGGACAACGCCACCATCATCAAGGCCGACGCGGTGCGGTGCATCACCATTGGCATGGCGGCAATGTTGCTTTTGTTTCTCACGGTGTACCGGCGGCGCTGGTTGGCGGCGGTCACGTTCTTACCGTCGTTGTTCGGCACCCTCATGGCGGGGGTGGTGCTGGCGCTCTGGCAGGGGCATCTCTCGGCCATTGCCACGGGCTTTGCCAGCATCGCCATCGGCATCACGGTGGATTACGCGATCCACGTCATGTATCACCTGGATGATGCGGCGGGCACGGACCACGCTTCGATGGGGCGGCATCTCAGCCGCCTGGTGTTTCCGGTGAGTCTGGGCGGGTTGACGAGCATCGCGGCGTTCCTGGTGCTGATGGGTTCACCGATGCTGGGCTATCAGCAACTGGGATTTTTCGGCGCGATTGGCGTGTTGTTCTCGGTGGTGTTTGCGTTGCTCATCCTGCCGTTGCTCGTGCCGTTGGCCAAGGCCAGAACCGGTGGCCAGCCGCCTTTGTGGCTGACGCACGGGTTGGAGAAGTTCTTCCACTGGCAAGGGCGCAACCGCCGGTGGCTGGTGGTGGGCATCGTCGGATTGACCGTGCTGACCGGATTTGGCGTGCCACGCCTGCGCTTCGAGGGCGACATCGCCAAGCTGAACGGCATCACCGAATCCACCCGCCGCGACGAGGCCTTGATCAGCGAAACCTGGGGCAGCGCGCTGGGCACGACCTTGGTGGTGGCGCGGGGCGCGACGCCCGAGGAGGCGCTGGCGAAGAACGATCATGCCGCGGAGATTCTGGCCCGCGATCCCAACGTGTCCGCCGTGTATTCGCTGGCGTCGGTGTGTCCATCGCCGGCCACGCAGACGGCTAACTTGCAGCGTTGGCGCACATTCTGGACGCCGGAACGCCGCGCGGCCTTGCGCCAGACACTGGAGCAGATCAGCGGCGAACTCGGTTTTCGCGCGGATGCGTTCGCAAGGTTCTGGCAATGCGTTGAAGGCGAGCCGGCGCTGCTGACCTTGGAGGCCTTTCGCGGTACCCCGCTGGAACAGGTGTTGCACGAGCGGACGGCACTCGACGCGGACGACAACGCGGTGAGCACGCTGGTCAAACTCAAGGACCGCGCCAACGTGGGTGAACTGCGAGCGGCGTTGCCGGACCTGATCGTACTCGACGGCCAGAACTTTGCCGATCACATCGCCACACTGGCAAAGCAGGGGCTGGGACAATTCGCTTTCTGGGCCATCGTGGTGGTGGCAGTGATTCTTTACCTCATGCTAGCGGCGGTGGAACTGGTGGCGGTGACGTTGCTCCCGCTGGTGTTCGGGTTGCTCTGGACCTTCGGCGCCATGGGCTGGCTGGGAGTGCCGATTGATCTGATGAACAGCGTGTTCGTCATTTTCATCGTCGGCATCGGCGAGGATTACAGCGTGTTTCTGGTGTCGAGCAAGCTGGACGAATGGCGCGGACGCCCCCAACGGCTCGCCGTCACCAGTGCCTCGGTGTTGATCTCGGCGCTGACGACCATCTTCGGCTTCGGCGTGCTGGTGCTGGCGGATCACCCGGTGCTGTTTTCGATGGGAGTCACGGTGCTGCTGGGAATGGGGTTTGCCTTTCTCGCGACCGTGATCCTGACGCCCTTGTGCATGGACCTGCTGCTGTTCAAGCCGCCGCCGCGCGGCGCGCCGCGTTGGTGGCATCCGCTTGGCACGTTGTGGGTGCTCCTCCATCTGGGCGGCAGCCAGTTGTTCCTCTACTATGGATTGCGGCCCCTGCTGAACCTGATTTCGCCGCGCACCGCGGCTGACCGTTTGCGCCGCGCCACGCGCTGGCTGGCGCGCGGGGTGGTCAAGGGACTTCCGTTTGGCCGATTGGAGTTTCAAAACATCAGTGCAGAAAGCTTTTCGCCGCCGTGCATCGTCATCAGTAACCACCAATCGGCCGTGGACGTCATGTTGATCGTGAGTCTGCCCGGGGACGTGCGCCAAACGGCCAAGAAACGCGTCTTCGACGAACCGATGCTGGGCATTGGCTGCAAGGTGCTCGGTCACGTCATGGTCGAGCCCAATGATCCGCACACCACCCTGCAGCGCTGTCGCGAACGGCTGGCGGAGGGCGCGTGCGTACATTTCTATCCGGAGGGAACGCGTTCACACGACGGATTCCTGCAACGGTTTCATCGTGGCGCGTTCGAACTCGCGGTCGAATTGAAGCAGGAGATTCTGCCCCTCATCCTGTGCGACACCAACACCGCGATGCCGCGCGATGCCTACTGGTTCGAGCCGTATCACGTCACCGTGCGCGCGTATCCGCGCATTACTCCGCGGAACTTCGATTATGCGCGGGGAAGTTTGGCGCTGATGCGCCACTGCGAAACCGTGGTGCGCCAGGCGCTGCAACAACAACTGGACGAAATCAACACGCCGCGCAATATGCGCCGCAAAGTCGCACGGCTCTACCGCTACCAGCGCAAGACCGTGGAACTATTCGTGTGGTGGAAACTGCGACTCGATCCTGTGTTCGCCAGTTTGGACAGCGTCGTGCCGCGCTCGGGGTTCGTGCTTGATCTCGGTTGCGGGTATGGCCTGGCCACGCACTGGCTCGCCTGTTACACGGACCAGCGCACATTTTTCGGCCTGGACTATGACGAGGACAAAATCCGCGTGGCCCAACGTACCGCTGCGGAGCACCCACGAATTCGTTTCGCCAGCGGCGACATCCTCGAACTCGATTATCCTCCGTGCGACGCGGTTTTACTGCTGGACGTCTTGCATTATTGGGAGCCGGGGAAACAACAATTGATCTTGAACAAGGCGCGGCAGGCCCTGCGTCCAGGCGGGCGATTGGTTTTGCGCGACGGCGCGCGAGCGGAGAGTTCTGCGCATCTGCGGGTGCATCGGTGGGAACAATTGGCCACGGGCCTTGGATACAACCGGACCCGGGAGGGACTGCACTTTCTCTCTCTGGCAGAGTTGGAAACAATGTTGCGGCGGGCGGGTTTTACCGTGTGGAAGATCGAGCCGACAGCGGGAAGGGATTCAAACGTGTTGTTGGTGGCGCGGGTGGGTTGAATCCGGGAGCGCCGGATTTATCTCGCTTCACCGTCAATGGCATGGACTGTGAGTTCAAAGTTGCCGGCGATCGGCAGATGAAGCGGCGTCAACACCGCACTCTGATACTCTTGCCGCCAGAATGCTTTGACGCACGAACTCCGTGAATTCCGGTCGGGGCAATGTCAGCCAGGCCTCGGGCGCGATCGGTTCACCGAAATAAACCTCCACCTGACGCAATCCGCCCAATGGATGAAACCGTCCGCGCTTGGTGGAAACCTTGTGCATGTTGGCAAAGAACACGGGCACCAGCGGCAGCCGCGCTTCCTGCGCGATGTGATAAACTCCCGGCTGACAGGTGGCGACGTGAACCCCATCCC
Source organism: Verrucomicrobiia bacterium (assembly GCA_026125285.1). Lineage (GTDB taxonomy): Bacteria > Verrucomicrobiota > Verrucomicrobiia > Limisphaerales > JADLHS01 > WYBW01. The sequence continues at coordinate 76,005 of JAHCLO010000017.1, read as the reverse complement.
CGCGCGTGCCTTCGGGAAACACCACGAGATGAAACTCCCGGCCCGCGCGGCCGAACGCCTGCAATTCTTCGATGCGGCTGGGATTGAGTTTGCCGCGTTCGAGCAGAAAACCGATGCGGCTGCTGAGAAAGCGTTTGATCCACGAGGCGTGCCAGACGGATTTGTCGCCGAGCACGAGAATCGGATAGCATCGCGAACGCCAGCACAGCGCGCCGAGCATAATGGTGTCGAGGAGGCTGACGTGATTGCAGACGAACAGATAGCGCTGACGCGGGTCCAAGCGATCCAATCCACGTGTGCGCCGCAAATAGGGCAGGGCCAGAAACAGCCAGGCGCCTATCCCCAGGAGGAATTGGGCAAGGATGCGTCCGCGTGTGGCGTTTGGTGGCAGTGCGCTGCTCATTTGGCACGTAACAGACTCTGTGCCTCGTCTCGCTGAAGGAGGCAGTTGCGTTGCAGCCAGGTCATCTTGAACGTTCCATCACTTTGCCTCGCGCGCTTGCTGCAACCAACGCTGCAATTCCACTTGTTCGGATCGGAAGGCCGGCCGGGCTGCCAGGGCGGCTTCAAATGCGGTGGCGGCTTCATCAGCGCGGTTTAGTCGCAGCAAAGCGCGCCCTCGCAGCGTGGCGTTTTGATAAAAGCCCGGGTTCGCCACCTCGGCTTTCTCGGCCAGAGACAGCGCCGACTGGGCTTCGCCCAGCTTTAACGCGCGGTGGCCTTCGGTCAGATGCTTCTGCGCGTCGCGAGTCCTCTGATGTTCGCCGGAGTCCAGCACCGGGTCAGCCCCTATCGTTCGCTCCGGCAATTCGCGTTCGAAGTCATGGACATCAAACGCGATGAACCTGCCGAGTTGATTCGGCGGCGACGCGGCCCAGAAAATTCCCCCGGTCAAATCCATCACCGTGGCATGGGTGGCGATGAAAGCATTCATCGTGGCGCGATGGCCGTTGCCGGCAAAGCGTCCGCCGGGCAGGCGTCGGTCGCGCAGGAATTCGGTCGCGCGCTCGGAGTTGATGGCGCCGCGCGCGCCTTGCACCAATTCGGTCATCCGCTCGTAGCGCGAGGCGGACGTGGCTTCTTCGAGATAACGCTGGTTGCGCGCGTCGTTCTCCAAACCGGATGTTTGAAAATGATTGGCCGAGACAATGGTTTCACCCTCTGGCTGCCGCACGTTCATCGTGGTCGGCGTCTTTTCCACCACGACGAACTTTCCATCCACCCGGCTGCCAATCAGCCAGAGCGACGACACAAACACCTTGGCGTTGCGCAACAGTTGAAGGGCTTCTTCGAGATTGCCCGCCTTCTCCAAAACCTCCCGCGCCACGACGGCGACCGGGGTGGCGGTATCCGCCGGCAGGCTGGAGGGAGCGCCATTGATGGTCACGGAAACGCCCGCGCGGTTCATACCCGACACCACCCCTGCCATGCCGGCCCAGGCCAGGGAAATGAAGGGAATTCCGCCCTCGGGTTCGCACAACATTACGACCCGGTCGCGACTGAACACCTCCGCGGCTTCCCAGTCGAAGTTCCGTCCGGTGATGAGCCGTCCGCCCTCGGTCGCGCCGCCCCACGCGCCAAACGAGGTGCAGCCCGCCGCGGAAACCAGAGGGTTGTCAATCATCATGTAGGAGATGTCGTGCGCGGCGTGGTAATTGAGCATGCGGTTGTAATAATCGCCCAACTCGGGATGGATATCCGGGCAACCCAGCACCACGCCATGAATTTGCGACCGGAAATCGTCCGACACATATTGGCTCAAGCGGCGGTTGCGGTAGATCACGTAGGACTTGAGCAGTTGCAGTTTCCATTTCTGCGGGACGTAACCTTGGATCATCGCGAGGAACTCCCGCTCGAGCGTGTGCATTTGCTCGGGCATCAACGCGCTGGACGCGTAACCCATTTCGAACGGGCTGCCCTTGAGCCGCACCACGAGCAAGCCCTCGCGACGCGTCATCCAGGATTCGCCCAACCACGTCCGACCGTCGCGCGCTTGTGGCTGCCGTTGCAGAATGGAAGCGTCGGTCGGCAGCGGCGGCGGCTTGGCGGTCCAGCTTCGCATCAGGCCCGTGCCCAGAAGCCATCCGCCCAGCGCCAGCACCGCTGCGCCGACCAGGACTTTCTTTGTTCGCCGACTCATGGATTTGAACTTCGGGACAGTCGCAGACTCGCTTCACCGGCCAGCCGGCCACCGGTGACGAAGCTGGCACGAGCCTGAATCATGTCGTCACTTTCCACCAGACTCAAATCCACGCGCACGAGTTCGTTGGGTGCGATGGGTCGGAGGAACTTCGCCTTCGTGATCTCGCGGACGGCCAGGGAAGAATTCAATACAAGCTCGGCGGCAATGCGCACGAGCTCGAGTTGAAACACCCCGGGCAGGACCGGGCGTGTCGGAAAATGCCCGGCGAATGTGGGATCGTCTCCGCGGAAACGGAACTCCAACGTAGTTACTCCTTCCGCGTTGCGTTGGGGATCGCTGACGCGGGCCGCGAGGATGGATTCACGCATGCTCATGGTTGTTTGGCACTGGAGGCGTCAAACAGTTCTCCCGGTTGCAGACCGGGCTTGATTTCCACGGTATGCAGTTCCAGTCGGTATTGGCGGCGCTCGATCACAAAATGCGTCGCACTCAGCCGGCGAATCGGACAGTCCCCTTCCGGCGCTTCGCCGGTAAGCCTCTGCAAATCGGCGGCCACGTAATTTCGGATCCATTCTTCCGGGAAGATGGTGCTGGGGCGCATCACGTGGACCGAGCCATCGGGTTTCAGCAGCACGTCGGCGAGCACCTGACCGAAAGACTGGGTCACGATGAGTCGCTTGCCTTCCTTCTCGCTCAAGGCGAGGTAGCCGTTCAGCGCAAACTGGCGTCCCCGCACGGTAAGCACCCCGCGCTGCGTCACCAAGGCATCGGCGGGAAAATCGTGCGGCCCGTGGGGGGGCTGGCTTCGTGGTGGCGACGCGCAACCGGCGGCGAATGACAGCCCCAACAGCAACGCAAGCAAGCCTGCAATCTCTCGCTGCCAGGCCCCCCCATACCGCGCGTCCGCTTCGTGGACGGCAGCCCTCTGCCGCTTTCGGACTGGGAGCAAGCCCCACCACAACGTCGGCGGGCAGACGCAGCTCGGGGCATTGGGGATCACCAATCCTTTGTCGGCGATGTCGAGCAGAGCATGGCCCGACATGTAGCGCAGAGTTGGACTCTGCGGTATCGCAGAATTGCATTCTGCGGATCGTCGCCTTGACTGGTGCATCTCCGAAACCGGGCGCAGATGGCCGACTGCAAGTCGGCGATACAGCAGATTGGAAATCTGCGCTACCGCCGGAGACCATCCGCGAAATGCGCGCCTCAAACGGTTCATGTTGCGGAGGTCATCATGGCCATGGCCAGGCTAGGGCGCGGAGTCCACGACCGCGCGAACCGCGGCGAGGTCCAACGGTTTGGTTTGATCGAAGGTGGTCGGCGGATATTTCACGTTGCGCATCTCCCGGCGAAAGACGATTCGCGTCAAGTCCCCGCCGGGTTCATTCATCACGACCTCACTCGTTGCCGAGAAGTCTGGCAACATCCGCACTTCCAGCGACGCCAGCATCGCGCGCACCTTGTCGTCTTTGGGAATCAGGGTGATCACCGCGACTTGCCCCGTGGCCACCGAAAGCGTGAAGTCCGCGGTCAAAGCGTCCAGTCGGCCCTGGTGCATCAACGTCATCTGGTCCATCACCCGCTTGAGCATTTGCGGAAAACCGAGCTTCAGTTTTTTCCATTCGCTGCCAGTGCGCTCGAATTGGGCGACGGATTTCTGATTGCCCAACAGGATGGATTGATACGGGGCGGTCGTTTCCCAACGGATCTGGCCGGGTTGATCAATCAACATCACGCCTTCGCTCGCCAATGGTTCGGTGAACAATTGCAGCCGCCGCTCCTGCGTAAATTCCAAGTACACCGATTTCAGTGTGGACATCTTGCGCTGCAGGTCTTCCAGCACGGGCTGCGGGTCCGCCACCGGTTGCAGGGCCGAAGCCTCGGCGCCGTAGCCGACGACACTTCCAAACAGCATCACGCCCAAGGTGCAGAATTTTTTCATGACAGCATCCGGTCCAAACGCACGACTTCGTAGCCGCGTGCGCGGAGGCTAGCGAGAAGGAGTTTCACCGTCACCACCAAACGCTCGGCAGGGAGGTTGCCGTCGTGCAGCAGAATGATCGCGCCCGGTTTGAGCCTTTGCACGATCCGCGCCACGATTCTTTCCGGTTCAGGAATCCGGGTGTCCAGACTGCGCACCGACCAGCCGATGACCTGCAACCCCACCGCCCGCGCCGCGCGAAAGGTGCGCGGATTGGAAAGTCCGACCGGCGGACGAAAGTGCCTGGCCACCACGCCCGCCGCCTCGTGTATCACCGCCTGCGTTCGCGTCAGTTCATCCTGCAACCGGGCGACCGAGAAGAAGTTGGTGGCATAACTGTGGCTAAAGGTGTGGTTGCCAAGGAGGTGACCCTCCCGCGCCATGCGCGCGGCCAACTCTCGTTCCCTCGCCACCTTTGCGCCAATGCAGAAAAACGTCGCTTCGATCTTTTCCTCGTGCAACAGGTCCAGCAGCGCTGGAGTCGAATTCGCGTCCGGCCCGTCATCGAACGTCAGCGCCACGCACCGCCGGGCATGGTCGCCTTTGCAGACGTAAGGGCCGAAGAAACTCAAGTGTGGGATTGCCACACCCAGTCCGACGAGAATGACCAAACCGACAGCCACCGCCCCCAGCCAAATGGAATTACCCGACACTACCAACGCCGCCCCTAGCAGGGCCGTAACAATCAAAGCGATGTGGAAGCGGGTCATCGGGGGAAATGGAAACATCAAGTACCCAGAATCCAAAACCCAAAATCCAAGGAAGTCCGCAGCACAGCAGCCCGCCGACATTCGATGTTGGATGTTTCGCTCATGGACTCGCGCGAGCGCGGGCTGACACCCGGCTTCAAGGCTGGACACAACATAACGCCTTGGCGCCGCGCAGCGACAACGTGTAGAGCAACACCCCCCGCCCGGTTTGCCGCACCCGTTCCACGGCCACGGAGAAACCGAACGCCGAGGCGGCGTGAAACTCGCCACAGAGTTGCTTGTAGGTTTGATGTTCCAAAGCCCGGCCAGTGAGGTCGCCCAAGGCCGTCACCACCGCGTGGTAGTGGGCATCCAAGGCAGGCACGCTCCCCGCGCCGCTCAACACCACGTCCACGGCCGCCAGGTTCACCGCGGACGCGATCCATTCGGCCTCGCGCACCGCGTCGAACGGACGGCGATAACGCCCCAGACGCACCGCTGTCACGCGGGCCAGTGGGGTGGTCGCGGTTTCCTCCCGCGTCAGGCTGGCGACCATTGCCCCTTCGCCGGGTCCGGTCCGGTCAGTCCAGAATCCCCAGCGCTGACCGATGCTCAACGGATACTTGTTCAACTCATCCACGGCGCCCACGAGCGCCCCGTCGGCTTCGCCGGTTGCCAGTTGACACATTCCCTGCCACAGCGCGCTTTCGAAGGATATCTCACCATTGGTGGGCGCGGAGTTCATCGCGCGCGCACCGAGGTCAATGGCCACTTGGGCGGCGGCGGCGTTGTGGACGGAGTTGGGAAAGCGCGCCGGCATGGGTTCGCGTTCGTCTTTGGAAATCAGGTTCTCCAGGAACGCCGCGGCGTCTTCGAGGAAGCCCAAACCCGTGCCGATGGCCACCGCCAGCCGTTGTGCGGGGTCGGGCGTGTGGCTGCGTCGCGCAGTGATGAGCGCCATTTGAATCAACCGGCTCAACCGGCGGCGCTGGTTGGAACTGAGTAGCGCAGCATCCGCCAGCGCGCCGCAACTGTGGACCGTCACCGAGCCGGGCGGCAGGGGCGGTTCAATGTCACGAACGCACGTTGCGCCGGGACCGATCACGCCCAGCCCGGTGATGGCGCCGGGCGCGGGATGCGCCAACCGGGGAACTGCTTCGGATTCAGGTTTGGAAAAGATCAGCACGGCATTGTTGCCGCCGAAGCCGAATGAGTTGCTCATCACATGCGCGAGCGACGCGGATTGCAGCAACGGGAGCGGTGTCAGGCCGATGGCAGGGTCCAGCACCGTGAATCCAGGATTGGGCGGCATCTCCTGTCGGCGCAAAGCTTCGACACACAACACCGCCTCCAGCGCGCCACTCGCCGCCAGCGCATGGCCAAAAAAACCTTTCGTGCTGGAAAACGGCGGAACGCGGTCGCCGAACACGCTCTTCAAGGCTTTGGCTTCCGCCAGATCATTGTCGCGCGTGCCAGTGCCGTGGGCGTTGATGTAATCAATGGCGGCTGATGTCAGGCCCGCGCGGCGCAACGCGCCCTGCATGGCGGCGATCGCACCCGCGCCCTCGGGATGCGGCGCGGTGGAGTGGTGCGCATCACAACTCAAGCCCCAGCCACTCAAGCGCGCCAGGATTGTGGCGCCGCGTTGGCGCGCCGACGCCTCGGTTTCAAGCGCGAGGATTCCCGCGCCTTCGCCCAGGCTGGTGCCGGCGCGGTGGCGATCAAACGGCCGACAGCCCGCATCGTCCACCAGCAGCAGCGAATGGAATCCCGCCCACGTCATCCGCGAAAGCGAATCCGCGCCGCCGGCCAGCATCACGTCGGCTTCCCCGGCCAGGATCATTTCCGCCGCCGTGGCAATGGCCAGTGCCCCGGAGGAACACGCTGTGGCTATGGCCATGCTTGGCCCATACAAGCCGAAGGTGTCGGCAATCAGGTCCACCACCGAAACACATTCGTGAAAGCGCGTGGGCCGGGCCCGCATTTTCCCCTGCTTCAGCAGGGTGGTGAGGAATCTTTCACTGTCAAATGAGCCGCCGACCGAACAGCCGAGCAGCACGCCAACCCGTTCGGTGCCACCGGACAAATCCAGCCCGGCGGAACGCAGCGCATCGCGCGCGGCCAGCCAGCCCAGTTGATCGCTGCGCGACCCGTGCGTGGGGGCGCCCAACGCGATGAGATTGTGCCGCACTTCGCCGGTCGGCACCTGGCCGTAACGCGGCGAATCGAAGAGGCTCAGGGGTTGGAGTCCACTCGTACCCGCGCGGATGGAGTCCCAGACTTCATCCACGCGGCAACCTGGAGCGGCGACAATGCCGAGGCCGGTGATGACTGGGAATCGGGCGGTCACTGGGAGGGACGCCTGGCTCTCACAAACTCCGCCAAAGCGCGCACCGACTGAAACGCGGGACGGCCTTCCTCAATGTCCTTGATCACGATGCCGTAGTGTTTTTCCAGCATCACCACCAGTTCCAGCGCATCAATCGAATCCAGATCCAGGCCGGCGCCAAACAACGGAGCGTTGTCGTCAATTTGATCGGGATTCACATCCTGCAGTTTGAGGGACTCGACGATCTTCGCTTTCAGTTCGTTGGCTAACGCGTCCATGGTTGGTTTCGCTGTTCAAGTTACCGGGCGGAAAGTAGCGAACACATCGCAGCGATGTCACGGTCATTTTCCCGCCAGCGATGCAGTCCGGTGTCGAGTCGTTGAAGCAGCAACGCGCCCGCCCGCGCCGCCGGAGACCACTGGATCATGGCCGCCAATGCCGGGGTGACGACGTGACAGAAGACCGCGAGACACGCCGCCGCTTCGCCGCGCAGAATCAAGTGCGCCGCCTCACTGAGGGCATCGCTTTCGTGCCCCACAAAGCAGAGATTCGGTCCCATCAATCGGTGGCGGATTGCGATTTCACCAATGGCCGCGCTGGGCAGTGTGTAGGCAAACAACGTCGGACTTGGGCCGCCAACCCCGGCGCGGCCATTCCAGTATGCGGCATCCGTGGAGAGGGAACCCGCAGCCGCCGTAAGGCAGATGCCAACACGTTCCCGTCCCAATCCGTCGAAATCCGCCGCCAGTTTCTCCACCGCCAGGAGCGCGAGTTGGCTGGCGAGGTCCAACCGGCCGAATCGCGAGCCCAGGCGTGCCGCGCGCACGTCGGCTTCGCTCACCAAACTGGCAGCAGTGATGAACAGACTATTCATGGCCCAGAATCAGAGCGCCGTTCACGCCGCCGAAACCGGTGTTGAGTTTCAACACGCGATCCAGCCGGGCTGCGGAGCGTGGTTCGATCAGCAGGCTGGCTGGGGCGCCCTCCGCCGGAAAAACCAATCGTGGCGTGCCGGGCAGCCAGCGATCCTCCAGCGCGAGGACACACAAGATGGTTTCGATGAGCCCAGCCGCACCGAGCGTGTGGCCCAGCATCCCTTTCGCGCCACTGACGGGCGGGCAATGTTCCCCGAACACCGCGCGCAGGGCGAGGGATTCCATGGCATCATTGTAAGGCGTGCCCGTGCCGTGCGCGTTCACGTAGTCAATCCCGCTTGGCGGCAATTGCGCCGAATCCAACGCCCGCCGGATGGCCAGTGCCAGACCCGATCCGTCACGCGATGGTCCGGTAAGGTGATTCGCGTCATTGCTGTTGCCCCAACCGAGCAAGCGGATTGCAGATAACGGTGCGAGATCAGCACGCGCCAGCACCAGGGCGGCGCCGGCTTCGCCCGGGCTCAACCCGCCGCGATCCCGGTCGAACGGACGGCAACCCACCGTGTCAATTGCCTTCAAGGCGGTGAATCCGGCCACGACGAAAGCGGACAAATGATCCACGCCCACCACGAGCACGGCGTCCGCCACGCCGCGCTGGATCAACTTCGCGCCCTGTTGCAGCGCGACCAAACCGGACACGCACGCGACGGACACGCATTGCACCGGGCCGCTGGCGCCGTTGGCCGCTGCGAGATCCGCCGCCAGAGGATTCGACTGTAAATGCCGTTGCGCCGCAGTCGAACACGGTCGTCCGTCGGCCAACCTTTCGAGGGCTTCAATGTTGGCTTTGGTGGTGGAGAGCACCAGGCCGACGCGGGTTTCGGGAATTGCAGCCAGCACCTCGTGCGCCTGCTCGCGCGCCTCTCGCAGGGCTTCGGTGGCGAGTTGATGGGCGGGATCATCCAAGTCCCCACCAACGCCAGCCAACGGCGCCGCGCCCACGATATTGGATTGAAACAAGGGACCGTTGAATCGTTCACACGCTCGCAATCCGCTCTGGTTGGTGCGCATGGCCGTGCGCAGAGAGGCAACCCCGCGCCCCACCGCTGACGTGACTCCGCAACCGGCAATGGCGACGGCGGGTGAATTGGGGGCGACCGACTCACGCATACAAGGACAACTCACCGGTGGCGATCACCCGTCCCTCACAGGAGACCGTGCCGGCCACGAGCAGCATGGGCCCAAACCGTTTGAGTTCGCGCACTTCGATCTCGACCGTCTGATCGAGCGGCGGTCGCGCTTGAATCCGAAAACCCGACACCGCCGCGAGGACGCCGTGGTTGGACTGGCCGGACTTGCCACTGGCTCGCGCTCGATGCCCCAGGGCGGCCGCGACAGTTTGAGCGACGCACTCCACGAGCGCCGTCTCGGACACTTCTCCTTCGGCCACGGCAAAATGATCCTTTCCAAAATGCGCTGTCGCCCGGGCGGTGGTTTCCGTGCAATCCGTCAACGCGTCAATCCAGCGCATCGGCGGAAGATGCGGCAGGAGGGGTTCGAGGGAGTCGGCCATGTTTCAGAGCTTCGTGGATAGCTCCCGGGAAGGTGCCAAGCGGGCTCTGTTTGGCGCCGCCTTGGAGGATTTGCGCGCCGGTTCATTCTGAGCTATTGGCGAAAAATCTTCCGGCTCCCAGAAGGGATAGAAATTGTACCATTGCAGCGGGTCCCGTTTTACGATGCTTTCCAGTTCGCGGGCAAAACGCGCGGCGCAATCCCGCAGGTAATCATCCCGCAGATGGTGCGGGGGCATTTCGTGGCGCTGCGGTGGAGAGCCAAAGAAACGATAGTGCCCGCCTGGCTCGCACAAGTTGAACACCGTGACCAGCGGCGCTCCCGCAATGGCGGCCAGCACGTACGCCCCGATGGGAAACGCTGCCGTGCCTCCTAGAAACGGCACGCGGGCCGACGGACTGCCGTAGGCGCGGTCACCCAACATCGCCACAACCTCGCCCCGGCGCATGGCGGCCACCAGTTGAATCGCATCCGTGGGCGAACCGGTCAGCGGAATCAGCTTGAAGCGCGCTTGGGAAGACTGATTCAGCAGGGCGCGAATGGCGGGGGTCTCCTTGTCGAACCCGGTCACGTTGATCGGAACGTCCAGCCGCGCGAGTAACTGGCCGGCGGCCTCCCAGTTCCCCACGTGCGCCGTGAGTAACAGCACGCCCCGCCCTTCGGCTACGGCCTGGCGCACGTGATGTTCACCTTCAAAAGAGAACGTAAACCCGCGCGTCTGGCCCGCGAGAATGGCGGTGCGATCCACCAGCGCCCGGCCAAACGAGAGAAAATGCCGGAACACCAGCCAGCGCCGGCGCCACCGCGGCAAAGGACCATAGATGCGCCGATGATAAGCCATGGCAGCGGGCACATCCGGCGATACGAAACTGAAGTAAGCAGCCACTGGAACCGTCAGGGCGTAGGTGAGGCGGAGACCCAACACCCGCAGCGCGGTAATGAAGAACCAGATGCCCCAACGCCCGCCGCGCAGCCGTCCGCTGCCGGACCAGTGAGCGGTTTTCGATTCAGGCGTGGTCATGCTTGCGGCTGAAGTATCCCGGAACCCATCGCTGCACTGCAAGGATTCCCTCATAGGCGCGATGAAACCAAAGTCCGTGGTAGCCATTGACAAGCCCGCGCCTCCCGTTAGCCTGCCGTCACAGGCTGGCGTTGGAAACGAGGCCGGACTTTTCGGGCAAACAGGGGACAACCTCGCCCTGGTGGGCTCCAACGGCGGCAGCCGGTGACATTGCCAATTAGACCATGAAACAGATCAACTCGCGAAGCTTCTTCCTCGCCCTCGCCCTGGGGGCTTATGCGCTCACCACCCTCTCGTTACACGCCGCAAAAGGCAAGACGGAGGAGCAATGGATTGCGGACCTCGATTCGCCCAAGGCCTCGGTCGTCACCGCCGCTCTGCAAAAGTTGGAGAAGGAATACCCCACCAGTACCAAGGGTATTCCCAGGATCAAAGCGCTGTTGACGGATTCGCGTCCCGAAGTCCGGCGCAAGGCCGCCCGCGTGCTGGGCATTCTGCACGCCGAAGTGGACGCGGCGGACCTCAAGGCCATCTGCGCACTGTTGCAAGGTTCCACCCCCGCCGAAATCATTGACGGCCTGAAAGCCTTGCGCGGGCTTAAAGCGGCCAGTGTCATCCCGGAAATCCTCCCGTTGCTCCAGAATCCCACGCCGAATGTCATCCGGGATGCCTGTCGGACGCTGGCCGTGCTCGGCAACAAGGACCTGATTCCCAAGATCGAACCGTTATTGAGCCATCCCCACTCCGCGGTTCAGAAAGACGCGCAGGATGCAATCTTCCTGTTGAAAGCGAAATCCTGATTCGAACTCTGGGTCGCTACCGCGGCAACCCGATGGCCCGATTGCAGACCCTCGGCAAGCGGGAAACTCAGCGTGGGGCTTCGGCGCTGTTGACCTGAGCCGCCAATTCGCGATTGGCTCGCGACAGAGTGGACGCCTGCGAATGGTCTCGGTCCGTCTCGCGCGTGGCGACGCCTTCCTCGACGGGCAACGATTCCATGATCTCCCGCAGGTACGACAACGCAACCGGGTGCGTGGGAAAATACTCGTGGGTCACCCCGGTGGATTTCGGGATCGTCACCACGTTCCGGCCAATGCCGTTCCAATAGCGCCTTTGAATCGTTGCGAACTTGAGTCCGGCCAGTGAATGGGAATCACCCTCCACCCGCACCGAATACATGCGGGCGGGCGGGATCACCTCATAGAATTTGCGGTTGCCGCCACCTTCCCAAATGGACCGCGCAAACCGGCCAAACGGATTCTGCGCCGCGCTGGGTTTCGAGGCCAGCCCCGCCAGGGTGCCGATGAAGGGTATGCCCATCCCCAGCGCCCGGCGCGACCCGCCTGCTGTCGGTACCAGTTGGATCAACCTGGCGTCCGCAAAGGTCGCTCGGGATTCCGCCTGGATCACCGCCTGACGGAAGATGATCGCGGAATACGAATAAGTGACCACCGTGAGTTCGCCGGCCAGCCGACCGTCCGCTTGCAGCCGGTGAATCTCCGTCACCAGGTCCGCGGCCAGTTTCCCCACCCGTTCGTGGTAGTTATAGGAGTACAGAAACACGTCGTACGTTGCGTGCCACTGCTGAACAATCGCCATCATTTCCGAAGGGTCGTCGGTAGCGCCATGCAGCAGCAACAGGGCGGGGCGCACGCGATTCGAGGCGGACGATGGCAGGGAAACGATTCGATTCTTGCGCTCCATGACTGCCCGCATGACGGGGCCCGAGGTTTCGGCGGAGACTGATTGGGTGGGCGGCAGGGTGGTACAACCGACCAGGAGCATACCAAGGAGGAGCACCGCCAAGGGGCGCACGCTCTTGGCCGCGACCACTATCATCGGCCAAAAGTTGAGGCGGCATCGCATTCGACTCATGGAATGAATCAGCAAACAGTGCCGGTTTTACCGCACGCGCTCAATAGCGGATTCCGCCGAATCTCCAGTTGATGTTTCGGAGGGATGTACCGACTCAGCAGTTCGGTCGCAGTCCAGGATGAGGTGCAAAGAGAACCGCGGCGGTGCGAGAAAGGAAAAAACCGCATCGCCGGAACACCGGATGGTTCTCTTTGCAGTAACCCGCCTTCTGAGTGCAGCCGGTCGGGCGTCTCCGCCCCGATGTTCGTGCGAATAAATGCCTCACCCGACGGCAAGGCGGGTTGACCAAAGTCAAGAAAGCCGCGCTCTCCCCAAAGGACTCATTGCGGAAGCTTCGCGTAGCGCGGGGTGAGTTGGATGAAGCTGTGTCCGTGTGCCACCCGTCCGACGCGTTTGCTTTCAAGCTCCAGGAGATATATATCGGTCGGTGTTTCAAAGAGACATTCCCGGCCATCGGCCAGGAAGGAAGGGTGGGTGAATCGAAAGGCGTGATGGGCGAGGTGAAACATGCCAGGATTGACCGCCAGCGACACGGTTCTGGTTTTAGGTTCGGAGGTGCGATAAACGCGCAGAGAACTTCCGTATCTGAGAGAAGTCCACGCCTTCAGATCTCCGTGAACGTGGGTATGGTAGTTCACTCCCGATCCATCCTTGTTTCTGCTGAGAGTTTCCCAGTTTACTCGGCCGTAAGTTGGTAACAAGGCTGGCCAATCGTCGGTGGCAGTGTCCAATTCCCGCAACCCGCTTCCCGGCATCACTTGCATCAACTTGCGCGTCTGCTCCGTGGTTACGACGAATTTCGATTCCTCCCGGGACCAAGCCAAGTCGGCTTTGTGCTGCGTGACGGCGACCAATGCCTGCCAGCGGTTTGACGATTCAAGATCGGCAATCTCGAGAAGTTGGGCAGATTCACTGAGCCAAGCCACGAATCTGCCGGACGGACTGAATGTCACCTGGCTCATGACAAACGGTTCACTCGTTTCCCACACCTTTCGTTCCTCGCCTGTGTCGCGACGATAGAAATGGAGAGAGCCGTCCTGGCTGCGGAACAGGCACAAGTTCAAGTCAGCCGAAACCAGGTAATCCATCATGGGCAATGGAACAATCGTTTGCGGGTTTGAGCCATCGGAGAAAATGGACTTCAGATGCTTGGTTTCGGTGTCGAGGTAGAGGAGTTGCACCGGCGGCTGGCTGGCCCAACGGGTATCCGCCGTGAACTCGCGGATGTTATGGGTTGGGCTGGTCGCGAAGTAGTGAACCGGTCCCAGCACGACGTAAGTGGCCAGATTGGCCAGCAGCACGCCGGACCAGACGCGCGAACGGAAATAAGCGTGTCCTTCGCGCTCCAGCCATTTCATCGAGTAGCGCGCCTCCACCAACCAGGTGACGAGGAAATACACCAGCGTGCCCAGGATCACGGCGTACGGGTAGCGTGCAAAAAAGCCTGCAAGGTGCAGCGGCAGGATCAGACTGTAGAGCCACGCGTTGAAGAACTTGACCGGGATGCCGGCAAGCAGCGACCAGCAATTCGCCTTGAAGGTGCAGCGCGCCAGTTCGCGAAAGGGGATTTGCCAGCAACGTGACAGGACGGCGCTCTCCACTCCCACTTGAAAGGCCATCAACGGAATAAACACGCCCACGCCAAACAGCAACAGCAACGGCAGATCAATGCCGTTCGCCAGCATCGGGTTCGGTCGGGGGAAATCAAAGCAAGTAGCCACGCTGCAAACCGTAGGAAACGCCACCTTCCCAATTCGACGTGAGGTGCGCTCTCACCGTGTTGAACAGGTGCTCAACGACGTCGAGATAAACGGGATTCTTTTCGTAGTCCGGCAAGAAACGATACTCGCGGTCGGTGTTCTTCTGTTTCCGCAGAACGTAAATCTGGTCCACTTTGAACTTCCGCAGATTCACGTTCTCAGTGAGCTTCAGCCATTCGGACACGACGAGATAAAGCGCGTTTGGATTGCGGAATTTCAGTTGTTCCGCTGCCATAGACGCGCCTTCCAACATCGTCTTGTCCAGATACGTTTTGCACTCGATTGCCACGGCTGGAATCTGGAAATGATGCACTTCGCCCTTTTCCTGTCCGGCGCTGTTCAAGACCGCGCTGACGCTGACGCCGATGGCGAAGTCGTGATCCTTTCGTTCAATCCGAGCATGAGGCGATTCAAGCATCGCGTCGTAGTTTGGCGGCATGAAGAAGATGTCTTTGAACGTGTGCGATTTTCCGATGAGCGCCCGTTCGGCGAACTCGGCGACCAAATCGCGGAACAGGTAGTAGATGAATTCCTCCAGCACGGAGGAATGAAGATTCGAGCGCGAGTCGAACTTCTCGGCATATTTCTGCTGGTCAATGAAATCTTTGTAGGCAGTGAAAAGCGCGACGCGTTGCGTGAGGATTTCAGAATCTTTGGGAGTCGCCGTTCTGAGGGGGCCTTTCAAGCTCTCGTTGGCCTTCTTCCAAACGTCATACTGCTTGCGAACCTCACGGAGAAACTTCCTGGCTTCCGCGTCGGCGTATTTCGCCTCGGCAGTCTCCTTCTGATGAAGATTGTCACCGTGAACATGCATATTGGGTTGCCATTTCGATGCGCGCTTGGGCGAGCAAATTCTGAGCTATCGCCTTCGCCAGCAGCGGCGGTACAGCATTGCCGATTTGATTGTATTGGCAAAGATGTTTCTCATCCGTGCGGCCTTCGCGTGCCAGCAACTTGTGGCTGACGACCGTTGGCTTGCCTTTGAAAACAAACCCGTCCGGGAACGATTGCAGCCGTGCTCCTTCGCGTGGTGTGAAATTCCGGTGCTGAAATGGGTGGACGAAATTCGCGTAAAACGAAGCGGGGATCGTGTGGCAGGGCCGGTCTGGATGCATCCGGCGATTGTTCTGGTCATAGACCTTTCCCGAAATCGTTCCGTTGCCGTTTCGTTTTAGCGGGCGCAAATGCTGCGGCACATCCGATACAGACTGGCCGCACGTCATGGAGGCAAATCGTTCAATCATGCGTTTGGAATGACGCATGGCCGTGTGATTCCACAGCTTGGCACTGTCGCTTCTCAGTTCACGTTGATAATCGTTCTCCGGTGCGTGTGTGTAGTCCTGGATCTCGCTGCCCTCGCCGGCTTCCAGTTCGGGCAAATCGGAAATCGCTTCCCACAAAGCCGGGCAACGTTCCAACGAGCCGGCAAACAAATCACCCGCGACGCCTGTGACACCGTGCGTGGGACGCGGAAACGGATATTCCAGTTCGCGAACCGACGCGACCACGAAAAGACGCCGTCTGATTTGTGGAATGCCGAAGTCGGTCGCTTCAAGAACGCTGTGTGCCACCTGATAATCCAAACCGCGCAACTCCCGCTTGATGATTCCAAGCACGGACTCGCCGTTGTGCGTGCGCGCGTTCTCGATGTTCGGCACGTTCTCCATGATGACGTAATCCGGCTGCAATGCCCGCGCAACGCGAAGGAAATCCACGAACAAGGAATTTCGGGGGTCAGTCGGGTCGCCAGCGTTCTTCCGGCAAATCGAAAAGCCTTGGCAAGGCGGGCCACCCAGCAAGATGTTCGGTCGTTGTTTCGAAAACAAATCACAAAGCTCATCATCGCTGACTGACTGAATATCCCGCGTGACCACCAACGCGTTCTTGTGGTTGTGAGCAAATGTCTCGCTCGCCCACGAGTCAATTTCAATTCCGCCGACAACTTTGCATCCGGCGAGTTCAAACCCAAGGCTGAACCCCCCAGCACCGGCGAACGTGTCCAAGACGTTCAACCGTTTCGCGTGTCCGCTTTCACTTGCGCGATAAAGCGGTGAATCTTCGTGCAACGAAATCGTCGGTGAAATGCGCAAAGGGCGGCTGGTTGGCCCATGAACTCGCTCACGAATTCTGGCTTTTCGCCGTTTTGGTTCTCTCGCCATGCAAATTGAGTCTATCCGGCGACTGGCGATCTTTCCAGCAATTTGCCACCAGCGTTGGCGCAATGTATGTGCGGTGATTGCTTGAGCGGCAAGCGTTGGTAGAACTGGCCGAAGGCTTCGGACATTTTTAGGTTCATCTGGTGGTCCATCAACCAAAGCGCGACCTCGGCAAACCAAGGCGTGCCTCGTCCAGTTGGCGACCGAAGTCTTAGCCTGAATTCTTCTTGCTGAGACGGAGTGCCGGCTTATCGCACCTGCTGCAACACGAAAGGCTCGAACAAACCGTAGCCCACTGTGGAATACGCCTCGCCTGGCGGCGGGCCGGGGTTTGGTCCGCGTTGGAACATACCCGGCCAGGCGCTGCCCAGGCCCGGGTTGCCGTGATGCGGTCCCAGCGTGTTCTTGGGCGTGCCAATGACCGTGACTTCAATGTCGTTGTCGCCGCGTTTGATCTTTTCCGTCACGTCGCACTCCCACGGCGGCGCGTCAATGTAACCGGCGGTTCTGCCATTGACCGAAACCTTCGCCACGCTGCCCCGCCATTTTGATAGTGCGACCCGATACTGGCCGTTGGCGTTGGCGACGTTGAAGCGCTCGCGATAGGCGACGCCGGCGGCGTAGAACGGATGGCCTTGTTCATCCCAGCCGCCCGTGGTCGTCGCGTTCAAGCCGCTGCCATCCACCAGATAGCGCGCGATTCGCTGATGCGAAGGCAGTTCGCTGGAGGCGCTATGGAGCTTCACGTTGGCAATCGGTTGGCCGGCTTCGGCGAGAAACTGCACCTCGGCCAGGCCCACGAAACCGTTGTCCTCGGGTTCGCCGGTGGCCGGATAGCGCACGCCGTTGTGGTTGCTGAGAATCTCCAGTCGCACAAAGCGGACGTTGCGTGCCGGCATGGACAGCACTTCCGGTGCGCCCCCGCGCGGATTGCCGCGCTTGAGGGTGAAGTTGCCAAGCGCCTGGTCAAACACTGGCGTGGAGGAATCGGCGGCGGCCGACAGCCGGATGTCCTTCGCGCCGCGCGTAGTCAGATCGCGCACGTGCGCTTCGCAGTAATTCCAAATCCGAATGTCGTTAAAACTCGTGTTGCGCCCGAGATCAAAGACCACAATCGGGGCGCGGTCGTCGGTGCCTTGACCGAAGCCGATGCCGCCGCTTAACCACATAGTGCCGTCGGGGTTGATTTGATGGCGCAAGCTCTGGGTGACGGTGACAGGTTTGATCGCCAACGGTTGGTCGGGCGCGATGACGAAGCCCTTGTCAGCGGCTTTCAGAGTGAAATCGCCGAGCACGTAGGCGGGTTCGAGTTCGTGCCAGATGGTGAAGGGTTTCGCAGTCAGCGTGACCACGTTCTCTCCGACGCGCGCGGCAGCGGCGATGCCAATTTTGCCGAACGCCTTGTCGAGCCACCACTCTTTGAATTCCGGGCTGCTGCCGGCGCCGTGCGGAATCCGCCTCGTTACCTCGGCGGCTACGGGCTTGCCATTGCAGGTGATGGTGTAGAGGTCGGGTCGCTCGATGACGATCGCCAGGTTCCCAGGCACGTTGCCTCCGATGGCGAATTTGTAGCTGGCGGTGAAGCCACTGGTGGCCGGGAAGGTCTTTGAGATCAATTCATCCTTGAACTGCACGGCGCTGTCCCACGGATTGCGATCCAGGCCGTTCTTCTGGAATGCGAAGCGTTGAGCGTCGTAGAAATAGACGTCCTTCTTCGATTCGCCGCCGGCGGTGATGTCCACGTAATCGAGCGTGAGGACGTTGGGTTCGAGCCGGCGGACGATGGTTGATCCTTGCGAGGGGAGGGCGGTTACACTCTCGCTGGGGGCCGGCGCGGATTGACCGGGTATGTTGGCAAGGAACAGCAGCAGACTGCCGGACGGCGGCAAACTGAAGCTGGCTTTCACGCCGGCGGGCAGCGATGTGAAATGATACGGTTGCACTTTGCCTGTGTAGGCGTCCCAGTGTTCAACGCGCTTCTGCTGGGAGACGATTTCACCTTTGGACGGTGATTCAATACTTGTGTTGACCAGGAAGAGCAGCTCTCCGTCCGCAAATTGGCGGCGGTTATGGAAAAGGATGCCGCGATCGCTGGGCGCCCGTGTGATCCGGAATTCGTCATGCCGATTCCAGTGACCGAGCACCTCGACTGCGTCTTCGACTTTGGCGAATTTCCAGCCCGGCTCATTGACGCCCTCGGACACGCGCCAGGATTCCGCGCCATCCATCCGCGAGGGTGCTTCGCCCAGGCAGACGATCGTGCCGCCGCTCATCAGAAACTCCTCCCCCAAGTCGGTCACGGCGGCGTTGATGTTCTCCGTGTGCGGAGGCAGCACGACCACGTCGTAGTCGCGGCGGCCAACGCGGAACCGGTTGCCATTTACCGAACCGTGCCGGGCGATCACGTCTTCACAGCCAAGGTCGTATTCGATCTGCGCGGCTTCCAGCGCCATGAGCAGCTTGAAAAAGTTGTCGCCGATGGCGTTGAGTTTGCCGCCGTTGCCTTGATACATCCAGGCGGTGGTGGTGGGTTCGAGAATAAGAATGCGGTTGATCTGTTCGCCTTGTGACAGCGCCGCCGAAAGCCGGGCGAGATACTGCGCGGAAACATGGTAGGCCTCCCACCAGGGCGCGTGAGCCGCGAACGACTGCGGATGATCGCGTTTGCGCGCGCCGCGGAGCGTGATGTAAGTGAGATGCTGGTTGAGGGTGTTGACGCCCAGCACCTGCAGCCAGTCGCCAATGCGTTTCATGTCCTCGAAGCGCAAGTCCCAGCCGCCCGCGCCATAGACTTCGCACAGCGTGCGGCGACCAAACTGATTGGCCAGGCTGGCAATCTCGCGGCAGGCCCGGACGTTGCCGAACTGCGCGTGCGTGTGCTCGGCATACTGATTCATCAAGGTGTCAATGCCGGGTCGCTGCTGCCAGGCGGACATGGCCATGTTATCCGGCACGCCGACGCAGCGCGGCCATTCGTGCTCCCAGTAGTGGCCGGTAAACTCCAGATTGTTCTTCTCACAATACTCGAAATACGGTTTGGCCCAGCGCTCGATGAACAGGTCGAGTTGCGTCTGGAAGTAATTGTGGCGGACCTTCCGCCAGTCGCCGACTTCATGCGACAGGCTGGGCAGGTAGTCCATCAAATCGTAGCCCCAGCGTTTCTTGAATTGCTCCGGCAAGTCGGGTGTCCACGGCAATCCGCCGGCGGGACGCAGCTCCGGTTCATCGGTGAACGCGCCGGGAATGCGTTTGCCAAAATGTTCGCCGAAATGTTTGCGATAAGGTTCGAGGGTGACCTCCAGAAATGTTTCCACCACGCCCGGGTACATCAGATCCACGTAGGAGCGATTGGCGGTCCAGGGAGAATTCGCGGCCCGAAGGATTGACGCCACCACATAACGGCCTTCCCCCAATGCCTCGCCGGCTTTGACGCGAGCGGAAACATTCTCCGACCGGTTGCCCGCCAGCCGATACACCGCGAGGAGATCGTCTTCCCATTGGGGAGCCGTCTTCGTCTCGGTCAACTTCAGTCCCCGTCCTCGCGCTTCGGGCATCAGTTCCGGCACCCAACCGCCAGCGAAGCCACTAGGGTACGAATTCTCGTCGTAAATCCAGATGTTCATGTCGAGCCGCTCGGCTTCGTCGAGCGCGACTTTCCAGAGTTGAAACCATTCCTCCGAGAGATACGGCGTCATCAAGCCGGGCCGGGGATGCACCCAGGCTTGCTTGACTTGCTGGTCGGCAAGCTCGCGCAACGTGGAGCGAATTTGCTCCTCGGTCAGCATGTCGTTCCAGACCCACAGCGGGCCGGTGCTGTAGTCGCGCGGCGGATGCGCGAAGAGTTGCTTGACGCTGGCCGAATCCGCCGCAAGGACCGGGTTGCCGGAGACGACCAGGAACACCGCCAATGTGGACCCCAAGGAAAGCCGCAGCATTTTCATGCCCTGACAATGCGTTATCCGGCACCGAAGCCCTTGACCGAAATCAAAGAGCGCGGCGTTGCTCCTGGCGTTGAAGGCACGACTAAGCGGCGACGGAAACCACCGTGTCGTAACTCAGGGGGCGCACCACCTTGCCATCGCTGGTCTTGAGCGCGCGTTTGGCCTCGTCGTAGAACAATGCCAGGCCGAGCCGCTCGGACATTTCCGCCATGCAGAGCACCGCCTGCGCGCGGATGGCCAGTTCCAGATTCGCCACGGGCGTTTTCCCGGAGCGGATGCAGTCGAAGAAATCCTTCTCCAAACGCGCGATGCTTTCGACCGGAGTCGGATCATTGAATTCCTCGGCGTCAATTTCCTCCGCAAAAATGCGCTCGGGCTTCAGCTCCACCCGATTCTGGCTGGAGGCAAAACTCAGCGTGGCTTTGCGTCCGCGCAGCATGTCGGGCAGGCCTTGTTCATTCACCGTGCTGCCGGCGACCACCAGCGTGAGTCCGCTCGGATACTCCGCCAGCAGGTGGGTTGTGTCGGTGATTTCGCGTTCCGTGGAGACTTTCTTCGTGCCGGTGGCCACGACGCGGCGCGGGTACTCCGGCTGGCCGGTCGCCAGCATCATTGGATGAAAACGATGCGGCAGCAGATTGCCGATGAGCCCGGAGTTGTAGAGGTAATACTTGTGCCAACTGAAATAGTGCTGTGGATTGAACGGAATCTTTGGCGCCTTGCCCAGCCAGCGATACCAATCGAGATTCTGCTCGTTGGCGTCCGGATCAATCGGGAACTGCCATTCATCGTTCTTGGGATGGTTGCGGCAATACGAGCCTTGGCCCCACACCAGCGGACCGAGCTTGCCGGCCTTTATCCATTCGGCGGCTCGGTGCCACTTGGAGTCCATGCAACCCTGCGATCCGATGACATACACCTTGCCGGATTTTTTGACCGCGTCATACACCTGCCAGGCTTCGTCGAGATACCGCGTCATGGGCTTCTCGCAGAAGACGTGTTTACCCGCCTCCACCGCGTCAATCGAACACTGGGCGTGCCAGTTGTCCACCGTGGAAATGATCACCGCATCAATGTCCTTGCGTTCGAGCAACCGCCGATGATCAGCAAACCCGTCGGCGTCCGTCAGGTTCATGGTCTTCTTCGCGGACTCAAGATGCTTCGCGTAGAGATCGCAGGCCGCGGCCTGTGCGATGTTGTTCTGTTGGGCAAACTTCTTCTGCGAGCGCACGTGTTCCATGCCCTGCTTGCCCGTGCCGATGTAGCCAACGGCAATGCGGTTGTTGGCGCCCGTCACGTTGGCCGAGGGTGCCGTGTTTTGTCCGTAAACCGGCGTGTGGAAAAGCGCAGGGGTCGAAGCGGCGGCGGCGAGCGTCGCGGTTTTGCGGATGAACGAACGGCGGGATTCGCCGCCGGCCAGGATGGAGTCGGATTCAGAATTCATGATTCACCTGTGGTTGAATTTCCAAACTGACTTGAACCTAACATGCAGACGCGGGGAGCAAAGGAATTTATTCCAAGCCCGCACGCGGTCTGGCAGGAACTCAGGTATTCACGGGTGCGTGGTGTTCAGCCTCTTCAAGACAAACAAATCGAGCGATTTCGGATTCTTCAGAATCGCCGTGAGTTTCGAGCGTGAAACAACTGAATGCCGCGCTCCTGCCCTTGCTAGATGTCATTGGGGAGCACAAAGAGTGACTCCGCGCCAATACGCAACCTAAAGCCAGACATAAACGTGAAGACGTGATGCCAATTTGGCGGCGCATCAGACTGAGCGCTGTCTAGCATAGGTGCGGAAGGTGGGATAAGACCCACTGACGACAAACAGGTGTCTTCGGAAAATGGCACGTCCGGATCCCGCGGCGAAGACGAAAAGTGAAATACCCCTCGCATCTCGACGACGATGGAACGACGCTGGTTTGATGATGCGTACTCATTCGGAATCCAGCGAAGTGACACGCTGCGTGCGACCACGTCATAGGCGCATCCAGCGAAGTCGAAGTCGTTGTGTAGATCGAAGCTCTCGGACTCGGTCTCAAGCTCAACCTCGCGGAATTTACAGTGAACGATGCTCATGGTGAGGATGACAGTTAACAGGTATTCAGGAACTGATTGCGGTCTATCTTGGAACTCATGATGTGTTGTAATTCAGGCGTTCCAAGCTGTCAATAAGGGTTCATAAAGACTCTATTCTTGCTCGCAACACGGCATGTTGTGTCCAAGCCTGTGAGACTTGCGAGAGAAGCGTCGGCCATCAGGGATTTTTGTTTGGTGACCGGTTTATGCGGGCGAATCCCGAGCACATTCGGTCGCCAACTTCTCCAGCCTCGACGCGGGCGTTGGATTCGTTACTCTGACCTCGGGGAAATGACAGATGGACATGCTGCCGCCAGATGCTGAATTAGTCCGCCGCGCCAAGGCCGGCGACCTCGCGGCTTTTGAGGAACTTGTCAATCGCCACGAGCGGCGCATTTATACGCTCGCCCTGCGCATCGTGCAGAATCCGCATGACGCCGAGGATGTCACCCAACAGGCTTTCATCAGTGCTTTGGAAGGTCTGGCCAAGTTCCGCGAAGAAGCCAGCTTCGCCACGTGGCTCAATCGCATCGCCACTTTTGCCGCGCTCAAGATCATTCGCAAACGGAAGGGTTTGGACACCATTTCCTTCGACGCCGCCACCGAGCCGCGCGAGGAATACGATGCCGTTCCGCTTCCGGAGTTCATCGCGGACTGGCGCGATTCCCCGGAAGAACTGGTCGAACGCAACGAAACCCGCCGCCTGCTCGAGGCCGCGCTGGCGCAACTGGACGAGAAGCACCGGCTTGTGTTTCTGCTGCGCGACGTCGAGGGTCTGTCCGTGAGGGAAACCGCCGAGGCACTGGGTTTGAGCGAAGCCAACGTGAAGGTGCGCCTGCTGCGCGCCCGCCTGCAATTGCGCGAAGAGTTGACGCGCCGCTTCGGCGATCCGTCCCGCCAACTACGGCGCGATCCTTCCCACTCCCACTGATCGAGAATTTGAGCAGCGTCGGGAGTAGCGCCCGGCACTCGACATCCATCCGACTGCGGCCTAACTTAACGGCGTGCGCACCGAACGTACACAACGCGCAAATCTCACGTGAACCTGCCACCGCTAATCCTGGCCTCCGCCTCACCGCGCCGGGCCGAGTTGTTGCGTCAGGTGCAGTCAGAATTCCAAATCCTGCCCAGTGACTCGCCGGAGTTGACGCCCGAATACCTGACGCCGCAGGAGCTTTGCCAGCTCAACGCCCATCGCAAGGCCCGCATGATTGCCAAGAAATTCCCGGACGCCCTCGTGCTCGGCGCCGATACGCTGGTGTTCCTGGATGGTGAGGTCCTGGGCAAGCCAGCGGACGCCGAAGAGGCGCGGCGCATGCTTGAGCGTTTGCAGGGGCGCACCCATCAGGTGATCACCGGCGTGAACTTCATCCATCTGCGCGCCCATCGCGAGCGCGTATTTGCCGTCACCACGGACGTCCGGTTTCGTGCCCTGACCGGCGAACAGGTGCGGCACTATCTCTCCCTCGTCCATCCGCTCGACAAGGCCGGCGCGTACGCCATCCAGGAACACGGCGAGTTGATCATCGAGGAAATCTCCGGCTCGTACAGCAACGTGGTGGGGCTGCCGATGGAGCAAGTGCGCGCGGAACTGAACGCGTGGGAACAGTCGTGAAACGGGGGCGTGGCGGCGCGCGGTCATGGGAATCAGCCTCCAACGCAAATCAGCGGCAGGCCGTCAGGGTGGCGACAGTTGTGCTCCAGAGCCGATCATTCGCTGCCTTCCAGTTTGAAGAACCGGATCGCATTCTCGCGCAGGATTTTCCGGGCCAGACGCTCGGCATCTTCCCGGCGGAAATAGCCGGAGGCCACCTTTTCCTCCAGAACTTCACCAATTAATCTCCGCGCCCATTGCATCGCGCCATAGGTTTCTTCCACGTGCCAGTTGTCGCCCCCGATCATTAAACGGGATTCGTCGGGCAGGACTTCGATAGCCTCGTGCAGCGCGAGCTTGAAGTGCGACGGACTGAGCAGCAGCGACCAGGTGAGATCCAGCCAGAGATTGCGATACACGAAAGCCAGCCCCAGCAGGTCGCGACTCCACGGATACGCCAGGTGCATCAACAGAAACCGCGTGCGCGGATGCCGCTCGAACAATCCCGCCGCCGTGAGCGGATGCGACCCGCGAATGAGCGCCGTGCCCAGATGCATCTGCACCGGCACGTCCCGTTCTCCGGCCAGCTTGCAGAACCGGTCCACGATCAGATCGCTGAAGGCCTTCCTTTCCGCCGGTGACGGGGAAGGCTGGCCCCATGCGCGCCGGGCGAGTTTCTCATCCGGTTCATCGAACGCCACGTCCCGGTCGTAAGCCAGGGCGTTCTTCAGTGCCACCTGTTGCCGCGCCGCAAGTCCCTCCACGACCTTTTCCAGTCCGCGCAAGTAAGCGCCAAAGGAATCCGGTTGCACGCCGCAGCGGCGCAGCAGCGCGTGCCCGCGATTGCCGTTGTGATCGCACGCATCCGGATGCCAGCCGCATGCGAAGGCGTTGAGGCGCATCACCGAAAGGTAGTTGTTCCCCAAGGCGCGCGGGGCGTCGAGCAGCGGATCGTTGTAGGGGTCGGTAATCACGCGCTCGATGCCAGCGCGGCGCAACACTGTCTGACACCAGTCCGGCCGGCGATGATTTTTCCGCACAGCGGTGTCCAATGCGCGCCAGTTCTTGCGGGTGATTGCCGGTTCGCCGTCACCGTAAAGACTTGTGACGGCACCGACAAGATTGCGCACGAACATGGATGATCCGCTGTGTTCAAGGAACGGAGTGAGCGCCGCCCAAGTGGTTGGCCCGGCGTCCGCCAGCATAGGATCGCCCGTGCGGGTTTCGAAAGGCAGCGGATAAGGCCGCGCCTGGGTCCAGCCGGCGTAGCTCTGGCGGAACAACTGGAGCAGGCTGACGTCGCGGTTCAGCAGCAACTCGGGCATGTGATGCTCGTGGACATCCACAATGCCGAGGCGTTGGATGGACTGGCGCAGGGTTGGTTTCATGCGATGTGGAAGGGGCGCAGAGTGGAGGGACGGAACTCAAATCACTTCGCGATAGACATCGGGGTGCGGCCGCGAAATCACCACGGCGTTTACCAACACACCCGCGTCGGCGATCACTCTGCGACCGGCGCCCACGGCGGCCTGAACGGAGGCCACGTCACCAGTCATCGTACAAAACGCCTTTCCGCCCAATGCCATCGCCAGGCGGATTTCGAGGAGTTGAACGGCCGCTGCTTTCGCGGCGGCATCGGCCGCCTGGATCAACGTTGCTACATTGAACGATTCCAAAATTCCCAACGCGCCGTCCGGTTGAACCGGCTGCGTGCGGCCGATGGCGACAAAAACATCCGGATGTACGTTGGCAATGGTGAAGCTGTCAATGAGGCAGCCGTTGGCAGCTTCGGCACCGGCTTGCACAGCGGCTTCGACCGCGGCGGTTTCGCCCCCGATGAGAACCATGTACTTGCCGGAGCAAATCGAGCGCGAGAGCAACAAGCGCACGTTGCCGGCTTTGAGCATCGTGTCGGCCACCTCGAAGCCGGCGGCGACGCTGGAGAGTTCAATCAGACCGATGGATTTGTCGGGCATGGATTAATGAAGTTGAGTGTTCTGGGCAATTGGCCGCGTGCGTGAGTTCGTCGGCCTGCTTGAAGTTGCAGCGTTCCCCCTCACCCTTACCCTCTCCCACCGGGAGAGGGAACAGCAGGCGGCCAAGTCGCACTTCGCCTTCGACCTTTGAGCGAACTCAGACGTTCGACCTGCGGTTGATCGGCAGACAATTCTCCCTCTCCCAGCGGGAGAGGGCCGGGGTGAGGGTGAGTGCTCTGAAGAAAGTCGTCGTGCCATTATCATCATGACCTCTCCAAAACAATTTGGTGCTCCGTCACCTCACTCACCAGACCGGCCAAGGGCGCGTGCAACACGGCGCCCAAGGCATTTGCCGCCGGTTCGCCGATGATCTGTCCCGCGCTCACGCGGTCGCCGACGCGTACCTTCGGCTGGCAGGCGGTGCCGGCGCTTTGCTTGAGCCTCAACATCAGGCGGCTTGGCGAAACTCCCTCCTCGCTAAACGCCGCGGGTAAATCGTAGTCCTGAACGTGAAGTTTCCTGGTCAGCGTCTTGATCGGAACGCGACGGCCATCGTGCATGGGATGCGGTTTCACCGTTGTCGGACCGGCCCATTTGATATTCGCGCGGCGCAGGGCGGCTTTGGCGTCGTCGCAGGCTTCCTTGGGGTAAAGCTCCTCCGGACAGGCATAAAGCGTGCATAAACCGCAGGAGCAACAAAGCGATGCCCACTGGTTGAAATAATCCGCGCCCGTGGCCGTGAAGGCGAGGCTGCGCATGACCTGATGCGGCTCGACCGCGTAACCCAACAGGAAGCGCGGGCAATACTCCGTGCAATAGCGGCATTGGTCGCACGCCGATTTGCCAATCTGCGCCTGGGCCTGGTTCGGCTTGAGCTTGCGTTGGATGACATGGTGCGAGCGCGGCAGAATCACCACCCCCGTCGCGGTCTTGGTGACGGGCGTGTCCAGGTCGTCGGTGGTCTGCCCCATCATCAAACCGCCAATGACCAGCACCGCGTCGTCGGTGGTCAATCCGCCCGCCGCCGCGAGACAATCGCGATAGACCGTGCCCAGCGGCACGCGCAGCGTCACTGGCGACCGCACGGCGCCGGCGATGGTGAGCATCTTGTGCGTGACCGGTTTGCCACTTGCGGCTTCGGCGATGTTGACGAAGGTTTCGACATTGTTCACCACCACACCGACATTGATCGGGATGCCTTGCGGCGGAATCAATCGGCCAGTCACGTTGAAGACCAGATCGTATTCGTCGCCCGCCGGATAATAATCGCCGAGCAACTGCACGCGCACGTTCGTCCCCTTGACTGCCGCGTTCACGGCTTCAACGGCGCGCTGCTTCTTGCCCTTGATGCCGACGACACCTTCCTTCGCGCCGACGGCTTCCATGGCGAGTTGCATGCCGCGCACGAGGTCGGCGGCTTGTTCCTCCATGATGACTGCGTCCTTGTGCAGGAGCGGTTCGCACTCGGCGCCATTGGCGATGACGATGTCCGCCCTGGCGGCGAGCTTGACGTGGGTGGGAAATCCACCCCCGCCCGCGCCCACCACGCCGGCCTGCTTGACTTGTTCGGCCAGGTTCATTTCAAGTTCCAAACCAGATTATGTCCTGACGAATGGGCAGGCCACATCAAAAACTCACGCCGCATCGCGGCAGACCCACCAAGCGGGTGACATACAGGACCAATTGGCTTGCACGCGGGTTTGGACGGTAAGAGAATCAAAGCGTTATGGGCACTTGGGAAAGAGTCTCCGGGACAGGTGGCGCTTCAACTTCAACGACCGGCAGGTTCGCCGTTACGATCTTCTCCGTCGTCCTGGGGCTGAGTTGGTTGGGGGCTGGCTTCTGCGGGGCAGCGGAATACTCGACGCTCTGGGAAATCGGTCGGCCTGACAGCGACAACCGCGAGTTCGCTCTGGCGCCCGGAGGTTACGCGCAGTTTGGAGAGGACGCGGTGTTCTTCGTGGGCGAGTCGGAGCCGAGCCGCGACTGGCCCTACGCACACCCGGGGCCTGCTGACGCCTGGGCAGGTGGGCGAAACCACACCTTCATCGTGGTCTTCGAATTGAAAGAGCCCCCGCCTGAAGAGGAAGCGCGACTCAAGGTGCGGTTGCTCGACACTCACGCGAGCGGCCCTCCTCGGCTTGAATTCCGGCTCAACGACGCGGTGTTGGTCCGCAACCTCCCGGCGGGCGCCGGCGACGACAGCATTCAAGGTCAGCCGGGAAAGGGTAAACCACGCGTACTGGAACTCGCCTTTCCGGCCGGCGCGTTGAGAACCGGTGAAAACCAACTCGCCCTCACCACGCTGGCGGGCAGTTGGATGCTCTACGATTCGCTCGCCCTCGAAACGACTGCGGGCGCGGTTTTGGCGCCCGTGGCCAACCGGACGCTGGTCACCGGCGTTGCCAGCATTCGCGCGCTGAAGGAGGTTCAGGGAAACCTGTTTCATCCGGTGTCAGTTTCCCTCCGGCAGGTGGGCGAACCGGCCGAGGCCAGCGTCAGCATCGCCGGCGGCGCGCCACAGACGGTTCGCCTGGAGAGGGGCGTGAACACGGTCGAACTGCTCGTGCCGCAGGTGAAATCCAACACCGCGGTCCAGGTGACGGTTGCGTCCGGCGGCAAGGTGCTGGCGCGGCGGGAAATGGAAATCAAACCCGTGCGCCCGCTTACGGTTTACATTCTGCCCCATTCGCATACGGACATTGGCTACACCGAAATCCAGACGGCCATTGAAGACCGGCAGGTGCAAAATCTCGTGGAGGGCATCGCGGCGGCGAAACGGACGGCGAATTATCCGGAAGGGTCGCGCTTCGTCTGGAACGTGGAGGTGCTCTGGGCGGCGGACCTGTATTTGCGCCGGCTGGGACCGGAGCAACGCGCGGACTTTTTCGATGCCGCGAAGCGCGGCCAGGTCACGCTTTGTGGGATGTATCTGAACGAACTCACCGGGCTGTGCCGGCCGGAGGAATTGGTTCGGCTGTTTCATTACGCCACGCAACTCGCCGAACAAACGGGCCGCCCGATTGACTCGGTGATGATCTCCGATGTGCCGGGTTACACGTGGGGAACGGTCACCGCGATGGCGCACGCGGGCATTCGCTACTTCAACACTGCGCCGAATTATTTCGACCGCATCGGCACAATTCTACGCGAATGGGAGAACAAACCGTTCTGGTGGGTTGGACCGGACGGGGAGTCCAAAGTGCTCGTGTGGATTCCGTTTTGGGGTTACGCGATGTCGCATCGTTACGGGAAGTTTTCTCCAAAGCTGGTGGAGGATTTCTACGACGGCTTGGAGCAACGAGCTTATCCCTACGACATCGCGCACGTGCGCTGGAGCGGGCATGGGGACAACGCCGTGCCCGACCCGGTCATCTGCGAGTTCGTGAAGGACTGGAACGCGAAATATGCCTGGCCGCGATTCATCATTTCAGGCGTGAGCGAAGCGTTTCGATCGTTCGAGCAAAAGCACGGCGCGCAATTGCCGGTCGTCCATGGCGATTGGACACCCTACTGGGAGGACGGCGCGGGTTCTTCGGCGCTCGAGACGGCCATGAACCGCGAAAGCTCGGATCGCCTCACCCAAGCGGAGGCGCTTTGGGCGATGCTCGATCCAAGGAGCTATCCGCGCGCGGCGTTCGCGGACGCGTGGCGCAACGTGTTGCTCTACTCGGAACACACGTGGGGTGCGCATTGCAGCGTCTGGGGACCGGAACGGCGGGAGACGAAGGAACAGTGGGAGATTAAGCGCGGCTATGCGCTGGCGGCAGACCGGCAGTCGCGTGAGTTGGTAGGACAGGCTTCCAGCCTGTCAAGTGGCGCAGGCATCCTGCCTGCATCGGGAAAGGCCGGTCCTACCGCGGGCAAGATGCCGACCACGCCCCACAGGCAAGATGCCTGTGCCACTAACGGGGTGGACGTCTTCAATACCACTTCTTGGTCCCGCTCCGAACTTATCCCGGTCTCCAAAGAACTCTCTGCCGCCGGCGACCGAGTGCTGGACGAGCGCGGCAAACCCGTGCCATCCCAGCGGTTGCTCTCGGGCGAACTCGTATTCCTTGCGAGCGAGGTGCCGGCGTTCGGCGTGAAGCGGTTTTCAGTTATCTCCGGTCAGGCGCACGTCGCAAAGCAAGCCATGGCCAGCGGTGCGATGCTCGACAGTGGTAAAGTCCGGGTCCGGCTTGATGAACAAACGGGCGCGATCATCGAGCTAACTGCGAAAGGCGTTAAGGGCAATTTCGCCGACACCAGCTCTGGTCGCGGCCTGAACGATTATCTTTACCTGATCGCCGACGATTTGAAGGACCTCCAGCGCAACGGGCCGGTGACGATTCGCGTCGGCGAACCCGGGCCGTTGGTTGCTTCGCTCATCGTCGAATCCGCTGCACCCGGCTGCCGCAAGCTGACGCGCGAAGTGCGCGTGGTGGCCGACATGGATCACGTGGAGTTGATCAACGACCTCGACAAAGAGCGTGCGCCGCGACCGGCGAAAACGGAGCATCCGGAAGGCGATTACCGCAATCGTGCGGCCAAGGAGAGCGTCAACTTCGCGTTCGAATTCAATGTGCCGGACGGCGAGGTGCGGCTCGATTTGCCCTTCGGCGTGATGCGGCCTGAAGCCGACCAGATGCCCAGCGCGTGCAAGAACTGGTTCACCGTGGGCCGTTGGGCCGAGGTGGCGAATCGCAACCGCGGCATTCAATGGGTCACGCTGGACGCGCCACTGGTGCAGGTCGGCGGCATCACAGCCACGCTGCTGAATTCGCAGACGAACCCGGATGTGTGGCGCAAGGAAGTCGAGCCGACTCAGAAACTGTATTCGTGGGCGATGAACAATCACTGGGGCACGAACTACCGCGCCTATCAGGAAGGTCCGACGCGCTTCCGCTTCGTGCTGCGTCCGTATCGCAAGTCTGATCCGGCGGAAAACACGCGTTTCGCAACCGGTTTCAGCCAGCCGTTGCTGCCGCTGCCCGCGCGCGGCCCGAAGCCGGACAGAGCGCCACTTTTCAAGATCAGTTCTGAAGATGTGCTTGTCACTGGACTCAAACCCAGCGACGACGGACGCGCGATCATCGTGCGGTTGTTCGGCGCATCTGGAAAAGCGAAGACGGTGAAGCTCGCTTGGGGCGGATTGAAACCAAAGGCGGTCTTCGCGACCGACACGAGCGAGAAGCCTGGCGCGGAGTTGGGTGATCGCATGACTGTTCCTGCCTTTGGCTTGATGAGTCTGCGAGCGGAGTTGGATTGAAACTTAGCGCCACTTCAGCGTAGCGGCGTCTCGGAAGAGCGCCGGTAATCAAGAAGCGAAAGGCGGATGAACTCTACCATGCGGTTTTGAGAAAACTACGATGGCGGCTTTCTACCGAAAGCCGCTACGCCCGTGCGTAGCGGCGCCTTCAGTTCACCGCATCAAACATCGCCTCAATGTTGGCAGGCGGGACATCGGCCATGAGGTTGTGGACTTGCTGGAACACGTAGCCGCCGCCAGAACGCCAGATGTCCATCTGACGGCGCACATGGTCGCGGACCTGCGCGGGCGTGGCTTTGCTCACAATCTCGCGCGTGTCGCAACCGCCGCCCCAGAAGGTGAGTTGCTGGCCGAAATTTTTCTTTAACCCAGTGGCGTCCATCCCGCGACAGGTGATCTGAACGGGATTGATCGCGTCCAGGCCGGCTTCGATCAAGCCAGGCAGCAACTCGCGCACGCCGCCGCAGCAGTGCAGCATGATCTTGATGTGCGGGGCGAGTTGCTTGGCACGCGACCACATGCGCTGCTCGCGTGGGAAGAAGAACTCCCGATACATTCGAGGCGAAACCTGTGGGCCGCTCTGCATCCCGAGATCGTCACCAAAGAGAATCACGTCAATGAACTCGCCTACGGCACCAAGGAAGCGTTCCAGGTTCGTCAGGTGCATCTCAGTGACGCGATCCAGGAACTCATGTGCGCGACCTGGATTGCCGGCCAGCAACATGAAGAAATTGTCGTTGCGATAAAGAAATTGCCCCATCTCCAGCAAGTTGCCGCCGAACAAGCCAATGATGGCACGGTCAGTTTGCTGACGCAGACGTTGCTCACTTTCGCGAAAGACTCTCATGCCGTCCGATCCAACGATGATCGGACCGGGTGGTGAGGCAATGGCGGTCCACATGCTTTCGGATAATTCCTCCTGCAACCGGTCAAGATTGTCCTCGTCTGCGAATGGCCGGTGCGTTTGTTCAAAATAAATCACGCCGTCGGGCATTCGGGTGATGACGCGTTTGGTTTTCGGTGAGCGGATCAACCATTCGCCTTCGATACGTTCCGGTTTGGCCCAAACCGGCCTGAGACAGGGCGTGCCGTCGGGCAAAGTCCACTCGCTCCACCACTTGTCTTCGAGCGCGAAGGCGCGGCCCAGTTCGATGGTGTCCACGCGAAAGCGTTGGAGTACGTCTTCGTCCGCGATGGCGAGTTGCTGGACCGGGTCATAGACGCGAATTGGCTTCTTCGGCAATCCGAGGTAAGCGCGCAGCCGGGCGTAGGCCATGGCCATGACGCCGGAGGAGCGATGGCCCGAGAGATCAATCGGAATTCGATCCGGTTCGCGGTGGTTCAGCGCGCTGAGGACTCGTTCCCGTGAAGTCATAAAGTGTCCGGCCGGTCTCGGCTCACGCAGCGCCACTATGCGAGGGAGTGCGTCAATGGCATTGACTTGAGTCAAGGCAGTTTGTCTGTGCCAGGGGCCAAATGGCCTCAAACCGTGGGCAGACTGCATCTTCCTTTTTTCAGACTGATCGCTGTCACGCTGGCCTTGTGGTCCTCCGGCGCGCGGGTTGAGGGACATACGTTGCCCATCAGCTACCTTTTTGTGGTGACGGACGTGGATTACGTGCATGTCGAACTAAGTTTCAATCCATTCGAGCTGGCGGGTTTCAGTGAAATTGACACGAACCGGAATGGCCGGCTCGATCCGGCGGAGGTCAGGTCGCAGGGCGATAAACTCACCCGGCTGCTGGTGGAGCACCTGACGGTGACGGTGGACCGCAAAAGGATGATCCCCGAGACCGCGGGCATTTTGCCGGAAGCCGACAGCCATCACGCGGTCCTCCGGGCGCATTACCGGGTGAAGGCGCACGGGAAGAGCGTCTCGTTGGAATCGAGCTTGCAGAAGGTCACGAGCAGTTCGCATCTCACGCAGGTGAACTTTCTGAGCGGTGGCGAACGCCAGTTGGCGCAACTGGATTCGCAGTCGGGCAAAGTCACGTTCAAGCCAACTACGAGGAAACAGGCAGCAGGCAAGCTCCCCGAGAAGGTTCAATCAACGGAGATCAAGAAACCATGAGAGCAATCATTCACTTCAGGCGGCTAGATCAGGACGCGGAACTGGGGATTGGTTCGTTAGTTTCTCCCTCACCCCGGCCCTCTCCCGCTGGGAGAGGGAGAATCATCCGCCGGTTCACCGCGAAACCGGGGTCTGCGATTGCCGCGAGCGCGCAGAAGAATCGAGACACGACCAATCGCTATTCCCTCTCCCAGCGGGAGAGGGTCAGGGTGAGGGAGAACAGAATCGCGGCACCAATAACTGCGCTTCTGAGATTGGGTGTGACCATTGGTTGTCTTGTCTCAGCTCTAATTGCATCAGCCGTTGAGCCGATCTGGTCCATCGGCAAGCCGGATGGCCTCGGCATCGAGTTTGCGCCGGGCAATCGAGCGGAACTCACCTTCACGGTCGGGCAGAGCGTGCCCAGTCGTGATTTCGCCGGGCATCACGACGGAGCAACAGGCTTCGACGGCAAAGTTGCTGAGAAGCCATACACGATCAGCTTCGATTTGCCGGCAGCCGCCAGTGCCAACTACGAACTGGTTCTCGACATGATCTTTACCACCGGCGCGCCTCAGCAGTTCAAGGTCAGGGTGAACGACAAAACCGGCGTGTTTCCGATTCGACCCGTGTCCAAGCACTCGGTTTGGGGCGAACAAGGCAACGACATGTTGCTGGCGGAGCAACGGCTCGTTGTGCCGATCGCGGGCGACTGGCTCAAAGCCAGGGGCAATCAAATCAGCCTGATCCCGTTGGGCGTAGGCAACCTTTCGTATGATGCCATCGTGTTCCAAGCCACGGTCAGCGCTTCCGCCTCGCAACCGCGCCTTGAGCCGACCATCTTTTATCGTAAACAGGGCGGAAGACTGGTGGAAGTCTGCAACGTGGTTGTGCCCTTCGACGCACCCTTCGAGAAAGGCGAGGCGAAGGTCAGGTTCGGGCGGCAGACCTTCACGTGCCAATTCACCAGCCCTTACGACTTCGGCGTCTTGACCGCGCCGCTGAGTGTCCCGGCGAACATTCCGGCGGGCGAGGCGAGTGTCGAAGTGCAGCTCGACGGCCAACGACTGGAGGCGACCTGCGATTTCAAGCCCACCAAGCAGTGGCGCGTGTTTGTCTGCCCGAAGGTCCACAACGACGTCGGCTACACCGACCTCCAGCCGCATGTGAACGAACTGGACAACCGCAACTCGGATCAGGTGCTCAACATTCTCCGCCAGTTTCCCTCCTACAAATTCAACTTCGAGACGGCGTGGCTGGTGGACAATTTCCTCGACTGCCGCACCGCGCCGTCGCGCAAGGAATTCCTGGGCCGCCTGCGACAAGGCCGCGCGGCGATGAACGCCCTGTATCTCAACCTGATGACCGGTATCTGCTCGGGCGAGGAGTTGTATCGGGCGATGTATTTCACGCACCGACTGCATCGCGAACACGGCGGCAACTTTGATTTCGCGTGTCTCACGGATGCGCCTTCGCACAGTTGGTTTCTGCCGACGCTGTTGAGCGACGCGGGCATCAAGGGTTTTTCCAACGGCGCCAATCAGACCCGGGCGCCGATCCTGCATTACAGCAGTCTGAACGAAGATTCGCCCTATTGGTGGGAAGGCATGAACGGCGAGCGCATCTTCATGTGGTATGCGCGCAGTTACGTGCAGCTCAAACGCCTCGTCGGGCCGGGCTGGGGTCAGGACGTTTCCAGTGTGGAGTATCTCAAGAGCAGCGTGCCGCAGTTCCTCGTGCGCTACGCGCGGGACAACTACGTTCCGGACGCGGTGATGATCTACGGCGCTTACGTGGACAACGCGGCGATTCCCGACACGGGCGAGGCGGACACCATCGCCGCGTGGAACAAGGAATTCGAGTTTCCGAAACTCGTGGTGGCCACGGACGGGGAATACTTCAGTTACGTCGAAAAACATTTTGCCGAAAAGCTGCCGGTGTTCCGGGGCGATTGCGGCGCGTACTGGGAGGACGGGGTCGGTTCAACCGCCAAGGCCACGACGCTCAATCGCCAGACGCAGCAGATTCTGCCCGCCGCCGAAACCGCCGCGGCGCTGGCGAGTCTTTTCGAGCCGCGCAACCGATATCCGGCGCAGGACTTCTGGAACGCCTGGCGCAACGTGATGTTTTACAACGAGCACACCTGGGGCGCGCACAACAGCGTCGCGCAGCCGGGCCGGCAATTCGTCGAACGGCAATGGGAGATCAAGGAGAGTTACGCCACACGGGCGAATCTCGACGCGCGCAATCTGCTGGCCCGCGCGAACAACCGTCTGGCGCAGGTCATCGAAGTGGACGGGAGCAGCATCATCGCGTTCAACTGGCACAACCGTGCCCGCACCGCCGTGGTGGAAGTCGAGTTGGGTAGCGGCGAACAACTCGTGGATTTCGCTGATAGTAAGGTCGTGCCGATGGACGTTTACGCGGAGCAGGACGGCTGGCGCAAAGTGCGCTTCCTCGCGGCGGACGTGCCGGCGATGGGTTACAAGGCTTATGCGATTCGTGGATTGGATGCCGCCGCGCACAGGGCAAACGAGCCAATCGAGGGCGATACCATTGAGAACCAGTTTTACCGCCTGGTGGTGGATCGGCAAACTGGCGGCCTGAAAAGTTTGTTCGACAAGACCGCGAATCGTGAATTGCTGGAAGCCGGTGCGCCTTACACATTGAACGAATACTTGTACGTCAGCGGCGGGGAAGGTTCGGAAATCCTGAACTGCAACTTCGGCACCGCGCCGGCCAATCTCACGATCCACCGGCCCGAGCAGGTCGAGATAGTCAAAGGACGCCGGACGCCGCTTGGTCAGCGTCTATTTGTTCAGGCGAAATCAATGAACACGCCGTGCATCACCAGCGAATACCTACTTTACGATCAGCTCAAACGCGTGGACATCGTCAACACCATCGAGAAGGACGAGACTCGCGCGAAGGAAGCGGTTTACTTTGCGTTCCCGTTCGCTGCGGAGAAACCCGGGATCGAGTATCAGATCCAAAACGGCTGGTGCCGTCCGAATGACGACCAGATGCCCGGCGCGTGCCGCGAATGGTTCACGCCGCAGAATCTCGTTCATGTCAGTGATGGCGACTACTCGGTGGCCTGGTCCACGCCCGACGCGCCGCTGGTGACGCTGACGGACATCAACCGCGGCAAATGGCTGGATCACCTGCCCATCAAGAATGGCCACGTTTATTCCTACGCGCTGAACAATTACTGGTTTACGAACTACCGCGCGCAGCAGGGCGGGACGTTTGTCTTCCGCTTTTCAATCACGAGCGGGCGCGGGATGGGACGTGAGGCGCTGGCTCGTTTCGACGAAGACACACGGACCCCCGTGTTTGCTTACCCGCATCTTTCTTCGTTCTCGGCGGCCATCTCACAAGCGGGCCGCCCCATGCCGGCGGCCGGAGCTTCCTTCCTCACACTTGATGCGCCAAACCTGGAGGTGGTGACGTTCAAGGAAGCCGAAGATGGCGATGGATTTATTCTGCGGCTGCGCGAGATCGCCGGTCGGACCGGCGAGGCGGAACTACGCTCCACGGCAATCCGCATTCATGCGGCGCACTTGTGCAACGGCGTGGAGGAGAACAAACAGAAACTCTTGTCTTCGGACAATGCTGTCAGCGTGCCCTACAAGCCCTACACGTTCCTCACTGTGCGCTTGAAAGCGGAGCGGCCCCCGCGGAAAGTAACCGGGAAGTGAAGATTTCGCGCCGTGATTTCGTTCGCCGAACGCTGCTCACCAGTGGATCGGTTCTCGTAGCGGCGCAAACTGTCGGCTGCAACACTCCGGGCAGATTCTCAGCGCCGCGCTGGCAGATCGGTTGTTACACCCGGCCTTGGGATCAATTCGATTACCGCACCGCGCTGGATGGCATCGCCGAGGCGGGATTCAAGTATGCCGGACTCATGACAGCCAAGGGCAAGTCGTGGGTCATCATCACGATCGAGACGTCATCGGAAGAAGCTGCGGAGATCGGCGGAGAGGTGCGGCAGCGCGGGTTACAGTTGCTCTCGCTTTACGCAGGTGACTTTCCCGTCGCGAAATCAGTTCCAGCCGGAATCGAAGGTTTGCGGAAGCTCATTGACAACTGCGCCGCATGCGGGGCGCCCAATTTGATGCTGGGCGGAGTCGGCGACGAGAAGCTTTACGACGATTATTTCACCGTGGTGCGCGAGTGTTGCGATTATGCTGCTGCCAAAGGGATCGGCCTGAGCATGAAACCGCACGGAGGCTTGAATGCTACTGGGGCGCAGTGCCGTCAGGCGGTTGAGCGGGTTGGCCGCAAGAATTTCCGCATCTGGTATGATCCGGGCAATATTCTTTATTACTCGGATGGTGGGCTTGATCCTGCGGAGGATGCGGCGTCGGTGGATGGCCTGGTGGTGGGCGTGAGCGTAAAGGATTATCGTCATCCCAAGGACGTGATGGTGACGCCGGGAACGGGGCAGGTGAATTTTCGCGGAGTGTTCGACCGTCTGAAGCAAGGTGGTTTCACGCGCGGTCCGCTCATCGTCGAGTGTCTGGCGCGCGGCACTGCGGCGCAGATCACGGCTGAAGCCAGGAAGGCGCGGGTTTTCCTGGAAGGACTGATGGGAAAGCTATTTTGATGCGACTTGGAACTCACGAAAGCCTACCCACGAAGGAACATCATCAAAACCGACGCTGGCAGTTTCCAGAAAGTTCAGCGAGACGACACTCAGCGGAAGGGGATCGGACCATTAACGGGGCTTGCATGAGTCTCAGTATGCCCCGGAATCAATCGTGCTTGCGACTCGCTTCAAGTGTGCCGGCGATCCAAGGGGTATTTTGCTGCATTACCTTTCCGGGCTGCCGGTGTTCCTGAACGATCCCACCTTCCCGCACGACAACCTGGTGACGCTGGCGCATTGCACCGCCCCGCGCAAGATGGACGGCAAACGCGCCGAACGAACGAAGATTTACACGCACTTCGAGTCCGACTACGGCGCCGCGCCGAAGGTGGAAATGAAGCTGGGCCAGATTTGCACGAATCTGGTGCCCGACTTCAACTGCCAGAAGTGGGTCGGGTTCGAGGGCAAGATTGTGGGCAACCCGTTCCTCGACATCTGCCGTTCGCAAGTGGACGTGCGCGTCCATGGTGACTGCGCCGCGCTGCTCCAGGAGATGAAGGGCTTCCACTGGATGATGTCCTACGGGAATTATCTAAGAGAAACCGGTTACGCGCTCAACAAGCTGGGCTTGGAGTTGAACAACGTGAGTGAAAGGAAGCCGGTTTGATGCTTGCGCTAAATCGTTGGTTCGTCGGGTCGGTTGCCCCAGACGGTTGGAAGATTCTTGGCCCTTAGCCGAGGGAGCATTTGGCTGAGACTCCGCTTGCCGTCATTCTCGCCTGCGCAAACGCCTGAGCCAATGCCCGACGAGCAAGACCGCGCCGCAGCCCAGTAACGCCCAAGCCGATGGCTCGGGGATGGGTGAAATGACCAGGTTGTCCAGCGACCACAGCGGCGCCGTGGGCGTGACCGACAGGTAATACATGCCCTGGAATTCCGGCGGGAAGTAGAAGGTTTGAAACAGGGGCCGCCCTTGGTCATCCACCGCCCCAGTGATGGTAAACTCCGTCGTGGCGATGATGTCTATCGTCCGGGTGTAACCTGAGGCGACGAATTGGATGGTGACCGGGTCCAGACTCGACGCACTGTAGAGCGCCAAGTCCACCGAAACCGCATCGAACCTCCAACCAGAACCTCCATAACTGAAGAAGAGGTCAGTGCTTCCCCTGGGTTGGATATAGGCGCTGCCGTTGTCGGGAAACAAAGGATCACCCGACCACCTCATGGTGGAGTTGCCGCCCAAACTGTGGACGCCAACGCCAGACTCAGAGAGAAAGGAGAATAACGTCGTGCTGCCTGGCGCTCTTTCTGGAAAACCATCGAAAGTCACTCGAATTGTGCCCTGGCCCCACGCGCTGCCCGGGGTGCCGAGCAGCAGCACGAGAAGCCCCATGCCGGTGGTGGTGATGCGTTTCATAGTGTCCTCGATTTCATGGTTGGCAATCCCCGTAAACCTGCACAGGCGTGGAGGTGTATGGAAACCGGCCTTCGTCAAAAACTTCGACCATAAAGTAATTATAGCCGGTGACCATTGCGCATGGGACTGGATTCGGGAGAGTGTACTGCATGCCGTTGGCACCTGGAATCGGTTCTTTGAAGTAACGACCTCCCTGTGAATCGGTCCGATACCACTGGGCACAGACAGGCGTCACACAGGCGGTGGCGATCAGCGTGGGTGGGTTGTCCCGGTCCGTGATCGGCATCGGATAGGAGGTCGTGACTGTGACCGCAGGCACGACGTTGCCGAACTGGTCCTTCACCGTCACGCGGCTCAGATCATCAACGGGGCTCGCAACTTTCCAGTAGTCATTGGTGAAGACAACCGCGTACTCCCCGCTGTGCTGGCACGCAGCGCTTGTGATTGTGTATCCAGCCGCATAATTCTGGTCATCGCTGGTGGTGCATTCTCCCCAAGCACCGGGGATGGGCACTCCGTTCTTTCGCCACTGGTAATGCACCGGGCCTATCGAGGGCGAAATATCCATAGAGGCCGCGAACGTCACCGACTGGCCGAGATTCGGTTCAGCATTGCTGACCTGGACCTCCGGCCTACCGAAAGGTGCGGGTGTAGAAACCACGTGCAATCTGGCTTCGGCACTGTCTTGGAAAGTCCCCGACTTCGTGACGCGCACTTTATACTTTCCGGCATTGGCGTATTGGGCGTTGTTGACCGTGAGCGTGGGGCCGGTTCCAGCGGGTGCGCCATCCTTGAACCATTGGTAGGCCAGTCCAGTTCCAGTTGCCGTGGCGCTGAAGACGGTCGGACCGCCGCCCCGATGCACGATCGCACTTTTCGGGTGGTGAGTGATCTGGAAGGCCAGCCCGGCCGTACCGCGGGTTATGCAGAGGGATTTCAGCAGCGGTCCCTGAGCCGCACCGAAATTGCGCAGCAAAGTGACGCGCATCTCAAGGTAACGCCCTTGGATTCCCAAACCCTCCAGCGAAAGAGCCCCACTCGATCCGTTGAGCCGGTGGAAGGGCCAGGCTGGCAGGTCCGTAACGCGGTTGGCTGCCCGCACCTCGACAAACAAAACACCAGAGTTCAGTTGGCTATCCAACGTAACCCGGAGCCAACGCATGTGGTCGGTGGCCGAGTCCTCGACGTAATTCCACACCCCGGCGGGTTGTGTGGCAGCCAGCGTCACAAAGCCGCTCATGTCGCTGTAGTTGTAAGGCCCCTGGCCCGCGGGAAACGCCCCCAAATCCACAGCGTCCATAACCTGGCCAACGATATTCTCCGTGTCCGGATCAATTCCCTGCGTTGGGTCAATGCACATGGCGTAGTACTTGCCGTCCTCGGAGGCTTGGTTGCAGATTGCCCAAATGTGCTTTTGTGAGTCAATGCAGACGCCGTGCGGCGATTTGCCGGTAAGGGCTTGGTAGTTGAGAACAACGCGGCCAAGATATCCGCCCGTGTTGCTGAACCGGTAAACCACCTTGCCCAGTGGCACGGATTCGAATTTAGCATGAGCGACCCAGATGTTCCCGTTGCCATCTCCTACGATCCCCTTTATATGTCTACCCTGTGGGTTATCTGGAGCTGCAAAGGCAAACTTGTTGGTGCAACCATCCTGCCTGAACTGCCACAGCCCGCCAAACGTGTAATCCCCCAGCCACACATCGGCTGTGGTTGGGTCTATGCCAATGCCGTAGGCCTCCCGCGTATCCGGCAGAATGCCGCCGGCTGTTCCAGGCACCACGTTTGCGGAAAGGCCCGGCGGACGCCAGAGCAATCCCGCACCGGGGTAATAATAGCCTGCAGACCACAGAACTCCGTAAGGATCGAACACCGCGCCGTAGCCTCCGCTGCCGTACAAAACTTTCTCTCCGGTCACCGGCACCCCGGTCGCATTGTCAATCAACTCCTGCCAACCGTCGTCGCGGCTCCCCACCCATAGGTTGTTATCTCGGTCCACAGCGAGAGAGCGTAAGTAGGTTGGCGTGGTTCGCACGTAACAGATGACTGCCTCGTCGCCGTCGCCAGCGGGCAGTGATTCGTTGGCCCAATCCAGACGGCGCAGCGACCCATTTGCCAAGCGGCCCGGAGACGTCCGAATCAGGCCGTCGCCGTCTCGGTCAATGCAAGTGTTGTAGATGAATTTTCCTCCCAAAGCAGGATCAGGTTTCAAGTAATCGCCATTATCATTCGCAGTTCCATCCTGGTTGCACCGGATACCCCCGATGACCACTCCGATCTTCGTGACGG
Organism: Verrucomicrobiia bacterium; assembly: GCA_026125285.1. Taxonomy (GTDB): domain Bacteria; phylum Verrucomicrobiota; class Verrucomicrobiia; order Limisphaerales; family JADLHS01; genus WYBW01. The sequence goes on along the minus strand of JAHCLO010000017.1, from coordinate 34,419 downwards.
ACCCGTAACCAGCCGAGCCAACGTCCCGGTTACCGACCCACACGTTGCCGTACCGGTCCACCGTTGTGCGGGAGGGGCTGCCGGTGCCATGCAGGTTATTCAAGCTGCCAGGCGTCGTGTAGTATTCCCCGGCCACACGGGCCGCAGGCAGTGATGGATTCCACGGATTCGGGACCTCGATGCGTGCCACAGTGCCCCGGCCCGAACTGGCCACGTTCACGAACGGCAGCGGGGTGGTTTGCGCTGTGGAACGGATTTGGAGATAGCCATTGGGGGTCGTTTCCAAGTTTATCGTAAAACCAAGCGGCAACAGATTACAGGCTGCCACTGGATAGTGAAAACCAATGTCCACGGTTCCGGTGTCGGGTGTCTCGTCCGCCCGAGTCGTGTAAGCCGCCAAGCCCGCGTCGGCGGCGCTCCGGCTGCCGGCGTCGCGGAGTTGGGCCATGCTGTACGGCCCGCCACTGGAGGGGTAATAGTATTCTCCCAGTGGACCCTGCACATCATAGTCCCGCAGCAAATCGGTCCGATACCACGTCCCGCCCAGGTTGTTCACCATGCCCGCGGTGGCGGCGTTGTGCGACCGTTGCATTAGAACCGCCCCGGCGCTGTCCGTGGTGGCGACGTTCGCCGTCTGGTCGAACAGGTTGTCCTTCACCTCCCAAATCCCGGCGGTCCCATTGGCGGCCTGATAGATCAGCAACAGGTACGAGTCCCGGAAGAGGTTGTTCCGGCAGTCCAGCGTGACGGGATGCTGGTGATAAGGCGACGGGTTGCTGCCGGCGTAATAGAGCACCCGCGGCGCGGCGCGCTCCCAAACGTTGTTCACCCACCGGATGTTCCGCGGCCCGTTGACCTGCACGAGGAAGACCGACACCAAGCCGCCCCGCACGCGGCAGTCCTGGAACGTGACTTCCGCAAACGGCGCCACTCCCGCCACGCTCAACACGGTGCCCCCGCAGCCCTGTCCCACCGCAATGTCTGTAAACCGGAACACCATCCGGCGCGTAGCATCCGTGCCGCCACTGTGGTAGAGCCACACATTGCCCGGGCGGGCCGTGTAGCCCGTGGTGGCCACCGGCGGTGGCAATTCCTGCACATTCTGGAAGCTCACGATGCGGTTCATGTTCCCGGGGCTGCCCACACATTCCACGTGCCCGCCGTCCTGCAACCTCAGTCCCCAGCCTGTTTCGCTGCCTTGCACGCCCACGGCCACGCCGCCCTCCAGCCGCACGGTCGTGCTCGTTTGCAGGTCGTGGAAGATGTAATCCAGCACCTCGTAATGGTAGCCGAGATTGGGCATGAAATCGTCATCACGGATGGAGCGCCGGCTGAGGTCGGGCAGGTTGTCCGAGTTCCAAGTGACATTCGCGTGTAAAATGGGCGTCGTTGTCGTCCGCTGGCGCAACGCTTCAGCCAGTCCCGGGTTTACGGTGGCCCAACCCACGTCGCGGAACGGGGAATCTTGCGCCAGATAGTAGTCTCCGGCGCCGCCGTCGGCGAAGGGGTTTTGCCCCTCGGGACAGACGGTGGGGGAAGTCCCGAACGGCGGATTCGAGTTCTTCCAGAATCCGTTGTGCTCACCGGTCTGCGTCGCCGCGCTGCCTTGGGCAAAAGTGTTGAGTCTGGCCATGATGCAGTTCTTGAGGTTGATGCCGTAAGGGTAGGACCAGACTGCGGGCACGGCCAGAAACGCGGGTGTATAGGGATAATTGTCCCTGCCGCCGAAGGTCACGTGCTCGGCGGAAATCGTGCAGTAGCCCAGCTCGCTGAACGCGTATTGGACATTTGCGAAGAGCATATTCCGTACAGTGGCCACCCCCTGCCCAAAGGAAATGCCCCTGGCGCAGTTCACGATTTGGCCATCCTGAAACGTCAGCCAGACGGAGTGGTAGGCAATGGCTTTCTGTGCATAAGCAACCCGAAAGTGGCTCAAGGTGCCGCCTTGGTAGTTTAGAAGATTCAGGGCCGGGTTGGCGTAGGCGCCGAAAGCAGGGTTGCCCGTCGAGCCGGAAATGTTTTCCCCGACCGTGTTGTCATCCTTGGCCGTGAAAATGCACGGCCGATAGGGCGCGGCCTTCCAATTTATCGTTCCTGGCGCGTAGAAGTTGAGTGAAGCGTTCGCCGCGTATTTCAATACCGCCCCACTCTCAAAGGTCGTGGTGACGGACGCCCCCACGGTGGCGCTGAGGTAGTAGGTCTGGTCGCCGCGAAACGTGTAGTCCGTGATGCCGCTGTTGAGGATGACGTAATCCAGCACGACCACGCCGGAACGGGACGGCGGCTTCAGTTGGGCCATCTGGATGGATTGCGCTTCGGTGATTCGGCCACTCGCGGGCCGCGCCGGAGGCGCCCGATGCCACGCCACCCGCGCCGCCGGGGCCGGCGCATCGAGCGCGGCGGTCTTGACCGGCAAGGACTCCAGCAAGGGCATCAATTCTCCGTAGCTGGCGCTTTCGATCAGAAACTGCCGCCCCTCCAGCTTCTGCCATTCTTTGAAAATCCGAATCGTGCTGCCGGCTCCCGGCTCGGCAAACGCCTTGCCGCTGCCCCACTCCATCCGCATCACCCCGAAATCCACGCGCTCGTCCGTGGCCGCGGCCGGGCCGGCCGCGCCAAATGTTCCGTTGGTCCCGGCGTCCATCACCTTGCGTTCGAGCGCCGGCTCCGGCGAACCCACAAATTCCGTCCACACCTCCAGGCGGACGGTTGCAGCGTCGAAGCCGAGCCGTTGCAACTGTTCCGCCGAAAGCCGCTCGCGCAGCAGTACGTCCTGATGAAATGCGCCGCGCTCATTGCGCACCCGCACGTCCGCCTGCAATCCCTCGAACGCATCGAACCAGACGATTTCGGTGTCGGAAATCTGCGTGCCCGCCACGTCCCGCACGGCGGCAATTTGCAGACTCTTACCGGAAACCGGGTCGAACAAATTCAAACCCAGGAGGCCGCTGCGCAACCGCCGGCCCTCCGGCGTCTGCAAATCCACCACCACGCCGTCGGCCGGGTTCAAGCTCGGCGCGATGATGACCTGATGCTGGCATTTGGCCGCCACCGCATAACCCTCCTCGTTCAACTCGAAGCTCGGGTCGCTCTCACGCCACTCGCCCGAACTCGGGTCGCGATAGTGCAGGCCGGTCGCCAATTCCGTGTAGGAGTTGGTCTGCGGTTCGAGTACGCCCAGCGGATTGGCGGCCCAACTGACCTTGGACCACACCTGGTGATGCGCTCCCCGTTCGACAATTTGATGGCTGTTTGCTGCCTCAACCCGAGACCCTGCCGTCGGCGGTTCGGTCTGAGCGCAGAGAGAGAGAGAGAGAGAGAGAGAGCAACGACCACGCCACCGGCTGCGCTGTTTTCATGAAGACCTCCTGAGTTGGTTTGGTTGTGGTTCATCCATTGGGTTTGGCGAATAAAACTGTTCCGTCACATGCATTTTTCACACCGTCTGAATGTCGCGTCTCTCCCTTTCTTGGCTTTTTTGCAGCGTGGATTGGCCTGAGTGCCTGCTTGAACATTGAGGTTGGTGTTCTTCAGCGACGCGCCAACTCGCGTAAGCGCGGGAGTCCAAACGGCTCGGTGGATTTCGCAGTGGTTTTTCAGCAGGCTATTACCGCCGCTCGCGCCAGGCTGTCAGATACTCGCTTCTGAATGTCGCACCCCCGGCGGCAGTGGTGATGCACAAGTCCCAATCCATCGCCGGACGCGGGCCGAGTTTTGGAGAAAGTAATTTTCTGTTTCCATAACGTTCGGCCAGTTGCCGGAACTCGCGGCCCCACGCCTTTGTCGTGCCATTGGCTTTGACCAAGCCGATGAGCTGGCTCACGTCGCCGGCTTCGGGTTGGTCGTAGAAGCCCCAGTTGAGCCAGCCGCACGCGAGGCCGGCGGTGGATTCAATCAGCTTGCGGCACCATTGCGCCTGCTGCTTTTCCGTGGCGGGCGCGTGATTGCCGTAGTTCAATTTGCCGCCGCCATACCAGCCGAACTCGGCGATGACGACGGGCTTGTTGAAGCGCGCCACTTCGCGCACGACGCCCTCAAGATAGGCAAGGTTCTTCGCTTCCTCCTCCTCGTTCTGGTAATCGTAATGGCCGTTGGCCAGCGGATAGAAGTGGATTTCCATGAAGTCCAGGAAACGCGCCTGACGTTCCGGGCGGAACGCGGAGTAATGCCAACACGCCGCAATGACGGATGGCACCGACCACTGGATCAAACCCACCGTCACCAGGGCCTGCGGGTCGGTGGCTTTGATGGCTGCGACCTGGCGGCGCGTCCATTCGTCGGCTACTTCCTCCCGGAAGTGTTGGAAATCCAGGAGTCGCGCGCAACCGGCGCAGTCTTCTTTCGGTGGAACGGGAATGGAGCCGAGGTTGAGGTTCTGATTCGTCACGCTCCACGATTGCGCAATTTGATCGGCGCTTGCGTATTTCTTCGCCAGCCAGCGATTCCACTTCTCGCGCATGGGTGGAGTGTCCCATTTCACTTCCGGTTCATTCAACAAATCGTAGGCGAAGATCACCGAGCGATTGCGGTAACGGGCCGCGAACTGTTTCCAAAACGCCTCCAACGCGTTCAACACAACTTCATCGGCGATGCGATCTCCCTTAGCCCACTCCGGCAGCCCCTCCCAATGATCAGGCCCGGTCGGATGCACGTAAATGCCGGCCTCCTCCGCGAGCGCCAGAAACTCATCGAACTTCGCCAGTGCCTCCGGCGAAACGCGATTGGTTTCCATGAGGAACGAACCGTAGGTGAGGAAGACGCGCACGCAATTCACCCCGAACTCCTTCATCAGAGCGAAATCCTTCCGCGTGGCCCCGGCATCGAACTTCTTCCAAAGCTGCGGCGCCCAGCCCTGGCCGGGCCGGAAATAATTCACGCCGAAAGGAACGAAAGGTTTGCCCTGCTCCGTCTCAAAGCCGCGGCCATCGGCCGAGATGCGAATCTGAGGAAGCGCAACGGATTGGGCAGGCCGTTCAGCGCTGAGAGCGCGCGCTGCGAAGCCGAGGATTAAGATAGCCATCGCAACCATGACAGCAACCGTCGTGAAACCTGGCCCGGAAAATCCCCTGGTTGGCCTGGCCACACACCGTCTCGTCATTGAATCTCGCGGTTCTTTCAACTCAACCTCAGAGTTGCAGCCAGTTGCGCAACCGCTCGTCCAGTGTCTGGCGGTCCACAGTGGCAAGCGCACCAACAATCTTGACGACCAGCGCTTCTTCAACCGTGGCGATTTGAGCCTTTATGCCGGAGGCAACGTTGAGTCCAGCCGCACGCCACTCAGTAAGCGAGAAATCCGTGTTGGGCAACACCGAAGAAACTGGGACCAGAAACAAGTCTGCGCCGTTGCGGCCAATGACGACCGCAGGGCGGACTTTGCGGCTCTTCAGATTCGTAAAAGGAATCGGGAGGAGAACAATGTCATTTCGTGAGCAATTCATTGAAGACATCATCCGCGTCATTATCCCAAACCTTCAGCAAAGACTCTTTCGAGAGTCTCAGCCACGCTTCGCGCTCGAGATCGGTATCAATGGTCACACGCACGCGGGATTTCTCCGGCAGCGACAACGGGCGCTGCAACACGAGCTTGCCGTTCTCATAGATGGCTTCAACGGTCGTTGTCATAGATCGAAACTAGCGGCGCAGCGCTGGGTTGGCAAGTTGACGTTTCTCCACATTCTCCATTTCTGAAGTTGGCGGCCAACTTTTTCCCGCTCACGCCACCGGCAGTCTCCACGGTGCGCGATAAGGTTTGTCGGCCCATTTCGCGGCCTCAGCATCGCCGACGATTTCTTCCTTCACGGGATCCCAATTCAGTTTCTTGCCCGTCCGGATGGAGATGTTGCCGAGGTGACAAACCGTGGCCGAACGATGTCCGATGGCCACGTCGCAGATCGGCAGCTTGCGGCTCTTGATGCAGTCGAGCCAGTTCTGATGGTGCTGCCGGCTTTCGTACAGCCGGACGTCGCTTTCCTTCAGCGGCGCCTCCAGGATGGAGTCGGGCCAGGCCCGAATGACGCCACGGTTTGCGTAAAGCAATCCCTGCTCGCCTTCAAAAATGCAGCCGTTGAAATCGCCTTTGTCATTCAGAATCTCCAACGCCTGTTCCTTCTTCTCGGGGAGCAGGTCCGCCACTTTGATCTGCGGACTGCGACATTCCACCACCACGCCGTTGGCGTACTGATAAGTGATGTCAAACTTCGAGGGCGTCTCGAAACGTTTTTCGGAATCGAATTCGCCGCGACCGGCAATCTGCACCGGTCCGCTCGCATCCATGCCCAAGGCCCATTGGGTAATGTCCAGATGATGCGCCCCCCAGTTGGTCATCTGGCCGCCGGAGTAGTCCCAGAAAAAGCGGAAGTAGTAATGCACGCGCTGTTTATTGTAGGGACGATACGGCGCGGGGCCCAGCCAGAGGTCATAATTCAACTCCGGCGGCGGTGCGGAATCTGGCACGAGCGGATCCTTGGTCCAGTTGACCCCCACCAAGCCCACCAGCACCCGCTTGATCTTGCCGAGTCGGCCGTTGCGCACGTATTCGGCCGCCTGACGGAACTTGCTGTCTGACCGCTGCTGGCTGCCGCATTGGACAATGCGGTTGGTGCGGCGCGCCACTTTGACCAACGCCTGCCCTTCGGCAATGGTCAACGTCAACGGTTTCTCGCAATACACATCCTTGCCCGCTTCGCACGCGTGAATCGAAGGCAGCGTGTGCCAGTGATCCGGCGTGCTCACCACCACGGCGTCAATCTCCTTGCTTTCGAGCATCTGGCGGTAGTCCGGGTAAGCCGCGCAGGAACGTTTGGCGGAATCCTCAACCCGCTTCTTCGCTTTCGCCAGTCGCTCGCTGTCCACGTCGCACACCGCCACCGCGTTCTTCATCAGCGCATTTAGATTGCTTCCGCCCTGACCACCGACGGCGATGAATCCGACCCGGATGAACTCAGACGGGTTTTGTCCGCTTTGCGCACGCGTACGATTTAGAAAGACATTGGGCAGGGCCAGACCGGCGCCCACGCCGAGCGAGATGGTGCGGGCGGAGCAGAGGAACTTGCGGCGGGAAATTGTTCGTTTATTAATCATGCTGGCTTTATGCGAATTTGCGGCAACGATGTCAACGCCTCAGCCCGCTGGCCGGCCAACTCGACTCGCCTGCATGGCTTTTGGCCAGGACGGTTTTGATCCTGAAACCGGATGCGGCGGGGTCTTTAGTCCGGTGCTTAACCACTCCACGCCATCCAACTGTTTCAGCCATGAACCCGGCTTTGGCTCAATACGGCAGGACCCTCCGAAGAACTGCAGCAATTAGAATTTCGTTGTGCTAATCCTAATGGACGCCGCGGATGGACTGATCGGATGGTTTCGGCGAAAACAAAATCGGCGTGAGTCATTTCCACGGGCTTGGTCCAATCTGTGAACGACGCTGCGTTCTTGCGGCTTGTCAGGCGCGAATTCATTAGACAAAACCGCGAGCGCAGCGCGTCATGGAGCTGGAAAAGATGCCGCAGGATCGCCAACTTGAACGGTGGTACGACGACCACGCTCAGGCGTTGTTTGCCTATCTGTTGAATTTCACCCGCGATGAATCGGACACGCGGGATTTGCTTCAGGAGGTGTTCATCAAGCTGGCCCGGCAGCCGGAATGGCTTGCGCCGGTGCGGGAGGAGCGCGCCTTTCTGATCCGTCTGGCGCATAATGCGGCGATTGACCTCCTGCGCCGGCGTGGCAGCCGGACGAAGTATCAGGAGCAATTCGCCGAAGAGGCGGTGACGCCATTTGCGCCGACGGAAGACCCGGACGAACAGGTGTTCCGGGATGAGCTTGCCAGGGCGCTGGCAGAATTGCCGCCGGAACAACGAGCCGTGGTCCACCTGAAACTGTGGGAGGGGCTGACCTTTGAACAAATCGCCACGGCGCTCGCCATTCCGCTCAACACGGCGGCCAGCCGGTATCGCTATGGGTTAGACAAATTGCGCGAGCGGCTGCGTCCCATTTACGGAGAGATCAAATGAACGACGACTTTGAAAGCAAGCTTCAGCGCCAGCGGCTGCGGCGGATTCCCGCCGAATGGCGCGCGGAAATTCTGGCTGCGGCGGAAGCGGAGCGGCGGCCGACCAAGCTTGCCGGCGTGACGCTGGCTTCACTGTTCAAACAGCGCTTGCGTGAACTGTTCTGGCCGGCACCGCAAGCGTGGGCGGGTCTGGCCACCCTGTGGCTGGTGGTCCTGGTCCTGAACTTCGCGACGCGGGAAGCCGCGCCGGATTCGACCTCCCGCTCCGCCCCACCCTCACCGGAGATGTTGCGGTTATTGAAACAGCAGGAGCAATTGCTCGCGGAGTTGGTGGACCAGCCCGACTTCGCAGCAGTTGGTCGGCCTAAAGCGGCGCCACTGGGGCCGCGCAGTGGGCGACGTGAAGAAACCCTCAACGCCTGAGAAGTTATGAATGAATCACCCAAGAGCATTTGGCGCCGACCCTGGCGCGGTCCGGCCAAATGGCTCGCTTGGTTTGGACTGTTGGCGGGTGCGGTTTTCGTAATCGTTCTCGGTATCGGCCTGATCACCGAACGGCTCACGCCCTTCTCAGAACTGTTGGTCACGGCCCTGGTCATTTCGTTGGCTGTGGCGGTGATTGGGATATTGGGTTTGCTGTTTATCAAGTGGCTCTGCTCGTGGCGCAACTTGCGGCGGTTTCTTTTCGGGGTTGCTTGTTTTGCGACTTTGATCGCGTTGTTCTACGCGGTGGAAAACTGGCGCGGCAAGCGCGCGTGGGAACAGCACAAACGTGAGTGGGAAGCCAAAGGAGAGAAGTTCACCGTCGCCGGCGTGGCCCCTGCGCCAGTGCCGGAGGATCAGAACTTTGCCCTCACGCCGTTACTCAAGCCCGTTTATGACTTCACCCGCGTTAATGGCCAGGTGGTGTGGCGGGACACCAACGGGCTGAACCGGCTTCAGAACCTCCGCGCCGATTTGCGTCCGGATCGAGAGAGCAAGGACCGCCTGGTCGTAGGCGGCGTGGACAAGGGCACGTTCGCGGACCTAGAATCGTGGCGGGAGTTTTATCGCGGCAACACGAATTATCCGCAGCCGGCCGTTCCGGGGACGGCGGCGGAAGACGTTTTGGTGGCGCTGGGCAGGTTCGATTCCGAGTTCCGGGAACTGCACGAGGCCAGGCTCTCCCGGCCATACGCACGGTTTCCCATTCCATACGAAGAGGAGCCGGCGTGGGAGATTCTGCTGCCACACCTCGCGCACATAAGAGGTCTTGGCATTCTCACCCATGTGCGGGCGGTTGCCCGGCTTGAAGCCGGTCAGTCCACCGCGGCACTCGACGATCTGTACCTGGGGTTTCGTCTTTCCGACAGCATTCGCGATGAGCCTCTGCTGATTGATCATTTGGTGCGAATTGCCGCGCTCCACGTGAGCTTGCAAACCGTGCGCGAAGGGTTGGTGCGACAGGCCTGGAGTGACGCGCAACTGGCCGAACTTGGACAGTATCTCAGTTCACTCCAACTGCTCGCGGAGTACAAAGCGGCGATGCGCGGCGAACGGACGTTGGGCACCAGCGGACTGGATTTTCTGCGGCGGCAAGGCTGGCGGTCGCGCCACTTGGGATACATTGCTGATGATGATGGACGGGGCGGGGCGGCTCCGAGTCTCAACTTGATGCCCGGTGGCTGGTTTTACCAGAACATGCTGGCGATTTCCAAACTGCACCAGAAGCACCTTCTCGCTTCGGTGGACGAGGAAAAACATCGGGTCTTCCCTGACGCAAGCAATACTTTCGGGGAGGAAATCGCCGCGATGCCGATTCGGCCCTACACAGTCTTTGCCAAGCTGCTGATGCCGGCTCTGGGCAAGGTGGTGCGCCGTTCCGCGCGGGCGCAGGTTGCGGTGGACTGCGCGCGAGTGGCCTGCGCGCTCGAACGACAGCGTCTGGCCAAGGGGGAATATCCTGAGACTCTCGAAGCGTTGGCGCCGCAGTTTTTCGAGCGCATCCCGAACGACGTGATTGACGGCAAACCGTTGCGCTATCGTCGCACTGCCGATGGCGGCTACACGCTGTATTCCATCGGCTGGAATCAAAGCGATGACAATGGAGAGATCGCCTGGCGAAAGGACAAGAGCGATGCGGGCGTGAATCTTGATGAAGGCGACTGGGGCTGGCAAATGCCGGGAAAGCCAATCCGTCATTCCGCAGAAGGAGACTTCGCAGAATCCAGATTCGCGCTTTGACCCCCCGAACCGTAGCCGCCGACGTGCGGAGGCGGATTCCCCTGAACTGCAACGTTGTCCGCCTCCTCACGTCGGCGGCTACCAGCGAACGGTCCGGGGGAGCGGCAAGCGGAGAATGAAGATTCCTCGTGACTGATCGTTAGCCTTGGGTGATGGGACGCAACGACGAGTGTTGCAGGCGGGAATTGCCTTGTGACGATCCAAGGTCGCGGTTTCAATTCCGTCATGCGAGCGTTTCAACTCATGGCCCACGGCACGCCGGGACAATTTCAATTGCGCGAGTTGCCAGAGCCTCACCCCGGCCCGCACGAAGTCGTCGTGCAGGTAGCAGCCTGCGGTCTGAATCGCCTTGATCTCTGGCTGGAGGAGGCCGGTTTGCCGATTTCACTGAAGCTGCCCCGCACGCCAGGCGGTGAAATTGCCGGGCGCGTGGCAGAGGTCGGTAGCGAGGTTAGGGATTGGAAACCCGGCGAGGCAGTCGCGATTCAATCCAATCTGTTCTGCGGGGAATGTGAGTTCTGCCGGCGCGGCGAGGAGTCGCTTTGTTTGCGCGGCGAAATCCTCGGCGTGCAGCGCGATGGCGGTTTTGCGGAAAAGGTCTTGGTGCCGGCGCGCTCGCTGGTGCGGTTGCCTGGTGAGTTGGCGTTTGAGACTTCCGCCGCGCTCACGCTGGCCGGCAGCACCGCGATGCACATGCTCACGAACCGCGCATCGGTCCGCGCAGAGGACTGGGTGCTGGTCATCGGCGGCGCAAGCGGAGTGGGATCGGCGGCGATTCAGATCGCGAAACAACTTGGCGCGACTGTCATCAGCACCGGTTCGACGGACGCCAAACGCGCGCTCGCGGCGAAACTCGGCGCGGAATTCGTGGTGGATTCAACCCGACCCGACTGGCCCGCCGAAGTGCGCAAGCTCACGAGCAAACGGGGGGTGGATTTGGTGGTGGAGCACGTCGGCGGGGAAGTCTTGCGGCAATGCTTTGAGTGTTTGGCGCGAGCGGGGACGATTGTAACCTGTGGCGCAACGGCAGGCCGGGAAGTGCCGCTCAACCTTTGGCCCATGTTTGTGAAGCAACAGCGGCTGGTTGGGAGTTACGGGCGCAATCGCTCGGCGATTCACGCGACATTGGAGTGGGCGGCTGCGGGGCGGCTGAAATCGGTGATTGATTCGGTGCTCCCACTGGAGCAAACCCAGACGGCGTTCACGAAACTGCGTTCACGCAACGTGCTGGGGAAGGTATTGATCAAGCCTGTGGCCGCCGAAACAATCGCCGACTGAGAGAAATTGGTCGCTCTGGATCCTTCGCCGTTTTTCAACTTTCACGAAAGTAACGATGGACGGCGAAACGGCTGAAGAACGAATTCGTTCCGTGACTGATACGTCTGTGGTATGTTGAGACAAAACTGACGGGGTCTATGAAAACCTTGATGACGATTTCAAGCATTTGCTTGACTGCGCTCCTGGTGGCGGTCGGGGTCGTGTGGACCAGTGAAGTCCGCGCCAACCGCGATCTCCGGGAAACCAATCTGCGATTGGAGGCGGAATTGCACGCCGCCCAGGAGGAATCCAGAACGCTTCGCGCCGAGCATGAAGCGGTTTCCACACAATTGGCAGTAGCCCAGGAGACCGCTGCGGAACTCCAGTCACAACTTGCCGGACAGGACAGCCCCGACGATTCGGAGGTCCAACTTGAAACTGCGCCCCTGTTCAATCCATTTCCAGCGCAGGCTTACCTCGGCCAGAGGCACTTGGGGCAGGCCTGGATCATCCCGCGAAACATCCGCAAGGACCCCAAGACCCAGAGTTACGTTTATGAACCAGTCATCTGGTTGGATGAAAATCTGCGGAAGGGATTTGTGACCCATCACACGAACATAGTGGAGCGCGAGGTTGAATCTCGAACTTACGTGAATACGATCCAATATCCCCAACCGGTTTACTACGGTTACCGCCCGATTTATGGCCGGCCTCCGACCAATTCGTATCCGCCCGCACCGCACCTACCTAATCCGCCCATTACTCAACCAAGTTTGCCCAACATCAATTCCGGAAGTGGCTTGTTGGTACCGCAGAAAATCTGGCGACCCTCCGATCTGAACCGACGGCAACCGTGAGAATTCGGCCGACGCATAGTTTCGTTTGTTTGACCAAGTTCCACCCGGCCCAACCGACCATCCCGGCCACCGTCGCCGCCTGTGATTCATGGCACGATCATCACCCGATAAAAGCGTTGACTGAGACTCGCCGCGTGGTCGGTGGCCGAGGCGGTTACATTCGTTGCAGTTACATCTGGAGTTAAATCCAGCCAAGGCGTGTTGAAATCCTGACGGTGCTGCACCCGATAGGTGAGATTGCTGACCGCACTCCAGGTGATGACCACATTGGGTGTGCTCGCGCCGGTGAGTGAAAGAATGACGGGCCGTGTGATGACCAGACTCGCAAAGCCCAGAATGTCTGGATTCGATCCACCCTGGCTCGCTGTTATGAACTTCAAATCCACCAACGCCCCATCGGCAGGGACAACCCAAGGCGCGCTGCCGTCCAGTCCCGTCGCGTGTCGGTAAGTCCCGTAGGTCGCGCTTTCCCCCGGACTCGTCGCCGCCGCAGTGAGGGTGGGAAACCAATACAACTGGACCGGATCGCCGGGGCCGAGTCCCGGAAATGACTCAAACGCGAAATTCACGGCTGCCTGAAGAATGCCCGGCACACCGAGATTCAATTCGCCCCGGAAGAGAATCACGTCATCGCCGGTCACGAAAGCCCCAGCGGTTGGCCCGCCAAAAACGGCATCGGTGGGACTCGCTACCAGCAGGACCAGCCCGGTGAGCGGCATCAGTTCGCCCTCGGCGGTGCGCAAATCCGCAGCATCAATGTTAAATGTGACCGTGGCCTGCACCCAGGGGCAAGCCAACCAGCAGCCGAGGATTAAGAGAATTCGGTTCATCTGGCCTTACAAAAACGCATCGCTTGGGCAGTATCCGCTGCGGCAGTAAAACGATTCAAGAAAGTAATCCTTGGTGCTTGGGCGTTGGTGCGGCTTGGCAGATGTGCTCAGTCGCCGTCGCGGTTGGGAATTTGCCCGCTTTGAGAATGGCCAAATCGGATTGCATCGAACCATTGAACGCAACGTTCCGCTATCCCGCGTGGCGTCAAATCCAGAGCAAGGTCTTCAAGCAAGCACGCTCCCTCAACATAGACCCTGGCGTAGCGTTCCCGGCGACCGCATCGGCCGGAGCGGTGGGGTTGCCCGAGGAGGAAGTGAACTGCTGCCTGCGCCGCTACCGCTCGCATGTATTATGAGGAACGGGCCACATTTCCTGACCTCCGGGGAAGCTCGAAGATGAACCAATTGTGTGACATGCCGCTGAGATCGCAGGTTGAAAACGATGCTTCGCGAACAGCCAGTCCTTGATCAGCTTAGGTTTGTTTCATCACTTGGATTCTCCAGTGCCGCCTCCTGTGCCAACCGAGATACCTACTTTGGATCCTCGTTCCGAAACCGCGTTGATGCCCTCGTTGGCAGCAATAGTATTGACGATCGTGAAGATAATGGACCTTGCGTAGGCTTTCAAACCATTGAACGGTTCAAACGGGACATAGACAATGTCGTGCGCATCCAAGCGGATATCCGTTTTCTTCCCCTTGAGAATGTCGGCGTAGTTCACTACAGCCACTTTGGGTTCGGTCAGCGTGCCACGCACGATGGCGACCTGAGACAGGTAGGCTCCAGGCTGTGGTCCACCAGCGCCGGATATTGCCGACAGGAGCGTTAACTGGTCACTGTAGGGCACGGTGCGAGGCCCGCGAACCGCGCCAAGTACAAAGACTTCGTGAAACAGCGAAGAAGGCAGATAGATGAAATCATCGGGCTGGAGGTAGATGTTCTGGGACATGTCGCCCTCGACTAGGAGTTTCTGAAAATCAACCGGCACGAACTGCCCCTGCCGTTGCACGAAACTGTGCCGCAAGTCGGCTTGATCCTCTACACTGCCCGACTGCATGATTCGAGATGGTCCGCCGGCCAGCGAGATTGCCTCAAGGAGCGTCATTGGTCCAGCCATCGAGTACGTGCCCGGGCGGTTGAGACGCCCCAGCAGCCAGATGGACTTGCTGCCAACGGCGCGCAGCGATATTGATACTTGCGGCCCGGTGAGGAATCTCGCCAGTTCCCGCTGCAACAGATCCTTGGTCTGCTCCAGCGTCAGCCCCCACACATCCATCCCTGGCAAGAGATGGAAATATATCCTGCCATCCGGCCCGACAACAACGGTACTACGCGTGTTGCCGGTGCCGAGGATTTCGACATCTAGCACGTCCCCCGGCCCGAGCGAAAACAGGGTTTCCCCTTGCTCCAACCACTCCCGGCCAAGGTCTTCGGCCAGGTTCAAGTCTTCAAACTCAATTTTCGCCGTGCCAGTCGCGCGCGGGTCAAAAGTGGCCTTCGGATTGGAGCACCCAGCCATGAGCACCAGCAATGCGGCGCCGCAGGAAATCAAGTTGATCAGTCTCAAAGGTTTCATTTTTCTCACTTGATAATAGGTGTTTCGATAAACGGCCCGATGTTCTCACCCGCATAGGTGACAATGGAAGCAGTCACGAATGCGGCCATGGCGCTCTGCAACAAGTCTTGCGCAGCCTGCCAGGGTTTGACCGCCACATAAACGATGTCCTTCGGCTGCAATTTGAAATCCAATTGTTCGCCCTTGAGAATGGCCCCCATGTTCACCACAAACGTCTCGGGATTTTGCAGTGAACCGCGAACCACGAGCACCTTTTGACGATACGCCACCGGCGTGAAACTGCCGCGCCGCGTAATGGCGCTGATCACCGTGGCAGCAGGATCCCACGGCAGCGACCCTGGCGAATTCACTTGTCCCAGCACATAGATTTCATTGAGACCGGCCGGTTGGAAGAACAGAAAATCATTCGGCTCCAGTGGGATGTTTTGGGACAAGTCTCCGCGCTGAAAGAGCCTTTCAAAGTCCACCGCCAGATGTTTCCCGTCGCGCACCATGAAACTGTGAGTCAAATCCGCAAGTTCCATTGGATTATTCCCGATGACTCCCGCTTCGAGTCCACCAGCCCGCGCCACGGCTTCAATAATGCTAGTGGGACGATCCAGCGTGAACACACCCTTTGCTCTTACGGCCCCCAGCATGAAGAATTTTTTGCTGCGATAGGCGACCGGAATAACGATGGTGCGCGGAGCCAGATAGTATTTACCGAGTTCCTTGTCCAGTGCGGCGCGCAATTCGTCCACCGTCAGGCCGGTCACCGGGAAGTTCTGCGCTTCCATGTAGTTGATCCGGCCGTCTGGGCCGACCAAGACCTCATTCCGGCTGGAATTGGGCGTTTCCAGCATGGAGATGTTCAATAGATCTCCCGGGCCAAGCGTCAATCGTTCCTGCCATTTGGCGCGCTTGCCGGGATTGGAAACGGCCGAGAGTGAGAGTGACTTGGGTGCTTCGGGTTGCGCGGGCGCCGGGGCAGCGGCCACCAACAGAATCAGGCCGGTAACGACGGCCCGGGGAATGAGGCGTGTATTCATAGTTCAAAAACTGGTTTGGGTTCGTGATTCAACACCGCTCCGACCAGCCGACACTGGGCGTGCCGCAAGGTCTCCAACTGCTGGCGTGTCAGGCGTGAGTGCGGTTTCCCGCTGTCTGCCAACCAGATAATCTGCGGCAGGCTTTCCGCGAGCATAACCGCTTCCGGCACCGACGCTGGCGGCAACTCAACGAACAGCACGAGGTTATCAACCGCCCGCCATTGCGCCAGCGCATTCTGCCATTGTTTCCGGTGTTCTAAATTCCCCGCCCAGCCGGGCAACGCGATGTGCGCGGTCAGGGGCGACTCCGAGTCGGCGACGTGGCGAGCTGCGGTCGTCGGCAGCACCGAAGTATGCGCGGGCTTGGTGTGCATCTGCAATTGAAGCTCCCCTTGCTCCGTTGCGACCGGGCTGGCTGAATCTGCGACGCGTTGGCCCATCGTGACCTCAGATTGAGGCGGAGCATCACTGGCGGATGAATGAGCGGTCACCGTCAGCACCCGCAGCCCGCGCTGATTGGCGGCATCAACCAGAAGTTGAATCCAAGTCGAACGACCCTCGCCGTGCGTGGACGAAACGAATCCACACACCATGCCCTGGTTTGGCGAGGAATTCAGTTGTCCCGAAATGGCAGTCCAAGTGCGAAAGGCCCAGGCGTCTTTCTCGGCAGCCGACATGGTGTTCAAATCACCCAGCCTGGCCAAGACCGGCAGGCGAGTAACGCGCTCAACATCCGCCGCCGTCTTCAACCGGCAGTCAGCGACTTCGAGGCCAATGATTGCCAGACCCGCACCCAGCACTCCGATCACCAAGCCTGCCAGCGCTGCCAGGATTCCCGCGTGCCATCGCCCCATCGTGTCAATCGCATCCGGAGTGGCGGCGGCGAACACCCGATAATACCCTTGCGCGTTGTCCACGTGCAGTTGCGCCTCGCGTTGCCGGGTGGCAAGCAACGTGCGACTGCGCTGCAATCCCTCAATCTGCGCCTTGAGATTCGCATACCTCAAACCCTGCGCCGAAACTCCAGCGACCCGGTCCTGGACAGAATCTTGAAGCTGCTTCAGTTCCTGCAATTCCCGGTGGAGCGTCACCTGGCGGGTCTGGAGCTCCATCAAGCGCAGGTAGAGCGTGCTGGCCACTGGGTTCTCACTGAATTTCGCGGCGGACAAGGCGTTGGTGTCACTTCCGGCCATTTGCTTCTCCAATTCGGCGATCTCCAACAGTTGGCTTTGCACGGAGGGATGCGCCTCCGTCATTCGCCCGCGCAGGTCAGTAAGCCGGTTTCGCGCGGCCTGGAGTTTCTGTGCGACCGGATGCTGCTGCGCCAGTTCCTGGCGCAGTGCGACGACCTGCAAAGCTACGAGTTCAGCTTCTATCCGGGCGTTGTCCGCACGGGACAGGATTTCGCCAAGTTGCCGAACATAAGCCTGCTTCTCGGCATCGGGGTCAATCAATCGGGCGCCAGATTGGAATTTCACCAGTTCCGCGCCTGCCTGCTGCAGTTCGTGGTCCAGTGCAGCCAGTTTCTCGCGACAAAACTGGTTCAGGCGGGTTGAATCGGCGGTCTGCAATTCCTTGCTCAGTTGTACGGCCTCGGCAGCATAGAGATTGGCGAGCGTGGCCAACGCTTCCCGATGACGACCCGAGATGTTCAGTGCCACCAATTCAGTGTTCGGGACCGGCGCCACGTGAACCCGCCGCTTAAGACTGGCCTCAGAAACCGCCGGTTGTGCCTTGGCGGCCACGCGCCGCAGCAGTTCGGGCGACCCCATCAGATTTACGAGGGTCTGTGCCGCCAGCTCGCGCGGCTGATAGTCGCCGCCCTCCGGCCCGGCGGCAAAAGGTGCGGCGGCATCCTGGGAGATGAGAGTCACCCTTGCGTTTGAGCTGGAAAAGACGTAACCGAGAAACAGGCCCAGTGCCGCCGCCAATCCTACTGTCCAAATCATCCAATGCCCACGATGCTTGAGCGCCATGAGGAGCCGCCAAGGGTCCACCGGTAGCCGGAAGCGCTTGGGAGTTGGCGCGGCTTGGGGCTGGGGCGGAGGGGACGAGGCGGGAGCGGCACGACAGAAGCCGCGCGGTTGTCGCCGGGGCGGTTCCGGGGTCAGCGCCGCCCGGTTCTGCGCGCGTTTGTGACGCACGGCACTGAGACTCAATTCACCGGACTCGCTCATGCTTTGGGCAACCGCTGCTGTCGGTTCAAGTCGCGCGCCACGGCGGTAATGGCGGCGGTCGTGACTTCTGGATACTCATTGACCCAGGCAAATTCAAGCGCCAGTTTTGCGATGCGGTTAAGTTCCCGCGGCACGCCCTGCGAATTCTGGAAGGCACTTTCCACCGCTTCGGGAGTGAACAGCTCGCCGGTAGGATGCCCCGCCACCTGCAAACGATGGCGCAAGTATTCGGCGGATTCCGCGCAGGAGAGGGGATTGAGATGGAAACGCAGCCCGATGCGCTGGTCTATCGCCGGCAAGCGCGCCACGCGTTCGCGCAACTCCGGTTGCCCCACCAGGATCACTGTTAAGCGGCCTTGACCTGCGCGGTTCAAGTTCGTCAGCAGTTTCAGCTCATTCAGCGTGGCGGGCGACATTTCCTGGGCTTCATCGAACAGCAGCACCAGATGCCGGCCTGCTTCAGTGAGGCGTTCCATGACGGCATTGAACCGTTCGTAGCGCGAGTACTTCGTGCGGAAAGGACTGCCTGCGTCCGGCTCCAGTTCGCGCAGCACAAACCCGAGCAATTCGTTGAAGCCGAAGGCGGAGTTTTCCAGGGTGACCACGTGGTACTCGGGCAGTTCCGCCAATTGCTCCGCGAAGACCGCCCGGGTTACCGTCTTTCCACAACCCACTTCGCCTGTTAGCAGGCCGAGGAGCATGGTTTGTTCGCCGGCCAGAAAGTCCAACCGGCTCAGGGCCTCGTCGTACTCCCGGCCTTCGTAGAAAAACCGCGTATCCCAGGTTGGCTCGAAGGGGCGTTCCGTCAGTCCCCAGTGTGCCAGCAAATCCATGACCGCACGATACCGACTGGACAGGGCTATTGCACGCCTGTTTTGTCGCACTGGCTCGGCAATAGGTAATACCTCCATCATGCAGAACCATACACGCGATGGAGCCGAACCCAAAAGCCAAAGGAACCCGAGGCCATTCCGCAATTATCCCGGAGGACATTCCTGTGTTTCTCCCGGTCAACTCATGGCGACTCGACCGGCGCGCTGCCCGCGTGTGTGTTGCGCGTGAGGAATTCCAACACGCTGCTCAGAAATTCGTCCGGCTTGTCGGCATGAACCCAATGCCCCGCTTCGGGAACGGTCCGCAACTCGGCATCGGGAAAGAACCGGCGGATCAATTCCACATCGGCGTCCTGAACATAATCCGATTGGCCACCGCGCAGGAACAGCACCGGTTTGGTGAACTGGCCTTCGACGGTCAGCGCGGCGTTGAGGTGACGGTAATTATCCCAAATGGCACGAAGATTGACCTTCCAATGAAAAGCGCCTGTCGTGTCCCGCCGCAAGTTTTTCAGCAGAAACTGACGAAGTTCGACGTCGGGAACTTGGGTCGCGAGGGCCTCGTCAAAATCCTCGCGCCGCTGGTGGACCTGCAAGTCCAGCGCCTGCAAGGCCGCTAAAGTTTCGGTGTGAACCGGCGGATAGGCGCGCGGGGCCATGTCCACCACCACCAGCTTCTCCACCTGATCCGGGTAGAGCAGCGCAAACTGCATCGCCGTCTTGCCGCCCATCGAATGGCCCAGCAGGTGTGCGGTCGTGAGGCCCTGGTCGTGCATGAACTGATGGAGATCGTGCGCCATCAGGTCGTAGCCAAACTCATCGCTGTGGGGCGACAAGCCGTGATTGCGCTGGTCCACGGCCAGGACGGTGAAGCGTTCCGCAAACTGCCGGCCCAGCGGCAGCCAGTTGTCCAGCGAACCCAGCAGCCCGTGCAACAGGATCAATGCCGGGCCGCTGCCCAGCGAGCGGAAATGAAGTTCCATGCGTGAATCAGTTCGGCCGCGAACTCAGCACTTCCAGCGCGCGCAAGGTGGCGGCGCTGCGCGTTTCCACCCCCAGTTTCTCGAACACCTCCAGCATGTGCTTCTTCACGGTGGACTCACTGATCCCGAGGATGGTGGCGACGTCGGAATTTGTCTTGCCCTGCGCCACCCACAGCAACGCCTCGGCCACGCGCGGCGTCAGGCCGAGCTTCAGCAGCGGTTCGTAAGAGGAGAAATCCGGCTTGAACTCGCGCGGCGCTTGTTGTTCGGAACGCCGCAGGCGCGCGGCGATGGCGTGCAGCAGGTCCGCCTTCGCCACCGGTTTCGTGAGGTAATCATCCGCGCCCAGATTCATGCCACTGCGCAAATCTGTCTTCTCACCTTTGGCCGTGAGAAAGATGAAAGGAATGGACGCCGTGGCTTCACTCGCGCGCAATGCCGCCAGCACACCATGGCCATCCAGTTCCGGCATCATCACATCGCACAGGATCAAGTCGGGCCGCTCGCGTGCCACGAGCTCGAGTCCCGCGCGGCCATTCTCCGCACCGAGGGCGGTAAAATTTTCGAGCTTCAGAATCGTGAGCAGATTCCTTCGCATTTCCGGCTCATCTTCGATGACCAGGATTTTCTTCATAGTCCATTCAGTGTGCTGCCAGGGTGAAGTATTCCGGGCCTTCGGCCCTGCACGGGTTCGAGGAAAGATTAGCGGCTCAATGCCTGGGTGGCCATGCCAAACAACGGCAACCGAATCGTGACGGTCGTGCCGTGGCCCACGGTGCTTTCGATTTTGATTCTTCCGCGGTGCAATTCCACGCACCGCTTGACAATGGTAAGCCCGAGTCCCGTCCCGGGCACGTGGCCTACGTTCCGGCCCCGATGAAACGCGCTGAATATCCGTTCCAGGTCCGGCTCGGGAATGCCCAGTCCGCGGTCCCGAATCCGGCACACCGCCGCGTCCCCGTCGCGTTCCAAGTCCAGTTGCACCGGACTGCCTGCGGGCGAATACTTGACCGCGTTGGACAACAGATTGGTGAACACATGCTCAAGCAGGCGTTCGTCGGCAAAGGCGGCGGTTTCCGCGAGCAGCGAAACCTCCACGGGACACTTCTGATTCGTCGCGGATTGTAGTTCGTCCACCAACCGCCGGAAAAAGCACCTGAGGTCCATTTCCGCCGGCTTGAATTCCATCCGGCCGGCTTCGACCATGCCCAGCAGCAGGACTTCCTCCATCAGGTTCGCCATGCGCCGCGAATTCTGCTGGATGGACTGCAAATGCTCGCGTCGTTCCGCTGGTTCAAGTTGCTCCAGGTAGGATTCCAGAATCTCGGCGGAAGACATGATGACACCCAATGGCGTGCGAAATTCATGGGATACCATCGAAACAAAATTGCTTTTCAACTGGCCGAGTTCCTTTTCGCGCGCGAGAGATTTGAGCAATTCCGTTTCCGCTTTCTTGCGTTCGGAAATGTCATTGATCACCGCCTGGATGAGCTGCCGCCCGCCCCATTCGATGCGTGTAAGAATGACTTCCAAGGGGATGTCTTCGCCCGTGGCTCGGCGCGCGACCCAGTCAAAGCGCGCGCTGCCCTTCGCCAAACACTCGCCAATGTATCGTTGGGAGAGCACGTCGGTTCGCTCGCCATTGGGTTGCACCGGAGGCGAGGTGTCGCGCGGATGCCGGCCGATCAGGTCCTCCTTGCAGCGATACCCCATGATGCGCACGGCGGCGGGGTTCACTTCGAGATACTGCTGCTCGTCGTGCAACATGACACCCTGGCTCGACGCCTCGAACAAGGCGCGAAATTTCTCCTCCGATTCACGCACGGCCTGCTCGCCGCGCTTACGTTCGATGGCCTGCGCAATTTGGCCGGCCACGAAAGTCAGGATGCGCTTTTCCTCCTCGCCGTAAGCCTCCTTGTCCTGGTAATCCTGCAAGGCCATCACGCCGATGGGCTTGCCCTGGAGGCTCAACGGCACGCCCAGCCACACCGCCGCGTGCGCGCCCACTTCGGCATAAGTCGTTTGCCGGGATGCCTCCGCCACCACGGCCACTCCGGTGCGCGCGTCCCGCAAGATGTTGTCCTCCCGCGCGAGCAGCGGCTGGCCCGTGCGCAACACGTAACCGGTCAACCCTTGCGATAATCGCATGGGCGCGGGTTGTTCGTCCCGTTCATCCACGAAATACGGGAAGCTGAAGGTTTCGCTGACCGGATCGAGCAGGGCGATGTAGAAATTCTCCGCCGCCATCAGTCCGCGCACACTCTCGTGAATCTGCCGGTAAAGACCGGCCAGGTCCTCCGCCCGGTGCGCGGCCTCGGAAATCTGGAAGATCGCCTGTTGAATCTTTTCGCGCCGATTGCGCTCCGTGTTGTCAATGATGCTCGCCCGCAACAACTGCTGACCCTCAGCCGGCAACCGCACGAGTCGCACTTCCGTGGCAATCAACCGGCCGCCGGCATGGCGGTGAATCCAATCGAACACCGGCGCGTGCCCGGCCAGCGCCTCGGCCATTTTTTCGCGCGCCGCATCCATGGACCGCCTTCCGTCCGGCTGAAACTCCGGGCTGACTTCAGCCGGGGTGAGTTGCGTCAATTCCTCCGGGTTGCGCCCATAGAGGCGGCACGCGTGGGCGTTGCTGCTCATGAAACGGCCCGTCGCTCCATCGAATACCACAATCGCTTCCGGCGCGTGTTCCACCAACGTGCGCAAGCGCGCTTCGCTCGCGGTCAATTCCGCCGTGCGCTCGGCGATCCGGCACTCCAGTGACGCGTTCAAGCGCTCGATTTCGTCAGCCGCGCGTTTGCGCTCGGTAATGTCGGCCACGGAACCCACGTGATACAACACCGCGCCGGTCTGAGGATCGCGAATCGCCACGCTGTTGGACAATCCCCACCACCGCTGGCCGTCGCGGCGCACATACTCAATTTCCTGGTTGCGGAAGGAACCTTCCCGAGCCAGTAATTCCAGCAAACGCACCCGCATTTCCGGGCAGGCATACAACTGTTCGCGCGGCACCTCGCGCATTTCCTCCAGGGACTCGTAACCGGACAGTCGCAGATAGGCGCGGTTGGCGAAAATCAATTCGTGGTCCGGGCCGGTGCGGTAAATCGCCTCCGAAAGATTGTCGGCCACGGACGCGAGCAACTGCTGGCTCTCGCGCAACTCCGTTTCCGCGCGTCGGCGCTCGGTGATGTCGCGGCACACGACCACGTGGAGCACGTGGCCGTCGGCAATGATGGGTGTCGCCAACACTTCCAGTGGCACGTCCGTCTGGTCGGCCCGCCGGGCCACCCACTCAAACCGGTGGCTGTCGCGCAGGTTGACCAGTGCCGTGATCTCGGCGGACTTTTCCGCGGACAACCGGCCGTCGGGCTGCGTCGGCGGCGCCAGGTCAGCCGGGCGCATTTCCAGCAGGGCCTCCTTCGAATCTGCGCGCATCAAGTTCACGGCCGCCTCGTTGCAATCCACGAATACTCCGCCGGCCGGGTCAAACAGCAGGATGGCGTCGGCACTGCGCTCGAACAACAGACGAAACATGGATTCATTCTCCATGATCGTCCGCCCCGCGGCATTGGGCCTTTCGGTCCATTTACGCGGCGGGCACGCGCGGCTATTCATCTTGACGTCAACCTGACTCACGTTTGTTGGCAGCGAAACGATGTTCGGCAGTGGTGATTGATCACGCGCATTTTCGCGCCCTGCCCGCCGCCGTCAAGCGTGGAACTGAATGCGAAAGTTTTGCTATGACCAACTTGAATCCGAAACCGGCCCGCACCGGCACTCCCCGGCGTGGCACTCCCTGGCGCCCGCCCGCCGTGCCTTCGCCACGGCATCGGCGTCCGTTGCGGCTCTCACCTGCGCGCTCGCTTCGCCTGCCGGTGACGCCGGAGAATCGGGATACTCTGCGGGCCATGCGCGCTGCGGAGATGCAGGCCTGGCAGACTTCACCCAATTCCAGCCCGGACGCCATCGCGTCCCCACTGCAATCACCGGCGGTGAAAACCCGACTCCGGGGATTGCCTATCACTGCGGTGGCGATGGCGTTGGCCGCGCTCGCGTTGGGGGCCGCTGTCATGCTCTCTTTGCACCTCGCGTGGCGCTGGATGGACTTGCTCGTGCTCATCCGCCAATGGCTGGGTTGAAGCCGGTTGCTGTATCAAAACCGAATTCCAGGAACTGAACCCCAGGAATCCAAGAATTGACATGAAAACCATCCCCACCAAACTCTTGCTCCTTCCAGAGGCGGTCGCCCCCTTGGCCGGTGTGGTCATGGCTTCCAAATCCCCGCAACAGACCAGGGCCGCGCAGATTGCGCGCAGCCACTACCTTGTGACCTATGGCGGTTGCGGCGACTGCCACACGCCACTCAAAATGGGCGAGCGCGGGCCAGAACCGGATTCGTCCCGCTTGCTCTCCGGCAATCCCTGCTATCAAGAATCGTGTTCCCGATCCGGTATCAGCTTCCGGGGAATCATCTGAATGATCAACGAGTGGCCAACCATAAGCCGATGAGTCAATGGTCTCATGCTTATCATTGGCTCACCCAGAACAACTCCTTCAAGGCGAAAAGACCTGCCTGTGAATCAATCGAACTGGGTTGAGCATTGTGCCCCCGCTCCCGAATCTGCGGCAGTTCGCGCAGTTGTGCTCCGACCGCATCTCGCCCCGGCAAATTCGGGACGCAGCGGCGGTTCTGATTGCTCCGAAAAAGTGCTTGCCCGACCCGTATATTGAACTAATGTATTTCATTATGCCATTAGTTGAAGCTGCGGAGTTGCGGAACATCAATTGGGGGACGTCGGATGGGTTTCGCCGGGCGAGGGGTGCCAATTCTTGGCGACGCTGTTCATCCGAAGCTCCTGGACGTTGCCTGTGAATCTCTGGATCATTCCAACCACCAGGGTCGCCGAGCTAACGCAATGACCCTGCCACCGAAGCCGCCCGCGCCCCTTTGCCGCTCTTGTTTCTTTTTTCAACCTCCATACCACCAAACCAATCACTTGTTTCAATGATTAAAACTGTGCGCCTGATATCTCTATTACTGTTGACCTTCTGCGTAATCGCGCGTTCCACCCCGCTGGACGATCTGGCTGCGGCCATCGAGGCGGACTTGGACGGGCGCTGCGTCGGTTACGGCTACGCGATTTTTCAGAACGGGAATTTTGTCCGTGGGGGCGGCGGTGGGTCTGCCAAACTGGGCGATCCGGAAATCATTTTCGATCCCGGCGTGCCCTTTTCGGAGGACACCGTCAAGGACTGCCATAGTCTGAGCAAGACGATCACGGCCGCCGCCCTGCTCAAGGCCTTGCGGGCCCGGAACATCTCGGTGGATGCCGCCATGTGGACCTTCCTGCCGGTTGATCTCCAAAACGTGATCAACAACAACAATGTGACTAACGTCACGTTCCGGCAGTTGCTCAATCATCGGAGCGGTTTTGGCGCCAGCAGCAGTTTCTCCTGGGCGCAGTTGAGGAATCAATTGCAGGGGGGCCTGGCCAACCCCATTGGCACTTACGAGTATTCCAACTGGAATTATGCGGTCTGCCGGCTACTCATTCCCTATGTGCTCAACCAGAATTTCTACCGGAACATCGAGGCCGCTCAGGCCAATACCGCCGATGGAGGCGTGGCCGCGCTGACAACGGCGACTGCGGATGCCTATATCAACTACGTGCGCAGCGCGATCTTCTCCCCCGCGGGACTGGGCACCATCCACCCGCGCCCGGTGGATGACACCCTGCCCGGATTCGCGTGGTACTACAATCACGCCGACCTGACCATTCCCGCCCAAATCATGCCGGACCGCCGCTTGACGGTCGGGTCGGGCGGCTGGGCGCTTTCCGCGCGGCAATATGCCCAGTTCATTTCGGCCCTCTTCCGTGGCGACCTTCTGCATACGAATGATCTCGCACTCATGCAGTCGGCTGATCTCGGCATGTTTGACCGCATTGGATCGAACAACAGCGACGTCTATTACAGTCACAATGGCGCGACCGACAACAACGGCGTTGGCGGACGTTCGGCCTGGATGGCCTTTCCCGGCGACCTCCAAATCGCGGTCCAGGTCAATTCGGTCCGAAGCACCTACGCGGGGCCGGGCATCGGCTTGGAACAGATTCTCCAGGAAGCATACGAACAGGCCTATGGCACCCCGCCGTCGTCGTTGTTCTTTCCGCTGCACCTCTTTTTCCACCGCGCGGAAGATGGCTGGATCACCAGCCGTGGCATTCGCAACAACGCGCGGCTGGCCGCCCGAAATTTTGATTATGACTTCTTCGCCGACGGCGCGCCGGCGGGGATGATCCTCCACCGGTTCTTCGGCGTGGACAATCAGGCCTTCCTCCTGCGCTATTCCCCCCACAACGGCTCGGGCAGCGGCAACGGCCGGGCGGTGATGCATCGCGTCAACGCCAACGGCACCCTGGGCACCGAGGTGTTCAACAGCTCCAGTTGGCTTCCCGGCTGGACCAGTGCCCTCACGTTCGCCACGCCCAGCGGCACCTTCCTTCTCCTGCACAACACCGGCACCGGACGCATCCGCACCCTGCCGATCAGCGCCTTGGGCAACCTCGGCACCGCCGTCACGGACTTCGACTACGCGACCGGGTTTGACATCGCGGAAATTCTGACGATCTCGGGCATTCCCCATCTGCTGCGGCACAATTCCACCACCGGCGAAACTCACCTGCGCGTGCTCAATGCCGATGGTTCCGTCGGGGACACCGCCTATTCCGGCACTTGGAACGCCGGCTTCACCGATTGGGAAATCTTCCGCGCGGGCGGTCAAACCTTCATTTTCCGGTACAGTGCGGAGGCCGGAGCGGCGCGCATCAACCGCGTGGATGGCTCGCTCGAAAACGTGCCGCAGATCCTCGACAGTACCTCCTGGTCGAAAGGCTGGTCCACCATCCGTTTCTTCGAGATCGGCAGCCAGGCCTATTTCATCCGCTACAACGCGGCCACCGGGGCCATGCGCATGCAGGAAATCACGGCGAACGGCCTGCCCGGAAACGAAGTGTTCCAAGCCAACGACTGGCTCAGGGAGACGGTCGGGACCGGCGTGTTCAATCCCTCCCGGGCTGGCTGGACCGGCTTGGAAATCTACGATGCCACCCCGGGGCTCACCCCGCCCGGCCAGGGACTGGCCACTTACCCCGACATCCCGGAGCCGGAGACGGGCATCCTGATTGCCTCGCTTCCCACCCCGCAACACACCACGGTGATCGCCGTGCTTCCCGAAGGCATCCAGTTGCAGAAAACCCGACTGGCCCTCGACGTGAGCTGGCTGGGACGCGGCAACCTGCTGTACTTCCTGGAAGAATCCAGCGACCTGCGGCAATGGATTCCCATCGCCGCGCACGAGGGCTTGGATGAGGAATTTGTTTTTTCGCGAAGTCCCGACCCCGCCACCGGCTTGTTCCCCAATACCCTTTTCTACCGCCTCCGCAGCATGGAATTGATTCCTCCGTTGGCCGAAGCCCCGACCATCCGTTAGTCTTGTTGGGAATACTCGTCCAAGGTCAGAAGGTCATCGTCATGCGCGTCACGGTGTTGGACCGGAAGCCAAACTGGCTGACCAGCGGTGCGTTGGCAAGCTACACGCGTGCGATGCAGAAAGGCCTCGTAGGCGTTGGTCACGGCCAGGCCATTGAGCGGGACGTTGGAACAGGTTTCACTGAGCCGGGCCCGCGTCGGCTGACCGGTACACGTCCGGAAAATGCAGCGTCAGGAAATGCTCCGGGTGGGACAGCGGCTGGAAACCGAAACGGGCGTAGAGTCCGTGGGCGTCCTCGGTTGCCAGCAGGATTCGCCGCAGTCCCTGTAAGTCTGGGTGATCCAGTATGGCGCGGATGAGTTGTTGCGCCACGCCGCGTCCGCGATGCTCCGTCACCACGAAGACGTCGGCAAGGTAGGCAAACGTTGCGTAATCCGTGATGGCCCGGGCAAAGCCGATTTGCTGGCCTCCGCAGAACGCGCCAAAACACAGCGAGTGTTCGATGGACCGTTCCACCACGCGGCGTGGAATGTTCGTCGCCCAGTAGCACGAACTGAGGAACCGGTGAATTTGATCCACGTCGAATCGGCTCCGGTCGGTGGAAATCTCATACGGATTGGATGCTTTCATAGGCACGTGATCACGCAGCGGCATCGGCGCCGCCTGAACTGATTGTAGGAGTTCCTTAACTGCGGTCAATCGGTAGCAACCCGGTGGAATCATGGAGAGCGCCCTCGCCCTCGCGTGCGGCGGTTGACGCCCGCGTCAACCGCACGGGGCGACTCCGCGCCAGATTAACGCGCGGTGGCGCGCCGGCGGCGGATAGGTTCCCGCGGCTCAGGGTTTGACCAGCATTTCACAATAGGCCCGATAAATCTGATCCACCAACGGCGATTGTCCGGTTGGTTCACCGTCCAGGGAGTTGATGACCACAACGCCGAGCGTGCTTTGGGTCAGGAAGATGGCTTCGGAGTTCTTCAGGGACTCGGGCTTGATGACGCGCTTGTTGGTTTCAAAGTTGAGTATCTGGCAAATCTCGAGCACGACCGCGCGCGTGATGCCGGGCAACACCCCGCGTCCGGTCGGGGTGGTGCAGATCTTGTCGCGGTAAACCCAAAACAAGTTCGCGCCCGCCGTCTCGGCAACTTCGCCGTTGGTGTTCGTGAGCAACGCCTCGTCCGCGTTGCGCGCTTCGGCTTCGATCCGGGCCATGACGGAGGTAAGCTTGTTGAGCGTCTTGAAGGACGCGAGGGGATCACTGGCCGGAATCCGAAACGAAGACGTGATCAAACTCCACTGGGGCGGGTTTTCAGGATCGAGCGGCGGCGCCGGATGCAGCGTCATCGCGAGGGTAGGCTTTGCCTCACTCTTCGGAGTGTAACCGCGGTCGCCGGGACCGCGGGTCAATGTCACCCGCAAGACGGAATCGGGCATTTGGTTCCGCTCGATCAATTCTTCGGTGAAGTGTTGAAGTTGTTTGGGCGTGAACGGCAATGGGATTTTGAGAAATTCACTCCCGCGCACCATGCGCTCCAGATGCTGCGCCATGCGAAACGCCTTCCCGTTGTAAACCCGCATGGTTTCAAACAACCCGTCGCCATACATCAACCCGCGGTCATTGATTGGCACCGTCGCCTGCCCCACGCTCACGAACTCACCGTTCAGAAACGCATCCATGCCGACTTAAATACGGCAGTTTGCCAAACCCAGCCAGCAGAAAAAGCAAGCTTGGCTCAAGCCTGCCTCCCACCCGAAATATGCCCCACCTATCAGGCTTTGGCTGGCGGTATGAACTCGTGTCGTCGTTGGGCCTCTGCCAGCGCCCCCGTGAAGCCACGCGCCTTGGCGAGCGTTTCCTCGTATTCCGCTTCCGGTTGCGAGTCCGCCACAATGCCGGCCCCGACCTGGAAATACGCCGTGTCCGCGTGCCGGATAGCCGTGCGAATGCTGATGCTTAACTGGCTTTCGCGATTGAAACCGAGAAAACCGTGGCAGCCGGTGTAAGACCCGCGCGCGATTGGTTCCAATTCGTCAATGATCTCCATCGCGCGGAACTTCGGCGCCCCCGTGATGCTGCCGCCGGGGAAACACGCGGCCAGCGCCGCAAAATGCGTCACGTCGGGCCGCAACCGGCCTTCCACGGTCGAAACCAAGTGTTGCACCTGCGGATAACGCTCCAGCCGCATCAATTCCGGCACCTGCACCGACCCAAACTCGCACACCCGGCCCAGGTCATTGCGCAGGAGGTCGGTGATCATTAGCAATTCCGCGAGCTCCTTCGGGTTGGTTTGCAGTTCGTAGGTCAATTGCGCATCGCGCGTCGGATCGCTGGAACGGGGACGCGTGCCCTTGATGGGGCGCGTTTGGATGTTCGGGCCACTCAAGCGCAGGAAGAGTTCCGGTGACGAAGAGGCAATTTGAAAATCCCCGCAGTCAAAAAACGCCGCGAACGGCGCGGGCGAAATATCCAGCAACCGCTGGTACAATTGCCACCCGGACCACGGACACGGCATCGCCAACCGGTGCGAGAGGTTCACTTGGTAAATGTCACCCGCGCGGATGTAACGCTGCGCGCGCCGCACGGCGGAAAGGAATTCCGCGCGCGTCAGGTTGGAAGACACGGAACCCATTCCATGAATCTCAACGTGCTGCCGTGCGTCCCGCCGGCAGTTGGCACTTGCTCCAAAGGAAATTGTTCTGCCGGCCAGAGGCACGGCAGCACGTTGTTCAACCTCCCATTGCGTGCCGGATCTCGGGAAGGGAGGCTGTCCATGAACCGGGGCGAGGGTGTGCTTGGGTTCGCCGGCCAGGTGGCGCTGCCAGACTTCCGCGCGTGCATGCGCCCGCGGTTCGCTCCGCGAGCCTTCCGCGTTCAGGCCGGTGGACACCACGCACGTTTTGCCAAGGTGATGATCGAACACCACGAGGCTGTCGTAGAAGCCCACCTGACAATCCGGCATTCCAAGATCGTTCACCGCGCGGCGCGGGAGTTTCGGTTCAACAAAGTTCTTCAGATCATAGCCCCAATAGCCGAAACATCCGCCCAGGGGAAACGGCAGGTCAATTTCATCCAGCAGTTCGTAGCGGGCCATCAGACGGTCGAGCACGTGCCAGGGGTTGCCGAATTGGGCGCACGGTGCGTTGGCCGCAACCGTCTCGCAGTGAGAACCGAACGAACGGAATGTCAGAAACGGCCGCGCGCTCACAAACGAATACCGTGCCTGCGGCGAATCGAACAGGGCGCTGCGCAAAACCACCACCCCCGGTTCGCCGTGGAGTTCTGCCGCGAGCGACTCCGGCGTATGCGCGGTGGCGATTTCATGGATCAGCGGATGCATTGGCTCAAGCGCGGCCGGCGCGCTTTTGCTGTTGCGTGTGCCAGAGCAGCCAGGTGACTTCATCGGTCAGCATCTGGCGGTTCAAGTACTCCGTGACCGCGTGTCCAGCTTGCAGGCTGCGGGCGCCGCGGTTCAGGACCGCCCATGGCGTGCGGCGGCAGATTTCCCCAACCAGCCAGCCAAATTTCTCTCCCAAGGAAAGCAGCGGTTGGTCCATCACCGCGTTGAACGGGAATCGGCCCGCGTCAATCTGGTAGCGGGTTGTCGCCCCGCTCGCAAAAAGTTCCAGCACCAGATGCCACTGCGATTGCGACTTCGTGCCGGTTTCTTCGACGATTCGCGGCCAGACACCAGTTACGGGACTGAAACGCAGTTCCGTGCGTTCGGTGCGGGTGCGGCTGAATTCAAGCTGCCGCACGGTGCCGGCAACAATCAATTCAAGGTCGGTCCACGGCAGCGTTGTGCGATGACCCAGCACGTCAAAGAGCATTAGCGACGGTGACGACATTTCAAGCCGGTGCAGCGTTTTGGCCTCCGGCAGCACGGGCAATTGATCTTCAGCCACGAGCACGGCGTTGATGCCTTCGGCCTGCACGGCCTGCAGCAACGCCCGGGCCGCGTCGTGGTTCTCGTGTCGGACGAGAATGCCCGAGGCACTGCTGGCCAACCGCACCGCATCGGCGTCAGTGAGGTTATGAAAGAGCCGGAACGCGCGCTTCAGTTGTTCCGCCGTGGGACTGACGGCGTCCCTCTGAAGCACGGCATATTGTCTGACGGCGGACATGATTCGGTTTGCTGGCAATGCGACCAGACAGCGCAACTCCGCCTCACGCATCCGATCGCACGCATCTACCATTTATGAAAATGCCATCGGCACCGATTCCGGCGCCCCCACGCGGCGGATGTAATCGAGAATAATCGTCACGGCTTCCTCCGTGTCATCCGTCAGCGTAAACAACTTCAGGTCATTCGGGCCGATGAATTTGTTCTTTTCCTGCATCTGCGATTCCATCCAGCGCAGCAGTCCGGCCCAGAATCTTTTTCCGAAAAGGATGAGGGGGAAATGGGGAATCCGCTGGGTCTGCACCAGCGTCATGATCTCGGCGAATTCGTCCAGCGTGCCGAAGCCGCCCGGCATGAAAATGAAGGCCATGCTGTACTTCGCGAAGCAAACCTTGCGGGAAAAGAAATAATGAAAGTGAATGGGCACGTTGGCGTAGGGATTGCCTTTCTGTTCATGCGGCAACTCGATGTTGAGACCCACGGATTTGCCCTTGCCCCGCGCGGCGCCCTTGTTGGCGGCCTCCATGATGCCCGGCCCGCCTCCAGTAATGACCGCGAGGTTGTTTTTCGCCAGTTCCCGGGCCATGACTTCCGCGGCATGATAGTACGGATCCTTGCGCGGCATCCGCGCCGAGCCAAAAATCGTCACCGCCGGACTGACGCGGGACATCGTTTCAAACGAATCCACAAACTCAGCCATGATCCGAAAAATGCGCCAGGGATCCTCGCGAATGAAGCTTGCTCCGTGATTGTTCATGGCGGCGAAGATAGACGCGCGCCGCAGGCGAGACAAGCCCGGCTCCGTGTCTGCACGGCGAGCGGGAGCCCGGCGACAGGATTCAGCAGAGTTGCCGCATTTGAATCCGACCTGCCTGGCGTGAGCGAATGGTTCGAAGCGCCGCCCGCAGTCGCCGGCCCAGCGCGCGCGCGGAGGGCAGGGCACGGGCCGCGATAAGGATGCGGTTGTCGTATTCGTCCAAATGAATCACGCAGGCGGTTTTGAAGCGGTTGGCCAATCTTGGCAGTTCCGGTTGCCACCGGCCGTCGGCGAGCGGCAACAGATTGAACACCGCAATTCCGTCCGGGCGGAGTCGTTGCTGAATCAATGCGGGCAACCCATTCCAGGAAATGTCCGGTTTCACCACGTCGCCGGCGCTGGGCACGGACAAATCGTCGAGCAACAGTCTGAAGTTGGAAGGTTGGCGCTGCAACCAGCCGGCAGCGTCCGCGTGGTACCAGTTCACGCGACGCGACCACTCTGGGCAATGCCGGCGGAACAGATCGTAACTCGCTCGATCGAGATCCACGGAGTCAATCGCGGTTTCCATTTCGAGGGCAGCCAACGGCGCCATCATCCCACCGCCCGCAAATCCCAGGATGCCAATGCGACCGTGCGGTGCGAGTGTTGCCACCACCGCGGCAAGTACATCAAACACACTGTGCGTCGGTCCAGGCGTGGTCCGCAATTCGCTGATAACCACCCCGTGCTGGCTCAGGCGCAGACCGTGTTTCGTGCAAGCGATGTCCATCGCTCGGAGTATGAGCAAGCCCACCCACGCCGTCAGCAATGTTTGCCGTAATCGTCCCTTCCCTCTGGCTCTGTTGGGTATTGGTGATCGAACCATTACGTCCCACTGGACGCCTGTAAAGCGCGTCTGGCGACGAAATAAGCCCTATCCAATATCCCTCCAGAGCTTTGGCGAGCGGTTGCGAAAGCAGAGATTGGATAACGAGCTTCAGGTAGGTCATTGGTCATTCAACAGTTGAAACACCCTGTCACCGCAATTGTAACAGCGACCAGTCTCTGCCGTTCTGGCGGCCCTGTTGAATACCAAGCAACTTTGGCAGGCCGAACACTTAAGCGCGAGTTGAGCGAATCGCTTTCGGCTGTGTTTGGCAGCAGGAAAGCTGGCAGCAAACAGGGTAAGAAGAACGCCAACGGCAAAAAGCAATGGCCTGTAAATGGCAGTTCCGTAAGAGATGCATTGAATCGCGCTACAATAAGCCAAGCCGAGCACTGCCCCACAACGCATGGCATAGATGATACCAACCGGAACAACCGCGCATCTTATCCGCCTCTCGGATTCAGATTTCTGCACCAAAAATTCATCTCGCGTCATACTCTGGTATTGATGCGACTATTCGTCGTCCGAACCTCGACATGGTCCGAAGAGATACCCCGCGCCGCCCCCAGCAAACGTAAGCACCGCACCGCCGCTTTGCGGCGTCGGAGCGCTTCCAAGCCAACCAAGAAAACTGCCGTCGGGATAATTGAGCTTAAATCGAAGAGAGGTATCGCCAAAAAGACCGGCTCCCGGTGGAACAGAACTCGGTGTGCCGCCTAGTCCCGCCAATGTCCTTCCTCCTCCACTGATACCGACAAACAAACCTCCACCGAATGCTCCAATATCAAATGCCAGTCCCGGCCAATTCTGCGAGGAAGCGTTATTGTAAATGCTGTATCCTCCCGAAAAGGCACCGGCCGTTCCCAAGAGGCCTAGACCCGTCGTCACAGTGGCGGCGGCGGCTGTCTCTGACAAGCCAAGCCAAGTGAGCACACTCACTGTCGCTGGCGCGGCGAGGGTAACCATGCCGGCTGTAGCGACACCCACTCCCACGCCAGCTATTGCGGAATTGGCCGTTTGAATGGGTTCAATCACGTTGGCATTAACGCGCGCCCGATAGTCCGCCAAGGATTCTTGAACAAATCCAGCATTGGGACCGTGGTCTGTGCCTTGGGTTGCAGGGCAAAAGAAAAACATCAATGCGGGACTATCAGCCAGTCCTAATGGATCAATGCCATTGATCGGGTTGTTCCGCACAAAGCGGTATAGGTTAAGCCCGCCCTGTTCTCCAATGGGGTCTTGATTTGGCCACCTTTGCAAATTCGGCTCGTAAAACCGGAAGCCGTAGTAATACAACCCCGCGTTGGCGTGCCATTCCTTGCTGCTGAAGCGGTAGGTGTTCGCCTCCGCCAACGGGCCGGCCATGCCCAACAGGTTGCCGTACGGATCATACTGATACCGCGCTA
>JAHCLO010000016.1 GCA_026125285.1 Verrucomicrobiia bacterium | reverse complement strand
GGCGGGGGGTCGCCGCGGCCGGGTGACGGCGACGGGTCGGGTGTGGGCGCGTCTGCCGCGCCGCTCTGGCTGGCACGCCGGAGCCACCCACGGTTCCGGGGTCGCGCCCAGAACCGTTGAACCGTAGCCGCCGACGTAAGGAGGCGGACCTCCTACGCATTAACTCCGAGCGCGGAAGCCATATCGCCTCCCACTCCAACCGCACGCATTGCGATCGGAGACCAGTTGCGCTACATCGAAGTCGGAGCGCCGGTTTGCAGCCCGGCGCTCCAACGAAGGAGCGCCGACAGGTTGTCGGCTTAAGACTCGCGCGGGCCAGAGTGATTTGAACGCCAAACAGAAAGCATGCATGAACCGTAATTCACGCACTCAAAGCCGGTCACAGACCGGCGCTCCGTGCGGGGCAAGCGTCGAACGCCCAATCAGGATCGAACTATGAAGCCTAAGTTTTCTTCACGGCACGGAAGCAGGATCGTTTCGTGGGCGCCTTGGCAGGTTGCCGCGATGTTCCTTTGCGTGGCGTCTGCGGAAGCCGCCAGCAGCACGGCCTTCTCGCCCGTCATTACGGTGGACACCCGCGTCGTGGCGGTCGCGGTTTCGGGGCGGGTGCTGGACGCGGCAAGCCGCGCGCCCATCAGCGGCGCGGCGGTGTCGTTGGCCGGGCAGAACACGAGCAGTTCCGGGGCGGGCTTGTTCAGTTTTGCGAGTGTGTCGGCCAGCGGCGGCGCGCTCACGGTGAGCAAGAGCGGTTATGCCACTTACACGGGCAGCGTGCCCATCCCGGCGGGGGCCAGTTCGGTCACGCTGCCGGACATTCTGTTGTCCCCGGCCCCGGCCAACCAACCGGTGATAACGGGATTGCGACCGCGGTACGAAGGCATGTTTCTCGGTGGCATTGCGCTGATGAATGATTTTACCGCCACGGTGAACTGGCAGGGGCTGACGCCCAACTCGGTGCGGTTTTATGTGAACGGCAATCTGGCGGCGACGGTGTCCACGACCGGCAACGAGGCGACGGCGACGTTGGACATGGGGCTGGGTTTTGCGCCAAGTTTTTCGCCCGGCGCGAACACGGTGCGGGTGGTGGCCGAAGCCGGAAATGGCGCGACCTCAGTGCCCTACGAAACGACGGTAAGGGTGATTCCCACGCCGTTCTGGCTGACCGGCCTGCCGGCGAGGCTCCTCGGCGGCAATGACGCGACGTATTCGTTCAACCTCACCTATCCTTCGGACAAGTATCCGGTGAAGGCGCTGCAAACCATCCCGTTTCTGGGAGACTTTGGTTGGGATTTGCAGTTCATCGGGGGGTATGAATACGCGCTGGGGTCGGGCGACTGGCTGCTGTACGCCGGGGTGCAACCGACGAAATCCATCAGCCGGGTGGGAGCGCGGCCGCCTAGTTCGCTGACGAATCCGAAATTCTACGCCGGCAACACGGAGATCAACTTCGGCGTGAAAGTGCTGGCGGAGGGCACGGCTACGCAAACGCAGGGGATCATGCTGAACGAGGCGGGCGTGGTGGTGTTTGTGGACGTGCAGCAGGAATTGTTGACGTTTTACCTGAGCGATTACGTGCCCGGGGCGCAATGGCTGCGCATCCTGGACCGGCTGAAGTGGCTGGGCGTGGATGTGAACAGCATTCAACGGGTGCGGGTGTACGGGTTGTTGGAGGGAGAGTTTCGCCTGATGCTGCAGTTCCAGCCGGCCCCGGCGCACTTCAACGGGGCGGACATCAACCTGAGCCTGGGACTGGAGGCCGCCTACGAGCCGGACGTGAAGGTGGCCAAGATTCGCACGTATGTGGGCGGGAAAGTGAACGGCGAGTTCCAGATTCCGTATCCGAATCCGGCTTTCCGGTTCAAACGCATCACCGGCCTGGTGTACGGCGGCGTGAGCATTGAATCGTGGCTGTTCGACGCGGAGGAGGAGTTTGTGATCTTGCAGGGCACGCTCTGGCAAGCCGCTGCCGCAGCCTCGAAGACGGCCGGAGCGACAGGCGGAACGGCGGAGGAAGAATTCACCACCCTCATTCTCCCGGCAGGGCACCGGGAATTTGGTCCGTTGCGGCGGGATTACCTGCGGGCCGGGCCGGAACGTTTCACGGCGGGGCAATCGGCGCTGCCGCGCGGGAGCGAAGGACACATTGCGGCCTTGGAGGATTTTCGGAGTTTAGGCAGGGCGCCCACGGGCGGCAGGAAGTCGGGCGATGTGTCCGCTGCCGGCGACCCGCCGACTGCGTCCGCACAGGCGGATCTGGTGCTGGTAGAGAATGTGTTTCCCGGATCGGCCCCGGCCATGGCCGACAAGGGGCAGGAGTTGATGCTGCTCTACGTGGGCGACAACGGCACGGCGAATACACTCCAGAGCACTGACATCCGGTGGATGCGGTTCGACGGGACGGACTGGAGCGCGCCCGCCACGATTCATGCAAACACGCAGGCGGAGTTTGCGCCGCAGGTGGCGTATGACGGCAACGGTGATGCATTGGCCGTGTGGGAGCGGGTGGCGGACCCGGCTTTTGACACCCCAGAACTGGAAGCGATGGCGGCGGAAATGGAGATCGTGTGGGCGAAGTGGAGCCATACGAGCGGGCAATGGTCTGCGCCGCAGCCGCTGACTGCCAACGGGCATCTGGATCACGCGCCGTTGCTCTGTGGGCCGATGGCGGATGGCAGTGTGCTGGGCGTGTGGACAGCGAACGCGTCTAACCTGCTCATGGGCACTAACGGGGCGGGGAGCCAGGTGCTGTGGGCGCAATGGCATCCAAGCAGTCAGAGTTGGACCTCACCACAGACGCTGCTGGCGGATTTGCCTTATCGTTTGTCGCAGTCGCTGTCGGGCGTCAGCAATCTGGCGGTGTATGCGTGGAGTCGGGATTTGGATGGGGATCAAGGCACGGTGGCGGATCAGCAGGTGTTTTTTGCGGAATGGGTGGCGGGCACGTGGGGCGCGCCCGCGCAAATGACTGCGGATAATGCCGGCCATCGCAATGTGCGCGTGAGCGTAGCGCCGAACCTCACCGGAGCGAGCGGCGAAGGCTTTGAAACCGGCGACTTCAGTGGGCAAACCTGGACGTTCACCGGAGAGTCGCCGTGGGTGGTTCAGAGCGGCACGGTGGCGAGTGGCGGTTACGCCGCCGCCAGCGGCACCATCACGCACAACCAATGCAGCGGGATGAAGGTGACGTTGGATTGCCAAGCGGGCGAGGTTTCTTTTGCCTACGCCGTGAGTTCCGAGGTGGGCTTTGACTTCCTGCGCTTCTACATTGACGGAGTGCAGCAGACAACTTGGAGCGGTTCGGTGGGCTGGACCAATGTTTCGTACCCGGTCACAGCCGGTGCCCACACGTTTGAATGGCGCTACACCAAGGATGGCTCGGTCAGCTCCGGCAACGACAAGGTGTGGGTGGACGACATCGTCTTTCCCGTGGCATCCGGTCAACCGGCGTACTTCGTCTGGCAACAAGGATCGGATTTGGTGTTGAGCGTGGACAAGGGAGTCACCGTTACCGTCGTGCGGAGCGAGGTTCAGTCTCTGGGCTTCGCGGATTACGCCCTGACGCTTGGGCCCGCGGGGAATCTGGCGGTGCTTTGGCAGGACATGACGGAAACGGGAGCAGATGCACATTACCGAATCCTGGACACCGCAGCGAAGACCTGGAGTCAGGACGTGCAGTTGTTCCACGACCGGCCACTGGAGCGGTCCTTTGCGCCGGTGTGGGACAATGCGGGCAATCTGGCCGTGGCCTACAATAAGGTGGAGATCGTTTACACCAACAAGACGGTGAACGTGGAGGGTGTGGGCGAGGTGACGGTTGAGAATGTGCCGCAACCGGGCCGGGTGGATTTGTGCGTGACCAAGCGGGCGCTGGTGAAAGACCTCGCGTTGCAACCGGGCGACTTCACGGTGAGCGCGGATAATTACCTGCCAGGCGCGGCGGTCACGCTGGCGGCCACCGTCCGCAACGCGGGCGATCTGGCGGTGAGCAATGTGGTGGTGGCCTTCTATCAAGGCAATCCGACCAACGGCGGCGTGTTGATCACGAACGTGGCGATTGCCGGCTGGCTTGACGGCGCTGCCACGAACACGGTGAGCGCGCTATGGGTAGTCCCCGAGCCAGCGACAAATCACCTCCTGTATGCCGTGGCGGATCCGGCTGGAGCAATTGCGGAGTTTGATGAGGCAAACAATCAATTGTCTTTGAGCCTTGGCGGGACGGACCTGGCGGTGTCACTGGTTTCGCACAGTGCTGAGACGAACGGTGCGGTGCGGGTTATTGCGCAGGTGCAGAATCTCGGTGCTCCATCGGCGACGAACTCGGTGCTGGCGATCCGGCGCGAGGGACAAACAAATTCACTGCTGGCGACAGTGGCGGTGCCATTGCTCGAACCTGGACGGCTGGCCACGGTGGCGTTGGACCTGCCGCCGGGTACACATCCCGAAGGCGAGGCGGTCTATCGGCTGTTCGCGGACGAAACCAAGGTGGTTGCCGACGTGGATACGAACAACAACACCACGGCGTTTGCCGTGAACTTGTGGGTGGATTCGGATGGCGACGGGCTGCCGGACAGTTACGAGAATCAGTACAGCTTCCTGGACCCGCACGATCCGGACGATGCGTTGCTGGATTATGACGAGGATGGGGTGAGCAATGTGGACGAGTATCGCGCTGGCACCGCGCCGGACGACCCGCTTTCGTATTTGCGACTGACGGCGATCACTGTCGGCGGGAGCGAAGGGGTGGAGATTGCGTGGGGTTCGTCGCCGAACAAGCTCTACACCGTGCAGCGGTCAGCCACATTGGAGGCCGGGTTCACCAACCTGGTGGAACACATCCAGTCCACGCCGCCGGAGAATGTGTATCTCGACACCTCGGCCACTAATGCCGCTGCGTTCTTCTATCGCATAATGGTGGAGTGAACAGGTTACGCTAACCTTGGGGCGGGGGCCTTAAGCCGGTCACAGACCGGCGCTCCTCCGGCGCAAGGAGCGCCGACATGTTGTCCGTTTTTGGGGTAAAGAAAACCAGTTATGTCCGACCCCAAAGCAGAGAGTAACGCGAGCCGTGGGCCTGGGGCGTCAGCCGGTCACAGAACCGCGCTCCGGCGGGGCAAATTCGCGAGCACGGCGTCGGCGGAGACGCCATGCAGTTTGACCACCTTGTGTCGTGAGGTGTGGCCGCGCAGGAGTGTGACCGAACTGCGCGGACAGCCTAGCTCCTTAGCCAGCAGGGAGAGCAGGGCTTCGTTGGCTTTGGCGTCCACCGGTGGCGCGGTCACTTTGACGCGCAGTTCCGCGCCCAGTGGTTCGCCGATTTCATTGGCGCCAGCGCGCGGGTGCAGTTTGATCGCGAGCGATACGCCGTCGGCCTGAACCGACAGAAACGCGGGTAAACGCGGCCTGGCATTTGAGGCGGCGGGTGAAGTCACGACCGGTTCAGCGCACTCAGCACGGCGCGCACGGAAGCGAGTTCGATGTTGGTATCCACGCCCGCGCCCCAGCGCGTGCGCCCGTCGCTGTGTTTGATTTGGATGTAGGCGATGGCCGCGGCTGCCTCGCCACTGCTCAGGGCGTGCTCGCTGTAGCTGGCAATTTCAAAGCGCGGCACGCCGATAGTGCTGAAGCCGTGAACCAACGCGGCCAGTGGGCCGTTGCCTTCACCATGCAGTTCGGCGGGGGTGCCATCCCGCAGCATCCGCGCGTGGCAGCGGACGAGGCCGTTGCGGCTTTCGGTTTCAAATCCCTGCAACTGCCACGGCTTGGTGCGCTCGACGTATTCCCGCCAAAACATGGCGCGCAATTCCACGCCGCTGACCTCGCGGCCAAGCCGGTCCACTTCATCATTGGCCAACGGGCCGAATTCACGCTGCATTTCCTTGGGTAGAACGATGCCGAATTCGCTTTCGAGCAGATACGCCACGCCGCCCTTGCCGGACTGGCTGTTCACGCGGATGACTTCGCGGTATTCGCGTCCGATGTCATTCGGGTCAATGGTGAGATACGGCACGTCCCAGTTTTCGGTGCGCCCCGTTTTCCATTCCGCCAATCCTTTGCGAATGGCGTCCTGATGGGAGCCGCTGAAGGCGGTGAACACGAGTTCGCCCGCGTAAGGCTGGCGCGGAGGCACGGTCATGCCGGTGCAGCGCTCATAGACTTCGATCAGCGCATTGAGGTTGGAGAAGTCCAGCCGTGGATCAATGCCGTGCTGGTAGAGATTCAACGCCACGGTCACAATGTCGAGATTCCCGGTGCGCTCGCCGTTGCCGAAGAGGGTGCCTTCGACGCGGTCCGCACCCGCCAGCAGTCCCAACTCGGTGGCCGCCACGCCGGTGCAGCGGTCGTTGTGCGTGTGAAGACTGACGATCAGGGAGTCGCGGTTGCGCAGGTTGCGGCACATCCATTCGATCTGGTCGGCGTACACATTGGGCATGGCCACTTCGACCGTGTCCGGCAGATTCAGGATCATTTTCCGTTCGGGTGTGGGTTGCCACACGTCCATGACGGCTTCGGAGATTTCCCTGGCAAACTCAACCTCGGTGGCGCTGAAGCTTTCGGGTGAATACTGGAGCATGACTTCCGTGCCCTTGAGGCGGGGCAATCGCTCTTGAATCCATTTCGCCCCCTGCACCGCGATGGCCTTGATCTCGTCTTTCGATTTGCCGAAGACCACGCGGCGTTGGGCGGGCGAAGTGGAGTTGTAGAGATGGATGATGGCCTTTTTCGCGCCGATGAGTGATTCCACGGTGCGCTCGATCAAATCCTCCCGCGCCTGCACGAGCACTTGGAGCCACACGTCCTCGGGCGCGCGTTTCTCCTCAATGAGCCGGCGATTGAACGTGAACTCGGTATTGGAGGACGAGGGGAAACCAACTTCGATCTCCTTGAAGCCACATTTCACGAGGGTGTGAAACATCTCCAGTTTCTGGCCGACGTTCATGGGGACGGCGAGGGCCTGGTTGCCGTCGCGCAGGTCCACGCTGCACCAGATGGGGGCACGAGAGAGGGTGCGATTTGGCCAATGCCGGTCGGGTAAATGGACGGGTGGGAACGGCCGGTATTTCTGTGACGGTTGCTTGAGCATGGCGGTTTCAGTTTGGGGTTTAAGCCCGGCGGCGGCGAGGCAAAACAAAAACCCCACCGCCAATCCGGCAGTGGGGTTTGTTAAATTTGCTATTTAACCTAGAACCCAACTGCCGCGCCGCCCAGCAGCAGCGCGTTTGTAAGCAGCAGGTCCAAATTGCGATTCACAGGGGCACACTAATGAGCAGGGCAGGGCGGGTCAAACGATTTTTCTTCCGGCTTGATCCCGAATCGGGCGGGGGACTACCGTCAATTCCATGAACGGGACCACGGCCAATTTTCTCGCGACACGCCTCTGGCTCAATCCCGCGGCGCGCAAGCTTTCAGGCCAGGTTGGTTTCCAAAGGGAGTCAAAGTTCATGAATCCATCGTTGCGTCACCCCGTTAGATTGCCACCGACGCGAAGGTGCCGAGGCGGGTTTACGTTGATTGAATTGCTCGTCGTCATCGCGATTATTGCCATACTGGCCAGCATGTTGTTGCCGGCGTTGAGCAAGGCGAAGGATCGGGCCAAGTCCATCAACTGCATCAATAACCTGCGCCAGATGGCGCTGGGGTACAAGCTGTACTCGGACGACAACAAAGACGATATGGTCACGCTCTACCTGTATGAGCCGGCGCCACCCGGCGCGTTCTATCCGGGGACGGTGACGTGGTGGGTGGATTTATTGCGGCCCTATTTGCAGGGGACAAACATCATCACTTGTCCCAGTGTGTGGGGTAATCAGCCGTTTGGTGTGGGTGGTCCGGGCGGATTGGGCGTTGCCTTGAATCATCCGGAACTCTCCGCGTGGGCCACCGCTTGGCGACCGAAGTTGGCCACGCTCAAGAGTCCGGCTCGGAAACTACCCTTCGTGGATTCGGGATTGATCGGTAATCCGCGTGATCGCGACCCGGACGCATGGGTCGAGGTGCGCCATCAGCAAGCACTCTATTGGCGCGTGCCCGCAAACACCGGTTACTACGAAGATGATCCGCAACGGCCCGTGGGGCGGCATCTCAAGCGCTGCAATGCCGGCTTTGCCGACGGTCACGCTGAATCAATGAAGGTGAGCGCCATCGGCCTGCAATTCTATCCGAGTCGAACGGCCAGCGGGCAGGTGGCCACTGGTTTGAGTTGGCTCGGGGGTAATGGCCTTTTCGATGAACGTTGGATGTGGTCGTGGGGACCTTGAACCGCGGCCCTTTTGGCGGTGTTGCGGCGGCCAGTTTGCGGGCGTCGGCACCACTGCCGACGCGGTTTGTTCTATAAACCAACATGAGTAAGCGAACCAGGGATACCATTGTGGCGATCCTCGCCATCGGCGCCGCCGCCGTTGCGCTCCATCTGGGTTTCGGCCGCAAGGCTCAGGCGATCAAGCTCGACACTTACGAAGTACTGGGCGCCGTGACAGACGAGGAAACCGCCAGCCTATTGGGCGACCAAGGCCGAATACTGCTCATGGTTCGCGATACCGGCCCGGACAAGAATCCATCCGTGGAAGCGCAGGTGAAGGCGTTTCTGCAAACCCTCAAGCCCCACACTAAAATGTACGTGGTGGTTGATCGGGTTCAAGTGACACCCATGCTGATGATGTCCACGGGCGGCGGGGTGCCGGTGGATCAGTTGTTCACGGCGATTGAGACGCACGCGAAACCAGAGGCCGTGGTGTTGTTCTTCGGATTACCACCGTTGACCGAGCCGGAACTGGAGGTGCTCAAGCGGACGGGCGTCAAGCTCGTCGTGGTTTCCTCGTTCCGGCCTGGCTATCAGCGGTTGCTGGAGCGAAGGGTCATCCAATTGGCCATCGTACCGAGGCCCGAAGCGCCGACATTGGGGAAAGTGCAAACCCTGCGCGAAAGATTTGACCAGGAGTATCTCGTCATCAAGTCACCCGGCACCATGGACTCGCCGTGAATCGTTCACGGCGTGCGGGCGCGAAAGTAGCCTGCCGCTGCGGAGATCGCATTGGTGAGATGGACCACGGTGTCGGCCGTTTGCGTTGGAAGATTGGTCACCGTGTTCCATTCGCCGGTGGTGAGCGACTCCCGAAACTCAACGGTGTAGGTGCGGTTGGATTGGGCGTTGAAGGAAAACCGGATTTGATCTCCAACGAGCGCGGTGTCGAACAAGGTCGGGGGAAGGGCGGGCGGGAGCGGTTCAGACACGGTGTAATCAATCGTGAGCACGGGACCGAGCGAAACATTCTCTCGCGAGGCCAATTGGCGTCCGGAGCCGGCCTGTCCGCCCGTGGCCAGCAGAATCCAGCCGAAATTGGTGTTCGGATCCTCCAGCCACAGCTGCACGTCCGCCACCATGCCGGGGGAACTGAAGTCATTGATGGTGGGCGACTCCAGGACGGGCTGCAACTGGGCTGTGACGCTGGAAGTCGTGACGAAGTCGGCTCCAGCCTGGGCACCGGGAGCACCCCACGGGGTGGCCGGCAGACGCACATTCCATGTCGCGTCATTCTCGGTCCAATCGCGAAGGACGCGATGGAGATCGAAATTGGAAGCCTCGCGTGGTCCCGCGGTTGCCACCAATCGCAGACTCACACCGGTGATGGTTGCGTCTGACGGCAAGTCAGCCAGCGAGAACTTGAACAGGCAGCGCTGGACGGGTGAACCGGCCAGCGCGATCCCCGCCAACAGGGGTGTGCTTGCTCCGAAATTTGCCGTTGGCGCGCTGTCGCGGATGTAGGTGTCGGCGATGGGGAGCAGGTTGGTGGTCGCCGCCGAAGCGGTGGGTGAGTCTTTGCCAAATGCGAACGCGGCGGCGCAAATTAAGATCAGAATCTGTTTCTTATGGATCATAGCATTGTCTGGTTGGCCAGCGTGGGTGCCGGCCGACTGATTTGGAGCTATGAGGTGTAGGGAAGGACTTTGTTCCCAAGGCGGTTCATTCTGCCGCGACGCTTCGTGGGCGCATGCCGGCACGAACGCAAGCAGCCACCATCGTGGCCGCGCGCAACGCCCCGGTCATCGAACCGAAAGCCACGTGGTTAAACGACCTTTGGTGAAGCGGTTGACGGGCCGGTAACACCAGTGGCGGCGCATGACGGCGGAAAGGAAACCACCGGAATATCCGCTGAAAGAATCAGTACAATCCGGGAGTCAGTTATGGGCGTCAGTTGCCAAGGAACGCGGCATGGACGGCCCGCATGGCGGCTTCGCCCTTGTCGAGCCGCACGACCACCGAAATCTTGATCTCGCTCGTGGAGATCATTTCAATGTTCACGCCTTCGCGCGCGAGGGTATCGAACATCTTGCCGGCAACGCCGGTGTGGCTTTTCATGCCGACGCCCACGATGGAAAGCTTGCCGATCTTCTCGTCCGCGATGGCTTCGCGATAACTGATCTCCTGCTTCAATTCCTCAATTACCTTGCGCGCCTTGGGCAGATCGGGT
This sequence comes from Verrucomicrobiia bacterium, assembly GCA_026125285.1. Lineage (GTDB taxonomy): Bacteria > Verrucomicrobiota > Verrucomicrobiia > Limisphaerales > JADLHS01 > WYBW01. Next base: position 137,438 of record JAHCLO010000016.1, on the reverse strand, counting down.
TTGTCCACGGTAAACGAAAGGTCCGTGGCCGGGGTGCCGCTGCCGTGGCTGATGTTTTGCACAATCATGTCCACGTTGACGTTCGCGTCCCCCAGCGCCTTGAACACGCGCGCCGAAACACCGGGCTTGTCCGGCACCGCCACCAGCGTGATTTTGGCCTGGTTTTTGTCAAGGGACACACCGCGCACGACGATGTCCTCCATGTTTTTGGTTTCTTCCTTCACAATGGTTCCTGGGTTGTCGTTGAGGCTGGAGCGCACTTCAAACACCACACCGAATTTCTTGGCAAATTCAACCGAACGCGACTGCATCACCTTGGCGCCGAGACTCGCGAGTTCGAGCATTTCGTCATAGGAAATCTCTTCGAGCTTGTTCGCGCCGGGCACGATACGTGGATCGGCGGTGTACACGCCGTCCACGTCCGTGTAAATCTGGCAAAGATCGGCCTTGAGCGCGGCGGCCAGCGCAATGGCCGTCAAATCCGATCCCCCGCGGCCCAGCGTGGTAATCTGGCCGTCCATGGTTTCGCCCTGGAACCCCGCCACAATCACCACGTTGCCCTGGTTCAGCAGTTCGTGCGTCTTCTTCGGCGTGATGTTGTGAATTTTGGCCTTGGTGTGGACGCCGTCGGTGACAATCCCCGCCTGCGCGCCGGTCAGCGAAACGGCCGGCACATTGAGAGCGTGCAGGGCAATGGCGGTGAGGGCAATGGTTTGCTGTTCGCCCGTGGCGAGGAGCATGTCCATCTCGCGTTCGCTGGGCAGGGCTGCAATATCTTTCGCCAGCTTGATCAGACCATCAGTCACCCCGCTCATGGCGGATACCACCACGACGATTTGATCGCCCTGCGCACGGTACTTGGCCACGCGCGCGGCGACGTTCTTGATGCGATCCGTGTTGGCGACCGAGGTGCCGCCATACTTCTGAACAATCAAAGCCATACGTTTGTTTCGGGCGAGGAAAGCCTCACTTGCATCGGGTCAATCCCCATCGGGCGTGCAGAGTAGAGGGACAGTCAGCCGTTGCAAAGTCTGGAGTTTTCCTGGGGAAGCGGGTTGGGGCCGTGTGCTCAAAAACGCAGTGATGTCGTCAACAGATACGCGCGCAGTTCTTCATAATCCGCCTTCATGGTGTCGTAATCCTCGGGCAACTGAATGGCTGCCGCCATGGCGGGCGGCACGTCGGGCGACCAGCCCATGTTCTTCTCGATCTCCTCGGGAAACTTCGCAGGGTCCGCCGTTTCGAGCACCACGGCGGGCAGACCGTTCAGACTTTCACATTCCTGCCAGTCCTCAAAGCCGCGCCACGCCACGGCGCCATGAGGTTCCAGGAGCAATTGATATTTGTCCCACACGGCTTTGATGGTCTGACGGGTGCGTTCGTCTGAAACCGCGCTCGAAAACAACTCCTGGCGCATGGCGGCGAGGTCGGGCATCCGATGGATTTTCCCGGTTTCATCCATCTGCCCGCCGTACAGCGCGACGAGGCGCGCGAGGTTGCTCGGATGGCCCACGTTCATGGCGTTGGAAAGCGAGTTGCGCGAGGGCACGACCTTCTCGTACCGACCACTGGCGAGAAACCGCGGGAACGCGTCGTTGTCGTTCACCGGGGCAATCAACTTTCGCACCGCGAGCCCCATTTGTTCGGCTACGACGGCGCCCATCATGTCGCCGAAGTTGCCGCTGGGCACCGCAAACACCACGGACTCGCCGGGTTTTGCCAGGCGCGCCGCAGCGTAAAAGTAATAAACACTCTGCGGCAGCAGGCGACCAATGTTGATGGAATTGGCCGAGGAAAGCGAATGGTGCTTCAGGTCGGGATCGGCGAACGCGCGCTTCACCATGGCCTGGCAGTCATCGAATTTCCCATCCACCGCGATGGTGCGGACGTTGTCCCGCAGGGTGGTCATGAGTTTGCGCTGGCTGGTGCTGACCTCGGCAAAGGGAAACAACACAATGACGCGAATGCCGGGAACTTTGTGAAACGCATGAGCCACGGCTGATCCGGTGTCGCCGCTGGTGGCAGTGAGAATGGTGAGTTGTCGGCCGTCCGCGCGCAAAAAATGCCCCATCAATCGCGCCATCATGCGGGCCGCGAAATCCTTGAACGAGGCCGTTGGACCGCGATCCAGCCGCATAACATGGACGCGGTCGTAAACCTTTTCCAACGGCACCTCAAAGTTGTAGGCGTCGGCACACATCGCCGAGAGGACGTGCGGTTCGATTACGTCCTGTGTGTAGGGCGACAACACGCGAAACGCGATTTCGCGGTACGGCAAGTCCGCAAACGCGGCAATCTCTTCGTCGGTCAGGCGTGGAAAACCCTTTGGCAAATAAAGTCCGCGATCCGGCGCCTGGCCGGTGAGCAGGGCCTCGCGCAGGTTGACTGCCGGAGATTGGTCATTGGTGGAGTGGAAAAGGAGCGCGCCCATGGCAAGCCTTGAGTCTAATCAAAACTTTCCACCCGGAACATTACCGGTGCCGCCTTCACGGCGGTCAACTGGCCGATCTTGGCGAGCGCCTTGCGGACCGCGCCGTTGGGCGCATCGTGCAACATCAGAATCAACGGCACGCTTTCACCTTCGTGTCCTTCCGGCTGCACCACCGAGGAAATGCCGATTTTCGCCGCGGCGAGTATGGCGGAAATCTTTGCGAGCACGCCGGGTTTATCCACGACACTCAGGCGCACGTAGTAGCGCGAGACAATTTCGTCCATCGGCAACACGCGGCCCTTCCGCGCGTGGTCAACGAAAGGCGGCACGCGCACTTCGGTGCCGTGTTTCAAGTCCAGCGCCGCATCCGCCACGTCGCTCAACACGGCGCTGGCGGTGGCATCCTTGCCGGCGCCGCGACCGTAGAACAAGGTGTCACCCACCACGTCGCCGCGGACGAAACAGGCGTTGAATACTCCGTTGACGCTGGCGAGCACATGGGCATTGGGAATGAGAGTGGGATAAACCGATACCTGCACTGCGCTGTTCGCACCGCGCATCTGGCATCGCTTCACGATGCCGAGCAATTTGATGGTGTAACCAAGCTGCTGCGCAAACTGCATGTCCATCCGGGACACCGAGCGGATGCCTTCGGTGTGAATGTTCTCATGTCTCACCCAAAAACCGTGCGCCAGTGAAGCAAGGATGCCGGTCTTGTGCTGGGCATCAAATCCGTCAACGTCAAGGTCCGGCGGCGTCTCGGCGTAACCGAGCTTTTGCGCCTCGGCCAGCACGTCGGCGAAGTCCGCTCCCTCTGCCGCCATCCGCGAAAGGATGTAATTGCACGTGCCATTGACAATGCCGTAGATGGCCGGGAACTGGTTGGCAACGAAGCCCTCGCGCAGTGATTTGATAATGGGGATGCCGCCGCACACACTGGCTTCGTAGTGAAGATTTACACCGTGTTTGGCTGCGGCCGCAAACAACTCCGGGCCATGAGCCGACAACAGCGCCTTGTTGGCTGTGACCACCGTCTTGCCCTGCGCGAGCGCGGCGAGAACCATCGTCCTGGCGATGCCGGTGCCGCCCACAAGCTCGATCACAATTTGAATCTCCGGATCGTGAACCACTTCCTGCCAGTGGGTGGTCATGAGCGCGCGGGGAATGCGATAGGGGCGCGGTTCGTCGAACGCCTTTACGGCGATTTTGCGGAAGCCGAGTTGCACCCCGAGGCGTGCGGCCATGAGGGTGCCGTTGTGTTGCCAGGCATGGAACACCCCGCTGCCCACCGTGCCGCCGCCGATCATTCCGAGATTCACCTTCTGCATCATTGGCCGGTGAGGTTGCCGGGAAGCCTCGGGGCGGACAATCCAATTCTCATCGTCGCACAGTTGGCCCGCAGTGGTTTTGACTCCGCGCGAGGACGGCGCGTTCTCTCAGCGCACCTTGGTGTCGTGAGGGCCGTGCCATTGCCGTCGGCGTAGGGATCGAACAGGAAGGGAGCGGCCAGCCGTGCCCATGCGGCTGGCTTGAGATTCCAGCACCCGCTTCGCACCCTCAGTAGGACACCCGAAAACTCGGACTGGGAAACGCGTTGCTGCTTGCGATGAAAAGTAAGCTCATGGACGTGTAGGATTCCGCCATTGCTGGCCCGGCACCACAGTGGGAACAATGTCCCGAATCTGCCGCGGGTGCTGCACTTTGGGACATTGCCTGCGCCGCCTGCGGCGGAATTCGCGCTGATGATCGGCGGCATTGATTTCGCTTACGGCTTCCGCAACAAGAGAATTTGCTCCGCCTGGCCGCCATGGCGCTTTGGTCTTTAGATATGCGCCCGGCCGATCGTCGGAGCAGACATACTACGCATGAAACGATTTGCCCGCTTCGTCCTGGGCGCGCTGTTGGCCGCGCCATTGGCCGCGCCCGCGGCCATGGACCTCAATGGCAATGGCCTGAGCGACATTTGGGAAATGATCTACGACGCGAGCGGGCTTGCGCCGGAGGACGACACGGATGGTGACGGTTTCACCAATGCCGCCGAGGCGCGGGCGGGCACGAATCCTTTCGACGCTAGTTCGTACCCGCGCGTGGACCTCGACCTGTTGTTTCCCTCCGTGGTGAGGCTGACTTGGGATAGTTTCCCCGGCAAGCGATACACCCTGCAATCGCGCGCCGGCCTAACGGGCGTCTGGAGCAACGAGGCTGCGCTCGTGGCCACGGGTGAACTCTCCGCGACCAACTTTGCCAGCTCGGACGCCGTGAGACTTTTCCGGCTGGTGATTGACGACGTGGATAGCGATGGAGACGGCGTGTCCGACTACGAGGAACGCGCGCTGGGTTTCAATCCCCACTTGGCACGTACGGATCGCCACAACCAGACCGATGGACAACGCATCACCAACGGTCTGAACGCCGCAAGCATTGTCACCGTTTCCGCGCTGGACCCGCTGATGTTTGAACGCTGGCCCGATCCCGGACTGGTCGCGGTGCGGCGCAGCGGCGGTTTACGGCCGATCACGGTGAACTTCGCACTGGGCGGCACTGCGACTCAGGGTGCGGATTACATTCCCAGCGCGACAAACACGATCACGATCCCCACCGGCGTGCGCGAAGTGTGGCTCGAACTGTATCCGGTCGCGGATGCGGACGATGCGGAAGCGACAGAAACTATTACCGTGACGTTGCAGCCGGGCACGAACTATTCCATCGGCAATAGCAACGTCGCACACCTCACCGTGGCCAACGAAACCGCGGCCAGTCCGCCCAACGTCAAGTCTGCGGCGCGCTTTTTGATCCAGGCCGCTTACGGCCCCGACCTCGCGCCGGCGAACGGTTTGCCGCCGAACCTGGATGACGTCATCGCGTTCGGGTTCGCGGGCTGGATCGAGGACCAGTTCACGCGGCCCATTGGTTACATTCAGCCGTGGGTGGATTGGGCGACCACGAACGCCCAAGAGTTGCAGATATACGGCAACTGGAAGGAGTTCTCGTGGTGGGCGCGGGCGATGGGCCATCCCCGGTTGCGGCCCGATGCGCCGGACGAACAATTGCCCGATCCCCTCCGGCAGCGCGTGGCCTTCGCGTTGAGCGAGATTCTCGTCACATCCGACCGGCCCGAGGCGCTGGCAGTCGAGCAGCAGGGCATGGCGAACTACTACGACCTGATGCTCAAGCACGCGTTCGGCAACTACCGCGACTTGCTTTATGAAGTGACGTTGCATCCCGTGATGGGCATTTATCTCAGCCATCTGGGCAACCAGAAGCAGGCGCCCGGCGGCAACATCTTCCCCGACGAAAATTTTGCGAGAGAGATCATGCAGTTGTTCAGCATTGGCCTGTGGGAATTGCATCCCGACGGCACACGCAAACTGGACGACCGAGGCGAGCCGATCCCGACCTACGACAACGGCGACATCACGGAACTGGCGCGCGTGTTCACGGGATTTTCCTTCGGCAACAATGCCAACTTTCAACTGCATCCGCGCGATTTCACCGTGCCGATGAAGTGTTGGGACGCTTATCACGATTGCGCGGCCAAGACGCTGCTGGGCGGCCTGCAACTGCCCGAGCGCGCACCCAGCCCGGGACATCAGGGCCTCGCCGGGTTGGCGGACGTGGACGCGGCGGTGAGCAACCTGTTCGCGCATCCGAACGTCGGGCCATTCATCGGCCGGCAACTCATTCAACGGCTGGTCACGTCCAACCCCAGCACCGGTTACGTGGCCCGTGTGGCGGCGGCTTTTGCCGACAACGGCAGCGGCGTTCGTGGCGATTTGAAAGCCGTGGTGAGGGCAATTCTCCTCGATCCCGAGGCGCGCGATCCGGTGATGATGGCGCAACCGACGTGGGGCAAGTTGCGCGAGCCGCTGTTGCGTGTGGTGAATTTTGCCCGCGCCTTCAACGCCGTTTCGACCTCGGGCCATTACGTCGTGGACCAGTTGATGCTGGATCACGGCCAGGACCCGATGAGCGCGCCGAGTGTGTTCAACTTCTTCCTGCCGACGCACAGCCCGCCGGGTCCGATCACCCAAATGGGTCTGGTTGCGCCCGAGTTTCAAATCCTCAACGCCAGCAGCGCGATCACCGGGCCGAACTATTTCTGGAACGCCATCCCCGGCAACCTGCACCGCTGGGGCGTCGCCGATCCGGCCAATGCCGTCCGCCTGAATCTGACGAACGAACTGGCCATGATTGTTCCCGCCGCGCAGATGAACGACAACGTGCCCGCCGGCCCGGCGGCGGACCTGGACGCACTGATTCGCCGGCTGGATCTCGCGCTCACGGGCGGAACATTGTCCCCGCCGCAGTTTCAGGTCATCCGCGAGGCGATGTTGCGCGTCGGGCCGGGCAGTTGGCTGTGGCACCGCGAGCGGCTGCGCCTAGCAATCTACCTGATTGCGACCTCGCCGGACTTCAACGTGTTGCGATGAACGTGACTGCGGAAACACCCGAATCTGTCCAACCGGAATCACTACAATGAAACCCACCGCATCTCTCTCGCGCCGCCGGTTTCTCCGCCAACTTGGCTGCACCGGCATGAGCGCGCTGCCGTTGCTCAACACACTCGTCAACCTGCGCCTGATGCAGGGCGTTGCCAGCGCGGGCGCGCCACCCGTTCCTGGAGAATACCGCGCGCTCGTCTGCATCCTGCTTGCCGGCGGCAACGACTCCTTCAACATGCTCGTGCCGCGCGAAGCCTCGGCCTACGCGACCTACCAAGCCGCGCGCTCGAACCTTGCGCTCGCGCCGGAACAGTTGATTGACATTCATCCCACCGGCCTGCCGCCGTTTGCGGTTCACTCGGCGATGCCGGAGCTGGCGGACTTGTTCGAGTCCGGCAAGGCGGCGTTCATCGCCAATGTCGGGTCGCTCATCGAGCCGGTGCAGAACCGCACGCAGGTCCGGCAAAACCTCAAGCGCCTCCCGCTCGGCCTCTATTCGCACTCGGACCAGATCGAGCAATGGCAGACCAGCATCCCCCACTCGCGCAGCGGCATCGGTTGGGGCGGACGCATGGCAGACTTGTTGAAGGACCTGAACGCCAACCAGACCGTGCCGATGAACGTTTCGCTCGACGGCAGCAACGTGTTCCAAACCGGCGACACCGTGGCGGAATACTCCATCACGCCCAACGGCGCGGTGGGGTTGACGGGTTACAACGCCGACTGGGTGCAATACGCGGACCTGCAAAACGCGCTCAGTTCCGCCGTGGACAGCCAGCTCACGCAGCAATACGGCAACCTCCTTGCCGAAACGTTCAACGTCCGCAAGAAACAGGCGCTGGACGCCTATCAGGTTTTCGCCGGAGCCACGGCGCCTGATCTGCCAGCGGGAGTGAACTTCCCGAACACGCATCTTGGCAACCGGCTGCGGATGATCGCCAAGGCCATTCAAGGTCGCGCGGCCATCGGCGCAACGCGGCAGACCTTCTTCGTGCAATGGGGCGGCTGGGATCATCACAGCGAAGTGCTCGAAGGCCAGGCTGCGATGCTGCCGCAGGTAAGCGCGGCGGTCGGCGCATTCTACCAGGCGCTCGTGGCGCTCGGCGTGGAAAATCAGGTGACGCTGTTCACCATCTCGGACTTCGGGCGCACGCTCACCAGCAACAGCCGCGGTTCGGACCATGCCTGGGGCGGCAACCAAATCGTCGTGGGCGGCGCGGTGAACGGACGGCGGATTTTCGGCAACTACCCGTCGCTGGCTATCAATCCCGAAGGCGGGCCGGAAGTGAATCCGCTGGACACCGGCCGCGGTCGTTTCATTCCCACGACCAGTTGCGACGAGTTCTTCGCCGAACTCGCGCTCTGGTTGGGCGTGAGTAAAAGCAATCTCTCATTCATCTTTCCGAACTTGGGCAACTTCTACAGCCCCGGCAGCAGCGCGCCGCCTCTCGGCTTTCTGCTCTCGTAAGCATGACCTCGGGTCAGTTCCCGCTCTGCCTGAAGTTCAGCTTCAGTCGAGTCCGCTCCGGACAACTCTCAGTGCATGAACATCGGCTGATCAAATTCCAGACCGGCCAGTGTGGCTTTGCCTTCATCCGCCTTGCGCCAAGCTACCGTGGTCTGCCTGCCCGCGCGGATGAAGCGCAGGCCAATGGCCGTGTCGCTTTCGAGCCGTTCAGCGGTCCACTCGTCGATCTGTTGGGCGCGATGCGGCGCCAACACAGTGAGCATCCGCAACGAGGTCTGTTTGTCCCGCGTCCCAACCTCGACATGCTATTGGTTCGGGAATTACCATGAAAACGGCACGGACTCGCCACGCCGGGCGGAAGACGAAGTTTCAGCGTTGGCATAAAGTCAATGGCATAAAGCCATTGAGATCGGCCACGTGCAACGCCCCGTCCAACGTGGCCGCGCCGGCGACGTCCAATGACAAACTTCCAATTTACGGGAAAACTCCTTCTTCAATCAGCGTGAGCCGCAACTCACACCGGTAAGACAGATTGATTGCCAGGACGTCAATCGTCGTCCGACCGATGGGGGTGCGTCCAATCAACCACTCCTCGTTCCATTCGAAGTGTTCCTCCCACTTGTCTTTGCGCGGATGATACAAACGCGTCGTGTCGCCCGTGTTGGGGTCAACGCCGGTCAGATTGGTTACCTTGTGGTTATTGCACGCAAAGCACGCCAGCGCCAGATTTTCCGCGTCGCTGGTGCCGTGATGTTTTCGCGGAATGATGTGCTCGATTTGAAACGTCAACTCATCGAACTCCTGCCGCATCCGGCAGTATTCGCAACGGCGGCCGGCACGCTCCCAAACCAGCCTTCGCAACTCGGCGTCCATCCGCATTAGGAGGACGCCAGTGACCGTCGCGCTTTGGACTTGAGCAAGGAAACGAAATGTCCGATGCGTTCGTAACTGTCCGCCTCGGCGCGTTCTTCGTCGTTCAACGTCCCCTCGCGCGCCTTGGCCGCCAGTTCATCCATGCGCCGCCGGTCTGGTGACTTGAACCCCAACGCCAGGATGGCTTCCGCCGCCTGCTTTTCCAACGACGGATCGTCCGGCGCAATCACTCGCGTCAGTATCTCTGCTTCCATCAAGCTCATGGGGCTAATGTACACACCGCCTAACGCTTTGCACACCCGAATTACACGGTCTGTGACAGGAAGATTGTTGACAGGAAAATCTTCGGTCGGTGCGGCCTTATCTATCTGTCATCAATTTTCCTGTCGTTCACGTCACGGACTTACGGCGCGATAGAAACGGTGAGCCAGGCCGGATGCCTCCAGGTCAACGAACCGGAACACCTCCCCGGACGGCGTGTTGATGGAGAGATCAATCCAATCCACCAGATTGCTCGAACCTTGAAAACGGAACGGACCCGACACGCCGGGCGGCAGCCGGAGTTCCAGCGTCGGCAAACCTCCCGTGAGGTCGAACGAGTTCGTGTGCGCGCCGCCAATGAGATTCGCGACCTGCAAGGTGAGTGCGGTTGGACCGTAGCTGGGGGTCAACGCCAGACCAGTGGCAATCCGGGCTGAACGACGGACGAGAAGTTGCCGCTGCGTGAGCCGTAGCTCAAAACCCTGAACTCCTGGTCCAGCGCCGGCGTGAAGCCATTGAGATAGGCCACCTGCAACGCGCCATCCAACGTGGCTGGGCCGGCGACGACCAACTGGTCATGCGGGCTGCCGGGCGGCGAGCTGCCGAACTTGATGGTCAATCAGCCGGCACCCGACCGACAAGTCCTTGCCTCGGACCCTCCTGCCCACTTGCTTGTTCAGCCGAGGAGGGTGTATGGTTTGGCCGTTATGGGAAACGCAACCATCGAACCGGAAACCATCGAATCTCCGCGTTGGCAGGCCGTAGGCTTGGTGTTGGATCAAAACGCGCACGATCTTCGGGCACGACGTTACGGACGATTGCAGGAAGTAGTCAGTTGGTTCAAGGGCATTGACCTGTTCCGCCAAGCCGAGTTCGAGCGGATGATCGAACGCAAACCCACGCCCTTGGACAAACGCTATCACAAGACTTGGCTGGCGGCTCTCATCGCCGAAGGCGAACGGCTCGCAAATGAAGTCCGCCGCGCCGGTGGACTGCCGCGGAATTCCGCAGGCATCAAGCTCTCCGACGTCGAAGCGACCGTCGAGGAACTTGGCGACACCCAAGCCGAGTGGCACGGCAGTCTCAGCACAACGTGCCGGCGCGAGTTGTTCAAGCAACTATTCAATGGCCCGCAATCCTGAACTCGAAGCCATTTTGCTGGCGCGCTACGAGTTGGAGACCTGCGACCCGCGCCGGAAGACAGAACACCGCGCAAAGCTCGATGCCCTCCTCGAAGCTGCGGTGGCCAAATCGGGCAGCCGAAGCCTGACGCGTCGTACACTTATTGAGATCACCGCTGAAGCGTACCAGGAATTCAAATTGGCCCGGAAGAAAGCCGAGCGCTCTTGCCTGTCTCGCGTGCGCTGATCCCGTAGCGGCCGACGTCAGTCGGTTCAAACTGCAAGTGCAGTTCAACCACGAATGACGCGGATGGACACGGATTCAATCACCATAAAAGGGCGCAAAGAACCCAAGGAATCTTCTCTGCGCTCCTTGAGTTCTTTCGCGGCAAACGAATGGAGACAGGCGGGCCGCGCTGTCCTACGGCACCTCCACCGCCCGATCAAACCGCCACGGCTGATTCGTCGCACCCGTGTAGAGGAAGCGCCATATCCCATTCGTGTTTTCCATCACACCCAGCACCGTCCAGTTCGTGCCGTCGGGATCGGTGGTCGCCCACACCTCGTAACTCCGATTCGTCTCGCCCAACAGGCACAGCTTGAACGCGCCGTTCGTCCGCAGGCCCGCCGGCAGCAGCCAGTGCAACGGCCATGACAACACCGCCACCTCCTGTGTCGCCCACGTCGTGCCGCCCTGGTTGTCCTGCGCCCGGGCCGTGAACGTGTAGCGCGCCGGGAAACCCAGTTCCGACGTCGTCACTACCGGCAACCTCCCCGCGCCCGCCAACGGCGAGCCATCCAGCAGAATCGTCACGTTCGTGAGCGCGCCGTCCACGTCCGCGGCGACGGCCTGCAATTGGAACGGCACGCACACCGTCTGCGTGGTGCCGCCGGACACGGTGAAACTGAGGCTGGGATACGCGTTGCTGCCCGCGATCAAGAGCAGGCCCGTGGGCGTGTAGGATTCCGTCAGCCCCAGCAGGCCGGGGTTGCTGTCGGCAAACGCGCCGGACCGCTGCGCGCAAACTGGCGCTTGTTTCGCTCGTTGATCGGCCTTAATTTGCCGCCATGAATACTGGCGCCGTTGCAACGAAAGCCGTCATTCACCTGGCAGGAGATGAGGAAGTCAAGGCACTGCCGATTCTCCTGCGCCATTCTCCAGGAATGATCTTGCGTGAAGGCACCTGCGTTTTGAGCGAAGGCGCTCTGCGAGCCTTGCGGAAAGCCGGCATCCGGTTCTCCGAGGTGACCCGTGAATCCGCCGCACCGTGCCTCGAGGAGGTCGCTGGTGAAAGAGTATGACATTTTCATCCCGCTTTTCTACAACGACGAAACGCCCTTTGACCTACCCGATTTCAAAATCTGCAGGGCAGGCTTCTGGAGCACTTCGAGGGGCTGACGTTTTTTCCGCAGCCGAATCAGGGATTCTGGAAATTCGGCAACCTGACGTATCGCGACGAGATCGTGATTTATCGGGTGATCAGTCAGGACGCCGCCGGTGCGCGCGCGTTCCCTGCAAATCTCAAGAAGTCTTTGAAACAGGAATTTCAGCAGGAGGAAATTCTGATTGTCGAACGCGAAGTCGGCCTGTTGTAAGGCACAAGGCAACAGAATGAGCAGCGATGGACACGGATTGTTTTTTGGAGCGCGGCATTTATGCCGCTTCAGCATCCGCAAGTCCGAACGTCGTGGAAATCGGCGGCGCTTCCTTCCATTGGCACGGTGAAGCGGACTGAAGTCCGCGCTCGTGCGCCTGAGAGCGCTCTTTGACAGCGGGGTGAAAGTCCCTGACCTGGCCGACACTGTAGGGCCAGTATCCGAACGAAACTGCATCGGGGCGATACCCCCGGGTGGAGAGCATCGGGAGGAGAACGACCAGGCCGTAACGCCGTGGCGGTATGACCGCCACCCTGTGAACTCGATTCGGTCGGCGGTTCTGGCGAGCCTGCGAGCGAAAGGGCGAAGCCCGAACAAAATAGTGCTGTCGGCGCTGAGGGGGGAGTGGAGTGCGTCCGGCAGAGAACCGCAGATGGTTGGAGGCAGCATGGTCGGAAGTCAGAGAGACGTGAATCAGGGAACCACGGCAGAGGGCGACGAACGGCTCTGTCGGGGTCAGCGCGTCCGTAGTAGCGAAGAAGCGGGTAGCGACCGTGGAGCGAAGGGACGTAGGAACGTGGTGGTCGCCGCCGCACCGGACCCATCTCACAAAGGCCGACGTAGTGCCGCGAGGCTTTGCGCGTCGGCGCGATGAAAGATCGCCTGGGGACGGAGCGCCGGGGGCCAGTGGGCCGCCCTGGAAGGGGTGAGCGGAGCGCGAGCTTGCGCGGTTGGTGAGTTGCTTCCCACCTATTTCCGGCGTGAAAAGCGGGGTGGCCATGCGATTTTCCCTAGATATTGACGGGCCGCAATGGCCTTTTTAAGTTTTGAGCCTTACCTCCCTTTTAGTGAAGTGAGGCTCAACATGCGCCGCGCACCCAGAAACCTCAAGATCGCCTGTAATCACGGGGGTTTGACGCACTATGGCGGCGTTTACTTCTTTCACGAATTTACACGAGTGCTGCAATTGAGACCAACGCCGCCATCTGCGGTATCCCCGGCGCAATCAACGCTACAGTCTGTCGCAGATGACGCTGGCACTCCTGTATCCGATCCTGCTGGGTTTGGGCCGCATCGAGACCTCTTCCTTCCTCCACGCCAACGGAGCCTTTCAGTATCTGACCGGACTGCGGATGATCCTGACCCACAAACGCTGCGCCGGTTCTGAGCCGGAGCACCGGAGGATTTCAGACACCAACTTCATCGCGTAACGATCAACTTCAGCAACAGTTCATTCATTGAAACCGATCATCGCTCCCGCTTGATCCTGGATCTGGACAGCACCGTCGTCACGGTCTTCGGACATCAGGAGCAGGCGGAGGTTGGCTATAATCCGCGCTACCGCGGCAAACGTTCCTATAATCCGCTCCTCTGTCTGGAGGCGAACTCCTCGCTGCTTTGGGACACCGAACACGACCGGGCAATGCAGGCGCCCAGGAGAACAGTGCCGTCGAGGCTGTTGGCCAGTGGTTTGAGCGCGCGCCGGGGACATGCGCAGTTGCGAGTTCAGGCCGATGCCGGCTTCGGTTACGGCCTGTGTTGCCAGATATGGCGACCGCCCCAATCGCGGTGGTGGCGCGCGGCTGAGGCTGAAACGCAAACTGGGTGGCTTGCGCTACAGTGCAATCGCCTGTGAAATGCGTGGAACTTCAAACCACTGGCTGGTCCCAGGCGCGGCGCTTCATCGTCGCGCGGCGGCAGCTGGGCATAACGAGCCCGAGCCGACCCTGTTCAATCTGGGAAGCTATTTGTATCGGGCGGATTACCAATCTGACGCTCACTCCGGAGGGAGTGTGGCATTTCTATGATGGGCGTGCAGGCATGGAGGCGCGCATCTACGAACTGCAGGAAAGTTCGCTCTGCAGAAAGATCCCAACCGGGGACTTTGCCGCCAATGCGCTCTACTTGGAAGTGATTCGGCTGGCCCACAATTTAGTCACTACCTTCCAACGCACCTGCCTGCCTCCAGAGTGGCAGGACCTGACGCTGGGCACGCTGCGCTACAGACTATTCTGGCTGCCGGGAGAACTGACCCGACCACAGAACCGCCCCACACTGCGCTTGGCCGATTCGCCGGTCCTTCGGACCTGGACCGAAAAAATTCTCTCCCGCGTCCATCAGCTGCAACCGCTGGAGGCCTGAGACCATGCCCTGAAAAAACCGTTGAGTGCTGCAAAACATTCCGGCAGGAACCTCAATTTTAGGCCGCTCTTTCACAAAAGGACCGAAATTCACGCCGGATCCAAGTCCCAACGCCCTGCGACGAGTGCCTGAGCCAGCCCATCGGGAGCCACGAACCGGAAAGCCGGATGCGGGAAATCCGCCCGTCCGGTTTGGGAGGGCGGGGAGGAGTCAAACCCTCCTCTCCGACCCTCATCGCCGGGTTGCGGTTTCGCCGCGTTGTGATCTCTCGCGGAGATGAACCGAGACAGGCAGGACGCGCTGTCCCACTACGATTCTTCACGGGCTGACGGCGCGATAGAAACGATGAGTCAAGCCGGAGGCCTCCAGGTCAACGAACCGGAACACCTGCCCGGACGGCGTGTTGGTGGAGAGATCAATCCAGTCCACCAGATTGCTCGAACCTTGAAAACGGAATGGACCCGACACGCCGGGCGGAAGCAGTAGTTCCAGCGCCGGCAGGTCGCCCGTGAGATCGAACGAGTTCGTTTGAGCGCCGCCAATGAGATTCGCGACCTGCAAGGTGAGTGCGGTTGGACCGTAGCTGGGGGTCAACGCCAGATGCGTGTAACTGCCGACGATGGTGATCGTGCCCGGCGAACCGCCCGGACTGAGTTCTCCCGCGCTGCCAACTGGAGCATTCCCAACCTAGTGCTTACTTGCAATGTTAAGCGATATATTATATGCTGGGGTGCATGGCAAGAAATGCGCCCGCAATTACGTGTGGTCCGGAAGACCGGCAGGAGTTGGAGCGGTTGGCTGGTAGTCGGACCGAATCTAAGCAAGTTGTGGAACGGGCTCGGATCATCCTGGGCTGTCTGGCCGGCAAACGAGTCCAAGAGGTTGCTCGCAGCGCTCACACCCGTTCCAACACCGTCATTAAATGGCGGCAACGTTTTGTAGCGCGCGGCTTGGCTGGGTTGCGGGATGGCCCTCGACCGGGAGCCAAGCCGGTTTATGGCGAAATTCCGCAACCGGGTATTGGCGCTTCTGGAGCAACCGCCCCCTGCGGTGGCTGCCCGCGGACTGACGGCCCGGCGGTGGCCGCTGCGCTCAACGGCTCGGTCCATGCCGTGGCGGGTTCTGCGCCATGAGGAATCTGCTTGCAACGGCAACGTTCCTGGTGTGTGAGCACGGACAAGGAGTTTTGCCAAGGCCGCGTGTGTGGGCTTGTATCTCAATCCCCCGAAGAGCGCTGGTGATCTCAGTAGACGAAAACCCAAATATCCAGCCCTTGGGCGCAAGACGGGCTATGTCAGGGCTGGTTCAATGGCAAGATCGTTCGCGGGCTCGAGCACCTACAAACGCCACGGCACGCTCAACACTGGCGCTGGAGGTACAGCACCGGGCAAGTGAAGACCATCACCCAGCTCCGGCGAAACGCGAGGTTCCCTGGTCTATGGATCTGGAAGTGGTAGCCAGCTCCGGCCGAGCAGGAATTGCATGATTTTGGACTGCTACACGCACAAAAAAGTGCGATGCTTGGCTAGCCGCACATTCCAATGTCCATTTCCATTTCACGCCGACTTCAGCCAGTTGGCTCAATCAAGTGGAGATCTGGTTCGGAATCCTCTCGCGCAAGGCCCTGCGTGGCCTCAGCGCCAGAAGCACAGCAGAGCTACGCCAAGCCATCGGAGCCTCTATTGAGGCGTACGGTCACCACGCAAAACCATTCAAATGGCGGAAGCGCGAAGTAAAGGGATCCCAGCTTCGGAATACTATCGTTAATCTATGCAATTAAGCACTAGCTGTTGATTACTACCGATATGTTTCGCATCTTTGGTCGCGTCGCAAAGCGTCGCCCTGAACCAGTAACTTAGGGCGCAATCAAGCGATAGAATCGCCGCTGCAGATTGGTAGCTGAGGAGTCCTGAAAAGTGATCGTTGATTGGATGGCATTGAGCGTTGCTTCCGTCGTCCAATTGGTCAAGTCCGGAGAGATTTGAAGCTGGTAAACCTCACCAAAAAGGAGTCCGGTGAACTCGATCCAAACACCGTCATCAAAGCACTGGATTTCCCGCAGGGCCAGATGGGAGAAGCTTCCCGATTCTGTGGTGAAATACCAAACCGGGCCAATGGTTGTCGTGATCCCGTCGGACACTGTTACTTGCCATGTGTACGTGGTTTCCGGCCGAAGTAAACCTATGTGCAACAAAGTAGCCGTGCCGGCATAAACCAACGGGAGATTACTATTCGCTCCAAATGACAGTTGTTGCTCCAGTACGTCCCCATCAACATCACCACCGCTCCATGCCAAATTCGCAAGAGTGAGAGGAATATTCGTTGCCCCATTCAATGGGAACGGGCTATGAGGAGTTATTGGGGATGTGTTTCCTTTCACAATCGTCAAGAGACCGGATGTCGCAGACGCTGCAAGGCCTGCGGCATCTCCGGCGGTCGCGCGGATCAGTAGTGTCGTCGTAGGTGTGTTCGGAACTGACCATGTGTACGAACCCAGATTGGATAGTCCACTGGCCAGCACCAGCCAACTCTGCCCGCCGTCGAGCGAGTATTCCAGGTCAATGCGCGTAATCCCGACATTATCGCTGCCACTCCATGTGAGATTAGCATTTGCATTTCCAGAGAGCGTCACACCGCCGGTCGGCGAAATGAGAGAAACTGAAGGCGGTGTCAGGTCCGCAGTTGTGAATGGGCCGGAAGTGGAGTAATTCACATTCCCCATCAAGTCCCGCGCCGAAACCTTGATTTGGGCGATACTTGTTCCCGTATCGCTGACAATCCAAGAGAACTGGCCGTCGTTCAATTCGCTCGTTGCGATGACCGACCAAGAGATACCACCGTCCGTAGTCAAGTGAATGTCAACACTGGCGACGCCTTGATCATCGAGAGCCTCCCACAGAATAGTCGTGGATGAGCCGACAGACAGAACTTCACCGGCATGGGGCGCAATCACCGAAACGGAAGGTGGAGAAATGTCATTGGTACTGCCGACCACCGCGTAGTTGTAAAAGACTTCGGAATTTCCATTGAACCAGGAAAGCCACACGGCGTGCATCTCGTCATTCGTTCGTGCGAGACTGGCATCACTGCTGGAATTTGCGACGACTTGGCTGTCGTGATTGAGTTTGATCGGCGAGACCCAGTTCTGTCGCTTGTATGTGTAAAGCAGTTTCTCGGGCCACTGCCAATCTTCGCAGGTAACGTGTGGGCGCCCGAGCGAATCTACGCTGATCGTGGGACGTTGGGGAGTTCCATTCGTGGTGATGTTTTCGACCGAAGTCCACGAATCGGCACTGCCGGAGCGGTATTGCATTGTGCTCTGGTTGATCGCGTCGTTCCAGTAACGCCAGACCAAGTGGACTTGATGACTGGCATCACTTGCGATTCGCAACAGATCAGTGGCTTGAGGCGCAGCGATGATCGGTACGCTCCAACCTCCGCCATTTTTTTCCATGTACATTGCGGCGCCATTGCCAGACGGATAGTCGATATAAGCCAAGTGTAGGGCGTTATTCACTCCCACCGCTAGGTCGGGACTAACGCTTGCTCCACTTGTCGTCAGTTGCACTGCAGTCGAAAGCGGTTGCCCGCTTTCTTTAGTGCGGTAGTAAATGTTGTTACTTCCTGTGACGGAAAAACCCACGATGCTGTTGGGGTCTGGCTGCCACACGATGCCATCGCCCCATGCGACATGGACAGTATTCGACTCATCCACAGCGACAACAGGTGACGATGACTGTGCGCCAACTAGACTCGTCGAGATTGTGGCTTTCTCCGCCGACGCCAACGTGTTAGGGAATGACCCGTTGAATTCCGTACCCCCAGCCACATACAGTTCCGATCCAATTACCCCACCACCGAAATATGCCCGGGCATCACTCATGGTGTTCATAGGAATCCACGAATCCGTGGTCGGATCGCACTCGTCAACCGTGTTGAGATAACTATTCCCCGTTCGCCCACCCATCAAGTAAATCCTGCCACTCACGACAGCGGCAACTGCGCCTTCCTTTGCTGGCCATTGAACCCCGGCCGGACTCGTTCGCGAGGTCCACGCATCAGTCGCCGGATCATAAACATCTATCGTTCTCAGGTTGGCGCCGTTGCTGGCCCTTCCGCCGATGACATAGATTCGGTTGGCGACCACTGCGATAGCCGGCCACCCTCTTGCCGTGGGCATGTCCGATTTGACCGTCCAGCTTCCGGTGCCCGGGTCGAACACTTCATTCTTTGCCGAGTTCTGGCCGCCAATGGCATAGACCTTTCCCGACACGACCGCCACTGCCAATCCCTGCCGCGCGGTTGGGACACGCGGGGCGGTTGTCCAAGAATCGGTCGCGGGGCTGTAAATGGAAGTGCTGTTAAACACAACGTCATAAGTAATTGCATATAGTGCCAGGCGGAAGTATGGTCCGGTTGATGAAACCGCTCACTATCTCCGACCAAGAAAACATGATCATGGCGCTCCAAGATGAGATTCGGCGCAACGATGCGTCGCGCTATGATCACCGACTCCACGGCGTATTGCTCGTGGCTCAAGGCATGACCTGCCCTCGGGTGGCGCAACTGCTGGGTGATTGCCACCACAGCGTCGTAAACTGGGTGCAGCGTTTTGAAACCGAGGGATTGGCCGGCTTGGCAGAAGGTCAACGTCTCGGGCGTCCCAGTCGTTTGAACAACCAGCAACTGGCCAAGGTGGAAGCGGCGTTGCGCGACAGCCCGGAAAAGTATGGGCTGGCGACGCAGATGTGGGATGGCCCGACTCTGTCTGCGTTCCTGGAGCGAGAGTTGGGGGTAAGGCTAAAGGTGCGCCAATGTCAGCGGTTGTTCCGGCAGTTGGGTTTTCGTCTGCGCAAACCCCGTCCGCAAGTGGCCAAAGCCGACCCCCTGTTGCAAGCTGCGCATAAAAAAACTCCACGCACTGGCACGCAGAAACGACCTCGATCTGTGGGCGATGGATGAGGTTCACTTCCAACAGCACGGCTCGCGTTGCCGGATGTGGGTCCCACCCGAAGTGGACGACCCGATCTGTCTTCACGCTCCGACCCGAAAGAGCATCAGCTATTTCGGGGCCGTGCGGCTCAACGACGGCATGCTGGTGATGTCCCGACCCAACGGAATGTTTGATGCCCAAACCTGCTGGGACTTTTATCGGAAGCTGCGCCGCCATCGTCGGGGAGGTCGAAAGATGGTAATCATCATCGACAACGCCCGTTATCACCATGCCTGTCTGCACGAAGCTTGGCGCGACGAAGTGGCCGGGCACTTTTGTCTGCACTTTCTGCCGCCCTACAGTCCGGAACTCAATCCGATCGAACGTGTCTGGAAGCTCATCCGGCGGCGCTGCCTTCATAACCGCTACTTCGCCGCTCTGGATGAAGTCATTGCCGCGGTCGAACCAACATTTCGCCTTTGGTCCCGGCCTAACGCCACTCTGCGACGTCTTTGTGGGATTTGATATATGCAATTACTTATGACGTTGTGTTTAGCATTCGGCGAAATCACGTAGATTTTTCCATCCACCACCCCGGCACCACCGCTATCCAGTGCAGTTGGGGCGTCCGATTTTCTCAGCCAGGAGTCGCTCCCCGGATTGTACTCGTAAACGCGCAAAAACGCGGTTCCACCAAGGATGTACAGCTTTCCGTTCACCACCGCCGATGCACAATTTGCTTGCGCGAAAGGCATGTTCTGCCTGGTGCTCCACGAGAGAGTATTGACGTTGAATGCCCCCCGGATACCGTCCGATACATTTTGGGTGCGCTCCAAGTAGAGCCGTCGAAAGAGCTATAGTAGATGTCTGCCTTGTTGAATTCAGAAAACGTCGGAAAACTGGTGCCCCAGACAACGTGGGGGCGGCCTTGGGCATCTACCGCGAACCGCCAATCGTTGATTGAATACGAACCGCCGACCTGACTGTCCACGGATTGCACGTCCAGATTTACCGCCGTCGGCGAAGTCCAATTCGATCCAATTTTTTTCTTGTAGCGGAAGTTGATGGTGCGAGCGTTCGCGTCGTGGTTCAAACCATAAATCAAGTGCGCGATTCCACTCGCATCCGTCACAATTCTCGGCGTTCCCCCGGATCACCTGCGACCGTGGACGTGATATTTGTAGGCGTCATCCACGGTACCGGCGGCGGGGCTGACGTATCGCGAATGGTGAAGAAGGCGTCGCTAAAATCAACCGCGAGATTCCCGTTCACGTCTTGAACTCGAATCTGGATCTTTCCAGACGAGGTGGCAAACGGGCTTGGCAACATCCACGATTGCGCGGTCGCGCCAACAGGTACCGTGGTGGAAACGAAATCAACGCTATTGTCGTAATGAAACAGGAGTTGGATCCAGGCGAGTGGATTGGCCGAGGACATGTGCCAGCGAATCTCCTGGGTTGTCCCCATGTCCCACACTTCACCCCCATTCGGTGAAAGCAGGGTAACGGAAGGTGCGGAGCCGTCGAGAACGGTGTAAGGTCCTGCAACCTGCTCGCCCCAATTGCCAGAGGTGTCCCGCGCCACGACTCGAAGCATGAGGTCAGTCGTGAGCGCCAGTTCCCCCGGGACCAACCATGGAAACACCGCGCCGTAAGTTGGGGGCGTCGGAGGAACATATCCCTCCTCAATCGCACTCCAATCCAAGCCGCCATTCGTCGAAAAATAGAAGTCCATCGTCCTAATCGCCACATCGTCCGAAGCCATGTAAATGACCGTGTTGGAATGGCCCGTTTTCAGATACGAATTCTGGAACCCAACGTACGAAACCTCGGGCGGTTGCCCGTCTATGTAATTGATTTCACAATCATCCCCCAAGGCTGATAGACGCTGCCTGATCCCGATGGTTTCCGAAGAAACACAGGGGGCGATTTGAAAGTGGAGTTAAGGAATTTCAGTTCATCCTGCGCTGGGCGTCGGTTTGGAGCGCGGCGGCTATCCCGCAGCGGCGGGCCGAAATCCTGGCAGATACGCGGCTTCCGGTTGGCCCAGCAAGCGAAAGTCCCCGCCGGCTGTCCCATAGCTTTTGAGCAGCGCCAGGGCGTCGAGTTTCAACCACAGCGCGGCGCGCACGCACGTCCAGAGCCGCACGAAGCTGCTGCCCCAGCGCGACAGGAACGCCTGATAGCGCAACAACACATACACCAGCAGCGCCGTCCACACCTGCCAGCGCACCGCGTTGGCCGAGTTGCCCAGGAAGTCCGCCAGTTGCAACGTCTGTTTGATCTGCTTGAAGAACACTTCGATCTGCCAGCGGCAGCGATACAGTTCAGCCACGGTGCTGGCGGCCCAAGTGAAATTGTTCGTCAGGAAGACCATTTCGCGCTCCACACCGTCCACCTCGACGAGCGCCACCACCCGGCGCAGGCGCTGGGGATAATCCGCCCGGCTCTGCGGCCCGGTCAGCAGGATTTCGTCGTCGCGCAGGATCTTGCCCGCCGGTTTTTTGATGCGGCGCTGGACCACCCTGAAGGCCATATTGTCCTTGGCGCGGGTGACCCAGAAGACGCCACGCTGGTGCAAATCGTGCAAGTGGACAAAGTCCACGTACGCCTTGTCAAACAACACGATTTCGCCCGCGCGGATGGCGGCGCAGACCTCGCGGGCGCGTTTGGCGTCGTTGTCGCGGGCCGTGTCAATGAGCACGAAGCGCGGGAGGAAACTGTGCAGGTCCAGCCGCAGATGACATTTGGCGGCGGCCTTGCGGCGGCGGTGCTTGGCCCAATCCAGCGCGTGGGCCACGAGTTGGATCGTGGTGGCGTCCACGACGTGGATGGCGGTTTTGAACCGGTGCGCCAGACGTTTGCCAGCGCGGCCCGCACCGAAGGCGGGCGAGAGGCTTTGCAAATGTTCGAGGGTTTTCCAGAAGAGCTGTTCGGCCAGGGCGGCAGGGCGGGTGCGATTGGCAGTGGACAGGCCGTTGCGACTGGGCGGGGTGGCGCCGCGAATGGCCGAGAGCGGACCGGAGTGCAGGCGCAAACTGTCGCTCACATCGTTGAGGCCGAGGGCGTGGGTGAACTGGGCGAAGAGCAAGCTCACGACGTGACTCCACGGCGTGAAGGAGCGGGATTTTTCCTGGGCGCCGGTGCCGCGGGCCAGTTGCGACACCAGATGCTGGGGAATGAGATTGCAGAGTTGGCGGAAGACGGTGAACTTGGAACGGGTTGGCGTGGAGTGCGGTGGTTTTTTCATCCCTGCCTTGTGGCAGGTAAACTCCGTCCGCGCCATCCCAACTTTTCATCCGCCTGAGGGATGGCTGTGAATTGATTTCAATCGTTTGCAGGGGGTGCATCTTGACACTGTCCTTAAGATTTGAGGCGTAACGGTTCCTCGACCGGCAGAAACAAAAACCATGGAAGCCGTGTCGTCACATGAAACCGAAACCCGCACCCAAGTCTCTCCCCCGTCTTGCCGACATCGAACGCGAAGTCGTGGCCGAAAGCCGTTAATGGGGGCGTCAGCGCCTGCAAGAGCGCCTGCAACAACTCGCCGATGAGTCTGGCGAGGTTTTTCCCCCTCAAGCAGCGGCGACGCCGACCGCTAACGCTCCGCAGCGAACTGGGCGAAATCGAGCTCGTCGTTGACTACGGAAAGGAAGCCGGCTCGGGCCGCTGGTGCTGCCCGATCCGTGAACAATGGCAATTGGGGCCGCACGAGAAGATCACTCCCGGTTTTGCGGAGAAACTTTGCTTTACGGCGACGGCGACGGGGTCTTACGAGGAAGCGGCGCAGGTCGCCAGCAAATGGTCTCAAACGGTGGATGACTCCACCCTGCACGCGCTGGTGCAACGTGTGGGCGCGCGGGCCGAAGGCCAGGCGCAGCAACGCTATGAGCAGCCCGCCCAGGAACGATTGCCCCAGCGTGGCCCCAGCGAGTTGGGAGTTCTGATGGTGGATGGTTGTCAGCTTCGCTATCGCGGCGCTCGCTGGGGCAAGAAGAAGACCCGTGAAAACCGCGTGGAATGGCACGAATTGAAGCTGGGCGTGTTCTATCGGCACGAAGAAGCCGCCCGCACTGAGAGTGGACGCGGCCTGTTGATTGACAAGCTGGTCGTCAGTTGGCAGGAGCAGGCCGTGGAACTGGGGCGACGGCTCCACTGGGAAGCCTTGCGCGAAGGACTGGCCCGGGCCAAGGACACGCTGTTCCTGGCCGACGGAGCGCCCTGGACCTGGAACCTGAAGCAGGATCGCTGGAGCACGGCCAGGGAACTCCTAGACTTTTATCACGGCAGCGAACACCTCTGGGAACTGGGACGCGCCTTACACGGCCAGCAGCAGCCCGCGCTTTCGC
Organism: Verrucomicrobiia bacterium; assembly: GCA_026125285.1. GTDB lineage: Bacteria > Verrucomicrobiota > Verrucomicrobiia > Limisphaerales > JADLHS01 > WYBW01. The sequence continues at coordinate 113,823 of JAHCLO010000016.1, read as the reverse complement.
AGTGGGTGGAACCCCTGCGGCATCAGCTCAGACACGGAAAGGAACGCCAGGTTTTGCGCCAGATCGGCCGGCTCAAGAAACGGCGGGGTGAGGTGGGGAAAGTGATTCAGCGTGAACAGAATTATTTTCAAACCAATGCCAGCCGGATGAACTACCAGGAAATCGCCCGCCGCCGCTGGCCCATCGGGTCTGGCGCGGTGGAATCGGCTTGTCGCCAAAAACAGTGTCGTTTCAAACGCTGCGGCCAGTTCTGGACCCAGGAGGGATTGCGCAACCTCTGCGCTTTGGATGAGGCCTGGCGCAATCACCACTGGGACGAACTTTGGGCGCCAAACTAAGGACAGTGCCAAGATGCACCCGTTTGCAGGTTGTTCGCGAAGTTGTTCTCGACGCCTTGGCCGTACGCGCCGGGGTCTATCCATGCGTCAATGAAGCTCTGTCCGGCTTGCAGCCCGTTCAACGTCGCTTGAAACTGCACTACCTGCTGCCCGCCGGGTTGGGTGCTGCCGATAAAGATTCCAACCGGCAACGTCAACCGCATCTCTTTTGCTCCCGGCGAACGCGACAGGTAGAAGTGAACATAGGCTCCTCCCAAGGGAAACGACCCTTCGTTTGTCGCCGTCACTGACAACATGACCTGCGCTCCGGGACGAACATTCCCTTCGAGGGACAGCCCCTTGGCCGCGATATCCGAGTAACTGTATTCGGTTGTGAACTGCCAAACCGGGCTGTCAACAATCACCCCCGTCACTTCATCACGCACTTTAACCTTCCAATAATGCGTTGTCCCGGCGGAAAGCACCCGTTCAAGCTGCAGGGATTTCTCGGAAAGAACGCCGAAACCCACCAGGTGAACCAGGTTCGGATCCGCAAAATCGGGATTCGGCCCGGTGCCCAAGAGAAATGCGTACGTAACCGGGCTGTCTGGATCGCCGCCGGTCCACGAGAAAGCCGGGTTCACCCTGCTCAGGTTCGCGGTTCCATTCGCCGGCGAAGGATTGCTCGGAGCATTGGGCGGCTCATTGACAAAGACCGGCGTGTAGTTCCCCGTGCCGCTCACGGTCTGGCCGGCAGTGACGTTGGCCGCAAAACCCACCGGGGTGCGCCAGCCGCCCGGGATGTTCATGAACTCCACGAATCGCGGCCCCGTGGGCACATTCGATTCCGGCACACCGTTTTCCCGCCAAGGTCCACCGTTGACACGCCACCGCGCGCCGTTGTTGATCGCGTCTTGCGGGGTGATGGTGACGATTACCGTTCCGCTGTTGGAAGTGTCAATCCGGCTAACAAAAAAAAACGGAGGAAGCTTTGTTGCCCGCTGCGTCTGTCGCCGTGACTGTCACGGTGTTGTCGCCGCTGGAAATCGCCACCGGCCCTGTTGACCACGTTCCGCTGAGAGGATTACCTGTCAGAGAGGCAGTCCCGGCGCCTCCGCGATTGTTTATCCAAGTCACGCTGGTTACGCCGCTGAGGTTATCGGCATGTACGCCGGACAGAGAAACTGAGTTTGCGGAAGTCGAATACGATAAGTTTGCGGTCGGGGTGGTGATGCTGATTGTTGGTCGCTTTACATCCAGTCTCAGAGTCACAGACGCTCGGTTGTTATGGTCTTTGTTGGCCGAGCCGTCTTCCAACCAGACGTAAATCGTCTGTGCGCCCTCAAAAATGGCCAGTGAAACCGGCAGCGGTTTGTAAGCAGGCAAGCGATAGGAAACACTATCCGATGCTGAAGTCGGCACCGCCCCACATTTCCACCAAACCTTGGCGATGCCGGACGGGTCGTTCGGGTTGGTCCAATTCAACGCGAATTGATTGTTGTTCGCCCAAGGAGAGGGCAAAGCCGTCAGGGCAATTGGAGCGCCCGGTGACGTCGTGTCGTCATTCGCCACGACATAGAAGGGATAAGAACCAGACTCGGCGGTGACATTTACCACTTTGACGATCCATTGCGCGGGCGTCGTTCCGACCGCGATGTCGTATTTCAACTCGAATGGGCTGATAAAGACCGGCGTTTTCAGCGGATAGCTGATGGTGCCATCATTGAATGCCAATTTAGAGCTTTCCGTAAAACCGGAGCCAAGAATCGTGATTCTCTGCGTTTGAGGCAAAGCCAGCCCGGCAAGCGATGCGGGGCTGACGGACTTGATCGTGGGAGTTAAGAAGTGGACCCCGAAATTCGGACCACGAGCTAAGTTAGACTTTTCGAGTTCTGCTGGGCATGAGAAGCCAGTAGGACTATGAGCAAGACCAAACGGAAACGATACACGGGCGCCTTCAAAGCCAAGGTGGGACTGGAAGCGTTGATGGGCGTCAAGACGGTCGGGCAGATTGCCCGAGAATACCAGGTGCATCCGGTGCAAGTGACCCAATGGAAGGGAGTGATCCGGGAGCACTTGCCGGAGCTGTTCGAGTCCCCACGAACAGGCAATCAAGACAGCCAGGAGTTGGTGGCCCAGTTGCACGAGAAGATCGGCCAACTGACCGTGGAGGTGGATTGGCTTAAAAAAGTGCAGGCAGTTGGGTCTGTAACGGCCCGGCAGGAATTCATCACGCCATGTCCCGAACTGAGCATCCGACGGCAGTGCGAGCTAGGGCCTCTCCCGCAGCGGCTTTTACTACGAGCCGCGCCGGAGAGTGCGGAGAACCTGGCGCTGATGCGACGGCTGGACGAGATGCACTTGGAACGCCCGGTGTATGGGAGTCGGCGGCTGACGGCACTGTTGCAACGGGAAGGGTTAGTAAACCGCAAGCGGTGCAGCGGCTGTTGCGCTTGATGGGGTGGAGGCGATCTATCCGAAGCGTTGTTTGAGCCAGCCCGGCGAAGGGCATCGGATCTCACCCTTACCTCTTGGAGGGGCTGGAAATCAGCGGTCCGACCAGGTGTGGTGCAGCGACATCACCTATGTGCCGATGGCCAGTGGCTTCCTGTATCTGGTGGCACTGATGGACTGGTGGAGTCGGTATGTGGTGGCGTGGGAACTGTCCAACACGCTGGACAGCGAGTTCTGCATCCGGGCGTGGACCGCCGGGTTGGCGACCGGAAGGCAACCGTTGATCTCCAACACCGACCAAGGGAGTCAATTCACCAGCGAGGCGTTCTTGGAGGCCGTAGAGGCGGCTGGGGTGGATGTCAGCATGGATGGTCGCGGACGCTGGATCGACAACCGGTTCATCGAGCGGCTCTGGCGCAGCGTCAAGCAGGAGGACATCTACCTGCAGGACTATGCCGACGGGTTGACGGCGCACCGGGGATTAGCACGGTGGTTTGGCGATTACAATACCCTCCGCCCGCACCAAGCCTTGGGTTATGCGACGCCCAGCGAGCTGTATCATTCGCCCGAGTCGTATGGGGCCAAGCCCGCGGCCTGGCGGTGGCGATAGGCGGTGAGGCTGCGCCGGCGTGAAATGGACCCCAGTTTTTAGACCACTGGTATGGGTGGATTTTTTGGTGTCTGCTCCTGACCGGCTCGATGAACGAGCCGGTTAAAAAGAAAGGAAAGGACAGACAACAAAATGAGAGCGAAACGACGACGGTTGGAAGCGGGCTTCAAGGCCAAGGTGGGGCTGGAAGCGTTGAAGGGGATCAAGACGGTGGCGCAGATTGCCCGGGAGTATCAGGTGCATCCCAATCAGGTCAGCCAGTGGAAGGGCGAGGTGAGTCAGCGGCTGCCCGAGGTGTTCGAGACGGGGCCGACGGTGCAAATCCAGGAGAGTGAGAAGGAGATCGAACGGCTGAGCGCAAGCAGGGGCAGTTGACGATGGAGTTGGACTGGCTCAAAAAAGTCCAGACAACTGGGCTTGTGAAGGAGCGCGGAACTGGTGGAGGCCCTTCCGGCGGGACTGTCGCTGCGGGCGCAGTGCGCGTTGCTGGGCATCTCGCGGGGGCGTATTACTACGAGCCGCGGCCCGAAAGCGCGGAGAACCTGGCCCTCCTGCGCCGGCTGGACGAACTTGCACCTGGAGCGTCCGGTCTTCGGGAGTTGGCGGCTGGCGGCGCTGTTGCGGCGTGAGGGCTGGGCGGTCAATCGCAGCGGGTGCAACGCCTGATGGCGCTGATGGGCATCCGGGCGATCTACCCGCAAAGGAACACCAGCCGACCGGAGCCGGGGCACGAGATCTACCCGTATTTACTGCGTGGAAAGGAGATCACGGGCCCGGATCAAGCGTGGTGCGCCGACATCACCTACCCCGATGCGCCACGGATTCATGTATCTGGTGGCGGTGATGGATTGGTGAGCCGGTATGTGCTGGCGTGGCGTTTGAGCAATACCTTGAGGCGGCCTTCTGCGTGTGCTGGCAGGCGGCGCTCAAGAATGGCACGCGAGCGCCGTTGATCGGCAACACGGATCAAGGATCGCAGTTCACCTCACTGGCACATTGAGGCGGTGGAGGAAGGGGGCACATTGGTCAGCATGGACGCGCCGGGCCGGGGCCTGGACAACGTGTTCGTGGAACGGCTGTGGCGCAGTCTCAAGTATGAGGACATCTACCTGCGCGACTACGAGGACGGACTGGAGTTGGAGAACGGAATGTTCCACTGGTTCGCCCATTACAACGACGAACGACCGCACCAGGCGCTGGGCTACGCGACGCCCCGGGAAGTGTATCGCTTCCCTGAATCGCATGGGGCCAGGCCGGCGAAGTGGGAGTTGAAATCAGACCGCCTGCGGCGGTAAGATGACGGTGCCTAAAGAAAACGGGAGAGAGGAGGCCGGCGCCTGGCGTCGCCTTCTCTTTTCCAAAAGGGTTCTGTGCGCAGAGCAGACAACAACAAAAAACCAACGATGCAGACCCAAGGAATCACACCTTATTTTCTGCGGTCAGTGGTTTGAAGATGGGGTCCACCTCAGCGTCCATCCCTCCGTTCACCCCTTCGACCCTGACGGGTCGAAGGGGTTCACTCCGGGCTGGACGCCGCAGCCTCGGAGGGTGTAGTCAGTGTGAACGCAGAGCAAAACAACCAACCCAAACAAGTCCCAACAGAGCCCGGAAAGCTAACTTAAATTCTGCGTTCCGTGGTCCAAAGAATGGGGTCCACCTGTTTATTACCGTCGGCGGTGGCGACTGAATGTCGAATGTTATGCTTCGCGAGGGGGATGTGGAAATGTCAGTAGAGGCGACGGGAAATGTAAAATTAAGGTCTGTGGGAAATGGGAAAGTGTTGTCGTATAGTCCGATGATTGAGACTTCGATTTCTCCGCCAGGCGAAATTCCAAATCGAAAATTGCAGTGCGTCGTTTGAGAAATATCATTCAGCGTGACAGATGGCGAAAGAAGTGGACCCCGAAATTCGGACCACGAGCTAAGTTAGACTTTTCGAGTTCTGCTGGGCATGAGAAGCCAGTAGGACTATGAGCAAAACCAAACGGAAACGATACACGGGCGCCTTCAAAGCCAAGGTGGGACTGGAAGCGTTGATGGGCGTCAAGACGGTCGGGCAGATTGCCCGAGAATACCAGGTGCATCCGGTGCAAGTGACCCAATGGAAGGGAGTGATCCGGGAGCACTTGCCGGAGCTGTTCGAGTCCCCACGAACAGGCAATCAAGACAGCCAGGAGTTGGTGGCCCAGTTGCACGAGAAGATCGGCCAACTGACCGTGGAGGTGGATTGGCTTAAAAAAGTGCAGGCAGTTGGGTCTGTAACGGCCCGGCAGGAATTCATCACGCCATGTCCCGAACTGAGCATCCGACGGCAGTGCGAGCTGGGGCCTCTCCCGCAGCGGTTTCTACTACGAGCCGCGCCGGAGAGTGCGGAGAACCTGGCGCTGATGCGACGGCTGGACGAGTTGCACTTGGAACGCCCGGTGTATGGAGTCGGCGGCTGACGGCACTGTTGCAACGGGAAGGGTTGGGGGTAAACCGCAAGCGGGTGCAGCGGCTGTTGCGCTTGATGGGGGTGGAGGCGATCTATCCGGAAGCGTTGTTTGAGCCAGCCCGGCGAAGGGCACGATCTACCCTTACCTCTTGAGGGCTGGAAATCAGCGGTCCGACCAGGTGTGGTGCAGCGACATCACCTATGTGCCGATGGCCAGTGGCTTCCTGTATCTGGTGGCACTGATGGACTGGTGGAGTCGGTATGTGGTGGCGTGGGAACTGTCCAACACGCTGGACAGCGAGTTCTGCATCCGGGCGTGGACCGCCGGGTTGGCGACCGGAAGGCAACCGTTGACTCCAACACCGACCAAGGGAGTCAATTCACCAGCGAGGCGTTCTTGGAGGCCGTAGAGGCGGCTGGGGTGGATGTCAGCATGGATGGTCGCGGACGCTGGATCGACAACCGGTTCATCGAGCGGCTCTGGCGCAGCGTCAAGCAGGAGGACATCTACCTGCAGGACTATGCCGACGGGTTGACGGCGCACCGGGGATTGGCACGGTGGTTTGGCGATTACAATACCCTCCGCCCGCACCAAGCCTTGGGTTATGCGACGCCCAGCGAGCTGTATCATTCGCCCGAGTCGTATGGGGCCAAGCCCGCGGCCTGGCGGTGGCGATAGGCGGTGAGGCTGCGCCGGCGTCCATCCCTCCGTTCACCCCTTCGACCCTGACGGGTCGAAGGGGTTCACTCCGGGCTGGACGCCGCAGCCTCGGAGGGTGTAGTCAGTGTGAACGCAGAGCAAAACAACCAACCCAAACAAGTCCCAACAGAGCCCGGAAAGCTAACTTAAATTCTGCGTTCCGTGGTCCAAAGAATGGGGTCCACCTGTGAACTCACGTTGACCGTTACACCGCTCTCCGGTGAATAAATTGCACCCGCGCTGGTCTGTAGCCGCGTTCCTGTAAGATTGCACTCAAGAGTGGGGTTGAGGCCGATCGAAAACGTAATGTCCCCAATGCCGCTAATGCCAATTTGGGAGAACCCCAGCTTAACGCCGACAATCGGAACCAAATCGCTCGTGTCTCTCAATGTGACGGATCGCCCCAGTAGATAGGAATCGAAAGTCTTGTCGTCTGAAAATCGCCAGTCTCGGTTTGCAATCTCTGGGAGGAGTGGCAGGTCGCTTTCAACTGTATGACCAAAAAGGGTGATTCTGTATCTTGCCCATGTATCAAATCCGACGTCTGTCGTTGCATGCCCGGCACTGCTCACGAAATTCACTGTCCCGCCTCCAGGGTTCTGCGTGTAGCGCAACAAACCCGTGCCGTCCATCGTCACCCCGGCCCATGTCCCCCCGAGAGAGCCGCCGATATTGATTTGGAGTCCCAACCCAAAAGATGGATTATTTATCCAGCCAGTGCTGAGTTCACGAGAAGGTAACCCCAGTTGTCCGGCAAGCGTGGCGTGCTGTTGCGCCACTTCGGTTTCATGTCCGATGCCGGCGGAGAATAACGTCCCTATTTAGACGCGCATAAATCATTCGACATCTAGGCTAATTGAAAGACTGGAGAAGGCTGGCGATTTCCTCGGGATGGCGGCGCGCGTGATCAAAGGTTCGGAACAACGCCGCACACAAATGTTCGGGCTTGGCGAAAAAGCGGTTGTGCGTGGCGTGCTGCCGGGGGTATTTCCAAATGCGTTCCGTCGCATTGAGTTCCGGCCAGTAGGGCGGTAATTGGAATACTTGGACGTAGCGCCGGTGTTTGGCAAACCAGTCGCAGCTCTCTTGCTTCTTGTGGTAGGAGGCGTTGTCCTGGATCAGATACACGCGATGGTTGCGGCGGTAGAACGTCGGCACGAGCACCTGATCCACGAACGCCAAGTAGGTTTCCCACTGAAAATACTCCTGCTGGTGGAGATACGTGAAGTGGGCGTGGTTCAGACTCACTGCCCCGAAAATCTTCTGGGTGTGGCGTTCTCCGCGCGTGGGAATTTGCGGCTGGCAGCCCACTCGCGCCCAGGTGGCACGCAAGGTCGGGGTTTGTTGGAAGGACGCCTCGTCCTCAAACACAATCACCGCCCCTTCGGTTTTGGCGTTTTTTTTAGATTCGGATACGTATAGCGCACCCACTTGCGTTTCTGAGCCAGATCGGCCTGAATCAGGCGCGTGGCCGGTCGTTGCCGGGAATAACCCAATTGCTTGAGCAGTTTGCGGACGTGTCCCGGATGATAATCTCGACCGAACTCTTCCCGAATGATCTGGCGGATCAACGGGGAGGTCCAGATGCCGGTTTCCAGACCGTAAGCCACTGGACCACTGTCGAGAATGTCGGCGAGCTTTTCCCGATCCTTGGCGTTGAGGGCCACGGGGCGTCCAGGACGTTGGCCTTCCAGCAGTCCTTCCTCCCCGAAATGATTCCAGTGATCAATCCACAGTGGCACCGTGCTGCGATGCACCCGCAATCGCTGCGCGATCTCGCTGACGGTCAAACCGTCCAAGCTCATGAGAATCCCCTGCAGCCGCAGCACCACGCGCGGCGCCTTGTCGCGCTGGGCCTGTCGGCGAAACTCCAAAAGCTTCTCAGCCGTCCTTGAATTTCCTTTGGCAAATACCGGTTGCATTTGCCTGATGAACCTACAAGGACGACGCGACTATGTCGAGTTATTTATGCGCGCTTAAATAGAACAGCAGGCAATGCCACAATCAGCTGTGCGTTGGAAATCCGGTGTTTCATAAAACATGTCCCTTCTCATTGTCTTCTCACTGCGCTGAGAAATCGTAATCGCCATAGTCCAACGAAACATGCGTGGCATCGGTGGCGTACCACGTCTCAGCCTTGTCCAAGAGCCAACCTTGCTTTTTATCGAATCTGTAACGAAGCTGCTTTCGGCGAACCGCTTGCCTTGGACATCGAGGATTACTTTGCGAATGCAGTTGTTTTTGGCATCAGCCCAAAAGACGGCGGTAACATCCCGATTGCTTGCCAATACTTTGTGAACTTGCTTCCCGTCCAAAACGTCCTTCGTAACATTGTTCGTGGGCCAAGCCTGAATCTCCTTGAGAAAGCTTGGAATGTTGATGGAAAGCCGAGCAGTGGGGACATTCGAAGTCATGGCAGGCCAGGCATTTGTGCCAGTCGCTTTCGGAGCGACCTCTGTTCGGAATCCCTTCTGAGGCGTGAAATGGAGGGTATACGTGCTTTGATTCTTTTGCGATTGACCTGGGCGCGTGAGACCCGGTGGCGCATTCGTCGCAGTCTGCTCAACTGTCTGGCGGACAACAACGCGGTGGGGATGCAATGGTGCTGTCGCTTTGGCGACTCTGCTCGCAATGTCGTTCAGCGTCGGAATCGCATCGGATTGGGCAAGAGTTGTGAGGCCGGCGAGAAGGCTGTAAGCAGCGATTAGCGGCGTAACAATGGCGGCTTTTTCCGCTACGATGAAGGTTTGTATGAATCTCGTTTTCATTTGCTCCTCTTTATTGTCAGGTTTGTTCATTCAAAACGGCGAGCAGTCAGAGCCGCTGTTTGGAGAACTGTACTCAACCCACGCCAAACTTTCTCCGGCGCAGAAAAACCAGCAGCAGGCTGCGAAAGCCCGAGCCGCCGGGTGAGCCACCGGGAGCAACGCCTGCCTGAAAACGTTTCTTAGGGCCGCCACTGAAATCAGCAGCAGTGATAGGGGATCAACGAAGGGCATATTTTTCATGGTCTTTGGTGGGATTGACCTGCCGAAGCCCGAGTCAAAAAGTTGTCTCCAACTCCTTCGGAGTATTGGCAGAATGTTATTTGAATCAGGTTCATTTCGCTCAAGCGCGTTGAACCTGGCAGGAGGACGCGTTGCTGTTTTGACGGGCGGAAATCTCCGTCGCTATTCGGTTCGCAGCATCCCGCTGCCAGGCTGCCGGCTTCTTGGAGGTCGGGCGACCAGGACGAGGTAGCAGAAATCCCCAGCAGCCCGGAAGCGATTCCGCCGAGAAGGAAGCGTGGATTAGCCATAGCCTTTCCCTTTCTGAACAGTAATGGTCGTAACCGGGCCGCCCCGTGAAAGCAAGCGGTTTTCACCGGCTTTTCCGCAAGAGAGCTTGTCCGTCGCAGCCGGCTATCGGCCTGGTGTGTTGTCACTGGTTACGTACACGCCGCTTTTCCAGAAATCTTTCAAAAATCTTTCTGAAAACGTTCATCCTTGGGGTGGTTTGGAGCACCGGCCAATGGAGCGGAGCAGGCAGCACCAGGAACGCAACTCAGATTCTTGCGGGTAGTGGTTGTCGCGCTGTGGCCACCCCGTCGGGGACCAGCGGGCGGACCTGGCTCACTTGCGCGGGTCGCTGCGCCGCCGAACACGGCGCAACGCGGCGAGTTCTACCACGTCACCCCCTGTTCTGGCAGGGAGTTGAGCTTCGCCGACGTGGCCGCGGGGAAGGGGAAGGTCATTTGGATGTGAATTCAACTTGAACGGCGGCATCGAAGTCTGACGAACCAAGTCGTCCGCTGCCTGCGTCGGCTTTGCGAAATCCCACGAGCGCCGTTTGGCCATCTCGAACCACACGCACTCCTACAGCTGAGTCGCTTTCCAGTCGTTCCGCACGCCAAGTTGCTGACTTGCCGGCCCGTTCCGGGACGATGACGGTGAGCATCCGGAGTTCGCCAAGCTTCGCCTGAGTGGCGGCTTCGACGTGCCATTGAATTGGGAACTCGCGGTCGGGTGGTGGATTGTAGCCATCCCATTGACAGAACTTGAGCGGCGTTGGCGAAAGCAACTGCGCGGTCACGCTGGCTTTGGGTTGCTTCGCGGTGAGGCGTGCGTCGGCTTCGGCCACGGTGAACGGACTGAGCGCGTGGAGCATGAACTGGTAGGAAACGGGTTTCGGCGCGGCCAGATCGTCGCAAATCACAATGAGGTCTGGTTTGACGAAGGCGATCTTGCGTCGCGCACGCGTGAGTTTGCCACCGTACGCCGCAAGGGCATCACCTTCCACGTAATCCCATTCCGGCGTGAGCTTGGAATCCACGATGCGGCCCATCGAGGTGGCCGAGTGCGGGATTTGCCCTTCGCCATCCACCAGCACGGCGTTGTGGGCCACGGTGCTCCAGGCCCAGCGCGTGTGGAATTTGCTGCCGTGCAAATCGCGATAGACGCAGGTCGTGAGCAGCGATTCGCCATAGGCGTTCAATTGAAAACTGTTCTGCGGATTGTGTCCGTGGCTTTGCGAGCCAAACGGACTGGACTTGAACAGCAGATGCACGTCGTCTGCGCTGTCGAGCAAGGTGGTGTGTAGGCTGGCGACGCCGATGCCGTGAAAGATTTTGGACGGCGGCAAATCCGTCGGCGCTTTGGCTGGCGGCAAGGGTGGCAAGCTTGCGTTGTAGAGGAAGCCCATCAAACCGCCTTCGCCGCGCATCTGCCATTGCTGCGTCCACCAACGCCAGTAACCGGCGTGGCTCTTGTCCGCACCGGCATTGCCGCTGCCTGCCCGGAGGAAGTATTCGATAAATCCACCCCAGCTTTGCGGCGGTGGGCGGAAGGAGAGATCGCTGAAGCCCATGTTCGGCGAGCCGGGCGGCGCGACGTAGAGCGGATAATCGCCAACCTGCGAGAAGAAGGGTTTTTTGAAACCGTCAATGCCTAGCGCGGTATTTGCGAACTGCAACCACGTTACCGCCTTGTTCATGTAACCTCCCCAATAACTGACGCCTTCGTGCCAGCCACCGTCGTCATCAGACCAAACCGGAAACGCGGCGTAGAATTTGTTCACGGCATAATCAAGCCAGGTTTCGGCTTCAGGAATCTCACCGAGAAATACGATGGCGCACTCGGCCAGTTTGTGCCAGGTGCGATTGCCGTGGCTGCTGAACGGACGATTCAAGTGGCCGACACCACGCCCGATTTCGCCACTGATCCATGCGTCTTGCGCCCGTCGCAACATCACAGCGCGGGCCTTTTCGCGATCTGCTTCGGTGAGCGTGTCCCAGGCCCAATCGTAGGCGCGCGGCAGGCGATAGAGCATCGGTTTGCCGGCCTCGCAGTTGAGCCGGAAGTTGGTGGGGCCATCCGGATCCCACGAAGCAAGATGCAAAATCCATTTGCGCGCAGCCTCGCCGTATTTTTTCTCGCCACTCAAGAGGTAAACGAAGGCGATTGTTTCCGCCTCGCGGCAGGCTTTCTCTGTTTGCGTGCGATTCGGCCACCAATACTTGATCAGTTCCTTGTTTTCCTTGTCCGTGGCCGAGCCGAGATGCTCGGGTTCGGGCGTCGGCCCGTCGGCGATGTAACGGTCCGCCTCTGCGAGCAACCTGGCGAAGGCAGCGGCGTCGCGACCACTCGCCAGTTCGCGGAGACGCGGCAGATCCTCGGGGCGCATGAACAATCGCGGGTGAGCCTGCGGCACGCGGTCGCGTTGTTGCGCGCGGGTGGGCATGGGAAACTCAATCGCATCCGCCGGAACGGTGAAGCTGCGGCTGACACTCCAGTTGGAGTCCTTGCCGTCCTTGTCGGTGAACCGGTAACGCCAGAAATACTGACCTTGTGTCAGCGGCGCAGAATGGGTGTGAACGTTAAACGGAAGATTCGTTGTCGTCGTGGCGTCGGAGAAATCCGCGCGCCGGCTCCATTGGACGGTGTAAGTCCGGGCGGCGGTTTCGTGCAGCCAGGTCAGCGAAGGCGGATTCATGCGCACCGTCGAACCGTCCGCCGGCCGATAGCCGATTTCGTCGGGACGCGCCGCGCGGTTGTTGATTTGCGGTTGAGCGAGCAGCGTCGAGGAAACGCAGGTGCAGACCAGAATGAGGAGAGTGCAACTTTTCATTGGTGGATCAGTTCTTGGAGGCCGGCGGGGCCGCCGTCGTTCCGAGGCGAAGCAGCGGCAGGAATTCCGTGGCCAGTTTCTCGTTGAGTTGAAAGACCACAAAACCGTCGCCGCCCAACTCCCGGCTCAATTGAATCTGGCGCGTGAGTTGTTCCGGCCCCGACAGCTTGTACGCGCCAATGCCGATGTAGAGCGGCGTCCTGCGATTGATGGCGTCCACCTGCTTCCGGGTCCAACCGGCGAACACCTCGTCCTCGCTTTCGTAATTCATCGGGCACACGAAATCGAGATAACCGGCGTCAATCCATGCTTGGGCGTCCTGGCCAATGGATTGGCGTGCATTGGCCCAACCACCCCACACCGCGGCGGACACTTTGAGGTTTGGCTTCAACGCGCGCGCCTCCTGGCTCACTGTCCGTACCAGTCGGGTGATTTGTTCGCGGCGCCACTCGGCGAAGGGCTCCGCGCGTTCACCCTGCAAAACATCCTCCGGCCAATTGGCGAGTTTCACATTGGCGGCCGCTTCAAATCGCTCGCGGCAGCCTGTGCAAAAACACGCCTCCCGATCCGGATAGCGGAGGTAGTCAAAATGAATACCGTCCACGTCGTATTGGCGCGCAACCTCGAGCATCGAATCGCGTTCGAGCGCGACATTTTCCGGGTGCGACGGGCAGAGCCAGTTCACATCCTCGCCTTTGGTGTTCCTCTGTGTGCGGCCGGCGACACGCAGTTCGGCCACAAATTCTCGCGGCGCGTGCAGCAGGTAGTAATTCACCTTCCACACGTGCAGCTCGACACCGTACTTGCGGCAGGCGGAAAGACAGGTCGCGATTTGATCCCCCTGATCCTCCACCCTCGGGCTGATCGGCAAGATTGTGCTTGGATAATGCGCCAGGCCCGCCCAGACCAGGTTTGGGAAGATGGCATTGAAGCCATTGCTCTTGAGCGCACCGACCGTCTGGTCCCAATCCCAGCCTTGAATTCCGTAACCGGAATGAATCCACGCGCCACGAAACTCACCGGCCTTGGAAGGTTGCGCACGGAAGAAGTCCGCGCGGCCACTTGGTGCGGGCGTGCTGGCGCTGTTCGGATTGGCAAACGCGGGCACCAATGCGCTCGCGAGGGCGATTAAGATCAAGTGCCGGGCAAACATGTGGACTTCAGGGCTGGCTGGGTTTTGGCGAGACCGCTTCCAAGCGAAGGCTGGCGGTCCCGCTCCAATTCACCTGATACGCTCCGTCAGCTTTACGCACGGGCAACGACGCAGCCTTCATGTTGCCGTCTTCACCCAGCCATTGGGTTGTCCACTTCCTGTCGGGCAGATCCAGAAACAGGGGCTCCTCGGCAACGCCCGTCTTCTTGATTTCGATGGTGTCGCGCGTGGCGCGAATGTGCAGCGTGAGGTTCTGGAATCTGATTTGATTCACGTTCAACTCCTTCCAGTCCGTCGGCAGCCGGGGTTCCAGCTTGAAGCCATCGCCGCGCGGCGCAAAGCCAAGAAAGCCATACAGCATGACCTGCGGCACGAGCGCGCTTTCAAAGAACTCCTGATCCAATCCCAGCCCACCCGCCGTGCCGCCGCCCTGCAACGTTCCCTCACGCGACTTGCCGTCGTAATACTTGCGATAGCCGCCCGCGGCCTGGACCTCCTCAAACCACCTTGTGATTTCCTGCAGCCGCTGCCACGCGTCGTCCGGTCCCAGCACTTTTAGCCGCGCCATGAGATCGTGGTAGGAAAAGCCCAGCACGGCGCCGCCGTCCTGCACCTGGCCACCCCAGGGAATGGACTCGGGATCGTTCCACGCCCAGAAATACCAGTCGAGGTTGCGCTTGGTGGTCGCGCGGGGCCCGAAACGCCAGTGATAAATATCCGCGCCTTGCGAAGTATCGCCTTCCACGATGCGACTGCCATTGACCCAACTCAGGATGGCTTTCGCGTGTGCCGGGGTCGCAAAGTCATAGTAAATGGCCTCCAGGTTCAGGAAGGTGTAACCGTATTCGTGCGGGTTGCCACCGGCGTCAATGGAGGCGTTAAACCGCTGCGTCTTATTGTTCCAAAACATGCGATTGCCCGTGGTCTTCACCTCGGCCGCGTGGCGCTCGAGCATGGGCGGTTCAAAACTCAGGACGCCGCGCGGGATGTTCCATTCGGGGTGGGCGAGGATTTCGCGTTCGAGGCGCGCCAGCGTGAGTACGGCGTCGTAGTACTGCATCGTGGCGTAGCAATCGAGCCAGCCAAACGGCATCAGGTCCCAATAATTGTTGCCGATGCCCTGACCGGTGATGATTTCCTTCTTGCCGGGCGCCGGGCGTTTGACGCCGGTGCGTCCGTCGTGGCCGACCCAATCGGTGAACACCACCTTCCGCTCCAGTGCCTGATGCTCGGTCATGAGATAACGGATGGCGGTGCGCATGCGATTGATGTTTGCCCGCAGAAATTCCAGGTCGCGCGTCCACCAGAAGTATTTCGCACAGCCGCGAACGAAGTTCTGCCCGTTGATATTGTGCCGCGTGTCGTATTGCGAGAAGAACGCCTGGATGGTGACACTGCCGGGCGCGGTGTTGTCGAGGCCGATGCGCAGTTGTGCGACCTCGCCGGTCCATTGCGGATGCCGATACATCGGAATCATGCTGTAGTGCATCGGGCCGCCGCCGACGGGGTCGAAATACATGCGGCGCTCGGTGCTGAAGTTCGTGGCGGACGGCGTGGTCCATTCGATGTAGGGCTGAAACGCGCCGAGGCCGGACGTGTTCCAGCGGAGTTGCAGGAACGGCACTTCAAACGTGTGACACAGCCAGGGCTTGGCCGTGACAATGGCCGACGCATCGGTCACTTCAACGAGCCAGCCATCATCTTTGATGCCGGCGTCACGGGCTCCCGTCAGCGTCCAGCCGTCGGTCTTTGACAGATCATGCGGACGCCAGTTGCGGTCCACGGTGTTCTTGAACGAGAAGTGCCAGCCGCAACCGCGCCGGCCCTGATTCCAGAACGGGAACGGCCAGCCGAGTTGATGCGCGATACTCGCGTGCTGGTGCGTGGCGACATAACCTTCCGGGTCCACGATGCGCGCCGTCAGCGTGTTCTTCCAGGCGCGCCGCATTTTGTCGGAGTGATTGTCGGTCTGCACCGCCGGCCAGAGAGCGGCGTCGGGCAGCCATTCATCCCACAGGGTGGCCTTTGGTCCCGCGCCGGGGTAATGCAGCCAGAACAACTCCCGTAATGTGGCCATCTCCTTTTCGTGGCCTGGGACATGAAATGTAGGAAAATCTTCCGGCGGGGCGGCGCTGACCGACATCGTCAACGCCAACGCAGAAAGGGTCTGAATGACCAACTTTGTTTTCTGGCTCATAATGACCTCGTCATGATGCGAATACCAGAAGCCAGGACGCTGCGCACCCAAAAAGCTCCATCGCGCGAGGAGCAAAGCCCAGGTGACTGTCCGGTTCAAGACCTAATGATAGCAGCACTCGTTTTCCGAGCGCTCAGAACTCAAAGCTAACCGCAGAACGCGTGTGATCATGCGTTCCTCCCTAATCGCGCCACTCGGACAATGTCCTGTCGTCCAAGGAACTGACAGGGTTCGGGGAGGTGGGCGTCAAGCGCCAACGTGCCGCACACCGCTTCAGTCTGAGTGGAGCAGGGGACGGGTCACACCCTCAGGAGAAATCCATCACGCACGATGTCCCGATATCTCGTGAACATTTCATTTGGCACTGCTCCGGGTGGTTCATACTTTTGGCCCATGCTTTTGAATTTCACGAAGATGAACGGCGCGGGTAATGATTTTATCCTGTTGGACAATCGCGCCACCACCAGCCAACTGTCGCGGGATCAAGTCATTCGGCTCTGCGACCGTCATCGCGGGGTTGGGGCGGACGGTGTATTGGTGCTGGTGCCGTGTAAGTCGGGAAAAGCGGACTGGGCTTGGGATTTCTTCAACAGCGATGGCAGCACGGGCGAAATGTGCGGTAACGGGGCTCGCTGCTTCGCGCGGTTCGTCCAGCGGACAGTTGGCTCGAAGCGCGACTTCACGTTTGAAACCGAGGCGGGAGTGATCACCGCAAGTTTTCAGGGTGAACGAGTGACGGTTAACCTGACCAAACCCAGGGACCTCCGCCTTGGGGAGGCGGTGAAATTGTCCACGGGGACGGAAACCATTCATTCGCTGAACACGGGTGTGCCACATGCCGTGCTCTACGTGCCGGACGCAGACAAGGCCATGGTGCAATCCCTCGGTCCGGAGATTCGGCACCACACGCACTTCGGTCCGCGCGGAACGAATGTCAATTTCGTCCAGGTGCTCGGATCGAATCATATCCGCGTGCGGACTTTCGAGCGCGGAGTCGAAGGTGAAACTCTGGCGTGTGGCACGGGAGTGAGCGCGGCCGCCATGATTTCCGCACGGGTTCACAATTTTACATCGCCGGTAAAAGTGCAGGTGCAGGGCGGGGATACCCTGGAGGTTAGCTTTTCCGACAACGGCGGCGAATTCGACGATGTGAGACTCACCGGTCCGGCGGATTTCGTGTTTGAAGGGCGAATGGAGCTATGACACTCATGTCGCCTTTGCTCACCGGCGGTTCGCAGGGTTCGCCATAGTACTGGGTTCAACTTCGAGCGGAAGTTGAACCGTGTTCACGCCTGGACGGCACCCCGGTTCATTGGCTCATGAAAGTGATTCCCGCGTTCCGATTTCTGGAGTCGGTTCATTGCTGGTGTGAAGTTGCTTGCTTACCCAAGATTCAGGCGTAGGGTTGGCTTGACGGTGAATTTGGGCTTACAAATGTTGAGGGTCTGGTGATCTTGCTCGCACAAACTCATCTCTCCGGAACCGATCCGGAAATGCAGGTGGCAATTCTGGTACTGGTGGTTCTGGCCGCTGCCGGGGTGATGGGATTGATTGGCTGGGTGCGCAGAGCAGCCGTGGCCCCGGAGCCGTGGGATGCCAATGTGGCTGCGGAATTGGCCAGGGAAGACGCCGTGCCGATCTGCCACCGCTGCCTTACGCCGCATCATGCCATGTCCTACTTCTGTCCAGAATGTGGCGCTCCCGTGGGGGCTTACACCAACTGCATGCCATTCCTTTATCTGTTTTCCATCGGGCACACCCTGCGAATCGGCACCAGTGGTGAGTTCCGGCGCTCGCCGCTGACTGTGGCCTTCTTCTTCCTGCTGGGACTGGCGCAGTACACGTTGTTTGTGCCCGTGTACTGGATCGTGCTGCTGCGAGGATTAACCAAGCGGAACCAGTCACGGATTCCTTCAGGTCCAGTTCCGTCTCTGCCCGAAACGAAATGAGGCAGTCCGGCAGGCATTGCCTTTCCTCCTCGCCAGGTCTTCGCGGGAACCAAGGCTCACGTAGCATGAGTTGCCTGCCGCCAACCTGATTCTTCCCTCTTGCTCGATACACTGTCCAGCCGGCATCCTTGGTTCACTGTGAAATACCAATCCTCCTTCAGCTTGAGCGTGTGCCGCGCAATTTCGATTTCCCTTGGCCAGAGACTCGTGGCGTTGGCGCTGGTGCTCGCGCCCCTGTCTGCTGCCTTCATGGCACTCGGGGCCGATTCAATCAAGCCCATTGCTCTGCATCCCGACAATCCGCACTACTTCCATTTCCGCGGCAAGCCGACGGTACTGATCACTTCCGCCGAGCATTACGGCGCGGTGCTCAACCTCGACTTCGATTTCCGGAAGTATCTCGACACGCTGGCCAAGGACGGCCTGAACAACACCCGCACCTTCTCCGGCGCCTACGTCGAACCCCTGGGTGCGTTCAGAATCGCGCGCAATACGCTCGCGCCGGATCAGAACCGGTTTATCAGTCCCTGGGCGCGATCGAATGTTCCCGGCTACCCAAATGGCGGGAACAAATTCGATCTTACCCAATGGGACGAGGTTTACTTCAAACGCCTGAAAGACTTCGTAGCCCACGCGGGCAGGTGCGGCGTGGTTGTGGAGTTCGTGTTTTTCTGTCCGTTCTATGAGGAGAGCCAGTGGAAGCTCAGTCCGCAGAACGTCGCCAACAACGTGAACGGCCTCGGTGACGTTTCGCGCACCAATGTTTACACGCTTGACCATAATGGCGGCCTGCTCGCCGTCCACGAAGCCCTGGTCCGTAAAGTGGTGGCCGAACTCAAGGACTTCGACAACTTGATGTATGAGATATGCAACGAACCTTACTTCGGCGGCGTTACCATGGCATGGCAGCACCGCATCGCGGAGGTGATCGTGGAAGCGGAGAAGGGTCTGCCAAACAAGCATCTCATTACGCAAAACATCGCCAACGGCAAGGCGAAGATCGAGAATCCGCAGCCCGCGGTTTCGGTGTTCAATTTCCATTATGCCCACCCGCCGGACGCGGTCGGAATCAATTATCACCTGAACAAGGTGATTGGCGACAACGAAACCGGCTTTCGCGGCACGAACGATCTGGCGTATCGCGTCGAAGCGTGGGATTTCATTCTCGCGGGTGGTGCGTTGTTCAACAATCTCGACTACTCGTTTGTTGCGGGGCATGAGGACGGTACGTTCGTTTACCCCGCCACGCAACCCGGTGGCGGCAATCCGGGATTTCGCCGGCAGATGAAGACCCTCAAGGACTTTATCCACAGCTTCGATTTTCTGCGCCTAAAACCCGCGGACTCCGCGCTCGAAATCGTCACATTGGATGCGCGCACGTCGGCCCGCATGCTGGCCGAACCGGGCAAGGCCTACGCCATTTACCTTGGCCCAAAAAAACCGCAGGAAGCAGTAAAAGAGAAACCCCAGGCACGCCATGCCACCCTTGCCTTGGTGCTGCCAGCCGGCACGTATCGCAGTGAATGGACCAACCCGTTGACCGGGAAAACCGACCTGGCCGAAGACCACCGTCATTCCGGCGGCCGACTCGTGCTCAACTCGCCGTCCTACCGCGACGACGTTGCCCTTAAGGTAACGAAGAGATAAGGGTGGCCGCATGGAACGTTGGCGGTGTCGCTTCACCTCCACTGCCAGCTTGCTGGGGCCGGGCGCACATCCTCCCGCGCCTGGTCGGAGTCGGCTCAGTGCCCGTACCGATGCCGTAACCAACGCACCGCTAGTATCAGCAGGACGATTACAATCAGTCCCGCCAGGAAGCCCACAAAGTTCCGGTCCCACACTGAGTCCCCAAGAATGATGGCACCGACCGCGTAGATCATGCTCAACGACCAACTTACCGTGAAGTAAATCCCGAATGGAATCCCCGCCAGCGCCATCAAGTAATGCTTGAGCGCGGGATGCACTCCCGGCGGCAGTTTGATCAACAGGGCGACCCGCCAAAAATTTCGCGCTTCGACTTCAGGCAAGTCATAACGGGTTCGGGCGAGCAATTTCTCCAGCCAGCCGCGCAGGTGGTGTTTGGCCAGCCAGTAGGAAAAGGTGAATTGAACCGCCAGGGCCAACGCCGTGCCCAAGATGCTCACGGGCACGCCAAACGCCGGCGCCGCCAGCAGGAAGAACGGCGTGGTGGGAAAGCCCAGGCAAGGAACGAATGCCAACGCCGTGAAGTATGGCAGTGGACCGGCTTCTTTGATCTGCTTTAACACATCCGTGAAGGTCGCTCCGCGCGGCCAGAGCGCCGCCAAAATCATCACTACCATCAGGAACAATGCCCACTTGAAGACCGCGCGCCCCGGCAGCCTGTTCCGGCGCACAGGTTCGGCCGCCTCGTGCAAAGTCGCTTCCGGCGCCGTTTCAACTGAGTGTGATCTGTCAGAATTGGTCTTCAATGGGAACTTCGCTCGAGCCGCCGGTCATCCGATCTGCGCCGCGCTTCCCAAGCTTCACCGCAGGAGTGGCTGCCGCAAGCCAAATTGTTTGTGTCGAAGAAAATCTCAGATCCCACCGCATCTTCTGCGGACACCCACAGCCAGCTAAATCCAACTTGCTAACCTGCTTGCCAAACTTAACCTCCCGCCATGTCTTTTTCGGAAACGCAGAAATTAAAATCAGAGACCCTGGCTCATCCTGACCAATTTGTCCGCCGCCACATCGGCCCCAGCGCTGCCGAAACCGCCGCCATGCTCAAGGTGGTTGGCTTTGATTCCGTGGACGCCCTCGCTAATGCGGCTGTGCCGAAACAAATCCGTCTTGGCAAACCACTCAATCTCCCGGCGGCACAGAGCGAATTTGACGCTCTCCGCGAACTCAAGTCCATTGCGTCGCAGAACCAGGTCTTCCGCTCGTTCATCGGCATGGGCTACTACGATTGCATCACGCCGCCGGTCATCCAGCGCAACGTGCTCGAAAACCCCGGCTGGTACACGCAATACACGCCTTACCAAGCGGAGATTTCCCAAGGCCGCCTCGAAGCGCTGCTGAATTTCCAGACGATGACCGCCGAGCTGACCGGTCTCGACATCGCGAATGCCTCCATGCTCGACGAAGCCACCGCCGCCGCCGAAGCCATGACGATGTCGCATCGCCTCAAGGACGGACGCAATGTCTTCTTCATTTCCGACACCTGCCATCCGCAAACCATCGAAGTTGTCTCTGCCCGCGCCAAGGCGCTCGGCATTGAATTCGTCGTTGGTAACGCAGATCAGTTTGAGTTTTCTGACAAGGTCTTCGGCGCGCTCGTTCAATATCCCGATACGTTCGGAGCGATCCACGATTACGCGCCGTTCATCGTGAAAGCCCACGCCGCGGGCGCGATGGTCACCGTCGCTACCGACCTGCTGGCGCTCACGCTCATCAAGCCACCGGGAGAATTTGGCGCGGACATCGCGGTCGGCAGCGCACAACGTTTCGGTGTGCCGCTCGGCTACGGCGGACCGCACGCCGCCTTCTTCGCCACGCGCGATGAGTTCAAGCGCCAGATGCCCGGCCGAATCGTCGGTGTTTCCAAGGATGCGCGCGGCAAGCCCGCCATGCGTCTCGCGCTCGGCACGCGTGAGCAACACATCCGCCGGGAGAAAGCCACCAGCAACATCTGCACAGCGCAGGCGCTCCTTGCCAACATGGCCTCGCTCTACGCCTGCTATCACGGGCCGGAGGAATTGAATAAGATTGCAGGACGGGTTCACCAGTTGACAGCACGTCTAGCTGAAGGTCTCGAAAATCTTAATTTTACCCCGGTCAACAAAACATTCTTCGATACGCTCACAATTCCTGTCAAAAGCGCGACAGATTTCGTTAAGGCTGCAGAGAAATGCGGCTTCAACTTTCGACAGGTCAACGATCGTCATATTTGCATCTCCCTTGATGAAGTGACTTCCGAAGCGGATGTGGAGCGAATCATCCTGATCTTTTGCCACAATCCTTCCACTGAGTTGACTCAGGATAAATGCGCGCCAAAATCAGATTGCAGTTCGCGCATTCCGTTTCCGCGCACCAGCAAATTCCTCCAGCACCCCGTCTTCAACCGCTACCACTCCGAGACCGAGATGCTGCGCTACATCAAGCGGCTCGAATCCCGCGACCTCTCGCTCACAGCCTCGATGATTCCGCTCGGCTCGTGTACGATGAAGCTCAACGCCGCCGCCGAGATGTTTCCCGTCTCGTGGCCCGAGTTCGCGAAGATCCATCCGTTCGCGCCCATCAAACAAACGCGCGGTTACCAGAAGCTGTTTGAACAACTCGAAACCTGGCTCGGGGAAATCACCGGGTTCGCCGGAATTTCTTTGCAGCCCAACGCCGGTTCGCAGGGCGAATACGCCGGATTGCTCGTCATCCGCGCCTATCACGAATCGCGCAATGAGTCCCATAGAACGGTGTGCTTAATCCCCTCGTCCGCTCACGGAACAAATCCGGCGAGCGCAGTGATGGCGGGAATGCGCGTTGTATCCGTCGCCTGTGACGAACGCGGCAACATAGATGTGACAGACCTCCGTGCAAAAGCGGAAGCCCATAAAGAGAAGCTGGCCTGCCTAATGATCACTTATCCCAGCACGCACGGCGTGTTCGAGGAAACCATCCGCGAGATTTGCGAAATCATCCACGCCAACGGCGGCCAGGTCTACATGGACGGCGCGAACATGAACGCGCAAGTCGGCCTCACCTCGCCCGGGTACATCGGCGCGGACGTCTGCCATCTGAACCTGCACAAGACCTTTTGCATTCCGCACGGTGGCGGCGGCCCGGGCGTCGGTCCGATTGGTGTCGCGGCGCATCTCGTCGAGTTTTTGCCCGGCCACAACGTCGTTAACCTCGGCGGCGAAAGTCCGATCGGCGCGGTGAGCGCCGCGCCGTGGGGCAGCGCGAGCATTCTCACCATCTCCTGGATGTATATCGCGATGATGGGCGCGGACGGACTCACCGAAGCCACCAAAGTTGCAATCCTGAATGCAAACTACGTCAGCAAAAGATTGGAAAAATATTTTCCAACCCTCTATCGCAGCCACGGACTCGTCGCCCACGAATGTATTCTGGATTTGCGGGCCTTTAAGACCGTGACGGCGGAAGACGTTGCCAAACGGCTGATGGATTATTGCTTTCATGCGCCAACCCTTTCCTGGCCGGTGGCCGGAACGTTGATGGTCGAGCCGACCGAAAGCGAATCGAAATACGAACTGGATCGTTTCTGCGACGCGATGATTTCCATCCACGCGGAAATGACCGCCATCGAAAACGGTTCAACCGACGCCAAAAACAATCTGCTGAAAAACGCGCCGCACACCGCCGACATGATTGCCTCGGACAACTGGAACAAACCCTACACGCGCGAACAAGCCGCCTTCCCCGCCAAATGGCTGCACGAATACAAATTCTGGCCGCACGTCGGGCGCGTGGACAATGTGTTTGGAGATCGCAATCCCGTTTGCTCGTGTGTGGGGATGGAGGAATATCAGAATTGAGACGACGCGCAAAAAAGAAGGCCGCAGATGTGTGCTAAATGGAAAGATAAATACGATCCGAATCTTTTGGCTGAACGTATCGAAGCTGGCTGTGACCGTAGCAGTCCCGGACGAATCGGATTCAAGATGGAACATCATGACTGCGTGACACTGCTTTGGAGTTCACTGGTTCTTTCCGATGAAATCCTTGAATCGGAAATTAGCAGTATTTTCTGGAAAGGAATCTTTGCCGCGGCAAAGGCCGGACGCATCACCGCCAAGTCGCTCTGTTCCGAAATCAGCAAAGCCGAAAAAGCCTTTCTCGATCTGCCGCTCGTTCAGTTCACAGTCGCCACCAATATCTCGCTCGCTCCAGCGGCTTCCCTGATGCGACGCCCCCGAACCGGTTCAAGGATTTCAATCGGAGGAACAAGTGACGGCAAATTTAGCCGAGAGCCAATCATTCAACACGCGCGAACCCTTCTGTCATCGGATTTGCCAGCAAATTATCCAGCAACGCGCGTTATGCTTCGGGCACGGACGCCAGCAGAGGCTGCCAGCAAAGCTTTAGACGATTTGGATTTGATTCGTGGTTTGTGGAACTTGGGGCTAAACAGAAGAATTATTAGCAGCAGTTCCAGTGGCAAACGACAACCCATCAATCAAATCCTCCTCGGGCCAGTGCATACTATTCACAAACCGGATGGAAGTTTGGCGACCCAGCAGTTCTTCTATGAAACCACCTTCAGCGGTGGCGTAACTGTGCCAAACCCACCTTCGTTTGAGCGTGCGCTGAGTTTTGAAAAGTGGGCAATTAAGAATCTTTGCAAATCGAAATACCGTGATGTGCTAGAGAAGGCCATTCGGCGTTATGGCCGAGCGTTGGACGGCACTGACTTCAATGCAGCGTTTTTGAAGTTGTGGTCGCTTCTTGAATTGCTAACCCAAACGGGAAAGAAAGACCCTTACGATGTAACAATCAGGCGGTGCTCATTCATTTATCAGGATCGTCTGTTCACAAAACTGTTGCTCGAACATCTGCGAGATTATCGCAACCACCATGTCCATTCCGGCAGTGAAAGCAGCCTGATCGTAACGTTGCTTTACCAGTTGAAGCGGCATGTTGAGGACGTGCTGCTCTTTCATTTTCAGAGTTACAAATGGTTCAATAGTCTGGACGAGGTTGTTCGATTCTTGGATTTGCCACCTGAGAAAGACAAACTCGGAGGGAAGTTGAAATCTCTGAAGCTCGCGATGACATTTCACGGCTACAAGTAGCGAGCGTCAGATCTTCCGTTTGGATTCACGAAACCAGCTTTCGTTGGTCATCGTTTTGCTTGGTTCGCTAATTCACTGAGGAATTGCGTATAGATTTGTTTCCACAATCGCAAGCCGAGCTTCAGCAGCGTCAACTTTTCTGTGATAAGCGCCCTGGACTCTCATCCTCTCGGCCATTGTTGGTGAAGTAGCCCAGAACGCCTCACGTTCTGCTCTGGCAACTCTGACAGCCTTCCATGCTGCCAAGACGTTCGACATCGGAATCTCGAACCGCAACATTCCACTGCCTCCAAAGTTGCTGGCCGGAAGCTCAAGGCGAAGCCACTGGATATTTTCCACGGGCAGTTCAAAAACAACTAGATCGCGGTGTTCGTTCTGGGGGTAAATTGAAACTTCATCAGGAGAGGGGTTTCTCCTCGCGTTCGGTGTCATGGTGATCCGCTTGTAGTTATTCCCGTGATTGTCGGCCAGGTTTGCAGGTGCGCCTCCAACGGCGAGGGTCGCACCGCGCCAAGTTTGAAAATTTATTTTCTTTGTGGGACTCAAATTCGCAACTGCAAGATCAATAGTGAGGAATTCCTCCCTTGTGCTTTGAATCTCACCCAGCACGTCAAGGTGGTTGACTCTGCCGATATGAACTGAGTTCACCGCAACCCTGATGTCTCCTTGTCTGACGGTGCGAGCTCTTGACCATTCCGCCCCGACTGGTTCACGCACCGCAGTTGACGGCGCGCGTGTAACATTCGCTGACTCGGGTGTAGCAGGAGTTGGCTCGTGGGTGTTAGCAGCCGGTTCTCGCACAGCGGCACTCGTTTCTGGTTGTTGATTCGTGCGCTTGCCTCGTTCCCATGCGAACGAGAACCCGCCGGTTATCACAAGAGCAATGGACGCAGCCAAAACACAAACGATGCCGCCACCGATCGGGAAGGCGAATCCCGTCTTCTTGTTGATACTTGCCATGAGCACACCGCCGACCGCCAGCAATACGCCTATGAAAGCGATTGGGAGTGCGAAAAGACCAAGCAAAGGAATCCAGCAGAATAAGCACGACAGGATGCCTAGCACCAGTGCCGCAATGCCAAGCGGGCTGACTCCACGCTTGGCCTCAGCGCGAGCACCTAGAGGAATTGCCGGAACAAATAATTTTGTCTCCAAACCGCAATGCGGACACGTCACAGCCTCTCCAACCTGTTCGGCATCGAACTCGATATGCCCATTGCAATTCTGGCACGAGCATTTCGCAAATTGAGCGTTGGGATTGCTCATCTGAGAGCAGTTTGTCGGCGTGAGCGGCCAGTTACAAGCCAGAACATTTTTCCCGGTGCGCAGCGTCCACGCCGCTTGACCGTTCCAATTGAAATCGGCCATTCCTTTGCGCCTTTGCGTTAGAACGGAGAAGGAATTTTTTGCGTTCCATGCGTTCTATTGCGGCAATTCATTTCGCGTGGTTGGCGTGGTTCGCGGTTTCTTTTTCGCCTGCTCGGCCCGCGCACGTTGTCCGCGTGATGCCCGGCTGCAAGCTGGACTCACGCACCGGTTTTTAATCGAACGTCGTGGCGCGTTCGATTGGAAGTGTTGCCGGAGCGGAAAACATTTTGAAATTTAACCCATGAACCCGTTGACCAAGTTCGCCATCCTCAACGCCAATTACATCTCCAAGCGGCTCGAAAAACATTTCCCCACGCTCTACAAGAACCACAACCTCGTCGCGCACGAATGCATCCTCGACCTGCGCGCGTTCAAGAGTTGCACCGCCGAGGACGTCGCCAAGCGCCTCATGGATTACGGCTTTCACGCGCCAACACTCTCGTGGCCCGTCGCCGGCACGCTCATGGTCGAGCCCACCGAAAGCGAATCCCAATACGAACTCGACCGCTTCTGCGACGCGATGATCTCCATCCACGCCGAAATGACCGCCGTGGAATCCGGCGGAGCGGATTCCAAGAATAACGTTTTGAAGAACGCCCCACACACCGCCGACCAGATCGCCAGTGACGCGTGGAATCGTCCTTACACCCGCGAAGCCGCGGCGTTCCCGGCCAAGAGCCTGCACGACTACAAATTCTGGCCCCCGTCACCCGCGTGGACACGGGTTCGGCAACCGCAATCCGGTGTGCTCGTGTGTCGGAATGGAGACTTACGCAACGTGACAAAACTCGGGATGCTGGTAAACTGATGCCAGATGAAGTCCGTGCCGACATTTCCGCCTGAGGTGCCGATCTGGGTTGACCCGGAACGCATGAGCGGTGCGCCCTGCTTTGCAGGCACGCGCGTGCCGGTGGACAGCCTCTTCACCAACCTCGAAAGTGGCTTGAGCCTCGACGAATACCTCGACTGTTTTCCTGACGTCACCCGTGAGCAGGCCGTGGCCGTCTTGGAATACGCGCACAAGACCGCGCTCCAAGCCGCATGAAAATCCTGCTGGATGCCTGGGTCCCGCGTCCGCTCCGCAATTTTCTCACCGCTCACACCGTCAAGACCGCGCAGGAAATGGGCTGGGGAAAATTGCAGAATGGTGCGCTACTTCAAGCCGCCGAACCGGAATTTGACGCCTTGATCACCAGCGACCAAAAATCTCAAATACCAACAGAACATCGCCGGGCGAAAACTGGCCATTCTCGTTCTACCGACCAACGACTGGCCAATCCTCCGGCTACACAGCGAGGAGATCGCAACCAGAGCGAACGCGCTTAAACCCGGAGATTTCGTTGAATTGAAATGGGGGTGATATGGCGAAGCGCCTTTCCATTCTGCACTCCGCACTCAACGTTCCGCGTTGGAATCGGCCACCCGTCGCCCGCGTGGACAATGTCTTTGGAAACCGCAATCAGGGTTGCTCGTGTGTGGGGATGGAAAATTATTCCTGACTGCGAAAGGCGCGAGGTGGAGTGTCGAAGGATTGATAACCGCGTGCGTCTCGCTGAGGAAAATACTTTCTAGGGGGGTATCGCGGTTCAATCATAGTTGGCTCGTCTGCAAAACCGTAGATTTTGTAAAGCGCCATGGCAGGATCTTCTCGAATTGCGTTTAGGTAACGCACGCCCAATTCAGGCTTCGCCGAAATATCAGTCAGAAGGCGATGCAAGACGGTCGCAGTTTTTGATGACACTTCACATACGGGAGCACAAAAGAACCGGCAACCAAGCGCAAAACTGTTAAATGGCAACCCACCCAAATCGCCGAGCAGGTAATCTTCTGGCCTGCCGCCCCAACAGGAATGAACGACACAGATTCGACGGGTTGCGCAATTTTCCCAATCCGTATCAAAGCTGATACCGGCGAGCTGCCGAGAGGCTGAGATTTACAGTCAGGTCGGAACGTGTTAGTCATTTTCCATGATTCAGCCGGAAGAACTGGTTGGCGGTGAGTGGGCCGAATGGTATCGGCTCACCCCGGCGCAACGCTGGTTGGAAAGCGAGAAGCTCTGGCAAATCTATCTCGCGCTCGGAGGCTCGCTTGATCCCGAACCCGATACGCAAAGTCCTTTCTTCGATGCGCGCACATCGCGTCCGCGCCCTGCTCATGGGCGGACAGGCGTGCGTGTTTTACGGCGCGGCCGAGTTTAGTCGCGACACGGATTTCGCCATCCTCGCGGACGGGGCGAATCTTGCGCGCCTGCGCAAAGCCCTCGCTGAGTTGCAAGCCGAACCCATCGCGGTTCCGCCCCTTGCCATCCAATTTCTGCGTCGTGGTCATGCGATTCACTTTCGCTGTCAACATCCCGAGGCGCTGCGGATGCGCGTGGACGTGATGTCCAAGATGCGCGGGGTGGATTCTTTTGCCAAACTTTGGAAACGCCGGACCACCCTGCAAATTCCCGGCGGAGCCGAATGCGATCTGCTGGCATTGCCTGACCTGGTGCAGGCCAAGAAAACCCAGCGGGACAAGGATTGGCCCATGATCCGGCGGCTGGTCGAGGCGCACTATTTTGAAAACCAGCGGAAACCCCGGCCCGCGCAAATTCGATTCTGGACGCAGGAACTTCGCACCCCGGAACTGCTGGTTGAACTGGTTCAACGTTATCCGGAGATTTGCCGCCGCCACATCGGGAAACGCCCGCTTCTCGTCCATGCCGAGGCCGGAAATACCGACAGCCTGGAGCAGGCGTTGTTGGCTGAGGAGGCCTACGAACGCCAGCAGGACAAGAAATATTGGCTGCCCCTGCGCCAGGAATTGGAGCGGCTTCGTCACACCAAATGAAAGCGAAAGCCAAGCACACCGCCGACCAGATCGCCAGCGGCGCGTGGAATCGTCCCTACACCCGCGAAGCCGCGGCGTTCCCGGCCAAGAGCTTACTCGACTACAAATTCTGGCCACCCGTCGCCCGCGTGGACAACGCCTTCGGTGATCGCAACCCAGTTTGCTCGTGCGTGGGGATGGAGAATTGTTCCTAACCGCATGACTTCAATCGAACGTTCCCGAACTTACTTTGGAGAATCAGACCGCGGTTGTGTTCTGATTGTTGGCGAAGAGCTAAGAAGAATGTTGAAGGATTTGCACCTTGCACATCGCGTATTCGCGTCGAAGTTTTTCCTCGGTCTGCGTGGCGCGGAACAGATTGGCCGCTAGTTCAAGCGCGGGACGAATTGTTCACACTGAATTTGACACCGCATCCGCAACCCTCACCCCCAGCCCCTCTCCCGTCCGATGGGCGAGGGTGGAGTCGGACTCCCCCCGTACGAGGCGGAGAGGGAACAGCTTTCGCGTGGTTCGTGTGGTTCGCAGTTCAACTTTGCATCTTTGCGACTTTGCGTTGAGATTGCCCGCAGGCTCGCACTTTGGTTGAATTCGTCGGAAAAGAATCTATGAACCCCAACCCCAAAAAGCTGTTGTCAGCGAAACAGCGCGACGAACTGCTCAAAGCATTGCAGGCCCGGTTTGAGCAGAACTGCAACCGCCACAAAGGTCTGGATTGGGCCAGGGTCCAAGCCCGGCTGGCAGCCAATCCGGAAAAGCTCTGGTCACTCCACGGGATGGAAAGCACCGGCGGCGAACCGGATGTCGTGGGCCAGGACAAGAAGTCGGGCGAATACCTCTTCACCGATTGTTCCGCGCAAACGCCCAAGGGCCGCGTCAGCATTTGTTACGACCGCGAAGGCTTGGAGTCACGGAAAGAACACCGACCGAAAACTACCGCCATGGATATGGCGGCAGCCATGGGCGTCGAGCTGTTGACAGAGGAAGAATACTTCGCGCTCCAAAAGCTGGGCGAGTTCGATTCGAAGACCTCGAGTTGGATCGCAACCCCGGCAGACCTCCGAGAACTCGGTGGCGCGCTCTACGGAGAACTCCGCTACGGTCGCATCTTCATTGGGCACAACGGCGCGCAGTCTTACTACGCCGTTCGCGGCTTCCGTAGCCGGCTGAGAGTTTGACAGCAGCCCAACTGCTCCCAAGTGGGGATGGATGACTAATGGTAACCGTGAAACCCACACGAGAGCAGTCAATTGTGACAGGGGAATTCGCTAGGATGGGGCGGCAATTGAGATCAAACCCAATTGCTTGCTTATGTCGGACAACTTACAGACCGTCCTGCGCAGTTCGGCCGAAAGGCTTTTGTGCCGTTTGGCGAGCCTGTTCAAATCGGGCACAAAACTTGAATTACCGCTGGCGAGCGTGGGTTGCAGCATCCAGCCCGTGCTTCCACTTTTACGAATAAGTTGGATGGTTTGGTTCACGTGGTCCGGTTTTTCCAAGCGTGCCATCCACAGCCGATTCTTCCCAAAACTCAACATGGCGTGGTCGCCGGGACTGTCGCCGAGGCATAGATAAGGCCGACAGCCGATTGCATCCAAAATGCAGGCCACTTTCCCAGAGTAAGTAGGCACGGGGAACTGGAGCCGACTGGTCAGCCGATATTTTGAAAGTGCCGTTTCGTCGAGGGCGGCGTAACGGACATTCTCCTGCACTAGGAGACCATCCTTGTAGAGCCAGTCACGCGCGTCAGCCAGCAGCGTTGAAACGCCGATGATGTGATCCGGGCGCAATCCAGTCCGCAAGCCATACTCGCGCAACCGCGTATTCAATTCGTGTTTCACCATCCAACGCACGCTCCAGACGTTGGTGCCTGAAACGATCCACACGTCAAACTGCCGGCGCAGCAACTCGGCCACGAGTTCGACCATCTGCGGATAGAAGGTCGGCACCGGAAAACGGGTTTTGCCCGGGGTTACTTCGATGTGGCTTGGCGTGGGCAGACGAGACAGCCGGCAAACTTCCGCGGTCGCTGCCACCACTTCGGAAATGCTCAAACCGGCAAGTACTTCGATGGCCCAAGCATAGCTGTTGGCCAGGGGAGTGAGGTCGCGCGCCCCGTGGGCAGTTGGCGCCAGAAATGCCTCGTAGTATTCCGTGATGTCCGCGCTCGCATCGAGCGTTATCCGGCCCCGATCCGGAAGACGGAAGGGGGGACTCAGCGTCTCCGCAAGACGGGAAGCCGTCAGAACTCCATCGCGTGTCAACACTGCCAAGGTGGCTTCTTGCAGGTCACCTGCCACGAGCGTGTTATCGAAATCAAAAACTACCGGCAGGTTCTGGTGCGCGCCACGATCAATCAACTGCTCCAAAGCCCGGCGGGTGCGGTCACTCCAGCCGGGCGAAAGCAGTTTGCACGCACCAGTGCTTGGGCGTCCGCGATTGCGATTCCCTTGCCTCATCCAGCTTGGTCCTCTCAGATGCGCTCGAAATAACGTGCTTTTTCCCAATCGGTAACGGTGTTGTTAAACGCTTCCACCTCAAGCCGGGCGTGGCGAACGTAAAAGTTCACCACGGCGTCGCTCAACGCCGCACGGGCAAATTTGGATCGGTCAAACAAATCGGCCGCCTCACCAAGACTGAGCGGCAAGCGGGCGAGATTCGGGTCAATGTAAGCGTTGCCAAGATACTCGTCGCCGCAGTCCAACTTTTCCTCTACGCCGGCCAAGCCAGCGGCGATCATCGCAGCGAAGGCGAGGTAGGGATTGGCGTCCGCGCCGGGCATACGGTTTTCGATGCGGAAGCCGGGCCCATGCCCCACGACGCGGTAGCCCACGGTGCGGTTATCCACCGCCCACGCCATGCGCGTCGGCGCCCAACTGCCGGGCTGATAGCGTTTGTAGCTGTTGATCGTCGGCGCAAAGAACAGGCACAACTCGGGCGAATACTTGAGCAGGCCACCGAGAAATTGGCGGAAGTACTTTGTGCCGCCATGTCCGGGCGACGCCGGGAAGAGGCTTTGCCGGCCGCGCCACACACTCATGTGAATGTGACAGGAGTTGCCGGCTTCACTCGGAGCGTATTTGGCCATAAACGAAACGGCCTTGCCCTGCTGCTCGGCAATTTCCTTCACGCCCTGTTTGAATAGCACGTGCATGTCGGCCATGGCCAGCGGCTCATCGTACACGAAATTGATTTCGTGCTGACCGCGGCTCCACTCGCCCTTGCTGCTCTCCACCGGCACACGGGCGGCGGTCATGCCGTTGCGAATGGCGCGCATCAACGGTTCATCGCGTGTCGGCTGCATGAGGTGGTAATCAATCCGGTAATCACTGGATGGGAGCAAATCCCGATAACCACTGTTGAAGGCCGAATGGTAAGTCTGATTGAATAAATAAAACTCCAGTTCGCTGGCGCAATAGCAGGTCAACCCCTGCTGCTTGAGCCGATCCAACTGCCGGCGCAGCACGGAGCGTGGCGACTCGTCCACGAGGGAACCGTCGTGCTTCAAATGATCGCACATCACCAGCACCGCGCCCGGCTGCCAGGGAATCAAACGCAGTGTATCAAGATCGGGATGCAGCGCGAAATCACCAAAGCCCGCCGCCCAGTTCGCCACTTCGAAGCCGTCCAGCGGGTCCATGTCGAGATTCACCGTGAGTAAGTAATTGCAGCCGTGGGTGCCGTGCTTGGCAACCGATTTCAAGAACAAGTCGGCGCGAAATCGTTTGCCCACCAAGCGGCCAAAGGGATCCGGCAATGCGACGATAACGGTGTCAATGTGGCCGGCGCGAACTTGTTGGGTCAATTGTCTAAGAGTCATGCGTGTCAGGGGGCGACGTAGATATTCTTGAGTTCGGTATAACCTTCCATTGCGGCCATGCCCAGATCGCGGCCAATGCCACTTTGTTTGAATCCACCGAAGGGTGCTTCCACATGGACACTGCTGTGCGAGTTGATGCTGATCACCCCGCTCTCAACGCGCCGAGCCACGCGCAAGGCACGCCGCAGGTCGTTGGTCCAGAGCGAACCGCTCAGACCGTAAGGGGAATCATTCACCTCGCGGAGCATCTGATCCTCGTTGTCGAACGGTGTGATACAGACGACAGGGCCAAATATCTCATCACGCCAGCAGCGGTCCTGTTTGGCCACGTCTAGGAGCACGGTAGGCTCCAGGTAAAAACCCTTGGGATGAGGCCGCGCCCCACCGCAGGCAAAGCGGCTGCCCTGCGCTTTGGCGTCAGCCAGAAACTGTTCCACCGTGGTGCGCTGTCCGGCGGAGACGAGCGGGCCAAGCTGGGTTTCTGCCTTTGAGGGGTCGCCCACGATCAGCTTCTTCGTGGCGGCGACAAACTTCTCCACGAACGGCTCGTAAATGCCGCGTTCAATAAACATCCGGCTGCGCGCGCAACAGTCCTGGCCGGTGTTGGCGAAGACACTCATCGGCGAAGTTTCGGCGGCGACCTCCCAATCCGCGTCGGCGAACACAATGTTCGGCGACTTGCCACCTAATTCCAGGGAGACGCGTTTGAAATCGCGCGCGGCCAGTTCCATCGCGCGGCGGCCCACTTCCGTGGAACCCGTCAGTGACACCTTGCGGATGAGCGGGTGTGTGATCAGGGCCTCGCCTATCGCTCCGCCCGGTCCCGGCACCACCTGCAACACGCCCGGCGGGAGCCCGGCGGCGTGGGCCAGTTCGCCAAGTTTGAGCGCCGTCAGCGGCGAGAGCGAGGCGGGTTTGAGAATCACGCAGTTGCCGGCGGCCAATGCCGGTGCCGCTTTCCAGCTCGCGATTGGAAAAGGAAAATTCCAGGGCACAATGCAGGCCACGACGCCCATCGGCTGCCGCAGCGTAAAATCAAAACCACCGCGCGCCACGGGAATGGTCTGGCCGTAGAACTTGGTGATGCCCCCGGCGTAGAACTCGAACACCCGTGCCCCCAACCCGATTTCGTCGCGCGCGTCGCTGATCGGTTTGCCGATGTTCAACCTTTCCAGTTGGGAAAGCTCTTCGAGATTTTCACGCAACACCCGCGCCACGTTGAAAAGGATTTCACCGCGCTTGCCCGGGGCGACATCGCGCCAGCCGGATTCCCAGGCGTGCTGGGCGGATTCCACTGCCGCGTTGAGCGTCCCGGCGTCGGCTGCCGCGACTTCGCCGTTAACCTCCTCCGTGGCGGGATTGATGAGCGTGGTGGGGCGTCCTTTCGCGGAATCGCGGAAGGCGCCATCAATGAACAGTTGGTTGGGTATTTTCACAGCACTTCAAGATAGAGATTCAGGAAATCGCCAGCGGTGACCGGCACGACGTTCGTCTTGTGACACGGATCGTCCACCGCTTGAGCCACCAGTGCATCCAGTTGGTCTGGTTTCACACCATGGTCGCGCAGACGGGTGTTAAGGCCGAGCTGCGCAAGGAAATCAGCAATGAAAGAGATTGTTCGTTGATCGGCTTCCAGAGCGGCACACTTCATCACATCCAGCCCGCAGGCAATGCCCACCCGGCGATAAAGCCCCGGCTGAGTCTGCGCGCAAAACTTCATACCAGCCACCAGGCAA
The DNA here is from genome assembly GCA_026125285.1 of Verrucomicrobiia bacterium. Lineage (GTDB taxonomy): Bacteria > Verrucomicrobiota > Verrucomicrobiia > Limisphaerales > JADLHS01 > WYBW01. Next base: position 79,378 of record JAHCLO010000016.1, on the reverse strand, counting down.
AGGGCATTGGCCAGACCGTGGTGCATCCCGCAGAGGGTCGAAAGGGGGTGCGCCAGCGAGTGAACCACGCCGAGGTCTTTCTGAAACGCCACCGCGCCCATTGCCGCGGCGACCAGCATTTTTCCGCGCGCCTCAAGGTCGCCGCCGTGCGTGTATGCGCGGGGAAGGGTTTCGACGATCAGGCGGATGCCTTCCAGCGCAATGCCATCGCACATGGGGTGGAACTGGGGGCAGGTATAACTTTCGATGCAGTGCGTGAGGGCGTCGGCGCCGGTGGCGGCGGTGAGTTTGGGCGGCAAGCCGACGGTGAGTTGTGGATCGAGAATCACCAGTTTGGCCAACAACTCAGGATGAAAAAGCACCGCCTTCCGGCGGGTTGACTCGAGGGTAATGACCGAACTGCGGCCGACTTCGCTGCCCGTGCCCGCCGTCGTAGGAATGGCAATACATGGGGCCAGCCCGGACCAATCTCGCTCCTCATAAAACTTCGTCAGATCGTAGCCCGGGCGTTTGACCAGGAGGCGCGCGGCTTTGCCCACATCCAGCGGACTGCCGCCGCCGAGCGCGATCACTCCGTCGCAACCGTTTTGGCAAAAGAACTGGGCAGCCTCCCGGACGTCCTGCTCGATGGGGTTGGGGTGAACCCCGGAATAAAGAAACCAGTCGCGCCCCTGCGCGCTCGTCCCAAGCACTTCCGAAAAAGTGCGGAAAGCGTCCGTGGCAACGAAGCCTGAATCGGTGACCACCAGCGGACGGCGAAGGGCGAGAAGCTGACTGCGTTTTGGCAGTTCGGATATGGCCCCACTCCCGAAAACAGTCGGAGTAGGAAATGAAAAGGCATGCAAGCTCATAGATATGAGTGGCGGTTCAGATTGCGCACGACACGTGGGCGTATTCTCTTTGGCGGGCCGGCCAAGTCAAGATTCCGAATCATCAGCCTTCGGCACTGGATGTCGCCGCTTGAGTTTCTTACTTGGACCAGTCCGCCAGCCGGCCATTCGTGCCAAAGGTCAGGCGCAAGGCACGGACACCGGATACCGGGGTTGAGCGGCTGCCGCTGGCGCCAACACTGCGGGAAGACCATTCGGCCAGCGTCCGGCCATCACTCAGTTTACTCTGTTTGTCGGGCGGTCCCAACTCCACGATGGCCTGATCGTAGGTGTACGAGCCAACGCGTTTGTTCCAATCCACCTGGCCGGTGGTGGCACAACCGACCACCAGCAAAGCAATCGCGAGCAGGGCAACTTGGAGCACTGACAGCCTGGGCAAAGCGTGGCGTTTCATGGGCGGCACGATAGCGAATCGAAACCCTGCAGGGAACAAACAAAATCGCGGGAACAATCCGAACGGAACCCCAAACCCACTGAGCCGATTGATTGCATTTCAGCGGATAACCGAAAAGGCCGAACCGGGAATCGCGGTTCGGCCAGTTGAGAATCGCTGCTTGCGGGGCTTCAGGCCGCGGCTTCCTCGGTGTCGAGGAAGCCTTGCAGATGCCGGACGCGCGTGGGATGGCGCAACTTGCGCAACGCCTTGGCTTCGATCTGGCGAATACGCTCGCGAGTGACGTTGTACATCTTCCCGATTTCCTCCAGTGTGCGCTCGTAGCCGTCCACCAGGCCAAAACGCATTTCCAGAATCTTCCGCTCACGTTCGGTGAGCGTGGTCAGCACATCGCCCAGTTTTTCCTTGAGGAGACTGTAGCTGGTCACGTCGGAAGGATTCTCGGCGCTCTTGTCTTCGATGAAATCGCCAACGCTGACGTCGCCGTCGTCGCCCACGGGCGCGTGCAGCGAGACGGGTTGCTGCGCCATCTTGAGCAAGGAATTGATGCGGCTGACGGGCATGTGCATTTCGTCAGCCAGTTCTTCGGGCGTTGGCTCGCGGCCCAATTCCTGGGTGAGTTGCTTTTGCGCCCGCCAGAGCTTGTTCATGATCTCGATCATGTGGACCGGGATGCGAATGGTGCGCGCCTGGTCAGCAATCGAACGCGTGATAGCCTGACGAATCCACCAGATGGCGTAGGTGGAGAATTTGTAGCCGCGCCGATACTCGAATTTCTCGACGCCCTTCATCAGGCCGATGTTGCCCTCCTGGATCAAATCGAGAAATGACTGGCCGCGATTGGTGTACTTTTTGGCGACAGAAACCACGAGACGCAGGTTGGCTTCCGCCATGTGCGTCTTGGCACGGTGCGCGCGGTCAGCCGCGCCTTTCAGCATGGCGAAGGCCTTGAGGAATTCCTCGCGCGTAAGCCGTACAAACTGCTCCAGTGTGCGGATTTTGACTTGTTCGGCTTCCGCCGCAGATCGGCGCTCGGCGGAAGTGCGTAACCGTTCCAATTCCTGGACGTGACGCCAACTCGACTGGAATTTGTCGTGTACATTGCCGGCGACAACGATCATTTCTTCCACCACCCGCTGCTTGTAGGCAAACTTGGGAAAGGTTTCCTGGAGTTTCGCACTGAGTTTCTTGAACTCACGGCCCAGCTTTTCCTTGCGGCCTTTTTGCTGGGCTTTCTGCCAGGCGGCGTATTTCTCGTCCACCTTTTGGTCCAAGGTCCGCACCTTTTTGATGAGAGTGCGCAGATCGCGCAGGTGGCCTTCGCGGTTGGCGATCTTTTTGTCCACCACCACCCGGTCAAAACGCTCTTTGGGCGGCTCGGACAGCAGCTTTTCGGCAATGGCAATATGCTCCTTGGCGGTGAAGCCCAAACCGTAAATGATGTGCTTCATCTCCACCTCAGCGTCCTCGATGCGCTTGCAGATTTCGACCTCCTGCTCGCGGGTGAGCAGCGGCACTTTCCCCATCTGGTTCATGTACATCCGAACGGGATCGTCCAGCACCTCAAGCCGCGAATCATCTTCCTCTTCTGGCTCGGGTTGTTTGGTGCGCTCGACCTCCGCCTGGTCTATGATCTCCACGTCCAATCCGCGCAATTTCGTGAACAGATCATCCAGATCATCCGGATTCAGGCCGTCCGGCAGGACATCGTTGATGTCATCGTAGGTGATGTAACCATGTTCCTGCGCCAGATGCAGCAGGGTCTTGATGGTTTCCGTCAAGTCGAGCGTCCCCGGTGGCACCGCCGCCGTCGGAGGGGATGGAAGTGGAGTGACCGCGCCCTTGGGAGCGGGTTTGGACTCCGTCCTCGGGTTGCCGTTGGTTTTTGGGGGTTCAGATTCCGGACGCGGTTTCCGCTTTGCACTAGGCAGGACAAAACGTCGCCGGGCGACGTAAGTTTTGGCATGTTCTCCCCGTTTGGTGCCGCGCGCGGTAGCACCAGCCAGTGCGTTTGGCCGGGTGGATTTTCGATTGAGCATATTTGTTAAGACCCGCGTCCGTTGATTCCGGTTCAGAAATGGTTTCGTCAACAGCCCCCTGGCAGTGACAGGCCGATTCGTGAACCACGTCCAAACGCTTGCCTTCTCGCTTTTTCTTCGGGAACGACAATTGTCGGAAGTCTGACGCCTCTGCATCGTAGCTCATTCGTTTTGGAACTCAATGAATAAATGCGGTTTGCCCGGAAAAAGGCGGGTTACAACCTTCCTTCAAGACCTCAAGTGGCGAGATTCAAGCCGCGCAAGCCATTAGTGTATAGATAATTGCAATTGGAATCCTCCTGCCAGCCCTGACTCAGATAGAAGCCGGCGCAGCAATCGGAGTAGTCGGATAGCAAAAGCAATGGCTGCCGGTGTATACCTCCTGGGACCTCGGGACGGCCGGAAGGCCAGGCAAGCCAATACAATGCTTGGTGCCGGAAGCAGGCGTCAATCTTAGGTAACTAGTTCAACGATCCAACTTGGCGTTATGGCCAGGAAACTCCTTGTTGTGTTGCAGGGCATCCCTCATGGCACGCTCCTTTTCCGGCCACATTGTGCCAGTCCAAATGTCCGCGTGACTGCCGGATACCAGGGTGTTGCAGATGGCGCGGTAGCCGACGTCCGAGCCGCGCGTCATCTTGCCGGACGTCTGATGCATCTTGTAGGCGCGCGCGGAATCCGTGGCACAACCCGAAAGCAACAAGACCGAAGCCGCCACCACAAAAGCACTTTGATTTCGCATAAGCATTGGAAAAGGAATCGCCGTCATCGTCGGCCAGAGTCCTATCGGAGTCAAGCTGGCAACGAATTGTTTCGAAGCCATGCGGCAGGAGTTTAAGCCGGAATGAAGAAAACGGCGCGGGCCCAACCACCCGCGCCGTTCTGTGTTCACGCCGACCTTAAGCAGCACGTGGAAAACTACACGTCATAATAGAGGAAGAATTCATACGGATGAGGCCGCAGGCGCAGCGCGTCGTGCTCCTTGCGCTTGTGCGTGATCCACATGTCCAGGAAGTCAGTGGTGAATACGTCCCCCTTGAGCAGGAATGCATGGTCCTTCTCCAAATGCGCGAGGGCTTCGTCCAGGCTGCCCGGCACCTGTGGAATCTTGGCGTGTTCCTCGGGCGGCAACTCATAAAGGTTTTTGTCCATCGGCTCGCCCGGATCAATCTTGTTGAGCACACCGTCCAATCCGGCCATCAGGAGCGCCGAGTAGCACAGATAGGGGTTGGCCGCCGGGTCCGGTGGACGATACTCGATCCGCTTGGCTTTCGGGCTTTCGCTGAAGGTCGGAATGCGTATCGCCGCGGAACGATTGCGTGCGCTGTAGGCCAAATTGACCGGTGCTTCGTAACCGGGCACGAGCCGCTTGTAGCTGTTCGTGGTGGGATTGCAGATTGCGCAGAGGGCCTTGGCGTGCTTGAGAATGCCGCCGATGTAATACAGCGCCATCTGGCTCAAGCCCGCGTATTCCTTGCCCGCGAAGAGCGGCTTGCCCTTGTTCCACAGCGATTGATGTGTATGCATGCCGCTGCCGTTATCGCCGAAGAGCGGTTTGGGCATGAAGGTCACGGTCTTGCCGTGCTTCTTGGCCACGTTTTTGATGATGTATTTGTAGAGCATCATCGTATCGGCGGTCTTCACCAGCGTGTCGAAGCGAAAATCAATTTCAGCCTGCCCGGCGGTGGCCACTTCGTGATGTTGTCGTTCTACTTTGATGCCCAACGATTCCATCATCAGGCACATTTCGGTGCGGATGTCCTGCTGCGTGTCAATGGGCGCGACCGGGAAATACCCTTCCTTGTGACGGATTTTGTAGCCGAGGTTCGGCATCTCATCGCGACCGGTGTTCCAGACGGCTTCATCCGAATCCACGGAATAGAACGTGCCATTCGATTTGTGGTCATACTGCACGTTGTCAAATATGAAAAACTCGGCCTCCGGGCCGAACACCGCAGTATCTGCCAAACCGGTGCTTTTCAAGTAAGCCTCCGCGCGCTGTGAAATGCCCCGCGGGTCGCGGGTGTAGGCTTCCTTGGTCCCGGTTTCGGCAATGGTGCAGGTGATGGACAAGGTTGGCACGGCCATGAAGGGATCAATGAACGCGCTGTCGGGATCCGGCATGGCCAGCATGTCCGAGGCTTCGATGGATTTCCAGCCGCGGATGGAGGAACCGTCAAAACCGAAGCCCTCGTCAAACACGTCCTCGGTCAATTCGCCGATGGGGACGCTGAAGTGTTGCCAGGTGCCGAAGGTGTCCACGAATTTCACGTCCACCATCTTGGCCCCGGCCTTCTTGGCCATATCAATTACGCTCTTGGGTGTGCTCATTTCTATTTTGGTATTTGGTTTGTTTGTTGGTCTGCAAATCGCGGGATCGCGCGGACTACGCCTCAACCGACGCCCATCCGCACGATCTCGACGAGAATCATTCTAAATTGTTCTAAATGCTGGGTCGGTTAACGGGCAGTGTGATACCCCTCTTCGCCATGCTCGGACAAGTCCAATCCGGCGGCTTCGACTTCTTCCGACACCCGCAGGCCGACGGTCACCTTTGCCAGGCTTAGGCCGATGAACGCCACCACCGCACTCCACACGACCGTTACCAGCACGCTTTTCAACTGCGTAAAGACCTGGCCGGCCATGGCATAGCCTTCAGGCGGCGTCCCGCCCAAGGCGGCACTGGCGCAGACGCCGGTAAGCAGGGCGCCCACGATGCCGCCCACGCCATGGACGCCGAATACGTCCAGACTGTCGTCGTAGCCCAGAGCGCGCTTGACGGAAGTGGCGGCCACATAACACAGCGCGGAGGCCACCGCCCCAATGATCAGAGCGCCCATCGGGCCAGCGGTGCCGGAGGCCGGAGTGATGGCCACCAATCCAGCCACGGCGCCCGTGGCCAAACCCACGGCGGTGGGCTTGCCGCTGCGCATCCATTCCAAGAGCATCCACACGGTGGCGGCCGTTCCCGTTGCGATTTGCGTTACCAGCATCGCCATGCCGGCGGTCCCGTTGGCCGCCAGCGCGCTGCCGGCGTTGAAACCAAACCAGCCCACCCAGAGCATGGATGCGCCAATGATGGTCATGGGCACGTTGTGTGGCGGCAACGGCTCGCGGCCAAAGCCGCGTCGTTTGCCGCACATGATGCAGGCCACCAGTCCGGCGATGCCCGCATTGATGTGAACCACCGTTCCACCTGCGAAATCCAGCACCCCCCAGTCCCAGAACAACGCGCCGTCACCGGACCACGCCATGTGGCAGATGGGAAGATAGGACAAGGCAAACCAGACCAGGGTGAATATCAGCATCGCACTGAATTTCATGCGTTCGGCAAAAGCGCCAACCATCAGCGCCGGCGTGATGATCGCGAACGTGAGTTGGAAGGTGACAAAAATTGCCTCCGGGACAGTTCCTGTGAGTGAGTCGGGCGTCAGCCCAGCCAAAAACAGTTTATCCAAACCGCCAAAGAATGATCGGAAGTTAGTAACGCCCGCGCTCATCTTCTCCGTGTCAAAAGCCACGCTATACCCGAAAATCACCCACAACACGGTGATGATGCCGGCAAGGGCGAAGCATTGAACCAGCACGGTCAGTACGTTCTTCGCGCGAACCAATCCCCCGTAAAAGAGCGCCAGCCCCGGCAGCGTCATGAATAGCACCAGCGCGGTGGCCGTGATCATCCACGCGGTATCACCCGAATCGAGTGTGGGTTTGGCCGCTTCGCCGGCGGCAGCCACCGCTTCAGTCACGGCAGGATTCGCATCCTGAGCCAGGGCGGGAATGAAAGCACTCGTCGCCAGCAAACCGGCGACACCAAGCAGCAGAATAATCTTTTTCATAGGCAGAGTTTTCTTGAGAACTGGGCGGGGTGCGTTAAACAGCGGATTCTCCTTTCTCGTCCGTGCGGATGCGCACGGCTTGTTCAACATTCGAGACGAACACCTTGCCGTCGCCGATCTTGCCGGTCTTGGCTGCTTTCACGATGGCGGCCACGGCGCCATCGGTGGTGGCGTCGGCTACGACCAGTTCGATTTTGATCTTTGGCAGGAAATCCACGGTGTATTCACTGCCCCGATAAATCTCGGTGTGGCCCTTCTGGCGGCCGAACCCCTTGACTTCGCTGACGGTCATGCCTTCGATGCCGATCTGGCCCAAGGCGTCCTTCACTTCCTCCAATTTGAATGGTTTGATAATCGCTTCGATTTTTTTCATCGGTCATGCTGGGTTTGCTTCGCCAAACTCACCGTCTCTGAATGCCTCTCTGCGCACTTCTGCGACGGCTCCCAAGTTTGGCAAACGCTCTTTAGCAACGGCGATGCCACGCAGGCAATCCTTTCCAAATCCGCACGCAAGTTGTTGATTCCGTGACTCACCGGGCTTTTGCCCTCGACCCTGCGCGCGTTCCGAGGGTGTTACATTTCGCACACCAAGATCAGCAGACAACAGTCGTGAAGCGTCATGGCTCAGTGGTCGAAGTCACTGATTGTCCGTGGGAAACCTTGCCTGCATGATCCTGGTTCGAAGCCGCGCAAAGCCGCGTTCTGACGGACAGGCGTCAACCAGCTTCAACCTGGGGTGACTCAACGTGTAGCATGACGATCCGCGGCCATCGCGCCTGAACGCAAACGGCGGGCAGCACTCGCTGCCCGCCGGCGCACCCAGCACCCAACCGTGACTACTCCGCCGCGGCTGGAAATGTCTGTCGGGTTACGGCGGACGCCTCGCGGCGCCCGCCGGTGCACCCAGCACCCAACCCTGACTATTTCTCTGCCATGGGTTGGAAATCCGGATAGGCGTGGTTCCCATGTTCGCCAATATCCAGACCCTCGGTCTCCTCTTCCGCATCCACGCGCAGTCCCATCGTTACCTTGAGGATGAGAAACAGCACCAGCGCGAAGATGAAAGTGAACGCACCAATACTCAGGATGCCTTTGAGCTGTGCGACAATCTGCGCGCCGCCTTTCAAGGCGCCGAACAAACCCACCGCCAACGTGCCCCAGATGCCGCATACGAGATGCACGGAAATGGCGCCCACGGGATCGTCAATCCTAAGCTTGTCGAAAACCAACACCGAGAAGACCACCAACACTCCCGCCACCAAGCCAATGATGATGGCCGAACCGGCGGCCATCTGATCGGCACCAGCCGTGATCCCCACCAATCCGGCCAGCACTCCGTTCAGGGCCATGGAAAGATCCGGCTTTTTGAGAACCGTCCACGCGGTCATCGCCGCCGCCACGCCTCCCGCCGCCGCCGCCAGACAAGTCGTCACGAGCGTCAAAGAAACCAGCGCCGGATCGGCCGACAACACGGAGCCGCCGTTGAAACCAAACCAACCCAGCCAGAGCAGGAACACGCCAATGGTCGCCAGCGGCATGCTGTGACCCAGAATGGGGCGGATCCGACCGCCGACATACTTGCCGATGCGCGGACCGAGAACGATCGCGCCAGCAAGTGCCCCCCAGCCGCCGACAGAATGTACCACGGTGGAGCCGGCAAAATCATAGAAAGGCGTTCCCATAGTGTTCAGCCAGCCGTTGCCCCACTTCCAGAAGCCCGTGATCGGATAGGCAATCGCTACAAACAGCGTTGAAAAGACGAGGAACGTGCTCAACTTGATGCGTTCGGCCACCGCGCCGGAAACAATGGTCGCAGCCGTAGCGGCGAACATCGCTTGGAAGAGAAAGTCAGTCCAGTAGGTGTAGCCCGCGTTATACGTGTCGGTCAGGTTCGCCATTTCCGTTCCAGTTCCAACGCCGACACCAAAGCCGCCAAAGCCGATGAACTTGCCTTCAAACGCATCGCCCGGATACATCAGGTTGAAACCCATCAACGCGTAAGTCAGCAAGCCGATGCACACGATCATGGTGTTCTTGAACAAAATGTTGGTGGTGTTCTTCGAGCGTGTCAGGCCCGACTCCAACGTGGCGAACCCGAGGTGCATGATGAACACCAGCGCCGCCGCGATCATCATCCACAAATTGTGCGTCGTGAATATCGCGTAGCCGGGTGACGCCGCGAAGGCGTCCATGTCGGCGTACTTGGGAGCATCGTCCGCCGCTTCTTTGACGGCTTCAGCGACCGCTCCGGCCACAGCGGCCGGTTCGGGTTGCGCCAGCGCGGGCATGACCAGCAAGCCGGTCATTAGCACAGAGGCCAGGAAGTAGCTGAGAACTGAGTGTGGTTTGAAGTGGGAATGGATTTTCATTTGAGATGTTTGCCGGGTTAAATTGCGGAGTCGCCTTTCTCATCGGTGCGGATGCGAATGGCCTGTTCGATATTGGAAACGAAAACCTTGCCGTCACCGATCTTGCCGGTCTTCGCGGATTTGGAAATGGCCGCCACCGCGCCGTCCGCGGTGCCGTCGGGCACGACCAACTCAATTTTGATCTTGGGCAGAAAATCCACCGTGTATTCGCTGCCCCGGTAGATTTCGGTGTGGCCTTTCTGCCGGCCGAATCCTTTTACTTCACTGACGGTCATGCCTTCGATGCCGATGTCACCCAAGGCGTCTTTGACTTCCTCCAATTTGAACGGTTTGATGATCGCTTCGATTTTCTTCATACGGTTGTTTGGGCCTGCAACACCCGTCTGCCCGGTTTGGTGGACCGCGGGATTGCGTTCTGCCGCACTTAGCAACGTCGATGCCAGTGCGCGAAGTTCACAAGCTGTGGCGGAAAATCCCCTTTAATTGCAGGTGAATCTGAAGACTCTGGAAGCGCAAGGCGTGCATCGCATCTCATCGCCTTCCTGTCGTGATTTGTTCAGGCAAGAAAGCTTTCGCCAGCACCACCAGCGGAAAACCGACCGGGTAGGCACGAGGCGTGAGCGGCGACACGACAAAGTTGACGTGAGTGATCACCGGCGCCGGCGCCGGCTGAATGGGAGGCTGCTTACGCCACGTATTCTCCCATGAAGTTGGCCAGGTCAATCACACTGCCCACCAGCGCCAGCACATCTTCGGATTGGATGATCTCATCCGGGAGCGGCACGGGGTTGAATCGTTCCAGCACTTTGTGTCCGCGTTCGTTGGCCATCATTCGTTTGATCGCCACCAGATTTACGCGGAAGCGCCGGCGCAGGTCGAGTTGTCCAAGGCTCTTGCCCACGATCCCCACGGGCGCCTTCACCTCCACGATGCTAAAGCCCTCGGCCAATTCAAAGTAACTGGTGATGTTGGTAATCAACAGCCGCTGCACCATCCACCGCGCCGCTTCCTCTTCGGGATTGAAAACCTCGTCGGCCCCAACGGCCACCAGCACGCGGTGATGGTCCGGCGTGGTGGCACGCGCCACGATCTTCTTGATGCCGGCGCGTTTGCCATGCACGACGGTCAAGACTTGCGCTTCGAAGTTCGCGCCGATGGCGGCGATCAACACGTCCACCTCGCCAATGCCGTGCGCCTGCAACGCGTGTTCCTGGCTCGCATCCAACCGCACCGCCAACGCCACCTCGTCCTTGATCCCATTCACCCGGTCCAGATTGTTGTCCACCGCGATGACCTCCACACCATTCTGTGCGAGGCTCAACGCGGCCGCGCGGCCAAATTCACCCAATCCAATCACAGCACATTTCATAAATCAGTAATCTGCTTGGTTCACTCAGCCGTCCTGCGTTCGCGGGACGGAGGCTGGACGCTGAATACTCAGTTCAACCCACCACGACTTCTTCTTCGGGAAATTCATACGCCAGGGGACGGCCGCTATGAAAGACTGAAAGCACCAGCGCCAGCGGTCCCACCCGGCCCACGAACATGGCCACGCACAGCACCAGTTTGCTCCCCATACTCAATTCCGCCGTGATTCCCGTCGAAAGTCCCACGGTGCTGAGTGCCGAAATCACTTCAAACACCCGGCTCTTAAACGCCAGATGCGAGTCAAAGATCGAGAGCAGGAACACACCGACGACCGCGGAGATGATGTAGATGACGAACACGCTCAACGCCGCAACCAGGGTCCGGGCAGGGATGGTTCGCCCGAACGCCTCAACCCGGTCACGCCGGGCCACCATGGCCCGCAAGGCCAGCAGCAAAATCCCGAAACTCACCGTCTTGACGCCGCCACCCGCCGAAACCGGGTTCGCGCCCACCACCATCAGCATCATCAACAGCACGAGCGTGGCATCCTGCAACTGCCCGATGGGGACGGTGTTGAAGCCCGCTGTGCGTGGTGTCACGGATTGAAACGCGGAGATCAGGAAGCTCTCGCCAACGGAGTGTTCCCGCAACAAATGGCGTCCTTCCAGACTCCAGAACCCGACCGCTCCCACTACCAGCATGGCCAACATCACCGTCAAGCCGAGTTTGGTTTGCACGCTCAACCGTGCCGGCACCTGCCCGGCGTGCAACCGACGAAAGAACTTCATCCGGCGGAAGAATGGCGACCGTGTCAGCCGGAAGCCCACCAGTTCCGAAATGGTCAGGAAGCCAAGCCCGCCCAGGACGATCAATCCCATAATCGTGAAATTCACCCCGGGGTTAGTTCTAAAGCCCTCCAAGCTATCCGCATGAAGGGCGAAGCCGGCGTTGCAAAAAGCCGACACCGCATGGAATAACGACCACTGAAGCCGCGCCAGCGCGTCGCCCTCCGGCGTTAGAAATTGGTATAGCAGCGTTGCCCCGACCAATTCGATGACTCCCGCCGCCACCACGATGCCGACGATTTGCCGCTTCAAATCCGACCGCGTCGGCGCATTGGCAAGCTGCCGGAAGATGACCATCTGCGGCACCGGCAAAGCCCGCGTCGAAAAAAACGACAGCAAGGCAACGAAGGTAATGATGCCCAGTCCGCCGACCTGGAACAGGGCAAAGATGATGGTCTGGCCGAAGCCGGAGAAATCGGTGCCCGTATCGCGCACCACCAGTCCCGTTACACAAGTGGCACTGGTAGCGGTGAACAAAGCGTCCACCATGCCCGTGGGCTGGCGCCCGACCGTCGTTGCGTTCGGCAGCAGCAACAAAAAGGTGCCGATGACGATTACGGCAGCGAACGAGCCGGCGAGGATCAGTTCCGGCCGCGTCCCCTTGCCAAACAACCGGCCCGTCGCCCGCAACCATTGCACACAGAGGCTCAGGAGCAGAAACAACTTTGCCAGGTTGCACGCCAACTCCACGCGCGATTCCAAATGCAGGAAACTCGCCAGCCTGCCCGCGGCCGCCGCCGGCAGCATCCAGGTCAAAATCAGCAGCACGAGGAATCCGCCCAGCAGCCAATACTCGACCCGCCGCGCCCCGAACACCTGCGGTCGCCGGCGCACGGTTTGCCTGGCCAGCACCAGATCGGCGCCGAAAATCGCCGCCAGGAGGAAATTCAATCCATGCAAACCGCGATCCCAAACCTCGCCGAGGGGAAACCCGTGTTGGACAATGAGCGACACCAACACCAACCCGCTGGCGGCCCGCAGCCAACCGACGGGCAAACCGTGCGGCGTGGGCGGAAAGCTCGACATGCCGGGCGAAATCGCTCGTTCTGGAGACGAGTCGTTCACAGGGTCGCCGGCCAAATTCGTCGCCGGTGAACGCTTCGCGTGCGATGGCGTTCCCACGGCTGACGCGCTGCCGTGCGACACCTACTTGCGCCCCGATTGACAACTGGGCAGGGCGCGGCTTCAGCCGTTGTTAGGGGCCAATTCTGAGGGCAGGGTTCAAAATTCATCGCCGGACCGGATATTGAAAGGAAAGCGGGGAATCCGTCAAATGAACAAACGACAACCCCGGAACCAGCCAATGACCAGAGCCGCAGAGTTTGAAGCAGGGGACACCATGCGGGATCAGGCGCTCTACCGAGACGCCGCTGCGGTTCATGGCCCCAATGCGCGTCCATTCTCGCAGGTCGAAACTCCTCCGGAACCTCTGTGCCCAAAGCGGCGATGAATCCGCCGCACTCCAGACGCTGCGCGCGGTTCGTTGTCGCTGAAAACGTCGCGCAGCGTTTGGAGTGCGTGCGTCTTCAGCGCCGCTCTCCGCGCGGGAGGGACGCCTTGCGCCGCTTCAAAGCTTCAAAGCGCGAATCTGGATTTGCCGAATTGTCTTTCTGAGCCGTTTGTCGGTAACGCCGATTTTCCCGTCGGCGCACGCCGGTTGGAAAACCGGCGCTGCGCTCTTGCGAGTTCACGGTCCTGATGCGCGATTCGGAAATCGTGGAGATTCTTCAAGAACCGGAGCGCGGCGGTGCGCAAAGCGCCCCGCAGTGGGTGATCGCCACGATTGCCTTTTCCTCCACGCCCTGCGCTCGCAGGATGCGTTCAACTTCAGCTTCTACACCTTCGCGTGGAAAGGCGGCGCCAAGATCACGAAACCGGACTTGCGACGATGCTTTCGCTGCCAGTGGGTCGAGTCCAAGCCGGTCGCAAAAGACCTCCGCCATCGTTCCTTCGCGCCCGTGCTTTGCGCGGAAGGCATCGAGAAGTTCATGAGCCTTCTGTTCCTTTTCCGTGTCCTCAGCACTCGCCGCAACTTCCTGCCGACTCCAGCCCTTATTCCCATCGTAACCGCGATTGTGCGCATACCAACGCAGGACATCCCACAATTCTGCCCATGAGAGTTTCTCCCCGCCCCGCAGCACGCGCGCGGCAAGCAGCCAGGGACTCGACGATACGACGGTGTCAAGTTGTTCATTGGTTAGCACGCCATGGTGTGCGAGCAGGCGCTTCAATCGGGCGATACGGAGGCGCGTTGCGCGGATACGTCGGCGTTGCCGACGAAAAGCACGACGTTGGGAAGCGAGGCAATCATCCGCCCCGAAGGTGACGACGCCGCAGCCGAGTAGGTTCACGTTCGGGGTTTCGGCTCGCGAGGACACTCGCCCCACCGATTGCAGCACGGCCCAGCCGATGGAGCTGTGGCCAACATCGAACGCGAGTTCCAGTCTAGGTGCGGCGTTTTGTTCCGACATAACTTTCCTCTTGGCTTGGCAGGGCCATTTCAGTTAATCGTTCTCCCGGAATCAAGACAAAGTTAGATAACGCAGACCGACTCCTGAATTGACAGGTTCACTGTCCGCCAGCCGGACACGCCGCGTTAAAAAGCGTTTCTTAAAACCGCCGGACATTGCGTCCGGCGGTTTTGTTGGTTTTGCGCGCGCCAGCCACGTTGGCTGTTGTGGGGCGGGTGGTCGCGCGATGCCTCCATTAAACCCGCACCTGCCGATTGGCGCCGGGCAACCAGGTTTGTTCAGGTCGTGGTTCGGCCGCGGCCTGCCAGTCCATGGCGCGGTCCACAATTTGGCGCATATTCGTGAACCACCACTTGGCCCGCGTCATCCGCCGTTCCCGCCGGCCAGATCGGCCGAGGAGTTTCTGTCCACCGAAACCAAGTTCCATTTGTTGATTTGTCATCGTTGTGCCTTTCATTTTTGAGGCCAGTGTGACGGGTCGGGTGGGACAAATGCGGTCCAAGGCAAATTATTTTTGTTCGGAGGATGTGCCCATACCGGCAATTCTCCGTTTGGCTACGGAGCGCCGGCTTGCAGCCGGCTTTCGGTGTAATGAACACGAACAGCCTGCCCCTCACAAGCGGTTGAAGCCGACTACAAATCGGCGCTCCATCAAGCTGAATAGTGGTGACCGGGTGGACGCCCCTTGACGATGGGTTAGTGTCGCTACAATTATTTAGCCATGCAATTGGACAAGTTGACGATCAAATCGCAGGAGGCGCTGGCGGAAGCGCAACGCCTCGCGCACGGCTATTCGCATCAGGCAGTGGATTGTGAGCATTTGCTCCTGGCGCTCCTGAGCCAGAGCGAAAGTCTCGTGCCGGAATTATTGGAGAAGATCGGCGTGTCGGCGGCCCGGTTGCGGGCGGACGTCGAGCAGGAACTGGGGCGGCGGCACAAGGTGCAGGGCACGAGCAGCGGCGACCTGTATTCCACGCCGGACCTGAAGCAGGCGCTGGATGCCGCCCAGAGCGAGGCCGCCAAACTCAAGGACGATTACATCAGCACCGAGCACCTGTGGCTGGGTTTGCTGGATGCAGGGGGCGCGGCGCTCAAGCAACTTTTCAGGGCGCAGGGGTTGAAGCGGGATACCGTGCTCAAAGCCCTTGCCGATTTGCGCGGCAATCAGCGGGTGACGGATCCGACTCCGGAAGGGAAGTTTCAGGCGCTGGAGAAGTATGGCCGCGACCTCACGGCCCTGGCACGGCAGGGCAAGATTGATCCGGTAATCGGGCGCGACGAGGAAATCCGCCGGGTCATGCAGGTGCTGACCCGCCGCACGAAGAACAATCCGGTGCTCATTGGCGAACCGGGAGTGGGCAAGACCGCCATCGCGGAAGGCTTGGCCCGGCGCATCGTCAGCGGGGACATTCCGGAATCGCTCAAGCACAAACGGCTCGTGGCGATGGACCTGAGCGCGATGATCGCGGGGGCCAAGTATCGCGGTGAGTTTGAGGACCGCCTCAAGGCTTTCCTCAAGGAGATCGTCGCGAGTGAGGGAAAGATCATTCTGTTCATTGACGAGTTGCACACCCTGGTCGGGGCCGGCGCCGCCGAAGGCGCGACGGACGCGGCCAACATCATGAAGCCGCAACTCGCGCGGGGAGAGTTGCGTTGCGTGGGGGCCACGACGTTGGATGAGTATCGCAAGCACATTGAGAAGGACCCGGCGCTGGAGCGGCGCTTTCAACCGGTGATGGTGGCCGAGCCGTCCGTTGAGGCGACCATTGCCATCTTGCGCGGGCTGAAGGAACGCTACGAGGTTCACCACGGCGTGCGGATCCAGGACGCGGCGCTGGTGGCGGCGACCACCTTGTCGCATCGCTACATCGCGGACCGTTTTCTGCCGGACAAGGCGATTGATCTGGTGGACGAGGCGGCGTCGCGCATCAAGATGGAACTGGATTCCAAGCCCACGGAACTCGATCAGTTGGACCGACAGATTCTGCAGTTGGAGATTGAGCGCACCTCGCTGGCCAAAGAGAAGGACGCCGCGAGCAAGGAGCGGCTCAAGTTGCTCGACGAAGAACTCGCCAATTTGAAGGAACAGTCCAAGGCCCTCACCGCGCAATGGCAAAATGAAAAGACCGCGGTCAATGCCGTCAGCATCGTCCAACAGCAACTGGAGCAGGCACGGATTGAACTGGAACAGGCGCAGCGGCGCGGCGATCTCACGAAGTCGGCGGAGATCCAATACGGCAAGATTCCCGAACTGGAAAAGAAGCTGGCCGACATCGAAAAGCAGTCGGTGCAGTCCGCGCGCCACTCACTGCTGCGGCAGGAAGTGACCGACGAGGACATCGCCCGTGTCGTCGCTTCGTGGACGCATATCCCCGTGGCGCGCATGTTGGAAGGCGAACGCGAGAAGCTGCTCCACATGGAGGAACGTTTGCAGCAGCGCGTCATCGGCCAGGCCGAGGCGGTCAAGGCGGTGGCCAACGCCGTGCGCCGCTCGCGCAGCGGATTGCAGGATCCGAACCGGCCCATTGGTTCGTTCATCTTCCTCGGCCCGACCGGCGTGGGCAAAACCGAAACCGCCCGCGCGCTGGCGGAATTTCTGTTTGATGACGAGAACGCGATGGTGCGGATTGACATGAGCGAGTACATGGAGAAACACACCGTCGCGCGGTTGCTTGGCGCGCCGCCGGGCTACGTTGGTTACGACGAAGGCGGACAACTCAGCGAAGCCGTGCGCCGCCGGCCTTACTCGGTCGTGCTCTTCGACGAAATTGAGAAAGCGCATCACGACGTCTTCAACGTGTTGCTGCAAGTGTTGGACGATGGCCGCCTGACCGACGGGCAGGGGCGGATGGTGGATTTCAAGAGTACCATCGTGATCATGACGAGCAACGTCGGCTCGCCCGTGATCCAGGAGTTCTATGCGGGCAGCGAAGGGTCGGTGAAGGACGAGGCGGAACTGGAGCGTGTGGTGAAGCTGGAGTTGAAGGCGCACTTCCGCCCTGAGTTTCTGAATCGCGTGGATGACATCATCATTTTCCACAGCTTGCGCGCGGCGGAACTGGACCGCATCGTGGACATCCAACTCGCCCGGTTGGACCAGCGGTTGGCCCAACAGAATCTGGTACTCGAGGTGGACAAGGCGGCAAAGTCCTTTCTGGCAAGAGCTGGCTACGACCCGCAATTTGGCGCCCGCCCGCTCAAGCGCGCCATCCAGGAACATCTGCTCGACCCGCTCGCCACGAAGTTGCTCGCGGGTGAGTTCCAGCCGGGCGGCCGGATCAAGGTGTCCATCGAAAGTGATGCTTTGCGCTTCGCGTCACCATAGCGCCGGCAAAAGCAGAGAAGGACTTGAGTTGTCGCCAAGGGCGCATCTGCACTTTCTATGTCCCACCGGCCGACGTAATCTGCGCGGGCATAAACATGAAGATCTTGGTCATCGGTTCCGGCGGACGCGAACACGCGCTGGTGTGGAAGCTGGCACAATCGCCACACGCCACACAGTTGTGGTGTGCGCCCGGCAATGCAGGCATCGCGCAGGAGGTAGTGGGACAGGCGTCCCGCCTGTCTGGTGGGTCGCCAGTTGACAGGCAAGATGCCTGGCCCACTAATCGAGTGGAATGCGTCAATATCGGTGCGGAAGATCTGCCCGGCCTACTCGCGTTCGCGCAGGAAAAGCAAGCCGACCTGACCGTGGTCGGCCCCGACAATCCGCTCGCGCTGGGCATCGTGGATTTGTTTCAGAAACACGGCCTGCGGATTTGGGGGCCAAACCAGAAAGCGGCCCAGTTTGAGTCCTCCAAAGTTTTCTCGCAGAGGTTCATGGAGAATTATGGCATCCCGACGGCCGCCGCCGGGACATTCGAGGACGCGGCCACCGCGAAGAAATTCGCCGCGTCGCTCGGCCGCTGTGTTGTAAAGGCCGACGGTCTGGCGCTGGGCAAAGGGGTGTTGATGTGCAGCAACGCGGTCGAAGCCGGGCGCGCCGTGGATGAGATCATGGTGGGCAAGGCCTTTGGCGCCGCGGGCGCGCGGGTGGTAATCCAGGAATTCCTGGAGGGTGTCGAGATTTCATTGCACGCCCTGTGCGATGGCCGGACTGCAAAGTTCTTCCCCACGTCACAGGATCACAAGCGTGCGCTTGATGGCGACCGGGGCCTCAACACTGGCGGCATGGGCACGTATTCACCCACGCCGTTCCTGACCGAGGAGCAACTGGCCGACGCGGCTAAGAACATTCTCGACCCTTTCATGCGTGGCTGCGCGGCGGAAGGGATTGATTATCGCGGCATCCTATATCCAGGCATCATGCTGACGAAGCAAGGGCCAAAGGTTCTGGAATTCAACGCGCGCTTTGGTGATCCGGAGACGCAGGTTTATCTCACGCGCCTGGAAAACGATCTCGTCGAATTGCTGGAGGCAAGCGTGAGCGGCACGCTGGACCGGCACGAATTGAAATGGAATCCCCTGGCGAGTGTCTGCGTGGTGATGGCCAGTGGCGGGTATCCCGGCAGTTATCCGAAAGGGAAAGCCATTACCGGAATCGAGGCAGTGAACGCGTTGCCGGATACGAAGGTGTTCCATGCGGGGACGGCATTGAAGGACGGACGAATCGTCACGAACGGCGGTCGCGTCCTCGGTGTGACGGCGCTCGGCAAGGACTTACGCGCCGCGCAAGCTGCCGCCTACGCTGCGGTGGAATGCATCCAATTTGAAGGCGCGCACTTCCGGCGCGACATCGCGGCGAAGGCGCTGAGTTGATTCAGCGGATGCGCGTGAGGCGGGCAATCGCAACCTCGAGGTGTTCCGCGGACAACGGACACTGACTGAGGCGCGTCCAGATTGTCTGAAAATCCACGACTTTGCCACGCAGCATCCCGGCGACAAATCAAGGTCTTTCACTCTTCCCGCGGCGAGCTTTGCCACCGCGAGATCATGTGCTTCCAGACACAAGCCACAACCACTCCCGGTGTTTGCGTTCTCCACGCGGATGAGTCGGTCCTTCCAGCCAGGAGGCAGAACGGCCGTGTCCGCAGCGACGCCGTGGGCATAGTAACCGAATGTTTGATGAAAGGGCGATCCTTCGCCAATTGAGCCATCAATGAGTTCGGCATCAGTTGGGTCGCGAAAGGTGAATACGTCCGCTTCAATGGAAACCAGCAGTTCGGTCGGGGCATCTGGAAACTGTCCCAGCACCGACTGGCTACCGATAACCACTATCTCCGTCGCACCGGTGATACCGGCCGCGGCACGGATGATGTGCTCAAGTTGTGGCCGCTGCATGACGAACCAGCCGTTTGATTTCCCAGACCTCGCGCGCGCTTAGAACACCCGCGAACGGAGAGTTTTGGCGGAGGCGTTGTCCGTCTTCGCTTTCGGAAGTCAATAAAGCGCAGATTTCCTCCAGTGGTTGATCTAGCAGTCCCCGCCATTCGGCGTAGCAGCGGAGCAGTGTCGGAACACTGGCATTTTGCTGGGACCAACGCGTCAAGTTGTCGTGAGCAAGTTGGAGCAACCGGGGCTGCTGCCGCAACCGCGCCGCAGTGCGACGGCCTAACTCAAGGCTGATATCGTCTATCAACTTGTGATTCACGCTGGCCACTTAGCCGGATGGCTTGGGATGGTCAACGCCGGCAGCGTAGCGTCAGGCATCCCTGCCCGACGTAGAGGGCGGCATCCTGCCGCCCGGAAAGAGTGTGGATTGCGAGTGGCGCTGGAACATGTTTCATGCGCTGGGTCTTGCGAGAGGTTTTTTCCGCCGGGCCGGGAAGCCCGGCTTTACGACTGGCAAGGATGCCTGCCGCTACAACTGAGCCAAAACAACTCCGCGACCTGCACATCGAGCTGAAGGTGAAGGCCGTGGCGGCAACGCCGCCTGGGCCGCCGAAGACTTGATGCGTAAGGAGCGACTGTGTGCGCAACACCAGTCGCAGCGCGTAACAAACGGTAAGGGTATGAAAGGTTCTGTTGCGCTGGTTTCAGGCGGTGTGCTACGGCTGGTCTTTCAGACACAGCCCCCGGGCCTTACTCATTTCCGAATACCGCGAAAATCACTTGCGATCACGGCGAACCTTTTGCCTTCAATGCTTCATACGCGCGTAAAGTTCGCAACGGCACTTTGGTTTTTAGTTGTTCAAGCTCGTTAGGTCCCATTTTCATCATCAGCTCGGCCACAGCACCAGAATCTTCATCATCGGGGGTAAGGTTCACATAACCAGGTGTATTCTCGGTGATGACCTTCCATTCGCCATCAACTTTTAAAAGATTCACGGTGTCCTTTCTCAAATCCCATTCCGCTGGATCCGATAACTTGAAATAGTGATCCTCTGTGCCGTTGATGCCCGGGCGAACCGCGTCGACGCCTCGGCGCTCCATCTTCTCGATCTCGATGCCAGCTCTATCATCACTCCATTGCACCACGGAATAGAGGCGAATGCCCCCAGTCAAACCGTGGCTGATTCCAGCGAGTTCAGATCGCACTTTCCTGTTTGCAAACAATTGTGGAGGCGACTCCGTGTTCGTCCCATAGTCGAAGATCAAACATTGCCTCATGGTCTGAAAGTCGCTATTCGCGGCCGCCCATTGATAGGTTTCAAACGCCGCTTCCGGCGAACTCAAGCCAGCATTCCTCCAGTCATTGGGCCATTTTGTTTGTCCGATCGTCCAGCTTCTTGCCAACTCATTGGAAAAGCCAAGCAAGTGATTGGCATCTGCAAGTTCTCGCCGGAGCAGGCCAACCCTTCCTCGCAGCTTGAGTAGTTCGGTGGTGTTTTGGTTCAGCCGCTCATTGTCCTGGCTCAAGGCTGCCAGTCGATTTGTCGCATCGTCGCGTTCACTATGCAATTGTTGGAATTGACCGGCCAACGTCGCTTGCTGTTGCTGGAGCGTCTGAACTTGTTCGCGCAGTTGCGAAGCTTGGCGGGCTTCGTAGATTCCCGCTCCGGCCAGGACGGCGACCGTGGCAGTGACGAGGGTTTTCTGAAGTGCAGTCATGGCGAGGGCTTTGGTGGCGGTGATAGTTGTGGTGGTGGCAATGGTGGTTCCGGTCAGCGCGGCAGCGGTGGAAATGGTAAGGACCAAATTTGCCGGCGCGGTTTGCACAGCGTTGGCGGAGATGACGACGGCGAGTCCGCTTGCGCCGGCGGTGACGCCGCGTTTGGCGAAGAATTCCCGCAATCGCTCCACGGCGCGGCTCACGCGTTTTTGCGCGGCATCATCGCTCACGCCGAGCGCGGCGCCGACGGTGCGCAGGTTCTGGTTCTTGAAATAACGGAGCAACAGGGCTTCGCGGTCTTCGTCGCCGAGGCTGTCGAGGGCTTCGTCGAGCGCCGGACGGATTTGTTCCCAGTCCACGGAAGATTCGGCGTTGTGGAGAAGTTGTTCCATGGCCTGCCTTTCGTTGGCAACGCGACGCCGGGTGTCGCGCAAGTGATTGAGCACCGCGTAACGCGTGCTGCGATGCAGCCAGCCCGCCAGCGAGTTGTGCCCCGCCAGTCGTTCGCTGACCGGACGGGCCTTGCGGGCGAGGTCCAGAAAGACGCCCTGGGTGATGTCGCAGGCGAGGTCGGCGGATTCCAACTGCCGCAACGCGGCGGAATAGACCAGATCGGTGTAGCGCGTGACGAGTTCGCGGAAGGCGGCTTCGTGGCCGTGTTCGGCGTAGTCGCGGAGCAATTCGGCATCGGTCCTCTCGCCCATCTCACCCATTAAACACCCGCCCCGGACGAAATCCGACAAAGATTTTCCAAGTTCCCGACGAAATTATCGGTTTCCCTTGCGATTGCCGAATCGCTGTGGCTGCCGCCTGCCAACCGACCTTGGGCGGCTGGACGGTGCGGCGTGATGGGAAGTTGTCCGGGGTGAAGCCGGTGTTCGTGAGCCAGCCGATTTATCCTCAACCGCCAGCCGGAAATCCACCTGCTTCTTGAAGCTGTCCACCTTGGCCACCTGTACCGTGACCTTGTCCCCCAGCCGGATGATGCGCCGGGTGCGGCGTCCCACCAGGTGATTGCGCGCGGCGTCAAATGTGAAGAAGTCGTCCTCGACCGTGGACAACGGCACCAGCCCGCTCATCGCCAGTCCCGGCACGTCCACGAAGAAACCAAAATTGCGCACGTCGGTCACGAGCGCGGGATACCGTTCCGGGTGGCCGGACTTCAACTGCGCGTTCAGAAAGGCAAACAGCTTCACGTCCTTGCTATCGCGTTCGGCGTCGGCGGAATTGCGTTCGGTGACGGAAATGTGCTCGGCGGTTTCCTTGAGCGCGGAGTATGAACCGTGATTCTTCTCGAAGAGCGCGCGATGCACCACCAGGTCGGCGTAGCGGCGGATGGGCGAGGTGAAGTGGGTGTATTTCTTCTTGGCCAGACCATAGTGGCCGAGCGGCTCGACCGCGTAACGCGCACGCATCAGCGATTTGAGGAATCCGATCTTGAGCGCCTGGCCGATGGGCAGACCGTTGAGGCGGGCCAACAATTTCTGCACCTCGGCAGGATGACTTAGATTTCCACAAGGCACGTTGTGGCTCAACACTTCCTCGCGATATTCCTGCAAGCGTTTCGCGTCCGGCGACTCGTGAACCCGGTAAACCGCCGGCTTCCGCTGGTTCATCAATCGCGCCGCCACCGCCTCATTCGCGAGCAGCATGAATTCTTCGATCAACTGGTGCGAAACGTCGTTCTCCACTTTCTCGATGCGCGAGATGCGGCCGCGGTCGTCCAGGCGGATCTTCGTCTCGGGAAAATCCAGATCCAGCGAGCCGGCGTGGAAACGCCGCCGCCGGATGCGCTGGGCCAGTTCGTGCGCTTGATGCAGCATTTGCTCGATGGGGTCGGGCGTGGGTTTGCGTTGGAGAATCTCCAGCACTTCGCCGTAAGTGAAACGCCGTTGCGAATGAACCACCGCCGAATAACATTTCGTATTTAGCACGCGCCCATCGTTGGTGACAAGAAATTCGACGCACCTGGTCAGGCGGTCCACGTTCGGTTTGAGCGAGCACAGTTCGTTGCTCAACGCCTCCGGCAGCATCGGGATGACGCGATCCACGAGGTAAGTCGAGTTGCCGCGCTTCCGCGCCTCGGCGTCCAGCGCCGTGCCGGGCTTCACGTAATGCGACACGTCGGCGATGTGAACCCACAACCGCCATTGGTCGTGTCCGACACGTTCCAGGCAAAACGCGTCGTCGAAATCCTTCGCGTCGTCCGGATCAATGGTGATGACCCGATGGCGCCGGCAGTCCACCCGGCCCGCGAGATCGCGAGCGTGAACCGTCGTCCCGATGCCGCGCGCTTCGTGCAGAACCGGCTTCGGAAAATGCAGTGGCAAATCGTACTGGCGCAGCACCGAGAGCATGTCCACCCCTTCGGCATCCGGCGCGCCGAGCACCTCGACGATTTCCCCTTCGGGATTCGTGTGGCGCGATTGCCATTCGCGCAGCTCGACCACCACCTTGTCGCCCACGCGCGTCGGACGGCCCACGTCGCGCGGTTCCGGCACATAGACGTCGTGCGGAATGCGCGGGTCATCGGGAATGACGTAGAGAAACTGCCGGCTGCGCTGCAACGTGCCGACGATTTGCGTGCGACGACGTTGCAACACCCGCACCACCGCGCCCGTGCCCGGTTCGGCGGCGTCGCGGCGCAAGCCCTTGGGTCGAACGTCGCGCCGCACCAGCACGCGGTCCTCATGCAGGGCGGTGCCGGTGGCGCTTTCGGGCACGGCGATTTCCTTGATCCCCGGATCGTCCGGCTGGAGAAAGCCCTTGCCCTGCCGGTTCATCCGGATGCGGCCTGGAATCAAATCCGCCTCGCGGGGCCGGACGTAGCGATTGCCCTTGATGCGGGCGACCTGACCGGTCTGCTCCAGTGTGCGCAAAGTCTGGTCGAACTCCCGCAGGCGTTCTGGCGGCACCCGCAAATGCCGCCGCAGGTTTTCAGCGGCCAATGGAACATAATTCTTCTGGCCCAACAATCGGATGATCTGATCTTTCATGAATCGGGTTTTCGCCACTGACAATAATACCGGACAGGCAACGGACAAACTCACCTCACGGTCACGCCATAGTATGCCGTAAGCCGCGGATTTGACCAGCACCACCTGTTGCAGCCACTTGGAGCATCGCGACGTTCGATGTATCCTTCAAAGCAACAGTCGGAATCATTTGATAACCGACGACGGGAATGTGCTGTGCGAGCGCCCTGAAAAGCCCGGCGCGCGACTGTTCTCCACTGACAACTTCAGCCGCAGTAATTTGTTTGAGCTTTCGCTTGCGACATCTTCCATCAGGAACTACGGTAGGCCATCCCGTAGAAAAAATCTGTGTTAACCATTCATTCCTCTATGCGTCATGTTTCAAACAATCGTCTCCCCCGTCTCGAAGGTTTCGTTCGCCCTCGCCCTCTGTGTGCTGCTCACCAAGCCTGGTGAGGCGGCCATTCCCTGGTCCAAAGCGTTGGATCCCGCTCTGCCGACGCTACAGGACCCGACCATCAAGCAGTTGTTCACCGACGATTTCAGTCTGGGCTTTGAATTCAGTGGGGTTTCCGACATCCGGGGATTCAATTCGGGGCAAACCACTGCCACCGGCGCGCGGTTCAATCATCTCGGCGAACTGCAATGGGCCGCGTATCTCGACGGCGGCACCAATAGTGGGGGCATCAGGTCTCGGCATCAACGCGTGCTGCCTCTGGCGGACTTGGACAATTTGTTCGCCGCCTACACGCTTGACGGAAAAGGCCGGATTGGCATCTACAACGGCCGAACGCTTGCCAAGCGCTTCGGCCATGAGTTTGATCTGCGAGCGGTGCTGGCGAATCCGCTGGCCGAGAGTTCCCACCTCATGTCCATTGACCGGTATCCCGGCGACGTCATTGGGGTGGCGCAACATCTCGGGGGCGATGTCAACGTGATGTTGTTCGATGAGCAGGGCACGAAGCTGGCGGACAAGGATTATTCCGGCCTTAATCCTACCAGCGAGTTTGGGCTGCCCGACCTCTGGCTGCACCGTCTGCCCGACTTGAGCGGTTTTCTCTTGCAGGTCAGCCCGAATAATTTGCTCTGCCTAAACAATGACGGCTCGGTTCGCTGGGCCAAGGCGTTGGGCGGGCCGGGTGAAATCCCGCCTTCCATCGGGGCGGACGGTTCCACGTTATTTACGACCGCAATCCCGCGCCTTACCGGATATCCCGACGGGGCCACTTTCATGATCAAACTCAACTCCGACGGTTCGCTGGCCTGGGTGCGGATCATCCACGGATTCATTCCGGTCACTCACATTTTCATCCTGGGACGCAATCCGGTTTACGACGGTGAAAATATCTGGCTTACCGGAGGCACTCCCGCGGGCGCGTTCAACGAATTCAATCTCAATCTGGAGGGCAGTTTCCTCGGTCTGATGCGGATTGATGGCGACACGGGCGACATTCTTGCGCAAGCCGACCTGGTCATCACCAATCGAGAGGTCCTCATCGGCGAATTCGGGGGCTGGGACGGCACCCACGCCTATTTCGCCGTGGAAAGCGGTGGCATCACCAATGCCAGAAGCGGTCACTTGCTCAAGGTGGACGGCAACCTGGAGAACCCGCAATTGATCGGCTTGCAGGGCGGCGCGGAGACGACGCGGATTTCGCTCGATCCCGCCACCCAGAGCCTGCTCTATACCGTCAGCATAGTCAACGGCGGCATCATGCAGGTGTTCTCAATGGACACCGCCATCATGACTCCCGCGCGGGATTGCGAACTGTTCACGCCAACGGCGTTTCAACTCACGCCCGCCACGCGCGAGGCCATCCTGCCGCCGACGGTACCGACGCCGCTCAACCTCGCCATCACCGCGACCGACGCGAACACGACCTTGACGGCAGCCGACCTCCCGCTGGTGGCGCTTGCGATGTACGAGTGGGACTTCTGTCCAGAAGGTCCGTTGCCACCCGTCCGACCGGTGCTGCAATTGAGCCAGGGTTCTCCCGGGTCATTGAATCTCGTGTTCAACTCTGAAATAGGCGTGACCTACGAAATCCTGTTCGCCCCGTCGCTCGACGCAAACTTCGAGCCGATTGAATCCCTGCCCGGAACGGGGGGGCCCATTACTCATTCGCTCAACATCCCGGCCGACGGCGCGGGCTACTACCAAGTCAGCGCCAGCCGCGACGCCCCCTAACCAGGAGAAGAGTGACCGCGATCACTGATCGGATCGCGACGAGTGGCATGTTATGGACGGCGCTCGGCACGAGCGCGGCGTCCGATTCCGGCGCGGTATGAGTAGCTGCGGGGGCGGTGCTGGTGACGTGGGTGGGACGGGTTGAAACACATCAGGGTGCGCTGGTTTGAGAAAACTCCTGCGTCCTTTTTCCAAATCGTTCGTCTTCACAGGCAGAAGTGGTCACAACGGCCGATAAAACAACCAAGGAAAACTTCCACGAAACATGAAGCTGGAAACACTTGAACATGACGAAGTGAAAACCACGGTGCGCGAACGCTACGGCAGGATCGCCGCCAGCAACAGCGGTTGCGGCTGCGCGCCGACTTGTTGCAGCCCGGAAATCGCCACGCCGGAAGATGCAAACCCCGATGCCAAGGCGATTTCCCAAGGGCTGGGCTATTCGGCGGCGGACACGGAGGCCGTGCCCGAAGGGGCGAATCCTGGATTGGGTTGCGGCAACCCGCAGGCCATCGCGGCGCTGAAGCCCGGCGAAACGGTGCTCGATCTCGGCAGTGGCGCGGGCTTTGACGCATTTCTCGCGGCGCGGGCAGTCGGTCCGCAGGGCTTCGTCCTCGGCATGGACATGACGCCGGAGATGGTGAGCAAGGCCCGCAAGCATCAAGCGACGGGCGGTTACACCAACGTCGAGTTTCGCATTGGCGAAATCGAAAGTCTGCCGGTGGCCGACCTTTCGGTGGATGCGATCATCTCGAATTGCGTCATCAATCTGTCGCCCGACAAACCGCGCGTGTTCCGCGAATCGTTCCGCGTGTTGAAGCCGGGCGGCCGGCTGGCCATTTCGGACGTGGTCGCGCTGGCGGAGATTCCTGGAGAACTGCGCAAAGACTGGGAGCTTTACACGGGTTGCGTGGCGGGCGCTTCCACGATTCCGGAAATCAAAGCGTGGCTGGCAGCCGCGGGATTCACACAAATTCGCGTTGAGCCAAAGGAAGGAAGCCGCAAAATTATCAGCGAATGGTTTCCGGGCCGGCGCGTCGAGGAATTCGTCACCTCGGCGACCATTGAAGCAGTGAAGCCGGCTTGAAGCAATTGTAGCAGCGGACGTGAGTCCGCTCCATCAGCCCGCAGACAGTTAGAGCCGACTCACGTCGGCGGCGACAGATAGATCGAACATGAATGCCACGCTCGAGCATATCTGGCATGAGTTCGCCGCCAAGCTGGGACGGTTCATCCGCGCGCGGGTGAACGACCCGGCGACGGCGGAGGACATCATGCAGGACGTTTTCGTAAAGATTCAGGCGCGACTGGATCAACTCAAGGATCCGGCCAGGATGCAAAGCTGGATTTATCTGATCGCGCGCAACGCCATCATTGATCACTACCGGACGCGCAAGGAAACGGTGGAAGTGCCGGAGAGCCTGATCGCCGAGCACGAACCCGGGAACGGTGAAATGGAAGCACTCAGAGCCTCGTTCCGCCGCATGATTTACAGTCTGCCCAAGCCGTATGGCGAGGCGCTGGTGCTGACCGAATTTGAGGGCCTGACGCAAAAACAACTCGCGGATCGCCTGGGCATTTCCCTTTCCGGCGCGAAGTCGCGCGTGCAGCGCGGGCGCGCGCGGTTGAAAGTCATGTTGCACGAGTGCTGCACCTTCGAGTTCGACCGCCGGGGCAAGGTGATTGAATGTACGCCGCGCGCGAAGGCGCACTGCAAGGAGTGCAAATAGTCCAACCACGACTGCAGTTGCGACTGCGCAGCTCCGTTGTGAAGGAGGCGACTTACAGGGCGCTCTTCAGAAATACGCGGAGGCGATAATAACGGCAGTCACTCACCGGCGCGGGATCGTTGATTGTAATCCAGCCCGAGGTCCCGGCGGGCGGAAAATCCGAACGCGAATCGAAGAGAATTGTCGGTGTGGACCAGTCCGTGACTTCGACCGATGATTCCACGAGACAAACAATATCGTTGCGTCCGGCGTCAAACGGAAACCGGATGGCCGGAGCGGAGGATGACCCGGCAAATTGCGGTGCCCCGGCAGTAACCTCGTCCGTCAGAGCCAACCCCAAGGCATAGCGCAGCAGGTTGGGCACGCCGACGCCCTGCGGGTCGGCGTTCGGCCCCGACACCAGCGGGTTGGCGAGGTCCTCGGGATTGGGAAACGCGCTGGCTTGCCACGCGGCAAAGGTCGCGGGCGGACCATCCACGCGAAGTTCAACGAGCCGGCCGGGCACCGGGCCGGCGCCAAAGTCTGCCGCTTCGGCAATGGTCGTGATTTGAACATTGGTCAATTGCGACCAGGTTTGATGGCTGAAGGCATGAACCCCCTGCGCATCCGAAGCGAATACTCGCATTGGCACGCCGGCTAGGGCCGCGGCCAGATCCGTATTGAATGGCACGAAGAACCCGCCGCGGAATTGATCACCGGAAACTGGCGGGGTGGTCAGGTAGAAATCCAGCGCTCCCGCCGAAAGCGGCGCGGATGGGAGAACCAGCACTCCGTTGCCGGCTGCGGCAGCTTGCGGGTAGAGGGGCGATCCCGGCTTCCCAAAAACAAAACTGTGGGTGAGACCGTTCACCGCCGCCGCGTGAAGGACCGACTCGTGGAGCAGCAGAGTGCCAGTGCCGGCGAGCGAACCGACCGCGCCGTGACCGCCGATGGTGCCGGTAGCGTCGAGTTGCACGGCCGCGCCGATTGGCCCGGCCAGTACCAGCGTGCCGTTTGCAACTTGAATGGCCGCGGTGTACGAGGAGTTGTCCGCGGAAAGCCGGAGCGTGCCGCCGCCGGACTTGGTGAGCGGGTGAGTCCCGGAGATCGGGACCGCCAGTTCGAGGACGTTGCGGCTGCCGTCCACATGAATATCCGCCGGCCCCGTCAACACAACGGGATTGAGCAGAATGGCTTGGTTGTCCTGACTGCCGGGGTCGTAACGCAGCGCTCCCAATTTGCCTAGATGCTGTTCCTCGGGAATCTCCGGACCGCGCCCTGAACCCGCAAGCATGACCGGCCCCCCAAAACTGTAAACTCGCGGCCCGGCGGCGTCGTTGGCAGAAATCAATCGGAGTTGTCCGCCGGGTTGGATCGTGGTGTTGGTGGATGCGACGGGCGTCGCTGGTTGCGTGACTGACAGCACGCCTTGCTCGATCAATGTTGCCCCCGTGTAGGTCTTGGCATCGCCCGTCAACGAAACGACACCCAGGCCGGATTTGATCATTCCGCCCGGTCCGGACCAGTTGGCGCGCAACCGCAACGCGCCGTGCTCCGCGTGACCGACAATGTTCGTGACGTGCAACCGCAGATCCGATTGCAGCATGGTGCCGGCGAGCACTTCAAACTCGACATAGCCCGCGTCGGCGCCACCCACATCAATCCGAGCCGGACCGTTGGTGTTTTGGAACGTCAGTGAGTTGCCGCTGTCCTGATCACGCACGCGGTTGCGACTGGTCGAATCCCATTGCGGAAACCGAATTTCACCGATGGTGACGGGGGCGCGGAGATTGACGTTGCGGTCAGGGCCCGGCGGCGGCGGGATAATGGCCACGACGCCGATGCCGTCGGGGTAGGGCAGGGGAGTGCTGGACCAGTTCTCGTTCAACGTCCAGTCCGCGCTGCCAGCTGGAAGAAATGTTGGGGCCGGCGGCGGCACAATGAAACTTGCCTCAATGACTGGACTCCACGCTCCGGTGGTGCTACGCACCCGCGCCTGAACCGCGGCGGTTTGACTCAGGACGATAGGTCCCGTGTACGCCATTCCGGCGATGGCTCCGCCCGGCGCGCGGGGATCGGAGCCGTTGGTCGTGTAGTAGATGGTGCCGCTGCCGTTGGGGTTGGACAGTGCAAGCTCGAAGCCGGCGTCAATCTGACCTCCGTATTGACTGAGAACAGGGGCGAGCGTGGCCGGCCACAGACCTTGCTGCGTCAGTTGCGTGAAGAAGTTATTGCGCCGCGTGTCACTCACAATCCAGGTAATGTAAAACTCCTCGTTCACGGGGGTCCCGATGGTTTCCAGCATGATCGGATTGATGGTGTTGCGGAGTTGCAGGTACGTGACCTGCATATTGGTTTTGACCAGCGTACCGCCGTTGAAGAAATGTTTCTGAACGCGGTCACTGAAGCGCAGGCGGAACTCCGGCGAAACGCGCAACAACGTGTAGAGCGCTTGAAGGTAATGCCAGGACGTGGTTTGCGCGTCGGTGATGAGCAGATCGCTGGTGAAGGTGTTATACGTGATGGGGCGTCCGTAAATGCCGAACGCGCCCTCGGCATCCCACATGTAGAAACGCCAGCGGCAGGCGGGACTGCGTTCCCGCGCGGCCACCCAATTGTTGTGCGGCCAGTCCCACATGGCGGCAAAGGCGTTGACGATGATGTAGTCAGCATAATTGTCCACGTCGAGGTAGTCGTGAACCCTTTGGTAGGCGGCCAGTCCGGCCAGGTTGGTGGATCGCAGGTAGGCAAACATCTTGTTCCAATGCAGCGGGTCGCCACTGGCAAACTCGTTGACTTGCTGCACGTCCCAGGCTTCCGAACTCTGGTGGTGTTCCTGCATGAACCCTTCGCGCAACCGTTCGCACAGGTTGAAGTAGCCTTTGAAAATCCCGTTGACATAAACCGTGTTGAAAATCCCGATGCTGCTCTTCTGTCCGGTGCCCCGATACAGACGGCGCATGAGTTCGTCCTTGATGAACGGATTATCAATATCGTTCTTGCCGGCGCGGAGGCGGAGGTCGAGGAAACGCGTGACCGGAGAGTCGCCAAAGAAGGGATAGTCCAAAGGCCGCTCGCTCCATTCCGAGCGGAAGTAGAGATTGAATGACGGCTTCTGTGTTGGGTCATAGGGGTTGAACCGGGCGGTGGCGGCATCGGTAAGCCGGTAGCGCGGTCGCGACCACGGACTGCCCGAAATGCGCAGACCGAAATCGGTGCGCAAACCCTCACCGGCCATCGGGAAGAATTCCAGCGTGGCCGGCTTCTCCGCGGAGCGGCCCCGTTGCATGGGGAAATGGAAGGCGGACGGATCGCCATTGTGCGTCCACACGTCGCTCACGAAGGCACCGCCTTTGATGGCAAAGACCCCTTCGCCCGCCGCCGGGCCACCGCCGGTGTTGGGGCCATAGAACGTCAATGCGGGATCGCCGCTCAGACACAGTGCCGGCAGAGAGCGTTTGGCGGCCGATTCGTTGAGGAGATACGTGTGGGTAACCGTAGAGGATGGGATTGCACCTTCCATCACGGCCCGGGCCCGCACCACACGATCCGTCGTGATGGCGATGGGGCCGGTGTAAAGCAGACCCGGGTTCGGCTCCCGTCCATCCAAGGTGTAGCGAATGGTCGCGCCGACCGTGTGGGTGTTCATCACCAACGAGAAACTCTGATTGTAGAATCCGCCCGGCAGATTGAATTCCGGGGCCGCCGGTGCGGGTGTGAGAGCTTGCCCTGCGTTTGGCGCCCCGGGTGTGGCCGGGGCCAGGTAACCCCACTGGCCATTCGTGTCGCGTCCATACGAATGGAAATAGCTCTGCGGCGGATACGACGGCGCGAACTCGCTGACCATCTGCCCCTCGACATTCACCAGCGCGAGATACTCGCCTTGGGCTGACAGCTTGAAATTGCCGTGCAAATAGGTGGCGCCGTGGGCCGGGCCAGTGTCGAGTCCCGTCGCCAGCACCAGCAGGTAGCCACCGGCGGGAATCGTCGTATTGGTTGGGAACATCCACTTGCGGAGATTACTGGCGTTGTCCGTCAGCGACCAACCAGCGAGACTCATTTCCGAGCCGCCCGCATTGTGAAGTTCGATCCAGTCGTTCTCCGAGTCCGGCGCTTCTTCCAACGGCCCCATGTCTTCCTGCTCGCTGTCGGCCACCGGCTCCCGGATGCCAACAAAGTAACTCACCAAGTCGGTCGGTTGGCACAGCCCGCGCCCACCGGCACCGGTGGTTTCCAGCGTGACCCGTGCGATGGAATCCGAACTGGTCACACCCACCCGATGCAACTGCACGGCCAGCACGTTGTCGCCACTGAAGAGCAGGTCTTTGGGTGAGCCTAGGAGAATGACTTCTTCCTGGCCGGAAACGCTACCGCCGTTGTCGCCGTTGGCGTTGTGAAGGGACGAAGCGGTGACATTGTGCGGCGTGGGCGTGCCGGGGGTGCCGACGTTGCGTCGCAACACTTCCCGTCCATTCAGATAGATGATCAGTCCGTCATCGTAATCAATCGTCAGGCGAAGCGACGCAGCGGAGACGGCTTCGCCGGGCGTGATTGAGAACACCCGCCGGGTGTAGATGGAAGGGGTGATGTTGTAGGCCTGGGAATAGAGATTTACCCCCAGGATGTAATCGGGCGGATTCGCTCCCTCAATCCCGACGGGTCCGGGACCGATGGGCCACGTGGAGTCATTGAATTCCAGCGCGGCCCAAGCGACCGTCTTGTTGCCTTCGATAAAGCCATTCAGCAACCCGTAATCGAGCACGCCGCCGGACGGTTCGGCCAATCCCGGCAAATACTTCCACGGCGCTGCGTGGCTGACCAGCGTGTCCCCCGCGGAAATCCGGAGATCGGCTTGCACGAGAAAGTTGCCGCCCGCCGCGCCGACCAGCGACTGATTGTGCGCCTGGAGGCAAAGCACGTTCTCCCCGGCCACCAAGCGCGTATTAGCGGCGCCGAGATTGATGGTTTCCAGCCCGGGATTGTTCACGTTGGTATTGAAAGCGGTCTGATCGTGGAACGCGAACATGCCGGGATTGCCCATGTTACGCCGGGCAACCTCCACACCGTTCAGGAACGCGATGAAGCCATCGTTGTAACGGATGACCAGTTCAAGCGAATTAC
This sequence comes from Verrucomicrobiia bacterium, assembly GCA_026125285.1. Lineage (GTDB taxonomy): Bacteria > Verrucomicrobiota > Verrucomicrobiia > Limisphaerales > JADLHS01 > WYBW01. The sequence goes on along the minus strand of JAHCLO010000016.1, from coordinate 46,179 downwards.
CGCTGGCAGCCTGGGTTGGCGTAACAATAACGGTCTTGCGTAGATACAACGAAGCGGCGCGATTCTGCATCTGGCTGGAGAGGCCGGTGGCAATCGTCACCCCGCTGAAACTACCGAAACCGAATGGGCCAGAACCGGTGCTCCAGTGCGAATCGTCGTAATCGGGTGACTGCCAGGGCGTGGCGTTGCCGACTCGTGGATACGCGTCAGGCTCACGTTGGAGTAATCGGTCCGAACTCGCGGCGACGAATTCATTGATCACCACCTGCCCCCGCGCCAGTTGAAGACTGATTGCTGCCAGCAGAAGAACCCACCACCTCCGCATAAAAACAACATCCATCGCGGTCACTTTTCCACCGGAACACCGCGGGCTCAAGGAGAATTCGTTGCTTCAGGTGAGTCCAACGTCTTGCTGACACCGACTTGGAACGTTGGAGAACCGCTCTTTCTTGCTCGCAAGCCGGGCGACGGCATCTTAAACCTCAGCCTACGTGCTGGTGCAATGAAGAATCAGCGTTCCGTTCCCCGTTTGGCAACGGGCAGTTTACTCCTCCCTCGGCACGTCCAACCGCTCCATGATGTAATTCTTGTGCAGCGGCGTATTCTTACCCCAGTAGAAGTTCAAGATCGGCGTGGATTCGCCCGCGGCGCGTACTCCAATTTGAAAAACCCCTCTCGTTGCCGATGAATGGCGCGGTAGGGACTGCTTTCCGGCAGTCTAAACATTTTTCTTTCCGACGGCCCGACGGGAATGTGAGAATCCGAGACATGCGATTGAATCTCTGCAAGCGACCAAAGCAACGCACCGGAAGCCGACCCGGTTCGCGCTGCGGGTTTTCGGTTTTGTTGAGCAACTCCTGAGGCGCTCATGTCCATCCTGACCAACCTGCTGGGGGAGTCGCCGTTTGCGGCCTTGGAGGCGCACGGCGAACGCGTTCATGAATGTGTGCGGCTGTTACGCGAGGCGTTTGCGGCGGTCCAGTCAGGTGACCGTGCGCAACTCCTGGCGCTGGCGGGGCGCATCTGCCAGGCGGAAACGCAGGCGGACAGCATCCGCAATGAGTTGCACGAAAGCCTGGCGGTCCAGGTCCTGTTGCCCATCCGACGCGAGGACTTGTTCAACATTCTGGAGCACCAGGATTCGATGGCAGATCGCGCCGAGGACATCGCCTGTCTGTTGACGTATCGCGACCTGAAGCTGCCCGCGCCGTTGATGCAGCAGGTCCAGGAATACGTCGAGAACGTGCTCACCAATTGCGAACTGGCGCGCGGCATCATCTCGCGGCTCGACCTTTTGGTGGAAGCCTCCTTCACAGGCCGGGACGCGCTCACGGTTTCGAAATTGATCACGGAACTGGCCGAGCGCGAGGACGACATCAAGCCAGCACAAACGGAGTTGACGCGACAGTTGCTTGGCGCCGAACCGCCCCTGCCGCCGGTGGAGGCGGTGTTGTGGATGCAGATTGTCGGCTGGCTGGCAAAACTTTCCAAACATGCCGATCGCACGGGCCATGGTATTCGCATGACGCTGAAACTGAAATCCTCCCGCTGACACTTTCCGATGTTTGCCTTCCTTTTTGAAACGGCGTTGCCGAACGGACAGATACTGCTCGCGCTTGGCTTGTTTTTCGGCCTTTACATGGCGTGGAGCATTGGCGCCAACGATGTGGCCAACGCGATGGGCACTTCTGTGGGCTCGGGCGGATTAACGCTGAAGCAGGCGGTGATTATCGCCGGCATCATGGAATTTGCCGGGGCGGTGCTGTTGGGTTCGCACGTATCCGATACGGTGCGCGGCAAGATGTTTGACGCTTCCTTGGTTGAGCCGCTAGCGCTGGTGCTGGGTTTCATGGCGGCCCTGCTGGCTTCCGCGGCGTGGCTACAGATTGCCACGTGGTTTGGCTGGCCGGTTTCCACCACGCACACCATCGTCGGTGCCGTCGTCGGGATCGGCATCGTCATCGGCGGACCTGGCGCGATCAACTGGGGCAAGATTGGCGAGATCGTTCTCTCTTGGGGCACTTCACCGGTCGTCGGCGGACTGATTTCCTTCACGCTCTTCAAAATTATTCAAAGCCAGATCATCAACAACAAACATCCGTTACGGCAGACCTATCGGTTCATTCCGTTCATCGTGTTCTTCATGATCTTTGTGCTTGCGTTGGTGCTGGTGTGGAAAGGGTTGAAGAATCTCGGTCTGAACCTGGACTTGGGGCCGGCACTCGCCGTCGCGGTCCTGGCCGGCACGGGGGCGGCATTACTCTCGCTGCTCTGGGTGCGCCACTTGCGCTTGCGCCACGAGCGGGAGCGGATCGAACACAATGTTGAAATCACGGATGATTACCCGGAAGGCATCCCGTTTGTGCGCAAAGAAGAGCGTTCGGCGCCGGAACCGAAACAAGAATTGCGACCGGCATTGGCGCCGGGTTCCGCGTTGCCAACGCGCCGTTGGGAATACCGACGCGAATTTGAGTTCGACCGGCTGGAGCGGGTGTTTGCCACCCTGCTGGTCATCAGTGCGGCTTTCCTGGCGTTCGCGCACGGGGCCAATGACACGGCCAACGCGATCGGGCCGCTGGCAGCCATCGTGGCGATCATCCGGGAGGGCACAGTGGCGGCCAAGGCTACCGTTCCGATTTGGTTGTTGATGCTGGGTGGAGTAGGGATCGTGGTGGGGTTAGCGACTTGGGGCTACCGGGTGATCGAAACGATCGGACGCAAGATCACCGCGCTGACGCCATCGCGCGGTTTTGCGGCGAATCTTGGGGCCGCCACGACCATCGTCATTGCCAGTCGTCTGGGGTTTCCCATTTCCACCACTCACACGCTGGTGGGCGCCGTATTGGGCATCGGCTTGGCGCGAGGCATTGATCACATCAATTTGCGAATGCTCCGCGATATCGTGATCTCGTGGATCATCACGGTACCGGTGGGCGCGATTCTGGCCGCGGTATTCTACTACACACTACGAGCGGTCTTTGGCTAACCGCCTGGTTCATACTTCACGGGAAGCGTCAAGATTGTGGAGGGCAGTCGGTGACCGACCCGGTTCATCCTGACCAAGGAAGAACCTTGAATGTCGGTGACAGAGCAGCGTTGTGAAATGGCTCGAACGAGCGGTGGCCAACTGGCGAGCCTCGTCTGCGCAGAAACTGCGGCACAAAGTCTCTCGCTACTTTCAGTGAAACCGGCACGGAGACATGATCGCCGCGAAAGCTTGCAGCGCGCCCGGCGGCGCTTTCCTTCTCCTGAACCCCTCTGCCCAAAGCGGCGACAAATCAGCCGCACTCCAGACGTTTCGCGAGGTTGGTTGCCGCTGAAAGGTCGCGCAGCGTTTGGAGAGGTGTGCGGCTTCAGCGCCGCTCCTCACGCGGGATTGACACTTCGCCGGTTACCCCGTCACAGGAGCGCCTCGATCAGGTGTCGAAGTTCTTCATCCACCAGTGCCGGATCGCGGAGGGTTTGGGCAATTTCCGAGCGCACCGCGGTGCGAAAACGCTTTCGCAGGCGATGGATCGTTACCTTTACCGCGCCTTCCGACAAGCCGAGCCGGCGGGCGATGTCGGCCTGTGAACCCGTCGCCACGTCCCCCACGAGCCACGGTTTGAATGTCTCGAACTCGTCCAGTTTCGCCGCCGCGGAGAACTCTTTTTGCAGCGCGGACAAGGCACGGCCCATGACGGTGAGCGCCCACTCACGGTCGAAGTTGGCATCTTGCGCGGAAGCGGCGGGATCTGCCAATTGGAATCCGGGTGACGTATCCGTTCCAACTGGCTCATCGAGTGATTGTGGCGCGTTGCCGCTGCCACGTTTAAGGCGGCGGGCGTGATCGTGCTGATCGGCCAGGAAATGGCGGAGGGCGCCCAGTAAGTAGGAACGAAAGCGTCCCCGCTCCGGATCCGCGCCATCGAACGCCCTGCCCGCCAATACGCGAGCAAAAAAATCATGCACGAGTTCGCGCGCTGTGTCTTCGTCGCGTCCTTCACTTCGCAGGAAGCGCAGGACCGGTTGGTAATAAGCCTCGCACAGTTCGCTCAAGGCCGCGCGACTCTCGACCGAGTCGCCCCGCGCGCGCAGGACCAGCGTCCAGCGCGTCGGGGCAAAGGGTGAGGTGTGTGGGGCGTCGCTCACAGGGTTCTTGGGGGAATGACTCTGATCCAGGTTTTAAGCGCGGTGTCGCTGGAACTACCCAATTCAAACAGGAGCTTCTCCTGCCCAAGTTCCAGGCGGATGGTTTTGTGTTTCAGTGCGTTTTCAACGTTCTTGCGAAATTGCTCCAGTGAACCGCGCGCCAGCGAGTCCGGCAACAGATACTCGACCCGTTGGTGTCGCGGCGCCGAGGGGTCCTGCGGATCTTTGGCGAACTCCGAAGTGCGGACCTCGGCTTTGAAGCCGGGGATCTTCGTTTCCCAAGGAAACGACTTCTGACATTCGCCCTGCACTTCGTCCAGATAGTCAATGGCCAGCCAGCGTTTGCCGTCCACTTCGCGCAGTTCGACGGCGGTGAAGGTGAAGCTGATCCGCGGCACGGCGTTCGTCGCCGCGGCGGCCAGATGTGGCGCGGCGGCGCGGGGCCAATTCGGCCCATAGCCGCTCGACGAGTGACGAAGTCCCGGCTTTGACGCGAACGTCTGGGTGCGGATGCGCAGCCCGTAAGCTTGCTCGTCGGAGGTCGAATCCGGCAAACCTGTGACGAATTCGGTGTCAGGCTCAAGGGCTTTCCACAATGACGAACTCAGGTTGAAGTTCGGCGGAACTGGGGGCACAGCGAGGCCTTGCGACATGAGCCGGCCATCGGGGCCAACGATGCCGAACGTCCAGCGGGGCAGGCCCGTCAAGCTGTCCAGATCGTCGGGATCATCGGCGAGGATGAACTTTCCGGTGTAGCTCCCGGGTGTCCCGTTGATGTAGTAGGCCGCCAGTTCGGGCACAGGCACAATGGCGCCGTTGCTGCGGGTCACCAACTCAAAGACGGCCACTTGATTCGCAGGCAACACGAACTCGGCATGGATTCCGCGGACCGTGGCGGTGGAGTGCGGCGAACTCTGCAACTGGAGTCGCACGCTCCAATCCGCCGCGCTGGCCTCGCTGCCGCTGGAAGTCGGCACGGCCCGGATGATTTCGAACGTGCGTGCCTCGCGCGTGACTGACAGCTTGCTGATGTTGGCGGCCGAAGGCGAAACCGCCCAGTCGAGCCGGGGAAGATTCTTGGGGCGAAGGCGCGCGGCAATCGTGTTTGAGGTGGCGTCCTCAACGACAACCTCCCAAGGCGCACCTTCCGGGGTGGAATCCTCCATGACCTTCCACTGAATGACGAACGGGTTCGGTTTGAGTCCACTCGGGGGCCAAAGTTTCGCACGCAAAGGTTCCCCGGGAAGCGGGACGCCGTTGGAAAGCACGATGGCCGTGATGACAAGTGTTTCTCGCGGCGGCGCGCTCACTGCCAGTCTGACTTTGGGCGCGGATGCCTCGGAGGAAAGGCTAGGCGTCGTCGGCAGCGTTTGCGGCAAACTGGCGATCCCACTGCCGAGCGGTGCGCGGACAGGCACGCTGTTGACTGGAAACAACTGCACGTTCTTGAATTCCGCCCAGCGATAGGGACGCACTTGAAACTGGTACTCACGAATGCGCTGTGGCGACAACCGGGGCAGGGTGAATTGATGTCGCTCGCCGGTGGCAAAGTGCGTGCTGCTGGCATGCTCAATTCCCTGGTCGTCCACGGCCAGGATCCTCACGTCCTCCTCCGGCAGATTGTGCGTGAGGGTCAGGATCGTGTCCCCTGATTTGTCCTCAATGGCGCCGAGGAAGGCCACCTTTCGCGTCTGGCCATGACGCGCAAACTCCAGGCTTCTGCTGGCCTCACGCGAATCGTTGGCCACAGTTTCCCAAGTATCGATGGCTACTCCCACGCGGACGGTGGTTGCGGGCAGCGACTCGGGGAACGTTGCCGTGACAAATGAACCACCGCCTACCACTCTCCCATTGAGGCGAGGATTTACACCACTGAACCAGGTCTTGGCGCCTTGGATGTCATAGGTGCGCGAGGCATCTCGCCGCACCGAGTCGCGGGAGCGGAAGATGAACACCACTGCGCGCTCACCCGGACCGATCTTCGGCGTGCTGCCGTGTATCTCGAAAACGCCTTCGCTCGCGGGGGTGCCATCCGCCCGCCACCAAACACCATTCGCAGGCTCCTGCGTCATGGCCACCAGTTCGACGACTTCGTCAGGCAGGGGCGTGAGGGCGCTTTGCGAAACCGATGATTGGTGACGTTCACGCAGGCCCGACCACAGCGCCAGAGCACCACCACTGAGCAGCAAGGCAAGGAACACCCATTTCAAGACGCCGCGTTCTTTCGAGGGCGATTTGTTCCCCGCCCAACGCGCCGTCGCATAGACGGCCCAGATCGAGAACGTCAGAACTCCAGCCGGGACGAGCAGGATGAGCGGCTTCCAGAACGGTCCGGTGACACTCGAAGCCACCGGCGCCATCAGGATGACGCCCGGCAAACCCACGGTTACCCCCAGCAGCAACAGCAATGGCCAGGTCAGCGCGGCGAACCCGGCGAGCGGTAAGCCAAGGAGCCTTCCTGCACTTGCGCGGATATTGCTCAGACTGATCCAGCCCAGGAGAGTTCCAGTCATGCCAAACAGGCCCACACTCGCCAACAGGAGCATTAGCTCGATGGGCCCGATTCCCCCCCGGTGCCCGATCATGGCGACGATCAATAACACCGGGAAGGGCAGACTGACTCCAACCAGAATCGCTCCGATGATCGACAATTTCGACCACGATGGAGCTACCGTCGTGATCGCGCCGGGAGAAACCGCAATTGTCTCCCGCCGGGCAGCTGGGCGGGCAGCCGATCGGAGAATATTGCCCAGCAACTCCCGATTTCGCCGCAACCAGACGAGTGCACTGACCTCGAAGACAATGGAGGCCAAAGCCACCGCCAGCATCAACCCATCGGCAATGTTCAGCGAGGGCACGGGGGCGTCCGGCAGCAGATCGGACTCCAGCACGCCGACCCAGAGATAGCCGCCGATGGCGAGGACAATCAAACCCAGATGCAACCAGATGGAGCATTTCAACCACGCTGGTGCTGAGGGATTCAACCCGCGCAATTTCCAACCTCCAACGGCCAGCAGGATCAACACGAAAAACTCGCCGGCGGTGACCAGGAAATTCACCACTCCCTCCACGAAGGCCACCAACGCGTGGTCCGGCAGCGGCGTCAAGGTGAACAGGCTCACGAGCCACAGCACCGGCGCCATGACCAGCGTGTACACAATGATCGCTTTGGCCATGCGCGGCAGGCGCGGTGGACACAGGATGAAATCTTGTGCCGGGTCGAATGCCGGGGCGGCCTCTTTGGACGCAGCTTGCGCTTGCGTAAGATGCTCGACCTTGGTCTTCACGTCGCCGGCGCTCTGGTAGCGCTTTTCGCGCTCCTTCTCCAGCGCGCGCATTACCACTTCATCCACCCGCGGGTCCAGTGGGGTCCGTTGTGAGGGTGGCGAGAATCGGCCGACAGGTAGTTCGCCCGTGAGCATTTCATAGAACACCACACCGAGGGAATAAATGTCCGCGCGATGATCCACACTGGCGGGTGTTTCCAGTTGTTCCGGGGCCATGTACTGCGGCGTGCCAATCGCCGCGCCCGTCGCGGTGAGCGTCAGATCCGGTTTCTCGTCACCCACCAGTTTGGCGATGCCAAAGTCGGCTATCTTCACGCGGCCCCTGGCATCGAGCAGGATGTTCGCGGGCTTGATGTCGCGGTGCAGCACCCCTTGATCGTGTGCATATTGCAATGCCTCGCAAATCTTCGGCACCACTGCCAGCGCCGCCGCGGGCGAGAATCTCCCGGCCTGCATGGCCTGCCGCAGGTTCACGCCATCCACGTATTCCATCAACAGGTAACAATAACCACCGGTCTGGCCGAAATCATAAATCGTGACGATGCCCGGATGATTCAGCCGGGCGAGCACGCGGGCTTCGCGACTGAACCGCTCGGCAAAATGAGGATCGCGCGCGAGTTTGTCCGGCAGCAGCTTAAGCGCAACGAGCCGGTCGAGATGCGGCTGTCGGGCCTTGAACACGAAACCCATGCCGCCCCGGCCCAGGAGTTCGAGGATCTCCAATTGCGGAAACGCTGCGGCCACACGCTCCAGTGACGGAACTTCCGCCGTGGCGGTGGGTGGCAGACCGGATTCGGTGGGTGTGGCCGCTCCCAATAGAACGCATTTTGGGCAAAGGCCTTGCGGGGCGTCGGCGGGGATCGCCGCGCCACACTTTGGACAGGTGTTTGGCTTTGGATTATTGGTCATAACACCCGCTTCCTGAGACTTTGCCGCAGTCTGGTTACAGGAAATCTGTTCGCTGCTTCGCTGCGTCTGATGCGTTGCCGGTGAGTTACCTTGCTTATGCGTGTCTGGCAAGCCATCGGGGGACGGCAGCCGCTCGGCTTCGGACATCCTTCCGGGTCAGGATTCTCGATATGCAGCCGTCTCAACCATCCTAAACCGTTCAACATCCAGCACACCGCGCGATTCCGTGGCCTTGGGAATCTTGGAATCGCGGCCGGTTCCACGATGTGGTCGAAACGTGGTTGCGGCCTGGTTTTCATGGGCGGAATTCGAGCGTCGTGCTGATTTTTCCGTTATGAAAGCCTGCGTTTCATCCAGGGAGCAACAAGATTCGGAGAGTAATATCGGCAACAATCGCCACGCCAATGAAATCTTTGACTTGCCCCGGGCTTTGCGCCAAGTTCCCGCCGCCCTGCGCAAAATTTGAGTTGCCAGATTTCCCAGGCGCGTTTTAAGAATCACGCACATTCACATGGGCAAAACGTTGATTATTGCCGAGAAACCGTCCGTCGCCAGCGATATCGCCAAGGCGCTGGGCAAGTTTCAGCGCAAAGACGACTACTTCGAGAACGACGATTACGTCATCTCGTCGGCGGTCGGCCATTTGCTCACCATCGTGCCGCCGCCGGGGGTCGAAGCCGCGCGTGGCAAATGGACCTTCAAGTGTCTGCCGGTAATTCCACCGCACTTTGACCTGGAACCCATTGAGAAGAGTGAAAACCGGCTGAGAGTCCTCAAGCGGCTGCTCAAGCGCGAGGATGTGACGGGATTGATCAATGCCTGCGATGCCGGGCGCGAGGGCGAACTCATCTTCCGCAACATCGTGCGCCACGCGAAAGCCAGACAGCCGATCCAGCGGCTGTGGTTGCAGTCCATGACGCCTGCCGCCATCCGTGAAGGCTTCGCGCGGTTGCGCGATGACGCGTCCATGCAGCCGCTTGCTGATGCGGCGACCAGCCGTTCCGAAGCGGATTGGCTGGTGGGCATCAACGGCACGCGGGCGATGACGGCGTTCAACTCGAAACTCGGCGGTTTCTTCAAAACCACAGTGGGCCGCGTCCAGACCCCGACGCTGGCCATCGTGGTGGAGCGCGAGCAGAAGATTCGCAAATTCGTCCCGCGCGATTATTGGGAAATCATCGGCACCTTCGACGCCGCGGCCGGCCAGTACTTGGGGCGCTGGTTTGACGAGAAATTCACCAAGGCGGACAAGGAGGGTGACGACCAACTCAAGCCGGAACGCGTCTGGGATAAAGGCCGCGCCGAGACCATTCGCAATAAATGCCTGGGCAAGCCCGGCATCGTCACCGAAGAAAGCAAGCCCACCACATCGCTTTCGCCGTTGCTATATGACCTGACCAGCTTGCAGCGCGACGCGAACTCGCGGTTTGGCTTTAGCGCGAAAAACACGCTGGCCGTTGCCCAAGCGCTGTACGAGCGGCACAAGGTCCTCACGTATCCGCGCACCGACTCGCGCGCGTTGCCCGAGGATTATCAGGGGACGGTCAAGAGCACGCTCACGATGTTGGGAGGCACGAGCTATGGTCAGTTCGCCGGCACGATCCTGCAAAACGGTTGGGTGCGCCCCAACAAACGCATTTTCAACAACGCCAAAGTTTCCGATCACTTTGCGATCATCCCCACCACGCAAGCCCCCAAGGGGTTGAGTGAACCGGAGCAGAAGCTTTACGACCTAGTCACGAAGCGCTTCCTGGCGATCTTTTATCCGGCGGCAGAGTTTCTGGAAACCACGCGCATCACGCGGGTCGAAGGCGAGCCGTTCAAGACCAGTGGCAAGGTGCTGGTCCATCCGGGCTGGCTCACGGTCTATGGCAAGGAATCGGATTCGGACGAGACGCCGAGTCTCGCGCCGGTGCAACCGAATGAAACCGTCCAAACCAGCGCGGTGGAGGTGAAGGCCAACGTCACCAGACCACCGGCGCGGTACACGGAAGCGACGCTGCTCTCCGCCATGGAAGGCGCGGGCAAACTGGTGGACGACGATGAATTGCGCGAGGCGATGAGCGAGAAAGGTCTCGGCACACCCGCGACGCGTGCGGCGATCATCGAAGGCCTGATCTACGAGGGCTACATTCAACGCAACGGACGGGAATTGCAGGCGACGGCCAAGGCGTTTTCCTTGATGGAACTGCTCAACGGTCTGGGCGTGCAGGAACTCACGAAGCCGGAATTGACGGGCGATTGGGAATTTCAACTGCGCCAAGTCCAGCGCCGGCAGTTGAGCCGCGATCAGTTCATGGCCGGCATCCAAGACATGACGCGGCGGATCGTGGATCGCGCAAAGCAATTCGAGCACGACACGATCCCCGGCGATTTCGGGGTGCTCAAGCGGCCGTGTCCCAAGTGCGGGGGCGAAGTCCACGAGAAGTACAAGGCGTATCAGTGCGTGCAACCGGGCTGTGATTTCTCCGTCTGGAAGGTGCTTTGCAGCCGGATGTTTGAGCCGGAGGAAGTTGAACGACTAATTACGGAAAAGCAGATTGGTCCCTTGCAGGGTTTCATGAGCAAGCAGGGCCGCCCCTTTGCCGCCGTGCTCAAGATGAACGACGAGCACAAAATCGAATTCGATTTCGGCAACGAGCAGAAGGGCGAGAACGGCGAAGCCCCCCCGCCAGTGGATTTCACGGATAAGGAACCACTGGGCAAATGTCCCAAGTGCGCCGCGCGTGTGTTCGATGGCGGTATGAATTACGTGTGTGAAAATCAGGCGGCCGTGGCGAGAACCTGCGACTTCCGCACGGGCAAGATCATTCTCCAACAGCACATCGAACCGGCGCAGATCGCCAGATTACTGGCCGAGGGCAAGACGGAATTATTAAAGGGTTTTGTCTCGAACCGGACCAAACGCAAGTTTGAGGCGTATCTCGTGCTCAAAGACGGTGACGTGAAATTCGAGTTCGCCCCACGCGAGAAAAAATCCAAAGCCAAGTCCGGCGAGCCGCAGCCGAAGCTGGACTTCACCGGCCAGACGCCGATCGGCCGGTGTCCAAAGTGCGGCAGCCAGGTGTTTGAAGGTCCGCGCAGTTACCTTTGCGAGAAGTCGCAGTTGGAGACGAAGCCATGCAAGTTCAGCGTCGGGAAAACGATTCTGGAGCAGGCGGTCGAGCCTGTCCAAGTGAAGAAGCTGCTGGCGGGTGAAAAAACCGATTTGCTGGGCAAGTTCATCTCCGCCAAGACCGGCAAACCTTTCGCCGCGTATCTCGTGCTGGACGAGAAGGGCAAGGTCACGTTTGACTTCCCTCCGCGCGAAATGCCGGCCGAAAGCGCGGTGGCTTGACGATTCGCCGAATCGTCAAGGCTGGATCGCGTGCTGCCCTCTGCGGCCTCCGATGTCAACATGAACGACCCGATTAGCCAGGTGACGCCGCCTCGTGATGTCTGGACAGGCAGATTCTTTGTCCACCTGGCCACCGATCGGGACGCCTCCGTTTATACCCAGCGAAACTATCGGCAGACGCTCACCGAATTCACCCGCTGGCACGTCGCGGAGCGCGGCTCGCCGCCCGTATGGGACACATTACAGCGCGATGATTTTCGCAGTTACTTGCGATTTCTTGGGCGGCAGAATCTCGGGCGGGCAGCGGTGCAACTGCGGTTTTGCGCGTTGCGGACGTTCTACAAATTCCTCATCCGCCAAGGGGTGGTCGCAGCTTCGCCCATCCGCAATCTTGCCCTCCCGAAAATGGCCCGCCGCCTGCCGAAATATCTGACCAAGGAACAGATGGAAGCGTTGCTCGTGGCTCCCTTGAAATCTCTGAGCCATCCCTCGAAGAAATCACCCGGCCGGCCGGTGTCGGTGATCGCGTGCTATCGCGACGTGGCCATCCTCGAAACCATTTATTCCTGCGGTCTGCGCATCAGTGAACTGTGCGGCTTGTTGGCGGATGACATTGACTGGAACGAACAACTCCTGCGCGTGCGCGGCAAAGGCCGCAAGGAACGGCTGCTGCCCATCGGCACGCCCGCGTTACGAGCGATTCAGCATTACTGGAGTCTCCTGCCGGCCCGTCCCGTGCAAAGCGACCGGGTGTTTCAAGCGCAACGACGGCGTCCCACGCCGTTGAACGCATGCATGTTCACGCGGCAACTCAAGAAGTACCTGGCGGCGGCGGGGCTGGACCCAGGCCTCACTCCGCATAAGTTGCGACACAGCTATGCCACGCACCTGCTCGATGCCGGAGCAGACTTGCGGAGCGTGCAGGAATTGCTGGGCCACGCGCATCTCGTGACCACGCAAGTTTACACGCACGTCACCACGGAGCGATTGAAACGGGCCTACGACAAAGCCCACCCGCGGGCTTAACCCGGATCATCGCGCGGGAGCTTCAACCGTTCTTCGCCAGTGGATGCTCACGGTTGACGAGGGGTAGTTTCACGCGGCTACCGGAGAGTCCGGCAGCGAACACGGCATGAGCCATTTCCAACGCGCGCATGCCATCCGCACCGCTGCAGGCCGGTTCGCGGTTTGAACGGATGGCCGCCAGCCAGTCGTCCGCGAGACGTTGGTTTGCCCGTTGAACACTCTGCTCATCGCGGGTCCAGTTCGCGGTCGGATCACCGTCAATCGGTTGCCAACGTGCAGCGAGTCCCGTGTCACTCCAGTTCCAGTCGTTGCGCTTGTAGATTCGCGGGAAGATGTCCGCGAGGATTCGCACCGCACCCCGACTGCCGATCAATTCCAAGCCCCACGGTCCGGCGGTGCGGTTGTGTCGCCGGCTCGTGAAACTGGCGTTGACGCCGTGGTCGAAAGCGAATTGCGCGAGGATTGTGTCGCCGGCCACCGGGCCGATGTCTTCCGTGGCGGGGCGCGCATCTTGAAGCGTGATGTCGCGACCTTCATGCAGGACGCGGGCGGAACACCATTGCGGCTCGCCGGCAAAGAACCGCATCAAATCGAACAGATGCACGCCGAGCACGATCACGTCTTCGCCGCCGGCCCGATGGTCCTGCTTGCCGTGTGCGCGAATTTCAAGCACGTCCCCGATCAGGCCCGCGGCCAGCCGCTGCTGGAGAAACATCAGGTTGGGCGCCAGCCGCATCTGATGGGCAACGGCAATCTTCAGATTCGCTTGGCTGGCCAGCGCGAGCACTTCGTCGGCTTGCGCCAGGGTCCGGGTGATGGGTTTCTCCATGAACAAATGCGCGCCGTGCCGCAAAGCCGCCATCGCCATCGCGTGGTGCTGGTCCGTCCAGCGTGGGGCCACGCTGACCAGGTCTGGTTGCTCCTTCGCCAGCATTTCGTGATAATCAGCGTACTGCCGTTGGGCGCCCGTCCTGCCCGCCGCGCGCTGCCGCCCCTCCGCCGACGGGTCCGCCACCGCCACGACCTCCACATTGGCCCGCTGCGCGAAGATCATGTCCAATCCGTGCCCATACCCGCCGCGACTTGTATCTCCGATAATTGCCGCCCGAAATCTTCGATCCTCCGCGCGCAACATGGAGCTTCGCAACAGCGACGAAGCGGCAGCCAGTGATCCAAGTCGCGTGGCAGCCAGCATGAATTCTCGACGGTTTTGCCTCATGGAGAAGTAGGTCAATTCAGTGGACTTTAGTTTCTCAAGCTCTTCATATCTCCACGAAGGAGTGACTGTGCGTCTGCGTTGGACGAATTATGCCTTGCCAAGCGGGCGACGGCCAAGTTGAATATGCCCCACGCTTGGCAGGCTGGATAGCTCAGTCGGTAGAGCAGAGGACTGAAAATCCTTGTGTCGGCGGTTCGATTCCGTCTCCAGCCACCACTCTCTCCAGAACTTCTCAGTCCTGACGCTGTCCGCTCCATATCTCCGATTGGTTGGCCAACCTGACCCAGCGCCTGCCCGGCTGGGGCAACGCGCCACAAGTCAGGCAAAAAAGTTTGTCACCTTCGGGAGTGATTTAATCACTCATAAACGGCATGATGACAACCACCATGACCGCCGACGCCGCGAATCTTGATGCCGAATTGGTAGTCGCGAGTCTCTCGGGCGATCGCGAGGCCTTCGGTCAGATCGTGACGCGCTACCAATCGCTGATCTGTTCGCTGGCGTATAGCGCCACAGGCAGCCTCGGCACGAGCGAAGATCTCGCCCAAGAAACCTTCATCACAGCCTGGAAACATCTTCGGCATTTGCGGGAACGACGTAAACTTCGCGCCTGGTTGTGCGGCATCGCACGAAACCTGATCAACCGCAGCCTCCACCGCGAGGGGCGGGAGCCGTTGTGTTCAGCCGAACCGCTGGAAGCCGTGACTGAATCGGCTTCGGATGAGGCGCTCCCGCATGACCAGATGATCAGCAAGGAAGAAGAGGCAATTCTTTGGCGTTCGCTTGAAAGGATTCCAGAAAGCTACCGCGTGCCGCTCGTTTTGTTCTATCGCGGGCATAACTCCATCGAATCGGTGGCGGCGGCGTTGGAATTGAGCGAGGACGCGGTGAAGCAGCGGTTGTCTCGCGGGCGAAAACTTCTGGCAGAGGAGGTCGCGGCGTTCGTGGAAGGCGCGCTGGCGCGGACAAACCCTGGCAAGGCATTTACCGTCGGCGTACTCGCCGCTCTTCCCCTCGCGGTTGCCACTTCGGCCAAAGCCGCTGCGCTCGGGGCCACAGTAGCCAAGGGCAGCGCGCTGGCGAAGGGCACCACGACCAGCGGTCTGCTGGCGGCGATCCTTGGACCGGCGTTGATTTTCTGTGGCAGTTATATCGGCTATCGCGTCAGCGTCGAAGTGACCCGCTCGGAAGTGGAACGCGAAATCATCAGGTCGTATTACCGGCGAATCGGAATTTGTGTGGCAGCCATCTTTGCCGCCTATGCCGCCCCAACATTCTGGCTTTGTCACCAGGCAAATGACTACGCGCTGCTGGCGAACCTGTGGCTCTGCGGATCAATGGTGATTTATTTTGTGACGCTGTTCGGTTTCACCCTCGGGTCGTTTCGAAAACAGCGCCAATCCTGTTCGCGCCTACTGGACAGCGAGTATGCCGGCCAGTTCCCGGAACCAGCTTTTGAGTACCGGAGCCGGCTCGCACCGTTGGGTCTGCCGCTCGTTCACATTCGCATCGGCGACCGCTTCGAAGTGTTGAAAGGACCCGTGAAAGCCTGGTTTGCCGTCGGCAACGTCGCCATCGGTGGTTTGTTCGCATTCGGTGGAATCGTTGTGGCTCCGTTGAGCATTGGTTTCTGCGCGCTGGGCTTGATGCCGTTCGGCGCGATTTCACTCGGACTGATCGCGCTGGGCGCGTCGGCGGCCGGCGTCTGGGCTTTCGGAGCTGTGGCCGTCGGCTGGCAGGCCTTCGGCGAATGGGCGGTCGGCTGGAATGCGGCGGCCGGCGGCGTGGCGCTGGCGCATGATTTTGCGCTCGGACGGATCGCGCGGGCGGCACAGGTCAACCGGGACATTGTCTGGGAATTCATGAAGGGAAACCCGTTCTTCCATTACGCCCGGCAACTAGTCAACTACTCCGCCTGGTTGAACTTGCTCTGGGTTATTCCGTTAGTCGTTCAATGGCGGATTATGGCAGGGAAGCGCCGCCGCGAGCAACCGGTAAAGTCCCTGAGGTCTCTCTGAATGCTTTAACGGGAGGCATCACACGCACGATGAATTCGGACGCACACTTTCGTCACTGGTTCTCAGCCAATTTCCGCGACCGGGAATTCCATGAACGGGTGCAGTGCTGCGTTTGGCGTCCTGATCTCGCTTAGAGGGCCGATGCGCTACTGCACCTCCGCTCGTGTGCCGAGCCGCGCGAACACGCGGCGGAAATCCAAACTCGGATAACAACGGAAGGACACTTATGAAAAAATGGATATTGACCATCGCTAGCGCTGGCATCCTCGTCGCAGTTGCAATTCACTTCACCGGTCGGAAGCCGGTGCCTCCAACTGAACCAGTCGTGGAGGCTGTAACCGGTGAGAATGAAGAGTCGGTGCAACCGCAATCCGCCAGTCGGTCGGTGGAGACGCCATCGGTTTCGACGGAAGCCCCGGCTGCCACTTCGGCACCAACTCCCGCGATGACGGATGCTGAATTGAAAACTGCCGACACCAATTCCGACCCGCTCACGCAGGCGCTCGCCGTCATACTGTCGTCCCCATCCGACTCTCAACGGTCACAACAGAAGCCGGTCGTGTGGAAGCAACTGCGCGAGGCAGGACTTTTGGGCGCAGCCATCGCCGAGTTGAAAAAGCGCGCTGCAGATCATCCTGCCGCCGCGGAATATCCGCTGGCCATTGGCGAGGCATACATCGAAGCAATCCAAGCGACAGAGAACTACAACGAGCGCGGCGTGCTGGCGATGCAGGCGGACACAAGCTTCGACGAAGCGCTGCGCATGGATCCGACTAATTGGGAAGCGCAATACATGAAGGCCGCGTCACTTTCACATTGGCCGGAGGGCTTGGGCAAGAGACCGGAAGTGATCCGGCGATTGACCGATCTCATTGACCAGCAAGAGACGTTGCCGCAGCAGCCGCTCTTCGTGGAGAGTTACGTGTTGCTGGGCGAGCAGTACGCAAAGTCGGGCAACTTTGAATATGCCAGAGCCGTTTGGCAGCTTGGTTTAGGTTCGTTTCCCGCCGACCCGACGCTCCGGAAACGCATCGCTGACTTAGCGCGTGAACCCGAGCATTGATCCGGGTTTGAACATTGGCGCAAACACTCATCGCATTTATGAAAAACAAGACTGAATCCATTCTCTTCGGCGCGCTCGTCGTCGGAATCCTCTTCCTTACCGACGGCTGTAGTACTCCCACGGTGACGGTTGGCACACCCACAAGAGACAATCGGTGCGTGCTATCCATCACCGGCTCCGCCGGCAGCACGGTGCTCTGCACCGATCGCAACGGAGCAACCGAGCACGACGTTGGCGCCGTCCTGCCAGTGCAGGTGGTGTTCGACCGCACGATCACTCGCGAACTCGAGGTCAAGAAACGCTTGATCAACGCTGTGCTCGTCGTGGAAGTGCGCGACCCCTATGCGCGACCCATCCGGTTCGTCGCCAGACCAGGCTCTACGGGAGTAAGGCTGGTGCGGACAACAAGTACGTGGCAGGGGGAGGTATTTTGAAAATGACTAAGTTGGTGGTTCTAGCTCCCGCCCGCCTTGGCGAGAGCGTCCGGCCCACGCCGGCGCTCGTGGATCACCACACTCACGTTTGAGCGAGCAAGCATCTTTATGTACTTAACCCATAAGCATCCTCAGCCATCCGGCCAGGATTCGCTCCAAAATGTATCCTCCACAGGCGGCTTGTCCTCCGTGAGGACTGTCGGACTTTCGCAAGATGTGAAATGCAAACCTTGAACTGGATTATTCTGCTGCTGGCCTTGCTTCAAGGGGGCTGGCTGGTTTATGACGGATCTCGCGCCCTCGTCGTTGGGGATTATCTGACGCCCAAGTCAGGACGGCGTGCGGGACAGCTCGGGCCATGGGCGCGGGTCGTGACCGCGACGGGATTGGATCCCCGGAGCACGGTTATTAAGCTCCTACATGTTGGACTTGGATTCGCTTGGTTGGTGTCGGCTGCTTGCTGGGCACTGGGGAAACCGGCTGCTGGGTGGATGTTGTTGGGTTGCTCCGTCGTCACCTTGTGGTACTTGCCGCTGGGAACCTTACTGAGTCTGTTACAAGTGGCTCTCTTGCTGTTGTCCTATGCGCGAGGCCATCCATGAAACGACCGATGACCAAATCGCGCCAGCGTGTTTACAATCCACTTCGAGGTCGGCTATTGAGAGGTTTCAACGCATGGAGTTTCAGTCACGCCGGTGACCTTTCGGTCATCACTCGACTTTTCTGGCCGTATCTGAGTCATGAAAGTCGGCGGTCTGTGGTCGCGTTGCGAGCCGGTCAGCAACCGGGAGATTTGCCTACAGGAACGCAATGGCGCCGCAGGCGGCTATTGTTCATCCTCGGAGAATCCATTTATGCCTGAAACTTCTGCCATCTTCCGCGTGAACAAGGGCATAAACTGGGATGGCCGGGTGAAGTTGCTCGGGCTTGGTCTATTGTTGATTATCTCGGTGAGCTCCATAGTCCTTGGTTTCTTGGCGCGTAAGGTTCCGAGTTGGCATCAAGAGGATTCGACCCGCGCCGGTTGGTATTTCAGCAGTGGTCAATGGCGCGCTGATGTTCGCACGCTCGTGGCCGCATTTGAGTACGTGTTGGATTGGGCATCCGGCACACCGGCCGCGACACGTTCGCCAACCAATCAACTGGTGTCCCCACCTCGCCAGGAAGTGAAGGGGAGCATTGTTTCAAGCCATTAGATGTTCTTGGCGACTCTGCCCCATGACACGAATGCCGAGTATTGGAAACGGAAGTCAGGCAGGTCGCCAAACGAGCAGGACCACCTTGCTCGCGGCCTCCAAGTGGCCAGCAAGAACCGTGATGTAAACCCACCGACAAAGTTCGTCGCCTTTGTCCGGTGCGCGATGGAAGTCTTGACATCAAAATGCAAGAGCTGCCTTGTCATTGAGAACATGCCGCGCTTGTCCGTGGACAGGGTCTATGAGCATGTGAGGACTTGTGTGCCTTCCTGTCCAGACAGGAATGAACAGGAGAGCACGCTGACTGAAAATCCTTGTGTCGCCGGTTTGATTCCGTCTCCAGCCATCACTCTCTCCAAGCACGAATAGAAACCTGCCAGAGGGCCGATGTCCGCGTGGTGGTGGTGGAAAACGCAGAATTCAGGTGAAGCAGATTCCACTTTTGTGATGGAGAAATCGGAAGCAGGAAAAGCAACTGGTGGAGTTTGGTGGAGCCTAGGGGATTCGAACCCCTGACCTTCTCATTGCGAACGAGACGCTCTACCAACTGAGCTAAGACCCCATCCACACAAACACTGAAGGCCAGACTCGCGGCACTAACCTCTCTTACCTCGCGTTTGACCGGCCAAACAGCGTTGGCATCTTATGCGTGGAGGTTTTCCCGGCGCAAGCCATTTCACCCTGATTTCCCCCTGCTTGTCGGGCTAGAGTTTGCGACACTGCCTGCGGAAACACGCGCTTTTCAGTCACGCCTCGCTATTTCAACCTTTCGACTTGACCCTGCGCCGATGAATTCTGGATTCTTCCAGCATAACTAGTCGTGAGATTCGGCGTGCCAACAGGTCTGGCTCAGTTCTAGGCTAATGAGTGCCATTTTGAATCAGCTTGCTGGTCGTGAATCTTGTGCTGTCACGATGGCGGCGGTTCAATGCGTTGCTTGTTAGGGGTTGGAGAGATGGCCGAGTGGCTGAAGGCGGCGGTTTGCTAAACCGTTATACGGTCAAAAGCCGTATCGGGGGTTCGAATCCCCCTCTCTCCGCCATTTTCACCCGCCAGCGGATGTTTTGGGGGCTGGCCTGATGCTACGAAGCAAGGCAAGGCTCTTCTCACCGGAGGATGCGGCTTATCCACCGGCCACTTCGCAAAGTCCACATTGTGCGAAGTGACGAATCCTGGTAATTCGCTTCGAGTGAAGTCAGATGCATTGACCCAATACCCCGGTTCTGGCACACAGCAAGTGTCCGTATGGGAAAAGTGAAGTATGAAACACTCCAAAAACAAATACGCAAAATCAACTACTCGTCTTACCGACAGTCTGAACCAAGTGCTGGCTGATTCGTACGCGCTGATGTCGCTGACTCATCTGGCGCACTGGAACGTGGAGGGACCGGGCTTCTTCGCGCTGCACACGGCTTTCCAGACGCAGTATGAAGAATTGTTCACCGCGATTGACGAGATCGCCGAGCGCATTCGTGCGCTGGGAGCTTATGCCATCGGTGGATTGGGCACCTTTGCCGGGGTGGCGCACATGAAGGAGTTCGCCGCTCCGTTGGCGCAGGAGGACTATGTCCGCAAGCTCGTCCTGGCCAATGAGAAACTCGTCGCGGATGCCACGCAGGCGCGCGATCTGGCCGGGCAGTCCAACGATCAGGAAAGCCAGGACTTGATGGTGACCCGCATCACGCTGCACCAAAAGACCATCTGGATGCTCAAGAGCTTCTTGAAGGATTAGGCGAGTCAAAGAAGCGGCGGCAGGGCTGCGGGTTGCGATGGGTAACCTGCGCGAAACGCCCACATTCCATGGTTGCTCTGCCGCCGTCACCTCCCAAGGTGAAGCTTCCAAAAGCCTGTTTCCTTGTCGCGTGTGGCTAAATTGACTAATCGCTGCTCACGCCGGCGGTTGGGTCGGTGGCAGGCACGCCTGCGAAATCCTCGCGACCGATGCGGTTGATGGCTTCGACGATTCATGCATCATCGCCCGATTCGTGAAGATGATACCTATTCTTCGCCAGGGGGTCGGAGTCGCCGAGTGACGGAGTAAAATCGCTGCCGATGTCCTGCGGATTCCAGATCCGTCCACTGCAACCCCGTGCCGGTTGCAAGCAATGCTGGTGAAGCCACGATCCAGACGGGATCCTTCAGGCTTTCCTTGTACACCACGACGTAAGTCTCACCGGGCAGTGCGACCCAGGAGAGTGCCACCCCATCGGCTGTCACTGCTAACTGCGAGATGCGAAAGGTTGACCCAGGACCGCCGGGCGGGCTCGGCACGGTGTAGGCCAGTTCGGTTGAGGGGAGGCTCTCCACGCCGTAGTCGGTATAGGCCACGGCTACAAAATAATAGGTGGTAGATTCGATCAGACTGTTGATTGAAACCGTCGTTTGGCCACCGGCATCAACCCGCGCAACGTAGGATCCGCTGTTCGTGCCGTAGTAAACGGCATAACCGACGACATTGGAACTTGTACTGGGGTCCCATTGCAGTGTAAGGTTCACAGCCCCGGCGCCGCAGGCCATGATCATCCAAGTCTTCAAGCAGATCGTTATCCTGCAGAATCCGTGGCTGAACCATCGCGCGTTGTCGCCTGGCAATTTCATAGGCCGTGCTTGTGCGGTTATCGAGTCCAAATGGACGGGTCGGTTTTTTCGCATTCAACTCATCCGGGAATCATGGCTCGATGGCTCGCAACCAACTGCAACTTGCAGTCCACATTCACTCATGATTCGTGCGGCCAAGAGTCGCGCGCGAGTTGATGCGCTTTACTACAGGAAGAAGTGCAGATGGTGTGCCGCCAGTGGAGACGTTGATTTGCAGAAGAATGTGAAGGAGGAAGGGCGTGCGCGTGGCACATTTGAAACCACGGCAGGGAACAAAAGGATTCAGACAGCGGTGCGCGCGGTGCGCGGCCGCTCGTGAGCCTACTTGCTTCGCCCTTCGCGTCCTGGGTGAAGGCCAAACTCAGTCAGTTTCTCGCGCATTTTTAGCCGGGTAACTCCCAGCCAGCGGGCCGCCCTGGCTTGATTGCCTTGTGCCAGTTGGATGGCCTGCTGGTACAACTCCGGTTCGAGGTGGGCAATCATCTGCGCGTAGGCATCCTGCGCTTCGCCGCTGCGCACCCGGGCCAACAATTCCGTAATGTAAGCCGCATGGGTCTGCGAGGATTCGGTGGCAGGCTTCCTGGCCTTGGCCAACACCTGCTGCACATGATCGAGGTTGATGGCGAAGGGGCGGGCCAGGAGTAACGCCTGGCGGATGATGTTTTCCAACTCGCGTACGTTGCCCGGCCAGGGTTGAGTCTGCAAGTACGACACCGCCTCGGGTTGGACGGCCGGCGACTCGATCCCAAGTTCTCTGCCATAACGCCGGATGAAGTATTTCGCCAGATCAGGAATATCCTCGGGCCGCTCGTTCAGCGACGGCAAGGTGATGGTCACGACGCCTAACCGGTAGTACAAGTCTTCGCGAAACTCCTTTTCCTGGATGGCCGTTTCCAAGTTACGATGCGTGGCAGCGAGTACGCGCACGTCCACGGGAATGTTTGCTTCACTGCCCAGGCGCTGAATGCAGCGTTCCTGCAAAACTCGGAGCAGCTTGCCTTGTGTGTTGGCGTTCAAGTCGCCGATCTCGTCGAGAAAGATCGTGCCGCCGTGCGCCTGTTCAAACCGGCCAATGCGGCGCGCTTGGGCGCCGGTGAACGCACCGCGCTCGTGGCCGAACAACTCGCTCTCCAGCAGTGCGTCGGGAATGGCGGCACAATTCACGGCGATGAACGGCTTGTCCGCACGGTCACTATGCAAATAAATAGCGCGCGCAATGAGTTCCTTACCCGTGCCCGTGGCGCCGCGAATCAGCACCGTCGCCGGAGTGGCCGCAACGCGTCCGATCTCTTTGTAGATTGCCTGCATCGCCCGGCTCTTGCCGATGATCGCGGAGCGGTCGGCGTTTGACTCGCCCATTTCCACCGGCTCGCTCATCAACCGGCTGCTGGCGACTGCGGAGGCGACGAGATCGAGCAGTTCGTCAGCTTCGAACGGCTTGAGGAGGTAGTCGCACGCACCGCGTTTCGTGGCTTCAATTGCGGTCTCAGTGGTGCCGTGGGCAGTCATCAGTATGATGGGTTGTTTGGGCTTCGCTGCATGGAGGGCGGCAACCAGTTCGAGTCCTCCCAGGCCGGGCAGCCGGAGATCGGTGAGGACGACCTGAAAGTCCTCGTGCTGGGCCCGGGTCAGTCCCTCATCGCCGCGGGCGGCGAGTTGCACGTCATGGCCTTCGGCGCTTAGTACTTTTTCCAGTGAGGCGGCAGTGCTGGCATCGTCTTCTATAAGGAGGATTTTAGCCTTCATGTTCGTCAGTATGGGGCAGCAATATGGAGAAGGTGGTGCCGCGATTGAGTTCCGTGCGGTAAAGCAATTGGCCGCCGTGCTTTTCTACAATCCGCGCCGCGATGGGCAGACCCAGCCCCATGCCACCTTCCTTGGTGGTGAAGAAGGGATCGAACAGGCGTCCCTGCACTTCCGGCGGGATGCCTTTGCCGCTGTCTTGGACTTCAATGCTCACACTGTTCCGGTCGATGCCGATGGTTGGACTACCGTCACTGCGAAGCCGCAGCGTAATCGTGCCTTCCCGCCCAATGCTGTCCGCTGCATTTTGGATCAAATTGATGAGCACTTGTTTGATTTGCTGCGAGTCCGCGCGCACCCAGGCCGGCGGTGAGGGCTCCAAGTTCAACTCGATCGCTGACTTTCGGAGCTGTGCTTTCATCAGCGTTTGAACCTCCTCCAGCATGCGATGAGCCGGAATGGCCACCAGCGCCGGATCGGAGGGCCGAGCGAACTGGAGAAATTCATGGACGATCCGCTCCAGACGGTTGATCTCGCTGGCAATCACCCCGGCGTCTTCGTTTTCCACGCCGTTATTTGGGAGCGTCTTCTTCAGGCTGAACAGGCGAAACTTGATCGCGGTCAGCGGATTGCGGATCTCGTGGGCAACCCCGGCGGCCAGCACGCCCAACGACGCCAGTTTTTCCTGGCGGGCAATGATGGCCTGGCTCTCAGTCAACTGATGACGCAGGGGAGCGATCATGTTGCGATAGCCGAGGGTCACGAGCGCGGCGGCAAGCGCCAACAGAAGTATCAGCGACAGTTTCAAAAGCGTTTCAAAGTTGTAGAGGGTGCGTCGGGATTCCTTGAGAAAGTCTGCGAAGGCCGCGCGCTGTTCCTTCACGAAGGTGTCGCAAAGAAAAAGCAGATTCTGGGATTGCTTCTGAACCTGCTTGTAACTGTCCTGGAATTCGCGCGCTTGGGAGGAGGCCCAGCGGGCACGATTGGCCTCCAACACCGCCATGCTGTCTATGACGTACTCATCGTAGGCGGCTCGGATATGGGTAAAAAAATCACGCTCCAGGCCGGAAGCAGCCCGAGGGCGATTCTCCTCGAGCCATTGCCCCACCTGCACCGCGTCATGTTTGAAATACAGATAATCGTTAGTATCACCCCGCAAGCGGTAGCGCAGCAGCGTATCATTGAGTTGTTGAATGTGCCCGCGCATTCTCACGCCGAGGTAGAAGTTGTCCGCGTTCAGACTCGCAAACTCGCTCTGCAACTGCGCCACCCGTTCCCAGGTCGTCCGGTTGACCCAAATGACCACCAGCGATCCCACCAGCGCCGTTATGATGAGGCTGGCCAGTCGAAATTTGACCGCCGGCCGCTTGCCCGTGAGACGATGCAAACCCTGTCTGGAATGATTTGTTCCTTGATCGAATTCTGCGTTCATCGGCATCCGCTCAAAAACATGCACAAATGCCCGTACTTCCGTGGTTCAACCGGTCTGGCATGGCAACGGCTAAACCCAAGTCGGCTGGTATGGGGTGCATTAAACAACCTATAACCCGGATGATACGATCAATGAAAGCTCGAATTCATTTACATTCGTTTGAAGCCTTGGCCTGCGAGCTACTGGTGCCGTCGTTGGTTGGCTCTGGAAGTGCGAGCGGGCAGGGGATTGCCTCAGCGTTTGCTGGTGGTGAACACGAGAAGCTCTCCCTGACGCCACGGCACCCGGTGCCAGGTTGGATGGCGGCGGCCGACGCAGCGCGCCCGCCCAATGATCCTGTGGCTTCAGCGAGTCCGCTGAATGACCTGTGACGCATTCCTAGTCTCTTCCCCAAACCTGGTAACGACAGCTACCGCATGAAACAACTTCGCATGGCAATTGGAGGGTTGATCATCATGGTCACCTCAACTTTGGCACAGGAAGCATCGGGGCCGGCAGGCGGCGGCGCCGCCATCATTGCCGAGGCGACAGATTCTGACCGCTTGGGTATCGGATTGATCCTCGGTGAGCCGACCGGACTTTCTGCCAAGTATTTCTTCACTGAAAAGTTCGCCCTCGATGGCGCCGTGGGCTGGTCGTTCCACCGTGAGACGGATGTTCATTTGCATGCCGACGCGCTATGGCACACGCATGACCTGTTCGATACCAGCGAAGGCCGTGGCTCGCTCTATTATGGTGTGGGCGGCCGGACCAAGTTTCGTCACCGCGCTGAGGATCGCGTCGGGGTGCGCGCTCCCGTGGGGGTGTCGTTCAAATTTGACCGCGCCCCGGTGGACTTGTTTGTGGAGGTTGCCCCCGTGCTGGATTTTGCGCCTGCGACCCGGGGTTCGTTGACTGCGGGAATCGGTGCGCGATTCTGGTTCTGAGGCAGACGATGACTGACGGAACTGCAGTACCGCAAGCGCCATGCAGAATCCTGGTGGTGGATGACGACGCGGGGGTTCGCGAGTCAGTACAGAAGGTGCTGCGCGAGGCGGGGTATGAATCGTTGGCGGCGGCGGATGGGGCTGAGGCGTTGGAGCGACTGAAGTTGCGGAAGGTTGACCTCCTGTTGCTGGATCTCGGGTTGCCCGCCAAAAACGGCTGGGTGCTGTTAGGGCAAGTCCAGCATGCATACCCGAGGTTGCCGGTCATTGTCATTACCGGACAGACCAATCAGCAGTCTGCGGCGTACGAATCGGGAGCGCGCCTGCTGATGGAGAAGCCACTGGACGCGCAGCGGTTGTTGGACACCATCCAAAAAGTGCTGGCTGAACCGGCGGAGGTCTGAGCGCGTTGCCAGCCTAAGGCGGGTGAGAAAGTTGGGATGATTCGCCTGGAACTGTATGCCATTGCGAAGAATTCGCTACACCACGCTTGGCGCGGCAACACCGTGAATGGGAGCAATGAGCGCAGATTTCATCGGAAGTGGGCGCTGAGGCGGCGTCTGATCCGATGGACCGAAGAGAAAGGACACGAGTATGAAGCATAAAACCATTGCCACGTTGGTTGCACTGGGACTGGCGTGTGCTTACACCTTGAAAGCCGTTTCTGCTGGCACTCCAGTCACCTTTACCGGCGAGGGAGCGTGCGCCAAATGCCTGCTCAAGGAAGGCAAGGAGTGTCAACCCACCCTTACCGTCGCGGGCGAAGGACAGAATGTGACCTACTATCTCAAAGAGAACGAGGCCACCAAAAAACTCGGCAAACAATTATGCACCGAGCGCAAGAAGGTTAAGGTCACCGGCACGGTCAAGCCCGTTGACGGCAAATTCGAACTCACTGCCACCAAGGTCGAGATCGTTACTGAGGTCCGTCCGCAGTCCCAGTAAGGTCATCGCCGGAGGCACGCTGGCCTTTGCGTTTGCGCTACGACTTCGCTTCAATTCAACGCCGTCCGGATCCCTTTCCGGGCGGCCATCTTGTTTGGCGACGAATTACCTGCTGGTTTTGCCGGGCGCGGCCTTGCGTGGCGACGGGTCAAGACGCACGCGATAATTGAACCGGTCGTTGGGAGCGGCGTCGCCGTTGAGGGTGAAGTCCGTCCAGTCGCCGGCCGCGACGCAGTTGTCGGCCCACTTGAAATCAAGGGTGACTGCGGGCGATTTCATCCCCAGCGCTTTCCAAGGGATTGCCAGTTCCAATTCGTTTCCGGCAATGCGCCAAGGAACTGTGCCGACCGCGGCCCAGGCGAAATTGTTGCTGACGTTATTTTCAAGCGACCCAAGAGCAGCGCGATTGAGCACAACATCGTAACCCAGCCAGCCGGTCTTTGAATCTGCGTCCACATCCAGAAACAACAGCATCCAGTTCGTGCCTTGCGGGGCGGTGATCGGCTCGCGCGTGCGGACGTAGAACCAGGCGGCTTCCTGGTCCCAACTGAATTTGGCCGCCACGATGTCATTGCGCCCGGTGTCGTTGCGATAAGTGACTTTGGCATCCCATCCGCGATGTTCGCGGCGCACCGGATCGCCGATGGTGTCGCGAAACTCGGGTTGCACCTCCCGCCAGTCGTCATACTGACCGTCCACGTTGATCGGGCGTGGCTTGGCCAACGGTAGCGGACGTGCGCCTTTGTACTGCCGCACGTAGCTGACGAACTGGTAATAATAATCGTCCCCGTGCCCGCCGCGCATGGGTTCGATGTCGCGGCTGTGTTCCTGGTCAAACTGGTCCACGAACATGACCGGCAGCTTGATGCCGTTGAATTCGGCAAAGCGACCCATGATCCATTCGTTCCAACCGGTGACGAAGATGAAGCGAGGGTCTTCCTTCAAGGCGCGTTCCCATTGCTCAGTAACATTCAAACCGTAACGAACCGCATTGGGACGCGGATCGGTTGCGCCGCGATGAAAGCTGCGACCGTGCGCACCGGGTTCACTCATCGAGCCGAGGCGGCCTTTCACGGCGTTTTGTCCCACGCCAACGGACATCTGTTCCTTCTGGCCCGCAGAATTGGTGAACACGTGTTGGGGATGGACTTCGAGCCAGCTCCACATGTCGGGTTTGGTCTGACCGCGGAAATAATCCGGCTGCGGCGCGCGAAAGGTGAAGAACTCCAACAGGCCTCGCGTGTCCGCATCCGTGTGAGTAAGGCGCAGGGTCCGGTCGCCAGCCGTAACCATGCCATCAGTAAATGCAGTGCCGCGGGCGAACTTGTCCTCGGTGTGGCTCCACCAACCGATGCGGCCTTCTGGTTGTGCTGCCTCCAGGTAATACGTTCCAGGTGCGAGCGGCTGTTGGGGCGTTAACCGCAGCCACGTATTGTCACCCACATTTTGAAATTGCTGCGAAAGCAGTGGTTCGCCGGCGGGCCCGTTGCTTCGCAAAGTCAACGTGACTGCGCTGGTAGAGGTGTGCCAGGTGGCGAACCGCGCGCTCACAGCTTGCAGCAATCGGTCAGTGGTGAAGCTTTGACCGAGCGTGTGGCCGGCTTGAACCTCGGCAGGAGTATTCTGGTGCGCGTTTTCTTCACCCGTGAAAATGAGTTCGGGGTCAGCGAGGATGAGCGGCTTGCCTGCCCAGCGAAACCACAATTCGGGGTGCAACTCCGGCTGGTAGAGGTCGCGCCAGAGTTCATGCACGACTTTCGACGGACTCCAGAAAGGCGTGAGGAAAGCGACCTGCGGCGTGCGATTGCCCAATCGGCGCATGTCCGCCCAGACGCGCAGCAGAACGCGATACCAATCGCGATAGGTGATCTGGTTGGTGACGTCGAAGATGACCACGTCCACGCCCGCATCGGAAAGCATTTGAGCATGCTTGCGCAGGACAGCTTCATCGTTGGTGAGGTAGTAGCCAAACAGCGATTCGCCCCAATGATGCGGCGCGTGCAGCGGTCCCCACAGCGGGCTGTCCGGTTTCTGCATGGCTTGCGGATCGTCGGCGAGAATCTTCGTCACGTCGAAGGGCCCGCCCCGGATATGCTCGCCGAGCCAAAGGAAGTAGAAGATGCCCACCGTGCGGTCGGCGCGTGGCGCGGGAACTTCAGGATAACTCGGCACGGCACGGCCCAGCGCGTCCGTGGCGACCAAGGTGTCGGAGAAATTGTCCCACTGGGCAGCACCAAATACCTTCAGCGGGGCAAGCACCAACAAAATCAAGAACAGGCTCCGGCTGGAGATGCGTCTGTCGCTTGGCGTGGAGATGGCGGCGATTTCTGTCATGACTGTTTCAGGGTTGCCGGTAAAGCTGGTTGCCCACCTCGCGGCTGGCCGCAATCGTCTCTGCGTAAGGTGTATCGGCGATGTCCACGAAACCGATCTGGTAATTCTCCTCGTCGTAAACCCGGCCCGTGGTGGGTTCATCCATGTATTGAAACCAGTGCGTGCCGACGAATTGCGGATGGCGCAGCGCGCCGAGCACGTATTCCTTGTAGCTTGCGGCCCGGGCCGCCTGATTCTCCACCGGCACCAGCCCGGTGTGAAACAGGCCGCGATCCAGGGCGCCGAAATGGAATTCGCCGATGATGAGTGGTTTGTCGCTGCTCGGATTGTGGAAATCAGCCACGCTGTGTTTGTAAAGGTTGTAACTGATCACATCGCAATACTTGCCCGCCGCGAGGTCAGCCAGGTCGTCCACCCACGCGAAACGGCAGCCTAGATAAAGCTGGTTGGGCGCAACCGCTTTGATCACCTCACGCACGGTGCGGAAGTAGGTTTCAGCCGTCTTGGTATAAAACGCCGTAAGGTCGGTTCGAGCCTTCTCTTCGTCGGGCGAGCCGCGGTTGGCGAGCAACGCATCCCACGAAGCGTGGCACGTGCCCCACGTGCTGTTCAGTTTCTCGATGTCAGCATATTTCGCCCTAAGCCCGGCGATCAACGCCGCCTTCGCGGCCTGATCCGGGGGTGACTTCAGCGCGGCGAGGGCCAGCGACGTTTCATTGCCCCAGGACATTTCGTTGTCCGAGAAATAGCCGATGCACCACGGATCCTTGGCGCTGGTGTTGCGCTTTCCATCCATCGCGCGCCGAACGCTGTTGGAAAAGCTCGGATCAAAGACATCCGGGAACTTGCCCCAATAACCCTCGCTGCCCTCGATGCGCTTGCTTCCGCCCGAACCGATGTTGTCCGTGTATGGCGTGCGGCGCATCAGAAACACGCTTGAGTCCGACCAGTTCGCGATGGTGTTGATGCCCCAACTGCGCAGACGCTGATGAATGATGTCCGCATTCTCGGCCCGCCAGTTGTCGCCGTATTTGCGTTTCAAGTTGGCCGAGGAAAACGCGAACGACTGTGGCGAACGCCCGGCGTAATGGCCCTTGAGCGCATACCCCTTTGAGATGAACTGGCGGAACTCGTCACGGTCGCCGGGAAAATCCTCGAACCAATGGGCGCGTTCTTCAATCGGCGTGAGGTCCGTCAAGCGGACGCAGTCAATGCCGTGCGAAAAAAACAGCCGCCCGTCCGGGTCCACCAGCCACCATTTGCCTTTGTGCTTTTCCGTGCGAAAAAAGCCGGTGGGCTTGAGCTGCGGCCCCGTCGCCCAGCCACCGTATTTGTTCCAGTCCTTTGGGCCGGATTGGGCAACGAGTTCCCTGGCTTCAGCATCGCGACGTTGCTGAAGCTCCGCCAGGGAATGTACTTTGCCCGGCCAGTTCTTGTGCTGGTATTGACCAAACGTGTCAATGAACGGAAAGAACGGATCGGCATCCGTGACCCACGCGGTGGGCGGTGTATGACTGCCGGTGGCGCGGATCTCTGCCACCTCGAACACGAATCGCTCCCTGGGCTGGTTCACGAACAGCAGAATCTGGGTGATGTTCGAGGCGTTCACCGTGCCCGGTCCACCGGCTGACACGGGATAACCTCGCAGGCCAAACAGTTTCCCGTCCAACGTATCATCGCTGGCGCGGCGCAGGTGGACTCGCAACGTGCCGCGCTGGCCGGGATTCAACGTGAGCGAACCATTGACACAGTTCTTGGTGCCGTCCGCGCCCGGGTTGTCCACCCGACAATTGAGGGTGCCGCGGTTCGTGCCGACATTCCGCACCTGCACCACCACATCCGCAAATGCCGACAACTCCCAGTGACCACCGGGCGCGGACAGAGTGATGCCGGGCCAGCGCTCCTTCGTGCCGGTGCTGATGCGCAAAGCCGCGCCCCGGTCGCTGCTTACAATAGAAATAGCCGCATTGCTTGTGGGGAATCGGTCTAGGCTCTGCGCTGGGTCAACGCGGAAAAGAATGTGGTTTGCCAGAATCGTTGGAGCAGCCCACAGCAACCCGGCGAGCAAAGCCAGAGGACACAATCGAATTCGAGCAGTCATGTGGTTGAAATCACTCGAGCCAGTTCCCAAGTGCCAGAGAACGAATCCGACCAAGTAACGCCTGTTTTCCTGCCGGCGGCTTTGCCGCCACTTCACCCGCCGATCCATTCCTGATACAACTGGTTCAAGCCCGCTTCCTCGGTGTCGCCCGCAAACATCACGAGGCGATGCCTGATCTGGACGGATTCACCGGCGGGCAGCTTCCAGGGTTCCTTCAACCAGTTGAACGGCATGGGAGAAATGT
Organism: Verrucomicrobiia bacterium; assembly: GCA_026125285.1. Classification (GTDB taxonomy): domain Bacteria; phylum Verrucomicrobiota; class Verrucomicrobiia; order Limisphaerales; family JADLHS01; genus WYBW01. The sequence continues at coordinate 15,236 of JAHCLO010000016.1, read as the reverse complement.
TCCCGTAATCGCGCGTGAACCACGGGCAGGGTGCCCACGGACTCTGCGGATGATCCATCAATGCGATGCCTTCCACCGGCTCGTTCTTCACTTGCGTTCGCTTACCGAAAAACGCGCACCAGCGTGCCGGTTTGCCGAACGTCGCTGGTTCACCTTCCGCGCCTTCGCTCGAAACCAGCCGCCCGCCGCCCCACGGCGAGAGGTCGTTGGCCACGCGGATGGCGAACAACGCGTGGTTGGTCTTCTGAATCGTTACATCCACGGCCGCGCTCCATTTGATTTCGATATCCATCAGCCACAGGCGCGGACTGCGGATCGTGATGGTGAACTTCCTTTGATCCGTCATTTGCACCGGCAGGCCGGGCCGTTTCCATTCGCACTCATCCACAATCACCGCCGAACGTTTCGTGGCCTCGGCGACTTTCGGTCCTTTGGAAATGACCTGACCGCGTTCCAGGACGTCCTGCCAGTAATTACCGCCGTTGACCTGATCGCAGCCGAAAAACACGGAGCGATGATGCGGCCAGGGCAAGGACGATTCCGACGTGAGGGACAGGCCGGAACCCAGTCCCATGACCGGGAAGAAGTAAGGGTACTTTTGTGTGGGATGCGCCCGGTAGCTGGTGAGCGGTTCATTATTCCAGCGCAGCCAGATGTGCGGGCCGATCTGGTAATGAGTCAATTCCTCTGAATTGGGCGCGGTCTGGCGCGGCGAGGTGGCGGGTTGGCCTCTGACGGTTAGGGTCGTTGGCACGGCCGCAGCGGCGACGGTGGACAAGCGAACAAAATGACGACGGCTGATTTTGGATTTCATAATCTCAGTTTCTTGGAATGAGAGTGGGTGACAGTTTACTGGGGCAACTCAACCCCACGATGTGCGTCACACTTTGCCCAGCTTCTTGAGTGCAGCGTAGCTGCGTTTCACCGCGTCCAACGGGTCTTTGCTGCTCTCGTGTTCGACAATGTACCATTGCGTGCCGCCCTTGCTTTCGCAGAACGAAAAGACGCCCTGCCAGTCCACCTTATCCTCGCTGATGACGGCTTCCGGACCTGCGCCGTTGGCCTTGAGATGAATGGTGATGGCGCGACCGGGATATTTCTTCAGCACGGCTACGGGATCAGCGCCACCCTCGTGACAATTGCTGGTGTCCAGTTGCATCACGACTTCCGGCTTGGTGTTGCCGAAGAAGATGTCCCAAGCGCTCTCGCCATCAATCAAATGAAAATCATGCGCGTGGGCGTGGTAACCGACCCAAAGGCCCTGTGACTTCACCTTGGTGACGGCTTCATTGAATTGCTTCGCCTTGTCGAGCCAGTCTTGCTTGGTTTTGCCCTGCATCCACGGGACAATGAGGAATTTGTTCCCGAGGGTGCGGTTGAACTCGATGGTTTCCGCCAGTTTGTCCGGCAGAATGGATTCATACGGTGTGTGGGTGCCGCAGGTGATCAAGCCCAGATCGTCGAGCATCTTGCGCAAGTCTTTCGCGTTGCGACCGTGATACCCGGCGAACTCGACGCCCTTGTAGCCCATCTTCGCAATCGCCGCCAGGGTGCCGGGCAAGTCCCTGGCGCACTGTTCACGGACGGAATAAAGTTGCACGCCGACCGGTATTTTGGCGCTGGCGGCTGTGGCCAGGTGCGCAAACCCAGTGCTGGCGCTCACACCCGCGACGCCGAGTGCGGTGCGGCGAAGGAATTCACGACGAGGCATTTCAGAGAAGAGACTTCCATTGCTTTTCATAGCTTAACCCTTTGGCTGACTTGTTTGAGGCGGAGGTAATTCATCCACCCTTGTGTTCAACCCTAGACCCGTCGAGTCTGCCGGTCAATACGCCATGCGCCCAGGTCAGGACGTTGTCACTACCAGCGATATTAGCTCACCGGCGGCGAATCAGGAGCTAGATTTTTTGAGTGGCCAAGACTCCTTCCAGCTTGAGGTGATAAAGCCCGTCTTGATCAATGACCACCACGCCGCGAGCCACCAGTGCGGCCAGAGGTTCATCCACCCATCTGGGATTCTGCTCATAGACGTTGCGCTTGACGGCGCGGCGGGCGATCTCCTTCCGGGCAAACGCCGTGTGCGGGCTTCCTTTGAGGAAGCTCAATATGCAATCTTCTTCGTGGCTCATGGCATCAAGTTGACGTGGTGTTCGGTCACTCATTCGGGCCCATGCCCGCAGCGTCAGGATGTTTCCACCGTGCGTTGCGCCATCCTAACGCCGCGACAGTTCGAGGCAATCTGAAATCGTTCCCGTCGAACTGAATTGGCGACCCGCTTTGTTGGTGACGTCCCTCTGATTTTACTTGTCATTGACGACCGTCAGGTGGATAAAGGCCATGTCTTCTATGACCTGTGGTGCCCAACAGCAAGCATGCAGAGTCAACGACCCCAGTGAACTGCGGGTGGCGCGGAGGCTTTTATTCCCACTTCAACCTTCGTTCGCCAGCAAGTCCACGAAGTCGCCGGGAGATCAATCCAGTGAACCAAACCCTCCATGTGTTAACCCTATGAAGAGTCCAATCCTATGCCGGCCGTCCGCCGCAAAGTTGACCGCCCTTGGTGTGGCGGCGTGTCTGCTGGCTTTTACTCAAGCCAGCGCGTTCCCCATCCTCACCAACGTCGTAGAGACGGGCGGTGATAACGAAGCCACCGATACCATCGTCGCCCAATGGACGGGCGTGACGTGGAACACCACGGTGGCCAATGAACCTACGTTGAACACGCCCGTGGGCACGCCGTTCACGGTGCCTTTCTTCGGCGAAGATGTGCCCGCGTATGTGGATCGCGCCCACGAATGGAACGGCGCCAGTGTGGATCTGCCCATCCCCGGCTACCTGCTGGGCGGCGAATACATCATGATCGGCAATGACAATCGCGACAACATTCCCTTCCAACTGGACCTGTATTTGAAGGAGCCGGCCGTGGTGTTCATGCTAATTGATTGGCGCAACGGTGACACCCTCCAAGGCGGGACCACATCAAATACCGACCCGCCCTTCCTCGGCGCGCCTTTGAACGAATGGGCTGCCATGACTTGGATGAGCACGGAGGGGTTTCAGCCGGTGGCCACCGGCTACAACCGGTCCGGCCGGACCGACTGGCCGGATGAAGTCGGCTATGATGAAGTCGGCACCCGTGGTATCGGCCCGGGTGCCGACATTCAACAGTACGGTGGGGTGTATTACAAAATCGTCACTCCCGGAGCACCCGGCACGCCGGCCATTTCGTTGTACGAATCTGCCGCTGCCGGTCAGAACATGTACGGAGTGGTGGTCACTCCCGTGGCCCCCGCTGTGCCCGCCGGACTGGACGCGATCAGTCTGAACGCACGGGTGGCGTTGAATTGGACGCCGTCGTCGGGCGCCAGCGAATACGTCATCAAACGCAGCAGCACCCAGGGCGGTCCCTACACCGCCATTGCGACCAATACGACCGCCAGCTATACGGACACAGGGTTGGTAAATTTCCAGAGCTATTACTATGTCGTGTCGGCGCGCGGATTGTTCGGTGAAAGCAGCAACAGCGCGGAAGCGGTGGGAACGCCCAAACTCGCGCCCGAGAACCTCGTGGCGCAGGGTGGGAACAACCAAGTTTTGCTGTCTTGGTCGGCGTTGGATGGTGCCGCCAGTTACACGGTCAGGCGCGCGGACGTCAGCGGCGGACCGTACACGGAACTGGCGACCGGTATAAGCCAGACCAGTTATGTGGATGCGGATTTACCGGCCGGATGGCGCTATTACTACACCGTGTCCGCACCCTTGACAGCCGGTGGTGAGAGCGCCAACGCCGACGAGGCTGAGGCGTTCACCGCGCCCAATGTGCCGGCTAATTTCCTGGCCGAGCAGTTTGCCGCCACGGTCATACGATTGCGCTGGAGCACTGCGGATCAAATTCCGGCCACGACCACCACGCTGGTGGAGAAATCCACTGACGGCACAAGCTTCGCGCAGGTTGCCGCAGTTGTCGGCGGCGCGAATCGCTACTTCGACGTCGGCCTGGCGCCGAATCTGACCAACTACTACCGCATCCGTGCGACCAATAGCGGTGGTTTCACGGCTTACACGGAAATTTCGAGCGCAACGACGCCAGCCAGCGGCATCAATGTCAATTTTGCCGATACCGCCGTGACGGGGGTGGCCGACTATCCCATCCCGGGTTATCTGGACGATTTTGGTTTGGTGTTTGGCGATCGGGGCAATGGCTACAGCTACGGCTGGGACGACGACAACGCGCAGCACGACCGATTGCGGAACTCGGTCAATTCGCCGGATCGTCGCTACGACACCTTCAATCACCTGCAAAAAACGGATCCCTTGCCCGCCGCGCGCACCTGGGAAGTTGATCTTCCCAATGGTCTGTACCTGGTTCACATCGTGTCGGGTGACGCCACCGCCACGGACAGTGTTTTTCACTGGGACGTGGAAGGTTACGTCAGTCAGGCGTTGGCGCCGGCGGCCAACGACTGGTGGCGGGAGTTTCACCTGACCGTGAGAGTGAACGACGGGCGGCTGACACTTAACAACGGTCCCCTTGCGGCCAACAATAAAATTGCCTTCGTGGATATCTATCCGGCGGTGCCGATGCCGAACGAGATTGCCACGCATCCGGTCAGCCAGACTGTGACGCAGAATCAATCCGTAACCTTCTCGGTGGAAGTTAGCGGCGGCCCGGAACCGTACGGCTTCCAATGGCGCCTTGGCGGAAATCCGATTAACGGCGCCAATGAGGCCACATACACCATTCCGCTGGTTCAGCCCTCCGATGCCGGCGTGTATTCCGTGGTGGTGACCAATGCCGGCGGCTTGGCGGCGGTCAGCAGTAACGCGACCCTCACGGTCATTACCGACACCTTTGCGCCCGTGGCGCTCTCCGCCGGCAGTGTGGACGGCAACGTGGTCGGCATCTGTTTCAGTGAATTCATGGATCCGGGAACGGCCTTGGCTCCAGGGAACTACCAGATCAACGGCGTGCCAGGCAGCGTGGCCTTTGTGGAATTCGCGGCAACCGACCTTGCCCAGGATCAACGTATTGTCTATCTGACCTTGGCCAGCCCCGTCACCGCCAACTTCAACGTGACGATCAGCAGCCTCCAAGACCTCGCTGGCAACACCATGGCTTCCACCATGCTCAATGGAGAGTTCATGGGCCTCACGGCGCAGGATATCGGAGTAGTCGGTTGGCCCGGGAGCAGCCGCACTTGCGACGGCCAGACGGTCGAAATGGTCGGCAGCGGCGCCGATATCTGGGGCACTTTCGACGATTGCCACTTTGCCTACCGGCCTTGGACGGGCGACTTCGACGCCCGGGTGCGTCTAGCCTCGTTGACCCGCGCGGACAATTGGACGAAAGCCGGCATCATGGCCCGTGAAGACCTCGCGGACAATGCCCGCAACGTCTTCCTCTGTGCGACGCCCTTGCCGTTAAACAACCTCTACCAGACGCAATGGCGTGATGTGGCCACTGGTGACTCAGCCAGCAGTTCCACGATCGGCGGCGTGTCCTATCCCAATGCCTGGCTGCGTCTGGTTCGACAGGGCAACACGTTCACAACGCTGGTGATGACCAATGACGTGGACTGGATTGTCATGCATACCTATACGCCCTCGGCCAGTTATCCCGCCCAGGTTTATCTTGGGCTTGGCCTTACGGCGCACAACAACAGCCTGACCGCGACGGGTCAGTTCAGCAACTTCTCCGTGACGGTCCCGGCGGCCGACGTTGGCTTGCAGATGACGGCGGCAGCGGATGTCGTTCCGTTGAATGGGACCATCACCTACACCATCACGGCGGCCAATCCGGGCTTTGCGACCGCGACGGGCGTGGTGGTGACCGACCCGTTGCCAGTGGGGGTCACCTACGTTGACAGTTCTGCCAGCGCCGGCAGTACCTCGCACGCTGCGGGTACGGTGACTTGGAATGTGGGCGATCTGGCGGCGGGCGCATCGGCCACCCTGACCATCAACGCCACGGCCACGACCAGTGGCAGCAAGGTCAACATGGCCACCGCCACTTCCGGAAGTGCCGATGGCAATCCCGCCAACAACACCGCCACAGTTACGGTCGAGGTGACGGCGGCGTTCTCCCTCACCAGCCCGGGTTTTGCCGGCGGGAAATTCAGTTTCTCAATGAGCACGGCGCTGGGCGTGGGTTACGTGGTTGAGTACACTGACAGCCTGACGATCGTGGATTGGAAGACTCTCAGCACGATCCCCGGCACCGGAGGAACCGTGGTGGTGGAAGACAACTCGCCGCCCACGGAACGTTACTACCGCGTGCGATTGGCGGCTCCGTGAGGATGACAGCCGGTCGGACTCTGCACACCGGGAGCGCGGAGAATCCTCCGCGCTCCTTTTTGACGTTTGCCAACCGGGCTGCGGCGGTTTAACAATGAGCGCGGCAATGGAGTTTGCCCTCCCAATATGGGAAAACCGCCTGACCGGTTCAGTGCTGATGACTCCTACGAGTGAAACCACATTCGCAGGAATTCTATGCTCGCATATTTCTGGGTGGCCGTGGGCGGTGCGCTGGGCAGCGTGGGGCGGTTCTGGCTGTCAGGCATAATCGCCGGGCGTTATGGTGAGACATTTCCGTGGGGAACGTTGCTGGTGAACCTTTCGGGGTCGTTCGCCATTGGTTTCATCGCCACGCTCACGTCCCCGGACGGACGCTGGTTGGCGCCAGTGGGATTGCGTCAGTTCCTCATCTACGGTGTGCTGGGCGGTTACACCACCTTCTCGTCCTTCAGTTGGCAAACCTTGGAACTGGCGCAAAACGGCGAGTACTGGCGCGCCGGAGGCAATGTGCTCGGCTCGGTGGCATTGTGCCTCGTGGCGGTGTGGTTGGGACACTTGTTGGCGGCAGCCGTCACATCTATGAAAGGCGCTTGATATGCAAATTCCACATGACGCCGTACTGCTCCGGATTTTCATCGGCGAAAGCGACCGTTGGGAACATCGCCCCCTGCATGAAGCCATTGTGCTCAAGGCGCGGGAATTGCACCTGGCCGGGGCGACGGTGCTGCGTGGTCCGTTGGGTTATGGCAAATCCAGCCGCCTGCACACGGCCAAAATCCTGCGGCTGTCCATGGACCTACCGATCATCATCGAAATCGTGGATAGCGAGGAGAAGATCAACGCATTTCTGCCCGTGCTCGACCCGATGATGGGCGGCGGCCTGGTGACTCTCGAACGGGTGAAGTGTCTGGAGTATCGCGGCAAGTCCCGACCCGAATAACTGCCAGAGTCGTTTGGCGGAGATGGGCGTGGGACGCCATTCACGAGAATCATCCATTGAATCGGAAAACCACAGCCCGGGTAGCAGCGGCTTGCCAAGTTGAATTAAGCTGACTTGGCCCTATACAGTCGCGCCCGGTCTTGTTAGTTTTGAGTCACTTATGACACTGGACGACATACTTTTGGAGGCGGAAGAGAAGATGGAGAAAACCGAACGGGTGGTCGTGAACGAGTTTTCCGGCGTACGCACCGGCAAAGCCTCCGCCGCGCTGGTCGAGAACATCATTGTCGAGGTTTACGGATCCAACATGCGCATCCGTGAGCTGGCCGGGATCACCACGCCCGAACCGCGCACGCTATCCATTCAGCCGTGGGACGCCACGACCGTGCATCCGATCGAGAAGGCCATTCAGAAAGCCAACCTGGGACTCAATCCGGCCATTCAGGGTAAGGTGATTCGCATTTTCTTTCCCGAACTCAGCCAGGAGCGACGGCAGGAATTCGTGAAGATCGTCAAGAAGATGGCGGAGGACGGCCGGGTGGCGATCCGCCATGTACGCCGGGATGCCATGGACTTGTTGAAGAAACACGCCCATGATCGCGGCGTGACCGAGGACGAGGAAAAACAGTCGGAGAAGCAGTTGCAGAAGCTGACCGATGATTACATCGCGAAGATTGACCAGCACTTGGACCACAAGGAAAAAGAAATCATGACGGTGTGAGTTGCGAATCTCAGATGCGCTACCCGTTTGCGATCAACGGCCCGTCGGTGCATTGGTGATGGCCGGTTCGAAGTAAATGACCGTCTCGTCGGGCTTGGCCAGAATCAGTTGCTCGCGGATGAGCCTTCCAATCGCGTTGGTATCTTCCCGCAACACCTTGGTGGATTCCTTCAACTGGCGCGCGGTTTCCTCCTCCTTCTGAATCTGGGCGTCCAACCGCATCACTTGACTCCGCTTGCGCTCGTTCTCCTTAATCAGCGGCAAATACGCAACGGCAACGACAACGATGGCCGCCGCCAGCAGCAGGAAAATCACCACTCGCGTCAGTTTATCCCAGATGCTGAGATCCACGTTCATGCTGCCTGAGTTAACCACGGCGGACCGATGGACGAAAGCAGATAAATTCGATCCGCACGGGCGAGACTGCCTCAGCAGTGCCGGTTCATTTCACGCGATCTTCCGCTTGCCGCATCAGCAGGGCCAGCCTTCTACTTGAACTTTACGGACGCATCAACCTGCGCGATACTCGGCGCGTGTACACCATGACGCGCTGGACGGTTGGACTGATTATCTTGATGCTGGCCGCATTGCAGCTCCCGGGCGGCGGCAGTGGGTTGAATGTTGTCGTCGTGGTCAATGAGAACAGCACGAATTCCGTGCAACTCGGCAATTACTATTGCGAGCAACGCCGCGTGCCGCCGCAGAATTTCCTGCGCATCAACTGGAACGGTGGCAATACCAGGTGGACCAAAACCGAGTTTGAGACCCATCTGCGAGCTCCCTTGCTGACCATGCTCACCGAACGGCAACTGACCAACCAGATTGATTTCGTGCTGCTCTCCATGGACATACCCTACCGCGTGGGGCACAGCGATTCGCCCGAGTTCTCCGGGACCAACAGCACGACGTCCGCCCTGCATTACGGCTTCAAACCAGATGGCCTCTGCCCAACGTGTCCGGCGGGGATTACCTCGTGCAGTCTGCCCGACGGGAGCGGCAGTGCTTATGCCGGCAGTGAGGGTGTGTTCCGGCAAAGTCCACCGATGAGCCAAAACAGCAACACGTGGCTGGTGATGATGCTCACCTCCAGCAATCTGGCCCAAGCCAAAGCCACGGTGGACCGGGGTGTGGCCAGCGATTTTTCCTTTCCGACCCAGAAGGTATTCTTGATTCACTACGAAGACGACCCTTTCCGTGGAGTGCGGTACGCGCAGTTTGATGACGCTATTTTCGACAGTCACTGTCGCGCAGCGGCCAGCGTTGTTCGAACCAACACTTATACCCCAAGCCTTCTGGGACCGCAGGCCGGGTCGCAATTCGGGCGGACTTCGTTCGCCCTACCAGCCGACCTGTTCGTGCCAGGAGCACTGGCGGACAATTTGACTTCCTTTGGCGGAATGTTGTTTGAAGGCAGCGAGCCCCGGCACACCGGGCCGTTGCATTACTTGAACGCGGGCGCGACTGCCAGTTACGGCACCGTGGTTGAACCCTGCAACTACCTCGAGAAGTTTCCTTCGCCCCGCAATTACTTCTACCAAGCCCGCGGCTTTACCGCGGCGGAGTGTTATTACCTGAGTGTGACAAATCCGTACCAAGGGTTGCTGGTGGGGGAACCGCTCGCGGCCCCGTTTGCCCGGCCCGGTGAAGCGACCTGGCTGGCGCTGCCAAACGGCGCCGTTCTTACTGGCGCGACGAACCTGACGGTGGAATTCACAGCAGCGGATGCCTCGCGACCGGTGCAACAGGTGGATTTGTTTCTCAACGGCACTTTCGCCCGAACCCTCACCAACATCGCCCCGAGTGAGGGCAATCGCCTCCACGCATCCATCAATGGCCACTCCGTCAGCTACACCGTACCCAACAACGCAACGCTCCAATCCGTAGCCAGCAATCTAGCGGCGCGACTCAACACCCCCAGCTACACCAACGTGACGAAGGTGGCGGCGGCGCCGCGCGGCGACCGCATTGAACTGCGCGGCTTGGACATGGCAGTGCGTGGCGATCAAACTGCATTGAGCGTGAGCAATACCGTCGGTACGGCGACGGCCCTGACGACGCAGATCAGCGCCAGCCGCGACACTTTTCTGGAAAGCACAGCGCTTGGCAGGAGGAATTTCATGATTACCAACACGCCCACCGAGAACAGCTATTTGCAAATGACCGTCACCCGGACCAACGGCGAAGTGGTGAGCGTGAGCGTGACCAATGCGCCGGGAAGCAACAACACGGGCGTGCTGATCAAGCAACTCGTGGACGCGATCAACACCAACGCCGTTTTGATGACGAGTGATGGCGTGATGGTGGAGGATTTTGTTTCTTACAATGTCTGGTTGGGCCGGCAGGGCGGGGAGTTCAACTTGCTGGCTCGGTCACCCGGCTGGCCTGAATCCCAAGTCCAGGCGCGTCTCACTGGCTCGGCCAACTTTGCCATCCTGCCGTCGAACAATCTCCCGCTGGACGAAAACGTGAGCGACCTGCAGCCGCGCAATCATCTTTACCTCACCGCCGGCCTCACGGAACTGCCGCTCCCATTCACCCTCGACACCACCACGCTGCCGGACGGTCACCATGAATTGACCGTGGTGGCGTATGAAGGCAGTCACGTGCGCACGCAGACGCGGGTCTCGCGATTCGTGCGCGTCCAGAACACGTCCCTCGCCGCCACATTCGCTTCGCTCATGGGCGACACGAACACCGCGCTGGAAGCGACGTTGCAGTTTGCCGTAGCTGCCAACACCAGCGACATCGCGCGCATCGAACTCTTCAGCACGGGCGGTGCTTTGGGGACGATCCTCAACGAATCCGCCGGGGTATTCGCGGTTGCTGCGAGTCAACTGGGCATCGGCTTGCATCCGTTTTACTGCATGGTGACGCGCGCGGATGACAAATCGTATCGCACGGAAACCAAGTGGATTCGCATCATCGGAGATGAACCGCCGTTCTCGATGGCAGTGGCCGGCGCCGCGCCCACGTTGTCCTGGCCGGCCACGGCCGGCCGGCGTTATGAAGTCTTGAGCACAACCAATGTGGCGACAGGGTTCTCGTTGCGCGACGCGGTGACCCCGACAAATGTGCTCGGCCAGTGGTCGGAAACCAACAATGCCGCTCCGCAGCGCCATTACCGTGTGCGGGCGACTCCCTGAACTCGAAACCTTTTGATGGGTCCGGTGTTTCCATCGTCATTGACTCTATGCAACAAATCATACAACGCGGCTGGCTGACAATCGGCTTGTGGTTGGGCTTGGGATTGCTCTCGGCCAGTGGCGCGTCCGGCACGAATCTGCTGGTCTGGAACAAACAGACGGATCGCGTGGACGCCGACGTGCGGGGCTGGGAACTCGCCAGTCTGCTCGAACGCGTTTCGGCGGAAACGGGCTGGCAGGTTTATCTCGAACCCGACACCCAACACCGGGCTTCGGTCAAATTCCGCAATCTCGCCTCTGGCGACGCGTTGCGCTCGCTGCTCGGGGATTTGAACTTCGCGCTCGTTCCCCAAACCAACGCCGCCGCGCGCCTGTATGTCTTCCGCACCGGCATGCACAAAGCCACACGATTGATCCGGCCCGATGGCGAAGGTTCTACTGACAAGCTCCCGCGCCGCGTGCCCAATCAACTGATTGTCCGGCTCAAACCGGGTGCCGACATTGACGCGTGGGCGCGGATGTTGGGCGCGAAGGTGATTGGCCGGATTCCCGAACTGGACGCCTATCTGTTGGAGTTTCCCGATGCTGCTGCCGTTGAAGCTGCCCGGCTGCAACTCTCTGACGGCTCGGATATCGCCTCCGTGGATTACAATTACTACATTGATGCACCCCAGCCCGCGCGGGGCTTGTTGGCCGCCTCCAATCCACCTTTGTCACTTCAACTCAAGCCCCCCGGCAACACCGACCGGGTGATTGTGGGGTTGATTGACACCGGCGTTCAGCCGATGAGTGGCAGCCTGGCAGACTTTTTCCTGAAACAGATCTCTGTGGCGGGCGAGGCACTGTTGGATCCCAGCTCACCTTCGCACGGCACCGCGATGGCGGAGACGATTCTGCGCAGCCTGGAACTCGTGACCAAGGGCAGCACCTCCGTGCAAATCCTGCCGGTGGACGTTTATGGCTCGAACGCCGAAACCACCAGTTGGAATGTCGCGCGCGGCATTCTGGAGGCGGTCAATGGCGGGGCGACGGTCATCAACCTGAGTCTCGGTGGCGGCGGCGACAGTCAGGTGCTGCGGGATATGATTACCTCCGTGTCCGCGCGCGGAATTCCCATCTATGCGGCGGCGGGCAACGAACCGGTTGCCACGCCGTTCTTTCCCGCCGCGTATCCGGAAGTCATTGCCGTGACGGCGGGTGAGCAGGGGAGGATTGCGGACTATGCGAACTTCGGCAGTTTTGTGGACGTGGCCGCGCCGGATGCCAGTGTGGTTTATTACGGAAATCGGCCGTGGTATGTGCGGGGCACCTCGGCGGCGGCGGCTTACACCAGCGGGATGGCGGCCGGACTGGCCGACACCACGCAGAAAAGCTGGCAGGAAATTCAAGCCATCATCCAACAGAACTTTCCCGTGCCGGGCAAATAGCAACCCGCTGAACACGTTGCGTGATGCGAGATGCGTGAGCCGCTCAAGCATATTCGTGCGAGGCACAGCCAATCTTGGAGAACGCGATCAAATACGCCTAGCCGGCGACGATAAGCAGCCACGGATTGCAGTCCATCACCAACAAAATGCCCCAGGCCAGCACCAACCCCACCAAGAGATGGGCCGCCGTCGCCAAAATGAATTTCATGGACGCCCAATTGGCCTCTGGACGCCAACGGGTAGAATGTGACGCCCAGCCAAGATGTGACGGAAAAGAATCCCGGCGGGATCATTCCGGGGCGATCCTCGCGCTCGAGCTGCGACAAAGGCGCCTCGTTACCTTCTGGGGGTGCGGGTAGGACGCGTCACTCCGTGCGCGCCGTTGGGAAGACGGTGTGCCGGTTGTGGCGTCCATGGAGCGACACGCCCTACCTTGCTCCGAGTTTGTTTGTCACGGCACCAGGTCGAAGCAATGAGGGTGACGATAACAAATCGCCCCTCCAAGGTTTGGAGGGGCGAGGCCAATGAAGGATTGCAGATCGGGTCGGACTCTATGCTTGCTTCCGACTGCGGATCAGGAAAGCCAGTCCGCCGAGCAGCAGCAGGCAGAGGCTGGTCGGCTCGGGTACGATGCTGAGTTGGAGGTTGTCGTAATACACCGGGCCGACTTGCGCCGTACCCGCCCCTTCGTCGGGGTAGAGATCCAAGGCTTGCAGTTGATTGAGGCCGCCGGATTGCCATGCATGAGTGGCCAGCAAGGTATCGTTGTAATAGGAAGCCACTGAGTTGTCGGTCAAATTGATATCGAACCGGATGGGCACCCACTGGTCCGTGACCAACGCGACCGAAGCGCTATCGACTTCATAGGAACGCATCTGACCGGCAGTGATGTCAGCGTACATTTGCGCGCTCCAGTTCAGGTTCGCAGGGTAACTGTTCATCAGGATTACCCACGAAATACCCGACGAACTGGAGGGAATGTACTGCAGAAGACTGAGCGTCCACACCCCACTGGCGACGCCGGTGAAAGGACGGACCGTATCGTTGCCAGTCACGACTTGGAGGGACTGTGAGCCGCCGACACCCTGAGCGGTGGTTACTGTTCCGGCGACGGATGCGGTGCCGGTCCAGCCTTCCCATCCGCCTTGGCCGTGAATCGAGCCGAGGGTATAGGAATCGAAGTTGTCAAACATGCCTTGGGCGCTCGCGGAAGTAACAGCCGCCACCATTGCCAAGGAAGTCACCAGTCCTGTCAGCGATTTTGATTTCATAGTTATCTTTCTGATGTTTGTTTGTGGCGAACGGCGCGCTTTAGCAGGTTGGCCAAAGCAAGCCAACATCCGCCGACTTGTTTGTAAACCTATTGGGCAGTGCGGTTCAAGGCTTTCTTTTTGGTTTTTTTGATCAGGGGACAGAGGAGGCCGTTATTACGTTGTTGCGGTGGAATTACGGTCCGGGTCATACGGCGCAAGCTGCAAGTCGGGTAGGCCGGGACGGTTCACCAAGCGGTGAATCGCGGGGATCGGCGGGAGCCGATGAATCAAATCAGTGCGAGGCGCAGCCAATCTTGGAGAACGCAATCAAATAAGCCAGGCCGGCGACAATGAGCAGCCACGGATTGCCGCCCATCATCAACAGGATGCCCCAGGCCAGCACCAACCCCATCAACAAATAAACCGCCGTCGCCAAAATGAATTTCATGGGCAACAAGTTAGCGATTTCAGCCTTGGAAGCAAGCAACGGAAAGTCGCCATCGAAAGTCTTTTCAGCCGTTGGCTCGGGTAACTTCAGTTCTTGAGTCACAGCCCGAATCAGAAACAAAGCGCTTTGCGCAACCCTCCATTTAGGCTATATGGGAATTTATGGAAATGTCCGGGGTGAACCGTTGGAGATCGTTCAAAGGGGCTCTGGGGCTGTGCCTCCTGGCTGGGATTGCATTTGGCGGAGCGTCTCGCGTTAATCGGCATGTCTGGGAAAGCTCCCCTGATACGGTGAACAGCAACTCCATGATAGTGGAATTGCGGACTGACGGTGAGATACCGGAATGGATGGCCGTGGTGGTTGAGCGCGGTGATCCGATGAAAACCTGGCAGGAGCAGCAAGAACGAGCGATGGACCGATGGCACGCCGAACTTAAAACCAATCGTCAGGCGAAGCTCCTTCTACCCCGCCCGCCCGAACTGCATTTGCATGATCCCTTTGCCAACGCGAAATGGTTTCCGTTTCAAACCAATTATGTGGTTGATCTGGGGCCGGGCGACGGTGACCGCAGCATCAAGTTCAGTTACCGTTACAAGGGGCAGAGTCGCAGTTCTGGTTGGTCCGGGAGCAGCGTGACCGTGCAGACAACCAAGCCAGTTTTGCAGATCGTCAATCCGACGAACACAATCCAGCCGCAACCCTTGATTCAACTCCAAGGCTACTCCAGCCAACCGCTTCAATCCGTCAGGTACGATCTGGTCAACGAGAGCGGCGTGAAGGTGTTGACCGATGAAGAGGGATTCGTGAATTCCCGCTACGAGGGGGGCTTTCCATTTCAACCCGGCGAGGAGTACTTCACATGCTTCGACATCGAACTGAGCCCCGGCACGAACACCATCATTCTGCGATGTCAGGATGAGGCAGGCAACTCGATGACGACAAACCTGGTGTACGTGTTCACCACCGTCGGCGACACAATACCGCCAATGCTAGTGCTCCACTGGCCGCGG
>JAHCLO010000015.1 GCA_026125285.1 Verrucomicrobiia bacterium | reverse complement strand
GCCCATGAACCCGGGCGCGCGGCCAGCCTTGTCCGCGTGTTCCGGTACCGCGGTGCGCGCGGACAAGGCTGCCCGCGCTCCGAGCAGAGGTTCATGGAGAGAACAGTGTCATGATGCGCCCAGCATCACTCCGCAGTCGAATTTTCTGTCGCCTTGGTGAGGCCTCGCCCTTAGCCTGCTGCCCGCGTATGAAAATTCCCTGCCTCACATTGGCCGCATTGACGCTGGCTCTCCCGTTGCCTGCCGACGAAGGCATGTGGCTCTTCAATCAACCCCCGGGCGATCTGTTGCGCGAGCGTTATCAGTTCGACGTCACCGACGCCTGGCTGGAGCATTTGCAGAAATCCTCCGTGCGCTTCAACTCCGGCGGCTCGGGCAGTTTCGTGAGCGAAGACGGCTTGTTGATCTCCAATCATCACGTCGGCGCGGACGCGATTCAGAAACTCAGCACCCAGGAAAAGAACCTGCTCCGCGACGGTTTCCACGCGCGCAAGCCGGAACAGGAACTCAAATGCCTCGACCTCGAACTCAACGTGCTTCAAGAGATCGAAGACGTCACCGCGCGCATCAACGCCGCCGTACCCAAGGATGCCGACCCCGCCGCCGCTTTCGCCGCGCGGCGCAAGATCATCGCCGAGATCGAGAAGGAATCGCAGGATCGCACCGGGATGCGTTCCGACGTGGTCACGCTGTGGCAGGGTGGCGCGTATCATCTTTACCGCTTCAAGCGTTACACCGACGTGCGGCTCGTGTTCGCGCCCGAACAGCAAGCTGCGTTTTTCGGGGGCGACGTGGATAATTTCGAGTTTCCCCGTTTCGACCTGGACGTGGCGTTCTTCCGCGCTTACGAAAACGGCCAGCCGGCGAAGGTGAAACATTTTCTCCGCTTCTCGCCCAAAGGCGCCCAGGATGGTGAACTGGTATTTGTTTCCGGTCATCCCGGGCGGACCAGCCGGTTGCTGACCGTCGCGGAACTGGAACACCAGCGCGATCAGGCACTGCCGCTGCGGCTCAATACGCTTAACCGGCTCGAGGTGCTGCTCGGCAATTGGGCGGCGCGCAGTGAGGAGAATTCGCGTCGCGCGCACGATGATTTTCTCGGCGTGCAAAACGCGCGCAAGGCGCTCAATGGAAAACTGGCCGGCCTGCTCGATCCGGAATTGTTCTCGGCCAAAGTCACCGCCGAATCCGAGTTCAAAGCCACACTGGCCGGCAAGCCGGAATTCGCCGACGCACTCGCGGCCTACGACAGGATTGCGGAAGCCACGCGCATCCTGGCAACTCAAGCGATCCGCAGTGGACTGCTCGAAGGTGGCCAGGCGTTTCGCAGTGACAGCTTCGGCATCGCGCGAACACTGCTGCGCGCCGGTGAAGAACTGCCCAAGCCCAACGGTGAGCGATTGCGAGAGTTCACCGATTCCGGCAAGGAATCGCTGGAGTTGAACTTGTTCTCCGAAAAGCCCATCTACACGGACCTGGAAATCCTGGTGCTGGCCGATGCCTTGACCTTCACCGCCGGTCAACTCGGCAGCGACGACCCGCTTGTGAAGCAAATCCTCGCCGGCAAATCGCCCCGCGAGCGCGCGGTGGAGTTGATTCAAGGCACGAAGGTGCGCGACGCGGCTTTCCGCAGGCAGCTTTATCAAGGCGGCGCCAGCGCGGTGGCTGCGGCGAAGGACCCGATGATTGAACTGGCGCGATTGGTGGACGCCGAATCGCGCGCGTTGCGCAAGGTAGCCGAGGCGCAGGGCGAAATCAGGCAGCAGGCGCACGCCGCCATCTCGCGCGCCCGCAACGCGCTGCTCGGCACGACGGGTTATCCGGACGCCACCTTCACGCTGCGGCTGGCGTTTGGCACGGTGAAAGGCTACGAGGAAGACGGCCAATCCGTGCCGCCGCTCACCACGATGGCCGGCCTTTACGAGCGTGCGAAAGAAATGAACTACAAACCGCCGTTCGATCTTCCGCAATCCTGGGTGAAACGCAAATCGCGGCTCGAGCTCAAGACCCCTTACAACTTTGTCAGCACGGTGGACATCATTGGCGGCAACTCCGGCAGTCCCGTGGTGAATCGCGCGGGCGAATTCGTCGGCATCATCTTCGACGGCACGTTGTCGAGCCTGTCCTGGGATTACGCCTTCAGCGACAAGCAAGGCCGCGCCACCTCCGTCCATTCGGCGGCAATTCTGGAGGCATTGGCGAAAGTGTACCCAGCCCGGGAACTCCTGCGTGAGTTGCGGGTTGGGCGATTGAACCGATAGCGTGAGTTGGGCGCCGGGGTTGCGCTTTGAGCCAAGTCGGGCAAGAGTTACCACATGCAGCACGACGCAAAGACCATGAAATTGACGCGTAAGCATCTGATGCTCGCCGCCGCAGTCCTGGCACTTACTGGCGCAGTGGGCCTGGGCTGCAAGGAAAAAACCACTGCGGAGAAGATTGAGGAAAAAGCCAAGACCTCGGCCCAGGAAGCCAGCGAGGCCATCAAGGACACCGCCAACAAGACCGGCAAGGTCGTCGGCGAAACCGCGGAGAAAGTCTGGGACGCCACCAGGGATGGCGCGCAAAAAGTCAGTAAAGTGGCCACCAACGTCGCTGGAGAAGTCAAGGAAGGCGCCCAGAAGGTTGGCGAGAAAATCAAGGATGCCGTGAAATAGGTTTCGGGGCGCGTGGGGGAGCGACAGGTTTGAACTGACAAGTCGAGGCAAGCGGTGCTGTGTTTCGGACAGGTGAAGCCGGCCACAGGCCGGCGCTCCGGGAACATGACCGCAATCTAACTCGCCACGAATGCGGCAGGGGGCTTCACCGGTCGCAGCCAACTTGCCACACGGCCCCATCCTGCCTATCTTCAGCGCGATGAAATACCGCCGCTTTGGTCGTACTGAATTGCCGATGCCCGTCATTTCCTGCGGCGGCATGCGTTATCAGCACAAATGGCAGGATGTGCCGCCCGGGGAAATTCCGTTTGACAACCAAGCCAACCTGGAAGCCACGATCCGTCGCGCGCTTGAACTCGGCATCACGCACATCGAAACGGCCCGCGGCTACGGCACCTCCGAAATGCAATTGGGCCGCCTCCTGCCCACGCTGCCGCGCGATCAAATCATCGTCCAGACCAAGGTGGCGCCGAAGGCCACCGTGGCGGAATTCCGCGAGACATTTGAAACCTCGATGAAGTATCTCCAACTGGAGTACGTGGACCTGCTCGCCTTGCACGGCATCAACAATCGCGAGTTGCTCGAGTGGTCCCTGCGGAAAGAGGGTTGTCTGGCGGCCGCGCGCCAGCTTCAGCGCGAGGGTCGCTGCCGTCATGTGGGCTTCTCCACGCACGCCACCACGGACATCATACTCGAAGCCATCACGCAGGCGGATTTCGATTACGTGAACCTGCACTGGTATTTCGTCAACGATCTCAACTGGCCGTGCATCGAGGCGGCCACGGCGCGCGACATGGGTGTGTTCATCATCAGCCCGAACGACAAGGGCGGCAAATTGTACGAACCCCCGAGAAAACTCGTGGACCTATGCGCGCCGTTGACCCCCATGCAATTCAACGCGCTGTACTGTCTGGCGCGGCGCCAGGTTCACACGCTCAGTTGCGGGGCCAGCAGACCAGGGGATTTTGACGAGCACCTCGGCGCGCTGGCGTATTACGATCACATCGCGGAAACGATTGCGCCCATTGAGAAGCGGCTGCGATCCGAGATGGAGCGAAGCCTGGGCGCGGACTGGTGTGGGCGGTGGTTCGAAGGCCTGCCGCAATACGTGGACGTGCCCGGCCAAATTAACGTCCTCGAAATCTTGCGGCTATGGACGTACGCCAAATCGCTGGACCTCGTGGCCTGGGGGAAGATGCGTTACAACTTGTTGGGCCAGGCCGACCACTGGTTTCCCGGGGAGAACGCGGCCAGGACGCGGGAGTTGAATCTGCAACCGGCACTCGCGCGCAGTCCGTTTGCGGCGCGGATTCCAGCGATTTTGGAGGAAACGCACCGTCTGCTGTTCGAGAAGCCGGTGAAGCGACTGAGCGAAAGCTGAACTCAACCCGTCGGCAGGGCAGTGACGGAACGCCGCAGTGCTCCAGTCACCGACTCCGTCTCCTTAGCGCTTCGGATCAGATTTCTGCGGCGGACTGCTGCCTTCCCGCGGTGCGTCGGCGTTGAGTTGGGCGAGCACTTCAGTTGTGATATCGCTTTCACCACTGTTATACACCAACACGGGAGTGAGGTTGGGCGTTTCCGCGGCGGAATCCAACACAATGGCGTAACCCGCCGACTTGGCCCGGGCGGTAACGGTCGTGCGGATGACTTCGAGAATGTTCTCCCGCATGCGGCGACGTTGCTCGGCGAGGGAGGCGTCCGCCTGGCTCACGAACTGTTTGATCACATCCTCGTTTTCTTTGAGGCCCTTGAGACTCGCCTCCGCCGTCCGCTTGCGCTTGTCGCGTTCCTCGGCGGACACAGCCTGGTCGTTTACGTCCAACAGCAACTGCTGGTAATCGTCCACAAGTTTCTTGTGGCCTTCGCGCAGGCTGGCGAGTTCTTTCTTGAGATCGGCCTCGCGTTCCTTCAACGCGGCGTCCGCTTGTTTGGTCTTGTAGTAACCATCAAAGAGCTTGCGCAAGTCCACGGTGGCAATCCGCATTTGCGCCTGGACCGTGCCATGCATCACGAACAACAGCACCAGTATCGGGATCAACTTTCTAAACCAATTTGTCATGTTCATAGGCAATCAGACTTTACCCGTCCCGCCAACCTCAAATTCCGTATCATCGGAGAAAGCGCAGACCGCAGCAGCGGCCAATGCACACACACACCGCAGCCATGAGACAGCGTTGCGAGGAAAAACGTTCATCAAAGGGCGCGACCATCCAGCTATCCTGGCCGGTGCTGCCGGAGGAGCCATTGACCGCTGGTGGCGACAAGCGCGACAATATGCGAGCCGTTCAGGCTCGTGGGCAGCGGTGGCCCGTGGTGACACTCGGACCTCGGCGCGTGGTTCTGGGAAGGGGGCATGATCAAAATGGACGTGTCCAACCAACGCCGAATTGGAACCGGCCTGAGCCTTTGGAGTAGCGGTCGTGATGAATGGGGATGCCGTAATCGAGGCGCAACGGACCAATGGGGAGATTGAGGCGCAAGCCGAAACCCCAGTTGTCGCTAAAGTTGCTCGTGGTGAAATCGTAGGCGTCGCTCATGACGTTGCCGATGTCGTAAAACACCGCGAAGCGCACCCCGCCCGCCTGCTCGCGCTGGATGATGGGGATGCTGTATTCCAGCGAGCCAAACCAGTACGTATTGCCGCCGATCGGCTCGTCGTAGCCAGGTTCGCGCGGGCTGATGTCGCGATAACGGAAACCGCGCAGGGAGTAGAGGCCGCCCAGATAGTAGCGATCATAGAACGGGACATCATCTCCGTTAAAACCCTCCGCCACCCCGGTCTTGCCAACTACTTCCAACACATGACCTTTGACGAAGCCACGGAAATACCAGGCGGAACTCAATTCGAGTTTGTAAAAGTCCCGCTCTCCGCCGAGGTAGGTGGAGGCGACCTCTCCCATCAACTCGGTCCGCTGGCCGGCATCGGGTAGAAAAGTATTGTTGCGAGTGTCGTAAGCCAGGCCGGCGCCAAGTTTGGTCAGCAATGTATAACCATCCTCCTTCAAAATTGCCTCGGGCACATCGTCATCATTCAACCGGATACCGACGTTCTCAATGTTGTAACTCAGGCTGCCGATGAGAAAATCGCTGCCCAACGCGCGGGTCAGGCTGAGACGAGCCCCGGTGCGCACCTCGTCGTAAAGATCATCCTGACTTTGAAAATTCAACTCTCGATGATAAAGGTCCACTCCCAACGCGAGCTTACGGTCCAGAAACCAGGGTTCGATGAACGAGATTTCGTAGTCTTGACGCCGCGTGCCCATCTGCACGCGCAACCGGATTTTCTGGCCGGCGCCGGTGAAACGCGGGGGATTGAACAGGTCAAAGTTGCCCTGGCTCACTACCACAAAGCCCACCAAGGCGTCCACAGAACTGAAACCAGCGCCCAACGTGGCGTTTCCGGTATTTTGCTCCTCCACACTGATCACGAGGTCTTTCCGTCCCACGATGGGCGGGTCGGTGGGCTCCGCCCGGGCGTCCACCTTGCCCGGCGCAAAAAACTGGGTGCCTTCCAGGCGATTGCGGCTGCGTTTGACCGCCACCATGTTGAACACTTCGCCCGGAGTGACCGCCAGTTCCCGCCGGATCACTTTGTCCTTGGTTTTGACATTACCGCGGATATCAATTTTCTCGATATACGACGGTTGGCCTTCGTCCACCTCAAACTCGAGGTCCATGGTGCCCGCTTCCGTATTGGCGATGCGCCGCACCCGTAGGCCGCCGGTGGAAGTCACCACGTCAATGTGTCCTTTGGCGCCGTAGAAGTTTTCCACCGCCTCGATGTTTCGTCCCAGATCCTTGAGCGTAAAAATCTCGCCTTCGCGCATTGGAAACGCCCGCACCATCCGCTGGCTTTCCTGCCAGGCGGTGCGTTCCGGGCCGGCGGGCGGCATGGGCCCGGGTTCAAAGCCGGCAGTCACGAAATTGGTGGGCATCATCGTGGTCCCCTTGAACGTGATGTTCCCGACGCGATACTGGCGGCCTTCGTAAACGTGGAACCGAATGACCATGGTGTTGGGGGTCGGCCGCTCGAATTGCACCTCCTTGAGTTCAAAATCAATGTAGCCCTTGTCGCGGTAGAACATCGTCAGCTTCTCCTTGGCTTCCGCGAATTTGTCGTCCTTGAACAGGCCGCTGCGGGTGAGCCAGGAAAACATCCAGTAATTGCGCAAGGACTTCTTGATGACCTTGCGCAGTTCCTTTTCCGAGAAGGCCTGCGCACCCGGGAACTCCACGCGGGCGATTTTGATCTTCTGACTTTCGGTGATTTCAAACGTGGCCACGCCGCGCCCGGTCTCTTCGCTGATGCTCGAAACGGCGCGCACCTCCGTGCCGGGATAACCGGACTTCTGGTACAGCTCCTTGATGGCCTGGCTGTCGGTAAACAGTTTTCGCTCGTCCAAAGGTTCGCCAACCTTCGAGGTCAGCTTCTTCCGGATCTTTGAATCCTTCAGCTTCTCATTCCCCTGCAGGACAATGTCCGTCAGGCGGGGCAAACCCTGGACGGTATAGGTCAAAACCATGCCCTCCTCATCCCGTTCTGGCACCACCCGGATGTTGTAGAACAAACCGGTGGCGTAAAGGTTGTTGATGTCCTCGGTGGTGCTTTCCGGCCGGTACAGGTCGCCGGCCTTGGTGCGAATGTTGGCCCGCACGACGGCGTCACTGGCGGCGGGCGGACCGATATGGCGGATCTCGACGCGACTGACCTTGAGGGCCGCCGGTTGCGCGTTCGCGACCCCGCGCGAACACAGCAGCAAAACGAACAGTCCGCAAAAGCCAAACCAGCGGTTCATGGTGTTTCACTCGGCGGGCACGTCTTCATCACTGACTTTGGCGGCGCTTTCAAAGCGGGTGTACGGTTTCAAAAAGGTCAAATTCACGTCGCCGGTCGGTCCGTTGCGTTGTTTGGCAATCAACAGGTTTACCGGTGTCCCGTCCGGTTCCTCCGCGCCGCCGGCTTCGTCGTCTTCGGCGCTGGGCTTATACAACAGACCCACCACGTCGGCATCCTGTTCAATGGCACCCGATTCGCGCAAGTCGGACAAACGCGGCTTGCGGCTCTTTTCCCGCTCCAATTCGCGATTCAACTGGCTCAGGACGATCACCGGCACGTCCAACTCTTTGGCCAGCGCCTTGATCCCGCTGGAAATGTCCGCGATCTCCTGCTGCCGGTTCTCCTGCGACCGGCGCGCAGTAGAATGGAGCAGTTGGAGGTAGTCAACCACGAAAAGCTTGATGCCATATTGCTGCCACAGCCGCCGCGCCCGCGCCCGCAATTGCAGGATCGAGAGCGCCGGGGTGTCATCAATGAACAGCGGCGCATTGGACATCCGGCCCGCCGCGCTGGTCAACTTGGGAAAATCCGCCTCGGTCATGAACCCTTCGCGGATGTTGCGCAAATTCACCCGCGCATTCGAGCAGAGCATGCGCAGCACCAGCGATTCCGCCGTCATTTCCAGGCTGAACACCCCCACGGGAATCCGGTTAGCCAGCACCACGTGCTCGGCGATGTTCATCGCCAGGGAGGTCTTGCCCATCGAGGGCCGCGCCGCGATCACAATCATCTCCCCGCCATGCAGGCCATCGGTCATGCGGTCCAGGTCGGCAAAGCCGGTGGCCAGTCCACCCAGCACCCCCTGCCGGTTGAAGTAGTTCTCCACGGTGCCAATCGCGCTGTGAACCAGTTGTTTGATGGTTTGGGTGCCGCCTTGCGCGCGGGATTCGCTGATCCGCAGAACGTCGCGCTCCACCTCGTCCATCAGCGCATCCACCTCCCCTTCGTAGTCATACACCCGCCCTACCACCTCCGTGCAGGTCTGGATCATTTTACGCAGGAGAAACTTCTCCAGCACGATTTCGAGATAGTAACTGAGATTGGCCGCGGACGGCACCGCATCCTGCAACGCGCTGAGGTACGGAATCCCACCAATCTGCTCCAGCAATTGCTTGTCCTTGAGCCGTTGTTGGAGCGTGATGAGATCAATCGCCTCCCGGTGATCATACATTTCGATCAGCGCGCTGTAGATGGTTTGGTGGCGCAGATCGTAAAACACCTCCGCGCCGGTCTTGAGTTTCTCAATGCACTGTCCGAGGCAATCGTTGGGGGAAAGCAGCACGCAACCCAGCACGCCCTGCTCGGCTTCGGGCGCGTTGGGTGGAAGCCGGTCAACTCGCATTGCGCCACTAGGTTCGGGTTTGCGACGCACCGACTTCTTTAAGTCCGGGGCTAGCCCGGCGTTATCAGTAAGTGAATCAATCATGCCAAACGCGACTAACAGGAATTTTACCGTGCAATCTTGTCATAGGTCACCATTTTCACGTCGTCGTTTAATCAATTTGGTCTGGAATTGATGTAGAAGTTGGTTTCGAGTCAGCTTCTTGGTGCGCGGAGATTTCGGAGAATATACCTTTGAACACTTCTTGATCAGTGAAAGCACCGTCACCCCATCAAATGATTCAATATGCGTCCGATTTAAGCTCGCCATTTCTCTACATACAGCATGAACAACCGAATCAGGTCTTAACTGACGTACTTTCGAGGTAAGTACACCAGGCCCTGGCAAGTATCTCGCAGAAAGACATTTCGAATCCTCCTTCACGATAGCCATCAACATGAAACTGAATCTCCGATTACTGAACTCGGTTCGAGGCAACCCTACACAGTGACACAATCCGTTGACCATGCTTTGAAAATCAGGATCGTCTATGTCGTCTATCGTTCGTTCGAGGTAGTTCGTCATGATAAGCAATCGGTTTGACTCGATCCGCTTCCAAACACTCACAAGCCACGGCGAAATGAAAAGTTCTGATTGAGAGTGTCGCAGGCCTTCCAGAGGGCCTATCGCACCCGTCTTTCTGTGATTGAATCAATCATGCTCATTCAAATCCCGCTGCTTGCCATTAAGTGGAGGCAGTGTATCGCTCACGCCGCTACGAGCAAGCGTCGCTTTGCTCGATTGTGTCGGTGTGTCGGTTCAAGAGCTAATACATGAATTGCCCCCAGATACGCCGCCAATGATAATCGGCGAGCGGTTGTGCGCCGCCAAACTTATGCCGGTCGCGCCGTACGAATCTGCATCGTTGCGACTTTTCGAGACGTGCTGGCGCAGTCAGGCCGGCAAAGTGTTTTGACAGTCGCAGAATTACCGATAAAAAGGGCGAGCCGAATGAAATCATTGCAGTTCTTCACTCTCCTGGGCTGCGGCCTGGTCACCGTTCCGGCGCCGCACGAGACCCATTCACGAACCGCCACCGTCCCGAATCCATGAAGACAACCGTTACTCTTGGAGCATTGCTGTTCATGATGATTCCCGGCTGGCCAGGCCCGGCACTCGGTCAGGAAACAAAAACCAAGGTGCTCGTGGTGACGGGCGGCCATGGGTTCAACCAACCGGCGTTCTTCAAGATGTTTCAGGACAACGCGGAGATCGCCTTCACGACCGCCGAACATGCCAAGTCGGGCGCGACGGTTTTTGAGCGCGACGATCTGGCCCGTTACGACGTGTTGGTGCTTTACGACATGGTCAGGCACATCACCGAAAAACAGAAAGCGGCCTTGCTCACCCAACTTGACCGCGGCGTCGGACTGGTCGTGTTGCACCACGCACTGGTTTCCTATCCTGAGTGGCCGGAATATGAGCGGATCATAGGCGGGCGATACACGGAACCAGACCCGGACAAACCAGGCACAGTCACCGAGCAAGTCGGCTGGCAGCACGACGTGGAAGTGCCCGTGGTGATCGTGGCTCGGGATCATCCCGTGACCAAGGGGCTGAACGATTTTGTTATCCACGATGAAATCTACTGGGGCTACCGTGTGCGGCCGGATGTCACACCGCTGCTCACAACGACGCATCCGAAAAGTGGCAAGCCACTGGCTTGGGCGCAAACTTACCGCAAGTCGCGCGTGGTTTACCTGCAACTGGGTCATGGACCGGAAGCTTACGAGCATCCGAATTACCGGCGACTCCTGGCGCAGAGCATCCGCTGGACTGCCCGAAAGTGAGACTCCCATTTTGAGAACGATCGCGCATTACGACCATGACCAACGTGCTGCCGCGCCTCGGGCCGGCAGATCAAATTCCTTGGTAGAAAGTCAGGAGTGCCGGCTGGAAGGACGGCAGCACATTGAGCTTCATGGCGAACATCACGACATTTGAAGCCAGGAAAGTCTCGTTTCTCGGAGAGTGGCTGTATCGAGTTCACGTCCGCGGCACCGATCTTCTATTCATAAACCTTGCTGGGCCGCAGGGGCCGTTGGGAATGTTGACCGTGCCCCTCGGTTACCTGGGACTCCCAGGCGCGCTGCTGGGCGAAGCTCTGAACTGGCTGGCCAAGAAAGCGAAGACGTCCGATGCCAATGAAACTGAGGACCCCGAACTATTGGTCCACCAGCTCGAAGGAAGCTTCAAACTTTATGCCGGAGAAATCCGGGAGGCCGCCATCGAACCGCCACGCACCTCATTCGGCGGAAGAGGACGGGCGGGCCGCTGGGTCGTTTCCGCGCGCGATGGCCGCAAAATGCAGTTTGAGTTCGACTCGGCGGAACAACTTCAAACCGCCCTGGACTTGCTGGTGGCGGTGCTCGGTTCAACCCTGGAAGTCAACGTCGAATGGGACGAGGCAAACCACCGGTTCGAGAAAAAGTCCCGGGTCAACCAATCGTGATGGGTCACGGATTTGGTACGCGCGGACGTTGATCACAAATTGATCACAAATTCCTTTCTGGCCCGTTCCGCCGCTCGTATAGTCCGCGACATGGTTCACGTTGGCATTGGTTATGACGTCCACGCGCTGGTCACGGGGCGCAAACTCATCCTCGGTGGGGTGGAGATTCCGCACGCCAAAGGCTTGGACGGCCATTCGGATGCCGATGCATTGCTGCACGCAATTTGCGATGCGCTGCTCGGCGCGCTGGGCGAGGAGGACATCGGCCATTATTTTCCCAATACCGACCCACGCTGGAAAGACGCCCCCAGCCGCGTGTTCCTCGAAGAAGCTGCGCGCCAAATCGCGCTGCGCCGGGGACGGATTGTAAACGTGGACGCCACCGTCATCGCGGAAGCGCCCAAGATTTATCCGCACCTTGCGGAAATGAAACAACGCATCGCCACCGCGCTTGGTGTCGCGGAAAAACTCATCGGGGTTAAAGCCACGACCAACGAGCGGATGGGTTTTATCGGGCGTGAAGAAGGCATCGCCGCCATGGCAGTGGCCAGTGTGGATTTGCCGGAATGAAGCAGCGCGCCTCAGTGCCAACTGGCAAGCCAGAAGCGCCAACCCCACTCGATCTCACAACTCAAACTCGGCACCCGACAAGAACCCACCATGCCCAAGGCTGAAATCAGTTGGAAACGCGTCACCGACGACGGACAAAAACTCCAGGTTTATGCCCGGCACGTGGGCCGCGAATGGCGCTTCTTCCACCGCGAACGGCGATTCGAGCAATGGCAGGCCGTGCCAGAACCGCCGCTGGCCGACTGGCTGGAGTTGCTCGATGCCGTGCAACGGCTCATCACCCGCCGCCGCTTGCAGCCGGATGACGAGGAACGACTGCGTCGCCGCATTCGGGAGCGCTTTCCTGAAGTGACGCTCTGAGTCAGCCTCCGGCCGCTTGAACAATTTCATCCTGACTTGCCGGGCACCTCACGCTACCGTGCCGTCCGATGACCAATCCACCACTGATTCTCGTCTCGCCAAATGTCGAAAAGAAAGGCGACGAATTCGGCGACCTGTCCACCAGTTTGTCCGAGACGTACCAAGCGGCGTTGATGGGTGTGGGGGCGATGCCGTTGGCCATGCCCGCGACGACGGCACGCGATATGGTGGCGGCCTGCGTGCGCCGCGCGGACGGTGTCCTGCTCACGGGCGGCGAGGATGTCGAGCCGGCACTTTACAAGCCAGGCCTTCCACGTTCGCTGCGGCGGACGGTCACTGTGACCCCAGACGGCGGCGCACGGGATTTGCGCGAGTTCCTGCTCGTGGACGAGGTGTTTCGCCAGCGTAAACCGTTGCTGGCGATCTGCCGCGGCCATCAGGTGCTGAACGTGGCCCTCGGCGGAACTCTGGTCGTGGATATTGCCCGCCAGTTGCCCCGGGCGCTGAAGCATCGGCGGCTCGACCGGCGCAGCCAGATCGTCCATGATGTGCAATTGACAGCCGACGCCTTACTGGCCAAGATAACGGGCGAATTGACTTTGGGCGTGAACAGCACGCACCATCAGGCCGTGGCGCAACCGGCGGATATCCTGCAGGTCACCGGCCGCAGCCGTGATGGAATTCCAGAGTGTATGCAGTTGAAACCTGAGACAGCGCACTTGCTGCCGTTCCTTTTGAGCGTGCAGTTTCACCCGGAACGACTGGCGAACCGTAATGCGGAACACCGCGCCATCTTTTCCGCGTTTGCGCAAGCGTGCGTGATGAACCGCGACAAGAATCTATGAAGGGCAAAATACTGGTGGTGGACGACGAGCAGCCGATTCGGGAGCTGCTGGGCGTGGTGCTGCAACGCGACTACCAAGTCGCCGAGGCGGAAAGCGGCGCCGCCCTCCAAAAAGCGTTTTCCGATCCGCAACCGGACGTCGTGGTGCTGGACGTGCGCCTCCAAGACGCCAATGGGCTTGAACTCCTGCCGCTCATCAAGAAGCGCTGGACGGATACCGAAGTCATCGTCCTCACCGGCCAGGGCACAATTGAGATGGCGTTGGAGGCCGGCCGGCTCGGGGCCTACAATTTTCTCACCAAGCCATTCGAAAACGAGAAGCTGCTCGCCGACGTCAAATGCGCCATCGAGCGCAAGCAGCAGGGCCAGGAAAACAGCGCCCTGCGCCGCGCGCTCGAAACCATGAGCGGCAACAACTCCCCCGTGTTCCGCAGCGTAATTATGCAGGACGTCGTGCGGACCGTCGAACGCATCGCCCCCAGCGACGTAGCCGTCCTCATCACCGGCGAAAGCGGCACCGGCAAGGAGGTCATCGCGGATTTGACGCACGTAATGAGCACGCGCAGCAAGGGCCGCATCATTAAGATCAATTGCGCCGCCCTGCCCCGCGAGCTGATCGAAAGCGAACTGTTCGGTTCCGTCAAAGGCGCGTTCACCGGCGCCCACACGGATCGCGAAGGTCTGTTTCGGCAGGCCGAAGGCGGCACGTTGTTCCTGGACGAAATCTCCGAAATGCCGATTGATACCCAGAGCAAGTTGCTGCGCGTGTTGCAGGATCAGGAAGTGCGTCCCGTCGGCGGCAAAACCAGCTACAAAACCAATTGCCGCCTCATCGCCGCGACCAACCGCGCTCCGGAAGACGCCATCAAAGATGGCAAGCTGCGCGAGGACCTCTACTACCGCATCAGCGCCATCTCCGTGCATCTGCCGCCGTTGCGCGACCGGCGGGAGGACATCATGCCGCTGGCCGAAGCGTTCCTGAAACGCTTCGCCGCGCAAGCCAACCGCCCCATCCGCGGCTTCACTCCGTCCGCGGTGGACCGGCTCACGGCGTTCGATTGGCCGGGCAACATTCGCCAATTACAGAATGAAATCCAGCGCGCGGTGCTGCTTTCCGAAGGCGACATGGTGGATGCCTCCGATCTTTCCATCACGCGTGCCCGGCCGGAAAGCGCCGAATCGCAGGACACCAACTTCACCCTGCTCGAAGGCGTTGAACGCAACGCCATCATTCAGATGCTCAAGGAAACCGGCGGCAACAAACTGGAAGCCGCCAAACGCCTGGGCATCGGTCGCCAGACGCTCTACAACAAGATCAAGGCGTACGGGATTGAAGTCTGAGCGTGATGCGTGAGCCGTGAGCCGTCACCTTGGTGGTAACGCGCTTACCCGGCTTTCGTTTCCCGCAGGTATTTCCCGATTCCCTCCCGGAAAGGAATCGGCTTCAGTTCAAATAGTGCCGCTGCTGTAGCGCAGTCGCCCACATTGTCTTCCCGCAACATCAGCAACTGATCCCGGTTCAACGGCGGCGACTGGCCGAGTAGTTGGCCGCAGACGAATTCCAACAGGGCCGCCTGCACCCGCGCCACGGCAAAGGGCAACGGCAGTTTTATCCGCCGGCGACGCGTGACCGCCAGAATCGCGTCCACGATTTCCGCCAGCGTCAGTACTTCCTGTCCGCAGAGCGCGAATGTCTGCTGAATTGCGCGCGGCTCGTTCAACGACTTCACAAATGCTTTTGCCACGCTTTCCACCGCAATGGGCTGAAACTTCATGCGCCCGCCGCCGATCAGCGGCACGACTGGTGAAAACCGGCACAGGCGCGCGAAGAGATTCACGAAACCGTCCCCGGCCCCATAAATGATCGAGGGCCGGAAGATCGTCCAGTCGAGTCCACTGCCCCGCACGATTGCCTCCGCGGCCCACTTGGTTTGATGATAGCGCGCCACCGCCTTGGCGCGCGTGCCCAGCGCGCTCATCTGAATGAACCGCTTCACGCCGCCGGATTGCGCCGCTGCCACCATGTGCCGCGTTCCCTCCGTGTGAACCTTCTCAAACGTCTGTTCGCCGACTTCGCTGATAATGCCAACGAGATGAATCACCGCGTCCATTCCGTGGCACGCAGCGGCGAGCGAATCAGGATTCAGAATGTCGCCCGCGCGGATCGTCGCCGAAAATTCCCGCGCGATGGCATGCGTTACTGAGGAATCGGGATGGCGCGCCAGCAGAAACGTTCCGTGTCCGGTGTGGCGCAACTCCCGCAGGATTTCCCTTCCCACGAATCCCGTTCCGCCTGTGACCAAAACATTCATCGTCGCACGGTGGCGGGAAGACGAAACCGAACCGGCGGTTCAGTCCTTGAGCGACTTCAATTCCTCGCGCACCAGTTGCATCAGCGGTTTCATGGTGTCGCCATCGAAGGCGAAGCGGCAGCCCGCGGCGGAAAACAGTTCCGGCAACGGCCGCGAGCCGCCCAGCGCAAGCGATTGTTTATACTCCCCCAGTGCCCTCGCCTTGTCGCGCTTTGAGTTTGCCCACACCTGCAGCGCGCCAAGCTGCGCGATGCCGTATTCGATGTAGTAGAACGGATGCAGAAAGATGTGAAGCTGCCGGTGCCACAAATGCGCCCGCGCCTCCTCGTAACCGCTCCAGTCCAAGTCCCCGCCGAAACGATCCATCAACGCGACCCACGCCGCCGCGCGCTCGGCGCGGGTGTGGCCCGGATGCGTATAGAGCCAATGCTGAAACGCATCCACCGTGGCGATCCACGCCAGCACGCCCACGATGCCTTCGAGATGCACGCGCCGCGCACGGCGGGCGTCGGCATCGGCGTAAAACTCCTCGATGAATTCATTGCCCAATAACTCCATGCTCATGGAAGCCACCTCGCAAAACTCAATGGGGGGACTGTTGCGATAGGGCAGCAAATCCTCTTCGCGCGCGGCCAGCGCATGGAAGGCATGACCCGCCTCGTGCAGGATGGTCTCCACGTCGCGCTGCTGGCCCACGGCGTTCATGAAGATGAACGGCAGCCGCGCCTCCGCCAGCGTGGATTGATAGCCGCCCGGCGCCTTGCCCTTGCGATTGTCCAGATCGAGCAGCCGCAGTTCGTTCATGCGCCGGAAACCGTCCGCCAGTTCGCCATCCAGCCGGTCAAAAATCCTTTGCGAGCGCGCCACCATTTCGTCCACACGCTCGAACGGGCGCAGGGGCGCGCGGTTCAACGGGTCCACCGCCATGTCCCACGGGCGCAGTTGCTCCAGGCCAAGTTGCCGCCGTCGTTCACCGTGCAATTCACGCACCACGGGCATGATCTCGGATTCCACCGCATCGTGGAATTTGGCGCAGTCCTCCGGCGTGTAATCAAAGCGCCCAAGCCGGCGGAAGGCGAAATCGCGGTAATTGGCAAAACCGGCATTTTGCGCGATCCGTCCCCGCAACGACCGCAGTTGATCGAATTGCTCCTCGAATTTGTCGCGCTCCTGCAACCGGCGGCGCGCCACCAACTCCCACGCTTCCTGCCGTAGCGCGCGGTCCGGATCCTCCAGATACTTACCCATCTGGATCAGCGTCTTCTCCTCGCCCCGAAACGGCACCGTGAGCGAACCGCTCAGTTTCTGGTATTGCTGGCCTGTCTTGGCTTCCTCGGTTTCCAGCGGGACGTTCTCGGGTCGGAACAACTCGACATGATTCTGTGTGTCGCGCTCGAAAACCTCATAACGCGGCTGGGGCAATTGCGCGCGCAGCGGGTGAGCGATGAAGACACTCTCCAATTGGAATTGCCGCGGCTTGATCTGCGGCTCGATGTGCTCGACGAAATCCAGATACGCCTTCTCCGCGTCGGCGTTCTCCGTGTGACACGTCATGGCGATGTAACGGCGGGCGCCCTCTTCGTCGAGCGCAGCGTTCAGTTCGCTCCAATCCAACAACCACCGTTCGAGTTCAGCCACACTCGTGCATTGGCTCGCCCGGGCTTCAAGCTGGTCAAAGAGCGGCGCCAATTGCGCCCACTCACCCAGATCAATCCGCGCGGGCAGGAAACGGCGCGGCTTGAACGCCGGCAAGGAATCGAATGGCAATAAGTTCATGCTGGCAGCATAGGCAAACCCGAGACGGACGCAAAGAACTTCAACGCCATGGGGAGCGTACGCGCCCAGGCGTGCGGCACTGGCCGTCCTCGGCCAGCGCACCCGAGTGCGCCCTCGCGCGAGTCTCCAACGCGCCTCCGCAGCCGTTTCGACGGCGCGGTGCGGCCGGACGCACGCGCGGCGCGTGCGCTCCCCAGATTATGGCATGAGGGGTTACTGCTCCGAACTCCGCCGCAACGTCACACCGACGAACCGCCATTTCTGCTCGAATTCCTCGTGCGTGAACGCCGCCTTGCCCTTCAACGGATCACCAACGATCACCTGTGCATCCGTGACTTCCAGGACCGTAACATAATGATCCAGCATGAAACTGAACTTGATGACGGCCAACGTCAGCCCGGTATCCTTCAATTCTGCAATCTTCTTGAACACCCGGAATTCACTAACCAAACCCTCTTCGCCGTAATGCCGCTGCAACGCTCGCGCGAGGATGTCCGGCGGTGTGCCGGTCGCGCTGCTGGTGTGTGCCAGAATCGCAATTTGTCCTTCCTCCGCCGGGAAGCCGAGGCGGCGCAACGCCGTCACGGCCGCCGCCGGACCGCAATTGTAATCATTGCTCTGAAGACAAATGCCCTCTTCATCCAGCTTCGTTTGAAGGCCAGCGAGATAATTGCGATTCAACGCCGGCGCCAGAAACGGCCACACCGACATTTGCCCCACGATCACCACCATCAGCACCGCGATGAACCAGCGATCTCGCTGACGTGACAGCCGGGAAAGTGGCGTCGTCAACACCATCGTCGTCACGAAACCGATGACGGCAAACTTGTTCCTGCCCATCATCATCCAGGAAACCGGGGGCACGAACATCAAGCCGGGATAACGGCTGGCCACGCCATAGGTCACAATCAACGCGAGCGGAAGGAAATAACCAAGCAGCCAATACGGCTTCGGCCGGCGCGAAAACCAGCGGCCAAGCAGGACACCGGCAACTGCCAGCATCGTCACGGCGATTGATTCAAGCCAGGGATTCAGCGACATCTAAATCGAGCAAACAAATCGGCGGCACAGTCTCCAGTCCCCTGGAAGTCGAGCCACAGCGGACATTTCACGCCCCGCACGAATGACCAACAGTCTGAAGCGCCGGTCTATGACCGGCTTGGTGTCTTTCGACCGCCATAAACCGGTCGCCGACCAGCGCTCCGTCCCAGGGAGTGCAAGCTTAATGGCATCCAACGAACTCCACAATCTCCGCCTCCGGTGGGGCGAGCCTCCTCGCGAGCCGACCACTCTGACTTCAGACTTCAGACCTCATGCTGCGACAAACAAATTGCCCAACGTGGCAGGGCGCGTCACTCCTTGCGCGCCGTTCAGCAATCGGGCGGTGGACTGCGGCGCGCACGGAGTGACGCGCCCTACCGACCCCAACCGGGTGTTTCCAAACTTCTGAGTCTTAGCCCGGACGGCCGGATGCTCGCCACCGGCGCGGGCTACACCGATACCAGTATCAAGCTCTGGGAAGTCCCGTCATCTCGACCGCTGGGCGAGTTGAGCAACCACCAGTCCTGGATCACGGCCTTGAGCTTCTCGCCGGATGGCCGAAGGCTGGCGTCGGCAGGCGCGGACCAAACTTCGCGTCTCTGGGACGTGCCGATACGGACACAGCGACGCGTCTTCGACGGACTTCACTCCGATGTGCTGCGCCTCCGCTTCAGCCCGGACGGTGAGAAGCTGTTCACCGGGTCTGATGATGGCACGCTTCATCGGTGGTCCCCAACTGCTCCGCCAGATCAGCGGCAGCCAATTCTTTGGCGTAGGCCGTCGGGGCTGGAGAGTCTGGTTCTGGCGCCGGATGCGAAGACCTATGCTGCCCTGCGGCACGGACCTCCCAGCGCGACCTGCTTTTTTGGCGCGTGCCCTCCTTTGCGGAAATCGAGGCGCTGCAAAAAACGAAATCCCAAGTCCGGCGATAGGCGCACCCTGTAACCTTTCGTCGGTTTTCCCGTTGGAACGGGTGGAAGCAAAGCCGCCAGTTGCTCGCATGTCGCTAGGCAGCCGCCGACTGCAACTTCGCCGAACCATGAATACGTCAAAGCCCGCAACGAAAGGACCAGCATCATGAGAACACTATTCCACCGATTGGCTCACCGCCGGAGCAAGCCTGGGATCGGCAGAAAAACCATCGCTCTGGCCACCCTCGCCCTGGCCGCGTGCGTCTCGACGACGCTCGCCCAGACGCTGTTGTTCCAGGACGATCTCAGCGATCCCGGGCTGAGTGGTTGGGTCCAGCTTGGAGTACCCGGGGTGTTCAGCAACTCGAACCAGCAAGCCCTCATCTCGGCCAACTGCGGCCCTCTTCAGACGAACAACCCATTCGCGACGCATTTTGCCTGGGGGCACGCGATCCCCATGCCACCTGAACTAACGAACAACTGGACGCTCGAAGGGTGTATTGACCTGGTCCGTGCCAATCAGAACGATGCCTGGGCCAGCGTCCATTTCCTGTGGAGCCCGCTGGGGAACTCCGGCTATGCCTTCCTCGTGGACGAAGACGAGGCGGCGCTGCTGAAGTTCTGGAATGGAACCGGCTCCGTAGCCTGGTTCTTCCACGAACCGCGCGAGATCAAGAACCAGAACGTCACCCTCGTGTTGAGCGTGACCCGCCGCGATGCCAACCTCGTGATCAACACCCGCGTCCTCGACAAAGACAACGCCAATGCCGTGGTATTCGACAGCACCGTGATTGACACACCCGAAGCCGATCCGACCCTCCCCAGTCGCTCGGTCAAGGGTACGCCCAGCGTGAACGACAGGGTCGGAGAACCCTGGCGCATGGTGAGCGGCACCGGCCAAATCGAAGTAACGCTCGACTGGACCGACCCGACGAGCGGCCCGACCGGTCCCGCTCAGGTCGTCTATGACAACGTGGAGGTCTGGCTCTACGAATCGCCCCGGCCTAACGTCGTCGCTTGGGGTGGCCGTTCCTACGGCTCGGCGACCGTCCCGTCCAGCCTGACCAACGCGGTTGCCGTCGCCGCCGGCGGGGTGACCAGCCTCGCCTTGCGTTCGGATGGCACGGTGGCCCGGTGGGGTGGCATCTTCGGCGGATGGCTTGGCGAATGGTGGACCGAAATGGCAGCCACGTTCCCGAGCGATCTGACAAACGTGGTCGCTATTGCCGCCAGTACTACGGCCATCAGCGGCCCCAGCCCGGTTGCGTGTCACTTCTTGGCGTTGCGCGCCGACGGTACGGTGGTCCGGTGGGACTCTTCAAGCCTGCCCCCGAAGACCGACGTTCCGCTAGGACTAACTGATGTGGTCGCGGTCGCGCCCGGCGCCGCACATTGTCTGGCCCTGCGGGCCGACGGCACCGTGGTGGCGTGGGGTGAGAATTGGGCCGGCCAGACGGATGTTCCGAGCGGGCTGACCAACGCGGTCGCCGTGGCTGCCGGGTGGTCGCACTCTCTCGCGTTGCGAGCGGATGGAACCGTGGTGGCGTGGGGCAATCCCGACCAAATCAACGTTCCGGCTGGATTGAGCAATGTTGCGGCGGTGGCAGCCGGCTTTGCCCACAGTTTGGCGCTGCGCGCAGATGGCAGGATTATCGCCTGGGGCGGTTCAGGGAGTTGGCACCCCGAATACGGGGGGGACCAACGTTCCACCCAGCCTGTCGAATGCTGTCGCGGTGGCGGCTGGCCTTTACCACGGCCTGGCAGTGCGTGCTGACGGCACGGTGGTCGCGTGGCCCCCTGACATGCCAGCGACTGGCGTTCCGAGCGGTCTAACAAACGTCGTCACGATTGCGAGCGGCTTCTATCAGGGCCTGGCGCTCATTGCCGATGGGCCGCCAATACTCCAAACACCTCTAAACCATCCCACGATGACAGCCGGGGGGTTCAGCGTTTCCCTCCCCACCCAGAGCGGTCGCGTTTATCGTCTGGAATACAAACGCTCGCTCGCCGACTCCGACTGGACGCCCCTGCCCCTCGTCACCGGCACCGGCCACGAGCGAACGTTGACCGACCCCACCACCACGGGCGCCCAACGCTTCTATCGCGTCCGAAGGTGGTGATGTATGACCCCGGTCACGACCGGAACGGCGGCGTTTTGGACCACACCGAGTGGAAGAAAGGCCAGGCTACCGTCTCGACCGTCTGCGAACACGAAGACGACGAAATCGAAGGGGCTACTTCTGCTGGGCTTGGGGCTTATGCTGACGGTGCGCCCAACTCTCTGGGCCCAACGCGTCGCTCCTGCGGCTCTCGGCGAACCGCCGACAATTCGTCCTGTCCGCGTGAGATCATTGGTCCCGAAACTGAAGTACTCGGTCGTCTGTGCGAACTCGTCGGTGGTCAGAGCGCCACGCGGCACTTCGATCATGGTGCCGACGAGGTAGTTGGGCTTCACTTTCTTCTCAGCCTGAACTGCCTTCGCCACGCGGTGGACGAGTTCGGTCTGGAGATCGAGTTCCTTCTTGAACCCGACGAGCGGGATCATGACTTCGGGTTTCACCTTGATGCCCGACTTCTGCACTTCCGCCGCGGCTTACTTGTGCGAGAAAAACTCAACGCCGTGCGCGTTTCGCTGGCAGGAACATGTGGAAGATCACAGATGCTTGCCCGCCAATCGTGTGATGAGTCTCGCCATGCGCACCGCCACTTGGCATCAGATTGGACGAATGGATTTTGGCTTTCCCACGCAGGCGCAAGTCTCCAGACTTGGCGGCAAGTTGCTTTTCAACGGAGCGTTTGGCGGTCGCAACACTGCCGTCCATCACGTAGGCAAGCATCCCGCTGTAGTTGGGAACGGTGTTGTAGCTGCCAGTGAGCAAGCAACCCATGCCGGCATCGCCCACGTATTCGTGGACATTTGGACTCGGGACGCCGCCATACGGAACGTTCAGCCGTTTGGACTCGAACACGAAGTAAGGCCGCTGTCCCTTGATGTAGTGGTGGCGCAGGTGAATCTCCACGTCGGTGCGTTCCTTCTCTTTGCCGGTTTTCGGGTCGCGAATCTTCGTGTCTTCAGAAATGTGAAATGGCGGGTCTGCTTCGTATCGCGCCTCCTGTGCGGCAATCATCGCCAGTTTCAACAAACCAGTGATTCGCGGCTCAAGCCACGCATCGCGCGGACTCGGAACATTAGGCCACGCATCCTCCACCAAACTAAAAATCTCGGCGCGGAAATCCGACGGCAGAACATCGCCGAGGAATTTGTGGGTTGCGCCGATGAATCTCATGCAGGGTGCGGCGCGGTTTCAAACATCGCGGCGAATATCGCGTCGGCGTCGTTGAGAGCGGCGGTGCGTGTCCAATGCCGGCGGGCGAGCGGCTTGAGCACGAGCGCGCGGTTCGGTTCGAACAGGGTGAAGCCGCGCGCGTAGGCGAGCTTGCGGTGCTCGACGGTGATGGCTTTCTCGATGTCCGCGATGGCTTCGGCGACTTCGGTCTGCGCTTCGGTTTCGCGGTAGCTCGTCTTGATCTTGCCTTTCGTGAGAATCAGCAGGCCTAGGCCGAACTTCTCCGCGATGCGGCCCTGCGCGCTCAGGCTCAGTCCTTTCCCACGTCCCCAGGTATTGAGGGTCTGGCAAAGTTGTTTGGCATAGGCCGCCCGCTCCTCGGCTCTGGAATCGTCGAGCGTGGGAATGTCGCCGTCGAGACTGCCGGGCGTGGAACTGGGGATGAACCACTTCAAAGTGTCCTCAATGAGAATTTTTTCGGTGGCCGTGACGCCGAAATACTCGAACACCAGCGGTTCAATGTCGCGCTTGGCGTCGGTGATCTCGTCTTTGCGCCGCTCGAAATTTAGTGGGGCTTTGGCGATCCGGGTGTGCGCTTCGCGGACACGTTTGGCAACTGCGGAGACGATGCGCTCAGCGGCAGTTTGGTCGCGGCAGTCCTTCGGTAGCGGGAACGGGAGGCGGAGCAATTCGGTGAGGTGAACCTTATCGCGCTCCGAACCCCAATTCGCGGCGGTGTGAAACAAGAAATACTTGGCAAAGGAAGATGTCACAACGGCGGCGAGGAAACGTAGCAAGTCGTCGTCGCCCCTTTGTTTGGCAGCGATGGATTGAATGGAGTGCTCGAAGACGACAGAAAAGTTGCAGAACGCCGCTTTGCCAAATCCCTGTGTCACCAAAACCATCGGGGGCTGTGCAAGCTTCTCGTCAAAACTGCGCCGCAACCGCGAAGGAATTTCAGCTTGGGGAGGGGCATCATCCTCGCAAACCACCAACGAAATCTGGTCATTCTCCGCTTCCAACAATCGTTGGCCTGATTTCCACCAAGGTTTCGTGTCGAGCCGGACGTTTCGCAGGTATTTCTTCGGGTCTTCCTTAAATCGTTTCTCAGAGAACGGTTGGAACCCTTGGCCCTTTGCCCACCGCTTCGTTTCATCATCAGGATCGCCAGCAACATCGCCGAGCGTCGGCAGGCGATACAGCCGATGGAGAAACGCCACGTCGCGGCCCGTGCCCCACAAAGCTTGTTTCCAGACGACGGACGCGCACTTGTTCTGCGCCCCCAGCAGGAGTTCATGGAGGCGCAAACCCTTCTGGTCATCGGGCAGCACGGTGATGAGCGAGTGGCGCGGGTCGGTGCGTTCCACCTTGGGGGTGTCGTAAAGGACGACGGCTTGGTCAGCAGGTTTGTGCGGCGTGAACCGTGCGATGACGGCTGGGCAGTCTGCTTCCTCGAAAATCAGGAAGCTGTAGTCGGCAAGCTGGATAACGTGGTCGAGCGAAAACCGGTTCATCCAGCCGGCCTGAAAAGCGTTCGTCCGCTCGTTCATGAATACCTTCGTCGGTAAAACCAGACAGGCACGACCGTCGGCACGAAGATGCGCAGGGACTTTCCACATGAATCCGTGCGCGCTCTGGCGTTCGGGGAAAAAGTAGGCGCGGCGGGCGGCGGCGGACTTGGGAGCGTCAGCCAGATATGGATTCTCCTTGGAGTCGAACCATTGCTCCATCTCGGCATCTCGCTCCTGCCCGCGGCCAATCCACGGTGGATTGCCGATAACCAGATGGAAGTCGGTCGGGAGAGGAAGATCCGGTCGGAAGAAATTCGCCTCCAGCACGCGCGGCGTCTCGCTGCCCTTGAAGTCCTTTCCCGACTCGGCCAGCAGCGGCGGCAGCACTTTCTGCTCGCCCTGCTCGCGTTCCAGTTCTTTCTTGAGCTGCCAGATATCCGCCGGTTCGAGTTGATCGAACAGCGCCAGATACAGGCTGAAGCAGGTGATGCGGCAGGCGGTGACGTTCAAGTCCACGCCCCAGAAATTTTTACACAGGAGTTCGCGCAAGGCCCGGGCGCGCTCAACGTTGGACTTACGGGGATTCTCAAACCGCCACTCCTCGGCCATGCGGTTGAACAGGATGACCAGGAAAATCCCCGACCCGGCCGAGGGGTCGCAGCACTTCTTGTCGAGCAGCGTGGGCCAGCCTTCGGTGGCGAGGTCCACGGTGAGTTCGGCCAGATGCCGGGGCGTGTAGAACGAGCCGGTTTGGCTTTGCAGCGTCTGGCTTTCGTTCCGCAGGAAGCTCTCGTAGATGGCGCTGATGGTCTCGACCGGGATGAGGCGGAAGTCATAGACCGGGAATCCGAACGACTGCTGCCCGGCGTCCTCGCCATTCAGGAAGTCGCGCAGGACATCCATGTGGGCCGCGTGGACGGCGCGGCTTTCGCCCTCCAACTCTTCGCCGAAGAGGCTGCCGTTGAAATCGCCCTTCACGGCTTTGAAAATCTTGAACAGCGTTTCCTTGGCCTGCGTGGGCGAACCTTCCTTGATAATCTCTTGGATGCTCGGAGACGGGTTGTCAGCCTTGTCAGCCTTGGTGTCGAGGTTCACACCAGCTTCGCGCTTCAGGTAATGGTTGCTCAACACGCCGCGGGCGCGTAGGTAGCAGGTGAACAGCAGACGCCCCAGCAGCGCGTGCGCGACGGACGGCTTCAGTGGATCATCGCCGGAGCAGAGGCGCTTGCTCGCGAGTTTGAGGTAGCGGAGCAAGGTGCGGTCAACGCCGTTCTCGGAGTGAAAGCGGTCGCGCTTGCGAGCTTCCTGGTAGATGCGACCGGTCTCCACGCGGCGGATGAAGTCGGTGAGTTCAAGCGCAGACTGGATGTGCCTCAGCGTGTCCACCAAGCGCGGGTCGTCTTCGCCGTCGGCGATGGGTTTCTGGTCGGGCAAGGCGAGCGCAGAATAGACTCGGACTTCAGCGGAGTCACGAACCACGAGCAGCGTGGCTGTGCCTTGATTCCACAGCAGCCGGTGGAACTCTGCTTCAGCGGCAGGGTCCTTCTTTGTGACGCGCTTGAAATAGACCGTCGGTTTGTTTTCGACGGTCAGCACAGCCTCAAGCTCAAGATTCCGCCATGCGCGGCGGATGAGGTGCGCAGAATTGCGCGCCAACGGATCGGCGGCCCACTCGTGCTCCGAGCGATAGAGCGCGACCGCCGTGCTGTTCTTCAGCCAGCCGGCTGGATAGAAGCTGTCGGCGCTTCGTCTCATGAAATTGACGCAGCCCAAGTTACAGGCCCGGTGCCACTTGAAAAGCAGTTATTCATGCTGCCCAAACTACCATACGGGGTTGGACAAATACGGGGGTAGTCTCCAAATGCATTCCACCCATCAAAACCAAGGAAGCCGCTCCAGTTTCCCGGAGCGGCTCTTGTGAGTTCGTTCTGCGGCGCTCTTCCGAGGCGCCGCTACGATAAGTGATTACTTCTTCTTCGCTTTCTTGGCCGGAAACTTGGCTTCATCTTCCAGCGCGGCTTGGGCGGCGGCGAGACGAGCCACCGGCACGCGGAACGGTGAGCAGCTCACGTAGGTCAAACCGACCTTGTGGCAGAACTTCACGGAGTCGGGATCGCCGCCGTGTTCGCCGCAGATGCCCAGTTTGATGCCCGGACGGGTTGCATTGCCCTTTTCCACCGCGATCTTGACGAGCTGGCCCACGCCGGTCTGGTCAATCGAGGCAAACGGATTCTTCTTGATGATCTCGGCTTCGGTGTAGGCCGGGATGAACGAGCCGGAATCGTCGCGGCTCATGCCCAGACAGGTCTGCGTGAGGTCGTTCGTGCCGAAGCTGAAGAACTCGGCGGTCTGCGCAATCTCGTCGGCGGTCAGAGCGCCACGCGGCACTTCGATCATGGTGCCGACGAGGTAGTTGAGCTTCACTTTCTTCTCAGCCTGAACTGCCTTCGCCACGCGGTGGACGAGTTCGGTCTGGAGATCGAGTTCCTTCTTGAACCCGACGAGCGGGATCATGACTTCGGGCTTCACTTTGATGCCCTTCTTCTGCACCTCGGCGGCGGCTTCAAAGACGGCGCGGGCCTGCATCTCGGAGATTTCGCTATAGACGATGCCGAGACGGCAGCCACGGAAACCGAGCATCGGATTGAACTCGTGGAGTTCCTTGACGCGCTGTTTGATCTTCTCGACCGGCACACCCATCTTCTTCGCCAGATCCTTCTGCGC
Source organism: Verrucomicrobiia bacterium (assembly GCA_026125285.1). Taxonomy (GTDB): domain Bacteria; phylum Verrucomicrobiota; class Verrucomicrobiia; order Limisphaerales; family JADLHS01; genus WYBW01. The sequence continues at coordinate 128,205 of JAHCLO010000015.1, read as the reverse complement.
GGCGTCCTCATGGGGGAGGAACTCGTGCAGCGGCGGATCGAGGAAACGGATCGTGGCCGGGTAGCCCTTCAGCGCCTTGAAGATGCCGACGAAGTCTTCCTTCTGGTACGGCAGCAACTTGGCGAGCGCGGCTTTGCGGGCCTCGACATTGTCCGCGAGGATCATCTCGCGCATCGCGTCAATGCGGTCGCCCTCGAAGAACATGTGTTCGGTGCGCGTCAGGCCAATACCGGTCGCGCCGAACGCGATGGCGTTTTCGGTCTGCTCCGGCGTGTCGGCGTTGGTGCGAACCTGGAGCTTGGTGACTTTGGAGCACCAGTTCATCAGGGTGGCATACATGCCGTAGGTTTCACTCCTCTTCGGATCAAGCGATTTCTCGACGAGCACCTGAACGATCTCCGACGCGGCGGTCGGAAGCTGGCCGGCATAGACGTTGCCGAGCGTGCCGTTGATGGAGAGGAAGTCACCTTCCTTCCAGGTCTGCCCGTTCACGGTGAGGGTCTTGGCCGCGTAATCAATCTGCAGCGCGCCCGCGCCACAAACGCAGACCTTGCCCATCTGGCGTGCGACCAGTGCCGCGTGCGAGCTGACGCCGCCCTTCGCCGTGAGAATGCCTTCGGAGGCGATCATGCCGCGCAGGTCTTCCGGCGTAGTTTCGTTGCGGACGAGCAACACCTTTTCACCCTTGGCGGCCGCGGCGTCCGCGCGATCCGCATTCAGGTACATCTTGCCGGAGGCGGCGCCGGGACCGGCAGGCAATCCGGTGGCGATGACTTTCGCCGCTTTCTCGGCCTTCTGGTCGAAGATCGGGGCGAGCAATTGGTCAAGCTGATCGGCGGGATTGCGTTTGATGGCGGTCTTCCAGTCAATGAGCTTCTCTTTGCACATGTCCATGGAGAACTTCAGCGCGGCGAACGCGGTGCGCTTGCCGTTGCGGGTCTGGAGCATGAATACCTTGCCGTCCTGAATCGTGAACTCGAAATCCTGCACGTCCTTGAAGTGCGTCTCCAAAGTCTTGCGGATGTTGTCGAGTTCCTTGTAGGCGGCGGGCATTTCCTTCGCAAGCTGCGCGACGGGTTCGGGCGTGCGCACGCCGGCGACGACGTCTTCGCCCTGGGCATTGATGAGGAATTCACCATAGAACTCTTTCACCCCGTTGGCCGGATTGCGGGTGAACGCGACACCCGAGCCGGAGGTTTCGCCGGTGTTGCCATACACCATCGCCTGCACGTTGACGGCGGTGCCCCACTCGGACGGGATGCCGTACTTGCGGCGATAGACAATGGCGCGGTCGTTCATCCACGAGCCGAACACGGCGCCGGCGGCGCCCCAGAGCTGCTTCCACGGGTCCTGCGGGAATTCCTTGCCGGTGCGTTCCTTGATCAACGCCTTGAACCGCTTCACGAGTTCTTGCTGGTCTTCGGCGGTGAGCTTGGAATCCTCGATGTCGTCGTGATACTTCTCGTGTTTGAAGCCGTGGATGACGACTTCAAACGGCTCGTGATCCTCGTCCTTGCCCTTCTGAACGCCCATGACGACGTCACCATACATCTGGACGAAACGGCGGTAACAATCCCACGCGAAACGCTCGTTCTTGGTGGCTGCGACCAGCGCCAGCACGGTTTGGTCGTTGAGACCGAGGTTCAAAATCGTGTCCATCATGCCGGGCATCGAGTCACGCGCCCCGGAACGGACGGACACCAGCAGCGGCATGGCGGATTTGTCGCCAAACTTCGTGCCCATGATCTTCTCGATGAACGCCACGCCGGCTTTGACCTGAGCGTCGAGGACCTTGGGATAGGTCTTCTTGTTGTCGTAGAAGTAGGTGCAGACTTCGGTGGTGATGGTGAAACCCGGAGGCACGGGCAATCCGATGCGGCTCATCTCCGCGAGATTCGCACCTTTGCCGCCGAGCAGGGGCTTCATGGCGCCGTTGCCATCGGCTTTCTTATTGCCAAACAGATAGACGTATTTACTAGATTTCAATGCTTTAGCCATAACAGTGTCCAATTTCAAAACTCTCGTGGTTAAACCGGCGATTTCGTTGGAAGAGACTCCATAGAAACGGCGGCGAATCTAGCAAAGGCCCATACAGTGTCAACGAACGAAGCGCCAAATGACAAATTGTGCTCAGTCATCGGCAAAAAGTGGTGTCTGCTGTACTCGCGCAGTCACGAAGCTTGAATAACGCACACGTTTAACTCGAACCGCATACGAGCCGGGGCAAAAGTTCATTTGTCTAAAATAGTTCATATCTTCATATCCTGATACATTGATTTTTAACTTGAAGTCAGGTGTATGTTGGTTATTGTCACCCCGTGAATCAGCTTGAAAATGGAACTTCACGCGGGGCAGAACTGCTGCGTTTGCTGCGCGAACGAATTGTGATCATTGACGGCGCGCTGGGCACCATGATCCAGCAACGTCAGCTTGATGAAACGGCGTTCCGCGGCCAGCGGTTTGCGGACTGGAAGGGCAAGGACCTAAAGGGCTGCAATGATCTGTTAAATATTACCCAGCCTCACATTATTGAGGAGATTCATCGCGTGTATCTCGAAGCGGGTGCGGATATCATTGAAACCAACACGTTCAATTCCCAATCCATCTCGCTGGCTGATTACGGACTCGAATCGCTGTCCTATGATCTGGCCAAAGCCGGCGCGCAGTGCGCCCGCAACGCCGCGGATAAAGTCATGGCGCGGGAACCGGGGCGCGTGTGCTTTGTGGCTGGCGCGATTGGGCCGACGACAAAGACGTCGTCGATCTCGACGGACGTGAGCAGTGCAGCCACCCGCGCCTGCACCTTCGACCAACTGGTGGTTTCGTATGGCGAACAAATTCGCGGCTTGCTGGACGGCGGCTCGGACGTGCTGCTGGTTGAAACCATCTTCGACACGCTAAACGCAAAGGCGGCGTTCTTCGCCATCCAGCAAGTATTCGAGGAGCGCGGCATTGTTGTCCTTCCCTGCCCGGTGTTGTCCGCGCAATCTCAAGTCTCAAATCTCAAACCTCAGGTGCCCGTAATGGCCTCCGTCACGTTTATTCAGGCCGGCAGCAACCGGGGCGTCACGGGTCAAACGGTCGAGGCGTTTTGGAATTCAATTTCCCACGTGCCGCTGTTGAGCGTCGGGATGAATTGCGCGCTCGGACCGAAGGAAATGCGCCCGCTCATCGAAGAATTGGCAAATGTCGCGCCGATTTATGTGAGTTGCTATCCGAACGCCGGATTGCCCAATCCCCTGCTCCCGACGGGCTTTCCAGAAACACCGGAGTCACTTGCCCCGCAGCTTGAGGAATGGGCGTGGAACGGCTGGCTGAACTTGGTGGGTGGTTGCTGTGGTACGACGCCCGCCCATGTCAAACGGATTGCCAAGGCGGTAAAAGATCTGCCGCCCCGCAAGCCAGCGGTCGTGGAACCGTACCTGCGGTTGAGCGGACTCGACGCGCTCACCGTCACTCCGCAGACCAACTTTGTGAACATCGGCGAACGCACGAACGTTGCCGGTTCGCCGAAATTCGCCCAACTCATCAAGGCTGGCGATTTTGAAGCCGCCGTGTCCATCGCACGCCAGCAGGTCGAAAATGGCGCGCAGGTCATTGATGTTTGTATGGATGAAGGGATGATTGACGGCGTCGCAGCGATGACCCGCTTCCTGAATCTCATTGCGGGTGAATCCGAGATCGCCAAAGTGCCGGTGATGGTGGACTCCTCAAAGTGGGAGGTCCTCGAAGCCGGTTTGAAATGCCTTCAGGGCAAAGGCATCGTCAACTCGATCAGCCTCAAGGAAGGGGAGGAGAAATTTGTCCAACAGGCGAAGCTGGTCCGGCGTTACGGTGCCGCCGTGGTCGTGATGGCCTTCGATGAACACGGCCAGGCCGATACCTTTGAACGCCGCATCGCCGTGTGCCGGCGCGCGTATGAATTGCTTACGCAGCGGGTGGGCTTTCCACCGCAGGACATCATATTTGATCCGAACGTGCTGACGGTGGGCACCGGCATGGAAGAACACGCGAACTACGCGGTGGATTTCATCCGGGCCGCGCACTGGATCAAACAGAACCTCCCGGGCGCCAAGGTCAGCGGCGGCATCAGCAACATCAGCTTCAGTTTCCGCGGGAACAATACCGTGCGCGAAGCGATGCACTCGGCCTTCCTTTACCATGCCATCAAAGCCGGCCTCGACATGGGCATTGTGAATCCGGGCATGCTGGAAGTGTATGAGGAGATTCCCCAAGTCCTGCTCGAACACGTCGAGGACGTGCTGCTGAACCGGCGGCCAGACGCCACGGAGCGCCTGTTGAAGTTTGCCGAGTCAGTGAAGCAAAGGGACAAGACCGAGGTGACCGATAATGCTTGGCGAAACGGCACCGTGGAGCAGCGACTCGAACACGCGCTGGTCAAGGGCATTGTGGATTTCATTGAAACCGACACGGAGGAAGCGCGCCAAAAAATGGGCCGCCCCCTGGCCGTGATCGAAGGGCCGCTCATGGCTGGCATGAATGTGGTGGGCGACTTGTTCGGTTCGGGCAAAATGTTTTTGCCCCAAGTGGTAAAATCCGCGCGCGTCATGAAAAAAGCCGTGGCCCATCTCACGCCGTTTATGGAAGCCGAGAAGGCTGCGCTCGTGGCCGCGGGCCACTCCGTGAAGGCGCAAGGCAAAGTGTTGCTCGCCACGGTCAAAGGCGACGTGCATGACATCGGCAAGAACATCGTCGGGGTCGTGCTGGCGTGCAACAACTACGAAATCATTGATCTTGGGGTGATGGTACCCTGCGAAAAAATCCTCGCCACGGCCCGCGAGCAGCAGGTGGACATCATCGGGTTGAGCGGGTTGATCACACCCAGTCTGGACGAAATGGTCCACGTTGCGCGCGAACTGGAGCGTGAAGGTTTCAAGCAACCGTTGCTCATCGGCGGCGCCACGACGAGCAAGGCGCACACGGCGGTGAAGATCGCGCCGCACTTCCGGGAACCGGTTGTCCACGTCGTGGACGCCAGCCGAGCCGTGCCCGTGGTGAGCGGGCTGTTGAGCGCGGAACAAAAGCCGGCGCTGGTGCGGCAAATCCGTGAGGAATATGAACGCGTGCGGACCCATCACTCGAAACCGAAAGAGCGTTTGATGCCGTTGGCGGAAGCCCGCGCCCGCGCGCCACAATTGCGTTACGAGAACTTGCCGCAGCCTGCATTCACCGGCCGACGCGTTCTGACGTCGGATCGTTCGTCCCCGGCCGCGTCTCCCGGCTGCCGCCTCACGCTGGCCGAGTTGGTGCCCTTCATTGACTGGTCGCCGTTCTTTCATACTTGGGAACTCCGCGGCGTTTATCCGAAAATTCTCCAGCATGAAAAGCATGGGGCGGAAGCCCGGAGACTTTTTGCCGACGCGCAAAAGTTGCTTGCCGATATTGTTGCCCAGGAACTGCTGCGGCTGCGGGCGGTCTATGGTTTCTTTCCGGCAAACTCCGTCGGTGACGACGTGGAGGTTTATGCTGATGAATCGCGGACGAGAGTCCTGACCCGCTTTCATTTTCTGCGGCAACAGATGGAAAAAGCCGATGGCGCGCCGAACTGGTGTCTGGCTGATTTTGTCGCCCCCAAGTACCCACCCTCCACCTTCCAACCCCCTGGGGCGAATGACCACATCGGAGCGTTCGCCGTCACGAGCGGACATGGCTTGCAGGAATTGGTCGAGAAATTCAAAGCCGAACATGACGACTACAACGCCATCATGGCCGAGGCCCTGGCCGACCGATTGGCGGAAGCGTTCGCGGAGTATCTGCACCATCGCGCGCGCCAGGAATGGGGATACGGCACGACGGAAAAGCTTTCAACGGAAGAACTGATTGCCGAAAAGTACCGCGGCATCCGGCCCGCCGCTGGCTACCCCGCTTGTCCCGATCATACGGAAAAGGGCACGCTCTGGCGTTTGTTAAACGTGGAGAAGAAAGCGGGCATCATACTCACCGAAAGTTTTGCCATGTGGCCCGGCAGTTCCGTTAGCGGACTTTATTTCGCGCACCCGGAATCGAAGTACTTTGCCGTCGGCAAACTGGACCGCGATCAGGTGCTGGACTACCAGCAGCGCAAAGGCATGACTCTCGCGGAAGTGGAGCGATGGCTGGGCCCGTACTTGAACTACGATCCGCGCCATGCCACCGCAAGCGCTGGATTGCCTGCCTGCGCTTGTGGGGCCGCCCACTGACGCGGTCGCCGTTCACGGCCTTGGTTCAGCGGCGCACGTGCCAACCCGTCCGATGAATCCGAGTTGTAGGTGTCGCGAAGGCATTCCGTCAGTTTCGTGATTCATCACAGGCGGTTGACGAAATCCAGCTTCGGGCCGAGTTTGAATCAAACCTAACACAGCCTGACAGATGAAAACACAGATGACACTATGGCTCGTCTTGGTGGTGGGCGTTGCGGCGGCCCAAACGACCAATGAGAGCCAGAACCTGGATGCGAAAGCTGCACCCTCGCCCCCGCCGCGTCTGATCGAGCCGAGTCCCCGCGAGCCAAACCGGATGATGGGCGAGCGTATTTCGGTCAGCGGCATCGCCGTGCAGGTGGTCAAGACCCGACGACTCTTCCAATTGCTGAATCCGGTTGCGCCACCCGAGTATTTCGCCGGCAAGGCAAATACCGTGCGCGACCCCAATTCAGGGCGCGTCGAAGGCTTGAAACTTGTGTCGCTGGAATTCTAAGCACCAAGGTGAATGGTGGGTAATTCAATCTACCGCCGCACCGGCACTTTAGTCCATGGCGCTTTGGCCGGAAGTTTCTGGCACGCGGGACAAACGCCGAAGAAACCCAGGTCATGATGCATGACCTGGTAGCCGTGTTGTTCCGAGATGTGCCTCTCCATCTCGCCGAATCCGCAGCAAGCCCCCAGTTCTTTGACCGCCCCGCAGACGCGACAAATCAGGTAATGGCTGCTCTCCCCCGGCACATTCAGCACAAAGTAGCTGATGCGATTGGGCAGGCTCACCTGCCGCGTCACTTCCACTTCCTTGAATAACATGAGCGCACGGTAAACGGTCGCCACGTTGCAGCAACCGCGGAGACTTTCCGTGCCAGCCAACGCCTCCAAACTCATGGGCAGACGTTGCTCCGCCAGGACGGCCAGCATCCGCTCGCGGTTGGGCGTCAAGCGAACCTGTGCCTTACGGCAGGCTTCACACGCCCAAGCAAACCTTTCACCACTGGACTTCATTGGCGAGGCGAATGTAATGGACTGGACAGTCCGGGCGGCATGGCCAAGGGCCAGGGTATTCATGGCTCGTGGAGTTGAACTCGAAACTGATAAAAGCGACTGGTCGGCGAACCCATCGGAACCGTGTCGCGCAAGGTGACGGTCTCGGTGGCGTCGTGGTCAATTACCCCGACCTCATGGGTCAGGGCTTCCCAGATTCCGGAGCTTAATTGACTCCTGGCGGACGGCTCATAAGTCAAATCCGTCGCCGCCTTTGCCCTGGTAAAGGTGAACGCACCGAACGTATCCGGCCCGACCGTAAGCCACGCAAACTCAGGACGCCCGTTCGTGGAGACGGCGTTGGGATCGAGGTGCGATGCGTATTCAAAGACGTTGGCCAGTCCGTCCGCGTCCGGGTCGGCGGCCGGACCGCTGATGCTTTCCGCGGTTCCCTGCAACCAATGCGCCTTCTGCCAGAGCGCGTAGGGTGTGACCACGCCCAGGGGCCGGACGTGAAACACGATTGTCGCTTCAGGGCTGAAGATCGGATCGTTTTCGCCCACGCGCGTGCCACTGACCTGGAACGTTACGCAATACACGCCACTGGTGGTAAAGGCCCAGTTGTAGTGATCATGCCCTGGCGTGAGGAGTTCCAGCTTGTCCAGGTCGTCAATGCCGTCGGCCGTGCTCATTTTGATCTGCGTGCCAAACGAGCCGGATTGGACCAGAAAGAAATTCCCCGGCCCCTCCACTCGCTTCAGTCGCACGGTCACCCGGCCATCCACAAAAACCCCGGCCGCACCGGCGGCGAAGCCCAGCGACAGGACCTCCTGTCCGGGTTGCCGGTCTTGAGGCAGCACCCACAGCGGATCGCCCTCGTTACCGAAAGGCGTGCCCGCGGGCAGGATCATTTTGCTGCTTTCCAACGCAACCAGGACAATCTGGTTCGTCTGGTAGTCCTGCGCGTGATCCGTGGCGTGCAGCACGATGCTGAGATGATTGGTGCCATCTGCCGTGTAATTGACACGCACGTCCACATGCTCGGTGATCAATGACGGCAGGTTGGTTTGCGCCTGAGATTGACCAACTGGGAGCACCAGAACCATGAGTAAGATGGCCGAAGGGGTTTTCATGAAACAATTGGGTGATTCGACTTCGTGCGGGGCAGACGGTTGCCGGCGGAAAGGCAGACGCCGGCAACCGCCCCAGCCCGCAGTTCAACGCTGGCGCGTACGGCGACGCGCCATGAACAACAGTCCCGTTCCTCCCACAGCGAGCAAGGCCGTCGTGGCCGGTTCCGGCACGACCTGAAAGGTGTACGGCACCGGACCACTGCTGGTGAAGGTGCTTTGGCCGTCGTCCAACAGCCCGGAGGCCTCGAAGGACAACGTGTAAGTGCCCATCTCGGAAAACGCCCAGAAGAAGTGCGAGTGACTGCCGGCCGGTAAATCGTATTTGTCGGCGGAATTGATGCCGTCCCGGGTATTCATGAAAACCGTGGGCGTGTTAAAAATGTCAGTCTGATACAGGGCAAAGTGCCCGGGACCGCTGATGCCGGTCAGGGTCAGGGTCAGGACGTCGTTTACAAATACCCCGTCCTCGATTTCCTCGGCGCCAATGCCCAGGAACAGCAGATTCGGGTCTGCGCTGGGCGGCAATTGCCAAACCGAATCGCCCGGATTGCCGAGGAAGCTGAACAGTGGATTGGCCGGCACGGTGCCGCTGGCGGCGAGGCCGACGTACAGGATGGCGTCGTCGGGTTCGTATTCCTGTTCGTTGGTTTCATCGTGGACATGCAGGTCCCAGAGGCCGTCCTCGAAGGCAAGGCCGATGTCCACGTGTTCAAGGGTCAGGAGGGTTTGGGCGCGCGCAGTAAGCGCGGCCGCCGCACACACGGCGGCGGTGAGTAGGATTTGTTTCTTCATGGCTTTCAAGTGTTTGGTGTTTGGTGTTTGGTGTTTGAGTTCGCTTTTTGGAGCTTGGTTCGAAGTGGAAAGATCATTGTGGCGGTTTGGAGAAATTCTCACCCCGCTGGATGCGCGCTTTGAGGGTTTCCGCCTTGAGGCCGGCAACCCGGCCGTCGGCGAACAGGTAATTACCAGTGCCGGTCGAATGGTCCGGGGACCTGCGCCCCGCGCTGTGCCGGTCGGGCTGAATATCACTGATCACGGCTGACCAGTTGCTCGCCCACGACCGGGAGTGCGTGTGGTCCGAACTGATACCCACTTCCGTGCGGTCCGAAGTGATGAACACGGTGTGCGTGTCACTGGGACGGCGCAGAGTGTCGAGCTTGCGGTAGTCCGGCCCGATGGCGGCACCGAAGATGTTCGCCTGCCGGACAGCAGTGTATTCGTTGAGCACGTAGCTCGATCCGCCGTTGGCGAGCCGGTCGGCGCCCTTGGGATCGGCGGGGCAAAGCCGGATCTCGTCCACCTTCCCCACGTAGGGCGCGAGGCTGATGATCCACGAGCGATTGGTATCGCCACCCGCGCCGTGCATCGTGCCGGGTAGATAACCGTTGTGGTCCTCGGCGTACATCGCCATCGCAAGGCCGATTTGTCGCATGTTGGACTTGCACACGCAGGCCTTGGCCCTGGCTTTGGCTCCAGCCATGGCCGGCAACAACATGGCAGCCAGGAGGGCGATAATGGCGATGACCACCAGCAATTCGATCAATGTAAACCCGCCACGGCGGGTGAACGCCTGATTCGTTTTCATAGTATTTCGGTTCGGCTTTCGATTCACGCGGACGCAAATCCGGGCAGCAGAGAAACCCCAGGTTGATGATGACTTAGAACGATCCTTTCCTCCGAGGCATCAACGCCATTCAGGCGTGGACACACTCCAGCCGTGGAAAGGCGACCAGAGAATTAGAGAAGAGAAGCCGGCGGACCCCGGCCGGGGAGAAGCGAGTAATCGGCAACCGGCAACAGCAGTGGGGCAGGTTGCGGGCAAGCGACGACAATTGAAGTAATGACCGCAACCTGCACTTCCGGCGAAGCCGAATCAACCTGACCGCTGGTGAGCAGCGTTACCGCGCACTGGTGGTCAGGGGCAGCAGCATCGGTGTGCAGGAAATGGTGCAGTGCCTTGAATTGAGCCATCGCCAGGACAAACAGCAGCAAGCCCAGCAGCAAGCCCGCCTTCAGCGGCTTGTTGCACAGCGGTTTGCGCGTTGGTTCTCGCGTGACATTCATGACGACGGTTTAATTGAGCAGATTCCATGCACGCGGGCAACGGCGATTTGTGCAAGCGACTTGCAGCAAATCAAGTTTCTTCGAGGTTCGCCCAAGACTGCGGGGCAACCTACGTGCGCAAGGACCAAACGGATCAAATGCTCCAAGGCGCGCGCATGGGCTTGGGTTGCAGCCGGTGGTTGGCTTCGGCATCACCGATCACCATCTCGGCGTGCGGATCCCATTTCAGTTTGCGCCCGAGATCAATCGCCACCAAGGCCAGGTGACTCAGCGAAGTGTTCCGATGGCCCACTTCGGCATCCCCTTGTGTTGGGCCGCGGGATTTCACCGCATCGAGGAAATCCCGCTTCTCGCTGGGTTTGAACGGCAGGTGGAGATCATTCGCCCCGGGCTTCCATCCCAACAACGACTCCGGCTGGGTTTCTATTCCGTTGGGATAGGTGACGTGAATCCAGCCTTCGGTGCCTTCAAAACGGAGATACGGTTTGTCTGTTTGGCAGGTGAGCCGCACCCCGTTGGCAAAAGTAAAATGGACGGTGAATTCTTGGATGATGTCCCAGAGATTGCCGGCGGGCGGATATTTTCCGGTGCCCTCGATTTCCACCGGCCCGGTGCGGTCGCTGTCGTTGGCCCACAGGGCAATGTCATTCAAATGCGCCCCCCAGTTGGCGAGCATCCCATCCGCGTAATCGCGAATACACAACCAGCCCGGCCGGCCTTTGGCGTCGCGCCGGGGATGCACGCGCTGCTCCGTGTAAGGCGCGAGCGGGGCCGGCCCGAGCCAAAGATCAAAATCCAATTCCGCCGGCACGGGCATTTCCGGTTGCGCGGCCAGCGTGGAATCCCTGGGCGTGGAACTGATGATGCGCTGCAACGCGCCAATCTTCCCGTTGCGAACCATCTCCGCCGCGCGATGAAACGTCCGGTTCGACCGGAATTCACTGTCGGTGCGGAACACCTTGGCTTTGCGGGCGACGAGATCGGCCAGTTTACGTCCCTCGGCAATGTTGCGGGTGAGCGGTTTCTCGCAGGCGACGTCCTTCCCGGCCTGGATGGCGGCCATGGCCATGGGCACATGCCAGTGATCCGGCGTCGAGATCATCACCGCCTCAATGTCCGGGTGCGCGAGCACCTCGCGAAAATCCCGAAACGCCGCGCAGCCTTTGAAGCTGCCGGATTGCGATTGCCTGGCGTAATGGGTTTCGACTTGTTGCCGCGCTTGTTCCATGCGCCAGGAATCCACATCACACACGGCCACGGCCTGGGCGTCGGGTTCGCGCAGGAAGCCCGGCAGGTTCGCGTAAATGGCCTGTCGCCCCGTTCCAATCAATCCAATGGTGATCCGATTGCTTGGCGCGACTCGCCCCTCCAGACCAAGCACACGGCCCGGCACAATCAGAGGCGCCGCAGCGGCAACGGAAGCGAAAGCGGCCTGCTTCAGGAAGGAACGGCGGGTCAGGCGGTTGGCCGCAAACCCTCCGGTGTGTGGGCGGGTAACCGTCGCAAACGAATAGCGAGATTGAGGTGAAGCTGGTCTTGTTTTCATAACACAGTATTCCCAACAGATTCGCGAATCCATTGGATACTCTCCCGCAGCCTGGCAAATGGCAATGCCCCAATGTCTGCCGGCAAGTAGTGTCCGCGCTCCTCATGCAATGGCCTTTCCTCCCGCGCACCCTTGCCGCACACTTGGCGTGCTTGAGCAACGCCATTCCAACAAAACCAGCCAGTCCCGGGTACACGCAAACATTTTCGGTGCGGGACTATGACCTTGAAACCACCCTGACTTCGGGACAGGTCTTTGGCTGGGCACGGCGCGCGGGGGCATGGATCGGTGTGGTGCAGCACCGACGTGTGGAGTTGCGTCAGGCCGGTACACAGATCATTGCCCACACCCTCGAGCCACCGTCCGATTGGCGCTGGCTGGCAGAGTACTTGCAGTTGGACGCGCGGCTTGACCTTGTCCTTGGAACGTTTCCCCAAGACCAACTGATGCGCGAAGCTGTGGCGGATTGCCGCGGCTTGCGGCTCTTGCGCCAGGACCCGTGGGAATGTCTGGCCGGCTTCATTCTTTCCTCCACCAAACAAATCGTTCAAATCGCGCAAATCATCACCGCGCTCAAGCAGCAGTTCGGCTTCCCGGTGAAAGTCCCGCCGGGCGAACCGCAGGCTTTTGCCTTTCCCAGCGCGGAACAACTGGCGGGGGCCACCGAAGCCGGCTTGCGCGCCTGCAAAATGGGCTTTCGCGCACCCAATTTGCGCGCCACCGCGCAACAGATCGCGAACGGCTCCTGCCAACTCGACCAATTGCGGGCCATGACCATCGAACAGGCCCGCGCCGAGTTGTTGAAGCTGCCGGGAGTCGGCCCCAAGATTGCCGATTGCGTGTTGTTGTTTGCCTGCGGTTTTCCGACGGCTTTTCCGGTGGATGTCTGGGTGGCGCGCACGTTGCGGCGGCATTATCCACGCACGCGGCGGATGAGTCTGCCCAAGTTGCGTGCGTTTGGGCAGGCCTACTTTGGCCCCAACGCCGGTTACGCCCAGCAATATCTCTTTCACCACATTCGCCGTCAGGCGGGAAAAATTCTTCCCGGCCCTCAGGCAAAACCGTAGGTTCGCGCATGGCTGTGGAGATCACGGTGAGTTTTACCCCGGTGGAGTTCGAGTCGCTGCGGCAAAATAATCTGCGCGAAACCGGTTGTGTGGTGTTCGATGTGTTGCGCGCGACGAGCACCATGGTGACCGCGCTGGCCAACGGTGCGATGGGCCTAAAGCCCGTGACGCAAATTGACGAAGCGTTGTCGTTGCGGCGGCGGCATCCCGACGCCTTGCTGGCTGGGGAACGCGAGGGCTTGCGCATCGGCGCCGCTTTGACGGGCGGAGTTGATTTCGACCTGGGCAATTCGCCGCGTGAATACACCGCGGAACGCGTCGGCGGGCGAATCATCATCATGACAACCACCAACGGCACCCGCGCCCTGCAAGCATGTCAGGCCGCCCGGCAAGTGGCGGTGGGGTCCTTCTTGAATCTCAAGGCCACAGTCCGCTGGGCGGCGCAATCGCCGATGAAACACTTGATCCTGGTGTGCGCCGGCACCGGCGAGGAAGCGGCCTTGGAAGACACGCTGGCCGCCGGCGCCTTCTGCGCAGCGATGGTATTGGGCAGCCCGGATTGTCACCCGAATGATTCAGCGGAGATTGCGCTACGGGCGTATCATCACTCGCAACCCAACCTGACTGCCGCGATCAACGGGGCACGAAACGCGCGGCGCTTGCTGGCGAATGTTGATCTGCGTGAGGATGTCGAATTGTGCCTGCGCCGGGACGTGCATGAACTGGTTGCGGTGCTCGGTCCGGATGGATTCGTCAGAACCTTGGGTTGAGTCATGAAGGGCGCTGCGTAATTTCAAGAATCGCGGGCCCAGTCTTGCCAGTGCTTGTCCCGTTCTGGCTTAATGCCGCCCGCGCATGAGTTCAGCGAAGAGAAAAAGAACAGATTCCAACCAACCGGAATTGCCGATCGAAGGGACGCAGCCCACGGGCGCCGAAACCAGGTCACGCAAGAACAGCGTTGCCCTTGCTGGCAACGGCGAGCAGCACGTCGTGGCGGAACAGGTCGAAACCGTTGCGCATCGGCCATTTAACCCCAAGCACGTTGCCGTGGGTTTGCACACTCGCGTGGACCGCGGCTTTCTCGATTACGCCAGCTACGTCATTCGGGATCGCGCGATTCCGAATCTGGCGGACGGATTCAAGCCGGTGCAGCGCCGAATCATGTGGGCGTTGCATGAGAAGGACACGGGCAAGTTCATCAAGGTGGCCAACATCGTCGGCCACACCATGCAATACCATCCGCATGGCGACGCCTCCATCAGCGACGCCATCGTGGTGCTGGCCAACAAGCGTTACCTCATCGAAGGCCAGGGCAACTACGGCAACATTTTCACTGGCGACCCGCCGGCGGCGAATCGCTACATCGAATGTCGGCTTACCGACCTGGCCCGCGAAGAGGTTTTCAATGACTTGATCACTGAATTTGTTCCCAGCTATGACGGCACGAACAAGGAGCCGATCACGCTGCCCAGCAAATTGCCCCTCACGCTCATGCTCGGCACGGAAGGCATCGCGGTTGGCCTGAGCGCGCGGATTCTGCCGCACAATTTTCCCGAACTGCTCGAAGCGCAAATTGCCATTCTCAAGAAGCAATCGTTCAAGTGCCTGCCGGATTTCCAGACCGGCGGCCTGATGGACGCGCGCGATTATCAGGACGGCAAGGGCAGTGTGAAGGTCCGGGCCCGCATCAAGTACCGCGACGATAACGCGGTCGTCATCACCGAAATCCCGCCGGGCACCACAACCGAATCACTCATCGCGTCCATCGAAGCCGCCGTGGAGAAGGGCAAGCTGAAGGTCAAGTCCATCAACGATTTCACCTCGGAGAGCGTGGAGATCGAGGTCAAGTGTCCCTCGGGGGTGGATCAAGACCAGTTGATTGACGCGCTCTACGCGTTCACGAGCTGCGAAGTCACGATCGCGAGCCGCATCGTGGTCATCCAAGACAACCGGCCGGTGGAATTAACCGTGAGCGAGGTGTTGCGCGCGAACACCGAGCAACTCGTCGCCATTCTCCAGCGCGAACTGGAACTGCGCGAGCATCAACTCCAGGACGAACTGCACTACCGCACGCTGGAACGCATCTTCATCGAGGAGCGCATCTACAAGGCGATCGAGAAATGCAAAACCGCCGAAGCCGTGAGAACTGCGGTGTACGACGGCTTCAAACCGTTCAAGCGGCAACTGCTGCGCAACCTGGTGGACGCGGACGTGGACCGGCTCTTGCAGGTTCGCATCCGCCGGATTTCGCTCTTCGACATCGCCCAGCATCGCGAGGAGATGGAGAAGACCAAAGCCGATCTCGCCGAGACCCGCAAGAATCTCAAGAACCTCACGCGCTACGTCATTGGCCATCTCGAAGCGTTATTGGAGAAATACGGCCCGCAATATCCGCGGCTCACGACCAAGAGCAGCCGGCACGAGGAGGTGGACGTAAAGGCGGTGGCGTTCAAGGCGTTCAAGGTCAGTTACGACCGCGAGAGCGGTTACGTGGGCTACAAGGTCAACGGCGAGGAATTCAAGCTGGAATGTACGAAGTTCGACAAGGTGCTGCTCGTGTTCAAGGATGGCACATACAAGGTCACCGAACTGCCGGAGAAGTTGTTCGTCGGGCCGGAATTGTTCTACTGCGGCCTGCCGGATCGTGAAACGGTGTTCACCTGCGCCTACACGGACCGCAAGGCCAGTTACCTCAAGCGTTTCAAGTTTGGCGGGACGATTTTGAACAAGGCGTATCTGTGCATCCCGGAGAAATCGCGCATCCTGTTCTTCACGCCCAGCACGCCGAAGGTCCTTTACGTGCGCTACAAACCCGCGCCGCACCAGAAGATCAACCAGCAAACGTGCGATCCGGCCAAAATCGAAGTGAAATCACCCAAAACCCGGGGCCGGCAAATCTCGATCAAGGATATTTCGTCCGTGACCGTCGAGCCGACGCGCGGCTGGGATGAGAACGCGACGACGACGGAGATTGTATTTGTGTAGTGCGGACTGGTCTGTCCCAGACAGTTCTTCGCTGTTTTCGGTGGCTCCAATCCGCACTCGTTGAGAACGCCAGCCGCGAGCGGGTCTGCCCTTCCCCGGAATCTCAACGTGCCGCCGTGCGTCGCGCCGCCAGTGCTCAATTCCATGCCCTGGGTAGCGCACGCGCCATCGCGGGCGGCGGTTGACGCCCTCGTCAACCGCACGGGCGCGCCTCCGCGCTCGGTGCAACGCGCGCACCCCGTGCGCTTTTCATGAAACGCTGCTCGGAGCGCGGACAGCCTTGTCCGCGCGAACTTCTGTACCGGAACTCGCCCCGGGAGATGACGCAGGCTATCTCACCGGGCGAGCGGACAAAGCGATCCGCGCTCCGGGCTTCATGGCTGCGATGCGCGATTTCACAATCGAGACAATTGCCCAAGCATGCGAGTTGTAGCAGACTGAGAAGCGCCCTTTAGCTGCGGACCGCGGGTAAGGCGCGTCACTCCGTGCGCGCCGTGGGGAAAGCGAGGTGCCGGTTGCGGCGCGCACGGAGTGACGCGCCCTACCACGTTGCGCAATTCGTTCCTCACGAGACTTAGAGCCATCTGTTGGGGTTTAGCAATGCACCGCCGACGCCATGTGCCAGATCACCCTCACACTGTCCTGCGCGGTGTGACCGTAGGTGTCCTCCGCTGTGGCGGTGTAGCTGTTGTTGCCGCTGGCCAGGGTGGCGCCCGCCCGCGCCCAACTGCCATCGGCATACACGTTCGCGTTGCCGGCGCTCAAGCCGGTGCCACTGACCGCCACGTGATCGAGATTCGCTCCCGGCTGACTGGCCAGGCCCGCCACCGTGAGCGTCCCGCTGCGGGTTGCGTTGGTCAGTTCATTCACCCCGTGAGATAACATCCGTAGTCGGAGCAGTCTCAGTTCCGCCCGGCGTCTCGCGATGTCGTTTCCCGGATTGTCGAGGCGGTATCTCACGGGGTGAAGGTTGTTCACGCCAAAGGTTTGCACAAGTGCGTTGTTGGTCCGGCGATTCAAGTTCCAGGCCGCATCATACGCATACCCGAACTGTTCCTGCAACCGTGGCGTTGATCCGCCGCTTTCCCAACCCTTGGCCGTCTTCAACTGGCCGATGTTGTCGTAGGTGTAATCCACGTAATTGCCGCCGGTGAAGGTTTGCCGCGTGCGCTGGTTGGCGGCGTTCAACTGATGCAAATCCAGATTGGCGCTGTGAACGCCTGATCCGGCGAAGCGTCAGTCCCGTGCGAAGAGCGGCGCTAAAGACGCACGCACTCCAAACGCTTCGCGACCTTTCCGCGTCAACCAACCTCGCGCAGCGTTTGGAGTGCGGCTGATTCATCGCCGCCTTGGGCGAAGGGGTTCAGGGGCAGGCAATTGGCCCTCGGGCGCGCTGAAAGCTTATGTGACGCCCGTGCCGGTTTCACCGAGAGCCGCGAAGAGTACCGCGGGTCAACGCAAGTTGCGGCAATACCATTCGAGCGAGAGGTTCAGGCCCTCGCGCACGTCTCGACCCGGAGTGTAACCCAGGAGTTCGCGGGCCTTCTGGATGTCGGCCTGGGAATGGCGAACGTCTCCAGAACGGAAAGCTCCATAAACCGGCTGGCTGTCCGGCAGGCTGGCATCACGGCGGCGCAAACCGTCTTTGAGCAGTTGAAACAACTCGTTCAAGGTGGTCCGATCGCCCACCGCAATGTTGTAAACCTGATTCAACGCCTCCGCGTTGGTGGTGGCGGCGGCCAGCAGGTTGGCTTGAACGACATTCTCAACAAAACAGAAATCGCGGCTGGTTTCACCGTCGCCGTTAATGGTCACCGGTTCGTGACGCAACAGCGCGGCAATCCACCTGGGAATGACCGCAGCGTAAGCGCCCTCCGGATCCTGTCGCGGCCCAAAGACATTGAAGTAGCGCAGGCCAATTGACACCCGACCATAGGCGCGGGCAAACACATCGGCATAAATTTCATTCATCAGCTTCGTCGCCGCATAAGGCGAGAGCGGCTGGCCAATGCGATGCTCGACCTTGGGGAGATCCGGATGATCACCGTACACGGCACTGCTCGAAGCGTAAACCAGCCTTTCGACTTTGGCATCGCGGGCGGCGTTGAGCAGGTTGAGAAAGCCGGTGACATTAGCCCGATGAGAGGCCAGCGGCTCGGCCAGGGATCGCGGCACGGAGCCCAGCGCAGCCTGATGCAGCACGCAGGCCACCCCTTGGCAGGCACGCGCACACAACCCCACGTCGCCGATATCCCCCTCCATCAACTCGAAGCTCGCCCATTGCGCCGCAGTCACCAAGGCTTTGACCTCGTCGAGATTCCGGCGCCGGCCGGTGGAGAAGTCATCCAGACCGACCACGCGCTGGTCCAGCTTGAGCAGCGCTTCCAACAGATTCGAGCCGATGAAACCCGCCACGCCGGTGATCAACCACGTGCGCGGGGCGGCGCGCAATTCGGTTTGGAGTTGTTCAAAAGCGGTCATGCTCAATGGGTTCAAAGCCTCCCTTGGATGCGCGTCACTCTGAATGACTTCATGCCCCGGGCCGGTTGGCAGGCGCGCTCACGCTTTCCAGACTTTTCCAGATTCAAACCGGGTGGCCACCATGGCGTTGCGCGTGTCCACGATGCACTGCGCCCAGTCGGCCAGTTCCTGGTAGTTGACCGCCTGGTGCGCGGTGGAGATGAGCACCGCGTCGAAGCTGGCGATGTTTTCCTGATTCCAGGTCACCGACGCCGTCCCGGCCCAGTGCGGATGCTCGCGGGTCGGTTTGATCACCGGCACATGCGGATCGTGATAGGCCACCTCGGCGCCTTGTTGTTCGAGGAGGTCCATCAGATGAAAGCTCGGCGATTCACGGTCGTCGTCCACGTTGGCCTTGTAGGCGAGGCCCAGCACCAACACGCGGCTGCCGTTGACGGCTTTGCGCCGGGAATTGAGCGCCTCCGTGACACGGCTCACGACGTATTGCGGCATGGCGGTGTTGATCTCACCCGCCAACTCAATGAACCGGGTATTCTGACTGTATTCGCGCGCCTTCCAGGTGAGGTAAAAAGGATCAATCGGAATGCAGTGTCCGCCCAGGCCTGGTCCGGGATAGAACGGCATGAAACCAAATGGTTTGGTCTTTGCCGCATTGATGACTTCCCACACGTCAATGCCCATCGCGGCGTAAACCACTTTCAGTTCATTCACCAGCGCGATGTTCACACTGCGAAAGATGTTTTCCAGCAGTTTGGTCGCTTCGGCCACCCGGCAGGTCGAAACCGGCACCAAGACTTTGATTGCTTTGCGGTAAAGTGCCTGGGCTTTTTCGAGACACGCCGGGGAGAATCCGCCAATCACTTTCGGAATCTGGGCCACTTTGCTGTCGGGATTGCCGGGGTCCTCGCGCTCCGGGGAAAAGGCCAGATGAAAATCCGTGCCCGCCTTCAGCCCCGAACCGGACTCAAGCACGGCGCGCAAGTCCACGTCGGTGGTGCCCGGATAAGTCGTGGACTCCAAAACCACGAGTGTGCCGCGCTGCAGGTACGGCGCAATGGACTTGCCGGTCTTGACGATGTAGGAAATATCCGGCTCGCGATTCTTGTTCAGCGGCGTCGGCACACAAATCACCACCGCCTCAACCGCCTCGACCATGGAGAAATCACTCGAAGCCATCAGCCGCCCGGTAGCCACAATCTTCTGAATCGCCTCACTCTCGATATGCTGGATGTAACTTCGGCCGGAGTTGATGGCCTGCACCTTGTTTGGGTCTATGTCCAACCCAATGACCTCCACCCCGCCCTCGGCGAATTGCAGGCAAAGGGGCAATCCCACGTAACCCAAACCGACAATAGCAATTTTCATAATTAATTTCGGAAGTTCGCGCGGCGGGAGAATGCCCAAACCCCTGCTGCGTGGGAAGAAAGATTTGCCATGATCTGATTTGCCATGGTTTGCCATGAGTCGAAGTCGAGCGCGGCCCCAGGCTCACCGGGGAAGGCCCAGGTTTCATCATACAGCCAACCAGGTGATTCGGTTCTTGAAGTCCTCGCCAGGAGCGCCGTACGTTCCGTTCAACAAAGCAAGCCAACCGCATACTTATCGTGGATCAACTGAGCAAACGCGCTTTGCGAGCCACCGCGCCAAAGTGCTTCGACTGGCCGCTGGCTTTCGCGGCCGAACACTTGCTCCGCCACCGGATCGAGTGGTTTCTTGAACGGAACAGCTTCGCCCGCGAGTTGGCCCGGCGGATGCGCGACGAGACCGGCACGGATTTCTTCGAGTGGGTGGATCATTTGGTCGTTTCGCCAGACGAGGAAACCGAATTGTCCGCGGCCGGCTTCGCTCGTGACTCCAAGTGTGAAACCGCGGGCAGAGAGACTGTTCTGGAGCATCCACGGGCGACGTTGCCTCGGGTCTTATTGCGCAAAGCCAGAAGAGGCCCGTCCGTGCTCGCCGTCAAACCCGAGTTCGTAGCGGACTTGATCGCGCGGCATGATTTGCGGGCCGAACCGGAGGGCGAACCGCGCTCACGTTATCGCCGCGTCGTGGTCGCACAGGAGAACGGCACGGAATTGCAGGCCGTGGAGCGCCGCGCTTATCGGGGATTCGTTTCGGCCAGATTGAAGCGCGGCGAACTGGAGGCAATCATCAAGGCCAGGGAGCTGTTTGCCACACGCCCGCGGCATTTTGCCAAGGACAGCGAGGGGTTTGTAGCGGCCAATCGGATTTTGAACCGCGCCTTGATGCTCGTGGACTGCGACGTTGCCTGCCACTTGTTCTTCGAGGCAGAGCGCGCGTATTGGGAGAGTCGCAATCGGGCGGCGCGCATCCAGAAGTTCCGCCAGGACGCGCTCGGCCTCGGCTGGGGCAATCACGATCATCACACGTTCCGCTGCTCGCGCGAGCACTTCGCGGATTTGATCAAGTTTCTTCTGAAACTGGGTTTCCAGAGACGCGAACGGTTTTACGCGGGCGCGGAAGCCGGTTGGGGCGCGCAGGTCCTGGAACAACCGGTCACCGGCATCGTGGTGTTTGCGGACGTGGATTTGACGCCGGAGGAAACGGAGCTTGATTTCTCGATCAGGAGGCTGCCGCGAATAAAGTCACTTGGAACGGTGGGCTTCTGGGTCGGGTTGCACGGGGAAAGTTTCCTGGACGCGGGCATGCATCATCTGGAGGCGCGCTTCGATTTCGCTTCGTTGCGCGCGCAGTTGCAGCAGGAGGGCGTGAACACCATGAAGCCGTTCTCGGATTTCGCGTTTCTGCGGCAAGCGTTTACCGAAGGCGAACGCTGGCCCGTGAACCGCGAGCGCGTGGAGCGTCTGGTGAGCGCCGGGTTGCTCACGCACGAGCAGGGCGAACAATTCGTGCGCGACGGCGCTATTGGCAGCCACTTGGAGAATCTGCAGCGGCACGGTGGTTTCAAAGGGTTCAATCAGCAGGCCGTCAGTGCCATCATCTCCGCAACGGACCCGCGCAAGCAGGCAGCCAATCACGCGAAGGCTGCGTAAACCAGCGATTGTAGCCGCTGACGTGAGGCCGCAGCACTCAGTCGCTCCAATGATCCGCCGCCTCACGTCGGCGGCTACAGCCGGTCCCGAAATTCTCAACAACGCCGCTTCATCCAGCTTGGAGGTCCGTTCCGGCCGCATCGCATTGCGACCTTTCCGAAGGCGGGGCATGCCGGTAGAGTCCGCACCGATGGCTGTTCAAAATCGCATTGTCAAAGTCCAGAAACGCAACCGGGCGCTGGTGCGCTTCGATGAGACGCGCATCTGCCGCGCCATCCTTCGCGCGGCGGATTCCATCGGCGGTTTCCGGCGCGATTTTCTGCCCGGGGTGAATGAGAAGATTTTCGAGGCTTACGGCAATGACGCTCGCATCGCGTCGTTTCTGGCCGATGCCGTGGTGGTCTGTCTGAATTCTGAGCCGCACCATCTCATCGCCAACTTCCCGCCCACCATCGAGACGATTCAGGATGAAGTGCTGCACGCGTTGCGCAGCTTCGGCTTTCAGTTCACCGCCGATGCCTACGAATGTTATCGCTGGGGACGCCACTGGTTGCGCGAGGGGGCCATTCCGCCGGAAAAATTCGCCGGCAACGGCTTCCCGCAGGAAGCCATGCGGCAAACGTTGGCCTGGAACGAAGCGCACGGCGTTCATACCGTGGCCGGCCTGAACGAGGCCGTGCGCAGCGGCAGTCTCAAACGTCTCGTGGACGCGTCGCTGGCGCTTTACGAAGCATCCCTGGACGAAGCGGCGCAGAAGGTTCTGGCGCGACTCAACGCTGGGGATCCTTTGCGCATGATGTGGGTCAGCGGCCCGAGTTGCTCCGGCAAGACCACCACCACCGTCAAACTCACCGACCGACTGGAGAAGCACGGTCTGCGGTTCCTGATGCTGAACCTGGACGACTATTTCTGGTCGCTGGTGGAGCATCCGACCGACTGGATCAACGATCGCAACTACGAAACCCCCGAGGCACTGGACATTCAACTGCTCAACGCGCACCTGCGCGAATTGCTCGAAGGCCGGACCATCGAAAAACCGGTTTACAGTTTCAAGGAAGGCCGGCGCACCGGCACCAAGCCCATCAAACTGGAAAAGGATCAAGTTCTCCTGCTGGATTGTCTGCATGGGTTGTATCCGCCAATTACGGAGTGGATTCCTCCGTCCACGCAGTTCCGACTCTACATCGAAACCCAAAACGTGCTTTACGAGGGCGATGGCAGTGCAGACCGCTTGACGACGTTTACGGATGTGCGGCTGATCCGGCGGATGCTGCGGGACGCGCGCCATCGTAACCACGGCACCCTGCATACGATTCTCCATTGGCATTATGTCCGCGCCGGGGAACTTTTCAGCATTATCCCCCTGATGGGCCTGGCCGACCACAGCGTCAACGGTGGATTCCCTTTCGATCTGCCGGCATTGAAAGGGTTCTTCTCCGGTTCAGACAGTTTGTTGCCCAAGCCCGAGGAGTTTGAGCCGTACGCCGGTTTCCTGGATGCGCGCGTCCGCTACGATCGCGTGAAGGCACTGCTGGAATCCGTGGCGGGTCTTAGCCAAGAGCAAGTCGCGAGTTACGATCTCATTCCGGGCGACGCAGTGATCCGCGAATTCATCGGCGGCAGCACGATCAAGATTCCGCACAATGAGTGATACATGCGGCGTAACCGAACCACAACCGGACCCCTGGGCCGCAAGACGTCAATCCACCAGTTCGTAAACCCGCACGTAATCCACCTCGAAATAATCGGGCAATGCGGCCGCCTTGATGTCGCCGGCCCACGAGCCGATTTCGTTGGTGAGCTTGATGAATTCGGGCACTTGCGAAACGCCGCCCGCCCGGCTGCGCCAGACTTCCTCGCCATCCACATAAAACACGTACTCGTCCGGCAGCCAGAGCAGACCGTAGGTGTGGAAACCCTCCAAGACTTCGGGGCGGGTGAATTTGTGGCCTGCCGATTTGTGGTCCTTGCCGTAGCCGTCCCAGTGCAGATTGACCGTCAACCGCCCGTCACGCCACGGCATCTCCATGATATCTATCTCCGTGCCATCACGACCGTTGTTGCCAACTTTGCCGACGCCGTCGCACATGAGCCAGAACGCCGGCCAGTGGCCCGGCTGCGTCGGCATCTGGCAGCGCGCCTCGAAGTAACCGAACGCGTGCTCGAACTTCCCCTTCGTGTTCACTGCGCCGCAGGTAAAGCGGTCACCATCCTTTGTGGTACGCAAGAGGAGACTGCCTCGTCCGCTCAGATAAGCATCCGCTTTCACCCAAAAACCGTCGCGCCGCTTCCAGTCCCCCAAACGATTCCATTTGGTTTCGTCCAGTTGCGCGCCATCGAACTCATCGTGCCAAACGAGTTTCCATTGTGTGCCCTCAGGCGCCGGCGGGAGAAACGCCTGATTGGTTTGCGCTGAAGCGGCGAGATTGAACACCAATGAACCGACCAGTAATCCCAGCAAAGCGCGATTCTTCATAAGCCCGGAGCAGTCTAAGACGTGCATACCCTCACGGGAAGGGGAATCTCCTGCTTCCCTTTTGCGCTTGTCGGCGCGTTCACCGTCGGTTTGCATCTGCGCGTTCGCATCATGATTCCTGCAACTGCGCAAAGTTCGGCATTCCAGTGACGATTGTGACTACGATCGTGGAGATGATTCTCCTCGTATTGCTTGGCTGACTGTGGTGGTGGCAGTGGTATCTGTCAGACGCACGTGCTCCTTCAGGTGCGAACTCACATCCAGCCCGATCTTGAACAACACCAGCAGCACCAGGCCCACCACGGGGGATTTCAACGCGACCAGCAGGAAGCCGCTGCCCAGCAAAGCCAGATGCAGCACGACGACGCGTGCATAGGGCCGCGCCATCAGCGTTTGGAGGGAAACCGTGCGATACTCACCGCGCCAGAGATAATTCCAGGCAAAGGAGAACGCGTGACTCACCACCAGCGCCAGCACGGCGATGCCCAGGTGCTGCTCCGTGATCAGCTTCTGAAACATCGCCAGTGATGGAAAACCGGCGCCCGCCCGAAATTGGCCGCCAAACAGACCGACCACAAACACGCCATGCACGAACGTGAACATTCCATAATGCACGCAGAAAAACGGTACCAGAAACAGTTTGCCGAACCACGCCTCCGGCTTTTGCAGTTCCGCCAGCAGCATCCTGAGTACGTTGAACACCCCGATGATGACATTCTCCAGCCAGAACAACAGCATCAGCGGGAACACCTCCCAGCCCAACGCCAGCACGCCGTAAAGCGGAATCAAGTTCGCCAGAACCAGCGCAATCACCGTGGGTGAGAATCGTTTGAGCGAGTTGGGCCGGGCGTCGTTCATCAGATGGCGACGCGCAGGGTTTCCGCCAGTTCGTCGGCTGTCAAGGTGATCGGATTGGCTTTCATGCTGCTGGCTTTGGCGGCCTTCTCCACCAGCTCGCCGACGTGCTCCGTGCGTACGCCATACTCACGCAGCTTCGGAATGTGCAAATCGCGAACCAGATCACTCACCCAGCGCACCCCGTCGTCCGCGTACGCTGGCGAATTGCCGGTCACCAGTCGCGCAATCTCGTCGTAACGCCGCAACGTGTCACGCTCCGGCGAACGCACGCGCAACGCTCGCAGATTCGCGGCCATGACGTGCGGCAACAGCGCCGCGCACACCGCCCCGTGCGGCGCGGGAAACATGCCGCCAATCGGCGCGGCAAAGCCATGCACCGCGCCCAAGCCCGCGTTTGCCAAAGCCAACCCGCCAAACAAACTCGCCACGCACATGTCTTCGCGGGCTTCGCGATTCTGTCCATCGGCAAATGCAGTCCGCAACGACCGTGCCGCGCGGCGGATTCCCTCCACACACAGCGCATCCACCATCGGATTCGTGCGGCAACAGGTGTATGGTTCGATGAGTTGCGTGAGTGCATCCAGACCGGTGGTGGCCGTAGTGGCCGGAGGCAGTTCGTACGTCAGCTCAGGATCAACCAGAGCGACTTTGGGCAAAATCAAAGGACTGCGCAGGCTTACTTTGAATCTGTGATCCGGCGAAGCCAGCACCGCGTTGCGGGTAACCTCTGCTCCTGCGCCCGCCGTCGTGGGAATCGCGATGAATGGCGCAGAGGGCTTCGTCAACGCGCGACCGCGTCCGATGACCTCCAAATAATCCAGCAACTCGCCCTCGTTCGTCAGCATGGCCGCGATCGCTTTGCCCGCGTCTATCGCGCTGCCGCCGCCGAAAGCGATGACCAAGTCGCAACCCGCCGCGCGGGCGGTGGCGATCCCCTGCTCCACGAGACCAATTGTCGGCTCACCGGCCACGGCAAACAGAGTTGCGGCAATCCGATTCGCCTCAAGATGCTTAAGCAAAGCCGCGACGCGGGCCGGATTTCTTCCGGTCACAACCAGCGCGTGCTTGCCGAATTCGCGCGCCAGGCCGCCGATCTGCTTCAGCATGCCTGCGCCGAAAATGATTCGGGTGGCTGTCGCGAATTCAAAGTTCATCTTTCGATAGTGGCGCAGGCGTCTCGCCTGCGAGTTCACAAGCGTCGTTTCCCCCTCACCCTTACCCTCTCCCGCCGGGAGAGGGAACAGCAATCGAACCTTCTTCAATCTGCTCAAGACCATAAAACAATCGCCATTTTTCGATTTGCAGAAAGCTGGCGAACGAATCTTGCTTCCCATGAACCGCTGCTCGGAGCGCGGACAGCCTTGTCCGCGCGAACCTCGGTATCGGAACTCGCGGACAAGGCTGCCCGCGCTCCGGGGTTCATGGCTGCCATGCGCGATTTCAAAATCGAGACAACTCCCCCCGGAACCCTTCGCTCGCAGCCGCCGACGTGAGGAGGCGGACGACGTCGCAGCCCAGGGGAATCCGCCTCCTCACGTCGGCGGCTACGGTTCGGGGAGTCGAAGCGCGAATCTGGATTCGGCGAAGTCTCTCCCTCATGGAGGGAAATCTCCCAGCCCAAGTCTGTGCTTTGAACACCTGAACCCAACACTGCCAGAGCGCGTCTCGTGCATGGAGAGCTTCGACCTCCAACATTTGACGCGCATCGAGGCCATGAAGCGTAGCGGCGTCTCGGTAGAGCGCCGCCAACTGGCTGGGGTGGGAGTGGCGGCGCTCTGCCGAGACGCCGCTACGTCGCGGTTCATGGAGAGGGCCGGGGCGAGGGTGAAGCGTTGACAGAATTACCACCCCGCATCCTCTGGAAACACGTTCGCAAACTTCACGCTCGTGCGCGGCTCGGCCATCATGGGCGCGACGGCATCACGCCATACTTGATAATGCTTCGTTTCTTTGTGCGCCGTGGTCGCGTCCGGAGTGCGATAAACCTCGACCAACACAAAGCGCGTCGGATCCTCGGCTTGCTGAACGACGTCAAAGCGCGCGATGCCCGGCTCGCGGACACTATTTCGCGCGTTCTCCAGAGACGCGGCTTTGAAGGCCTCGACACATTCCGGTTTCACGTGAACATGGACATGGACAATGAGCATAAACGGTTAGATTTATTCTTTGACAGTGTTCTGAGAGCCGAACTGGGTTGAGACTATGTTGGTCCGCGAATGACGTCCAGAATTTCGTGTCGAAATGAGCCCTCTCCGGTTAATCCGAACTCGGAACTGTCCTATCCCAGATGTCTCCCCGACAACACCCGGACACTCGCCGATGATTCTCGATCTGACCGCGCTACCACTGCCGCAATCGGTAAAATGACTGAGGCGGGAACGACGTGGTGTCGTTGAAGAACAGGTCCGGCACGATCTCGCTCAAGGGGGAGTAAGGTCCGGCGGCATTACCCGCCCGTTTCACCTGAAACACACGGCCCGCGCCGTCCCATTCCAACTCGATCACACCCGTCGCGGGCCCGCGGTTCACGCGGGTGAATCGTGGCGCGGGCGCAGAAGGCGATGCATCGCTCACGATGAACAATGCGTCCAGGCCGAAGTCCCCCAGGTCTTCCAAGGGCGCAAAGGCGCCCACCAATTCGAGATTGCGGAACACCACATAGCCTTGATCGCTGAGGAGATCGCCGGGGGCGTAGAATTCAAAGTGCTGTCCATGGACCCCTTCCTCGGTGGAGAACCAGATTTCGCCATTGGGCCAGACCCAGACGGCATCCAAGCCATAGTCCTTCTTGGGATCGGCCGGATTGAATGGAGCGAGGAGTTCCTCGTTCGTCTTGAGGATCACTCCACGGCTGGAGAGCAGGTCGCCCCGGTGAATCGCGCGGCCCAAAATCTCGGAAAAGAAGTCCTGCTTGATGGAGAAGCAGAATTCCTCCTCGTTGACGCGATGCAGTGCGTCCAGACCTGAATCTGCCAACGGTGGCTGCGGGCCAAACGCCCCCATCAAGTCTGCGTAGCTGTGGATGACTTTTCCGCGGTCCGACAGCACGTCACCTTCGTGCAGCGGGCCCAGAGTTTCGCTGAATTCACCCTGCGCCATTGAGAAAGCGATTTCGCCGCCGGGAAGAATGTCAATCGCATCCAGCCCAAGGTCGGGAACAACCGGCATTATCCCGAGGCGCGCCGTGAGTTCATGGTTGCGCTTCACCAGCCGGCCGGCGGACGAGATGAGGTCGCCGCCCGTCACCTGACTCGGCACCGGCGGCAGGGTTCCCGAATGAAAACCGTGCTGCGTTGAGAACCAAATCTCATGGAGTGGTGCGGCCGCCAGTTCGAGGTGATATACTTGGGCAATGGTTCCGTTGGTCTGATGCAGTTGGATGCTCATCATCGGCCAGCGCCGCTGAACCAGGCCGGTTTCGTTGGTCAGGTAACAGAGGGTCTTGGTGTCCCCATTGTCTATCTGAACCTCAAGAACCATCTCCTGCATCATGGCGACTTCTCCGCCCACCTGGTAAGTGCCTTGGCCGGTGACCTTGTAGGTTGGTCGCAATGGTTCACTGGCCACAAAGTCCAGGTTCTCCACCGCGTAGCGCGCAAACACCGGATTCTCCTCCAGCAACCGCAACTCAAATTTGCCGCGCAGCGGCACCACGATGGGAATGCGGTCGCAGATCGGGCAGTCGTCCGTCAATTGACTGTCTTGCAGCAACGTGTAGGTCCAGTTGCCGTTGGTCGCCGGCAACGGTTGGGCGGCGACGCGTTCACTTTCAGCAATCATCGCGCCCACCATCAGGGTCACCATGACAACCCATCCGTGATTCCATTGTCTGTCCATATCGCCTCCGAAGGTCCGAGGTTTTTGCCGTGACCAGCAAACACTCACGTTGGATTCCGGCCCGGTTCTGCCATGAATCCAGTACCACTGATGCGCGAAAGACACGTGCTTGTCCACTACCAATCAGATGGCACTGGCGGTAGCAGCCAAGGGCGTCACTTGCCGGGTCATTGCTGTGTCTCAATTGGGTGAGTGAGGAGCCGGCCCCGCATCATTCCTCGTGATCCCAAGATCACCGTGATGCACTCTTGATGTTCCCGGCGGCCAGCCATTCGGACAACCGACGGCGAGAGGCAAACGGCAGTCCAGCTTCCTCTTGTCACTCCGAATCGCGGACCGTTGCTTTGCCGGCCGTGAGCCAGTCGAGACTGAAGCGAGCCAGCACGATTTTTTCGTAGGGGCTTTTCTCTCCCGCTTCATACAAACAACCAATGGTCTGATCGGGGAGGATGACCAAACATGAATAAGCCGATGGTCCAGCGTGGAGTTGTCGGGCCGCCGGCCAGGTTTGCCCCTCATCCGTGCTCAGGCGAACCGTCATTTTTTCCCGGCGCGTGCTGGCCGGGTTCGAGAACAGGATGTTGCCCTTCTGGCCGTCGTCGGGCCACGAGTAGCGGCGAATGCTGGCCTGACAGATTGGCTCGATCAACTCCGTCGCGTGGCGCTGGTCGGTCCACGTTACACCACCATCGTAGCTGAAGGCCGTTTGCCGGGTGCGCTGGGCACGGTCGTAGTTTCGCATGTTCAACAGGAGGCGATTGCCAGTCAACTCCACCACTTCACATTCGTTCACTTGATCCCGCGGAGAACTGCCACCCAGTTGCCAGTTCTTACCGTGGTCATCGGAGAAAATGACATGCGAAAAGTACCGCTTCGTGCCGGCCTCAATGTGGTCGCAGGGAATGACCAATCGCCCGCGATGCGATCCCTGTTCGACTTGAATCCCGGCGCCCGGTCCGGTCGCGTACCAGGTCCAGTTGGTCAACTTGGTCGTGGCGGTGATTTCCTGCGGCCTGGCCCACGACTGGCCATCATCGGTCGAGTGAGTAACAAAAACCCGCCGCGTGTCCTTGCTGGTTTGCGCAATGATGCGCGGCTCGGCGTCGTCCCCGCGATTCCATGTCAACAAGAGCCAGATCGTGCCAGTCTGACGGTCCACTACTGGACACGGGTTCCCGCAGGTGTTCGCGCCGTCGTCCCAGACCACAGACAGCTCACTCCAAGTGTGACCGCCATCGGCGCTGCGCTTCAAGACAAGGTCAATGTCCCCCGTGTCACTGGCGGAATGTTTGCGGCCTTCGGCAAAGGCCAGCACCGTGCCGTCGGTGGTGGTCACAATGGCCGGGATGCGGTAGGTGTGGTAACCGTCCTGGCCGGAAACAAAAACATCGGTGTGCTGCAACTCCGCCCGCGCCGCGGCAGTTACGGTGATCGCCAGAGCCATCAGCCAGGACGGGGAAGTCATTTTCATGGTCATGCTCATGTTTCGTTGTGGTTCTATACGTTGACTCATTGTCGCCGCAGTCCAGACGCAAAGCGCAGGCGGACAATACAGGAATTGTCTCGTTCGCAACAGGATGAGGTGCAGAACTTCTGAACGGTGGCGATTGCACCCTGGCGCAAAAGTTCGTATTCTCTGCCATAGCAAAGTTATGATCAAATTATCCTTCCCCTTCACCGAAGAAAAAATTCGTGCGCTGAAAGTCGGCGACGAGGTTTTGATTTCCGGCGTGGTGTTTACCGGACGCGACGCGGTCCACAAGTATTTGCACGACGGCGGCAAGTTGCCGCCCGGGGTCAGCCTCCAGGACGGCATCATCTATCATTGTGGCCCCGTGATGATGCAACAGCCGGACGGCACCTATAAATGCACCGCCGCCGGGCCGACAACGTCCATTCGTGAAGAGCCGTATCAGTGGCAGATCATCCGGGACTTCGGCGTGCGCGGGGTCATTGGCAAGGGCGGCATGGGTGAACGGACGCTGGCGGCGTGCAAGGAACATGGCTGCGTGTATTTGCACGGCATCGGCGGCGCGGCGCAGGTGCTGGCCGAATGTATCAAGCAAGTGCGCAACGTATATTTTAAGGATGAGTTCGGTTCGCCCGAGGCGATCTGGGAACTTGAGGTGGTGGATTTCCCCGCTGTGGTTACGATTGATTCGCACGGCAACTCGCTCCACCAGGAAGTCTTCGCCAAGAGCCAGGCCGCGCTGGCGGAACGGCTGCAATAGCCGGGCGCGGCGAAACCTCGGTGCCGGCAATGACAACTCACAGTGTGCTCCGATCTTCCCGATTGGTTGCTGTCCTTGCGCTTCTCAGCGTTGTCCTTGTGATGCTCACTCAGACTTCGCTCGGCCAACTCCGGGTGCGTGATGCCGGAGTGATGGTAGGTTCTTTGTCACCGGGACCGTTGAACGCGATTACTGACGTGGCGGGCGTGCGCGTTGGGCACACCACACTAACCAACGGCCAATCCGTCCACACCGGCGTCACAGCCATCCTGCCGCACGGCGGAAATGTTTTCCGCAATCGTGTGCCGGCGGCGATTCATGTGGGAAATGGTTTCGGCAAACTACTCGGCGTAACCCAAGTCCAGGAACTGGGCGAACTCGAAACTCCAATTCTCCTTACTGGCACCCTGGGTGTCTGGAAAGTAGCGGATGCCATGGTTGCGTGGCTGCTCTCGCAACCCGACATGGCGGAAGTCCGGTCCATCAATCCCGTTGTCGGCGAAACCAACGACGGATTTCTGAGTGATATTCGGGCGCGGCCCGTCCTCCCCGAGCACGTGGTCCACGCCCTCACCAACGCCACGGGCGGCCGGGTTCAGGAAGGAGCTGTGGGCGCCGGCACGGGTACCGTGGCGTTCGGTTGGAAAGGCGGCATCGGCACCAGCTCGCGCAAGTTGCCGGACAAGTCTGGCGCCTACACCGTCGGCGTGTTGGTGCAAAGTAATTTCGGCGGCGATCTGACCATCAACGGCGTGCGGATTGGCCGGGAATTGACCGGACAGGCGGCAACGCACTCCAGCAAGGGAGCCTCCGGCCTCACCGCCAAAGCCGGGGCCGAAGCCTCGCCAATGCTCGACCACACCGGCGACGGCAGCATCATGATCATCGTCGCCACCGATGCTCCGTTAAGTTCCCGCAATCTGGAACGGCTGGCGGCCCGCGCGCTGGCGGGCCTGGCGCGCACTGGCTCAAACCTGTCCAATGGCTCGGGCGACTACGTCATTGCCTTCTCCACCGCGACCGAGTGCCGACGACGGCAGGGAGAAACCTCCCACCGAACAACGGAACTTGCGAACGAGGTGATCACCCCGCTCTTCCAGGCGGTGGCGGAAGCCACGGAAGAGGCCATCTACAATTCCATGTTCACGGCCAGCACCGTTGTCGGTTTCCGCGGCACGGTCGAAGCCCTGCCGGTGGCGCGCGTGTTGGAGAGGTTGAAACGCGCGGGTGCTCTCCAGCCGGTTTCTGCCGCGGAGCGCCAACCTTGAATCCGGCTAGGATCCAGGATCGCTGACCGGCAAGTCGCTCGCAACCTTGCCTCCGATGCTGAACAGTTGGCGAAGCGAGCGCACATACATCCGGCCTCCCGCAACGGCGGGCGTGCTATGTGTCTGCTCGTCCAGGCTATTGCGAGCCAGCACCTCAAAGTGATCCGTGGCGGCCACAACCACCACCTCCCCGCGCGTCGAAACGCCGAATAACCGGCCATCAACGCACACCGGTGAACTGAAAAAATTCCCTCCCACCCGCTCCTGCCACTTGATTTCGCCTGACGCGGCAACCGCGCATGTGACAATCCCGGCGTCGCTCCATAAGAAAAGTCGTTCGCCCAACGCCACACCCGTGGGCACGTACGGCGCGGAGCGGCGAATCTCGTACGCGCGTTGCGGCGGTCTGTCCCCAACCGCCTCGCCGGGACGCACGGCGACGACGTAATTGCCGCCACCGCCACTGCCGCAGGAACCGATGATCAACTCACCCGCAATGACCGGCGAACTGACGCTGCGTTTGTCGAAGGCGGAGGCAAACTCCCACAATACTTTGCCCGTCTCCGGCGCGACTCCGGAGATGCCGTGCATCTCACTGTTGAATATCAGGACCGGCCTTTCCGCTTTCGGTTGATAAACGCAGGGCGTGGAGTAGGCCGCCGCGGAGTTGCCGGTTTGGCGGGGAGTTTGCCACCGGGTGGCGCCGGTGCGGGTATCCACGGCAACGAGAAAACTCTCGCCATCCTGTTCATTGGCCAATACCACCATCCCGGCGTGGAGAATCGGGGAAGCGCCGCCGGCGTGTTGCGTGCGGTGCGGTCCAAGGTCCTTCTCCCAGACCAATTCGCCGCGATGCGTCAGCGCCATCAGCCGATTGTGGCCGGGTTCGGTGCGGTTGAGGTACACGCGCTGCGCGTCCACCGTCGGGGTGGAAGCCGCGAAGGCGTTGTTGGCGTGCTTGCGATGCGGCATGAACGGAAAGGTCTTTTGCCAGAGCAAGCGGCCATCCTCCGTGCTGACGCACAGTACGATGAACTGCATTTGCCGTTCGTCGGCACTCGTGAGAAAAATCCGGTCGCCCCACAATACTGGCGAGGAATGTCCCACGCCCGGCAGTGCCACCTTCCAATTGAAATCCTCGTTTGCCCACCGGGTCGGGATGGTCTTCGCCTCGCTGATGCCACTGCCATTGGGGCCACGAAACCGCGTCCACTCCTGCGCTTCACTGGCCAGACCGGTGATGATCAACCAGGCGGCGATCCGGAGGAAACAAAGAGGAGCTTTCATGGTTCGGCGATAATCGGAGCGTTCCGGCATCCGGTGACAGCGGTTCATGCCGGGCTGGTGAACTTAGATGTCTTGGCGAATAGACAGGCATCAGCAGAGTAACGTCCCGGCCCGGCGAGCAGCAGGGCCAAATATCCCCCCAGATAGATGAAGGCCAGTTCACCGCTGCTGGCGCCACTGAGCGCCAGCTTGTGAACCAGCGCGTAAGCCACCAGCATGGTGAGGCACAAGCTGAAGGCGGCAAAGCGGCTCAACAATCCCAGCACCAACATCGCGCTGCAAAATACCTCGGCGAACACCGCCAGGGCCAACGCGCACGTGCTGCCCAGCCCCAGCAGGTCGGGAAACTTCGATGCCTTGCTGCCGAAATGAAGCAGTTTATCCAGACCGTGCAGGAAGAACATGCTCAAGCCCAACCACAGCCGCAGAACCAATAGGGCGCCGTGGTTTAGCGTGGTTCCGGGTCCCGGGGCAAAAAGGCGGTTGGCAATGGTCTTCATATTCCAGTCGTTCGGCTTACAGATTCTTCTGGTGTGGGCTGAATCTAATTCTCCAAACGCAACATGCAACCTCCGATTCGCCAGCCAATGCTCATCCCTCCGTGCCGGACATTGACCTATCAGCGGTTCGGGCGCAGGCTGACGCCATGATTCGCATCCTCGTCCTACTGGTGTTGACCGCGATTCCCGCCGGCGAGTTGCTCTCCGCCCCTCTCGAACGCTGGGTATATGCCCAAGTGAATTTGTTGGTGCCGGCCGAAACCGAACGGCTCGAAGCATTGATGCGCCGCGCCGGACCTCTTGGCTTTTCGCACTTTCTGCTAGCGGATTCCAAGTTCACACGCATCCGCGAGTTGGACCCGCGTTACCAACAACACATCCAGCGGATCCGGCAAGTGGCGGACGAATTGGGGATTGAACTCGTGCCGGCCGTGTTTCCAGTGGGCTATTCCAACGACCTTCTGTGGCACGATCCGAATCTGGCGGCAGGTTTGCCGGTGCGCAACGCGCTGTTCGTCGTCAGCAACGGCCTGGCGCAGATCTTGGCGGAACCGCCGGTAGCCCTGCCACCATTGGCCGAGCGGCGACATTGGGGGTTCATTGATGACAATCTCCAGCCCGACGAAGACGGTCTCCGTGTGACCGATCCCAAGGGTGCTAACGCCCGGATCATGGCGCACGTTCCGGTGTCACCGTTTCGGCAATATCGCGTTTCCGTTCGCCTCAAGACGCGCGATTTTCGCGGCCAACCGGAAATCAAGGCACTCGTGGGCGGCAATCGCAACCTCAGCTACACCTCATTGCGAGCCAGGCAGACCCAGGATTGGACCACGCACCATGTCACCTTCAATTCGCTGGAGCACACGAACGTGGCCATTTACATCGGCGCGTGGGGGGCGGACAGCGGCTCGCTTTGGCTGGCCGACCCGCAACTGGCGGAGGTCGGGCCGGTAAACCTGTTGCGGCGCTCCGGTTGCCCGCTAGTCGTGCGACTTGCAGGCGGACGCGAACTGAAGGAAGGAGAGGACTTTGACCCATTGCATGACCCGCGCATGGGCAACCAGCCGTGGCCCGGCGAATACGAGGTTTGGCATGATCCGCCGATGCTGAGGACAACACAACCCGACGGCGCCCGGCTGCGTGTCTCGTATTTCCATCCGCACGTTATTTACGACGGCCAGGTCTGCGGCTGCGTGAGCGAACCAAAATTCGAGGAACTATTGGCACGCCAGGCCCGGGAAGTCCACGAAGCCTGGAGCGCCCGCAGTTATTTGATGTCGCACGACGAATGGCGGGTGCTCGGCTGGGACGAATCCTGTCGTCGGCGCGGATTATCGGCCGCGGAAATCGTGGCGGACAACGCGCGGAAGTGTGTGGCCTGGTTGCGTGGCGTCAATCCCGGCGGGCGCATCCTGGTTTGGAGCGACATGTTCGATCCACACCACAACGCCGTGCCAGACTATTACCTGGTGAGGGGAGACTTGCGCGGAGCGTGGGAAGGACTCGACAATAACGTGGTCATCATGAACTGGAATTTCGGCCAACGCGCGGCCAGCCTGAAGTTCTTCTCCGAACGCGGTCATCAGCAAATCCTCGCCGGTTATTATGACACCAGCCCGGAACAAATCGGCCAATGGTTGGAAACAGCGCGCAAGGTTCCGGGTGTGGTTGGAGTGATGTACACTACCTGGCAACGCAACTTCAGCGGTCTGGAAGCCTTTGCCCGCGAGGTGGAGCGGTTCGACCAGAACTAATCGAACAGAGAAAGGCCGGCGGCATTCTCTCGAATTCTGTCTCCACCCGCCAGCGCAACTTGACGATCCAACAGCGCCTGGCAGGCGGAAGCCAAGACGGAGCAACAATCCTGCGTCGCGCGCCTCTCTGCGCGAGCCAGCACCTCAGCGCGGCGGATTCAGCGGGCCAGCCCCGAACCGTTGCAGGTGGGGCAGGCCGCCGGGGCGTGGCGGATGAGGTGGTAAATGTAATCCTTGAGCTTCGCTCGCCGCATCTTCAATTCCTCGATCTCCTGGTCGGTCGCGAAATCAATTTCCTCTTCAATGCGATACACCGCGTCGTCGAGGTTGTGATATTCGTCGTACATTTTCCGAAAGTGCGCGTCACTGCCCTTGAGGCGCTGAATGGTGTCGCGATGATCCGGAAATTCTCTCAGGATTGGGTGATGCAGGTCCATGTTGTGCTTCGCATGTTACTGTTTAACTGCCCGACAATTTATGCAGACCGGACGCTCAGTAAAGCGTTTCTTTGGCCGGAAACCACTTTTTCACCCGGTCGAATCAGATTCCCTCCCGCCAGGTTTCAGCCGGGCGTTAGATGCGCCAGTTCCACGCCGACCATGCAGACGTCGTCCATGAATCCTCGGCTGTCTGCAAACTCCTCCACCGCCCCCAAAACCTCGTCGAACAACGTCGCGGCCGGCGAGTGGAGGCGTTGTCGGGCGGCGGCCAGCAGCATCTCCTGGCTGTACATGGTTTCATCCGGCGCTTCCACTTCGTAGAGGCCGTCGGTGAATAACATCACCAGGTCCCGCGGCGCGAGCGTGACTTCGGAGGTCTGGTAGAGCGCCTTCTCAAACAAGCCCAACGCCGGCTGGCTTCGGCCAGAGGTATTAAGGAGCGAATCAACCCGGTCCGCGTTGCGCCGCAGCAACAAGGGCTTGGGATGACCGGCATTGGCGTACCGCATGACGCCGGTCCTGGCGCTGGCCACCAGATAGAAGGCGGTCGTCAACATCGGCGTGCCCGTGTGCCGGAGGATTTCGCACAGATCGGAATTGAGTTTCGTGAGGAAGTTGCCCGGTTCGTGCGCCAGTGGTTTCAGTTCCTCGACCAGCGCCCGAATCATGGCGGTGACCAGCGCCGAACGCACGCCGTGGCCGGCGACGTCGCAAATGAACACCGCCACCTCCGAATCCGACAACGCCGACACGCTGAAGAAGTCCCCACCCACCGCCCCGGTGGGATGATACCGGTGCGTAAATAGAAAGGCGCTTTCCGCCGGGGTGGCGTCTTGCGGCAACACGGGATATTGCTGCGGCAACATCGTGAGCTGGATTTCGCGCGCCATCTTGAGGTCGTCCTCCATCTGGAGATTCTTCAACCGCAATTGTTCCCGGCTGCGCGCCAGTTCCGCGGTTGCCTGCCGCGTTTGTTCCTCGGCCAGCTTTTGTGGGGTGATGTCCCAGAAAATTCCCTGCAAGCCGGTAATCTGGGCATACGCGCCGCGTAACGGCGTTTTCACCACCTGCACATAGAGCTTCTGCCCGTCCGGCAACTGATGCTCCTCGACCGTGTCAAAGCTCTTCCCGGTTTCGAGCACGCGCCGGTCGTCGCGTTGATACTTCGCCGCCATCTCCGCCGGAAAGAAATCGAAGTCCGTTTTCCCGAGGATTTCCTCCAACGGGCGGCCCAGCGCGCGACAGAACTGCTGGTTCGCAAACGTGAATCGCTCTTGCAAGTCCTTGCGGAAAATATTCTGCGGCAGCGTTTCCACCAGGGAATGATACAGCACCTCGGAATCGCGCAATTTGGCCTCGGCCTCGCGCCGCAAAGTGATGTCCTCCACGGTACCTTCGTAGTAATGCAGGCGTCCGCGCGCGTCCCGAATCGCGCGGCAGTTCTCCGAAATCCAGATCACGCTCCCGTCTTTGCGGTATATGCGCGATTCAAAGTCCGTGATCGTGTCATGTTCCTCCATCTGGCGCATGAATTCTTCCCGGCGCCCCGGCTCGACATACAGTGTATCGCCGATGTTCGTTAAATTCTGGATCAACTCCTCGGGCGTGGCATATCCGTAAATGCGCGCCAGCGCCGCGTTGGCCAGCAAATACTGGCCGTCGGGCGTCGTTTGAAAGATGCCTTCCACCAAATGATTGAAGATGCCGCGATACCTCTCCCGCGCGTCCGCCAGACTCAGGTCGGCCTGATGCCGTTCAATGGCATAATGGATCGAGCGCAACAGCCAGCGGGGACTGAGTTGGCTCTTCACCAGATAATCCTGCGCCCCGGCATGAACGGCTTCGACGGAAATGGTCTCATCATCCTCCGCCCCGACGACAATGATGGGCACCCGCGGGGACTTCTCTTTCAACAACGGGATGTTCAACAAGCCGACCCCGTCCGGCAGGAAGAATTCCAGCAGCACCACGTTGAACTGCTCCTTGGCCAGACGGGCGATACCCTCATCCAGCGTGGCGGCGATGCTGACCCCGCCAACGCGATCGCGCACCTGGTCCAGCATCCCACTGAGGACGCGCGCGAACGCCTCATCATGCTCAATCAACAGTACTTTGAGTTGTTCCGATTGCATGGCCAAACAAAACTACCGCCGCACGAGTCATCCGTTAGGGAGTCCCGCTCGACAGCGCTGGAACATGGCAGCCCCGGCTCCCGCTCGCAAGCCGTTTGGGGGCGTTTGCAGTTGGTCAAGGCGCGGGAGAAGCCGCTTCGCAACGTTCATCAGCAGCAATTTTGATCAAGGGTAGGGCGCGTCACTCCGTGCGCGCCGCAACTTCGCCACAAAACATTCGATGCCCTGACGAATCCGTTCCGACGGCACGCACGGAGTGCCGCGCCCTACCTCCCGACTCATTGTGAGAATTGCTGCTTCCTCCGGGTCGCCGCTTGTTTTCAGGCCGCACTTCAATTACGCTACGGGCGTGAAGTCCCGCCCATTTGTGCGAAGTAGCGGCAGCGCCATTCTGGTCTGTCTGGTTTCTTACTTTGTGACCGCGAGTGTGTTCGCCCAGTCCATCCGGCTGCGCAACGAAACCATCACCCCTGAGCCGACCGTGGCGGCTGCGGCCGCCATGACCTCCACCCCCGAACCGCCCGTGTCGGGACTGTTTCTCATCCAGCTTGCCGAAGCGCGGCCGCCCGCGTGGCGGGAGCAACTGGAGGAAATGGGAGCCACACTGCTCCATTACGTGCCCGATCAGGCGTTCCTCGTGAAGCTGGAAAACGCCCGGCCCACCGAGGTGCGTCAGCTCAACTTTGTGCGCTGGCTGGGAACGTATCGTCCCGATCACAAGCTGCATCTTCAGTTGCAGTCCGCGGTCGCAGCCGCCAGCACGGCGCCGGTGGATGTGGCGATCTTGTTGTCGCCACGGCTAACGGAGGCGGAGGCAACCGCCACCCAACAAACCCTGGCCTCGGTCCACCAGGAGGCGCGGCATGGCTTCGGACGCGTGCTGCGCGGCAGCCTCGATCCGGCGCACCTGCCGGCGCTCGCCACTTCGGATGCGGTGCTCTGGATTGAACCGATGCCGCGGATGCGGTTGTTGGACGAAGTGGCCAGCCGCATCGTCGCCGGAGACGGGCCACCCGGACAGACTTTGATGCAATCCCTGGGCTACGACGGCGCGGGCGTGACGGTGGCGGTCGCGGACAGCGGGTTGGACAGCGGCGAAATCAGCATCATGCATCCGGACCTTCAAGGCCGCGTCACGGCGTTGTTTCATTACGGCCTGCCCGGCCAACTGGAAGATGCCGCGGACGAACACAGCCACGGCACGCATTGCGCCGGCATCATCGCCGGCAATGGCGCCGTGGGCGAAACTGACGAGCAGGGTCTTCTCTACGGACTCGGGGTTGCGCCCGGCGCCAGCTTGATCGGCCAGCGCATCTTTGATGCGCAAGGCGGTTACGCCCCGCCGCCCAGCTTCGAGCAAATGACCCGCGATGCCAAGCGCGCCGGGGCGGACATCGGCTCCAACAGTTGGGGTGACAACACCCAAGGACGCTACGATCTCAGCGCCATGGAGTTTGATGCCCTGGTGCGCGATGCCGATTTCCTCACGCTGGGTGACCAACCCTACATTTTGGAATTCTCCGCCGGCAACGCCGGACCAGGTGCGCGCACCATCAACACCCCCGCCGTCGCCAAGAATGTGATCGCCACCGGCGCCGCGAACAACGACCGCCGCAATCTGCCCATCGAAGAATTCACCATCTATGACACCGGCCCGGAAACCATGGCGGACTTCTCCAGTCGCGGGCCGTGCGAGGATGGCCGCATCAAACCAGACCTCGTTGCACCCGGCAGTTGGATCGCGTCCCTGCGTTCGATCTATGCGAACGACGACTTCGCCTGGTGGCCTATTTCGGGCAGCTACATGTATCAGGGCGGCACAAGCCAGGCCGGTCCCCACGTGTCCGGCGCAGCCGCCGTGTTTGTCCAGTACTACCGCGCGCACCACGGCGGGGCGACGCCCTCCCCTGCCCTCGTCAAAGCCGCCTTGATCAATTCCGCCGCCGACCTGGACGACGCAGAGGACACCGCTCCCGTGCCCAACAACGATGAAGGCTGGGGACGCTTGAATCTGCCGGCGTTGATCGGTTCCTTACGCGATTACGATTTCACGGATCAAATCGCCTTGCTCACGAACCAGGCCGACTATGAAAAGCGAATTCTAATCGGCAGTGCCGACGAACCGTTGAAAGTCACGCTGGCTTACACCGACGTGCCCGGCAATCCCGCCGCGGTAATCGCGCTGGTCAACGATCTCGATCTGGAAGTCTTCGCGCCAGATGGCCGTGTCTATCGGGGCAACCGTTTCCACTTCGGCGAATCCATCCCCGATGCCATCGGCGCGGACACGGTCAACAACGTCGAGGCGGTGCATCTCTTCGCGCCGGTGCCGGGCGAGTACGTGCTGCGCGTGCGTGCCCGGCGCGTCGTGCAAGACGCGCGCCGCGACACCGAGGAAGTGGACCAGGACTTCGCGCTCGTGGTGTCAGGCGCGTTTGGCACTCCGGGAGTGGGCATCGTGACGTTCGATCGGCCGGTGTATCGCGCGCCGGATCAGATTCGCCTGACGCTCGTGGATTATGATCTGGCGGGACAACCCGGCGTGAACCTGCTGCTTCGCAGCGGGGCTGAACCGGCGGGGGAGAACGTGCCGCTGTTCGCGCACGGTTCCAGCGGATTGTTCACCGGCGCCATCGCCACCGCCACCAGCCCGGCGATTGGTCAGCTTCACCTCGCCCACGGCGACGACATCGAAGCGGTTTACGCGGACGCTACGCCACCCGCCAACCGCGTCTTCACCGCACTGGCCGATTTGGTGCCGCCGGTGATCGCGAATGTGCGGGCCACCAACCGCTTCGGCCAGCCGGTGGTGTCCTGGACGACGGATGAGGAAACCAAGGCCATCGTTCGTTACGGCTCAAGCACACCCAACCTGGCGCAAACCAACATCGTGTTCGACACGGCCCATGAGTTCGCCCTGCTGAACTTCCCGCCCGACGCGGTCATTCAATTCCTGGCCGTGGCCGAGGATGCCGCCGGCAATCGCACCACGAATGATAATGTCGGTTTGTTTTTCACCGTCACCAATCTGCCCGCGCCCGGAGTTTTCCTGCTGGATTCATACACGGACAGCGGCGGGTTTATCGCCGCGCCTCCGCTCTCCGGTTACACCGACGCGTTGAACGCGCTGGGCCGCGCCTACAGCGTGTTCGACGCGCGCAGCGGAGCCGAACCGACGCTGACGGAATTGCAGGCGCATCGCAGCGTCATCTGGCGCATGGATGAAATCTCCGCCCCGCCCGTCACGCTCGCCCAGAAGATCGCCGATTACGTGAACGGCGGCGGC
The DNA here is from genome assembly GCA_026125285.1 of Verrucomicrobiia bacterium. Lineage (GTDB taxonomy): Bacteria > Verrucomicrobiota > Verrucomicrobiia > Limisphaerales > JADLHS01 > WYBW01. The sequence continues at coordinate 86,662 of JAHCLO010000015.1, read as the reverse complement.
TCGTTGCTCATCGCCTCGATGGAAGCCGTCACACGCCTGACCGAAGCGGGTCTGGCCGGCATGAACACCTCGATTCTTCAGGTCCAGTCCTACACCGAAGACCAGCCTGTGGACGCCATCCTCGGGGCGCCGGGGGATCCGGTGGGTGCTGGCCTGGACACTCTGCTTGATTATTCGCCCTACGACGAGTTGCTGTCGTTCCTGGCCTTTCTGGGAATCACCGATCCCTCGGACTGGATTGTGCCCACCACCAATGCGGCCCCCATCCTCCTTGCGGACGGACAAATCGTGGGCGTGCGTTCACCCAAGACCGGCGTGGACCTGCCCGGCCGCGTGGTCTATTTGTCTTTCCCCCTGGATGCCGTACCGCTGGGCAATGGCATCGGCAACAACCGCGCCGGCTTGCTGCAAAACATCCTTAACTTCCTGTCACCCGAACCGGGGCGCAGCTCCCTCACCCTCGACAGCGATGTTTATTCGGTGCCCGGGCGCGCCATCATCGAGGTGGAAGACCTCGATCTTCGCGGACTGGGTCAGGCAAGCGTGACGGTGAGCAGTCCTCAACAGACCAACGAAGTCGCCTTGTTTGAAACCGTGCGCGCCGGGCTTTTCCGCGGCAACTTGATCTTCACGCCCACCAACACCGGCCTGCCCGGCACGCTGCTGGTTGCGCCGGACGACACCGTGGCTGTCAGTTACTTCGACGTCTCTGCCAGCCAAACCCTGGTCGCCACAGCCGTCATCGAAACCAACGCGCCCGTCATCAGCGACGTGTTCATCGAGCCGGGCTACCTCGAAGCCATCGTCAGTTGGTTCACCTCCAAAGACTCGGACGCGCTCGTGCTATACAGCGAATCGCCGGACAGTTTTCCGATCAACTTTACGGCGTACGATCCCCTGCCCGGTCAGTATCACGAATTGTTCCTGACCGGTTTGAAACCCAACACCAAGTACTACCTGCGCGTCGCCAGTCGCGACCGCGCCGGCAACACCACGGTGGATGACAACGGCGGCCAGTTCTACACCTTCACGACCCTTCAGCCCCTGACGCCGCCGTGGTCGGACAACATGGAAACCAACAGCCTGCTTTGGTCCGTCATCTCCCCCGATGAATCTGAAACCCAGTGGCGGCGGGGCACGCCGGGCGGCGGCGAGATGGCACACTCCCCGGTCAATTGCTGGGGCAGCAATCTCGGCGGCGGGCCGGTGAGCTTGCTGGAGAGCTATCTGATCAGTCCCGGCGTTCTGCTCAGTGGCGGCAACCGCGTCACGCTCCGCTTCTGGCATAACTACGATTTCTTCTCGCAATCCGAATTCGAGTTCCAACTTGCCGGCATCTTCATCATCACCAATGTGCTCACCTCGCCACAGTTGCTCCGGCAAATCCCCGAGGACAGCTCCTTCGGCTGGGAGGAAATGGAAATTGATCTCACTCCCTATCTGGGTCACGTCGCCTACATCGCCTGGTATCACTTCCTGTTCTCTTTTGATGCTCCGCCGCGCCTGGGCTGGTTGGTGGATGATGTATCCATCACCGTCGGCACAGTTACGCCCGGCACGGTGCAGATCACCAACAACCTTTGGCAGGCGGTGTTCGCGCTCACCGGCCCCACCGGACGCGTGGGCGGCGGACAATGGACCGTCATCACCAATGCCGCGCCCGGCCAATACGCCATCGAGTTTGGCGACGTGCCCCATCACAGCACCCCGCTCCCGCAAACCAATACGCTGGCCGCCGGGGGAACGGTCACCTTCCACGGCCATTACACTTTTCCCGATGCCAACACGAACGGGATTCCTGACGGCTGGGAACAGGTCTATTTCGGCGGTGTTTCCCCCGAACGCACCAGCCTGACGGACACGGACGATGACGGATTGAGTGATTACGCGGAGTATGTGGCCGGCACGAACCCGACCAACCAACTCTCCGCCTTGCGGTTGACCCCGACGCTGGCACCGGGCGGAAACAGTCTTGAGCTTCAATGGCCTTCCGCCCCGGGTCACGGCTACCGCGTCCTGCGGAGTGCCGACGCCTTCGACTGGACGCCGGCCACGGATTGGATTCGCGCTGCCAGCGCCATCACCGGCACGAATCTGCCCACGCTTGGCGATGCCCCGCAATTCCTGCGCGTCCAAGCCAGCCCTTGAACACCTGCCCATCCCAAACGTAGCGATTCGTGTAAGCCGGGTAACACGCACTGCCGTTGTTCGCGCAAACGATGCGCTGTATCCACTGGCCATCCGGCAGATACGTCCATTCCTCCCGCGCCCGCGCTGCCGCCGGCACGCTCGTAAGACTCTCGGTTCTCAACAATCGGTTCTTCTCGGCCCGTGAGATACATTCAGGACGCGAGGTACGTTCAACCAAGGTTGGAGAGGGCCGTTGCCACTCCTGTCGAGGCAACGCGGTTATCTCATGGGCCAAGTTCCAAACGTTCGTCCAGAGGCCATCATTGATGAGGTTGCCATCGAAATCATGCGTGAACGTTTGAGGTGTCCTGGCCACCAGAACGTTTCCCGCCACCGTCGTCTCGCCGGGCGCGGCCACGGAAAGATTGGTCCACACCGGCGCGTTGCTGTGGTTCACGCTCCATTCCTTGCGGAAGTATTCGCCTTTGCGATACGTGCCCTGCCCGTTCACCGTCACCGTGTTCGTGGCCAGTGCCAGCCCCAGCACCTCCACATAATCCGGCACCCCGCGACCGGTGATTTGATTCAACGTGTTGTTCGTGTAATTGGCCGACCGCAAATTCGCGCCGTTCTCATCGCCGCCCACTTTCGTGTTCTTGCGGTTGCCGATGTCGTCAAAGTCGTACTCGAATTGCTGCCCGGCCACGGGCGGGTTCGCACGGCGACTGGGCATTTGCCGATCAATTGGTCTCCATCGAGTTATCATTCTCAAGCACCCGTTTCCGTTTCGGTGGTCATGCGGTTGGTGCCGTTTTGTTTGAACACAGTGCCTTCTTCCTTACGCGCCCTAGCCCTTCTGAGAATTCCATCGCGAGTTGAAATTCCGAGTCGAACTGCGGTCGAAACCTGGGGTCTACGTAGTAGCAACATCCATCCCTTAGGACGGGTGCAATCCCTTCACTAAAACACCAGGCTTTGTCATATCCCTCCGAACACCGTTTTCCGATCTTATTGATGTAAAACCACTCTTCACCCACCCTCACCGCAGCTAAACCGTCTGAAAAACCAAGCGCATCGTCATACTCTGGCGCAATACGAATCGTTCCCGCTGAATCAAAGTAACCATACTTGGCACTAGCATCCGAAAACACATAGAACCCTTCGGATGGAATTCCTCTGGACCGAACGCCCGGCATCTCAATTATTTTTTGGCCGTCCGTGTCTATAAAGTACTCTTGATCACCTTTGGCTACCAAGGCTCGCCCACCGTAGAATGGGGAGGCAGAGGTGTAAGGTCCATGTCTTGAGGCAAATGATTCATCAAGAAAGAAGTGTTCCCCATGCAGGACCACATTGAATAATCCCTCTGAATACCATTCTACCTCCCCGTCCGCGAGTTCATGGACTAACTCCAAATGCTCATCGAAAACGAACGAGCGTCTTCCCTTGTATGCGAAGGCATACCCTCCGCTCAACGATTGCGCGTGTGTGAACTCAGGGCGTATGACCCAATCGCCGTCAAGATTGATGTACCCATACATCCTTCCGGCCTTGGCGGCAGAATAGCCACCTCTGAAGCCAGTTATGAGATCTATCGAATCAAAAGTTCTTCGGTGGAAACCTCGGTCCATGATTCCTTGCGTTCCGCGGAAGCGAACAACACACCAGCCCTCTTGGAAATCGGAGACAAAATCACAATCCTGCACCTCCCGCACCTTGCCAGAATGGTCGATGAATGCCCACATGTGACTAAGCCCAATCAGGGTGTCGGGTAATGTGGCGTGGGAGTTTTATCCTCACTTCCGTCAAACTCACGAAGTAAGTCTTCGTATCCGAGACCCGTATTCATTTCTCTCATCATCTCCTCGCTCGCCCCCTCCTGATCGCAAAGGTCCGAGTAAATCGTGTAAGCGTCATACGCAATGCCATAATATGGTATGTTCGACTGGATAGCGGCTGACAAGCTTGTCTGTGGATCACAGATATCCAAAAAAGAGAAGCAGCCGCCGGCTATTAGCCACCCCGCCACCGGGATTGATTTGGCTCCCTGTTTACTGCCTTTCTTGGCTGCCATGGTGGCCGCTCTCTTCCGTATTCGATTCTTGATCAAGCACTCGTTGCTCTTCTTGTATGCACGCCAACCGGCACCGTAAGACACATTCTTCGGAACTCGGAAGCCCATCTGAAACGCAGATTTCCATTTTAGGTCCCGGATCATCCTCGCCAACTGACGGATTACTTCATCGTCAGTAATTGCATTTCCATTCCTTTTCATCTGGTTAATCCACCTCTTCCAGTCATCATTCCATGGCCCTCCAGCATTCCCGTGGAACAGGCTGTTATGGCAATCATCAAAAATCCATCCGAAGCGCGGGTCATCGATGGCAAGGGTGAGTCCGTTTGCCTGCACGAATAATGTGTCAAACACTGCCTGCGGCAGTAGATGACGCCAAGTTGGAGATTCGCCCAAGATGTCGTAGGTCGAAATCGAGTCATTATTGACAAATACATAGACGTTTCTCCCTCCATTCTCCTCAATGGGGTCTCTGGTTGGCCACCGCCCGGTGCTCGGGTTGTAGTCGCGGTAGAGGTATTTCACGTTGCCCGTCACATCATCCGCGTATTGGGTGCTGAAGCGGATGGGGTTCAGCTTCGCCATCGGCCCGGTCATCCGAATCGTTTCACCAAACGGGCCGTATTCATAACGCGCACTCGCGCTCCCGTTGGCGGCGCTCGCCAACGCGGTCACGTTCCCATTCCCATCGTAAGCGCAGAAGTGTGTGCCGTTGGTTTTGAAGTTCACGGCCAGCACGCCGCCCACACCACCCGCGCCTTGCTCCGTACCGCTCAGATCAAGCCCACGCATGAACGACATCACCAAGCCATTCGTGTGATCCAGAATCGCAAGCAGGACTTGTCCATCCCACACGTAGCGATTTGTGTAGGCCGGATAGTAAGCCGCGCCATTGTTGGTCGAAACGATGCGCTGAATCCACCGGCCATCCGGCAGATACGTCCATTCCTCCCGCGCCCGCGCCGCCGCCGGCACGCTCGTAAGACTCTCGGTTCTCAACAACCGGTTCTCCGCGTTCCAAACGTTCGTCCAGAGGCCATCATTGATGAGGTTGCCATCGAAGTCATGCGTGAACGTTTGGGGCGTCCTGGCCACCAGAACATTCCCCGCCACCGTCGTTTCGCCGGGCGCGGCCACGGAAAGATTGGTCCACACCGGCGCGCTGCTGTTGTTCACGCTCCATTCCTTCCGGAAATACTCGCCCTTGCGATACGCGCTCTGCCCGTTCACCGTCACCGTGTTCGTGGCCAGTGCCAGCCCCAGCACTTCCACATAGCCCGGCACCCCGCGACCGGTGATTTGATTCAACGTGTTGTTCGTGTAACTGGCTTGCCGCAGATTCGCGCCGTTCTCATCGCCGCCAGCCTTGGTCTGCTTCCGATTTCCGATGTCGTCAAAGCCGTACTCGAATTGCTGCCCCGCCACTGGCGTGCCGTCGCTCCAGTATTTCTTGCCGCTCGTCACCTGGCCCAGCGCATCGTAGGTGTACACCCAGCGGGCGTTGTCAGCGTTGGTGGTGGCCGTGCGTTGATTGGCGGTGTTGTACGCATACGCGGAGCGGGAAACCGGCGCGGCGCCGGCGCTACTGGCGATGTCCGTCAGCCGGTTCAGGAAATCATAGCTTCGGGTGGTGGTCATGCGCGGCACGGTGTTGGACCGGAACGCAATCTGGCTCACCAGCGGCGCGTTGGCAAGGTAACTGTTGGCCGCCGTATAATTCCCGTTGGTCACGCCTGCCAGCCGTGCGTGACCACAGCTCCGGCGGGCGCATGTGAGTTACCTGCAACTCGCAGGCGTGGGGAGTTGCCTCGATTGTGAAATCGTGCATGGCAGTCATGAACCCCGGAGCGCGGACAGCTTTGTCCGCGAGTTCCGATACCGAGGTTCGCGCGGACATGGCTGTCCGCGCTCCGAGCAGCGGTTCATGGAAACCGTACGCGCCTTCGCGTGTCTTCGGCTGTGCCGCGCAGCCGCACCGACGCGCGCCAGCGCGTCGAAACGAACGTGGCGGCGCACCGGCGCGGTTGACGAGGGCGTCAACCGCCGCACGCGAGAGCGCGTGCGCTCCCCCATTCCGAGAATTTGAAATGCGCCGTCCCCGGCGAGGTTGTGCATTTTCTCTGGCGTTTTGCCGGGTTTTGCGTTTTCTGGGTGCGGTCGGTTTGCCCGGCCATCAACCTGGACATGAAACGAAATCAGTTACAGCTTCGACGGGTGCGGCAAATTCTGGCCGCCGCCAGACAAACCCGCATCCTCGTCGTCGGCGACGTCATGCTGGACCAGTTCATCTGGGGCAGCGTGGCGCGCATCTCGCCCGAAGCGCCCGTGCCGGTGGTGGATTTTCAGCGCGAGAGTTTCATGCCCGGCGGCGCGGCCAACGTGTCCCGCAATCTCACGGCCTTGCGGGTGCCGTCAGAACTGTTCGGCACCGTGGGACACGATGTCGCCGCGGACCAACTCAAGGTGCTGCTGAAAGCCCAGGATGTCGGCTGTCGCGGTTTGCTGCGGAGTTCATCTCGGCCCACGAGCGTCAAAACTCGCATCGTCGCGCATCAGCAACAGGTCGTCCGGATTGACCGGGAGGCCCGCGACGGTTTGGACCCGCGCACGACCGGGCGGCTGGTGTCGCTGATCCAGGCGCAGATCCAGGAAACGGCGGCGATCATCGTGGGTGATTACGGCAAGGGCGTGGTCACGCAATCGTTGCTCGATCAACTCCGGGAACTTTGCCGCCAGCACGGCGTCTGGTTGAGCCTCGACCCGAAACCGGCGCATCGCGTGAACCTGGCCGGCTTGTCGCTCATCACCCCCAATCGCAAGGAAGCGTTTGAACTGGCCAACCTGCCCGATGAAACGCGCCATGCCGATCCGCTCGCTGATCCCAATCTGTTGCAGGTGGCGGAGAAGCTCTTGCATGAACTGCGCCCGGCAGTGCTGCTGATCACGTTGAGCGAATCCGGCATGTTGCTGTGCCGGCGCGGCCACAAACCGTTCCACATTCCCACGCTGGCGCAGGAAGTGTTCGATGTGTCCGGCGCGGGCGACACGGTGATTGCGGCTTTCACCGCCGCCATTGCCGCCGGGGCTTCACCCATCGAGGCGGCGATTGTTTCCAATCACGCGGCGGGCATTGTGGTCGGCAAGATCGGCACGGCCACCGCCACGTCGGAGGAATTGCTGGCCAGTTTCCAGCGCGGCTGAGATGCCCCGTTGAAATCCGCCGGCCCGACGCCAACCCTGCCATGCGCCAAAGCAAAGTCACCGCTGAAACCATCCGCACCATGAAGGCGCGCGGCGAGAAGATTGCCGCCCTCACGGCCTACGATTTCCCGATGACGCGCCTGCTGGATGAAGTGGGAATTCCCTTCATTCTCGTGGGTGACTCGCTGGGCATGGTCGTGCTGGGCTATCCCGACACCACCTCGGTGACTTTGGCCGAAATGGAACATCACGTCCGTGCCGCTGCCCGCGCGCAACCACGCGCGCTGCTCGTGGCCGACCTGCCGTATCGCACCTACGAAACCGCGGGCAGCGCCGTGGACAGCGCGCGCCGCTTGGCAGCAGCCGGTGCGGAAGCCGTGAAAGCCGAGGGCGGACGCGAAATCCTCGAACAGATTCAGGCGATTGTGCAGGCCGGGATTCCTTTTTGCGGACATCTCGGCATGTTGCCCCAGCACGTGCAGGAGGAAGGCGGGTATCGGACCAAAGGGAAGAAAGCGCCCGAACATCAGGCGCTCTTGACGGACGCGGATGCATTGGTGACCGCCGGGGCCTTTGCCATCGTGCTGGAACTCGTGACTCCACCCGTGGCGCAGGAGATTTCCCGGCGCATCCCGATTCCAACCATTGGCATCGGCGCCGGGCCGGACTGCGACGGACAGATTCTTGTCACTCCCGACCTGCTGGGCATGTTGCCGTGGTTCAGCCTGAAGCACGTGAAACCAAAACTGAACGCCGCCGAACAAATGCGCGCCGTGATTCGGGAGTGGCAACATTCCATTTCAGTTGCACCGCCGCCCCGCGGTGCGTAATCGAACCGGCAGCGTTGGCAAAGTGTTTTGACAGGCACGGAATTCCCGATAAAAAAGTCGCATGGCCAAACTCACCCACGTCAATCCTCAAGGCGAAGCCAGCATGGTGGACATCTCGGCCAAGCCCGTGTTGCGGCGCGAAGCCGTGGCGCGCGGCGAAATCCGTCTGCGCAAAGCCACGCTCACACTCATCCAGTCGCACACGGTGGCCAAGGGCAACGTGCTGGCCGCCGCGCGGCTGGCGGGTATTCTCGCCGCCAAGAAGACTGGCGAGTTGATTCCGCTGTGTCATCCCCTGCCCCTCACGCATTGCGAGGTGAATTTTGAAATGCCGAAGAGCCAGGACCGAATACTGATCACGGCGACGGCCCGGATTACCGCGCAAACCGGAGTGGAAATGGAGGCACTCACGGCCGTGAGTGTCGCGGCGTTGACGATTTACGACATGTGCAAAGCGGTGGACAAAGTCATGCGCATCACTGGCATCCGCCTTGTGTCCAAAACCAAAGAGGCCACAGGTGCGGGATCGGAGAAGTGAGGGCGTAGATGTTTCGTCGGTGGTTCTGTGATGCACTGCTTCGCTTTCGCGCTTTCCCAAGCGGGCGTAGCGAATAGAATCCACCGGTGCAAATTACCACCGGGATCATCACCATTTCCGACCGGGCCGCGCGCGGGGAATACGAGGACCTCGGCGGACCGGCGTTGAAGCAGGCATCCGCAATTCACGGCTGGCAGGTCGCCGCCGAAACGCTGGTGCCGGACGAAAAACGGGAAATTCAACGCGCCATCCGCGAGCACATCGCCCGCGGCTGCCAACTTATCCTCACCACCGGCGGCACGGGGGTGGCTTGGCGCGACGTGACGCCGGAAGCCGTGCGTGAGATTGCGGTGCGCGAACTGCCCGGCTTTGGCGAAGTCATGCGGCTGGAGTCCCTGAAGCTCACCCGCCATGCGATTCTTTCGCGCTGTCTAGCGGCCGTGGTGGATCGCACGCTCGTCGTATGCCTGCCTGGCAAACCAAGCGGCGCGGTGGAGTGCCTGAGTTTCGTTGCCGGTGCGATTCCGCATTGCGTCGAAGTCTTGCAAGAAGTACCGACCAGTTGTTGAATGGAGCGATGAGACTCTTTTCACTGGGTCTGTTGCTGCTCACCCTGACTGCGGGAGGTTGTGTCAGCCGCGCCAAGTCCGAGGCGCGGGCGCAGGCCGCATTCGCTGCCGGCCAGCAGCACGCCACGACGCAACTACTCGAATCTCGTCGAACCAGCATCCGCGTCATTGGCAGTGTGCGCAACCCGGAGATTCCGTGGATGGATGATCTCACATTGGCGGAGGCCCTGGTCGCCGCCGATTACGCCTCGCCGCGCGACCCGCGTCAGATTGTGATCATTCGCCGGGGGGAACGACTGCCGGTGGAGCCGCAAGCGCTGCTGCGAGGGGAAGATTTCTTACTGGCCCCGGGCGACACGATTGAGCTGCTACCGTGAGCCCGGGCAACTCGCAGCAAGAGATTTCTCGCGCTGGCAAATCTGGTTGCTACACTGAGCCCGCATGAGAGAAGCAGAACCTCTCCAGCAGGTGGAGCGCACCTACATACGCTGGCGGGGCCGTAAATTGTCCTACTATGGAGGGTGCGATTATTTCCGGCTGGCCAGTCATCCTCTTGTCCACCAAGCGATTCGTGAAGGACTGCGACGCTACGGACTTAATGTGGCCGCGTCACGCCTGACCACCGGCAATCATCAACTCTACCAGGAACTGGAGAAACGAATCACCCAGTTCTTTGGCGCCAAGTCCGCCTTGTTGGTGAGCACCGGTTACGTCGGCGACCTGGTCGTGGCGCAATCGTTGGCGGGCCAGTTCTCGCACGCGTTGCTCGACGAACGCGCCCACATCGCCCTGAAGGATGCGGCGCAATTGCTGGACTGCCCGGTGCTGACCTTCAAGCATCAGGACATCGAAGATTATGCGCGCACCTTGCGCCGCTGCGGACGTGAAGCCCGGCCCATCGTGCTCACGGACGGCATGTTTTCACATGATGGCTCGGTCGCACCGCTGCGGGCGTACTTGAAATTGCTGCCCCGCGATGGCCTGCTCCTGGTGGACGATGCCCACGGCGGAGGCACGGTGGGTAAGACCGGCAAGGGAGCGGTTGAAGTTGCCGGGGTGAGCCGAACCCGAGTGATCCAGAACGTCACGTTGAGCAAGGCGTTTGGCGTTTATGGCGGCGTGATCTTGTGTTCGCCTGCATGGCGCGCGAGGTTTGTCACTCGGAGCCGGCTCTTTGTCGGCAGCACTCCCCTGCCCTTGCCGCTGGCGGCGGGGGCAGTACGCGCCCTCGAACTTCTGCAGCGCGACAAGAGTCTGCGCCGGCGATTGAACGACAATGCCAGTTACGTAAAGCAAGCCTTGCAGGTGGCGGGCGTGCCCGGGCCGGCAACCCCCGGCCCGATTGTGTCCTGGCATCCGCGCAATGCGCGCGAAGCCGCCTCGTTTCAGAAACGGCTACTGGCAGCGGACATCCTGCCGCCGCTGACGCGCTACCCCGGCGGACCGCCCAACGGTTATTATCGCTTTGTCATTTCCAGCGAACATAGTCGCCGGCAACTTGACCGGTTGATCGAGGTGTTCGCGAAGTTCCATGCCGCAAAACCGCTTTGACAACCGGGCGGCAGTCCGCGGTATTGCGGCATGACCACTTGCACCATGTTGCGCGCGCTGTCTCTCGCTTTGGCCCTCGCCTGGTTCTCGCCGGCCGCGGGTTTTGCGATTGACGATTATCCACTCGGCAAGGACTCGATGGTGCAAGCGGGCGTGCCGCGCGGCACCGTGACGCAACACCGCTGGACCAGCCGGATCTTTCCCGGCACCGTGCGCGATTACTGGGTCTATGTTCCAGTCCAATACGACGGCTCCACTCCCGCCTGCGTGATGGTGTTTCAAGACGGCGGCAGCTACGTGGAAGCCGAAGGCCAGTTCCGGGTGCCGGTGGTGTTGGACAATCTCATTCATAGAAAGGAACTCCCAGTGATCATTGGCATCTTTCTCAATCCCGGAGAAATCCCCGCCCCGGAACCCGGAAAACCGCCGCGCCGCAACCGCAGCTTCGAGTACGACACTTTGAGCGATCAATACGCGCGGTTCTTGCTGGAGGAGATCCTGCCGGAAGTCGGCAAACACTACAACCTGGCTACCGACGCTCGTCGCCGGGCGATTTGCGGCATGAGTTCGGGTGGCATCTGCGCCTGGACGGTGGCCTGGGAGCGACCCGATGCGTTCGGCAAAGTGCTGAGTCACATCGGCAGCTTCACCAACATCCGCGGCGGTCACGTTTATCCCGCCTTGATCCGCAAGACACCGCCCAAGCCGATTCGCGTCCTGCTCCAGGACGGCGCGAACGACCTGGACAACGAGTTCGGCAACTGGCCGCTGGCCAACCAGCAAATGGCGGCCGCGTTGAAGTTCGCCAAATACGATTACCAATTCGTGTTCGGCGACGGCGCCCACAATGGAAAGCATGGCGGCGCCATTCTGCCGGATTCGTTGCGTTGGCTGTGGCGGGAAGTCCCGGTTAAATAACCCGGCCCAAACCACCGCCGGTGAACTCACCGATCAACCGCCGGGGCGCCGGTTATCGGCTTGCCCGAATCGAGACTTTCGACTAGGGTGCGCGCGTTATGGACACCACTTCATTGCCCCCGCAACTAGAATCTCCGGTGACACCATCACCACCGCCCGTGCCGCCGCCGGCGCCCCCGCCCCGCCCGCGCAAGAGCCGCGGATGGATGATTTTCGCTTTGGTGTTGCTGGTGTTGCTCGGCTTGAGCGTCTTGATGAACGTCAGTCAGATGTTTGAGAGCCTTTTCCGTGTGCAAGGCGTGCGGACCCAGTTTGCGGGTCCCCGACTCGATGAAGTGCTCTTGGAGAACAACCACTCCGCCAACAAGATCGTGGTGGTGCCGGTGGATGGGCTCATCAGTAGTCAGATGGTGGATCGCGGCGGCAACAGCCGCGTGGACATCATCAAGGCGCAACTCAAGCGCGCCAGTCGGGACAGCAAAGTGAAGGCGGTGCTGCTCAAGGTGGATTCTCCCGGCGGCGAAGTGCTGGCCTCGGATGAAATTGCCAAAGCCCTCGCGGAGTTTCAGCAAAAGTCGGGAAAACCCGTGATCGTTTCCATGGGCGGGCTTGCCGCGTCGGGCGGCTACTACATCTCCGCGCCGTGCCAGTGGATTGTGGCCAATGAACTCACCATCACCGGCAGCATTGGCGTGATCATGAGCGCCTGGAATTATCGGGGGCTGATGAACAAGGTGGGATTGCAGCCCAACGTGTACAAGAGTGGCCGCTATAAAGACATGCTCAGCGGCTCGCGGGACCCGGAACAGATCACCCCGGAAGAGCGCGCGATGGTGCAGGCGCTCATTGACCAGACGTATGCCCGGTTCAAAGACGTCGTGGCCGAGGGCCGTAAGAGCGCCGCTGAACTCAATGAGGCCGAAGGCCGCACGTTGGTATCGGACTGGTCGGAGTATGCCGATGGCCGGGTGCTGTCAGGCAAGGAAGCCTATGACCTGGGTTTTGTGGACGAACTCGGAAATTTTGACGTCGCCGTCAAGCGGGCGAAGACCCTGGCTGACATCCGTAACGCCAATCTCATTGAGTACCGCCAACGATACGACTTCGGCGACCTGTTTGGAATCTTCGGTGACAGCCAAGGCCGCGCGCTCAAGGTTGACTTGGGCATCGAAATCCCAAAACTCGAAACGGGCCGGCTCTACTTCCTTTCTCCCGAGTACCTGCACTGACCGTGAAAGGTGTAACCGTCATCACGCATCCGCTGGTGCAGCACAACCTCACGCGGTTGCGCGATAGACGGACGCGTTCGCAGGAATTCCGCCGGGTGTTGAGCGAAGTCGCCGCCCTCATGCTTTATGAAGCCACCCGCTCGTTCGCGCTGCAACCGACAGCGGTGCAGACCCCACTCTCGGCGGCGCGGGGATTCAAGTTGCGTCGCGAGGTCGTGCTCGTGCCCGTGCTGCGCGCCGGACTGGGAATGTTGGATTCCATTCTGCAATTGATCCCGAGCGCCCGGGTGGGTTTCATCGGTCTCAAGCGGGAGGAAACCACTTTGCGGGCGCAGTCTTATCACAAGAGCCTGCCCAAGGACCTGCGCAACTTTGAAGTGATCCTGATTGATCCCATGCTCGCCACGGGAGGCAGCGCGGTGGCCGCGATGGACCTACTCGCGGAACTGGGCGGTCAGCGGGTGCGACTCGTCAATCTCGTCGCCGCTCCCGAAGGCATCCGGCACGTGCGGGAACATTATCCAAGGCTGCCGATTTTTACCGCCGCCATAGACCGCAAACTCAACGAGCGCGGATACATTGTGCCGGGCTTGGGCGATGCCGGCGATCGGCTATTTGGAGTGTGACTGCTTACAATGTGAGTCGCCAGCATTGCTTGAAGGTCAGGATTCTTCCTCGGCAACAGGACATCTTAGTGTGGGACCGACGAGGGCGTTCGCGGATTTCGTGTCACTGCGGAATCAATGAGCCACCATTACCGGCTTAATTGAACGCGGTTGCGGTCTCAGCGGTCAAAGCCATGCTGAGACAAAAGAGGCTATGGAAAAGGTTCGATTAACCCGGCCTCGTAAAGCGAATTGAGGTTACAATATGCCTGATCCGATTTACTGGATGTTTATCATTCCCGGCCTATTGCTGGGATTGTATGCCCAGTTCAAACTGAGTTCGACCTACCGGAAATACATCCGCGTGGGCACGAACTCGGGCCTGACCGGTGCCCAGGCGGCGCGAATCATTCTCGACGAAGCCGGCCTCCCGCAGATGCCCATTCAAGAAGTGCCGGGCCATCTCACGGATCATTACGATCCGATCAAAAAGCGGCTTTGTCTGTCGTCCGAGGTGTTTCATGGTCAGGCCATCGCCTCCGTGGGCGTGGCGGCCCACGAGGCAGGACATGCGCTGCAACACAAGGCCGCTTACGCGCCGCTGCAATGGCGGATGTGGATGGTGCCGGCCACGCAAATCGCCAGTCAGGCCTACCTGCCAATTTTCATTTTGGGAATCATCCTGGGCAGCGCCTGGTTCTCCAAAATGATTGGACTGATCATTGCCATCTTCGCGGTCATTTCCCTGTTTCAACTCATCACGCTGCCGGTGGAGTTCGACGCCAGCCGCCGGGCCCGCGCGCAATTGCAGAGATTGGGACTGATCCACGGTCAGGAAGCGATCGGCGTGGGACGAGTGCTGAACGCCGCCGCCCTCACCTACGTGGCCGCGATGGTTTCTTCCGTGCTGCAACTGCTATACTGGATAACCGTGGCGCGGAATAGTCGTTGAAGCGCGGCTGACCTCAATCCCGAAGTTGAAATCCCAAGCAGGGCAGCAAAGCGGTGGGGTTAATTTGCTTGCGGCCCGGGGATCAAAACACAATTCTCAACCGGTCAAAATGCTTCGCAGCAAACTGAAAAAGAAAAGCGTCAGCCGCACGAAGCCCCGCAAAACGGCGGGCCGCAAACCGTCTGGTTCTCGTTCTCGCCAATTACCGACCGCGCAGCGAGCAAGACTCAAAGTTCGCAGCGCGCCCACCCCCGGCAGGTCCAAGCGCAAGGAACTGGCCAGACCGACGCCCACCGAAGCGCCTCCCATCCCCTCCGCCGCCGAGGTCGTGGCTCCCATTCCTGAACGCGAGCGCGCCAGTTACGATGGCGATACGGCAATCAAGCTCTACCTGCGCGAAATCGGGCAGGTGAAGCTACTCACGCCGCAGGAAGAAATTGTCCTCGCCGCGCGCATCAAGAAGGGCGACAAGAAGGCCCGCGAGCAAATGATCAAGGCCAACCTGCGGCTCGTCGTCAAGATTGCGCGCGACTACGAGGGCATCGGGCTGCCATTACTGGATTTGATCAGCGAGGGCAACATCGGTCTGATGAAAGCGGTGGAGCGGTTCGATCCATCCAAAGGCGGCAAACTCTCCACCTACGGCTCGTGGTGGATCAAGCAATCCATCAAACGCGCGCTGGCCAACCAGTCCAAGACCATCCGGCTGCCGGTGCATCTGGTGGACAAGATTTCCAAGATGCGCCGCATTGCCATGCGCCTGCAGGAGGAATTGGGCCGCGAACCGACGGACGACGAACTGGGCGAGGAACTGGGCATGCCCACCTCGCGCGTGACGCAGATGCGGCTGGCGGCCATTCGGCCCGCGTCTCTGGATGCGCCGATTGGCGACGAGGACTCCAACAACTTTGCCGAAGTGGTGCAGGACGAGAACGCCGATACGCCGTACGAGATGCTCGAAGGCAAAACGGTCACGGGCATGTTGCAGGAAATGGTGACCAAGCTCGACCCCCGCGAAGCCACGATCTTGCGCTACCGATTCGGACTCGATGGCGGCACCGAGAAGACGCTGGAGGAAGTGGGCGTGAAATTCGGTGTCACTCGCGAGCGCGTCCGGCAGATTCAAAACATCGCCCTGCGCAAATTGCGAAAGATGATTGAGAAACTGGAAGCCGCCAAACCCTGAACCTTCCGCGCAAGACCAGCCTGCCATGAGCCAGCCAAAACCGACCCCTTCAGAAATCGGTCATGCCATCCGCAACGTCCCGGATTTCCCGAAACCGGGAATCCAGTTCAAGGACATCACACCGGTGCTGGCGGATGCCCGTCTCTTTTCCGGAACGATCGAGTTGCTGACGGAGCGCTTCAAGCCCGGCACCGTGGACACCGTCGTGGGCATTGACGCGCGCGGCTTCATCTTTGCCGCGGCAGCGGCCGTGCGGTTGCAGGCCGGTTTCGTTCCGGTGCGGAAGAAGGGGAAATTACCCTATCGCACGCACGAACAGGATTACGCCCTGGAATACGGCTCGGCCACCATCGCCATTCATGTGGACGCACTCAGGCCCGGCAGCCGGGTGTTGTTGATTGATGATTTACTGGCCACCGGTGGCACGGCGGCGGCGGCGGCGGCGTTGGTGCATCGGTTGGGCGCCAACATTCTCGAAATCAGCTTTCTCATCGAACTGAGCTTTCTCAAAGGGCGGGACAAGCTCACCGGCTATCCGGTGCGTTCGTTGGTGGTGTATTGATCCACGCACCGGTTCAGCATGGAAAGCCTGGCTTCGCACTTCGCCATAACGGCAAATTCACACGCGTCCGCCTCGGATCGGATGGCTGTTTTTCAGCCCAGCGCTTTGCTTCCAGCTTCCGGCAGATTCCACCTCGCGATGGACAACCTGGCTGTTCGGCTGGCAGTTCATCTTGCCGGTCTGCATGGGACTTCAACCCGCCGGTCAGTGCGCCCCTGCCGCGCGCGAAAAGAAAGGCGCCCTTGCGGACGCCTTGCTGTGATTGACTTATTTCCCCCGGTTCAAGCTGCGGCTTCGCCGACTTGGAAACGGACAAAGCGGCGGATGGTGATTTCATCGCCCAATTGCTTCGCGACGGAAGCCACATGTTCTTTCACGCTGATCTCGGAGTTCTTCTTTACGAAGCCCTGATCCACCAGACAGCAGGTCTGATAAAACTTCTCCAGCTTACCCTCGACGATCTTCGCGATGGCCTGCGGCGGTTTGTTCTTCACCTGGTCGGCGGCAATCTCCTTTTCCTTGGTAATCACCTCCGCGGTGATCTGCTCGCGCGATACAACCTGCGGGTGGCCCGCGGCGATTTGCAGAGTGATGTCCCGGACGAGTTGCTTGAATTCGTCGTTGGCGGTGGTGCTTTCCTTGCCAGCCCCGACTTCCACCAACACGCCCACCTTGGCGCCGGTATGAATGTATCCGGCCACCAAGCCGTGGCCGGCGACTTCCATCCGCGCGTGCCTGGCAATCTTGATATTCTCGCGAATCTTGCCGACGGCGGCGGTGCGATCCGCTTCCAGGTCCGCGTTGGCATCGGCGGCGAGTTTCTTTGCGATGTCATCGCAGAAGGCGCGGAACATTTCATTGCGGGCGACAAAATCGGTTTCGCAGTTCACCTCGACCAACACCCCAAGTCGGCCCCCGGCCGCGATGTGTTGGGCGATAACGCCTTCCTTGGCCTCGCGCGCGGCTTTGTGCGCAGCCGTAGCCGCACCCTTCTTGCGCAGAATGGTCAAGGCAGCTTCCAGGTCGCCGTTCGACTCAACCAGCGCCTTCTTGCAATCCATCATGCCCGCGTTGGTCATCTCGCGGAGTTTCGCCACCGTGGCGGCAGTAATTTCAGCCATAAAGTTATTTCCAGAATTGAGAGTTGTAGGTTGTGCGCCAGCCCCGCAAACAACGGTCGCCGGCGCCGTGAATTTGCGCCGCGAGGCGAATTATGCCGGCGGCGTGGTTTCCGTTGCGACCGGCACGGTGGCAGTGACCGCCGTGGCGGGTGCGGCCTCCGTCGGTGCGGGAGCGGCTTCCGTGACGCCGGGCTCGACCGCGGCACTCTGCTCTTCCACCTTGCGGCGGGACGCGCGCGTCTCGAATTCCGCCTGGGCGCGCGTGACGACCTGACCGATGGTGGCCAGAATCATGCGCACGGAGCGGATGGCGTCGTCGTTGCCAGCGATGGGATAATCCACCAGATCGGGATCGCAATTGGTGTCCACAATGGCCACGATGGGCACGCGGAGTTTGCGGGCTTCGGCCACGGCATTGTGCTCGCGTTTGACGTCCACCACGAACATCGCCCCGGGCATCCGGTCAATGGCGCGGATACCGTCGAAATACTTGTGCAACCGTGCGGCTTCGCGGCGCAACACCGATTGCTCCTGCTTGACGTAGTTGTTGATCGAACCGTCGGCCTCCATCTTCTCGATCTCTTTCAGCCGGCCGATGGACCGTTTGATGGTGGCGAAATTGGTGAGCGTGCCGCCCAGCCACCGTTCAGTGACAAAATACTGGCCGCAATCCTTGGCGGTTTCCTTGACTGCCTGCTGGGCCTGTTTCTTGGTGCCCACGAACAGCACCTTGTTGCCCTTGCGCACCGTGTCCGCCAGAAAATCGCACGCGGCTTCCAACTGCCCGAGCGTCTTGCTCAGGTCAATGATGTGAATGCCGTTGCGCGCGTCGAAGATGAACGGTTTCATCTTCGGATTCCAACGCCGTGTCTGATGTCCAAAATGGACGCCCGATTCCAACAATTCCTTAACGCCGATACTTAACACAAGCTTCCTTTGGTTGAGAACCCGTCTTCTGACAGGTCATCCCGCGGAACACGGGATTGATTATGATGTTGTTATGGCCCGCCGCGCCCACGCGAACGCGGCATTTCCAAGCCGTTTCCCCGCTTCATCCGGCCGGTAGCCGGGCGAAAAAGGAGCGGTAAAATAGCAGGCCCGCGCCCGCAGGCAATGCTTTATTTCCCCGGTTAAAAACAAGTTGAATTCCGCGGGCACTTTCCCAATATTCTCCGCCCATGAACAAAACAGCGACAACACTGACGATTCTAGCCGGCTTGATGGTAAACGCCCACCTGCCGGCGCAAGACGCCAATCCGTTCAAGGATGAGAGGGAAAAGGCAAGCTACGCCGTCGGCCTCAACCTCGGCGGCAACTGGAAGCGGCAGGATATTGACCTGGATTTTGACCAGGTGCTCCGCGGCCTGAAGGACACCCGCCCGGACGCCAAACCGTTGCTGACGGAGGAGGAAGCACGCGAGGTCTTGAACAAGTTCCAGCAGCAACTCATGGCCGCGCAACAGGAGAAACGCCGCGTGCAGGGCGAGAAGAACAAACAGGCGGGCGCAGCATTCCTCGCGGAAAACAAGAACAAGCCGGGCGTCAAAACGCTCGATAATGGCTTGCAGTACAAGGTCATTACCGAAGGCTCGGGCGATATTCCCAAACGCGAAGACACGGTCACCGTCAAGTATCGCGGCACGCTGATTGATGGCACGGAGTTCGACAACTCCGAGAAAGCCCCCAATGGCACGGCTACTTTCCGCGTCAATGGCGTCATTCGAGGCTGGACGGAAGCTCTCACGCAAATGAAAGTCGGCTCCAAATGGCAACTGTTCATTCCGCCGGACCTCGCTTACGGCGAACGCGGCAGCGGCCCCAACATTGGACCGGAGTCCACGCTGATCTTTGACGTGGAATTGCTTTCCGTGCAGCCCGCCCCACCGCCCGCCCAGCCCAAACCGCTCACGAGCGACATCATCAAGGTCCCGTCCGCCGAGGAAATGAAGAAGGGGGCGAAGATCGAAACCATCAAGGCGGAGGACGTCGAGAAGCTGCAAAAACAGCAGCAGGAAAAGAAATAATCCCGCGCGAACGTTTCCAACCTGCTCGGTCAGGATTGAGTCGCGATGTCGCGCAAACCACTGGCTTGGGTTACTGGCGCGGGCGGGCTGATCGGCAACTACCTCGTCCAATCCGCGCCGCAGTTTGCCCCGAATTGGTCGGCGAAGGGTCTGACGCGGGCGGAGCTTGACCTGCTGGACTTCGACTTGGTTCGTCGGGAATTTGCAGCGCGGCAACCCCGGCTGATCATCCATTGCGCCGCGATGAGCCGCAGCCCCGATTGTCAGGCAAATCCGGTACTGGCACGCCGGATCAATGTGGAGGCGACGGCGGTGCTGGCGGAGTTGGCGAAAGATATCCCGTTTGTTTTCTTCTCCAGCGACCTCGTTTTCGATGGCCGCACGGGGAATTATGACGAAGCCGCGGCGGTCAATCCGTTGAGCGTTTACGCCGAAACGAAAGTTGCCGCCGAGCAAATCATCCTGGCCAACCCGCGCCACACCGTCGTGCGCACCTCGCTCAACGGCGGCACTTCCCCCACCGGCGACCGTGGTTTCAACGAACAAATCCGCCGCGCGTCGGAGGCGGGACAAACCTTGAAGCTGTTCACCGACGAATTCCGCTGCCCCCTTCCCGCGGTTGCGACGGCGCAAGCAATCTGGGAATTGGTGGACCAATCCGCCACCGGACTCTTCCATCTTGCGGGTGCCGAACGCTTGTCGCGCTGGCAAATCGCCAAACTCATCGCTGACCGCTGGCCGCAGTTGGACCCGAAGCTTCACGCAACCTCGCGCGAGGAGTATCAAGGCCCACCCCGACCGGCTGACACCTCCCTCAACTGCGCCAAGCTGCAATCGGTGCTGTCGTTTCCCCTGCCCGGCTTGACCGCGTGGCTCACCGCAAATCCAAATGAACGGTTCTGAGTTCGCCGAACCGATTCGGGTCTCAAGAAATGATTTGAGCCTCACTGCATCGTCTCTTACAACACGTCGGTTTGAGTCAAGATACGATAGTTGAAGGTGCTGAATACCGCGGTCGCCTCGCGCCCTCGCCCACTGGCCTCCTGCATCTCGGCCACGCGCGCACGTTCTGGACCGCGCAGGAACGCACCCGCGCCGCGCGCGGAACCCTCGTGTTCCGCAACGATGATTTGGACCAAGCCCGCTGCCAGCCGAAATTCGTGAGTGCGATGTTTGAAGACCTGCGTTGGTTCGGATTCGAGTGGCAGGAAGGTCCGGATTGCGGCGGGGCGTTCGCGCCCTATTCACAAAGCGAGCGGATGCCGCACTACCGTCAGGCTATGAAGCGACTGATAACGGGCGGTTGGGTCTATCCTTGCACCTGCTCACGCAAGGACATCCAAGCGGCGGCCCGTGCGCCCCACCCGGCCGACGACGATGAACCGCTGTATCCCGGGACCTGCCGCCCGCAAGCGGCGAAGGCGAAATCCGAGATGAGAAATCCGAAATCCTCATGGCGCTTCCGCGTGCCCGACGGTGAACACATGGCCTTCCTGGACGGCAACCTCGGTCCGCAGCAATTCGTCGCCGGACAGGACTTCGGCGACTTTGTCGTCTGGCGACACGACGATGCGCCCGCCTACCAACTCGCCTGTGTGGTGGACGATGCCGCCATGCAGATTACCGAAGTTGTGCGCGGGGCGGATTTGCTGAAGTCCACTGCGCGGCAATTGCTGCTCTACCGCGCTCTGGGACTGCAACCTCCGCTTTTCTTCCATTGCGCACTACTGACGGACGAAGCCGGGATGCGCCTGGCGAAACGCCACGATGCCCTGAGCCTTCGCACGCTTCGTGAACGTGGACATACGCCGGAATCCTTGCGCGCCGCTTTCCTTCACCAGCAGCCGTCGAACATTATTCTGCCCCCATCATTTTGACCCATCTTCACCACGGCTGCGGCTTCCACAGCCGGCTCCCAACGCTCAATGTCCACCCATTCTCCTACATCTCTACATCTGTAAAGATAACACTTGACGGCCTTGACAGTTGTAGAGATGATGCGCCCGTAAAGATCACAACCGTTTATGCCACAGAAACTGATTGAACTTACCGAAGCCGAATGGACGGTCATCAAGGCCGTATGGGCCAACGAACCCTGCGCCGCGCCCGCCATCCAGGAAAAACTCTTCCAGCAAACCGAGTGGACCTACTCCACCGTGCGCACCCTGATGGACCGGATGGTGGCCAAGGGGTTCCTCACCGCCAGGAAGGTCCGCAACACCACCCTCTACCAATCCGCCGTCACCCGCGAACAAGCTCAACGCGGCGAGCTGCTCTACGCACTCAAGCACGCGTTCAACGGCGCGCTCACCCCCATGGTCCAATGCCTTCTGGATACCAACGACCTCAGCGCCGATGAATTGGCGAAACTGGAAGCCTTGATAAAGGCGAAGAAGAAAAGCGTGAAGAAATAGACTGCCCGTTCCGTATTGCCACGACAAAGGCACCGCATGAACTCAATCATTGAAACGTGGAACGCCTGGGCCGAACACCTGCCCGGGTTCGCCTGGCCGATGCTCTGGCAATCCAGCCTGCTGATCGCCGCAGTGTTCGCGCTCGACCTGGCATTGCGCCGCCGGGTGCGCGCCGCCGTGCGTTACGCTTTGTGGCTGATTGTGCTGGCAAAACTGGTCCTGCCGCCGTCGTTCGCCTCTCCCGCGAGCCTGGCTTACTGGATCATTCCCGCAAAACAACTGCCCGCCCCGAAACCGGCTCCTTCCTACATCGTCACTTACGGCAACACCACGATTGCAGAGCAGCTGTTGCCCGTTCATTCCGTCCTTCCGGTCACAGAGCCTGAAGTATTCCGTCTTACACCGACACTCCAGGCCCGGCTGCTCATCTGTTGGACCGTTGCTGGCTTGTGGCTCGCCGGCATCCTTTGCCGGCGCACGCACCAGGTGCGACAACGCCTCACCCGCGCCGAAGTGCCTGCCGATGATCTGTCCGGCCTGCTGGAGAAATGTCGCCGCCAACTGCGCCTGCGCCGCCCGGTTCGCCTGCGAATCAGCGCGGACAACACCAGCCCGGCGGTGTGCGGTTTGTTTCGCCCCGTCATCCTGCTGCCACGCCAGCTTACCACCCGTCTGAACCAAAGCCAGATGCGCGCCGTGCTGTTGCACGAATTGATTCACCTCAAGCGCGGGGACATGTGGGTCAATTGCGTCCAAACGCTGCTCCAGATTTTTTATTGGTGGCATCCCCTGCTCTGGCTGGCCAATGCCCGCATCCGTCGCGTTCGCGAGGAAGCTGTGGACGACGCCGTGATGCTGGCACTGGCCGATGACGCGGAAACCTACGCGCCGACCTTGCTCGAAGTGGCGAAGCTCGCGTTCAACCGTCCACTCACAAGCCTTGGGCTGGTGGGCATTCTCGAATCCCGCAGCGCGTTGCGCCAACGCATCGAACGACTCATGGACTTCCGTCCGCCACGGAATGCCGGGCTGACGATCGCGTCTGCGGTCTGCGTCCTCGCGTTTGCCGTGCTGGCCGTACCGATGGGAGAACCGCCGGCGAGGACAAGTCCACCGTTGGGAAGCGATTCAGGCATACCGCACATGGAATCCTCCAATTCTCAAACCGCGACTGCAAGCCACGACACCAACTCCCCACGTAGTGTCGGCGTTCCTTCACCCAGCATTTCCGCCAACGTGGCAAGGCCAAGGTCGTGGTATGAAGTTCCTCCTGGTCCGACGAACATCTATTCAAACAAGGTTGGGGCCGACGGCACTGTCGAAATGCCTCAATCCTCCGGCCAGACAGAAACTCCCGAAGATCAATTGTCCTCGGCTGCAATCGTTGAAACAAAGACGGACCGCGGAGCCATCAGCAAGGGGCGGCAAAACATTTTGGACAAACTTGATCGCATCCGGTTGCCCAGCGTGGCTTACGACAGGGTTTCCTTCACCAACGTCGTTCGGGAATTAAGTGAACAAACCCGGATGCACGATCCGGCTGGACACGGCGTCAACTTTATCGTCAACCCGAATGTCCCACCACTCACCAGCACGGTGATTGACTCCATCGTCGGCGATCCATTGCCAGGGGCGTCGCGGGACATCGGTTCCATGCCCATCACCATCAATCCACCGCTCACCAATGTCCGCTTGGGGGACGCGCTGGATGCGGTTGTGAAGGCGGCGGACAAACCCATTCAATACTCCATTGAAGATTACGCGCTTGTATTCTCACTTAAAGCCGAACGCACGGCTGAACCACTGTTCGTTCGCACTTTCAAAGTGGACACCAATAGGTTCCTCACCAACTTGCGGCAAACAGCCGGGGTGAGCGTGACGAATGACGCCGAGTTGATTTCTTTAACCCTGCGCAGACTCTTGTCAGAAGCTGGCGTTGAACTTCAGCCTCCGCAAAGCCTGTATTTCAACTCACGAGGCATGTTACTGGTACGCACAACCCTGCGTGATTTGGACCGCATCGAGGAAGTCGTGCAGAAGTTGAACTACGCACCGCCGCACATCCATATCAAAGCGAAGTTCATCGAGCTGCCGGAGCAGATGGCTTCGTCGCTGCTCCAGGACTTTGGCATCACGAATAGTGGAGATCCCGGATCCTGGAGTGAAGTGCTCACGACTTCTCAGATGAGGGAAATGACCAGACAATTTGAGGCCCAAAAGGGCGTGGGAATTCTCACTGCTCCAGCAGTGACTACCGTGAGCGGACGTCAGGCTCAGATTCAAGCGGTGGATATGAGAACGGTGATGTCATCCACCAACGGAGTAATGCAGACCAACACAGTACCGTGCGGTTCGGTCTTGAATGTTCTCCCGACCCTGGGAGCAGATGGTTATAAGATCCAGATCACAGCGATTCCAAGTGTGACGGAGTTTCTCGGCTACGACGATCCCAGCCAGCTTGTGCCCCAGGTCCCTGTCACGCCTTCGGCAACCGGGCCTTCACCTGCGCCAGTCTCAGTCATGCCACTACCCCATTTCCGCGTGCGCCAGGTCACAAAGTCGGCTGCTCTGTGGGATGGCCAGACGCTCGTCATTGGTGGGCTATCCGCCACCAACGTCACTCGCTTGAAAGACAAGGTCCCGGTATTGGGTGATCTGCCGCTGGTTGGACGCGCTTTTCGCAAAGAATCGGTAGGAACAGAAACGAATACTCTCCTGGTGTTCATCACCGCACGCCTGATTGACGCGACAGGAAATCCAATTCACCGCGATGACCAGATGCCTTTCAATCCGAGTTCCATCCCGCCACAACCGCAGGATTCAAAGTGACAGGCACTTGTCCCTCGGCTCTGCTTGCGCGATTCCAATCCAAACCTAAACCACCCGCGCCTCGCCTTGGCCTTTGACAACTTCACCAACGATCCAGGCTTTGTGCTTTTGCCCGTCCTTCGCAGAACTGCTACGGAGGCGGTACGCATTGATGAATTTCAGCACGCCGTCCGCCTTGTCCGCCGCGACGATGGCGACCATGCCGATGCCCATGTTGAAGACTTGATACAGTTCTTCGTCCGGCACGCCGCTCTTCTCCGTAATGATCCGGAAGATGGGCAGCATGTCCCACGAACCCTTCTTGATGACCACGTCAAGCGTCTTCGGCAGCACGCGTGGGAGGTTGTCCACAAAGCCGCCGCCGGTGATGTGGGCGAAGGCTCGTAGCGGCGCGTCGGCAGACCGCCGCACACTTCTCTTTGAGGCGGCGCTCTTCCGAGACGCCGCTACGCCGCCTTGATTGAACTTCTTCAACAGTTTCTGCACCAGCGGGCCGTAGCTGATGTGTTCATTCAGCAATTCCGCGCCGATGGATTTCTTGAGGCCGGGGATTTTGTCCTTGGGCTGGTAGCCGAGTTGCTCGAAGAAGATTTTGCGTCCCAGCGAATAACCGTTCGTGTGCAGACCGCTGGAAGCGAAGCCGATGACGACGTCGCCGCGCTGGATGGTTTTCTGGCCGTTGAGCATCCGGGATTTTTCGACCACGCCGACAATCGTGCCGCTCACGTCGTATTCACCGGCTTGATAGAAGCCGGGCATCTGCGCGGTTTCGCCGCCGATGAGGGCGCAGTTGTTCTCCGCGCAGGCGCGGGCAAAGCCGGTGATGATTTCGGTGAAGACGTGCGGCTGGAGTTTGCCCGTGCCGAGGTAATCGAGGAAAAAGAGCGGCTCGGCCCCGAGCACGGCGATGTCGTTGACGCAATGGTTCACAAGGTCCGCGCCGATGGTGTCGTGTTTGTCCATCATGAACGCGATCTTGAGCTTGGTGCCCACGCCGTCCACGCTGCTGACGAGGATCGGCTCGCGGTACTTCTTTACGTCGAGCGCGAACAAACCGCCGAAGCCGCCGACCTTGCCGAGGACTTCGCGGCGGTGCGTGCGGGCGAGCAATTGCGGGAGGGTGGCTTTAACTTTGTTACCGAGATCAATGTCAACGCCGGCGGCGGCGTAGGCTTTTTGTTTCATGCGCGGAAAGTAAACCGGCAAGCGGGCGGTCAAGCCAAGATCAAAAGGGCGATGTCAGCGGACGCGAGTTGGTCACACCGGCCCGGCACAGGCAGACCGGCGGTGCTCGATTCCGAGACTTAAAGCCCGAAGTCGTCTGCACCTCAGTCTGGCAAGGGTTTCCCTTTGGTCTCCGGTCCGAGCCACACGATGAAGACCCCGATCAAATAGATCGCCGCCAGTGCCGATCCGGCTTTGGGAAAA
The DNA here is from genome assembly GCA_026125285.1 of Verrucomicrobiia bacterium. GTDB lineage: Bacteria > Verrucomicrobiota > Verrucomicrobiia > Limisphaerales > JADLHS01 > WYBW01. Next base: position 60,501 of record JAHCLO010000015.1, on the reverse strand, counting down.
CTGCCATCAAAGAAGCCCATCAGCGTGGCGGTTTGTAAACCGCCCACGGCCGCGAGGATGCGGCCAAAGTTGAACGCAAACCCCTGCCCCGTGGCGCGCACGGCAGTGGGAAACAACTCCGGCAGATACAACGGAAAGAACCCGTAGAACGCTCCGGTCAATGCTCCGGCAAAGAATATGGAAACCAGGAACATTGGACCGTATGCGGCGTTCCCCTGATACAGAAACAACGCCGCGGCAAAGGAGCCGAGGCACAGCATGGTGTAGGTGATTCTGCGCCCCCACCAGCCCGCAATCAGCGCGGCGAGGATCGTTCCGAAGATGGCCCCGAAAGCGAGCGTGATCTGCGTCCACTCCCGGGCGTGGATCAGCGGATCAGGCGCAAGCTGGCCCGCCCAGCGCGCGGCCCATTGAATCGAACCCCACGTACCCAGCAACGCCACCCCGGCGAGGGCCGCGCCAAAGATCATCCGGCGCATGACCTGGTCACGGCTGACGCCGCGCAGATTACCGGCGGCGGCCGCCCGCGCGAGGTATTGCCGCACGGGAAACAGGTAACTCATCAGGGCGACCACCAATCCGATGATTGTGGTACTCGTGGCCACGAACCAGCCCGGCCCCGCGGGCGACCAAGCCCAGATGATCGCCAGCGCTGCGGCGCAACCCAGGAGCACACCCAGAAGATCAGCCTTCGCCCAATGCGATGTCGCGCCGCGTTCGCGCTCCGCCTCCCACTTCTCCGATTCCGGTACGAACAGCCGGATGAAGAAAATCAACAGCGCCGGAAACGCGCCACTGATCATGAGAAACCGCCAGGCCGAATTCGCCAACAGTTTGTCCGCGAAGCCTTCCGATAAACCGACTCCAAGCATCAGCGATTTGGCGCCGCCAATGAAACTGACGAGCGCGATGCTCAAGACGCCCACCAACAGAAAGCCGACATTCGCCGCAGCACCGATCAAGCCCGCGACCAGCGCGCGGGATTTGCCGGGCCAGATTTCGTTCACCAACGCCACCCCGAGTGACCATTCACCGCCCATGCCCAGCGACGCGATGAAACGCAGCACCGCGATGTGCCAGGCTTCCGTGGCCAGGCCACACAGGCCGGTGAAGATCGCGTAGGTGAAGATGCTCAACGACATGGCTTTCACACGACCGATGCGGTCGCCGAGCCAGCCGAACAAGACGCCGCCCGTGGCCGCGCCCACGAGAAACACGGCGATGATGGCCCCGAACCACCTGGCCGCCGCATCCGCTGCCTGCGCGCCGAGCAAATCCGCCAGCGCCGGGCCGCCCACCAGTGGGAACAGGCCCATTTCAAATCCGTCAAACATCCAGCCGAGGAAGGCCGCCACCAAGGCCACCCATTTGGCCCGATTACCGGATGCGGAGACAGCCGTCGTAGGTTGGTTCATCATTGCTCGGATTCCATGCCCAATTGCAGCCGCAACAGAAAGCATTTTGCCCGGAGGCAGCAATCTATTTTGCCTGGGGACCGCAACTTTTTGCGCGTTGCATTTTTCAATTTGTTGTGGCACCCAATCGCCCGTAAATTCATTTATGCGCTGGCGCGTCATTTTGAGTCTCTCGCTGGCGGCCAATCTTGCACTGGCTGCGGGTTGGTTTGTATCCCACCGCCGCGCGGCGTTGCGTCCCGCGGAACTCCCCCGCCCCGAAGTCTCCGAGGCTGCGCAGGTGAAGACCAATGTGGTCGTCCGGCGGCAGTTCTTTTCCTGGCAGGAGGTCGAATCGGAGGACTACCCCACTTACATCGCCAACTTGCGCGCCATTGCCTGTCCGGAACAAACCGTCCGCGACATCATCATCGCAGACGTGAACGCCATTTACGCGCGGCGGCGGGCCACGGAAGTGTTCACACCGGAGCAACAATGGTGGCGCAGCGAACCCGACACGAATGTGCTCCAGATCGCCCTTGCCAAAATCCGTGAACTCGACGAAGAACGCCGGGGTCTGCTCACGCGGCTGCTGGGCGACCACTGGGAAGGCGGCGACCTCGTCAACCTGCCCCGCCCTACGCGTCCCGGGCTCGCGCTCGACGGCCCCATCCTCGGCGTCCTGCCCGCGGACGTGAAGCAAGCCGTTCAAGAAATCTATATGCATTCGCAGGAACGCATGGAAGCTTACCTGCAATCTCATGAATCCAACCCCACAGAGGTAGCCCGCCTGCGTCGTCAGTTCCGCGACGAGCTGGCCCAAGTGCTTTCGCCGCATCACCTCGAAGAATTCCTCCTGCGCTATTCGCACACCGCCGACGCATTGCGCAAGCAGTTGGGCGAACTCAAGTACTTTGACGCCACCGCCGATGAATTCCGCGCCGCATTCCACGCCATTGATCCGATTGACCTGAAGTTGGAGAGCCTGGCGGGCGCCACTGATACCAGCAGTGTCCAATTGCGAGAAGCGTTGGTGGCGCAGCGCAAACAGGCCCTGGAGGCCGCATTGGGAGCCGAGCGTTATCAACAGTTTCGCCAGTTGCAGGATGCGACATACCGCGACGCCTACGCCGCCGCCCTGGAAGCCGGTGCGCCCGAGACCGCGGGCACGCTCTACCAGATCAATCAGGCGACCGCCCAGGAACTGGCTGCGATTCGAGCCAACACCAACCTGGGTTCCCAACAACTGGCGTATGAATTGAAGAAGGCCGAACTCGAACAAATCCGGGCGCTGGCCCAAGCCTTGGGCCAGGAATTGCCGACCGAGCCGGTGCCGGAACCCAAACCCCCGCCGCCCAAACTCCACGTGCTCGCGCCGGGCGAGGGCTTGGATTTCATCGCCCGACTCTATGCCGTTGATCCGAACGCCCTGCGCGCCGCGAATCCGAATTTCGACAGGTTAAAACCCGGCCAGCCGGTTAATGTTCCGCTGAATCTACTGCCGCTCATTCCCGGCCCGCCCATGCCGCCGCAGTAACCAGTTTCGCATTTCGGCAAACCCACCATGCGCGCGGTCATCCAGCGAGTCAGCCACGCGAACGTCACGATTGGCGGCCAGATCAAAGGCGCCATCGCGCGTGGGCTCGCTGTCCTGTTGGCCGTTGAGGACGCCGATACTGCGGAGGACATTGAATGGCTCAGTGGGAAGATTGTCCGCCTCCGTATCTTTGACGATGACCACGGCGTGATGAATCGCTCCGTGCAGGAGGTTGGCGGAGACATTTTGCTCATCAGCCAATTCACGCTGTTCGCCAGCACGAAAAAGGGCAACCGCCCTTCCTACAGCCGATCAGCGAAACCGGAGTTTGCCGTACCGCTCTACGAACAATTCCTCGCGCGCCTGACACAGGACTTCGGCAAAACCATCCCGACCGGAGAATTCGGCGCGCAGATGATCGTAAGTCTCGCCAACGACGGCCCGGTCACGATCATCATTGATTCAAAGCAGCGGGAGTGAGCAAAGAGGCACTGAAAGTGCGAGGCTTTGACGTCGGTTGTTCAACTCTCATGCATCGGAAGGAACTTGCCGGTGCCTGTGTGGCGTCACCAGTTTGAACTTTGAATTTTGTCCGTCGCCCCCTATAACCACGGCGTGGCCGAACCATTTAAGCAACCGATTGATGCGCGCACCGCGTACTGCGCGGTCTTCGGTCATCCCGTCAAACACTCCGCGTCGCCCGCCATGCAGAACGCGGGCCTTGCGGCGCTCGGGTTGAACTGGCGCTATCTGGCCTTTGACGTGGACCCGGCGGACCTCCGCGCCGCCCTTACCGGGGCGCGGATGATGCGCTTCGTGGGCCTTAACCTCACGGTTCCCCACAAGTTGCTCGCCCTCGACATGGTGGAGGCGTTGGATGAATCCGCCAGACTTTGGCGTGCCGTGAACACGATCCGTTTTGAAGGTCGCGACCGGCAGGGCACCTGGCTGCCCATCCAGCATTTCGACGGCGATATTGCTCCACCCGACAAGCTCCGCGCCCATGGTTTCAACACCGACGCCGAGGCGATTGTGCGCTCGCTGCGCGAGGACCTTGGAATCGAATTGCAGGGCAAGCGGGTGCTTCTGCTCGGCACGGGTGGCGCCGGCGGGGTGGCCGCACTCAAACTGGCCGCCGAAATGGTCGGAGAATTGTTTCTCGTCAACCGTACTCATGCCAAGGCCGCATCCATCGCGGCGGAGATTCGCCGCCGACAACCAAATCTCAAAGTGCAACTGGACTATCCCCGCGGCGAAGTGGATCTGACCATCAACGCCACTTCCTTGGGACTTTCGGCCAGCGACCCTTTGCCGGTGGACGACAGGCAGTTTTCCCTGCGCCAGACGCGGGCGCTGTACGACATGATTTACCGCCCGGCAGAAACGCCGCTGTTGGCGGCCGCCAAAAGCGCCGGTTGCCGCACGGCCAACGGGTTGGGCATGTTGCTGTATCAAGGGGCCAAGGCGCTGGAAATCTGGAGCGGCCAACCGGCGCCCCTCGAAGCCATGCGCCGCGCGCTGGAAGCCAACGTCTATGGGCATTGACGCGATTTTCGATTCCCGCAATTGGGCGCCGGTGCCTTTTCATTTTTGGTCGTTGGTCTTTTTTGTGTTGGGATGCATGGTGGGGAGCTTTCTCAACGTGTGCATCTACCGGATGCCGTTGGGCCTGAGTGTGATCTCGCCACCGTCGCATTGTCCGCATTGCCGGTATTCCATACCCTGGTATCTCAACATTCCATTGGTGACGTGGCTTTGGCTGCGGGGACAGTGCCGGAATTGCCGCGCGCCCATTTCCCCACGCTATTTTTTGGTGGAACTGCTTACCGGCGTGACCTTCTTGGTTTGCTGGTTGGTATTCGGACCCAAGTCGGCTTTCCTGGCGCTGGTTTACGCCGGGTTTCTGGCGGGCCTGATCGCGGCCACGTTCATTGACTTTGAACACTTCATCATCCCGGACGAAATCACGATCGGCGGCGCCGTCGTGGGATTCTTGTGTTCCTTTATTCTCCCGGCGTTACACGGCGAACCTTCGTTGACCGGCGGCATGAAGCAAAGCGTGTTGGGTATCCTTATGGGCGCAGGGCTGATTTACGGGATCCTCCGTTTGGGCAAACTGATGTTCGGCCGACAGAAACTGGAGTTGCCGGGCAACACCCGGATTCTGTTCTCCGAAACCGCCCTGCACCTGCCGGACAAGGACATTCCGTATGAGGAACTGTTTTACCGGCAATCCGATGTCATCGCCATTCAGGCCCAGACCGTGGAACTGGTGGATCGCTGTTACCGGGACGTGCGGGTGCGGCTCTCACCCAAGCGGCTGCTGATTGGCGACGAAGAGTTCAATCCCGAGGAAGTGCCGCACCTGGAGGCGGTGAGCGCGGAGATCGTCCTGCCGCGCGAAGCGATGGGGCTGGGCGACGTGAAATTCATGGCGGCCATCGGCGCGTTCCTCGGCTGGCAAGCGGTGGTATTCTCGCTCGTAATCAGTTCGCTCATTGGTTCGCTCGTCGGGGTTGCTTTGATCGTGATGCGCAGACGCGAGTGGTCGTCACGCCTGCCTTATGGACCTTACATCGCGCTGGCGGCGGTGATTTGGTTGTTTGCCGGCAAACGCATTGTGGGCCTGCTCTTCGGGCCGTTCGACAGTTGAATCGCCCGGCGGGCCAACGGTGGGAGTCTTTTTCACGGTGGCAGAATTGTTTTGAATTCCAGCGTTTTCACGGCCAACATCCGCGCCACATTGGATGCCGGATTCCCTTCTGTGAGTTCCGCCTCCGCTTTTAGATGAAACGAACACATCACTGCAATGAACTGCGCCCGGCGCACATCGGGCAAACCGTGAAATTGACCGGCTGGGTCCACTCGCGTCGCGACCTGGGGGGCGTGCTTTTTCTGGACGTCCGCGATCGGGAAGGCCGCACGCAAACCGTTTTCGATCCGTCCGATCTGCCAAAGGAACTGTTCGAACGCGCCGCCGCCTTGCGCAGTGAATGTGTGGTCGCCGTCAGCGGCAAAGTGCGGCAACGGCCCGAGGGCACGAACAATCCCAAGATCGCGACGGGCGAAATTGAAGTCATGGCATCGGGGTTGGAGGTGCTGAACGCCGCCGAAGTGCTGCCCTTCCCCGTGGACGACCCGGAAGCCGCCAGCAAGGTAAACGAGGAGTTGCGCCTAAAGTACCGCTACCTGGATTTGCGCCGCCCGGAGATGGCGCGCAACCTCCGCCTGCGCTCCAAGGTGGCCACTGCCACGCGCGTGTTCATGGACGAAGCGGGATTTCTGGAGGTGGAAACACCGCTTTTGTTCAAGTCCACACCCGAAGGCGCACGGGAGTTTATTGTCCCCAACCGCCGTGAGCCGGGCACTTTTTACGCGCTGCCGCAGTCACCCCAGCAATTCAAACAGATTCTCATGGTCGCCGGCGTCGAGCGTTACTACCAACTCGCGCGCTGTTTCCGCGACGAGGATCAGCGCGCGGATCGGCAGTTGGAATTTACCCAGATTGACATTGAAATGTCGTTCATCGAGCGCGAGGACATTTACGCGCTGGTGGAAGGACTGTTGCAGCGAGTTTGGAAGACCGCGCTCGACATTGATGTTCCGATACCATTCAAACGGCTCACCTTCGCGGAGGCCATCAACCGCTACGGCATTGACAAACCGGACACGCGCTTCGGGATGGAATTGGTGGATTTTACGGAGGAGTTCCGCGCCAGCACCTTCAAAGTCTTCAGTGGCACGGTGGCCAACGGCGGCGTGGTGAAAGCCATCAATGCCAAGGGACTGGCCGGGGCCACCCAGGGGCAGATGGAAACCATGACCGAAACCGCGAAGAGTTTCGGCGCGAAAGGGCTGGCCTACATCAAGGTCGAGGGCGGCGAATGGAAGTCACCCATCGTGAAGTTTTTCAGCGACGCCGAAAGGGCCGCGCTCACCTCCAAGTTGGGAATTGAAGAGGGCGATTTGATTCTGTTCGCCGCCGACCAATGGCTCACGGCGTGCGAGATTCTGGGCAAGATTCGCCTCTATTGTGCCGAGGTACTCAAAACGCTGGGAAAGCTGGAGTTGCCGGCCAACCGTTTTGATTTTCTTTGGGTGGTGGATTTTCCGCTCCTGAGTTTCGACAAGGAAAACAACCGCTGGTATTCGAGCCACCATCCTTTCACTGCGCCTGTCGCGGACGATATTCCCATGCTCAAGGCGGATCCAAAGAAAGTCCGCGGGCAACACTACGACATCGTCGTGAACGGGGTCGAACTCGGTGGCGGCTCAATCCGCATTCACCAACCCGACGTGCAGAAAACCGTGTTCGAGGAGGTGCTGCAAATTTCCCCGCAGGTGGTGCAGGCGCGCTTCGGCTACCTGCTGGAGGCCTTCAAATATGGCGCCCCGCCACACGGCGGCATCGCGCTCGGCTTCGACCGGCTCATCGCCATTCTGTGCGGCACCCCCAGCATTCGTGACGTGATTGCCTTCCCAAAAACAGCCAAGGGAACGTGCCTGATGACTGATTCACCCGGCAGCGTGGAGCCGAAACAATTGCGCGAACTGCATCTGGACTTGAAGGCGGCGAAGAAGGAATAATCATCCAATCCGACGCAATGTGTGCCGATAGCGGTCATGAATCGGGCAGAGGGTGAAGACGGAAGATGAATTCGTACGAGCGTAACCCCGGTGCGCGCAACGCACCTCACCAGGCAAAAACCATGAACCTCACACGCAGACAGTTTCTCGGCAAAACCGCGGCCGCCGTAATCGTGGCCGGCACGATGGCCCGCGGCAAGGTTTTCGGCGCCAACAACCGCATCGGCGTCGGTACCGTTGGTTTCAACGGCCAGGGCAACAGCCACATTCGCGACATCCTTTCGATGAAAGAAGATGCCGAGTTTGTGGCGCTCTGCGACGTGGACGCCAACGTGCTGGCGCGAGGGGCGAGAACCGTCGAGAGCGCCCAAGGCAACTCACCCCGGCTCTACCAGGACCTTCGCGCAGCGCTGGACGATAAGGAAATTGACGCCATTACCATTGCCACACCGAATCACTGGCATTCCCTCGCTGCGATTTGGGCCTGCCAGGCGGGCAAGGATGTGTTCGTGGAGAAACCGCTTTCCCACAATGTCTATGAAGGCCGCCAACTGGTCGCCGCCGCGCAGAAATACGGTCGCATCGTGCAGCACGGCACGCAGAGCCGCTCCAACGCTACGCTCGTCCGCGACATCAAACTGATCCATGAAGGGTTCATTGGCGAAATCGTTCACTCGCGCGGCTATGTTTACAAGAACGGCAATCGCAACGCCATCGGACATGGGCAATCCGGTCCCGTGCCCGATTATCTCGACTGGACGCTCTGGCAGGGGCCGGCCCGCGACCGGGCGTTTCTCATCAACGTGGACCGCAAGAAGCCTGGACTGCACGTCCACTATGACTGGCATTGGTTCTGGGAATACGGCAATGGCGAGATCGGCAATCAAGGGGTGCATGAGATGGACATTGCCTGCTGGGGTCACAACCGCGGTCTGCCGGTGAAAGTGCAAAGTGCGGGCGGCCGCTATGGCTGGGACGACGATGGCGAGACGCCCAACACACAGGCCACCACCTTCACGTACGCTGATGGCTCCATGATGACCTTCGAGGTGCGCAACCTCGGTTCGTTCGAGGAATTCGACGGCGGTAATTGCGGCAACAGTTTCTACGGCACCAAGGGTTTTTATGCACGGGGCCGGGGGTTCTTTACGTACAAAGAAGGCAAAATGTCCGCACGGGAAGCCATTCCGGTGCAAGTGCCGACGCCCCAAGTGGACAACAAGTGGCAGAGTTTCTTCCAAGCCGTGCGGTCGCGCAAACACGAGGACATGCCAGTCTCCATCCTCGAAGCGCATCAGTCATGTGTACATTGCCACCTGGGCAACATTGCTTATCGCCTGGGCCGTTCGCTGGAATTCGATCCCGCGTCTGAACGTTTCAAGGATCGCGAAGCGAATCAATACCTCACGCGCCAATACCGCAAGGGTTTCGCCGTTCCGAAGCTGGCATAAATGGAAAGCAGACGGGGCGCCCGCGGAACGCCCGGCATCCGGCACGTAAACTCAAACAACACCTGCGTTGCCAATCGCGATCCAAGCGACTGTCCGATCGTCTTCGGTGAGGCGAGTGGCAGGGGCAATTCCAATCGCTCGCGGCGTCCTGGGTTCACTTACAGTCGAACCACCAACCACCAACCACACCGGCAACTGACTATTCGATTTTGGAGGCAGATTCAAAAGCGGTGAATCTTCAGACATGCAGGCCGGACAATTTATGCTGGACCTCCTTCAACCACGTCTCCTCCGGCAGCGCGTAAGGCCGGAACGTTTCCATCCAGCCTTGCTGGCCGTTGTAGAGAATCGCCCGATGCAGGCCCAGGTTGTTGGCGGCAGGGGATTCGATGAGGCTCGCTGAATCGTTCGCGCTCATTTGGAAGACGACGCGCATTTCAAATTCACTGAGCGCCTTGCGGCTTAACATCCGCATCACGTTGTTGTAAGTGTCGCACGTGGCAATGACGTGGAGCCCCAGCCCCGCGCCCTCGCAAATCAGTTTGTTGAGTTGCAGGCCGGGATGCGCGCCCGCGTCCGCATCCAGCGAGAAGCTCATTTCCTCGTCAAACCGCAGCTTCTTGTTCTGCTGCAATCCATGCAACAGCAGATAGGTCGCCGCCTCATTGGTAGCTGGTGCCTCCGCGCGTCGTTGTTGTTCGGTGGCGAGTTCCGTCATTACTTCCTCCACTTGACCGGGGCGAATCAGCCGGACTGTATGCGGAATCGAATGAACGACCTTCTCCAGGAAAAGCGCAAAGGCCGAATCCGGCGGGCTGCAATCGAACAAGAGGAAGCGCGCGGTGTTTTTGTCATGCTGTGCGGCCAACGAGATCAGCGATACCGCCAACATGCCCAGCGCTGCTTCTTCGCGCTGGCCGACGATGAGCAGGTGATTGCCGCTTTGGCGATGGAACACGGCTTCCGTAGGACCTTTGATCGAATTCGGCGCTCCCAGAAAAACACGCGGGCTGACGGTGGGCTTCAGTCGGTCGGCGTCCAGCAAAGCCCGCAACACAATGTTGTCGCGAACGTTCGCCGGCGCGTTGCCCTCGAAGACAATTGGCTCTCTTACAGGAGTGCCGGCATCCATTCCAGCACGCCGGGTCAGAAACCAGCGCTCGGTCTGCTCACGCACCTTCGCCAGCCATTCGTCGCGCGTGTGATCCGGCAGCCAGACGACCTGGAACGGACTGTTGCCCTGAATGGCCCCGCCATCGTCGTTGTAGATCGCCTCGCCGGGCCGCGACAACAGGCGCGGGGCGGGGTTGTCCTCGTTCATGATCAGGTAAGCGTCGGCTTCATTGCACTGGAGCGCGACGCGCACAACCATTTGCCCAATCGTGGCGCGGGCCAGGGTGTAGGCACCCCCAAGCGTTTGCGAACCGAGCAAAACATGAATGCCGAACGCCCGGCCTTGGCGCACAATGCGGTCCAGCAGTAAGGCCGCGCCCTGCGAGATGCGGTCGTCCTCCACGAACAGTTCCTGAAACTCGTCAATCAACAGCAACACGCGTGGCATGGGTTCCTTGCCGCCGGCGCGCTGGTAGCCGGCAATGTCCTGCGCGCCAAGTTTGCGGAAAAGATCGCCGCGGCGTTTGAGTTCCTCGTCCACGCGTTGGAGTACGCTCAGACCAAATTCACGATCGCTTTCGATGGCCACGACGCGCGCATGCGGCAGTTTGTGCGTGGCATAGCACTTGAACTCGACTCCTTTCTTGAAGTCCACAAGGTAGAACTCCACCTGGTCCGGGCTGCACCACAGCGACAGATTCGTAATGATGACGTGAAACAATGTGGATTTTCCCGAACCGGTTTTTCCGGCAATCAAGCCGTGTTGTCGCGTGCCCTGGCCGAGGGCGAGGTATTGCAGCTTGGTGGCGCCGGTGCGGCCAATCGGCACACGCAATTCGTTCGTGGTGTCGAGCGACCACAATTGCCCTTCCGCCGGGACTGTTTCGGCGAACGGCATCTCGACGCGGTAAGAGTCCGTGCTGTCGCGGCCAATCTGATGCAACAGCACGGTGGCAAGGTCCGGATTCGGCGGGGCGTCCAAGGTCAGTTTTACGCCTTCCCACGCCGCGTTCGCCACGGCGAAGCCCTCGCCACGAGGCACGAGGCAGAGGCTGTGCTTGCGTAATTCCTCGGGCACCAATTCCACTGGCGGCGGACGGCGTTGATCCCAATGGATGAGGGTATGCACTCCGCAGCGCGGCCCGCTGGCCACGATGCTCAACAACCGCTTCACCGCGGCATCGCTGAAATTGGCGGGGAAATCCGCGATCACGAGGAAATGATATTTCTCCGCCAGCCGGCCGGCCTGGGCATTGTATTCGGCAAGCGTGGCGTACTCGTTGCGCAGATACATCTGCGTGACTTTTTCGAGATGCTCGTTGAGTTCCGCCAGGCGTTGTTCGATCTGCGCCGGCTGGGTCCAGATGCGGCTGTTGATGACGCGCTCCTCGTAATCGGCCAGATGCATGATGCCGGCAAAATTCTGGCCCAGCGCCACCGGATCAAAGATCGTGAAGCTGACCCGCCCGGGCGGCGCGCTGGTGAGCAAGCGCAACACGAGGCTGTTCAAAGCACCCATGACCTGCGTGTGGCCGGAATTCTTCGTCTCAAAAAGAACCGAAGCGGCGCCGGGTACGGACAACAAGAGCGGCACTGTGAGCGTTGGTTCGGCTGGCAGTGTCAACCCCTTGTCCACGAGCGTCACGCCGCAGAAAGTCTCCAAGTCCACGCTCAACTCGGCAAATCTGGCCGCGTGCAGGAATTCCTCCGGCAGCGTGAACTTCCGCCAAGGCTCCTCGCGCCACGGCGCAAAAAGTTCGTCAGTCGCCGTGCGCACGGTATCCAGCGCCCCCAGCAGCGGGAGTACGACCTGCTCCCACTCGGCTTCAATCTCCTTGCGGCCAGCCGCACGACCGGCATCGAGCCGGGCAAGATTCGCGGCGTGGGCCTCTTCCATTTGCGCCTTGCGGCTCACGGCTTCCTGGGTCAGGTGCGCAATCGTCTCCCTATGCTCCTCCGCAAGGCGTGCCAGCTTGAACCGCTTTCGTTCCTCGTTCACGGTGTTCAACTTGCGCGCCTGGTCCTCGATCCGGGCGGTCCAGTCCTTGCGTAACGCGCGTGCCTCGGCTTGGATTTGCTTCCACTGGTTGTTCAACATGCGCGTGGTACTGGTGAACTTGAGCTGCACCTGTTCCGTGGTCTGTTGGTGACTCACCTGCACTTTGGCGGCGCAGGCGTCATGGAGTTTGCGGGCCTCGTCCAGGGCACGCGCGGTCGCCCGGGCAGACGCCAACGCCAGCCGTGCGCTGAGAAAACTGACCAACACCACGCCCGTCACCGCCGCCGCAAGAATGCCCCACACCTTCATCGGCACCGCCTGAAAGTTGAACTGCCGCAACTCCGGCACGAATGCGAATGCCACCGCCAGCGCCACCAAGATCCATGACCAAATCGGCAGCACCCGGAAGATGAGGGGCAACACGAGTCGTCGGCAACGCGCCACATTGTCGTCCACCTGCTGCAACCGGAGGCCGAGTTGCTCCATGAGCTGGTTTTCGGAAGCGGTGGTGTCGGGTCTGGTTTCCGGCGGCTGCTGAAGCAGGCGGGCCAGCGAGCGATGTCCGCCTAACGAGAAGCGGGCGCGGGCTTCGGCCTGCGCCAACGCATCGCCGGACACCAGCAGGCGGGTGTTGAACTCCTCAAGCGTCGTGTTGGCCTGGTGCAGGTCCGCGTCCCGTTGGCGTTCAGCCTGGAGCAAGTCGCGCTGGATTTCAAACGTGCGGCGACCCTCCTCGCTCTCGATTTGCGCCTGCCGCCGTTCCCGTGCCGCGTGCGCCGCCTTCATGATGCGGGTTTGCCGCGTGGAGAAATGGGCTTCGATTCGCGCACGCTTCTCCGCCTCGGCCTGCTTCTCCGTTTCGACACGGGCCAGGGCTTCCGTGCGCCCGCGCTCGGCGGCTTGCTCGAACTGGGCCTGCAACTTCGCGGTTCGGAGGGCAAAATCGCGCTCATGCTCCGCGGCGCGGGTGGCGACTTCGCGAATCGCACCACGCAGACGGTCGAGCAGTTCCAACGTCTGCGCCGCGCTTAGAAGCTTACTCGCAGTCGTCGCGGATTTGCTTGAGGATACGTTCAAGGGATTCAATGTTGGTGACGGCGTGATTCACTCCCGCCATGAGTTCTTCCAAAAAGCGTTTCTCAAACTCCCGGCTCTTCGCATCGTTCCAATAATGCTTGGTATTCGCCCATTCGGCGGCCAGTTCCTTCGTGAGCGCCATCAACCGATTCTGGCTGCCGGTCATGATTTGGCGCCTCCCGATGCTGGCGGCTCATGAGCGTCGGGCTCGCGTGCCGGTGCGGCGCCTGTCTGCGCCCCGGTGGCCGGAGCCAACTCTGCGTAATCGGCGAGCGTTTTGGTCGCTTCCTTCAGCCACGCCACCGCGTGCCCAAGGTCCGTGCCGAGAATATGGCGCAGCTTCTCAACGTGTCGGGCCAGCGGTTCGACCCGTTGATCGAACTGCCGGTTCCACTGTTTGACGGTTTGCAGACGCGCCTCGGCCTCGCGCACCGCGCGGCGGGCTTTCAGCACGGCCATTTGCTGCCCATAAGAAGCTTCGCGGAGACCGGAAAGCTGGGCACTGAACAACTCCTGCTGGCGTTGCTCCAGTTCACGCTGGCGACGCTCAATCTGCGCCTGCCAATACGTGCGGCGGTCACTCTGCAGCCAGACGCGGGTGCGGATTACGTCATCATTGACCTCGTCGAGCACGCGCCCGGCTTTGTCGCGATAGACGACGAGTTTCGCGCAGAAGTCTTCGATGGCTTCCAGCGACGTGACTTTGGCGCGCTCGGGCATGGGCTTAAAGAACTCCAAACTGCAAACTCCAAACACCAAAGAAATGCCGAACTCCAAACTCCAATGGACACAGACGGACGACAGGGTTTGGGGTTGGGTGTTTGGGGTTTCGGTTCATGCTTGATGGCTTAATGTTGATCCAAATACTCCTCGATACGCTGCGCCTTGCGCAGCAGGAAGGGCGTGTGCTGGTTCGAGGCCTCGATGAATCTTTTGAGCACCTTCATGGTGTCGCGAAACTCTTCGGAAAACTTCGTGTGTTCCTGGTCCTGCCAGGTGTCGCCGAGCGCCGCGAAACGCGCCTGCAGGAGCGCCATGCGATTCTGCAATTCAAGATTGAACCGCTTGAGTTCTTCGGCAAACCGGCGGACTTCGCCGGGGTCCATGACGGCCTGGGGCATGTTGTTCCTCTGGTTTCAGATTGTTCGTTGCCGGAAACGTAACAGAGCGCCTCGCAGGCTTCCAATGGGAATTGCGCCCGGCGATGGGGTCGGCTTCTTCGCGATTCCTTCCAGCCGGTCCGGCGAATGTCCGGTCCATGCCGTGGGACCTGCGCGGTGACCGGCACGCACGGAAACCCACTTCGCGCCTGTCCCAATTGACCGGCTGGCCGAGGAAGTTGAGCGAGAAACTACGGTTGAGATTTCGAGATGATCGCGGGCGGCAAAATTTCCACGATCTCGGAAAGCGGTTTGCCATCCAAGTCGGAGATCACGGCCTTGCGACCGTAGAGCGTGGTGGGTTGTTCCAGTTCAAAAGCATCCGCGATGAGTTGGTCCGGAGTTACCCGCAGAAACGCCCGTGCCTCGGTATGGTGCCGGACGCCGCACTCTTGCAGGATGCTGCCCAGCGGCGCTTGCTCGAGCAAAATCAGTTCTTGTGCCTCCTCGGGGAACATGCCGAGGAATATCTTGTTCGCGCCAAACTCGACCGGCTGCTCGTCATGATTCAGCCGCAACACCACTTCGCGGAAGTAGAATCCGCCCCGGCGCTCGCTGCTGAGGATTTCGAGATGGATTTTGGATTGGTGAAACTCCTCGAGCGTGGGAGTCATGTCGTTGCGGTGAACGAGCAGGGTGCGGTACGGCTCGGGCACGGCGTCGTCGGGAATGTTCTCGATGGCCGGCAATGGCAGTTTGGCGCGGGAATAGAATTCCGAGAGCGGATAGGTAAAGGAGTCAGGCATAGCGTCCCGTGTTGTGTTCAGGTTTGAAAAACTCGTGGAGCAGGCGGTCAATTTGCAGCAGTCCCGCGCGCGTGACGCCAATGCGGTCGCCGCCATTGGTGAGGTACCCCCAGGCGTTGAGTCGGGCGAGCGGTCCGGCAAACTGCTCGCGCGGATCCTTGCCGAACTTGCCGGCGTAATGGCTGGCGCTCACGCTGCCCAGCTTGAGTCCGAGAATAAACTCACGAATGTAGCGTTCCTCGGCGTCGGGTCTGAGCGCCCGATAGACCGGCAGTTTGCCAGCGTTGACCGCGTCCACGTACGGCTGAAATTCATGGTGGTTCTGGTAATGCACCCCGTGCAGATGGCCGAAGCTGGCCACGCCGATCGAAAGTATGTCCGCGCCGGAAAACAGACCCTCCCGATACACGAACTTCACCTGCCGGGCATCCCGCACCACCGTCGTCCCGCTCGTGACGGTGTAACCCAGCTTCTCGAACTCCCGATACGCGTAATCCACCCACCCGCGCTTCGTTTCCCAATCGGCGACCGGCGCAACGAGTTTGCCCGCCGATTTCATCTGCTGGTAGATGCCGGTGTTGAACGGGACTTCCATCTGGTAAATCGTCACCGAATCGGGACGCAACTCCACGGCTTTCGCCACCGTCTCACGCCATTTTTCCTCCGTCTCCTCGACCATGCCGGCGATGAGATCAATGTTAATTTGCGGGAAACCGATTTCGCGCGCGTAGGCGTAGGCCCGGGCAATCTCTTTCGAGCGATGCGCGCGTCCGTTGATCTCCAAGATGTGATCGTCAAAGTGTTCGATACCCAGGGAAAGCCGGGTAACGCCGAGATCGCGGATCGCCTGCAGCTTGTGATCCGTTAGCGTGCCCGGCTCGGCCTCGAAGGTGATTTCTTCGACTTCGTCCCACGGCAGCAGCCGCTTCATGCCCTCCGTCAGAAACCGCAACTGGTCCGGGGAGAGATAACTCGGCGTGCCGCCGCCAAAATATACAAACCGGGGTTTACGTCCGCCGATGACCGGTTTGCCGGCGTAAACCGCCAACTCCTTGAGCAAAGCGTCAAGATAGCCGCGCACTTCGGACGAATCCTTGTCCGTATAAACCTTGAAATAACAGAAGTGGCAACGTTTGCGGCAGAAAGGAACATGGCAGTAAACGCCCAGCGGGGCGGGCGCCGCGCCATTGGGTAGTGCGGGCGCAGGCGCGCGATCCAGCGCGGCTTCGAACTGCGGAACAAATTCCGGCTTCCAGAAAGCGAAGGGCGGATAATTCGCAACGAAATAGTTACCCGCCGTGGTGGCCGTTGCCAGCGGCGGAGATTTCGTTGCCGAAACGCTTGGGACGGGATTTACGGTCATCACTCTATTTCAATCGGGCAGAAAGCTGACATTGACCACGCGGCTGTTCTGGAACTTCACGACGCCCCAATCGGAGTTAAAGCGCCCGTCGTCCGGATTGTGGCGGAACACGATGGAATTTTGGATTTCCATTTCACCGGCGTCGTTGGCACGGGTCGAGAATTTCCGGTCGGTGCCGGCTTCCTGAAGCACTGCCTCCCCATCGGTGGCGAAAGGATTGGCCGGCCAACCCGTGCCTTCCACGTAACGCGCCATGATGGAGCGCACCTCTTGAATGGACATGCCGGGCTTGACCCTGGCCAAGTCGCGCAAGAATGGTTTGCGCGAAGACCAGGGCACGAGATGGAGACAACCGAGCAGGAGCGCGCCGGCCAGAATTGCCAGTCTGACCTGGGTAGTGCGCAATGCCAGCCCGGCGCCGGCCAGAACGACGATGCACAGCAAATAGAACCAACCTGGTAGGGGCATGAACGCCAAAATCTCGAACATGGCGGCCATTAGCACGGTCACCACAATGAGCGTCCAGAGCAGATAAGTGAGCAAGGTTTTCATTTGGGGTTAGTTTGAAGTGGAGTTTGCGGCAGTCGTGCCTGCTTCGCAAGCATGCCGCGTAGATGGATTGTAACTCATGCCATTATCTGACCACTCGACCGCCTGCCAGTTCAAAGCAAACAGTTTAGTGCCGGAGGATTTCGTTTTGGTTGAGTAAATCACAGAACTTCCAGGAGGGCCGGAGCAACTCACTTGTTGCCGAAGCAATATACGTTTCCATCATCCGAGCCGATTACAATTTTGCCGCCCGCTACGGCGGGTGAACTGCCCACCGCCCGTCCGATCTCGTAAGACCAGAGTTCCTTGCCGGTGGCCAAGGCCACCATGTAGATCCGACCGTCATCGGAACCAACCACAACCTTGTCGCCGCATACCACGGGAGAACTGTCCACCTTGCCGCGGGTCGCGAACGTCCAGAGTGGCGTGCCGTCATCGCGATTCACACAGTGGAGCATCTTGTCGCGCCCTCCGAACAGCACCCGGTCCTGCGTGATGGCGGCGGAGGAAAAATACGGGAAATTCCGATGGCGATAACTCCAGACCTGCTTCCCTTCCTTCAGATCAAAGCAGAGGAACTGGTTTTCAAAGTGCCCGAAATATGCCCGCCCGTCGGCCACGGCGACCGATGCGGCCACGTAAGCGCCGGCTTCGATTTCCTTCGTCTTGGTGCCGTCGGCGACGGCGATCAAATGGAGCACCGCATCGCAACCACCAAAGATTGTCAGACCGTCCGCCAGCGCGGGTGAGCCGTTGATGTAATTGCCGGACTCATACACCCAGTTGCTCTTGCCGGTAGCTGCGTCCACCGAATGGAGGTTGTAATCGTAACTGCCGACCAGAATGTTGGTGGTGTTGTGGGCCACCACCCAGTTGGGACCGCCGAGAATTTTGTCCCCGGTCTCGTACTTCCAGACCAATTTCCCACTGTCGGCCTCCAGACAATAAAGATGCGCATCCTCACTGCCTACGAAGACGCGTCCACCCAGCACCAAAGGCGAGGATTCCACCGGGCCGCCGGTCTTAAACGCCCACAGCTTGTTTCCAGTGCCAAAATCCAGCGCGTACAGGTGACCGTCTTCCGACCCGATGAACACCCGCCCGCCACTGATGGCAGCGGACGATTTGACCGCTTTTTCCGTTTTGAAAGACCACCGGAGCACGGGCTTATCCGGCAACGTGCCGGCTGCCACACCCGAGAGCGATGGCTGCCCACGAAACATGGGCCACTCTGCCGCCGGGGTCGTAACCACCGTCAGACCCAGCATCAAGATGGTGCGCAGTGCCGCCTTCATTGGTTTGTCGAGAGTGTCAAATGTGGAAAGTATCGTTAAGGATGCCGCCGCGCGCAAATTGTATTTGAATGTGAGCAAGATCGCGGAAGCACATTCCGCCTCGCGGGAGGCAGGGCGGCGTTGGGAGACGGCGCTGCGATGTCACGCAATCGTTGCCGGATTGTTGATAACTTTGCCGTGCTAACTCTTGCAATTTAAGGGATGCGTCCTAAAGTTCAGCCGGCTGAATTGAGTCTCGATTGGAGACCCGAACAAAGAGTCGGCCTGGCGTTGTCAGTGGCCAGATCCCTCGGTTCAGCCGATGACCAAACCGTAAGAAGTGTATGAAAAAGACGTTGTTCACTGCCCTGTTATCCTGCTTGGTAGCTCTTCCCGTTGGCGCGGATTTGATCTGGTACGAGGATTTCAACTATACCGACGGGCCGATCATCGAGACTTCCACCAATGCTTCCGGAACGATAACCAATTGGTCGCGGCACAGCGGCACGGCTTCACCGAGCGACGCCATAGTGCGGGCGAACCGATTGGAGATTTCGACCTCGGGCGTCGGGCTGGCCCGCCAGGATGATGTGAACCGGCTGTTGGCGACCGTGCCAGACAGCCCCTACACCAACAGCCCGCTTCCGCTGTACGCCAGCATGACCATCAATTTCACCAACCTTCCCACGGCCAACGGCGCCTACTTCGCGCATTTCTTCGTGACGAACAATGTTTTTCAAGGCCGGTTGTGGGCGTTGACCGGTAATCCGAACGGTACCAGCAATGTATTTTCCGCGCTGCCGGGGACTTTCCGGCTCGGCGTCTCGGCTGCCAGCAGTGCCGCTCCCAGCGCGATCTTTCCCGTGGACCTTGCCACCAACACGTCGTACCAGGTCGTCATTGAGTGGGACCCCATTTCGCTCTATGCCCTTACGCTCTGGGTGAATCCGCTGTCAGCGGCGGAGGCCGCGGTGATTTCCGGCGATTTCGTGACACCTGGCACCGCGACCGCCTTTGCCTTCCGCCAAGCAACGGGCTTTGGGGGTTTCCTGACCGTCAGCAATCTGGCCGTGGCTACCACGTTTGCGGAGGCCGCCACCGCCGTTTGGCCCACCGCTCCGGTTGCACCGGTGATTGTGTACCAACCGCAGAGCGCCACCAATTTCACCGGCAGCACTGCGATGCTCTCGGCGGTGGCGGCAGGACAAAGCCTGGCTGGCCTGAATTATCAGTGGCGGAAGAATGGCGCCGATTTCAACAATCCCGACGGCAACACCAACGTGCTTGCCTTTCCCAACGCCATCGCAGCCAACAGCGGCTCGTATGAGGTCGTGGTAAGTAATCCCTTCACCGGTTTGTCCGTAACCAGTGCGGCAGCTTCGCTGTGGGTCACCAATCCGCCCGTACCGCCGACGATCACCGTGCAACCCACCAACACGGCGGTGTTTGCGGGGCAGACGGCGACCCTGGCTGTCGGTGCGACCGGCCCCGGCACGGTTTCTTATCAGTGGCACCGGAACGGCACGCCGGTGGCGGGAGGGACGGACCCAGTCCTGCAAATTCCCAACGTCCAGAACAATAACGACACCACAGGGACCTACACCTGCGGCGTCACTAATGAATTCGGCGGGGTGTTGAGTGCCAACGCCGTCGTGTCTGTGGCCGTGCCACCGGTGGTTACCATCGGCCATTTGCGCACGCTGGTGGACCCGGTCTTCTTCCTGCCCACCAACACCACCGCGCTCTACACCACTACCGGCATCGTGACCACGCACACGAACATCACCACCGCGGCCAACACCAGCCTCTACCTGGAGGATGAAACGGGAGGGATCAATGTTTTCTTCGCAGGAAACAACACCATCCGTCCGCTGGCCGGCGACAGCGTCACCGTCACCGGACCCTTGGGTCAGTTCAACAGTCTGCTGGAGCTGAATCTGACGGCTTCGGACCCCTCGCACAGCATGGTGATCAACAGCAGCGGCAACCTCCTGCCACCGGGTCAGGTGCTTCCGCTCGGTTTCACCAACAGCGCGGCGTTCGGCGGCGCCGGCGAGGCCATCCGCAAATATCAGGGCGCGGTGGTCACGTTCACCAACGTCTATTTTGTCAATGCCGGCGGCACCTTTGCCAGCGGTCAGAACTACGTCATCACCAATCAGGCCGGCGAACGATTCAGTTTCCGCGTTGATTCGCGGGTGTTTGACATCATTGGCAAACCGATTCCGGCGTTTGCCTGGACCGTAACCGGTCCCATGGCTTTCTTCCTTGGCACCAGCGCCGCCGACCGCAGCGCGGGCTTCCAGATTTTGCCGACACGTTACGCCGACATCGTCACGGAGGCGCCTTCGGCGGTGACTGGAATCATCGCCATGAGCAGCGGCAATGCACAGCTTACCTGGATCGCGCAACCGCACATGTCCTACAGCATCCTGCGCGCAACCGAGGTGAACGGCCCGTACGTGCCGCTGACTACGGGACTGACCTTCAACACCACCGCAGGACAATACACGGACGCGAACCCCGCGCCCGCCACGCGATACTACAGAATCGTCAGCCCATGAAGTCGTCACGCTATGGTCGCACAGCGGATGTGGATTCCCGACAGCTTGCCGGGTGTCATGGGAAACTGAATCGCCAGGTGTTTATGCCATTCAATCTTTCCCCTCCGCGAAATTCCTCCCTAGGCTTACGGGCGTTACCTCCCCAGTTGCCGCACCAGAAACGGGCGTTCACCTTGATTGAACTGCTCGTCGTGATCGCCATCATCGCCATCCTGGCGGCAATGCTGCTCCCGGCGCTGGCCAACGCCAAGGCGAAGGCGCAGAGGATCAACTGTGTCTCCAATCTCAAGCAGTGGGGACTGGCCCAGGGAATTTACGCGGCGGACAACAATGATGGCATCCCCCGCGACGGCATGGGACGAACCGGCACCTACCCCGGCACCGCGCCCGAAGGCACGCCACATGACTTGAATGCGTGGTTCAATTTGCTGCCGCCCAACGTCGCCGAGCGCCGACTGACCGATTACGCCAGCGACCCCGGCGGGAATGTTCGCGCCAAGCTGCCATTTCCAGGGGGGAAGGGAAAAATCTGGCATTGTCCCAGCGCCACCATGAGTGATTCCGAATACGGCGTGTTGAGCGGCGGTGGCGCGAACGGCTTTTTCAGTTATGCGTTCAATATTGATTTGAAGCGACCCTACAATAACGCGGCGGACTACCCCAAGATGCCCCGCATGAGCCACCTCAAACAACCAACCGCCACGGTGCTGATGTTTGATGTGGTGTTCAACCCGGTGAAGGAAGTGGTCAACAGTTCGCCCCAGTTCAATTCGGTGAATCCTGCCAACCGTTTCCGCAGTATCGGCACCCGTCACAACGTGGGCACGGTCATCAATTTCGCCGACGGTCACGCCCAGTACTTCAAAATCAACGCTGTCACCAACAATCCCACGGGCGCCAGCGAGCCGCAGAATCCCGCCATTATCTGGGATTGGACGGCGCGTTAGGAATCCACCTTCCGGTGCCTGCCGTCATAGCCGTGGCACGAATCCCATGTCCCCCAAGATTTTCTGCCCGCGCGGTGATTGAACAAAACGGATGAAATCGAGCGTCGTCGGGGATTCATTCGTCTTGTTGGTGTAGAGCCGCAGCACCCGCGCAATCGGATACCGGCCTTCGTTCACCGTGACAGCCGTGGGTGGTACGCCGCGAATGGAAACGGCCTTCACCCCTGCCAGCTTCGCCAAGTCCAGCCCCACGTAACCGATACCGCCGGGGTCTTTCGCCACAGCCGCTTCAATGCCCGCGTAATTGGTGAATGCAGTCGCATCCGTCGCGTACGGCTGATTCTCCATTGCCAGTTCCTGGAAACCCAGCGGCGTCCCGGAAATTGCATCGCGGATAAATAGCCGGACGGGTAAATCGGCTCCGCCCAACTCCTGCCAGTTCCGTACCTTGCCGGCAAAAATATCGCGCACCTGGTCGCGCGCCAGATTGCTGACCGGGTTGGCGTCGTTGACAATCACCGCCACGCTGTAGCTGCCGATCGTGTGCAGGTTCAACTCGACGCCTTGGTTGCGAGCCTGCGTAAGTTCGTCCTGGCTCGCCACGCGTGAGGCCGCCGCAATGTCGCACTCGCCGGCCAGCAGCGCCGCGAAACCCGAGCCGGTGCCTTTCGATTCCAGTTCAAACGTCACTTCCGGCTGGTGCTGGCGGTATTGCTCAATGAGCCGCGGCGCCAATTCCTCGCCAATCGTGTTGGACCCTTTGACCACGACTTTGCCTTTAAGCGCCGGACTGCGGCCGGACGTGCCGGCGGGACAGCCCGTCAACAGCATGGCCAGCACCATCAGCAGCAAGCTGCCAACCCACACTCGCGGTTCTGGCTTCAACCATTTCCGGCACTGTGCTGTTCTCATCGCGTGTCCTTTCGTCCTTCGGTCAATCGAGCTACGGCGGCATCTTCAGTGTCGCTGCCTCTGATTTCAAGGTGGAAAAGCGATCCTTGCCGCAGCCGATCATCCTCCCCGCCCGAGGCGGCAAGCGGGTACCATCTTCTGCGAAAAGCCTTTTTGGTTTTGCTTCATTGGACCGCTCCGCGACAATCTCCCGCGACATGAATATGGCTGTATTCCTTGACCGCGACGGCACCCTCATCCAGGAAAAGGAATATTTGCGCGACCCGGATCAAGTCATCGTGCTTCCCGGTGCCATGACTGCTCTGCTCCAATTGCAGCGCGCCGGATTCAAACTCATCATTGTCACGAACCAGTCCGGCGTGGGGCGCGGCTACTTCACGTTGGCTGATGTGGAAGCCGTCAACGCCCGCGTCGTGCGCGAGTTTGGCCGGCAGGGTGTCAGCTTCCAGAAAATCTATTTCGCGCCTGAAGCCCCGGAGCAACCCAGCCACGGTCGCAAACCTTCACCACAATTTCTGTTCGACGCCCGGGATGAGTTTGGCCTCGACCTGGCGCGGAGCTACATGATCGGCGACAAATTGATAGATCTGGAGTGCGGCTGGAACGCGGGGGTCAAGCAAAGCCTGCTGGTGCGCACCGGCTACGGCGCGGAACAGGAACGGAAATACCCTGGCCCAGTCAGCAGAGGGGTGGTGGTTGACGATTTAACCGCAGCTGCAGAGTGGATTCTTCGGTCGTAGTCCCGGTGAAGCGATTACAGTTTCAAAAACTTCACCGCGTCATCCGCCAGTGTCAACACCGTGCCCGGAAACAGCCCGAGCCAGAACATGCCGGCGAGGCAAACCCCAATCGCGCACTGAATGGGTCGCGACATCCGGATGGGTGAAAGATCCGGCGCGGTTTGACTCCAGTAAATCGCGCGGATGACGCCGAAGTAGTAATACAGCGAGATCACGACGCCAACCAACGCGGTGAACGCGAGGCAGTAATATCCCGGATTGTTCGCGCCCTGCTCAATCACCGCCTTGAGCAACAGAAACTTTCCAAAGAAACCCGCCAGCGGCGGAATGCCCGCCAACGATACCATCGCCAGCGTCAGCGTGGCGGCAAGCAGCGGCGAACGCTGGTGCAAACCCGCCAGGCCGCTAACGTCCTCCGAATCCAGGTGCCGCAGCACCAGCGCAATCACTACGAACGCCGCCACCGTCGTGAACAGGTAACCGCCCAGATAGTAAAGCGCCGCCGACTGACCGGCACTCGTCAACGCCGCCACTCCCAGCAACAGATAGCCCGCGTGGGCGATGCTCGAGTACCCCAACAACCGCTTCAGATTGCGCTGTGGGATCGCGCACAAGTTGCCGTAGAGAATTGTCACCGCCGAAATCACGATCAGCAGATTCCCCCACTGCGCCGTCACTTCGGGGATGGCCGAGAACAAAAAGCGTAGCAACAGCACGAAACCCGCGGCTTTCGAACCAACCGCCAGAAATGCGGTCGTCGGCGTCGGCGCGCCTTGATAAACGTCCGGCGTCCACATCTGGAGCGGAAACGCCGCAATCTTGAACCCCAATCCGACGAGAATGAACAGCACGCCAAACAGGAACAGTCGGTTGCTCGCGAAATCGCCCGCCACTATTGCCAGTTCATTGAAGTTGAACTGGCCGCTCGTACCCCACACCAGCGCGATGCCGTAAATCATGAACGCCGACGATAGCGCCCCGAGGATGAGATATTTCACGCCAGCCTCCAACGCCACGACTTTGCCCCGCGTGAAACTGGTCAGCACGTAGAAGGTGATCGTGATGAGTTCGATGGAAACAAACAGCATCGCGAAGTCGTTCGCTGACGCGGCGAACAACATCCCCGCCAGCGCGAACACGATGAGCGAATAATACTCCGAAACTCCCGCGGCAATCCGATCCGAAAACTCCACTGCCAGCACCAACACCAGCACGGCTGCCAGCAGGAAGAACCGCTTGAAGAACACCGACAATCCATCCTGGACGAACATTCCACCGAACGCCGACTCACCAATCAAAGCGCAACTGCAATGGCTGGTGAAGCTGTTGAGGAACAACAACCCGAGCACGGCGGCGGCGGCGTAGCCAAGCATCTTCTTGCGTTCGGCCGGCAGCCAGAGGTCCGCCAGCAGCACCAGAATTCCCAGCGCCACCACCGACATTTCCAATGAGATCAAGGAAAGGTTCATTCTGATCTTGTAGCCGCCGACGTGAGTCGGCTCTGATTATCCTGGGGACTGTGCGAACGCTCGCCCTCACCCTGCACCTCTCTCCCGAGGAGAGACTTCGCCGAATCCAGATTCGCGCTTTGAACCTCCGAACCGTAGCCGCCGACGTGAGGAGGCGGATTCCCCTGAGCTGCAACGTTGTCCGCCTCCTCACGTCGGCGGCTACGAGCGAAGGTCTCGGGGGGAGTTGCTTCGATTGTGAAATCGCGCATGGCAGCCATGAACCCCGGAGCGCGGACTGCCTTGTCCGGGAGTTCTGGTCCGGTGGTTTGCGCGGACATGGCTGTCCGCGCTCCGAGCAGCGGTTCTTGGGCAGGGAACAGCGATTGATCGTCTTCCTTGGCTCCAAAACCACTTGTGCCATCGCCGCCATTCGCGTTCGCGGAAAGCTGCGAATGACTCTCCCTCTCCTGGGGAAGAAAGCCGGGGTGAGGGCGGTCCAAAATAGCATTTTCGGCCAGGCTTTGAGCCGATGTTGCCGTCGCCATGTTCACTATCTGCTCCGTGACCGGCTTGACTTTGTCCGTCAACAGTCGCGGGAAAAATCCAAATACCAGCAAGCTCGCCAGCAGCACTAAATGCGGCACCTTCCGCCACGCATTGGCATCCGCCGCATTGGTCGCATAAGTCGCATTCTCCTGTGCTGGCCCATGCAGCACCCACCGCACGGCCCGCAGCATATACACTGCTCCGATGATCAGCGCGCCCCACACCGCCAGCACCGTCACCACACGCAACGCCGGCACCTGCCACGCGCCAAAGAACACCGTGACTTCGCCAACGAAATTCAAGAAGCCCGGCAGGCCACAGCCGGCCAGCGCCGCCATGGTGAGCGCCACGCCAATGAAGCGCAGCTTCTTCGCGAGTCCGCCAAGTGCGCTCATTTCCAGCGTGCCGGTCTGGTTATAGATGTAACCACTCAAGCCGAAGGACAGCGCCGCGAGGAAGCCGTGCGCCACCATAATGACCACCGCGCCCGTCACGCCGATAAGATTCAGGCTCGCGATGCCGAGAAAAACGAAGCCCATGTGCGCCACGCTGGAATTACCAATCAACAGGTTTAAGTCCTTTTGCCGTATGGCCACCCAGCCGACGTAGAGAATGTTGCCCAGGCAGAGCCACGCGAGAATCTGCATCCAGCTTTGTGCTGCCTCTGGCATGAACGGCAGCGCGACGCGGATCAAACCGTATAGCCCGAACTTCTTAAGCACGCCGGCGTGCAACATCGCCGTCGCGCTTGGTGCAGAACCGTAGCCCAGTGCGGCCCACGAATGGAACGGCCAGAGCGAAACGAGAATTCCGAATCCAAACAACAGCAGCGGGAAGATGAAGTTCTGTGCGCTCGCGGCCATCGGGTTGTCGGCGAAATAACGTGTCAGTGTCGGGATGTCGAACGTGCGCACGTCCGCCGGTACTTGCAGATAGAGCGCGATGAGGCCGATGAGCGCCAGCAGCGCGCCGATGCTCAGGTAAAGCGTGATCTGGAATGTCGCGTAGTTCTTGCGCTCGCCTCGCCCCCACACGCCGATCATGATGAACGTCGGCACCAGCGCGAGTTCGTGGAAGAAGTAAAAGAAAAACAGGTCCAGCGACATGAACGCGCCGAGGATGCCGCCGGTCATCGTGAGCAGCAGGATGTAAAACTCCTTCTCGCGCGATTTGATCTCGAACGAACAGCACGCGGCCGCAAATGCCACGATTGCGCCCATCAGCACGAGGCCGACGTTCAAGCCATCCACGCCCAGCTTGCAGGCGATGCCCAGCGATTCCGCGCCGAGTCCGGGAATGGTGCTGACAAACCTGTAACCGTATTCATCCGCCGTCGCGCCGTTGAACTGCCAGAACATCAGCACGGCCAGCAGCATTGTGACGAACGTCACGCCCACCGCCATGGCGCGCATGATGACGGCGAAGTTGCGCGGCACAAACGCCAGCGTGATGGCGGCGAGCAGGGGCAAGAGAAAAATGAGTGTGAGTGTGGTCATCAGTTGCGAGCCGAGAAGTTGGGTTTAACGCTCGCCCTCACCCTGGCCCTCTCCCCCGGGGAGAGGGAACAGCGATTGCGTGTCTTCAGAATTTCAAAGGATCGTCCGGCAAATCCAGTCGCTCGATTGTCCATGAGACGGCGAATGATTCTCCCTCTCCTGGGGGAGAGGGCCGGGGTGAGGGCGGTCGTTTCACCACTCACATCAATTCGTTTCTTGTTCGCGAGTATCTTCATTTCCCAAGCACGAACCACAGCACCAGCGCCACGCCCAGCACGAACAGGAAGGCGTAGGTCTGGAGATTGCCGGTCTGGACCAGGCGCAACGCGCGGCCCGTCAAATCCGTCCCGCCGCGCACGAGGCCGAGGCAAAAGCCCTCGATGATCCAGCGGTCAATCCAGTCGGCAATCGCGGCGATGGAGTCATGGATGCGGATGACCGTGGCTTCGTAAAGCTCGTCGAAGTAAAAGCGGTTCGCCATCGCGCGGGACAACGCGCCCAGTTTCTCCGGGAGCGGATCGCTCTTGGCATTGGCATAGAGCTTCCAGGCCGCGAACAATCCGACTGCAAACGCTGCCAACCCGCTGAACGCCGCCACTGGGGCGTTTTGGAACGGATATATCATTTGCGCCAGTAGCCCATGCGGATGGGCGGCGTCGGCATTGAACATTCCGCCGAACAGTGCCTCGATGCCAATCACGCCACCGATGACGCTGGCCACCGCCAGAATGCGTAACGGCCAGACCACCACCCCGGGCGATTCGTGCGCGTGCCCGGCTTCCGGGGTGCGCTCCGATCCGAGGAACGCCACGAAGACGAGTCGGAACATGTAGAACGTGGTCAGCGCCGCCACCGCCACCCCCAGCCCGAACAGGAGCAGGTTGTGTTCGTGGGCCGCGGCGAGGATGGCGTCCTTGCTAAAGAACCCGCTCAACGGCCACACGCCCGCCAATGCCAGCGTGCCGACCATGAACGTCCAGAATGTCACCGGCATCTTCTTGCGCAACCCGCCCATCTTCCAGATGTCCTGTTCGTGATGCAGCGCGATGATCACCGAGCCGGCACCGAGGAACAGCAGCGCCTTGAAGAACGCGTGCGTGGTCAGATGGAACATGCCCGCCTCCGGCGAATGCAGACCCACGCCCATGACCATGTAGCCGAGTTGCGAAAGCGTCGAGTAGGCGAGGATGCGTTTGATGTCATTTTGCTGGACGGCAATGAGCGCGGCGAGCAACGCGGTGAATCCACCGATCCACGCAATCACTGTCAGCGCATCCGGCGTGAAGATGAAGAACACGCGGCACAGCATGTAAACACCGGCGGCCACCATCGTCGCCGCGTGGATGAGCGCGCTGACGGGCGTTGGGCCCTCCATCGCGTCGGGCAACCAGACGTGCAGCGGGAATTGTGCGGATTTGCCGACGGCGCCGCAGAAGATCAGCAAACCACCCAGCGTGGCCATCCCACCCAACGTCGCAATGGCATCGTTCGATTCGAGTTTCGCAAAGTTCAGCGAACCGAGGGTCGCGAAGATGATCAGGATTCCCAGCATGAACCCAAAATCCCCCAGCCGATTCGTGATGAACGCCTTTTTCGCCGCGTCCGCCGCGCTCGCCTTTTCAAACCAGAATCCGATGAGCAGATAGCTCGACACGCCGACGAGTTCCCAGAAGATGAACATCTGGAGGAAATTGTTGGCGAGCACGATGCCAAGCATTGAAAACGTAAACAAACTCAGGCACGCGAAGAAGCGTGAGAAGCCTGGGTCATCGCGCATGTAACCCAGCGAGTAGATGTGGATGGCGCCACCCACACCGGTGACGACCAGCAACATCATCAGGCTGAGGGCGTCGAGTTTGAGACCGAAGTCCACGGTGAGGTCGCCGATGGAGAGCCAGTTGACGGAAAGTTCGCGCGCGTCCCAGCCGCCGAATTTGATGAGCGCCAGCGTGAGCGCAAAGCCCGTGCAAATCGCGCCGATGGACAACGTGGCGCTGACCGGCTTGTTGCGCAGGGTGAACAGCGTGATGATGCCTGCCGCCAGCAGCGGCAGGAACAGGATCAGCCAGGTTAACGCTTCGAGGTTCATTTGCGTCCGCTTGCCTTAATGCTGGTTCGAGTGCAGAATGTTTGCATGAAATTCAAAGTGGTTGTTCACCCTGAGCCGGACGGCGGCTTCTGGGGCGAAGTGCCATCGTTGCCCGGTTGCTATTCGCAAGGCGAAACGGTTGAGCAACTGATGGAGAATTTGCGGGAAGCGGCATCGGGTTACCTTGAAGTTATGCGTGAAGAGGGCCGCCAACCGCAGCCGGAAATCCAAGTGGCAGAACTCGCCGTATGAGGCCCATCACCGGCAAGGAAATGTGCCGGTTGCTCCAACAACACGGATGGATTCTGAAACGCATCCGTGGCAGTCATCACATCTTCGGCAAATCGGGCGAGTTCAAAATCATCACCGTTCCCGTTCATGCAAATGCGACACTGAAGCCCGGCCTGGCCAACCGAATTTCCAAGGACACGGACATTGTTTGGTAATTTCGTCTTCATTTCAAAGTTTCATGCTCGTCAGGTCCTCCACGTGCGCGGACCGGCGCTTGCGATACAGCGCCACAATGAGCGCCAAGCCGACGGCGACTTCCGCCGCCGCCACGGTGATGATGAAGAACACCATCACCTGGCCGTTGAGGTTGTCGTTGAACCGCGAAAAGGAGACGAGCGCCAGGTTCGCCGAGTTGAGCATCAGCTCCAGCGACATGTAGAGCACCAGCAGATTCCGGCGCGTGATGACGCCGAACAGACCCAGCGCGAAGAGCAGCGCGCTGACCACCAGATAATGTTCCAAGCCTACGTTCATTTGGTTTAGCCGCAAAAAGGCGCAGAAGGCACAAAGGGAAATTCCATTTGCGCGTTTTGTGCTTCTTTGTGGCAATTCATCATTTCAGATCTTTCTTACTAAGCAAAATCACGCCGACCATCGCCACGAGCAGCAGGATGGAGACGATTTCAAACGGCAACAGATAATCCGTGAACAGTAGCTTGCCGAGCGCGAAGGTCGAACCTTCCAACTGCGGCGCGGCCAGGTCGCGCGACGGCGCGCTCGCCAGCAGGGAGCGAATGAAGATGGCCACGATGGCCCCCACGGACACCAAGCCCGCCACCAATCCGGTCTTTTTGATCTTCCGCTGATCCTCTTCCTTCAAGTCGAGCAGCATGATGACGAACAGGAAAAGCACCATCACCGCGCCCGCATAGACCACCACCTGCACCGCCGCGAGGAAGAACGCGTGCAGCAGGACGAACAAGCCCGCCATCGAGATGATCGTGAGCACGAGGAACATCGCGCTCGTGACCGGATTGCGGCTGAACGGATTCGCGACGACGAGCGCGCCGAAGACCAGCGTCGCAATCGCGAAGACGTAAAATAGAATGTCAGGTGGTCCCATTAGATTGTTATTCGACGGCGATGTCCTTGAAGACAAATGAAGCCGTCTTCAGATTAAATCCCGTTTCGATGTGCAAATCGGTTTTGCCTTTTGGCAATTGAAAATAGGGCATCGAGGCGTCATAGACGACGACGCGACGCGGGTCTGAAACCACCGGCTTCTTCAACTTCTTCCAGTCATACTTTGCGTACTCCGAAGCGACTATCAGTGTGTTGTCATCCGACTTCTTTGATTGCGCCACAATCTTTCCGTCCACTGTGAAATGCATGTGCCCCATGTCCCAATGTTGAAGCAGGTTGTTACCCAACGCCTCAACAAGGTAAACGAGCTTTAGACCAGCAACCGCTTGAGCATTGGTTCTTGCCAAAGCAGGAACAATGTCGGCTTTGCTAACGCTCACTACGACGACTCGCACGGATTCTTTGCTCTGATCGATGTCGTTCGTTGCCGAATAAGCAGGACAACACATCCCGAACCCGACCAAAACGAACGCTAAGTTAATAAGTAATTTCATTTTGATGAGCTTGGAGTTCACACCTTCACCGGGAAATTTTCCTGCGCCTTGGCTTCTTCCAGTTTGTGTTTCCATTTCTGAATGCCGGCGTGCGTGCCGCCGAGGGCGAGGAGCTTTTCCTTGCTGTAAATCATTTCCTTCCGGCTCGTGCCGGTGAGCGAATAATCCTTTTGCAGGAAGATGGCTTCCTCGGGGCAGACTTCCTGACAGAAGCCGCAGAAGATGCACCGCAGCATGTTGATCTCGAATTCCTGCGGCATCTTTTCCGCATTCGGACGATCGGCGAGTTGCCCAGCCGGCCCGGGCGGTGTGATCTTGATGGCTTTGGGCGGACAGACGAATTCGCAAAGCTGGCAACTCACGCACTTGGTGTGGCCTTCCTGATCCTTCACGAGATACGGCGCACCGCGATAACCCTCGGGCACGACCCATTTCTCCTCGGGATACTGCATCGTCACCTTCTTCTTGAAGAAGTGGCGCAGCGTGACTTTGAACCCGCCGATAATGGCCGGTAGATAAAGCCGCTCGAACAGATTCAATGGCTTGCGTTTTACGATCATTTCAATTTCTCAATCGTGGAAACTGTTAAAACAGTTTCCTCGCCTCGGTGTCTTTCTGCACCCGGTTGAAACCGGGTGTTAATAAGATGGTTCACACTGGAACGCTTACTCCTCGCCGTGCATGTCGGCTTCGCGTTCGCGGCCCTCTCCTTAACACCTCGCTTTAGCGAGGTGTACGCTGCGAGCGACGAATGCAACTGTTTTAACAGTTTCATTCCGTGTCCTTTCGCCATTCCAGCCCGTAACGCTCGACGAATAACTTCAGTTCCTCCGCAAAGTCGCGTTTGCGATGATGCTCTTCCTGCTTCGCGATATAGGCGCAGACTTCGGAAACGCCGGATTCCGAAACTGAGAACACGCCGTATCCGCGTCCCCAGCCGAACTTGCCCGCGACCAAACTCTGTTCGTTGATCCAGTGCGACGAACTGCCCTTGAGCAGTTGCATCATATCCTCGATGCAAAGGTTTGTCGGCAAATCTATCAACGCGTGAACGTGATCGGGATTCACGAAGTTGATCTTCATGTAAATCCCCTTCTGCCTGGCGTAGTCGGGCAACCAGGCTGAGAGTTTCGCGGCGGCGGGCTTGTCCAGCAGCGGGCGACGCTCCAGCGTGGCCCACACGATGTGCAGCCAGACGCGAGAGTAAGAGTGGAGTGACATAGGCTTGATTCATTTCCTGTGTCCTTCTGGCGCGCGAAAAACTGTTGAAACAGTTTTTCGAGCACACGTCACCGACGACACCTCGCTAAAGCGAGGTGTTAATGAGAGGAAACCAAAACAGCCTTCAAACATTCGGCTGAAGCCGAATGATTCGCTTTGCAGGTCTGATTTAATTGTTGTCGCTAATCTCATTTTCCGCTTTGCCACCACAACCACACCGCAGTGATCACAATGTTCGCCAGCGCAAATGGAATGAACCGCAGCCAGCCCAGGTGCATCAACTGATCGTACCGGAAGCGCGGCCACATCCAGCGCACCCAGACGAACATGAGCAGGAACAAGAACACCTTCCCGAGGAAAATCCCGATATGGAGCAACCCGCCCACCAGCGTTGTCGCCGTTTGATCCAGTCCGAACCACGGCAACGTCCAGCCGCCAAAGAACAGCGTAACCATGATACAGGAGGCAATGATCATCGCCGCGTATTCGCCCATGAAGAACAACGCGAACTTGATTGAGCTGTATTCAACATTGTAGCCACCAGCTAGTTCCTGCTCGGCCTCGGGCAGATCGAATGGTGTGCGATTGGTTTCGGCAAAAGCCGCGCCCAGGAACAGGCAGAACGCGAAGAACGTCATGGGCGTTTGAAACACGAGCCAGTTCGGCAGTGGCAACCACGCCGGCAGCCAGCCGACGGTGCCGGTCTGATAGCGGATGATTTCGCCGAGATTCAAGCTGCCGACGAGCAGGAAAATCGGGATCACGCTCATGCCCATCGAAATCTCATACGAGATCATCTGGGCACTGGAGCGGATGCCGCCAAGGAAGGGATACTTGGAGTTGGCCGCGTAACCCGCCAGCACGATGCCGTACACGCCCAGCGACACAATGCCAAACACGTAGAGAATGCCGACGTTCAGGTCGGCGAGGACCATTGGATTGTTCGCGTTGCCCAGATTCGAGCCGAACGGGATGACCGCCAGATTGAGAATGGCCGGGGCCATCACTATGGCGGGCGCGAGAATATAGAGCACCTTGCGCACATGGGCGGGAACAACTTCCTCCTTGAAGAACGCCTTCACCGCATCGCACGCCGGCTGCAGCAGCCCAAAGGGCCCGGCCCGGTTCGGCCCGATGCGGTCCTGAATGAACGCGCACACGCGCCGTTCGACCAGCACAATGTAGGCGACCATGAACATCAACACAGAAAACGCCGCCACCGCCTTCACCGCCGTGAAGAGGGCGAACTGCGTCGCCGGATTCAAGTTGTTCAGCCAGTCGGTCATTAATCAAGATTTCAATCGTCCAATTTCGCGGTCGAACTTGTCAGCCACTGCCAAGAACTTCTTCCCCCAGCCGCTGCTCTCACCAGCTTCTTGAATCGAACCAGTCGGCGCGAACAACAACTTGAGATCAGCGAGGCCAGAATGGTCACCAGATTCCAGTTTCTCGATGTGCTGCTGAATCTCTGCCACCGCTTGCTCTGCGTTATCCCATGATGACCAAACAAAATCATTGTCACTCGACCCAAGCAGTTGCTTGGTTTCTTGCAGCACCGCGATCAGAGACTTTGAATCTGCGTTAGCCATTGCTGCACTCATATCTTCACCGTCACGCCTATGTCGCCCAAGCCAGCCCATGTGAGGCCGTTGAACGCGGGGACATCCTTCGCCATCTCGTTGAACAGACCTTCGATGGTGAGGAAGCCATTCTTGCCGGTGACGTTGTAAACCAGGTCGTGCAGGAAATCCCACTCGGCGCGCGCGTCGCCCTTCGGCTGGATCGCCTGCATGAACTTCTGCACGCGGCCATCGCGATTCGTGAACGAGCCGCGTTTCTCGGCGTGCGCGCAACCCGGCAAAACGTAATGCGCCTGCTTCGTCGTCGCGTTCGGTAAGATGTCGCTCACGATAAGCGTATCCAGTTTGCCGAGCAATTCCGCGCTGATGCCGTGCTTTGTGATGTCCTCACCGAACACGATGAGCGTTTTGACCGGGCCCTTCGTGATACCGTCCGAGATCTTGGGCAAGTTGATTCCCATCTCGGTAAAGCAAATGCCCGTGAGCCGCGCACCATTCGTGTTGGGATTCTTGTCCGCACTGACGAGCAAGTTGTCAGCGTCGCCAGTGCGCGGGACGGAATCGCTGATCGCGCCGAGCTTCGCCTTGAGCTTGCTCAAGAGCCAGAGTTCCTCGTTCGTCTGCCGCGCCGAAGCGATGATCGCCACCGAACCCGCCGGCGCTTGTTTGAGTTTGTCGGCAATTTCGCTGAGTGCCACGGTCCATGACGATTTTTCGCCGCGCACCAAAACATCTTTCAACCGGTCTTCGCGGTGAATCCACTTGTAGTTCAGGCGGCCGGCATCGCACATCCACGGGCCGTTGACGCCATCGTTGTCGCGCGGCGTGTAGCGGTAAATCTTTTCCTCGCGCGAACTGATGAGGACGTTGCAGCCCGTCGCGCAACTTGTGCAGACGCTCTTGGTCTCCTTGAGAAACCACACGCGCATCTGGAAACGAAAATCCTTCGACGTGAGCGCGCCCACGGGACAGATGTCCACGGTGTTCAACGTGTAGTTGTTGTTGAACGGCATTCCCGGATACGTCGCAATCGTGTTGTAGCTGCCGCGATTCACGATGCCGAGCGCGTCGTCACCCGCTACGTCGCGCGTGAACCGGATGCAACGCGTGCATAAGATGCAACGTTCCGCATCGAGCATGATGCGCGGCCCGAGATCAACGGCCTTGGGCTTGTGAACCTTCGCTTCGACGAAGCGGCTCGCGCTCTGGCCATAGTCCACGGAATATTCCTGAAGCTTACATTCGCCCGCCTGGTCGCAGATCGGGCAATCGAGCGGATGATTGATGAGCAGCGATTCCAACACGCCCTCGCGCATCTGTTTCACGCTCGGCGTCTTGGTGTAAATCTCCATGCCGGGCGAAATCGGCGTGGCGCAGGCGATGGCCGGGCGCGGTGACTTCGCGATCTTCGGCGTGCCGTCGGGATTCATCACCGGCTTGCGATCCGGGCCGAGCGCGGGCGTGCCGAACTCGACGAGGCACATGCGGCAGTTGCCGGCGATGGGCAGCTTCGGATGATAGCAATAATGCGGCACATCCGTCTTCGCGGCTTCAGTCGCCTGAATCATCGTCGTGGGCACGAGCTTGCCGGTGTGATCCGGCGAGAGCTTCGGCACTTCGATTTCACGCCCGTCCACCTTCACCTTGATCCTTTCGATCGCGGGCGGCGCGGGCTTGGTTTCAGTTGTTGCGACGGTTGACATTGGCTTAGCTCAGGCGATCCCTCCAGCGCTGCGGATGGCGGCTGAGGTGAAAAACGGAAATAATCTGGATGCGATCGGGAAATTCTCGGTATAGCAACCGATACGGAAACGGCGCAACGCGACAGCCGCGAACCGGTCCTTCAAAGCCAGGCCACCATTCCGGATGCTGGCAAATACGTTCGCCAGCTTCCCGAACGGCGTCGAGAAACAATCTTCCCAAACCTGGCTGTCTTTCATCATAAAAACTTGCGGCCTCAGCCAACTCAATCTCGGCAATGCTGAGATAGGTCAGCCGTTTCATTTTACTTTCCGATACGCATCATTCAAAACATCCGCTGCTTCGCGCTCAGTCAACTTGCCCGCGTCATACGCGGCGCACCGATCCAACGCTTCGCGCTTCCACGCGGCCTCGATTTCCGGAGAGCCTTCCTCGGGTTCGAGGCTGAGCAACAATTTCTCCACCAGCACCGCGCGCTCTTTCGTCGGCAACGAAAGCGCTTCGATAAAAACTGATTCAGTCATGGCACTCATGGCGATTCCTTTCTCAGTGTGCGGCTGCGGCTAAATTCTTTTCCTTCGCGGGAGCAGCATGCTTGTTGCGCTCTTCATCCGCGGCGCCTTTCGCGACGAAATCCTCGCGGAACTTGGCGACGAAACTTTGCACCGGCCACGAGCAGGCTTCACCGAAAGCGCAGATGGTGCGACCGCCGGGAATGTTGTTCGCAATCTTTTCGAGATAATCGGCGTCGCCCTTGCGACCGTGACCGTGCGTGAGGCGATGCAAGGTCTTGCTCATCCAGAGCGAGCCTTCGCGGCAGGGCGTGCATTGGCCGCAGCTCTCGTGCGCGTAAAATTCGCTGAGATTCGCCAGCGCTTCCACGATGTCCACACTGTCGTCCATCACGATGATGGCGCTCGAACCGGACATCGTGCCGGCCTGCAGCAGCGAATCGAAATCGTAGGGCAAGTCGAGCATGTCCACTTCCTGCTCGACGTCTTTGCCATCCACCTTGCGCTTCAATTTGAACTTCTCGCCGGCCTTCAAGACTTTCGCCGATGAACCGCCGGGAATGACGGCCTTGAGTTTGCGGCCATCGTGCAGTCCGCCGCCGAACGCAGGATCGTTGATGAGCTGGCCAATGGTCGCCTTGCCGACTTCGATTTCGTAATAACCGGGCCGCTTGACGTGGCCGCTCAAGCTCACGATGCGCGTGCCGGTGTTGTTGGGCGTGCCGAGTTTTGCAAATTCCGCGCCGCCCATCGCGACGATGTGCTTCACGTTGCACAGCGTCTCGACGTTGTTGACGATGGTCGGGCACAGGTAAAGCCCGAGCACCGCCGGGAAATACGGGGGCTTGATGCGCGGATAAGGCCGCTTGCCTTCGAGCGATTCGATCAGGCCGGTTTCCTCGCCGCAGATGTATGCACCCGCGCCGCGATGAACATGAATCTCCAGGTCGTAGCCACTCCCGAGAATGTTCTTGCCGAGGAAGTTCTTCGCACGCGCTTCCTTCAACGCCGCGTTAAGCAACTTTGCGCCCTGCGGCATTTCGCCGCGGATGTAGATGTAGGCGAGCTTCACGTCGTTCGCGAAACACGAAAGGATCATGCCCTCGATGAGCTGATGCGGGTCTTTGTGGATGATCTGGCGATCCTTAAACGTGCCCGGCTCGGATTCGTCGGCGTTGCAGATGAGATAAATCGGCTTGCCGCTGCGGCGATCCACGAAGCTCCACTTGAGTCCGCACGAAAAACCCGCGCCACCGCGACCGCGCAGGCCGGACTTCATCACCTCGTCGCGAAGCTGCTCCTGCGGCGATTTCTTCTTGCCGTCTGGAAGCTCCAGCGGCCGGAGCGCGAGCGCCTTCTTGAGCACCTCGTAGCCGCCGTGCTTCAAATAGCACTCAATGTCCGGTGTGTAACCCGGGTGATCGGCGTATTTGAGGATGAGACGGTATTCGGAAGGCATGTTAGGGTGATGCGTGATGCGTGAGGCGTGAAAAGTTTGTGGGAACGACCGCCCTCACCCCAGCCCTCTCCCCCAGGAGAGGGAGAATCATTCGCCGGTTCTTGGTCATGCGAACGTCGCAGGTTGGCGTGAGACCTTTGGTGCGAATGCTTGAAACGCGGCGACTGAAAATGCGGCTACCAATCTTGCGTGAACCGCGCTTTGCTTCCCCCTCTCCCCGGGGGAGAGGGCTGGGGTGAGGGCGAGCGTGAGCACCATTCAATTCGTTCGCCATTTCGGTATGGCGGCTTGACTGGCGGGGCAAAGCGACTAGCCTATCACACGCTCCGGCCTGCCCGATGGTGTAACGGTAGCACAGCAGACTCTGGATCTGTTTGTCATGGTTCAAATCCATGTCGGGCAGCCAACTTCCGCTTACCATTTCAGATTCAAGCTTCACGATTTGCGTCCTTTGGCGACCTTCACCGTGTTCGAGCGACGCCGAGCGTGCGTCTTCCGCTTGGCGGACAAATCAACGAACTTCTGGCCAGCGCGCCGCGCCGCCGCCTCCTGTTTCATCCAGTCCGCGGCAATGGCTTCAAAGTCGTAGTTGAATTTCGCCGCGTGCGCATCGCGTATCTTTCGAAGCTCTGCAATGATTGGATCTTTCATAACTCAAATTCGAATCAACTCGTCTGGCGTGCAAATCACCGGACATGCGTAACCGTGATTCTCGCAAACTTCTCGAATCTCATCAATCGTCGCTACGTTGTTGATGTGTGTGCAGTTCCAAGTCAGCAGAAAATGCACCCCATGCACAGCCGTCAGCGCAATGTGCATCGCGTCGTCCGCAGCCTTCGGCGGAACACAGCCAAGTCTTCCAAAATCTCGCGCCAGTGAAACGACTTCGCGCTTGATTGGCAGCATCGGCAGCCGTTTCAACATCTTCAGGCGGCGTTGCGCAACTTCCGCGTCGCCGGCCGCCGCTTCTTTCATCACGACTTTGGAAATATAAATCTCGAAGTTCTTACGCTTCGTGTCCCACCATTCCGCCGTGATTTGCTGATGTGCCGCTGTGTTCAAGTCTTTCGCCGGCCTCGCCGTGAGATAACTCACAATCGAGGTTTCGAGATAAAGGCCCGGCTTCTTCATTTGCATTGCGCCACAATCTCATCCGCCTTGGCATGGCTGACGCCTTCGAAAAAATCCTCGTTGCACATCATCACCGGCGCGGTGCCGCAACTGGCGAGGCACTCGACGAATTCCACCGAGAACTTGCCGTCCTTCGTTGTCTGAACGCCATGCTTGTGCGCATCGAGTCCGAGATTCTCGCAAAAATGTTTGTGCAAAGCATACGAGCCACCCAGCGCGCAACTCAACGTGCGGCAGACTTTGATCTGATATTTCCCGACCGGTTGCTGGCGGAACATCGGGTAAAACGTGACCAGTTCGTAAACGTTGATCGGTTGCAGCCCGAGCTTCTTCGCTGTCCACTCGACGGCCTCCTGCGAAATCCAGCCGAAATGCTCCTGAATGGCGTGCAGCAACATGAGCGACGCGCTGCGCTTCACGGGATAATGCGTGATCAGCTCGTCAATCTCGGCTTCCAGCGCCGACGAAATGGCGAACCCGCTCTGCGATTGCAGCGGATTCAAGATTGGAGTTGTGGGCGAAACGGCGTTCATTTCAATTTCTCAACCTTGCGCCGCACCTGCTCAAGGTGCGTCACGATGTCTGGTGATTCTTTCAATTCAGCCAATGGTTTCAATTCGTCCACAATCTGTTTCCACTTCAAACGTTCGCCTTGCCGGATCAAAACCGATTCAACGTCCACCCAGTCCTGGTCTCGATTGGCAAAGGCTTTCATCACCACAAAATCTTCGGCGGAACACGTCCGCAGCCGACAGTCGGGCAAAAAATTAAAGTCGCTTGCCCGCTGCATGACGCGCTCTTCAAATTCCAATGCGCCCAGAGCAACATCAATCCCGATCCCGTCGTCCGACTTTATCAAGAGCACCCGGTTCAGCAGAGCGAACTCGCGGGTGTCTTCGCGCCGTCCCGCGTAACGAGAGAGCAACAAATCCACGAGCGCTTCCTCTCGGCCAAAGCCCGTCAACACCGTCATGTCCACGTCTTTCGTCAATCGCGGCTCGCCCCAGCGCTGCAAAACCAGTCCGCCGATCAAACAATTCTTCCACGAATTCGAGTCGAGGAACGATTGCAGTTCCGCCGCTAGTTTGACGAGCCGTGTCATTTCTTGGTCCGTCGGAAACAGCGTTGCTGCTCCACTAACCCTGAAGTCGGCTTCGGCGGAAAATCGCGAACCGCACCTTCAAACAACCCGTCGAACGCGGGTATGGAACGCGCCGTGTCTGCGTGCCGGATTTCTTCACGACGCATCCGTTCCAACTCCGGGCCAGCGCGCCGCCACGCATCAATGCACTGCTTTGCCCGCGCTTTCTCTTCGGCTGTCATTTCAGCGACGGTCTTCATCGGTCACATTCTCCCATGACAAAGTCAAACGAGCCCAGGATCGAAACCACGTCGCTCATCAGATGGCCGGGCAACAGATGCGACAGGATGCTCAGGTTCACAAAGCTGGGGCTGCGGATCTTCATCCGATACGGCGTGCCGCCGCCGCGGCTGTTGATGTAAAAGCCGAGTTCGCCCTTCGGATTTTCGTGCCCGAAATAAACTTCGCCGGGCGGACAATTCACGCCCTGTGTCACAAGCATGAATTGATGAATCAATTCCTCCATGCTCGACAAAACCTTGTGCTTCGACGGCAACACGATTTTGCCATCGGCCACATTGACGGGTTGTTTCGACGTGTTGTCGAAGCCGCCGGGAATCTTGTCGAGGCACTGATGGATGAGGCGCACGCTCTGGCGCATCTCTTCCATGCGGACGAGATAGCGATCATAGCAATCGCCGACCTCGCCGAGCGGCACGTCGAATTGCAAATCCTTGTAGCAAAGATACGGCTGATCCTTGCGCAAATCGTAATTCACGCCACTGCCACGGAGATTCGGACCGCTGAGTCCGAAGTCAATTGCGTCAGTCTTGGAAATGACGCCGACGTCCTTAGTGCGGTCCACCCAGATCTTGTTGCGCGTGAGCAGCGTCTCGACTTCGTCAATGTTGACGACCACTTCGTTGATGAACTTACGCACCGCCGCGCACCAACCGGGCGGTGTGTCGCGCGAAACGCCGCCGATGCGCGTATAACTCGTCGTGAACCGCGCACCACTCAGCGCTTCCGCCAGATTGTAAATCTTTTCGCGTTCCGTGAACGTGAGCAGGAACACCGTCATCGCGCCCACGTCCATTGCGAAGCAGCCAACGCCAAGCAGGTGCGACGAAATGCGCGCCAGTTCGCAGCAAATCACGCGGAGGTATTGGCAGCGCGGCGGAAGCTTGTCGTGAATGCCGAGGAGTTTTTCCACCGCGAGAGCGTAGGCGACGTTGTTCGCCAGGGGCGCGAGGTAATCCAGCCGATCCGTGTA
The DNA here is from genome assembly GCA_026125285.1 of Verrucomicrobiia bacterium. Lineage (GTDB taxonomy): Bacteria > Verrucomicrobiota > Verrucomicrobiia > Limisphaerales > JADLHS01 > WYBW01. The sequence continues at coordinate 19,680 of JAHCLO010000015.1, read as the reverse complement.
AGGGATGAACTGGGTGTAGGTCATGTTCTCGGCGATCTTTTCGTCGCCGCGATGCAGATAGCCGACATCCGGAATCGCCTTGGTGATGATCTCGCCGTCGAGTTCGAGAATGATGCGGAGCACCCCGTGCGTGGACGGATGCGACGGCCCCATGTTGAGGACCATCTTTTCGCCCTGCATGTCCTGCAAATCCTCGGCGGGAGCAGATTGCGCCGCCGTCCGCGCCTGCGCAGCGGTGTCACGAATCGTGATTTCTTGGACTTCAGGCATGAAGAATCACTCGCGTTTTATCACCTGCGTTTTGGACCATTTGAAGAAACGCGCCGGCCGCCGGCCACCGGCGGCGGCCCGCCCTTTCCTTGAATCACCAATCCAGCAACCAGCGGCTGGTCCTTGTCCGGAGGGAATTTTCCCGGCACGACGACCTTGGCAACTGGCGAAGCTTCGATCTCGATCAACTTCTTGTTTTTGGGATCAACCCAAAGCAGCAGCCCTTCGAGCGCGCGCGCACCAAGCAAGACATAATCGCCCTTCTCAGCAAAAACGATTTCGTCCACCGTCTCGCGCTGTCCCACGCGGATGATCGCGTAGCCGACGTCGCGATAGACATGTTGACCATTGGCCATCTGGTAGGTTTGCCGTTTCTCCGCCTTCACCTCGATTTGCTCCAGGAGCTTTCGCGGAATCCAAGTTGCCTCGCTCCCCGTGTCAACCATGAGACGCGGAATCTCGACCGCCTTCTCGCGGTTCACGGGGTTCTTGATCAGACAGCCGACATTAAATGTGCCCATAGCTCAATCCTCAATGGTACGCACGCGCGGCTCGCGTTCAACCGCATCCTTGCCGCCGGGCGCGGTGACGAACGGCCCGCCTTCGAGCGGCGCAGGTTTCGAGAACGCCACGTCCGGCAATTCGCTCGGTTTGCCGGCGAGCGGGAAATCCTTTCGCAATGGGAAATAAGGGTAGCCCTCCCACATGATGATGCGCCGCAAGTCGGGATGCCCGCGAAAGCGCACGCCCATCATGTCGTAAATCTCGCGCTCGTGCCAATCCGCCGTGCGCCAGACCGTCGTGACCGTCGGCAACTCGGACTTCTCCTCGCTCACGTTTGTGGCGAGCCGGAGGTATTGTTTGTGGGCGATGCCGTAGAGGTGATAAACCACCGTCCAGCGCGGGTCTTCGCCGTAATTGTCCACGCTCGAAATGTCCACCAGGTAATCGAAGCCCAGCTCTTTCTTCGCAAACTCGCAGACTTCCACGATCCGCTCGGCATCGGCGAGTTTGAGCGAACTCTCACCTCGAAACTCGGTGGGCATGGACACGAGTTCCCCGAACTTGTCGCGGAGTTTATGAGCGAGTTCTGTGGCGTTCACTTCGAGGAAATCAGGCTGGGGCCAGTGCCGGGCCGGGTTTCTTCAAAGTGGCCAGCAGCGGCTCACGTTGAACCTTGTTTTGCAGCTTCATCAGCGCGTCGAGCAACGCTTCCGGCCGGGGCGGGCAACCTGCTACATAGAAATCCACGGGAAGGATATTGTCCACGCCTTGCAGCACCGCGTAACTGCGATACATGCCTCCGGTCGAGGCGCATGCGCCCATGGCGATGACCCATTTCGGCTCGGCCATCTGGTCGTAAATGCGCTTCACGGACATGGCCATCTTGTAGGTGACCGTGCCGGCCACAATCATCACGTCCGATTGGCGCGGCGAGAACCGCATGACCTCCATGCCAAACCGCGAAATATCATAACGGCTCGCCCCCGTGCCCATGAGTTCGATGGCACAACAGGCCAGCCCCATCGGCATCGGCCAGATGGAATTCTTGCGAAACCAATTCAGCGCGGCGTCGAGGCGGGTGTGAACCACGTCGCCCTCAACGCGTGAATCGTAGCCAAAATCCGTGGTGGTTTTCATTACAGCCTTCGAGCAAGTGCAACCTAGCCACGCGCTTCCGACGAGGCAAGCCGTTTTGTGATTTTTTTCACAAACTAGCCAGTAAAAGAAGAAAAGCCGAGCCTGCCCCAACGAGAATTGCACATGGGACAAAGATTGCACTGAAGTCTCACTTGAGCCAAACTGCGCCTGGACGAAACCGCAACTCCTTCAGCCTATGAAACGAAGAACCTTCCTCAAAACCGTGGGCGCCGCCGGTGCCGCCGCCCTGAGCGCGCCCAGCCTGCTGGCCGCGGATCAACCGATGGAAAAAGTCGCCGGCCTGCCGCGGCGCGTTCTGGGTCGGACCGGTCAAAAGCTTTCGGTCGTCGGCTTTCCCGGCCTCGCGCTCACTCATTACGATCAGGAGAAAGGCACGGCCGCCATCCACGAAGCCTTCCAGCGCGGCGTGAATTATTTCGACGTTGCCCCTGCCTACGGCAACGGCCAGTGCGAAACCAAAATGGGCATCGGCCTCCAGGGCCTCGACCGCAGCGAGTATTTTCTCTCCTGCAAAACCAAGAAGCGCGACAAGGAAGGCGCCCGGCAGGAACTGGAGAATTCGTTGCAGCAACTCAAAACCGACCATTTCGACCTGTATCAGTTGCATCACCTCGTCAAGCCCGCCGAAGTCAAGGAAGCGCTCGGTCCGGGCGGCGCGATGGAAGCCATCCTCGAAGCAAAGAAGGAGGGCAAGTTGAAGTGGATCGGCTTTTCCGCGCACACGACCAAGGGCGCGCTCGAAGCGATGAAAGGGTTCAAGTTCGACACGGTGATGTTCCCCATCAACTTCGTCGAATACTACACTCGCGATTTCGGCAAGGACGTGCTGGCGCTGGCGCAGGAGCAGGGCGCGGCGGTGCTCGCCATCAAGCCGCTTTCGTGGGGCACGTGGCCCGCCGACACCAAACGCACGCGCCAATGGTGGTATCGCTCGGTGGAAGATCTCGCGGACATCGAACTGGCCATGCGCTTTGCGCTGTCGCAACCCGGCGTGGTCACCGGCATCCCGCCGTCGTTCCTCGATTTGCTGGACCGCACCATTGAGGCCGCCAAAGCCTTCAAACCGCTGGACGAACCGGCCATCGCCAAACTGAAAGAAATGGCCGCGAACCAAGGCTCAATCTTCCTGCGCGAAGAACAACAAGTCGCGTTGAACCAACCACACTGGAGTCCGTATCCGCACCGGCCGCATGAGTGTGCCTGAGCGGTGTCCATTCCGTAGGACAGGCGGCGCGCCTGTCCTACGCGCATCATCTTGAATTGTCCCCAGCCGCCCGCAGCCAACTCAACAAATCCGCCATGTCGTGCGGGTTCAGAGTTGATTCAAACCCGGCAGGCATCAGCGACAGCTTGGATTGCTCCATCGCGGCAATGTCGCCGCGTAAGACCGCGTGGTCCACGCCGCCGGCCACGCGGATGACGATGTTGTTCGCCGTTTCAGCCGAGATCAGGCCGGACAATTCCTCGGCGGATTTGAGCTTAATCGTCCACGCGCGATAGCGGGCTTCGACGGCCTGGCTCGGATCAAGGATCGCCGTGAGCAGCCAGTCCACGGGTTTCGTTGCGACCATTCCAAGGTCCGGGCCGACCTCGTGGCCTTCGCCGCGCAAGCGATGGCAGGTGGCGCACAGATTTTGAAAATGCTGCCGCCCCCGCGCAGGGTCGCCCGACAACTTTTCCACGCCCGCAAAGCCGGCAATCACCTGCGCGCGATCCGCGGACGATGGCGTCAACGAAACTGTTGCGGCTGGTTTGGGAATGGGCGTCTTCTGGTTCAATTGGCCGAACAACGCGCTCTCCGGTGGCAACGAAGACATAATGGCGATGCGCAGAAGTTCATCCGCATCGTCACGCGAAGCCAGCTCGCGCAACGCGGGTTCGCTTTTCTCTGGCGGCCACGCGCCCAGCGAGAACGCCGCCTGCAAGCGCACCGCCGCGTCATCATCGGACACCAGTGCCGTGACCGCTGAAAAAACTGCATCGCTCTCGCCGGCCACTGATTCGCTCTGCCGCAACGCTTCGCAACGCACACCGGGATGCGGATCAGCAAACGCCGCAATCAGAGTCTTGGGCGTGAGTGTCCCGAGCGTGCCCAGCGTGGCGAGCGCTTGCAGCCGGACTTGCGGTGCGTGAGTGATGGTCAACAGATTTTTGAGTGCCTCGCTCACAGAATTGTCCGCTCTCTCGAAAAGGAGCCGTTGCACAGTGTCGCGCTGCCAGCCATTTGGGCGGTCAATTGCCGCGACGAGTTGGGCAGTGGTCAGCTTGGCGAGATTTGGAATGGCTCGTCGTGCTTTGCCTTCCGGCACGACACGATAAATGCGCCCTTTGTCCTCGCCGGCTCGCAAATCCAGCCGCGCCTGCATCTCGGGCGAAATCCATTCGGGATGTTCGAGCACAAAACGATACATGTCGGCGACGTAAAGCGCGCCGTCTGGTCCGGTCTTGATTGTGACCGGACGAAACCAATTGTCCGTGCTCGCGAGAAACTCACTTTGCTCCTCGCCCGACGCGCGATGGCTCTTGAATCCAGCGCCATCACGCACCAGCACCTCGCGATGGATGGCGTTGTGAACGGGTTCACTGATGAAAACGCTCGTCGCGAATTCCGGCCCGAACAAATCATCGCGATACGGACACGCACTGCACGCGCTGGTGACGTGATTCAACGACCACGGCTGATTGGGCCGCACCATCGGCGCGCTGGCAGGAAACACGCGGGTCGAGTTCTCGTAATTGGCCAGCACGTGCCGCACACTTTTTACCGCAAGCCGGGGATTCCGCCGGAGATAATGCTCGGGCAACGTCACGTGCCAGAGCCAGGTGGGATTGTTGTTGCCAAACCAGTTGCCCCAGTCGTCGCGCCGCCGGCCATACTGCGTCTGCGCGGACACGGTTTCGATCTCGCCGGTGTCCGGACGGAAGCGCACGTCGCGGCCACTGATGGAAATCACCTTGCCGGTTGCGAGCGACTTCACTCGGCCACCACTGTCACCATTCGCGGCGTAAATCCAACCATCCAGTCCCCACTCGAAACCGTTGATCCGATGCTGCTGGTTGCCGGGGTTGAAACCAGTGAACAAAACTTTCCGCGCATCCGCGCGCCCATCGTCGTCGGTGTCTTCGGCGTAAAACAAATCCGGGGCGGCGGCCACGAGCACGCCTTTGCGCCACGGCATCAGGCTGGTCGGAAATGGAATGTCCTCCAGAAACGGTTTGGCTTTGTCGTAACGGCCATCCCCGTCACTGTCCTCCAGCATCTTCACCACGCCGCCGGGTTTTCCTTTTCCATCCATGCCCAACGGATAATCCCGAATCTCGACGACCCAAAGGCGCCCAGCCGCATCCCAATCCAGGTAAACCGGATCAAACACCATCGGTTCAGACGCAACCAACTCAATGCGGAAGCCGGGCCGCAACTGAAAACTCGCGAGCGCTTCCTCGGGCGACTTCGGGGGCGGCATGTCGAAGGCGATCAGTTGTTTTGCGGAAATGCGTTTGACCGAGGCCGGTCTTCCGCCGCTGGAGGGCCGAGTGATAATCAAGTCGCTGCCTTCAATTCTTACATCTGCCCCGACGACGGACGGCGGTTCGCCTTTCGCGCCCGTGCGCTTGCCTTCCTTGACGGACTGCGACCAGCCGCGCGTCCAGCCGAGATGCGGTTGAACGTCCTTGTTCCACAAATGGATGGCGTAGCGTTCGGCGTTCGAGAACAGGATGTCGTCGAAGCCGTCGCCGTTCAGGTCCACAAAACGCAATCCGGCGTCGCGGCCTTCGCGATCAACGAGCATGACACCTTCAGGAATCGTCCAGTCGGCTTTCTCCCATGAATCGGTCTGAGGATTCCGGCGTTGCACTTCGATGCCTGAGGCGGTGCTCACAATTCGTTCCTCCACCCCATCGCGATCAAAATCGCGGAGCAGGGTTGAGGGCGCGGTTTGTTGTACAGGTGAACTGATGTCGACAAGAAGGACTGCAATGGCACCAGCCATGGCGAGGCGCACTGCACTCGTTCGATTCAACTCGGACTGCACACGCCCTCAGTATTCGGTTTCGCCGGAGTTGTCCAGAAAGCCCGCAATGCCGTCAAGCCGCGACTAAAGGAGCGCGGCTGTCCTCAGCCGCAGCGCGTCGGGACTGCAGAAAGGCGTTCCCAATTCATCTCGGCTGCCTTCGCTTGGGTCTGCTGCGGCTGGGGACAGCCGCGCTCCCAAAAACTTCGTGGCGCGAGAAAATCCTGACAGAGCGCGGTGCAAAGAATGGTAGCCGAAGGTCACGCGTCACCATCACCCTGCGTGCAAGTCGCTGCAATTCCATGTCGAGCTTGCGAAGTCAGCGCGTTTCTGATTTCCTAAGCCCATGCCACCCGGAGCCCCGAGCGCCACGACTTTACCCGCGGGCTGCTTTGCGACGACCCGTTGGTCCACGGTGGCCAGAGCCAGCGATCCGGGTGCGCCGGACTCCCGGGCCGCGCTGGAGCGCCTTTGCCAGGATTATTGGCCGCCGCTCTTTGCATTCGCCCTCCGCCAAGGGCGAGATCCACATACGGCTGAAGATCTTACGCAGGCGTTCTTTGCGCGTTTCCTCGAGCGCGATTTTCTGAAGGCCGCTGACCGGACGCGCGGCAAATTTCGCACGTTTCTCCTGACCTGTTTTGAGCATTTCCTGATTCACGATTGGGAAAAGAATCGTGCAGCCAAGCGCGGCGGCCAGCTTCCGCTTCTGTCCTGGGATGAACATCGCGAGGCGCTGGAGTCCCGAGCCGACTCGGCCACGGAGTTGACCCCGGAGCGGCACTACGACCGGGAATGGGCACTGGCCATTATGGGACGTGCGTTGACGCGCTTGGAGGCGGACTTCGCCGCTTCGGGGCGGACGAAGCACTTTCAAGTGCTCGGCCGGTTTCTCTCTGCCGAAGCTGCCCCCGGTGAATACGCTTCCGTCGGAGGACAACTGGGACTGAAAGATCGCGCCGTAAAACTCGCCGTCCATCGCCTGCGACGACGTTACGGACGGCTGATGCGTGAGGAAGTTCGCGAAACGGTCGCCGACGAGTCGGACGTACAAGACGAAATGCGCTACCTGGTCGAGTTGGTGTGCTGCGGAGATACCTCGCAGCGTTAATCAACACGCTCTCGCCCGCGTCCCTCTCTCATCCGATGGGAGAGCGTGCCCAGAGGGCGGCGAGTGCTGCTAGACCCAAGCGAGCCGTCTAAGTTCAGTTTCAGTGCAACCGCTCAGTCATTTTTCGGTATAGATGAAACGAAGCGAAACGACGAACGGACGCGAGGACCAAGTGATGACTGGCAAATCCATTTGCCCGCGTTGTGGCGTTCCCTTGCCCGGCGGCAGGTGGGGCGTGGTTTGTCCCGCCTGCGTCGCCCGCGTCTCTCTCACGTCAGTAACTCGTCGTAATCTGGCGAAGACCCGGACCGGCAATAGCGCTCCCACCGGTTCCAGTCGCAAAACCTCCAGCTTCGCGATTTCATCGCCCGGCCGATTCGGCGATTACGAACTGCTGGAAGAAATTGCCCGGGGCGGCATGGGCATCGTCTGGCGAGCGCGGCAATGCAGCGTGAACCGCATGGTCGCGCTCAAACTCCTTCGGACGGCGGAATTCGCGCGCCCGGAGGATGCCGGGCGATTTCGCTCGGAGGCCGCGGCCGTCGCGTCTTTGCAGCACCCGCACATTGTCGCCTTGCATGATTTCGGCGAGCATCAGGGGCAACCGTGGCTTTCCCTGGACTTCGTCGAAGGCCGGACCCTCGCCGAACTGATCCGCAACCGACCGCTTCCGCCCCGGCAAGCGGCTGAACTGCTCAAGACCGTTGCGGAAGCCGTCGCCCATGCCCATGACCGCGGCATCCTGCACCGCGACATCAAACCGTCGAACATCCTGATGGATCGCGAGGGTCGCCCGCGGATCACCGATTTTGGCCTGGCCAAGCGCCTGACGGAACCGGAGCCGGGCACTCCGAATCCAGACCTGACCTTGACCGGCCAGTTGCTCGGCACACCCAGCTACGCGCCGCCCGAGCAACTCGCGGTGCATCGAGGGACACTGGGGCCGCACAGCGATGTTTATGCGTTGGGCGCCGTGCTCTATGAGATGCTCACCGGCCAACCACCTTTTGTCGGCGCCACAGTTGAAGCAACTTTGTTGCAGGTGATAGACGCGGAGCCGGCCCCACCGCGCAAACGGCATCCAGCCGTGCCGATGGATTTGGAAACCATCTGCCTGAAGTGCCTGGAAAAACCACCCGCGCGGCGCTATCCGACCGCCCTGGACCTAGCGGATGAATTGGGCCGCTTTCTCCGCCACGAACCGATCCAGGCGCGACCGATCAATGCCATTGGCCAATTTGGGCGGTGGTGCCGGCGCAAGCCCGGTTGGGCGGTTTCGGGAGCACTGGCGCTGGTGCTGTCCGCCACCCTTGGCACCCTGGCAATCCTCACCTCGCTCCGACAGGCGGAACAACAGCGGCAGGCGGCGGCGATTGCCTCGTCAGGCCTGGCAGTACCCGTCAAGTTGTGGAACGCGACGGCCACGTTTTCGCAACCGGGTTTCCCAATCAATGCCGCCATTGACGGCAACACCGTCACCGGCGGTTGGGCCATCCGCGAATCCCGCGGCGCCGCCGATGAAACCCACGCGCAAACCGCCGTCTTCCAAACCGAAACGGATCTCGGCTATCCCCATGGGAGTCTGCTGACCTTCAAGCTGACGCAAAACCGAGGTCAGCAGCACACCCTCGGCCGTTTTCGCCTCTCGGTGACCTCTGATGATCGGAGAACCTTTGCCGGTGGACAAGCGGTCGGCGGCGATGTCACTGCGGATTGGACCGTCTTGCATCCGAGCGCCGTTTTCACGGCCAGCGGCAGGGCGCTTCAGACCTTGGCGGATGGGTCCGTCATTTCCAGCGGTGAAGCCGCCCACGTTGACACGTACACCATCACCGCGCCGACCCCGCTGACCGGCATCACGGGTGTGCGCCTTGAGGTCTTGCCCTACGAGCACGGACTGCCCTTCTTCGGGCCGGGCAATCACGAACCGGACGGCAATTTTGTGCTGACCGAGTTCGAGCTTGCCGTCAGCTCGGCCAACGCTCTGGGTAATCGTCGGCCGGACGAAATTGACACAATGGCCGTCCGGCTTGCCGATAGATTCATGGAGACTGAGTTTGCGGATTCGGATTGGGAACTCCATATCCGGGCTGAACCGCCTTCCGGTCGGGCCAGCACCTCCCGAATCCTCGAATCCCGCGCAGCCACCGGCTCGCGCCGCGCCCATCAGCGCATCGCCCATGCTTTGGGGGGCGCGAGCGCCGAGTCCGCATTGCTCTCGATTCACCTCAACACCAACGCGGTGTATCTGCCGGCCAACCAAGGGAGCATTGCGTTTCTCGAATTTGTGGTGGACGCCCGGACTTTTTCCACGGAGGTCCACACGTACGGGGGCCAACTGGCGCCGGCGCTCCGCCAAAACGGCCGGATTTACCTGGCCAAGATGTACTTCCGAACCACCCGGGACGATCATCAAGACCCTCGACTTCCCAGCCCTTGGAAGGTCCTGCGCTACCCGCGCCTGCGCGCAACCGACTTTCTTCTGGTAACGGGCGCGATGACGTGCGCCACGGAGTATCCTGATTTCTCCACCAACGCTGCAACGATCACCTTCGGTTACGCCCTCCAAAGCAGCCATAACTCCGGAGACCCTGTGGTCCGGCAGGTGGACGTGGACAACTGGAGCGTTGACATCTACGCGCGCGCGCCCTGACCGACAGCGCCGGTATCCTCGCCGACAGCCGCCACCACAGCCGGCCAGACCAGCCAGGTTGGCCGCAAGCGAACACAGCGTGGCGAAGCCGCAACGACAGGAGCGCGGCTGACCTCAGCCGCAGCGCGTCGGGACTGGAGAAGGGCGCTCTCAATTCGTCTCAGCTTCCTGCGGTTGGGCCGGCCGCGGCTGGGGACCGCCGGGCTCCGAAATCATCGCGGCGCGAGAAGATTCTGACCGAGCGCAGCACAAAAAACGCAATGCGGTAACTCCGTTGCACAGTGAACTTTACGCCCTGTTGCGCCAGGGAATCTCGCCTCCCCACAAGAAACATCTCTCCGCGGGTGAAACCCTGACGCTCAATTCCGGTAAAGAGAGGAAAGCAACCTGGCCTGAACGCGTTTCCATGTGCCTGGATGCTCACGAACATGAAAACGAAGTTGAAGACTCTTGCCACAAATCCCGCCGCGCCGCGCGGTCGAACCCCTTGTCACCAAAACAGATTGGTGGCTGCCATATTGCTGGTCGCACTGCAATTGGTTTCGGTCCACGGCCAAGGTCTCGAGTTTTCCAGTGATCGGTTGTCGCCCGAACCGTGGAATCCGGCGGACATTCTCCTGTCACTTGGCACCGGGGTGCGTATCCCGGGGACGGACTTGGGCTTGTCACCCAGGGATGAGATGGACGCGTTCAGCTATGGGGATGACGAAATAGAGCCACTCGGCAGATATTTCTTTACGCGGGTCGCTTTTTCAGTCGATCGAGGTGCGCTCGGTAGTGGAGGCGCCGTGGCGAGTCAGGCCATGTTGAATGGTGCAGCGGGCGACAAGTTTCAGGTCACTGTAGTTGGCTTCCAAGGGGGACTGTTCGCGCTTCCATCGCAACTCCTTTCCGATGCCCCAAACCACAACCTCACTCCCAATGATGTATCGAATCTCGATGGTCTGGCTCTTAGGAAAGCCGGCACGGCGGGCTTTCCGATTTACTATTCGGTCACGAACGGACACCCCATCTGGGGCGGCGCGGATATAATCATGGTCACGACGAATGGCGCGCCGCCGCAGGTTTTTGCCACCTCCGCCCAATTGGGCCTTCTCCCCGGTGACGACATTGATGCGCTGGCGATTGGAACAGTGCCGGTGGGCGGGTCGCCACCCACTTCGCTTGGCCCCGATGTTGTCGTTTGGGTCTCCCTAAGGGCGGGGTCGCCCACCCGGGCTTTGGTGCCCGCCCTCGGAGGTGCAGACGGAGTGCTGCAAATCTGGCCGGGGCCGACAGCCGTGGTGTTGGATTCAACCGCTCTGGACCTCGCCCCGGCGGACGAACTGGATGCTTTGACCGGGTTGGACCCCGGGCCGGCCCGAGCCCTTTTGCGCAACAGCATGCTTCTGGACAAGAAACGCAACGTCGGAGGCAACAAGGTTGGAACCGTCACATGGAACGATATTGGTTCCTACACGATTGATGGCGGTGGGTTCGATTGCTGGGATCAGAAGGACGAATTCACGTTCGCGTACCAGGAGATCACCGGCGATTTCGATGTGCAGGTGCGCGTCGAGTCCGTCACGGGCTACCATTGGTCGAAAGCCGGAATCATGGTGCGCGAAAGTCTGTCCGAATTCTGCCGCCAGGCCTTCTTGCGAGTGACTCCAGCGAATGGCGCCAACGACACCAAACTCGGCTATCGAACCGGTCTCGATAACAACGCCGGTGTCAACGGCGGCCTGCACGAGGATTCCTCCACGGGCCAGAACCCACCGACCTATCCCAACGCATGGCTGCGATTGGTCCGCACGGGCAACGTGCTCACGGCCTACAAGGGCACGGATGGGAACACTTGGACCCAGATCGCCAGCCAGAATACGACGAGTTGGGGCGGTGGCCCGTTAAAGAAGTCCTTGCACCTGGGTTTGGCAGTTTCGGAATTCTTCGGTTCAGGTTCCGACGTCAAGGCCGAATTCCGGAATCTCAAGCGAAACTACGGCCCCACCGCAGCGGTTTCTGGCGCGTCCAGCGACCACCCCAGGAATATCAAAGTCCAGTTCAACAAACCCATCAATCCGGATTCGATCACTCCGGACAAATTCAACGTTGTGCAACCTGGGCCTACCGTGGTCACTGGCATCCGCTTCACAACGGCCAACGACAATCCCGACCGCGATCCCATGACGTTCACGCTTGAAGGCACGACCGGTTCGCCATTTGAAGGGCCATGGACCCCGATCGCTTCCGGGAACACCGGCCTCCCCACCACACGGTTAACGCTCGGTCCGATTCAAACGTTTGCGAACACGACACCCTACCCGATCTATCGCGTCCTCTTTCCGACGGTAAGGAATGCTGCAACAGCGCTCGGTATGCAGGTCGCCGAAGTGGCGTTGCTCAATGCGAGTGGCACCGACATCACTCAGCCTGGAGACCCGCTTATCCCCTCGTCGCATAATTGTCCGGCCCCCGAGCAAAGTCCGAACGTGATCGACAACAATGTCAACACGAAATACATGAATTTCGACAAGCTTGACACCGGTTTCATCGTCAGCCCAACTGGTGGTGGCAGCGTAACCCCAGTGACGATCATTGGCGCCAAACAGGTGGCCGAAACAGCGGTGTTCCTCGAGACAGATTCGCCCTTGGATGAAGGAATTCAGCACATGATGTCTGTCGCCGGTGTGGAATTGGTGGATGGCTCAACCGTCTTCGGCACGGCGACCTTCATTCCCGGTCAGGGTCTTGAGCCATCGCCAGTCCACGTACGACTCAGCAAGACCGACGATTGGGGCGCCTTTCCGGGCAGTGATGCTGCCCGCGAGGGCATCGGTGACCCAACTGCCGTTGTCGGTGGGTTCTATCCGGGCACACTGGGGAATTCGTCATTTGAGAGTCCGATCCCCGATAGTTCCAATAACGAACGCTTCTCCACTACGATGTTCGGCGTGTTGAATATAACCACACCAGGCGTTTATCGGTTTTACATTTGTTCTGATGATCGGGCAGTTCTGTACTTAAGCACGGACGAAAACCCAGCAAACCTCGTCGAAATAGCCCGCGAACCGGAATGGGCCAACCGGCGGCAGTACCTCACGCCCGGTAGTTCGGGCAGCCGCGGTATCCCACCGGTGAACTGCGCGGAGGTCAATCTCGTTACCGGAAAGTATTTCCTACAGGCGAGTGGCGTCGAATGGCTCTTTGGCAACAACCTCTCTGTCGCTTGGCAGCCGCCTGGCGGACCTCCCGTAGGCGATGGATCGGATCCAATCGCAGGAGCCAATTTTGAGATGACTCGATATTTAGGGGGCACATTCTTTGAGGAACTCGGTGATGTCAATATAGTGTCGCAACCCGCGAGTCAAACCGTGCAAGAGTGCGGCGCCGCGACCTTTACCGTGAAGTGTGACGGCACCCCGCCATACGTCTGCCAATGGTATGAGAACGGCGGGTTGATTCCGGGAGCAACGGGTCCCACCCATACTATTCCGCAGGTCACGAGTGGAATGAACGGCAATTTTTACAGCGTGTGTGTCCGGAATGATTATAATCAGGTTTGCAGCCAGACGGCTACTCTCACGGTTACTCCCGACACGACGCCGCCTACGATTGTGAGTGCGCACTGCGTGGACGGGATGAACGTTCGCGTGTGCTTCTCTGAACCAGTAGACCCGGCAGCCGCCGTTAACATGAACAACTACGGCATCAACTTTGGAGCACCCGGGAGCGGTATCGGATCCGTTCAAGTTGCGCCGGATGGCGGTTCAGCCACAATTCAATTGATTGTACCTGTCACCGGAGCTTTCGCCGTAACTGGCACGGGCCTCTCCGACTGCGCTGGTAACACCACCACATCCAGTTGCCAGGGCGAAGCAGACGACTGGACCGAATCTTTGATTGGCGCGCCAACCCCGCCGGGGCAAACAGTCGCCAACTGTGACGGCTCCATCTCGATCACGGGCGGGGGTGGCGGCTTATGGAATTACACCGATCAAGGCTCGTTTTTGCACCAAGGAATTGAAGGTAATTTTGACATCAAGGTTCAGATCAACGGCATCGAATGGACCGGTCAGAATTCGATGGGTGGACTCTTCGCGCGCTCCGGCGACACGCCCGATGCTGCCACCATCGGCCTCTACAATAACAATGGGCGGATCGGCACAGGCGTGCGCGAATTCTCCGGCAACCTGTATTGGCAATTCGGCGAGACTCCCAGCCTTGCCTCCTGGCTGCGCCTCGAGAGAGTAGGGGATACTTACAGGACCTACTTTTCAATGGATGCTTCTGCATGGACCCTGGATGAGGAGTGGACGGTTAGCGGGCCGTTGGCCGGTTCGGGTGAAAAACTCGTTGGAGTCGTGGTGACTTCCCAGGAGGCCAACCTACCTGTGACCTATCGCATTTCAAACCTGACCTTGTCGTCTGATCCATCCGCGTCTCCAACGCACGCCTCGACGAGCGGTTCTGGCCAGGTCGAACCCGGCAGTGATCCCGACGATCCCATCAGCACTTTCAGCGGCGAGTTGTTCCTGCCCCAGCCGCCGGACCTGAATCTCGGCGGGCCGTTGCCGCTGCTGTTTTCCCGCTATTACGCCGCCTTCCTCGAACGCCACGGCATCCTCCATTCGCTTGGGCCGAACTGGAGCCACAATTTCAACTGGAAATTGAAGCGCAATGGCGCCATTGCCGACGTGATTTCGGACACAGGCCGCGCCACGAGGTTCACCAACACCGTCGGGACAACCTGGGACCAGGTCGGCCAATTCGATCAACCCCTCCAACTCCTCGAAAGCGGCGGCGGCTTCGTGCTCGGGAACCCACGCACGCAGCAGGAATACCAGTTCGCCGCCGATGGAAAACTCGTCGCCATCCGGGATGGGCGCGGCAATCAGCATACGCTGACCTACACCGGGACGAACTTGACGCAGGTGGCCGACGGTCTGGGCCGCGTGCTGTCCTTCACTCACATTGCCGGGAGACTGACACAAGTTTCCGACGGCACGCGCACGGTCGGTTTTGGCTATACGGCCAATCTGCTGACCAGCGTCACGAATCCACTCGGTCACATCACCGCGTACACTTACGAGCCAGGTTCATCCTGGCCGGGGCTGTTGACCGGAGGGGTTCAGCCCAAGGGCAACGCGCCGCTCTCGCAGCAGTTCACGAGGCAAGGCCGTGTCACCACGCAAACGGACACGCTGGGCAATCCGATGACGTTCCTTTACGCCGGGCTCAACACCACCATCACCGACGCGCTCGGCAACAATCTGGCGCACACGCATAACACCAACGGCCAGTTGCTCTCCATTCGCGACCGCAACGACCAGACGATGCAGTTCGGTTACGATGCCGCGGGGCGGCGCAACCGTGTCACGGATCGTTTGGGCGCGATCACCACCCTGAGCTTTCACAACGCGTCCGGTCTGGAAAACTCAGTGGTCGAGGCCAACGGTGGCACGACGACCAACCTCCTGTCACCGCGCGCCGCCGGCGGGCTGATGCAATATGACCTGACACGTACGGAATTGCCGGATGGCGGGTCCATTGCCGTGGCGTACGATGGCAACGGCAATCCCATCTCGCTCACCGACCCGGGCACGAATCAATGGCAGGCCACGTACAACGGCCTGGGCCAGCTCCTCGCAGTGACCAATCCGCTTGGCGGTGTCACGCTGCGCAGTTACAACGCCGACGGTACGCTGGCATCCGCGCGCGATCCCGGCAGCAACACCACGAGTTTTGCCTACGACACCCTGCGCCGCGTGAACTCCCTCACCAATGCCGACGGAACGACTGTCACCATCACTTACGACGCGAATGACCGTCCGTTATCCATCACGGACGAAACCAGCGCCACCACCGGGTTTGAGTACGACGCGAATGGCAACCTCCTCCGCCGCACGGATGCCTTGAGCAACGCCGTCAATTACGCTTACGACGCGCTGGACCGCTTGGTGCGCGCCACGAACCGCCTCGGCCATGTGAGCACGTTCACTTACGACGCCTTGAGCCGTTTGCAGTCCGCCACCGATCCCAACGGCAGCCGCGTCGCGCTGGGTTACGATGCATTGAGCCGGCTCACGTCCGTGACCGATCCCGCCAGCAACGTCTGGCAGATGGCTTATGACGCGGAAGGAATCCCCACGGCGTTCATTGATCCGCTTGGCAAAACCAATCGCTACGTCTCCAACGAAATGGGCTGGCGGACACAGGCCACCGATCCCCTGGGGGCCGTCCGCAGCTTCGCGTATGACGTCATGGGCCGCCTGACCAACATCACCGATGAACTCGGTGAACCCACGGCGCTCGCCTACGACCGCCGCGGGTTGCTGACGGCCATCGCGCGTCCGGGCGGAATCACCAACGCGCTCCAGCGCGATGCGCTTGGCTCGCTCGCCGGCGTGACCGACGCCGGCGGGGGACAATGGAGTTATGGCCGCGACAGCCAAGGGCGACTGGTCTCCAAGACCGATCCGCTCGGCCAGACCAGCACGCACTCCTACAACAACCGCAATCGAATTCAGATGACCACGTTCGCCGGCGGCCTGGGTTCGGTCACCCGCTCCTATGACGGTCGGCGCCGAATCACGCGGCTGGAATACTCGGACGGGCTGATTCAGGAATTCAATCGCGATGCACTGAGCCGGATCACCAACGCCACCGGGCTTTCTCTGTCGCGTGATGCCGAAGGGCGCATCACCCACTGCAATGGTCTGGCCATCGCGCGCGATCCGGGAGGCCGCATCAGTTCCATCGCCTATCCGCCGGGATTGGTTCAATACACCTACGATCCACGCGGCCTCGTGACCGCCGTTCAGGATTGGACAGGCCGCACGACGACGTTCGCCTACGATTCGGCCGGCCGCTTAATTTCGATCACCCGCTCGAACGAGGTGGCCACGCTGGTGGGTTACGACGCAAATGATCGCATCAGCAGCGTCGAGGAATACCACGACGGCACGAACCTCCTGGTCAGCACCACGCTCGTCCGCGATCCGCGCGGCAACGTCACCAACGCCAATCGCAATGTTCCCGTTCCACTGCAATTCCCCGCCGGCGACCAGCAATACACCGTGGACGCCGCCTCCCAGGTCATCGGCTGGAGCTATGATGCGCTGGGCCGATTGCTTCAGGATGACCGTCGGTCCAATACCTGGAACCTTGCGTCCCACCTGACGAGCTACACCGAGGCGGGCAACACCGTGAGCTTCAGCTACGATGCGTTGCGGAATCGGCTCACGCGCACCGAGGGCGGCGTCACGCGGCAGTTTGTGTGGAATTACGCCCCCGGTCTGGCGTCGGTGGCCATCGAGCGCCAGGGCGGTGCCGACGTTTATTACTACGTTCATTTACCGGATGGCCGGCTGCTCTACGGCATCAACGCCGTCACGGACGCCGCGCGCTACTACCATTACGACGAGATGGGCAACACACTGGCGCTCACCGATGACGCGGGGACTGTTATCGCCGCCTACGCATGGTCGCCTTACGGCGAACGGCTCGGCGCAACGGGCGTGACGGACAATCCGTTCACGTGGCAGGGAGCGTATGGCGTGATGGCGGAAGGAAACACGGGACTCTATTATCTGCGTGCGCGCTATTACGACGCTGCTTCTGCCCGCTTTCTATCTCGCGATCCGATTCGTTCAACCGATCCATTGCGGTTCAATCTGTACCAGTATGCTGCGTCGAATCCGATGCGGTATATTGACCCCCTCGGTTTGCAAAGCGACTACGCGGATCGGTCCGATAAGTGGGAGTGGTACCGGCAGCACGTTCAATCGATAAAGAACGATCAATTGCGCCGCAATGCGATCGTCGGATTCTTCCGCGATTGGTTCGCGCCGCCAACCGCCGGCTTGGGTTACACCTTCACGGAATCCGGCATCACACCTCCGGGCGACTCACTGTACCAAATTACAGTGCTGACCAGCGCCCGCGAGAGCGCGGACAAACTGCGTCAACGAATCAAGGGCCTGGACGAGACCATCAGAGAACTGGAGAGCGCCGTTAAACGGCCCCCCATTATCAAGCTAGACTACTGGTATAATGACCTCTGGGACTCGCTCCAACTCAAGCGGGCGCAAATCGAGCGGGAAACATTGCTGGAGGAGCTTGATAAACTTGAAGACAAGGGAGAGTGGATTTTAGATGAAATTGACGAGGTTCTCATCATTAGTTGAGCCCTGAGGACTAATTACTATGAAAGACCACGCTTCGTTCAGAGTTCGGTTCTTGCTTGAAACCATCCTGCCAGCCTTTCTGCTGGCTTGTGCGTCGGCACTTCTCGCGGAGGCGCCAAACTACACCTACGATGCCGCTGGCAGGTTGATTGCGGTTGATTACGGCGCGGGCCGGCGCATCGATTATTCTTACGATGCCGCCGGCAGCCTTTTGCGCGGAACCACGGTCGGTGCCACAAATCATCCGCCGGTCCTGGATCCCATCGCGCCGCAGATTGTGAGCGAGGGCGGCACCCTTTCTTTCACGATTACAGCAACGGACATTGACGTGCCCGCCCAAGCCCTCACGTTCAGCCTCAGCAACGTGCCACCGGGCGCGACGATCACTCCGGTCACCGGCGTGTTCACGTGGACGCCCACCGAGTCGCAAGGTCCCAGCACCAACGTCATTACCGTCATCGTGACGGACAATGGTTCGCCGAACCGCAGCGAGGAGAAGTCGTTCACCGTGGTGGTCAATGAAGTGAACGAGCAACCGATCCTGCCGGCCATCGCCGATCAGTCCGTCGTCGAGGGGCAACTGTTGACGCTCACCAACCTCGCGACCGATGCGGACGTTCCGTTGAACGCGCTTACGTTCACCTTGGAAGCCGGCGCGCCGCCTGGCGCCGCCCTCAACGCCGCCAGCGGCGTGTTCACCTGGACGCCGACAGAAGCCCAAGGGCCGGGTACCAACCAGATCACGGTCATTGTCACCGACGACGGCCTGCCCAGCCTGAGCGCGACACAGAGCTTCACGGTGATTGTACTGGAAACCAACAGCGCGCCCGTGCTGGCCGGTCTGGCTGACCAGACAATCGTCGAGTTGACTACGCTCGTGCTCACGAACCTGGCCACGGACAGTGACCTGCCGGCCAACGCGCTCACGTTTACGCTGGAAACCGGCGCGCCGCCCGGGGCCGGCATCAACCCGATCTCCGGTCTGTTCACGTGGACGCCCACCGAGGACCAAGGGCCCGGCACCAATCAGCTCACGGTCATTGTCACCGAT
The DNA here is from genome assembly GCA_026125285.1 of Verrucomicrobiia bacterium. Taxonomy (GTDB): domain Bacteria; phylum Verrucomicrobiota; class Verrucomicrobiia; order Limisphaerales; family JADLHS01; genus WYBW01. The sequence continues at coordinate 752 of JAHCLO010000015.1, read as the reverse complement.
GACGGACTGCCCAGCCTGAGCGCGACACAGAGTTTCACGGTGATTGTGCTGGAAACCAACAGCGCACCCGTGCTGGCGGGCATCGCCAACCGCACCATTCACGCCGGGACCACCCTCGTCGTCTCCAGCCAGGCCACGGATGCGGATATTCCGCCAAACGCGCTGCAATTCGGCCTGGACGCCAACCCGGCGGGCGCGGTGATTGATTTCGTGAATGGTCTGTTGACCTGGACGCCGGATAATACCTTTGCCGGCACGACCAACGAGTTCACCGTGCGCGTGTCGGACGATGGCACGCCGAACCTCAGCGATACGACGAGTTTCCTGGTGAACGTCGTCTCCCGCCCGGAGTTCGGCTCAATCACGCTCTCGAACGGAGTGGTCCATCTCTCCTGGAGCGCCGTCGCGGGCGAACGCTACCTGGTGCAATGGAAGAATAATTTGGATGACACCAATTGGGGCGATTTACTGCCGGAAGTCCTGGCCAATGGCAGCGAAGCCTCGCAGACGGACTCGGCCACGACGGAGACGCAGAAGTTCTATCGCGTCATGCTGGTGCCCTGAAACCAATTGTTCGTCCCTCACTTCGCCAGCCGCTCAATCACATTCCGTGAAGGGGTCATGAAGGGGCCCGACTATTGTAGAACTCGCGGTTGACGCACTCGGCTCGGTTGCGTAAACGCTTCGCATGGCCCGCAAGCTCCGCGTTCAGTATCCTGGCGCGATTTACCATCCGCCTTCGCCAAAGGCTG
>JAHCLO010000014.1 GCA_026125285.1 Verrucomicrobiia bacterium | reverse complement strand
ACCTCCCAGGCGCGACACCGGTTTCTTGTGGGTATGGTGGAAGGAGCGGTGCAACTCCACCGTGCCCGCCGCTGTCCGACGGATGATGACAGGAATGGCCGCCAGGGTAATCAGCAACCCTGTCGTCGCCGCAATGATGATGGGCAAAAGCTCCATGTCTTACCGACTGCACTTTCCGCAATCCGACTCGACGATGCGAACCGAGGGCAGCATAAGTCGCTCAAGTGGTATGTCCATACTGAATCCCAGCCAGTGACTGGACGCTACATCCGTGCCGTTTAATCAAGGTTGGCAGCGCGCCCCAAAACCTTTTTTCTATGCAGTTGACGAAGCACCGGGTCTGCCATGCTCACGGTTGCGCGGAGGGCTGCAAAAGTCGCCTGACGTCGTCTTCTAAATTGTTGACGTACTCATCCGCCATCCTTTACGTCCTCGAAAATGATGAGCTTCTCCAACTGTGCTCGCAGTGCCGTTTCGGCGGCCACCTCATCGTCCGCACCCGCGACGGCGATTTCGAGCATTCGCAGGCCGTAATTCCGACTGCCGGCGAGCGCCGCGGCAATGCGCCGCGCCGTATTCTCGCGGTAGCTGGTCACAAACTCCGGCGCCGCTGAGTCATCGTATTGACCGTAGAAGACTCGCAGCTCACGGCCATTGCTTTCAAAGACGTACCTTAAGAAAGAGTAGTTCACACCCCGCACCTCATAGGTGCCGAGGCCCAGGTCAGCTACAAGCGTCATGCCGCCAGCCGACAAGCAATGCTCTGGCCGATGAGTTTTATTTAAGTGGCTGCGCACGCGCGCATATAACGAGCGCGACGGTTGCCAGCGAAAATATAGCAGCTGCCAATAAGTTCCTTCTGGCTCCAGCCAGGCGCATTGACCGCCTGATTCAAAGAAAATCTGCTTCTTCACCGCGTCCGAGAGTTCGATGCGCCGGAAAAAGGGCTTCTCTTCTGGCCAGCGTATGGTCCACGCTTGCGCGGCCCCGGCATCGGTCTCATGGGAGCGATACCAGATTTCCGTCCCGACCTCCACCAGCACCAGCCAGCACATCAGCCCAACCGCGAGTTTCATCGGAAGTTGGCTGGGAGAAGAAGTTGCTGACACACCTGGCGTTTTGGCATCCGGCGCCGCTGCTTTGGTTGCTTCCCTTCCGGGTGGTGGCGTCTGCCTTTGGCGCATCCAAAGCCCCGTCGCCCACAGGCCAAAGAAGCATCCCACGAGAATGGAGACGCCGGCGGGATCATGCCACTTGTCAATCGCCGCCACGCCATCCCGCGCCGCCACCCAGGTCAACAATCCGGTACGGCCGACGTTGAAAGCAAAGGCCAGGGCAAAGCCAACCCCGATGCACAAAACCCGCCGCACTACCGTGAGCATGTACAGCTCCCCCAAAAACAACGCGAGCATGAGTGTGGCCTGAAACGACCGGATGCCACTGCACGCTTCGTCAATCCCCACCACGCCGGTACTGATCTCAATGACATTGCCATGCTGAACCGCCGGGATGCCAATCAAGCCGAGTACTTCAATCGTGGTCGAGGTGTTCCAACGAGTCAGGGTTTGAATCAGCATGTTCTCCAGGCCGGAGGGCCAGGGAATGGCCACCGCAAAAAATGCCACCGGAAACGCAAAATGTCGCAACCACCGCGCGCCGCCCACCAGATAAATCAAAGCCAGCGTCAGTCCTATGATTTCGAGTGTCCACAACAAACTCGTCAGCCGCCAGATGGGATTCGCTTCGTGCAAAAACCGCGTCGGCAGAATCAGCAACACGGCACACGCGACGACGGCCAGAGCCAGTCGCGGACGGCTTGGAGGTTGGACTCCGGGCCGGGTTTGCCATCGCTGCCAGAACAAATAGATGGCAAGAAACGGCACTGCCCAGCCGTAGTTGTACTGTTCGTAGGCCGACCACTGGGCGCCCAGTTGATAAACGAGCACCAGCCAGTAACCAACCAGCGGCAACAGCCACAGGCACACTCTGGTCCAGGGTTGAAGTTCAGCGCGCATGAGACAAACAAAGGCCCGCCCGGTTGCAGTCCGGACCTTCAGGTTGCCAACTGTAATTCATTTGTGACAACGCACAGTGGATTCTATAAGTCTCCATTGCCTCGACCCATGCAAACCAGGTATTCTAAATCCTGATTTCCTGTGCCACCCGTCGCCAGAATCCATCGTAAATTCGCGCTCAAATGTTCTTCCCGGGTTTGGCCGTCACGAACGGCCCCAAACATAAGACGTCCAGGTCGGTCCGCACAAAACAGTCCACCGCCTGCTGCGGCGTATCCACAATGGGTTCGTTCTCATTGAAACTGGTATTAAGTACCACGGGCGTGCCGCTCTTGGCGGCGAAGGCTTTGATGAGACCATGATAGAGCGCGTTCTGGGAAGCCTTCACTGTGTGTAACCGACCGGTCGCGTCCTTATGACACACGGCCGCCAGCGCCTGCCGATGCTCGGGCCGGATCTTGACGACGTGCATCATAAACGGGCTTTCGACGTTCTGCTCGAAATAGCGGCCCGTCTCTTCGGCGAGAATCGTCGGCGCGAAGGGACGAAACGCCTCGCGACGTTTGATCTTGGCATTGATCAAATCCTTCATGCCCGGCCAGCCGGGGTGTGCGAGAATGGAACGATTTCCCAACGCGCGCGGCCCCCACTCACTGCGGCCCTGATACCAACCCATGACATGCCCCGCGTTGAGATGCGCCGCCGCCCGTTCCAACAGCAAGGGCGGTTCGCAACGCTCGAATGGCAGCCCCGTCCGCCGTAGTGCCGCTGCCATGTCCGCCTCGGAATGTTCCGGCCCCCAGTAGGCGTGATCAATCATGCCTGCGCGGGATTGTTTCAAGATGGCATTCCAGACATACAGCGCCGCGCCAATTCCAGTGCCGTCGTCCGAGGCCGCACACTGGATGTAGGATCGCTTAAACGGTGTCTCGCGCAGAATCCTGGCGTTACAAACCCCGTTCAACGCGCAACCACCGGCCGTAACCAGATTCTCGGTCGGCACCGAGCGGTGCAAGTGCCGCAGGCAACCCAGCACCGCTTCCTCAAAATGCGCCTGACACGAAGCCGCGATATCCTTCTCCCGCTGGGTGATCTCCGTGCTCCGCGGCCGCGGGTCGCCCAGCCGCCGCCTCAGTTCCGGGGAATACAACGGCGGCAACACGATCTCGCCGTGCTCGTCCACGCACTCCTCCAGATTCTTGCCCAGCGGGACAAAATAATCTCTATGCAACCGAAAGTCGCCACGACCATCGCACCGCAGCAACTCCTGCATCAATTGCGAGTATTTTGGTTCGCCGTAGGCCGCCAGGCCCATGACCTTGTATTCCTCGCCGAACTTGTCAAAGCCGATGAACTGGCAGAGCGCCGTGTAGAAGTAGCCCAAGGAATCCGGCATGAACACGCGGTCCAGGATCGCAATCCGGTTACCCTCGCACCGCGCGAACATCGCCGAGGTGAAATCACCCGCCGCATCGTAGCTGAAGCCGGCGGCGCGATCAAAATCGCTGGCGTAATAGGAACTGGCGAGGTGCGCCAGGTGATGCTCCACGCGCACCACTTCAAACCGGCAGTCCGCCGCCCGCACGCCACACGCCTCCGCCACGAGTTCCTGCGTGGACTGCATTTTGGCGCGCCGCTGAAAGTGTGTCGCCACGCCGCGCGCCGATTTAACCGGCGTGCGCAAGACGTGGCTGACCTTCGCCCCCAAGTTGGCGTTGCTGTCGTTGCCGATGGCGAGGTAATCAATCTCCCGCACCGTGGCGCCGGCCATCCGGAGCACGGCTTGCAGGGCACGCCCCGGAAATCCCGCAACGTGTTTGCGTCGTGGCCCGAGACGTTCCTCCGCCACGGCGGCGACCAGTTTTCCGTCCACCACCGCGCACGCGGCGGAGTCGGGGTGAAAAGCGTTTAGACCGATGATGAGCATAGGAGGAAGGCTGGAGCTTGAAGCGACGAGCTGAGAGCAAAGAGCGGGGAGCTATGGCGACTTAAGGGTGCGAAGGAAGGATTATAGCACTTTGCTTTCCTCAACCAATTCCGCAAGCAACGGCTCACTTTCCGTCCTTTGGATGTAACCCTTGCGAGTGAAAATGATCAACATGTTCGCGATCCCGAAGACCGAACGCCTGGCTGTGTTCAGGAAATTGGCGAAATCCGTGTCGGAGGCACTGCCGGAACCTTCGGCGATGTTATTTGTGATGCTGAGGACGGCCGCGCGCAACTGCTCCGCGAAACGGTAATAACGGCGCTCGGCCATCCCTTCCGCCAATTTGAACAGGGGAGAGGTGACATCCGCCGCGCGCTGCCAAACCTGCAAGGATTCAAAACGAAAAGCATCCTTGTTCATAACCTATTACTGATTTGGTGACTCCTTCTCGGACCTCGCCGCTCGCGGTTCGCCGCTGGCTACTCGCAGCTTTTCCTCCACCAACTTCAACGCCAGCAGCAACTCGGCATAGGTGCGCTGCAGCACGTAAAACCAGCCGGGCCAGCCATCGAGAATCAGGCCCTTGACGATGAGCGTGTAGAAAAACACCGCCGCCGGGGCGAACACCATCCCGCACCGCAGCCGATCCGGGAAGGAGAGCGCGGAGCGGGGATTCGCCAGCAAGTGACGCGCTTCAATCGCCGCGTAACGATTCTGTTCGTGCAGCCAGCGATCCATCGGCTTGCGGTCGTCGTGGTCTATGACGCTGGCCAGCATCCGCGTCGGCCCGTCCACTTGCACCCGATGTCCGTGACCGTCCGCGCGGTAACTCGCCTTGTCCCGGCGATACAAAACCGTGCGCGGCGGATACAACGTGCTCCGCAGCGGGCGGCCCTGGATGCAATACCGAAAACGCGCCGTGTAACCCGCCACCGCTTCCCGATTGTCCAGCCGCGCGATCTCCGCGACAAGTTCCGGCGTCAAAATGTAATCCGCATCCAGCGACAACACCCACGGCGTGCGAATCTGTTCGAGACCGAAATTGCACTGAACTGCAAACGAGTCGAACCGGCGCTGCACCACTCGCACCTGCGGCCAGCGGCGCAGGATCTCCAGCGTTTCATCCGTACTCCCGCTGTCCACCACGACGATTTCCTTGGCCCATTTCAGCCGCTCCAACGCACGCGCGACGTTCGGCGCTTCGTTGAAGGTAAGGATCAGCGGTGTGATTTGAGTGAACACGCGGCAAACATTCGATGGGATTTCAGGGCCTCTTGTAGCTCTTCCACTGCGCGCTCCACGGAGGAAACCTCCCCGAACGTTGAACGCACCTCGCACCCATAGGCCGTATTGCCAGCGCACGGACCTGCTTCCGGCGCTTGATGCCCGACCGCAAACCTGGGCAACTTAGCCCGGTTACACCTGCTGGTCGGAACACCGGCCTTTGGTCGGCTTATCACGGTCGGGAGGCACAAAGCCGGTCACAGACTGGCGTTCCCCACTGTCGCCGGTTCGTGCGGAGCGTGAAACGCCTGGGTTCGAGGTTTGCAGAGCCGTCATCTCATCTCATTTTCCATCCGCTAACAACACCCTGCAATCGCTTCCGGTTTCTCCCCGTGACCGAGCATCCAGGCATACACCGCCTGCATTCGCGCCGCGATCCGTGGCCAACCGTATTTGGTTTCGACCAGTTGACGTCCGCATGCACCCATCTCCCGCCGGACCTCTTCGTCCAACGCCGTCGCTTCGCGCAACGCGGCGGCCAAGGGTTCGACCCCGATTTCCGTCCACCAACCGCATCCCTGCAACACCAAGTCCTGCCAGGGCGTGCCGCGTGTGGTGATCACTGGCACCCCGCACGCCAGCGCCTCCGCCACCACAATGCCGAAATTCTCGGAATGACTGGGCAATACAAACAAATCCGCCGAGCGATATAAATCCCACCGCCGCCCGCCCTCCACCGGCCCCAAGAAGTCAAAGTCTGGTTCGACTTTCTGCTTTCTACATTCGGCTTTGATTTCGTTCTCGTGCCCACCCTCATCGTTGCCCGCCAGCACCACCCGCCAACCGGCAGGCCGGAGGATGGCCCATGCCCTCACCAGGTTTAATAAGCCCTTGATGGGATGAATACGTCCCAAGAATAAAACGGTGCGTGCTCCAGACTTTCGATTGCCGATTTCTGATTTCGGATTTCCGGGCGGAAGTTCCACGCCATTGGGAATCATGGCGAGGGGTTGGGTGAGACCTGCCTTACGCAATTCTTGCACCTCTGCCGGCGAGGTGGCGTGCAACACGGAAGCTGTCTTTAAGTCGAGTCGCTGATATAGCCACCAGGCCATGGCTTTCTTCCAGCCCTGATGCCGTCGCGACCACGCGGTCAACATGCCGTGCAGACTCACGATCCGCGGCACCTTCAGTGAACTTGCCGCACGAGCGACGGCATGATTGTTCGGCAGCCACAGGCCATGATCGTGGATCAACCAATCCCGTCCCGCCTTGCCCCGTTCGCGCAATACCTTCCAAAAATCATTCGCGCGGGGCCACCAACGGATTGAACGATTGGCTCCTGGCAAGAGATGGGGACTGATTCGAGCGACAGATGGCAGCAACGGAAGCGGCTGTCCCGGCGCAGATTCACAACTGATCAATTCCACCTGGACACCGCGTTCAGCCAGCGCAATAGCGAGCGCTGGCACGCAGCGCGACGGCCCGCCATATTCCGGCTGTAACCCCGCAATCGTGAAGAGGACTTTCAAGCAGCAAAGCCTGACACGTTGAAAGCTATCCTCCAGACCAACCACAATCCCGCGGCAACATACAACAGCGACGATGAACACGCCACACTCCAGACGCTCCGCGCAGCACGGAGGTGCGTGACCCGCGCGCCAGCGTTTGGAGTGCGGTGGCTTCAGCACCGCTTTTTGTTACCAAGCACTCCGTAGGAAAAACAGAACCGGAACAAACCGTGAGGGAACATCGCTCTGGAAGGCAACCCGCAAGCATCCAACCGCCGACGGGACGCCGCAACACAACAGCGGCGGTGAACACGCCGCACTCCAGGCGTTTCGCGCCGCACGGAGGCGCATGATCCGCGCGCCAGCGTTTGGAGTGCGGTAACTTTATCACCGCTTTAACACCACGAACAAACGTCGAATGACAAATGACGACTGAAGGTCGGTTCATCATTGGGTTTAGATGGCAATCCGCAATCAAGGGACTGCCGGTCGCAGCGTGCGTTTCAGGTGCTGGTGCCGCGGGTCCCCGGCGGACTTTCCGGCAGTCGCCGCCCCCCGGTGGCTTCTCCCCCGGCCTTGTCACGCGCACGGCGGGGACGCAACGTGACCCCTGGATTGGTGGCGATCCCCCACAGCCACGCTCCGGTCAACTTGATGAAGAGCGCCATCACCAAGAAAGCCATCAGGTTGCCGCCCACCAATTTGATATTCGAGGTTTCCAGGTTATACGCGCCGAAGATGAGGATCGCCGTCGCGGTGGCATAGCCCAGCGTGGTATGCCGCGAGGAATAGACGAAAAAGCGGTAAATGCCACCGTAAAACAACCCCAGGAGGAGAATCGGAGCAAACATCCCCACCCGGCCGAAGTCAATGTAGCTCTCGCCGATGTAGCCGATGCTGATGGAAGTGCCCTGCTCCTCGCCGGCCACCACGACACCCGAGTACAGCGAAGTCCGCTCCGAATCATTAATCACCGGCTTGTCGGGATAAAACAACCGCGGCATCAGAACATGTTTCACCGCCCCAAACCAGAGTTTGCCATGCTCATGGGGAAGGTTTGCCGGCACATTGGCCAATGTGAGCGCAAAATAATTGACGTATCCGACACGGAGGATCAGGTCTTCCAAGCCCGCTTCAACCGCCGGCCACGTCAGGCCGCTGACCAGGCTCTGCAGCTTGGCAACACGCTCCGGCACCGGGACCAAAACCACCTGCTGCCTTGAGCCTTGATTCAGAAATTCGCGATAGTCCGTCTTGATCACTGTCCAAATGAGGGCGAAGGCCACCACCATCGCCGCCACCAGGCTGAACTGCGCCAACCGCCAGCCACGGAAGATGAAGTGAGCACTGGGCAAGACCACCAACAGCACAAAGAACACCCCCTTAAAGCCGCTGAAGAAACCGAGAATACCCGTGAAGAACTCCACGGTTACAGTGATCGCCAGCAGAGCGTAGCCCCGCCGCTGTTTCACCACCGCGTAGGCCAGCAGGAAGACCATTGCCCACTTGATCGTTCCCGCCGCCAGCAGCGGCTGCCGCAACGGGGGAAGGAACGCTGCGAGGCGCCCCGCGAAGTACAGGCCGGCAAAGGCCGCCAGATACAAAGTAAAGATCGCGGCCGGCTGGAGTTGGCGAGATTCCCGTGCCGCACGCTCAGTCACATGGGTATCACGCTTCACGAGGGCCAGACGCATCCCGGCGGCCAGAACCAAAATCCCAATCAAACTTAATCCGGTGGCCTCCACCAATTGAGCCCCTCCCGGCACAGAACCCAGCGCAATGCCGTAAAAATTGGTGTAAAAAATGGCTACCGAAGACTGTAGCCATTGAAAATAACAGGCAAAAAGCAGCACCGGCGGTTCACCCTGAAACCATAGCAGACTGGCCAGTACTGGCAGCACCAAAAGACTGAAAGGGGTCAGGAAAGGATTGGCGGAGAAACCACCCACCGCGGCAAAGAACAGCACGACACTCCACACCCAAAGGGGCAATGGTTGGAAAAAGCCCTGAGGTGCGCCAGGTGCGCGGCGGCGGCGCACGCGCACGCGTCGCCGTCTCCGCAACGGTTGTGCGGCGCTGGTTTCGCCCGGAGTGGCAGGGGGTAAAGACTCGATTGTATCAGTCTGCGTCGTTTCCATTATTCATCGGCATTGCTGGCGGCTTCACCGCGCAGCTTGTGGCGGCGGAGGCGACTCTGCTTCATCTCGACTCCTAAGCAAATCAGCGACAACGGACATTTAATGAATCGCGCAAACTCACCGCTTGCTCCCGCCAACCTATCTGAAACCACCCGCCCTGCAAAACTGTTTCCCGGATGCAAGCTGATACGAATTGGCAACAGCGGCGGTGAACCCGCCGCACTCCGGACGCTTCGCGCAGTACGGAGGCACTTGGTCCTCGCGCCAGCGTTTGGAGTGCGGTGACTTTAGCACCGCTTTCGGACGGCGCATCCGGTTTCGGCCACCAGTTCTTCGTCTCCACACCTGCCCAACAGCGGCGGTGAACTCGCCGCACTCCAGACGCTCCGCGAGTTCCAGATGCTCGGGCGTCCTCGGTTCCAGGTTTTGGATTGAACATTGTCAAGACTCTGGTGCTCCCTGCTTTTGGTTTAGTTCTCAGCCTTTGTTTGGTTCTCAGCCTTTCCCCTCGCTCCTTGCCGTGCTCTGAAAAACCTCCGCCCACTGCTGCTGAAATCGGCGCTCGTCAAACTTTTCGTCCAAGCTGCGGCGTGCCGCCTCTCCCGCCTGCTTGCGCTCCTCCGGGTGATCCAAGAACCAATTAATCCCCTCCACCAAAGCCTCCACCGATTTGTCCCGGCACACAAATCCATCCACTTTGTGTTCGATCATCTCTGGCAGACCGCCGTCGGGAAACACCACCGATGGGATCCGCTGCGCCTTGGCCTCCAAAACCACGTTGGCAAAGGCCTCACGGCACATCGAAGGACACACGTGCAAATCTGAGCTACGCAACAACTCCGGCACATCTTCCCGATACCCGAGGAACTGGATTTGTTCCTCGAGCCCATCCGCTTTGAGCCTGGCCATCAATGCCTGCGCCATGGGATTTTGCCACGCGTAGTCCCCAGCCAGATACAGAGACACATTTCGGCCTGCCGATAGACACCGCCGGGCAGCCTCGATTAGGATCGGAACGCCCTTTTCAGCCGTCAACTGCCCGACATAAATTAGCCGCGTGATTCCATTGGCCTCCGGCATGGACACCGAAGCCAGATTCTCCCGGCGTCGCGGCGGCAAGTTGTGAATGACTCGAGTCTGTTTTGGTCGGCCTCGGGATTCCTCCAGCTTGGATCTGACAAAATTCGAGTTGCAGACCATGAGGGCCGTCCGGCGGCAAATCAACCACCACAACCAGCGATGCAGGAACGTGCTGCGCGGCGGACAATCCCCGAGCCGGTAAATCATCGGGATGCGCAACAGGAACAACAGTGGCGTGGCGTACAGCACATACAGCCAGTTCATGCAATGGAGATGGGTCGGACGCCAGCGGCGCACCTCCCGCCACAAAGCCCAGTTGGTGGCCAGCACGCCAGACAGCACGCGGAAGCAATCACGTCCAAATAGATTCCGGCCCATGAGCGGACCGAACGGCGCGGTGGCCCATTCCAAGCCCAACCGATCCAATTCCGGTTGAACGACTTGATGCCCCCACTGACGATGCGTGATGAAGCGAGCCTGCAATCCCAACTCCTTGAGGGAGCGAAACACCTCGATGTTCCCCCGCTCCTGGCCGTGCAGGGGAATGGCGCCGAACAACACCAGCACCCGCAAACCGTCCAGGCGCGGTAAAGAAGGTGAGTCGCTCATCTCTCTTTAACGCTGGAACGCTGACATGACCGAACAAAAAGCGGACACGCGGAGATCTTCGCACACAGATGAAACAACCTCCGGCATACTGAACCGTATGATCCGCACACCAGCGTTTGCAGAGCGGCGCCTTTGGCACCGCTTTTTCTCACCAGGCACATACTTTGTATGGTACCGGACGAGTGCGCCAAGGTTGAACCCCGGAGCAAAGAACGACCAGTAATCATAAAACAACCGCGCCAGCGACAGCCCAACAGCGGCGGTGAACACGCCGCACTCCAGCGCTTCGCGCGGTACGGAGACGCTTGAGCTTCGCGCCAGCGGTTGGAGTGCGGTGACTTCAGCACCGCTTTGACACCAAAGACATCGGCGAAACAACAAACGTGGAGTAACACGCTGTGGAACATCGCTCTGGAATGCAACCGACCATCGAGTGGCAACCGGGCCGCAGCAAGCAAGAGCGGCGGTGAACACGCCGCACTCCAGACGCTTCGCGCGTTCTTCATACTCCCGTTGGCTAACCGCGCGTCGGCGGTTTCAGTTGTCAGTATTCCAGGTTTCCAGCGTTTCAGCGTTTCGCTTGGTCAACCACTCAACCGCCTTCATCGTTCCGTTTACTGCCGCTGTCACGCTGTAAGCACGCATCCTGGCGGCAAGCGCGGATTCGAAATCATGCCCAGCCAGTTTCAACCTGCCGAACGCAACCAATCGTTCCGCGAGTTGTTCCGTATCTCCGACCGGATACGTAAAGCCCGTGACTCCTTCTTCCATCAAATCCGGCGCGCACCCGACGGCGTCTGAAACAATGGCCGGCAACCCGCACGCCATCGCCTCGTTCACCACCAGTCCCCACGTCTCGCTCTCCGAAGGCAGCACCAGCACGTCGGCGGTGGCGTAAACTGCAGGAAGCTCTGTCTGATTCTTGAAACCCGCAAAGTGGACTCGCAGATTGTCTCGCGCCGCCTGTTCGCGCAGTTCCCTTTCCAATTCTCCTGAACCGACGAAAACGGCGGTAGGGCGCGTCACTCCGTGCGCGCCGCCAGGTAGAGAGAACGCTTCCCCCGGCGCGCACGGAGTGCCGCGCCTTACCAACGCAATCGAACGCAACAAATCCGCGGGACGCTTCTTGGGGATGAATTTCCCCACGAACAACGCCACCAAATCACTCTCACCCGCACCCCACTGTTTTCTAATGGCCGCGATGGAAGTTAGCTTCGACACCTCACCCGATCCCTCTCCCCGGTTGAGGCGGAGAGGGGCACGCGATCGAGTCGCGCATTCCGCAAACCAATCGTTGTCCACGAAATGCGGAGCGAAGAAGATTCTCTCCGCTGGCACTCCGTAATGACGCAGATACTCCGTGTGACGTTTTCCCACCGAAAGAAAACCATCGAAGCGTTTCAAGAGCCAGCGCTGCCGGATTTCCATGGCCAGACGTTTGAACGCGGACCGCGGCGTGCCGAGCTGGGAGTCCCCACGCACCAGCACCGGGACGCCGGCCCTTCTGCACGCATTCACAGCCTGCATGTGCGACTTCAAATACCAGCCCGTGACGATGAAGGCATCAAAGTGGAAACCGGACGCACCCTCTCCGCCTCGCTCGGGGAGAGGGTTGGGTGAGGTGTCGTTGGCAATAAATCTTTCAATCTCCGGCGTATCGCAGCCGCCGTAATGGCTGACTCCCGGATTGGGCGACAGATTCTTCAAGAACCGATGCCGGTAACCCGAGAGCAAATCTACATCCCAATCGAACGCCACACCAAACCCGGCCCTCCCCTGCTCGGCTGCGCTCTGACGGTGCGCGAAGAACACCTCCAAGTCCACTTTCTCCGCAAGTGCGCGAAACCACGGCGCTTGGTATTGAATCGGATGACTAGTTAGGATGCCGAGACGCAATTGAGTGCCTTGATGAGTGTCGGCTAATTGCAGTGACCCAACGAGTTGCCCGTTATGCGGTCAAACAACTCCGCGAAGCGTCGGGCCACCCCGCGCGTAGAATACGGCCCGAATGCGCCTTCATTGCGTGGCGGCAGCGCTCTGGTTCCACGGTCAACAACCTGCCGTAACGCCCTGGTAGTCTCAGCCACCCGCGATTCCGCCCCAGTGACCGTGTCATAATTTACCAGTCCGATGCCGCCCAGTTCCCGCGCCAGTTCGTTGACCGTGCTGGCCGAATGGAACACGCCAAGGACCGGTTTGCCGGATAGCCAGCACGGGAAAATCTTTGAAGCCGTGTAGTGCGGGTCCTGTGACCCCAACAGCAACAGCGCGTCCGCGTCCTGCATCGTGCGTAAAGCGTCCAAGTAGCCAATGCGGCGCGGCTCGAGCCGAAACACGCCCCCCACACCGCACTCCGCCGCGAGTTCCGCCAATCCCAGCGTGTCGCATCCGTTGGGCTGCGCGCTCGTGCCGATAAAGTGGATTCGCAACTGCCACTCCGGGTTCGCGTTCAACAACGCCCGCACCGCGCCAAACAAAGTCCGAAGGGTGGGGATCATCCCCTCAATGACTGTGCCGAGATAGGCAAGATGAAATGTTCCGGTAGGACGGGTCGCTCCGTGCGCGCCGTGATGTGCAATCTCTCGGGCGGCGGGCAGAAGACGGCCCGCCCTACCCTCAATCCAACTTCTCCCCACTCGCGCCGCCACTGCGTGATCCTCCGGTTCCGCGCCGATGGGAATGGTTTCCACGGGCAAACCGGGTCTGATCAGCTTGCGGCTGCGCAGCGTGTCAAGCGTCCGATCCGACACCGCTGTCAAGGCATCCGCGGCGGCGACCGCGCCCGGCTCCAGTTTCGTGGCCAGCCAATGGGACAGTCCCGCCTTGCTGAAGCGCGGCTGCCGTGCGCCCCAATCCGATACCCACGGGTCCTGGTAATCGAGCACGAACGGCAGACCGAAGCGCCGCTTCGCCCGCGCCCCGACCAGACTCGTGTAACCAGGCAACACCGTGCCAAAGATCAAGTCCACCGGCTCTCCCCGCACAATTTCCGCCACGCGCCGCCGCAACGCCCACTGTCCGCGCAACGCGATGTCGCCAAAACCGAGGGGACGGCAGAGGCGGGCGGGCAACGCGCCCACACGTTCAACCCGCAGCCCCTCCGGCAAAAGCGCCAGCGACGTCTTGTCGTTGGCCTCCTCGTAATGACGCGCGTCCACGGCGATCACGACAGGTTCCCAGCCAAAATCGCGGAGTTCACGGGCCATGAGGCGGGCGCGTTGAACTCCAGCCAGATTGCTCGGTGGAAAATGGGGCGAAACCAGGATGGCACGTCTCAAGGGAATCAGAGCCATAGCTCGAGTTCAACGCGTTGAGCCAAGGCAGCCTATTCGGCCATCAACGTTGGGTCGTTGCACCCTTCGACCCACTGCCAACGGTAATTGGTCGCCTTCAACAAGCCGAACAACGCCTGCGTGTCGCTGTGCCGCCGGTCCTGTTCATCCACCACGACTTCGCACACTAGCAGGGGCCGTTCGCGACGCAGGAGTTCTGTCGCCCCGCGCAATGCGCGCAGTTCGCCGCCCTCAATGTCCATTTTGATAGCCTGCACGGAACCTCCCGGGTGCTTTTCCCGCCAAGCATCGAGCGTGATCATCGGCACGCGTACGCCCTCCCCTTCCGTGGCTACGCTGGAGTGCCCGCAATCCTCGCGTTGCACGAGAATCGCCGGCCCGTGCCGATCACCGACCGCCTGTTCGTGCAAGTGGACGTTTTTCAGCGAACTGCGGGCGATGGTTTTTCGCAAACAGCGCAAGGGACGCGGATCAATCTCAAACGCGTGGACGGCCCCGTTCGCCCCCACCACGTCCAACGCCCTCAGACTGTAGAAACCCACATTGGCCCCCACATCCACGAACAGGCCGCCCGGTTGCAGCCGGGCGGCCAACGGCTCGAACACTTTGGGATCAAACTCTCCCTTCATGTAGATGGCCCGGCCAACCGGGGAACGCAGGTCCACGTACATCCGTCGGCCAGTGGTTATCCGGGCGGCGACCGGCCACGGCCAATGCCGCGCCAGCGCCAAGCCCGCCTTGCGTACCGATCGCAACCAACCTGCTTGAACACTGCTCTGCAAACTCATCGCGAGCCCTCCTCACCGGACGATTTCGGCTGTGCGTGAAAGTGGCAGATGTCGCGCACGTTTCGTTCGAGCACCCGCACGTCGTATCCCGTCTGCTCCAACAAAGCCCGGCAATCTCGAGCCAGTTCCGTCGAATGAGTTTCCATAAAGAGCGTCGGCCGGTGTGTCGCAAGCAAGTTCAGCGCGCCACGCAACACCAGTAATTCCGCGCCTTCCACGTCTATCTTGATGACGGACGGCGGTTGGATTCTCCCCGCCGCCAGCAAGGCGTCCAACGAAACGGTTCGCACCTGGATTCTTCGCCCGCTTTGATTTTCTTGCTGAAACGAACTCGTGGTGAGCTTGCCCATGCTGCTCTCCGGCATCAGCACAAACTCCAGCGATCCTTCCGCGTCGCTCACCGCAGCTTCCACCAGTTCGATGGGCAGGACGGGATTCAACTCGATCATCCGGCGGATTTGCGCGCAGTTTGCCGGCATCGGCTCGAAGATATGTACGCGCGAGGCGCCGGCCAGCGCCATCACGCCGCCAAAGAACCCGCGCCAGCCGCCGATGTCCAGTGCCGGCTCGTCTCGCCGGGTGGCCGCCGCGACGCGTGTGGCCAGATCGCTTTCATAAGTGCCGGTCCAGATGCCCTTGTCATCCGGCAGCGTGATCGGATACCTCAAGCCGCGCGCCGGCCCCGCATCCACCGTGTGGACGAACTCGCGCTTTTCCAGGAACCGCGCCAGCAACCAGCGTTGCAACGGGGCGACCAGCGGCACCCGTTTGATGGCCGTGCGCCAGCGCCACGGCACGAGCGCCACGCTCTTTCTGAGCAACGACTGGATCATCGGCCAACCGAAAGGAGGAAGTCCCGCATCTGTGCGGCAAGCTGGGCCGCGGAGGGCTGAAGCGCGGCGATTCGAAGCGCTCTTTCGCGCCGCCGCCCAAAATCAGCGGTGGTGATTTCGGCTAGGAGCGACGCGGCCAGCCGGCCCGGCGTGGGAGCGATGGGAAGAATTGCTTCATCCCAGACGTAGCCGCGCGCTCCAGCAATGGTTGTGGCAATGGGCAAACCCCAGCCCAGCGCCACCGCCACTTTGGTGCTACATCCGCGTGCATAATGAAAAATGGGATGGACGAAACACGCCCAGCTTTCGGCCTCGCGACGCAGGTCCGCATCACTGAGACGGCCCTGGTATTCCACGAAACTGAAGCGTTCTGCCAACTTCCGGCCTACGTGTTCCGGTCCACCCACGAGACGAAAGGCCAGCTTGGACGGCTGCAAGCGGTGCAGCTCATTGAATAGCTCCACCAGACCGTGGTAATTCGGCGGATGGTCCAACGTGGAAACACACCCCACGCGATGCTCCACCGGCTGCGGCGCCAGGCGCGCTTCCCGAATTGGCCGGCTGAACCAAGCCGTCTGGCGCACGCCCAGCCAGCGCTCCAACTCGGCGTCCAGCGGCGACAGACACAAGGCGGCATCCAGATAACGCCGATAATCCGCCTCGCAATGCAGCTTACCGCCGAGCTTGCGCGCAGCCTGCCCATCATAACCGTGCCTTCCGGCGGCGTGACGGCGCACCTGTTCGTCAATGCAGATGTCCGTGCTATCCAGACCGTGCGAAAGATGGACCAGCTTGATGCCATCGTTCCACTGCCGACGCAATGATGAAACCACTCCCGGAAAGTCAATCAGGTTGAAGAACACAAAGCGCGCTCCGGTCTTCTCTGTCGCAGCGGCAATTTCATCCGCCAATGACGGAGGAATCATCCGCAGGTACGGCCGCCCCTCCAATCGGCGCAATACGCGCGCGGAGACACGGTGATCCGGAGCAAACGAAACCGTATGCAAATCAAAACCGGCCTGCCGCAGCAGCCACACGTAATCGGCCGTGCAAACCTGCACGCCCCCACCAACGGATTGTAGGGAATTCTCCGTTGCCACCAAAACCGCCAGGACATTGGTGGTAGCGTTCATTTTGTGTTCGTCCGCTGCAATGATTTCTGAAAGCGTTACCTGACTTCTGACTCCCTGATGCTTCAACCAACTGCGGACGCGTCAGCAGTAGATTGGACTCTAAAGCATTCTATCGTAGCATGCACGAGAAAGCGCCGCGCTTGAGTGACTTGCGCATTGCGACTGCTTCCGCCGTTCACCGCTCCCAACCGCCATGTCCGCCCTTGCACACCAAGGGGGCCGCGTGACCGCGGTGGTGGAACGCCGCCAGCGCCGCCACAACGGCCGTCGTCGTGTCGCCTTGAACCATGACCACGTCCGGGTTTTACTTTGCGATCCCGGCGTCCACGCCTTCAAGCATGCGCGCGGTCATGCCGGCCAGCGTTTGATTGGGCTGCATCACCGCCAGATCATGATCGGGCGTGATGCCGAACGTCTCCAACACCTGACGCAACATCTCACGATGCTGACCCGTCACACACACGATTGGTCGAAAGCGGCGCGGCGACCTTTGCATTTCCAAGATCAGCGGGGCCATCTTGATCGCCTCGGGCCGGGTGCCGAAGACGCAGAGCACGTTGAGAGCGCGTTGCATGGTTTTCCGGCTAGTTTTCCAGTGGAGTAGCTGCCGGTGTGGAGGCGCGACACTCATTGGCCGGGACCCCGCTGGCCACGGACAGTAACTTCACGAAATCCAGCACCCGTAAATTGAAGCAGTAGTTCTGGCAGAATTCGCCCAACTCTTCGCGCCACGCTTGCGCGGTTTCGTCATAGTACCTGCGGAATCCCACCCAGCGGCCCGCTTCTTCCCGGTACATTTGGTTCTTCAAGTTGAAGGAGCCGAAGAAGGTCTGGAGTTCGTTCACGAGGAACTGTCCCGAATCCGATTCGAAGATGTCCAGACTCATGGTCGAAAAATCGCCGAGCGTGCAAACCTGCCGTGCCAGATCAAATACTTGCATTGGAGGAATGTTCCAACACATCTGATCGCTTCCGCTATGGAAACCGTGGTGGCCCATGGCCTTCTCTTTGCCGAAATAGGAATCGCCCACCTTCATCAGCCGCCATTCGTGCCGGATTGGAACCTCCTCCTGAAAGAGCATGACGTCCAGTTCCAGGTCCCGCGGCAGATGCCGGATGCCTTTGACCCGGCGGTAAAACGGGCGAACCACGGCCTTGAAACGGTTGACCGCGTCAAGTGTCCCTTCGCGGTAATACGGCACGCGATAGCCGTTGCCAAAGGAACGGCGCCACAGTCGCTGGGCCTCGGTTCGGTTGCGGATTTTGCGCACGCCATAGGAAGCGTTGCCAAAGTCGGTTTTGAAGATAAGCGGATAAGGGGCGCGATCCAGAAAATCTCGGGCTTCGTCCTTGTTGCCAAAAACCCAGGTGCGAGGGTGAGGAATGGCGTGGGCTTGCAGCCAGTAGGCCATGCGGCGCTTGCTTTCATACAATTCCAACTCGTGCATCCGCGGGTAGAGGGGCAGGCCCAGGTTGCACGCGAGGAACCGGATGCGCTCAAAGAACAACTCCCGCCACGGGGCATGGCGGAATTCTGCCCGGTAGATGCAGCCGTCCGCCCGCGCCGCCTTCGCCTGCTTGATCCAGTCGCTGCCGTAAATGTCAAACAACTGATGCTCCACGCCCACCTCCGAGCAGGCTCGGACAATCAATTCCCAACCGTGATCGCGATCCCTGGGTATCAACAAACGCATGACTCAGAATCCAACAAGCCGATTCAAGCGAAGCGCAAAAACAAAATGCGGCCCACGAGATGACGAGCCGGGAAGTAGTGGACCAGGTCAGCGGTCATTCGCGCGAAGCACACTCGCAAGACGGCCACATAGAGGAAGCCATAGCAAATCCCATAGCCAACCGCCGTGCCGAACCCACTGAGGTCGGTGCCAGCAGTCACCCGTCCCCATTCACACATACCGTAGGCCATGCTGGCCGCCACAGCGGGCGGCAGTACCGCTTGCGCGAGGCCGGCCAGACGCAAGGCCCGCATACGGCAGAGCCACACACTGATGAGAGTCAGCACGATGAATTGAAGTGCAGCCAACCCCATGAGGTAGGCTTTGATGCCTTGCGCCAGGACCAACCAGAGGATCACCCCCGTGCCGATCAAGACCAACAAATCGGCGAGCAGACAGCGGGTGGGTTGTTGTTGGGCCAGCAACAGCCGGTTGGCCGTCTGCGCCAAAGCCATCAGGACTCCCCATAGCATGGTCCACGGCAAAAGGGGAATAACTTCCATCCATTGTCGGCCATAAACCACCTGCACCACCGGTGCCGCCAGTGCCCCAAAAATCACCGCCACCGGAATCGCCACCCACGCGACGATGCGCAGGACCAGGCCGTTGACGCGCGCGATGTTTTCGGGATTGGGATTGAGCCGGGTGAGAACGGGATAGGTGGCATACGTCAGTTGGGAGGCAAACTTGATGCAAAACATCTGCGCCAGGCCCAAGGCCCGGTTCAGAATCCCCAGCGGGGTGTACCCGAGCACCTGAACCAGCGTGGCCGATTCCACCAATTGCCGCCCCGTGACCGCGGTGCCGCTGCCGATGCGCGTCAGCCCGAAACGCCATGCCGCCCGATAATTCGCCCAGGACCACGTCCAGTCCGGCCGCCAGCGTTGCGTCACGAACAAATCGTAAATGAAAGGCAGCGTCACCGTCAGGCCCGGCAGCAGGAGGGCATACACGCCCGCGCCCGCCGCCGCCAGGCCGATGGCCAGCGCCGCGCTGACGAGCAACCCGCAGGCGTGCAGCAGTCGCATTCGCCTCCAGTCAAACTGACGTTCAAGCATCTTCCGCCGCAGTTCGCACGGCCACTCGAGCAGGAGCGTCACCGACATGACGTGGACCAGCATGGCGACCGGCGCGTAACTCTCGAACCAGCGCAGGGCGAACGCCACGAGATTCGTCACCAGGAACATCGTTCCCGCCATCACGGCGCCGGCGGTGAAATGATCCTGGTAATGCACGTCCGCCTCGTCGCGCACCTGGAGCGTGTGGGCGATGAAGTTGTTGAACGAAAAGATGCTGATGAAGCCGATGACGCTGGTGACGAGGCCGAACTGGCCGTAGGCCGCGGGTTCAAGCAACCGGACCAGCACGAGCATGGTGCCAAATTGCAGCAGATCGCGGAACAGGTTGAAGCCCGTGTTCCAAAGCACCGCAGAGCGAGCCTTCTGTCCGAGATTGTTCACAACTGGCGGACCTTCATCAATTCAGTGTCTCGGCTGGTCGCCATCAGTATTTCATCCGGTAATAGCCGTGCTTCAGGATTTCACTTTGCAGCGCGGCGATGCCCTGCTCGCGTTGCCACCAGTTTTCCGTGGTGTACTCGCGCACCGGCAGGGCGCGGACGAGCACGCGGACGCCGGTGGGTCGGAGTTGCTTGCGAAACACCCAGCGGGCGCGGCGGGCATGAAAGACGTCCGTCACGACAATGGCGGTTTGAATGCGATTGGTCGCCACCCAATTCCGCATCGCCAACGCTTCCTCATAGGTGCTCATTACCTCGTCCGCTGCGATCAGGACGGCCGCTTCCGGGACTTCCTGCCGGACCAGAATCTGCTTGAGCAGTTCGGATTCCCGTTTCGTCAAGCCCAGTTCCGTGGTCGAATCCGCGCGCGGCTGCATCACCAGGATGCGCGGGGCCCAATGCTGGTGATAGAGCCGCGCCGCTTCAAACGGGCGCGTGGACGGTCCCCCGCCCAGCACCACGATCACATCCGCGTTGGTGAGCGGGTCGTCCACGATCCAGGCCGTGGCCACGCCCTGCATAATGGGCGCGCGAAACCAATAGAGGACCGCACCCAACACACAAAGTAACAGAAGGCATAGCGACAGGCGTTTCAGGAAGCGTTTCATCCGGCGTTGCGCAATTCCCCTTCAGGTCTGCGTATCCAACCACTTTACGAAATCCCGCAGTCCATCGCGCAGGATCATGCGCGGTTGGTAGCCGAGCAGTTTCCCGGCCTTGGTCAGGTCCGCCCAGGTGCGCGGCACATCGCCCGGTTGTTCGGGGTGGTGGTTTAACACCGCTTTCCGGTCCAAGGCTTCCTCCAGCGCCGCCACCAGTTCCGTCAGCGTCACCGGTTGATCGCCGCCCAGATTGATGATCTCATAATCACTGGCGCAATAATCCATGGCTGCCCGGATGCCGGTGACGATGTCGCTCACGTGGGTGTAGTCGCGGCTGGTACGACCGTCACCAAAGAACGGCAACGGCCGGCCACTGCGGATTTGCCGCGCGAACTTGTGAATGGCCAGGTCCGGGCGTTGCCGCGGGCCATACACGGTGAAGAATCGCAGGGCAACAAACCGCAAGCCGAACAAATGACTGTAAACGTGTCCCAATAGTTCGCCCGCCACTTTGGTGGCGGCGTAGGGGCTGATCGGCTGCAATCCCGCGTCGTCCTCGCGCCACGGCACGCGCGGGTTGACCCCATAGACGCTGGAGGAGGAGGCAAACACGAATTGGCGAATCCCCTGCTCGCGGGCGAACTCCAAAAGGTTCTGCGTGCCGCCCACGTTCACCTGTTGGTACGCCGTCGGATTCTCAATCGAAGGCCGTACTCCCGCCTTGGCTGCCAGATGCACGATCAAGTCATAAGCCCCGTCCAAGCCGGCGCGCAACGCCGCCGCGTCCCGAATGTCCGCCCGCACCAGCCGGAAGTGGGGATGGTTCGTATGTGCCGCGACGTTGGCCTGCTTGACGGCGGGATCGTAGAAGGAATCGAAGTTGTCCACGACGGTAACGGTATGCCCTTCCGCCAACAACCGATCCACCAGATGGCTGCCAATGAACCCCGCGCCGCCAGTAACGAGCACCTTCATGGGTTAAATCTGAGCCAGGATTCGGTGACAACGGGAGACGAAGCGCGCATGGGAAAAGTATTCCACGCCCGGGAGCAACCCGGTGCGATCCCATTGCAGCACCGCGTGGATGCCGGCCTGAAGCTCGTCGGACTTCTTGGGGTTCACCAGCACTCCCAATTCACCGTGGCGAACCGCCTCCTGGCTGGCGTCGAGTTTGCTTGCCAGCACCGGCACTCCGCACGCCATCGCCTCCAGATACACGATGCCGAATCCTTCACCCCAGCCCGGCATCACGAAGGCATCCGCCAACCGATAATGATCCACCTTCTCGGATTCGGGAATGT
This sequence comes from Verrucomicrobiia bacterium, assembly GCA_026125285.1. Taxonomy (GTDB): domain Bacteria; phylum Verrucomicrobiota; class Verrucomicrobiia; order Limisphaerales; family JADLHS01; genus WYBW01. The sequence goes on along the minus strand of JAHCLO010000014.1, from coordinate 133,677 downwards.
GACCGGTAAATATCACTTGTGCCGCCGGAGGCGGTGAGCTGGGGACCGCAAGAGGCAGGTTGGATGTTCGGGGCGCTGAATCACCCCGTTTGCCGTGCTCCAAGACGGCAAGGCCGAGTGATTTTGCTTTGGCGACCAGCCGCTCGCGGTCATCGCCGTCACCCACGATCAGATAGGCCAGATTCTCGATCTGCTTGGCCAGCACAGGCAGCGATTCGAGCACCTGATCAAAGCCCTTGTAGCGTTCAGCGGCCGAAAGCCGGGCAACGGTGAGCAATACGGTTCTGCCGCGCAGCCCATAGCGATCCTGCATAGCCGGATTCTTTGGGCCGGGTGTGAATCGCGCCAAGTCCACACAATTGGGCAAGATGTTAAACCGGGCAGACGTTGGCTGGGCCCAGTTCCAGAATCGTTTTCGGGTGAATTCACTCACCGCCAGCACCACATCCACCTGCCGCGCCAGCCGGTTCGTCAGCCAACTGCGGGTCGGCTGCCAGGCGTCAACGCCGTGGATGACGAGCGCGAGGGCAGGGCGGAAGCCTGGAGCCAAGCGTCTCACGATCATCCGCACCAGGAAGGCGAGCGGCAGCAAATTGATGTGGCCGCAGATAATAATAGAGGATCGAGAATGGCGGATGGCGGATCGCAGGACCGCAACGGCATAACGCAGCTTGCCGCCGACGCCGCACGTGTTGAATTCCAGATTCTCCGGCATGGGCTCCGGCGGCCCGGGCTGCAACCGCGGCAGCGCCACAACGCGGGTTACCTTCGGCGCGGTGCAAAGCGCGGTGAGCAAATCGCGGTTGAACTTGGCGATCCCGCCGTGCCCGCCAAAGGCGTCGGTGACCAGTGCGAAGAGATGCATCAGTTGGCCGCAAACCGCGACGCCACTTTCAGCCCGGCGCGTTTCGCCGCCAGACTCACCAAATAGGTGTTCACCCCGTCCAACGACGGCTGATCCATTGCCGCGAAAAGCCGATCCGTTTCCGCGACGAAATCCTGCCGCGTGACGCGGACGGTCTGGTGTTGCGCCCCATATTGTCGCGCGACAAGCTCCGCCAGCGGCGCTTCGTCGTTGGCCGTCCCGGCGAATTCCTGGAACGCCAAGGTAACGGTGCGGTGTGAACCTCCCTGTTCCGCCGCCAGGGCGGCCAGGGTGGTGGAATCCAAGCCCGACGAAAGAAACACACCCACCGGTACATCGGCGATGAGATGGTGAGCCACGGTATCGCGCAATGCTCCACGCACCAAGCCGGCCTCCGAGCGCGCGGGCTGGGAAAACATTTTGGTATGGAGCTGGTTTTCGTGCCTGGCCGAAGCCAGAATTTTGGGGATTGAGCCGAAAGTCTCCGCGCCTCGGGAACCGTCCTTGCCGACCCAAAGCGATGTCCCAGCCGGCAGCGCGCGGATGGCTTTGTAGAGCGTGTAGGGTTCGGGCACATGACCCCACAGCAGAAAGCCCGCATGTCCGGCGGGTTCAGGCGACGCTGCGATACTTCCCCCGGCGAGCAGGGTTTTCACCTGGGAAGCCACGCGCAGGGTCTCGCCGTCATCCGCATAGTAAAGCGGTTTGATGCCGTAGGGATCGCGCGCCAGCAACAGGCCACCTCGCTCGCCGTCCCACAGGGCGAAAGCGAACATGCCGCGCAACCGCGGCAGCATGGCGGTGCCGTGGCGTTGATGGAGTTGGAGCAGCACCTCGGTATCGCTGTGGGATCGGAATCGCGCACCCTCCGCCTCCAGCTCCGCCCGCAGTTCGCGGTAGTTGTAGATTTCGCCGTTGAACACGATGACCTTGCGGCCATCCGCGGAAACCATCGGCTGCGCACCCGCCGCCGAGAGATCAATGATGGAAAGTCGCCGATGGCCCAACCCTATCGTGTCCGCCAAGCCATACCATTCGCCCTCGCCATCCGGCCCGCGCCGATGCATGTGTGCGAGCATGCGCCGCATCGCTTCGCGTGCCACGGGAGCGCCGGAACGGTAGTTAAAAATGGCGGCTATGCCACAAATCCAAGAATGGGACCGCAACGGCAGCAGTTCATGGCCTCTGACCCTGTATGCGGCCATCGGCTGCGAATCTGCCAGATAGTGCATCAATCTCGCCCGCCGTTCCCCGACCTTGATCTGGTTTGACTGGGTTTGACTGGGTTTGACCGGATTCGACCGGGCGTAGCAAACCGGGGCGTTCGCTCCACAGAAATCCAGGGCATATCCACCCTGCCCATGAACCCTATGCTCGTAGCCGCCGACGTGAGGAGGCGGACAACGTTGCAGCTCAGGGGAATCCGCCTCCTCACGTCGGCGGCTACGGTTCTGAGGTTCAAAGCGCGAATCTGGATTCGGCGAAGTCTCCCTCCGTTGAAAGTGGTTTTGGTCCTGTTTCGTACAAGCTGCCGCCCTTGGCCGCATTGCCGATTTTCCGGCGATGGGCCTGGGCACAAATTGAGTTTTATGGCCAAGCACTGCTTGCCTGGTTTCGTCTGACCAGCGTGCCGGTCAGCGCAATCCTGACTCCCGAATATCCCTCACCCGTTCAGCAACCGTTCCACCACGGGCAGCACCCGGCGCACGTTGCGCTCCCAACTGCGCAACATTTCCACCCGCTGGCGCATGTGCGCACGGTCGGCCGGAGGAACGGAATCCGTCATAACCTGCAATCGTTGAAGCTGCGCGTCGCCGCCCGCCAGGCGGGGGCCGATCTGGTCGCGCAGGAATTTCCCTGCGATCTTGCGCAACTCCGCCACGGCTTCGTAGTGGGTGCGGCGATCCCCGGGCACTTCCACCGGCCGCACCGCGCCCAGTTCGCGCAAGTACCGGAGACCCTGGCTCGCTGAACCTTTGCTGATCTGAAGTCGCTCCATCAACTCGTCCATCGCCAAAGGGCGCGGGGAGATGAACAACAAACCGTAAATCTCAGCCAGCGAACGTGGCTGCCCCAAGGTGCGGGTGATTTCCACGAACCGCTGGATCACCGCGTGTTCGAGGCCAGCACTGGCGTCCCCGTCCTCGGCGGGCAAGGAATTCTGGTCCGGCGCTGTAGCCGTTAGCTGCATGACAGGCAAGGAATTAGCAGCCCTGGCGCCAAAGTTCAATCCCAAATGAACCTTGGAGCGTCCACGCTGAAAACGTCGGCCGTCGCGCAGCCAAGAAGCGCATGCAGCACACGAGAACGAAAAGACTGCTACACTGGCTTCAGGTTCAGGGAAAGCTTCCCATCTCGAAGACGAGAGCGCATTGGGACCATGACAAACGTGCTGCCGTGCCTCTGGCCGGCAGATCAAATTCCTGTGCAGGAGGTGAGAACTGCCGGCGGGACGCACGGCAGCACGTTGATTCATGGGAAGCTTCCGCCTCCAACAGTAACCGCGCATCCGGGCTGTGGCGGGGGTCAGGCGGAATGAGTAGCCCGATGCCGTCGCCAGAGGCCGATCGCCGCGAACATTGCGCCGAACACGCCCAACGCGACATTGACCGGCTCGGGTACGGGAGTGACGCCCGCCACCAGTTCGTTGCCGATCATGTCCGCGAAGTACAGGTTGCCGCCGATGTCGAAGTAAACGTGGTCGAGAAAATCCGAGCCGGGCGTACTGGTGAAGTAGATGCGGTCGTCCGTGCCTTCTTCACCTGGAGTGCCCGTCCAACCGCTGATGGTGAGCGTTCCGGACGTCCAAGCCGCCGAGGCAAAGGTCAGCGCACCGACGGCACCACCGGGCGAGAGGTTGAGCGAGGAATCCGCGGTGAGCGAGAGTTGGCCAATGGTATCGGTGCGGTTGTTGGCCGCCAGAATCCCGCCGGCAAAGGTGAAGGTGCCGGTGTCGGGGATTACGTTATCCGCGCCCAAGTCAATCTGGCCGCCCGTCAGGGTGGTGCCGCCGGCGTAAGTGTTGGCGCCGCTTAAGATGAGTGTTCCAAGGCCAGTCTTTGTGAAGCCTCGCAACACCGCAGTGTTTTCGATCACAGCGCTAACTTCCAAAGTCGCGCCGCTTGCGATGTTCCATGTTTGCGAAGCATTGCCTTGGAGCTGGACCCTCCCAGCACCGCTCGCTGTGATAGTGTGAGTTCCGGCGAGAACTGTTATCGTCTCAGCACCGGCAGAAGCCGAATCCAAATCCAACCGCGCAGTGGATTGGAAGATGGTGAATGTAAGATTCGGCGCATCTGCGTTGATTTGTAGATTGGCGACGTTCGGATTGCTGCCCTGCAGTGTGATTGCACTCACTCCCAAGTAGGATGCCCCGGTAAAGATATAATCATGGGAAGCCGTGTTGCCAGGGCTATACACGTCGCCTTCCCAATTATTTTGCGACGCTCCGCTTTGCCAAACACCGTCGCCAGCGCCGCCGTCCCAGGTAAAAGTATCCGCGGTGAGTGTGTAACAAGCCGAGATTTGCCCCAACACCAGCAGTAACCGGCACGTTCGCAAAAAAGACAAGGAGTCTGAATTTCGGCACGCCATCATAAGGATATCCGGGTTCGGGTTTGTTTAGGACGCGATTAAAGCCTCGATTCGAGCTTATGTCAAAACCATGTTATTCACAATCCGATGCCGATTCTGGGCGCGAGGACAGGCCCTTGGCAGCGCGATACCTGCGAGTCCGCCGGGGCGGATGTTAAACCACGGACAAACTCGTCAAGCCTGGTGGCGCCACGAGGGTTAAACCTGCCGCCCGAAACATCCGGTTGCCGAAAGCGGTGCTGAAGCCACCGCACTCCAGACGCTTCGCGAAGTCTGAGCCTCACCGTGCCACGCGAAGCGTTTGGAGTGCGTGCGTGTTCACCGCCGCTCTGGGACTGGCGTGGGGACGAGGGGCTGGTGGCCGCAGCATGAATTGCGCGGTCGGAAAGCGGTGCTGAAGCCACCGCACTCCAGACGCTTCGCGAGGTCCGAGCGGCGCCGTGCGGCGCGAAGCGTCTGGAGTGCGTGCGTGTTTACCGCCGCTATTGCACTGGCGCAAGGGCGATGCACTGATCGCTCACTTTTGCCGGCGCGCCTGTGCCAGCAACTCGCGCTCTTCCGGCAGTAGATGGCCCTGTTCGGCCAGCGCAAAGTAAGGTCTGGCCCGGTCACGTTCGCCAACGGCCGCCAGCAGCAGAGCGTGGTAGGCGGCGATGCTCGGCTGCTGCAATTCCGTTTCCGGCAGCGTTTGCATCAGCTTCACCCCCTCGTCCGTTTTGCCCTGAACATGCAACGCGAAGGCGTAGGTGGAGACAAAGACCGCATTGGTTTTTTCCGCCTCATAGACCTGGCGGGCCAATTCGTGGGCGCGGGTTGGATTCAAATTCAGCAGCAGTGACGTGGCCGCCACGTTGTTCTTGAGGGCGAGGTCGTTGGGGAAGCGCGCCAGCATGGCGGCATAAACCCGGTTCTGCCCGCGGGTATCGCCGCGACCAACATATAGGCGATCCAGTTCGCGCAGCGTCCAGTGTTGCGTGGGAAAACGTTCGGCAATGCGCCAGAGCAATTCCTCCGTGTCCTGCGATCGCTGCCAGCGATCCGCCAGTTGCAGCAGGGCGGTCAACGCGCCAAAATGATCGCTGGCCGCCTTCACTGCTGCCCGCCAATGCGCGGTGGCGGCCAGCGTTTGCTGCTGCTGGGCCGCCCCGTGCGAGCGCAGGGCCAGCCGCAGAAAATCCTCCTCGCCCCAGTCCTGCGGCTCGAGCGCAGTTTCCAGCGCCGGCCAATCCTTCCGGGCCACGTGGCAATCCGCCATGGCCATCCCCACGCGGGGCGAGGCCTGCGTCGCTTCCGGCAACTGTTGCAACCAAGCCAACGCGTCGTCCGCCAATCCGTGGCCGATCATCCAGGCATTCAGATGATGAATCGCCGCCACGTTCGTGGACGATTGTTGCTGCAAAGCACTCAAGGCGGCAGCCAAGTCCGGGCTGCGATCCTCGAGGAGCAGACTCAGGTGCTGCAACTGATCTTCAAACGTGGACCGGGCATCCGCGAGCAATTCGGCGGACGACGCCCGTGCCGCTGCCAGTTCGCCGCGGCGGGCAAGGTCGGCGACCAATGATCGCAACGCGTCGGTGCCCACCGCAGGATCGGCCCGTAACCGGACCAGGACCGCGCGGGCTTCCGTGGCGATGGTGGCGTCGGTGGACTGGAGCCGCAGCACTGCCAGATTCAACTGGTGCAGCGCATTGGTGGGTTGGAGAGCCGAGGCATTGGCCAGGTGACGTTCGGCTTCGCTCAGTTGATTGAGTTTGAGCGCCATCTCCGCCGAGACGAGGTGGAAGGGAACAAGATTGGTTGCCGTCGGTGGCAATTCCGCCAGCACCTGTCTGGCCAGCGCAAATGGCGGGGGTTGATACCGCAAAGCCGCCGCCGCCAGCATCAATCGGTTCGTCAGCGCCGGCTGGATTTCCGCAATGCGCCGCCGCCACTCCAGTACCACGGCCGACCCGGCGGTTTCCGCCAGGGTCGCCATAATCCGACAGGCCTCCAGGCTGTTCGGATTGAACCCCAGCGCCCGCCGGGCACTCAACGAAGCGTTCGCGTAATCTTTGGCATCCAGAAATGCCCGCGCCTGCGCGACGGCGCGTGCCTCGCGAAAGTTCCGGTAAGCCGGCCGGCCAAACCATAGAGCGGCCGCCAACACAACCAATAAGACACTGCCACCAATGATCCAACGCTTGTTTGATTCCACGGGCTCATTCTGTCAAACCCGGCACCGGTTCAAAGAGCAAAACGCTGCTGTCAATTCGGGCATGGCGACCGGTCAGGCGAACGACTGTCAAAGGTGAGGCCACATTGGACAGCGGTGCTGAAGTCACCGCACTCCAGACGCTGCGCGAAGCCCGGGCATCACAGTGCGGCGCGAAGCGTCTGGAGTGCGTGCGTGTTTACCGCCGCTTTTTGACTGGCGCGGAGACGATGGGTTGGTGGCCGGAGCATGATTGCGCGGTCGGAAAGCGGTGCTGAAGACACCGCACTCCAGACGCTGGCGCGAGGTTCGGGCGGCGCCGTGCGACGCGAAGCGTTTGGAGTGCGTGCGTGTTCACCGCCGCTTTTTGACTGGCGCGGGGACGAGGGGTTGGTGTGGCCGGAGCATCAATTGCGCGTTCGGAAAGCGGTGCTGAAGACACCGCACTCCAGACGCTGGCGCGAAGTCCGGGCGTCACAGTGCGGCGCGAAGCGTTTGGAGTGCGCGCGTGTTTACCGCCGCTCTGGGGCTGGCGCGGGGAGGAGGGGCTGGTGGCCGGAGCATCAATTGCGCGGTCGGAAAGCGGTGCTGAAGACACCGCAGTCCAAACGCTGGCGCGAGGTCCGAGCCTCACAGTGCCGCGCGAAGCGTTTGGAGTGCGTGCGTGTTTACCGCCGCTTTCCCCGTGTCAGTAATCATCGTCCACTTTTACACGGTCGGTCTTGAAGGCGTAGATTGTCTTCACCTGCGCCGGCGAGGCCACCCGCTCGAACCACGCCGCCGAACACCACGGATACTGACAGGCCACCGCCACCAGGCCGTGTTTTACCGCGTTCTGATGCACATAGTTCAAGCGCGCCAGATAGCTGTGTTGCAGCGTCAGCTTCGTCTCCCGAAAGTTGTACCACACCTTCCGCCCGGTGACTTCTTCCAACCGGTTCAACTCGCGGGCTGAGATGCCGTGCAAATCGTGGAGGAACTCGCCTAACGGCCGGGACGCGGGATTGCCGCGCGCCACGAGGTGATAATGATTGGCGAATACCGCCCACGCCTCCAGTTGCCAGCCGTACGGTTTCGCCATTGAAAGCAGCAATCGCTCAAGCAGATCGCGCTTCGCTGGAATGTCGAAGTGGTGCTGTTTGTGGAGGGTGCCCGCGGTGACGAAATAAACCGCGTTATCAGCCAGCCGATGCACCGGAGCGTGCGGCCAATCTTTGGGCGGTAATTGGGACTTCAAATCCACGAGCCGGACGGACGGAAGCTGGAAGGTTTTTGGTGTCACCGGTTCGGGAGCGGAGGGCGGCGGCTGCGGGTTCATGGGCGGAAACTGCCGAAATGCTCTCCGGGTGGGAAGTCAAATTACGGGGGTGTTTCACGCGGTCGGAAAGCGGTGCTGAAGTCACCGCAGTCCAGACGCCTCGCGAAGTCCGGGCGTCATAGTGCGGCGCGAAGCGTTTGGAGTGCGTGCGTGTTTACCGCCGCTTTTTGGCTGGCGCGGGGACGAGGGGCTGGTGGCCGCAGCATGTGTTGCGCGGTCGGAAAGCGGTGCTGAAGACACCGCAGTCCAGACGCTTCGCGAGGTCCGAGCCTCACCGTGCCGCGCGAAGCGTTTGGAGTGCGGCGGAGTGGAGGGAGCGCCGAAAACAAAACAGCCACGAACGAACCAGTGGCTGTCATCGGAAAAACCGTTGCCGAAACTCAGACGCGCTTGCGCAGGTACCGGCGTCCGACCGCAAAGCCCACCGCACAGAGGCCAAATACGCCAAGAGCCACGTTCACCGGTTCAGGAATCACGGACACCGCGCCATTGAGCGTAACATTGTCGAAGAGCATTTCCTGGGAACCATTCGGATCCCACATGTACAGGCGGACCTCTATGGAGGTTAAACCATCATACTCCGCACCGGTGAATGTCATTGAGACGGCAGTGCCGTTTTCATCAAACGTTCCCGTGCCAATATTTACGGCGAAACCCAGGACGCTGGTGCGCACCGCCCAGTTGGCCGTTTGATTGCCGACACTGCTGTCAACGTTCAAAGCGTCGAAGGTCAGCGTGAAGGTGTTAAGATTCAAGAGGAAGCCGGAGTCGGCGGTGAGTGTAAACCCGAAACCGTCGTTATCGTCTTGCGTTGCGCCCGTGGTGGAAGCATCCACACTTCGGCTTGGGGCCGGATTTCCATTGGCGCTGAAGCCGACCGTAATGCCGGGCCCCGCAAAAAAATCGGTGGCCGTAGTGTTGGCATGCACCGTCGAAGCGACATCCGAATTGCCGGTGAAATCATACTGGACCAGCACGGCGGCCCTGGCTTGGGGGTAGCCAGCACCGATGAACACGGCGACCGCGAGGCCCACCACGGACTTCTTCATAATCTTGAATCTGTTCATATCTAAAAAGTTGTTTAGTGGAATGTTCCGACACCTGATCACACTTATCCGGTTGAATCCATCAACTTGGATTTACTATGCCGCGTTGTGGAAATTCTGCAATTTATTTCTCGGTGATGTCTTACGTGAGAGCTGCCACGACGCAGCAGGTCTCTGCCTGTTGCGCTTCGGTTTCCAGGTAGTACGAGGAAAGCGGTGCTGAAGCCACCGCACTCCAGACGCTGGCGCGAGGTTCGAGCGGTGCCGTGCCACGCGAAGCGTCTGGAGTGCGTGCGTGTTTACCGCCGCTTTTTGGATGGCGCGGGGAGGAGGGGCTGGTGGCCGAGGCAGTGTTGCGCGGTCGGAAAGCGGTGCTGAAGGCACCGCACTCCAGACGCTTCGCGAAGTCCGGGCGTCACCGTGCGGCGCGAAGCGTCTGGAGTGCGTGCGCGTTTACCGCCGCTTTTTGGATGGCGCGGGGACGAGGGGTTGGTGGCCGAGGCAGGGTTGCGCGGTCGGAAAGCGGTGCTGAAGACACCGCAGTCCAGACGCTTCGCGAAGTCCGGGCGTCACCGTGCGGCGCGAAGCGTTTGGAGTGCGTGCGTGTTTACCGCCGCTCTGGGGCTGGCGCGGGGAGGAGGGGCTGGTGGCCGCATCATGTGTTGCGCGGTCGGAAAGCGGTGCTGAAGGCACCGCAGTCCAGACGCTTCGCGAGGTGCGGGCGGTGCCGGACGGCGCGAAGCGTCTGGAGTGCGGCGGCGGAAGCAACGTTGAAAATAAAACAGCCACTGGCGAACCAGTGGCTGTAATGGAAAAAACTGTTTTACGAACTCAGGCGCGCTTGCGCAGGTACCGACGTCCGGCCGCAAAGCCCACCGCACAGAGGCCAAATACGCCAAGAGCCACGTTCACAGGTTCGGGAACCGGTACGACCGTGCCGTTCAATACAACGTTGTCAATGTAGCCGAAGCGAAAAGTTGAATTATCCCCACCATCCCACACATAGATGCGGAACGTGACGGCACTATCTTGAAAATCAAAGGCAGACGAAAGATCAACGCTCGCCGGCAGCCAAGTTTGGGTTGGAGTCGTCACAGAACCGCTCGCCAAGGTTCCGGTGTAGCCGTCAAGACTGGAACGCACGGCCCAACTGTAAGTCCAGGTTGTAAATGTACTACTGCGCGCATACTGAAACGTCAGCGCCGCGGTACCACTGAGCATCAAACGATTCCCTGCCGTAGGGGTGATAGTAAAACTCCAGTAATCCGTGCCATCACTTGTGGCCATACTCTGAGTGTGGGCGCGTATGGCGACCGTATCACCAGTTGCGAAATTTGGATCGTTGTAGCTAACCGTAAGCCCAGTACCAGCAAACGTGCCAGCGACTGAGTTCGGATCGGTATCCGAAGAAGTGCCGTTGCTTGCATTGAAAGTGTAATTCGCCAACACAGCAGCATTCGCCGACTGGAAACCGGCACAGAGGAAAGCGGAGGCGGTAAGAGCTGCCACCGTTGTTTTCACGATTTTGGACTTGTTCATGTTCATATAGCTTGATCTCGGAATCTTCTGATAACCTTCCAACTTCGTCCAACTGAATTCACCTAAGCGCCTTTACCTTGCCGGTTTGCCGGAATTTTGCAAGCATTTTCTTGGATTTTTTCGTCTGGCGAATTCCCGGCCGCCTTGGAGCCATTCCGTGCAGCAGAGAATCTCCGATGCTGAATCGCGCTGGCTGGGCAACCGGCAGGCCCCCGGCTGCTTTGGGGAACTGCGACTTCCAAGATTGGACGGGCCTTCAGACCCGCGAACAACGTGCCGCCGCGCCGCTGGCCGGCAGAGCAGATTCCTTTGGAGTCAGTTAGATGTGCCGGCGGGACGCACGGCAGCACGTTGAGGTTCAGGGAGAGTCGCGGTCTCCGACTGTGGACGCATGTTGGGCTCGTGAATCCGCAGTGGTAGGGCGCGTCACTCCGTGCGCGCCGTCGCCGGCTCCAACATTCCCCGGCGCGCACGAAGCAACGCGGCCTACCGGAAGCGTGATGGAGAGCTTCTACGTCCAACGGCAGACGCGCCGCGGGGACCTGAACCGTAGCGGCGTCTCGGAAGAGCGCCGCATACTGGCGGCTGTGGGAAATCCGCGAGACGGCGCACCCGCAAGCGGGATGTTTTCTGAGTTGTCGGGAAGGGCTGCTTGCCGCTACGCTGCGTCGGAATGTGGGCGCGTGATCCACGCATTTTACGTTGTGCAAAACCCAAGAGTTGTGTCCCCCTGGGCGAGAATGCTCCGAGCCAAAGTCCGCGCTCGGAACCCCGGAACGCTGGCGGCGGCAGCCGCGAGGGGTCAGGGCGCCGCAAGGGTTGAATCGGTTTCTGAAGCGTGTTGGCGGCAGTGCATGGCGTTGAGCGATGGCCCCGCCGTGGCGCCAGGGCGTAATCGTGTTTTCGGTTCACAACCGCGTCGTTGCGGCGTCGCGACTTTGCCTTAAGGAATGCTCTTGGCGATTAAGAAATGGCTCTCGTTCGTGCGATTCTCACACACGGTGTTTGCGCTGCCGTTTGCGCTGGCGGCGATGGCCGTGGCCGCGCGTGAGAATCGCGGTTGGCCGGGTTGGCGAGTCTTCGCCCTAATTCTGGTGGCCATGGTGTGCGCCCGGACTTGTGCGATGGCGTTCAATCGCATCATGGATCGCAAGTTCGACGCGGAGAATCCCCGCACCGCCAAGCGTCACTTGCCGGCCGGGGAGGTTTCCCTGATCGGGGCGTGGATGCTCTGGGGCGTTAGCGCCGCCGGCTTGGTGGCGGCAAGCTGGTTCATCAATCTGTTGTGTTTTGTCCTCTCGCCCATCGCCTTGTTCGTGGTGTGTTTTTATTCACTGACCAAGCGGTTCACGGATTACACGCATGTTTTCCTGGGTGTCGCCCTGGCCTTGGCGCCCATCGGCGCGTGGCTGGCGGTGAAAGGCGCGAATGTCAGCCCGCTGGAAATCGCGCAAATGGGGGTGCTGGCCGCGGCCGTTGTGTTGTGGCTGGTGGGCTTTGACATCATTTACGCGTTGCAGGATTACGAATTCGACAGATCGCGGGGACTACATTCCCTGGTCGTGGCGTGGGGACCGAAGAACGCGTTGCTGGCGGCGTTTCTGGCGCACATGTTCATGTGCGGTTTGTTGGCGCTGTTCGGCCTGCTTTGTGGTTTTCGCATCGCGTTCCTGGCCGGCTGGGTGATTATCCTGGTCTGCCTGGTGCTCGAACACTGGATCGCGCGACGGCGAAGTCTCAACTGGATCAACCACGCGTTCTTCCGCCTGAACGCGGTCGTCAGTGCGGTGTTCTTGGTGGTCACACTCGCCGAAGTGGTGTTCGAGGGCGGATTCCGCATCCGCTGACCACGCGAATGAGATCACTATGAAAAACTCTCGCCCGCACCCGAATGGTCGAGGCTGGTTCTGCCTGCTCGTAGCCGCGGGGTTGAGTTTGTCCGCCGCCGTCGCAGCCAACCAGGCGGGTGACCGCATCTTCCAAAGCGACTTCGCCAGCGATGAATCTCTTCGCGCGTGGCAAATCTCCAATTCGCAACACGTGCGAATCTCACGAACGGACAATCAGCCGGGGGTTCTGTTTATCGAAGCCCCGACCGGCGGAAACAGCAACGTCCTCGCCCGGTTGAAGCTGCCTTTGGAATCCATCCGTGGGGCCCGGTTGAAATTCTCCGCCCGGATCAAAGCCGCCGGAGTCACGCCGCCACCCCGGCCTTGGAACGGGGTCAAATTCATGCTGCACGCAAGCGGCCCGCAGGGCGATCAGTGGCCGCAAGCATCCGTCGGGATCGGCACATTTGTTTGGACGAATCTCCAGTTCACCGCGCGCGTGCCGCGCGACGCCACGGTCGCGGAGTTGGTCCTGGGGCTGGAAGCCGTGCATGGCCAGGTGTGGTTCGATGAGGTGCAGATCACGGTGCTGAATCCGCCGCGCGCAAGACCCGCCGCCCTCCCCGTTGGGCCGCCTTTCAAGGGGCACGATTTGCCGCGCTTGCGCGGCGCGATGATCGGGCAGGTTTCCGCGGAGGACCTGCGCGAGTTCGGGGAAGGCTGGGGGGCGAATCATGTTCGCTGGCAACTCATTTGGGGCGGCTTCCCCGCCAGTCCGGCGGACAAGGCGGACCTGCCCGCCTATGACGCGTGGCTGGAGGGCGAGTTGAAGCGTCTGGATGATTTGCTCCCCGTGTGCGAGCAAGTCGGGCTCAAGGTATTGATAGATTTGCACACGCCACCGGGGGGTCGGGCCGCCGACAGCACCTGCCGCATTTTCAGCGATCCCGCCTGTCAGGCTAAATTCATTGAATGGTGGGACAGAATTTCGCGCCGTTATCGTGGGAATCAGACGGTGTGGGGTTATGACCTGGTAAACGAACCGGTGGAAGGCAACGTGCCTGACGGGTTGATGGATTGGCAGGCGTTGGCGACGGCGACGGCTCGCGTGGTGCGCAGAAACGATCCCAATCACGCCATCATCATTGAACCGGCCCCGTGGGGCGGACCGGATGCCATTGAGAATCTCGAACCCATTCCCGTTCCCGGGGTGGTCTATAGCGTTCATGTTTACGTGCCGCATCAATTCACGCATCAGGGCATCCACGGAAACCCCGCGGGCGTGCGTTATCCGGGCATGGTGGCGGGACAATTATGGGATCGGGAACGCCTGCGGCGGGCGTTGTCGCCGGTGGTGGAGTTTCAACGCGACCATGGGGTGCATGTTTACATCGGGGAATTCAGTGCCATTCGCTGGGCGCCCGAGGACAGCGCGTGGCGTTATCTCCGCGATTGCATCGAGTTGTTTGAGGCGAACGGTTGGGATTGGGCCTACCATGCCTTTCGCGAATGGGACGGTTGGAGCGTCGAGCACGGCCCGGATCAAAAGGACCGGAAGCGCAGCGTTACGCCAACGGACCGCGAGCAATTGCTCCGAGCATGGTTCGCCAGGAATAGAGAAAAGCCGGGGCGTTAGGCCGGGGCGCTGACGCACTGTTGCCCCGGCACACGAACAGATTTGGGCTGACGACAATCTCACTAACTGCGACAAACAAATTGCGCAACCTGGTAGGGCGCGTCACTCCGTGCGCGCCGTTCAGCAACCGGGCGGTGGACTGCGGCGCGCACGGAGTGACGCGCCCTACCGACCCCAACCACCTGTTTCCAAACTTCTGAGTCTTAGCCCGGACATTTCACACTGAGCACGAAACAGCGACGGAGTGGAGCGCCGGTTTGCAACCGGCTTCGGGCGTTCGACCCGCGAAAAGCCGGTTGCAAACCGGCGCTCCGACGAAGCGGTGTGAAATATCCGGGTTAGTGCTAGCAGCAGGCGGAATGAGATTGCTTCCCGGCCTTCCTGCCGCGAATAATCCAGCCATGATTCACCAGCGCCAACTTCTTCGAGGGAAACTGATTCTCTCGCTGCTGCCAGCCGTAATGGTCTTGAGCTTATCAACTCAGTTGCTGGCGGCAGAGTTGAAACCTGCTCCCCAGGAATTCCGGCAGGAAGTGGCCCGACACTGGCCACTACCAGCCGGGGCTGCGGCCAACGGGTTTTGGCTGACCGATGTTTCGCCGGAAGGAAGTCTCCGCGTGGCCGATGGTCGCCGCTGGTATGAATTCCGCGAAGCCAAGCTCGAACCACTGCCGCCCCCACCCGGAGTTGCTGAGGGTGCGGGATGGATTTTATTGGGCGGTGTGGCGCGGGTATTGCCGATGCCGCTTTCCGCCATACGCCAAATTCAGTGGCAGGGCGATGCCGCATGGGTGGCTACGACCAACGGCGTCTTGTTCCTTTCGGCAACCGGGGAGGTGAATGCGGAACTGCCCGGCTTCGACGTGCGACAGGTTGCCATCGGGGCCAACAATCTCGTGGTCGCCGCCACCGCCCGCGGTCTTTGGCGACGGACGGAATCCGGCGAATGGACGCGCGTTCGAGCCATGGACGAGGTTTCTCGCGGTTGGACCGGCGGCGACGTGCGCGGGGTGGCGATTGACAATCGGGGCCACTGGTGGGTCGCCACGCCCGCGGGCGTGATCCACCGGCAGGGCAGGCAATGGAGCTTCTACACCGGCAACGAAGGTTTGCCGTATGCGGATTTCACCTGTGTCGCCGCCACGGGCTCGGAAATCTGGTTTGGGACCAAACGCGGGGCGGTGCGGTTCGATGGACAAAACTGGGCTTATCGCGAGGGCGCACGCTGGCTGCCCGGCAACGAGGTTCGGTCCATTGGTATCGGGGCCGACGGTGCCGTTTGGTTTGCCACGGACAAGGGTTTGGGTCGGAACGAGCGGCGGAATATGACGCTGGCCGAGAAGGCCGCCCATTACGAAGACGAAGTGGAGCGTTACATCAAACGCACGCCCTTCGGCTATCTCTCGGAAGTCGGCCTTGGCGCACCCGGTGATCGCACCAAGATCATTTACTCGGACAGCGACAATGACGGCCTGTGGACCGCCATGTATGGCGCCGGCGAGTGTTTCGCCTACGGCGCCACGAAACGACCTGAGTTCAAAAAGCGTGCGCAGCAGGCGTTCGAGGCGTTGCGCTTCTTGCAGAAAGTCACGCAAGGCGGCCCGCACAGTCCGCCCAAAGGTTACGTAGCGCGCACCATCCGGCCCATGGACTGGCCAGACCCGAACGCGGGCCGCATCGAACGCGACCGGGAAGCGCAGCAACATGACCGGTTGTGGAAGGCCTATGAACCGCGCTGGCCCAAGAGTGCCGACGGGAAGTGGTATTGGAAAAGCGACACCAGTTCGGATGAGCTCGACGGCCATTTCTTCTTCTATCCGGCCTACTACGATCTGGTGGCAGAAACCGAAGCCGAAAAGGAGCGCGTGCGGGAAGTGGTGCGCGATCTGGCGGATCATCTCCTTGCACACGATTTCACGCTGGTGGATCACGATGGCAAGCCCACGCGCTGGGGCGTGTTTGGTCCCCGCTACCTGAACCACGATCCCTATTGGATGGTGGAGCGCGGTTTGAATTCGTTGAGCATCCTGTCGTACCTGGCCGTGGCCGAACACATCACCGGCGACGCCAAGTATGGCCGGGCGGCGCGCGACCTGATCGCGCAGCACGGTTACGGGGCAAACGTCATGCACCCCAAAATGCAGCTTGGCGTCGGCTCCGGCAACCAGTCCGACGACGAGATGGCCTTCATGTGTTTCTACAATCTGCTGCGTTACTCCAAGGCGAAGGACTGGCTGGAACGCTGGCGGTTTGCCTTCTACGCCTACTGGGCGCTGGAACAACCGGAGATGAATCCTTTCTTCAACTTCGCCTACGCGGCGTTCGGGCGGGGACAGACTTTCGCGGACGCCTTTGGGCCAACGCCGGTGGAGCCGTGGTCGGGTTGGCTGGAGGATTCGATGGACACACTTCGCGGCTTCCCACTGGATCGCGCGAACTGGGCGCATCACAACAGCCATCGCCTGGACCTGCAACCACTGCGCCGCCAGCAGGTGGTGGACTTTACATCTGACGACCGCACCCGTCGCGCCAGTCGCGTCAACGGCAAGGTGCTGCCCGTGGAGGAACGCCATTTCAACCACTGGAATACCGATCCCTGGCGGCTCGATTACGGCGGTGATGGGCGGCAACTGGCCAGTGGAACCGTTTTCCTCCTGCCCTACTACATGGGCCTGTATCACGGATTCATCGCGAAGCCGCGCTGAACCGCGATCACAAGTGGTGACGGTACAGGGCTGTCAGCGTCCGGCATTCCGCTCTGGATTTCCCGTCACAACTTTGGGCATCAGTCCATGGCGAAGATTCTTTCATAGACGGAAAAGCAGGACGGCAGTATAAGAAATCTCCGATGAATGGAATCGCATTCGTTCGCCCTCGGTTGGGCCGACGCCTCTCCCGCACCCCCCTGTTCTTTTTGAGCTTGCTGGCTTGGGGCCTTGCTTTCGGAGCA
The DNA here is from genome assembly GCA_026125285.1 of Verrucomicrobiia bacterium. Lineage (GTDB taxonomy): Bacteria > Verrucomicrobiota > Verrucomicrobiia > Limisphaerales > JADLHS01 > WYBW01. The sequence goes on along the minus strand of JAHCLO010000014.1, from coordinate 116,709 downwards.
AGGGCGCAAACATACATCATTGAACCAGACGATTATCCCGACGGCACCGTGCTGGACCACATCCTCCCCGCAGTGCACTTGACGAGCGCCGGCGCCGACAACCTGCCGATCCCGCCGGTGCCGTTCGAGGTCACGGCCGTCGGCGATCTGCTGGATCTCGCCCCAACCGGGACCAACGTGTTTGCGTGCGCAAATGTGCCCTTCTGGAACAGCAATCAGCGGTTGCGGATCGAGTTCGCCTCGCCAGTGTCGTCCGTCACCATTGATTTCGCCGGTGGGAGCTACTTTACCAACGAAACCGGTCGGCTGGACGGTTACAGCGCCGCCGGTCAGTTGGTGGGTTCCTACGTTACCGCCCCGCGTGCTGCGGGCCACAAGGAAACGATGACGATCTCGAGCGAGACGACGGACATTGCCTGGGCGATTGCGTATGTGCCACCGGACCTCGGCGTGTTTGGGCGGTTGGACAACCTGCGCTTTGGCGTCGTGCCGCGTCCAGTGTTGCAGTTGAGCATGGTAAGTGGAATCGCCGTGTTGACTTTCACGGGCTCAACCAACCTCACTTACCGCGTCTGGGCTTCAACGAACCTCACCGACTGGCTGGTCCTCGGATCCCCCACCCAAGTGCAACCCGGGCGGCTTGTCTATGCCGATGTCGGCGCGCTAGGCAGCGCGCGCAGGTTTTATCGTGTCAGTTTGCCATGATCACCGGCAGGTCTGTGGCCGCTACGGTTGCTTTGAGTTTGAGAGAGTCCCGACACCTGTCCTACACTCTGCGGGATGAATTTCTTCGTCCAACGCAGTGAATTGCGCGATCTCTGCGACAAGGTCGCCGCTGGCCGCTTGCTGTTCCAGCAGGCTGCTGCTAACATGCGAGCATGACAATTGAAGTCCAGGACGAGGCGTTGCGTGGGTTGGCGTTGACCCAATCGCAAGCTTTGCTCGACCTCGCGGTTGGACTGTTCACTGAACGGCGCGTTACGCTGGGTCGCGCGGCGGCAGTGGCCCGGATTTCCCAGTTGGACTTTCAAAAAGAACTCGCCCGCCGTGGCATACCACTTCATTACGATGTAGAGGATTTGCGGGCTGATGTGGCTACCTTGGTCGCGCTGCGCGAAAAATGATCGTTGTCAGCGACACGTCGGCTATTACGTCGCTGCTGCAAATTGGGCGCGCGGCGTTACTTACGCAACTCTACCAGACCGTCCTGATCCCTCCTGCGGTTCATGCAGAACTGCTCAAGTCCCATCCGGTAATCCCTTCATTTCTCCAAATCAGGATCGTGGCCGACCGCAACAAGGTGGCTGAATTGGCGGCCGAACTGGACTCAGGGGAAGCTGAAGCCATCGTCCTCGCCAAGGAAACCGGAGCGGACCTCTTGTTGATTGACGAAAAGCTGGGACGGCAGGCGGCGTTGCGCGAGGGCCTGCGCATCACCGGGCTGGTTGGTCTGGTGGTCGAAGCCAAACATCAAGAAATTATATCCTCAGTTCGGGAACTCGTGGCGCAACTGGAGCATGAAGCCGGCTTTCGTTTGTCCGAAGCCGTCAAAACCGAAGCCTTTCGTCTGGCTGGCGAATAGGTCAGAATCCCGGTGCATGAATTTCTTCATTCAACGCAGCGAACTGCGCGATCTCTACGACAAGGTCGCCGCCGGGGAACGCATTTCCGAAGCCGACGCCCTGCGGTTGTTTGAATCCAAGGACCTCAACGCCCTCGGCGCCATCGCCGACCTTGCGCGACAGAAGAAGGTCGGCAATCGCGCCAGCTACATCATCAATCGCTACCTCAACTACTCGAACTACTGCATCCTGAGCTGCCAGTTTTGCTCGTTCGCGCGCAAGAAACGCGACGCCGACGGCTTCGAACTGAGCATTCCGCAAATGGTCGAGAAGGCGCGCGAGGCGTTAGAGCTAGGCATCACGGAATTGCACATCGTCGGCGGGCTGCATCCCTCGCTGCCGTTCAGCTACTACACGGACATGTTGAAGGCGTTGAGCGCGCTGAATGATGAGGTAGGGCGCGTCACTCCGTGCGCGCCGTCGTCCGAAGTTCCCAATGGCGGCGCGCACGGAGTGACGCGCCCTACCCAGCTCCAACTCAAATGCTTTACTGCGATTGAAATCCTCCATCTCGCGTGGCTCGCGAAGAAAACCGTGGAGCAAACATTGATTGAACTCAAAGCCGCCGGCCTCGAATCCCTCACCGGCGGCGGCGCGGAAATCTTCGCGCCGGAAGTGCGCAAACAGATCGCGCGCGGCAAGGAATCCGCCGAGGAATACCTCGACGTCCATCGCACGTGGCACAAGCTTGGCGGCCGCAGCACTTGCACGATGTTGTTCGGCCATGTCGAATCGCTCGCCGACCGCGTGGATCATCTGCGGCAATTGCGCGCGTTGCAGGACGAAGCGCGTGCCAACGGGTTTGGCGTCCCGGCTTCAGCCGGTCGGGAGAAGGGCCAGCTATGTGAGTCTGAGAAAAACTCAGGGTTCATTGACCGCTCCCCAACGGACGATAGCTCCTCCCTCTCCCAGGGGGAGAGGGCCGGGGTGAGGGCGAGCGTTGATTCAAACTGCATTGGTACAAATCGAGAAGGTACACCGAACCACGGCGGCTTTGTCGGCTTCGTGCCGCTGCCGTATCAGCCGGAGAACAACGACATCCCGGTCAAGACGCCGCCCACGGGCTTTGACGCGTTGCGCACCATCGCGGTGAGCCGCATCTACCTGGACAACTTCGATCACATCACCGCGTATTGGGTGGGCCTGGGCATGAAGCTGGCGCAGGTGGCGTTGAGCTACGGCGCTGACGACCTGCACGGGACAATCATCGAGGAACACATCTTCCACATGGCCGGCGCGACCTCGCCGCAATTGCAGACGGAAGCCGAAATGATCAAAGCCATCCGCGAAGCTGGCCGCACGCCCGTGCAACGGAATACGTTCTACGAACCGATCCGCGTGCTGGAAGACATACCGGCTGCAAACGAAGCCGAACCGCCGTCGGGTAAATCGAAGGTGCTTGAAGATAATCTGGCGACGGCGTAATTAGGGTCGCGTTAGAGGGCAGTTTCATGGAGAGGACAATTCGACAGCGCATCGGTTCGCAGGCTGCGGTCAAGTGCCTGTTCCTACTAAGTGCGCTCGTCGCATTGACAGCGCACGCGCAGACACTCGACTCGCTCAATTTGGGCGCCAACAACGTCGTCAATGCGCTGGCAATTCAAACGGATGGGAAGATCTTGGTTGGCGGATCGTTCACTAACTTTGGAGGGTTGGCCCGGTCTTACCTTGCGCGTATCAATACTAACGGGACGGTGGATACCACTTTCACCAACGGAGCAAACAACACGGTGAATTCTTTGGTGGTTCAGACTGACGGAGGCATCCTCGTTGGTGGAACATTCACAACGCTCGGAGGTTCGACCCGCAACGCGATTGGCCGGCTTTCGAGCGGCGGCGCTTTGGATTCCTTCTTTAATCCCGGCGTAAGCGCATCGCCAGCCAGCGCATACGTGTCGGCACTGGCCGTACAGCCGGATGGAAGGATCTTAGTCGCCGGCTTCTTCAGCTCACTTGGTTTTTTTTCGCGCACCAACATCGGCCGTTTGAATTCGTTTGGATCGCTGGATAGCTCCTTCAATGCAGGTCCCGGTGGCGGATTCCAGAATGTCAACGCGTTGGCCGTGCAACTTGATGGCAAGATCCTGATTGGCGGCTCATTCACGAACTTGGCGGGGCAACTGCACACAAACATCGCGAGATTGAACAGTAGGGGCTCGCTGGATACGAATTTCAACGCAGCGGCAGACGAGGTCGTGTCTTGTTTGGCGCTGCAAGCCGATGGCAAGATTTTGGTTGGTGGTTCGTTCACCAACCTTTCGGGGCAGCCGTGCAATTACATCGGTCGTTTCAATAGCGACGGTAGTTTTGACGGAAGCTTTAATCCAGGGGCATCCGGCAGTGTTCTCTCGTTGGTGGTCCAAGCGGACGGTAAAATCGTGGTCGGCGGAACGTTCACGAATCTCGTGGGACAAGCGCGCAATTACATCGGTCGGCTGAATGGCGACGGCAGTTTGGATGACAGCTTCAACGTGTTCGCCAGCAGCAACGTTGTCTCCCTGGCAATACAAACCGATGGCAAAATCCTCGCCGGCGGTTCATTTACGAATGTTGCGGGGCAGGCGCGAAATCGCCTGGCGCGACTCAACAACACGGGCGCTGCCACGCAAAGCGTGGTTTATGATGCAACGACTGTGACCTGGCTGCGCGGGGGCACATCTCCTGATGTTTGGCGGACCACTTTTGATCTCTCGACCAATGGCGGCAATCTGTCGAGTTTCGGCTCTGGCAACCGAATCTCCGGCGGCTGGCAGATTACGGGCCTAACCCTGCCAACAAATGTGACCGTCCGGGCGCGTGGGTTTTTGTCTGGCGGCAGGCACAATGGCTCGGGAGGCTACGTTGAATCGATTTTCGGCCCGCCGGCAATTACGAGCCAGCCTTCGTCGCGAACTGTTAATGCCGGTTCTGCGACCTCGTTCAGTATCAGCGCGGTCGGAAGTGCGACGTTGAACTACCAATGGCGGAGGAACAGCACGAAATTGATGAACGGCGGGAATGTTTCTGGAGCCCAAAGCCCAACTTTGGGACTCAACAATCTCTTTGGAATAGATGGAGGACATTATTCGTGTTTGGTCATGAACAGCTACGGGGTGGTAACCAGCGGGGGCGCGACCCTCACTGTGGTTGATCCGCGAATCACGGTTTCACCAACCAGTACAAACGCGAGCCTCGGCGGAACCGCCTCCTTCTCTGTCAGTGCATATGGCACCGCCCCTCTTAGCTATCAGTGGAGAAAGAATGGTGCAAATCTGGTTGGTGAAACATCGCCGTCTCTTTTGTTCAGCGGCGTTCAGGCCGCGGACGCAGGGAGTTATTTCGATGCCGTCGTGACCAACACATTTGGGAGCGCGACGAGCCCAGCGGCTGTGTTGACCGTCAATCTGGCAAGCCTCGACGACTTCAACGCCGGGCCTGTTCCGTACGGTGCAGATGTCTTCTCACAGGTAATCCAACCAGACGGCAAGATCGTTATTGGAGGTGCTTTTCAGAAGATCGGTGACTATTGGTTCGATTCCATTGCGCGGCTGGACAGTCACGGCTTTGCGGAAACGAACTTTCATCCGGCTGCCGGCTGTTGCGGAGGCATGCATGCGCTGGCTCTGCAAACCGACGGGAAGATTTTAGTCGCAGGTCAAGTACCGACAGGTTACCTCGCCCGCCTGAATCCCGATGGCTCTTGGCAGAGCGCCTTCAACCCCATGGTCGCCGGTCTTTGCGCGGAAGTGAATTGCCTGGCGCTGCAACCAGACGGCAAGATCATCGTCGGCGGATCCTTCACCAGCCTTGGCGGCCAAGCCTGCACCAATCTGGGCCGACTGAGTACAAACGGCACTCTGGACACCACTTTTCGCACGGCCACCGCAGCCGCTTGTTCGGAGATTCTGTGCGTAGCGTTGCAGCCCGACGGAAAGATCATTTATGGCGGGCAGTTTGGACCAGGAGATTCGCGGCTCGGGAGATTGAATGCTGATGGCACAGCGGACACCTCGTTTACGAATTACGGACCAGGCGCGATTTACCAACCAAATGCTCTCGTCGTACAACCTGACGGCAAAATTCTGGTCGCCGCCTGGTTTCCCAAACCGAGCGGACAGACAGATTTCCTCGGACGACTCAATCCTGACGGCTCTTTGGACGGCACATTCAATCCGGGAATTGGTTGGAGCGCGACCATCGGGTTCGGGGTGCAATCAATGGCTTTGCAAGCCGATGGGAAAATCCTCCTTGGTGGACAGTTCTACGCCGTGGGCGGTCACATGCGGCAACAGCTGGCGAGAATAAACCCGGATGGCACACCCGACTTTTCCTTCGCCCCGGTGAGTAATGGCGATGTCTACTCTCTTGGCTTGCAAGCGGACGGCAGGATAATTGTCGGTGGACACTTTTCCTCCCTGGAAGGACAGACAAGGATCTATATTGCCCGGCTCAACAACACGCTTGCCGCGAACCAGAATCTCTCGTTCGACGGGAATGCGCTCCTCTGGCAGCGAGGTGGCGCAAGCCCTGAAGTTTGGCGCACGACGTTTGAGGTTTCTACCAATGCGGCAAACTGGACTATTTTAGGGGCTGGTGAGCGTGTGCCAGGCGGGTGGAGGTTGGGCAGCATTTCCTTGTCAACGAACGCCATGGTTCGCGCGCGCGGTTTCACGACGGGAGGCCAGTACAATGCTTCAAGCTGGTTTGTAGAGTCTTCCTTGGCGATGGACCCGCGAACACCGCCAAGGATCAAAACCGATGACAGCAGTTTTGGGATCAGGTCTAACGCGTTTGGATTTAACCTTGTCGCCCTCCAAGGTCAGACCGTAGTTGTCGAGGCCTCGCCAAACTTAACGGATTGGGTGACGATTCTTACCAATAGCATTAGCTTCACTCCACTCTACGTTAGCGAGCCAATCGGAACCAATTTTTCGATTCGCTTTTATCGAGCGCGATTACGTTAATGCACGCTGGTTCGTGCCGCTGCCGTATCAGCCGGAGCACAGGTAGGGCGCGTCACTCCGTGCGCGCCGTCTTTGGTCTTGGGAAGAGGTCGGCGGGCAGAGGACTGGCCCGCCCTACCTTGGCTCTCGACACATTGTGCACCATCGCCGCGAGCCGCATCTACCTCGACAACCGGTCAGCGCGCTGGGCGATATGCCAACCGATGCCGCCAATAGCCCGGCTGCCGTTTCCCGTGCGCAACGGCGATGATGAGGATGTAGTCGGCTTCGATGGTGTAGAGCACAGAGTAAGGAAACACGCGCACGAGGCAGCGCCGGACATCTTCTTCCAGCACCCGCCAGCGGTCAGGCGTGGCGATAATCTTCCGAATGGTGGTCTTGACCTCGCGCGCGAAGCGTTCGCCGAGATTGCGCCCTCGCTCCATGTAAAAGCGAACCGTCTCCTCGAACTCCGCAGCCGCTTCGGGATGGAACGCGTGCCTCACTTGGCCAGCAAGCGTTCGATGCGGCGATAGACTTCAGCGGCGGGAACTGGCTTCACCTTGCCGGACCGCACTTCATCACGCCGGCGAAGGGCTTCATCGGTCCACTGCTGCTCCAGGTCAGCCTCCTCCAGGCTGACCAGCAGGCGCTCGGCCAAGAAGATGCGATCCTTTGCGGGCAGTTCCTCCACCGTTTCAGCCAGGATTTTCAACGTAGCGGTCATGGTTTTTAGAATAATGCCAGCGCGTGCAAAAACAACCCCGACTTTTCGGCTGACGGAATTGCATTTCATCAGGCCACCAAGCCGGTTCGCAATGAAACAATTTGCCGAGGCTTCAAGCATATTTCCCGGAATCATCGCCGCTTCGTGCCGCTGTCGTATCAGCCGGAGAACAACGACCGTGGCGGCGGGCATCCTGCCTGCCATAGAGCCGTGGCTTCTCCACCCTCCGCAGTAGCTGCTACGGAGGACGGGCAGCCCAGCGGAAGAAACCTCACGTATAACCAATCAACTGAGAACTTTTCGTGAGTCACAGAAAGTTTGAGCGCCAATTCCGGGCGGCAGGATGCACGCCCTCTACGTCAGGCAGGATGCCCGACGCTACCCGCGTTGCGCACCCTCGCCGTGAGCCGCATCTACCTCGACAACTTCGATCACATCACCGCCTACTGGGTGGGCCTGGGCATGAAGCTGGCGCAAGTGGCGTTGAGCTACGGCGCGGACGACTTGCACGGGACGATCATCGAGGAACACATCTTCCACATGGCCGGCGCGACCTCGCCGCAATTGCAGACCGAAGCGGACATGATCAAAGCCATTCGCGAAGCCGGCCGCACGCCGGTGCAACGGAATACGTTTTACGAATCCATCCGCGTTTTAGATAACGGGCCCGTCGCGAACGAAGCTGAACCGCCGTCGGGTAAATCGAAGGTGTTGGAAGACAATTTGGCGACGGCGTGAACCCTCGCCTCGCTGACAGCTTGGGACGATAATTCTGCTCATTGAATGGCATTCGACTTGATTTTCGGTTTCAGCTAAACAATCCGACAATTCGACGGTTCGAGTTGCATGGAAACGACACATTCTCGCGAGCGCCTTGAGAAGTTCGTCAAACACGAACTCGCTCAAATAGAGAAGCCGGGCAATCCCGGTCAGGCTCATCGTTTCTCTGACCCAGGGCGGCTATCGAGAAGTGCGTGAATGGCAAACAATCGTCCGAACAGGGATCTGCCTTCGGGGCACTGGCTCGTTTTGGCAAGGAGCGCGTGTCAAAAGCCGTGTTCAAGCTCTTGTCAGAGGGGACGATCACGTTGCACAAACTCGTTGCCTCCCCACTGACAGGATTTGTAAAACTGGATCACGAAATCCTGAAATCATCTGATACCGTTCGGTCCTATTTAGCGCAACTGTTGAAGTCAGGCCCTGACCAGCAAACCAAATTCTCGCTCGCTCAAATTATCAAGCTGGGGCTTGGCGAACTTTTCCGCAATGAATTGGTTGAACTCGCCCGACGCTATCGTTTTCAAGACGAGAGCCTCGATGTGAAGCAACACATGAGAGTTTATGAAGCGCTGAAAGGCCAGAGATTCCGTGGGGTGATTTTGCTGATGGATTTGGCGCGTGGCATCGGCTCGATCTGGTGTGAGGAAACTCAGCAGTTTTGTTTCTTCACCAAAACGAGGTTTGGGATGCGACGCCAGTTTCCCTTTATGACGAAGTCGAATTTGAAGTCGCAACTGGCCGTAAACCAAAGAAGGGCTTTGAAGCCGTAAAAATCTCAAAGCTGCCTGAAGAACGAATTCAAGGGATTGTTGAAAAGGTTGTGCCCGACCTTGGTTTTGGTCTGATAAATGTTCCCTCACAGAAAAACTCGGTCTTTTTCCATTTTGAAAATGTTCCCGAAGCAGAGTTAAATCGCCTTGCTACAAGAACCCGTGTCAGCTTCGTAATTGTGCCGCGCGCCGCCTCCCAGTCCGGCGGTAGTTTCCCTGCCGCCGCGAGCCGGATCTTGTCCAGCATGCGCCCGAAATAAACGAGGCCGTTGACCTGATCGAAAGGACTCCGCAGTCCGGGAATGATCGTAGGATAGGAATTCGCCATGCGCTGAACAAACCATCTTCCTACGTGGCTCGCAAGTGAACTCGAGCCGAGCCAGCGGTTTCCTGGTCCGGGCGTCCATGCGCGGCAGCGCACGAGGCGCCAGGAGCTACACTTTATGGAGTTGGCGGCGGTGTCAGGGACAACACCTTTCCCTTCAGAATCAGTCCGCCGGCGCCGTCCGGCAATACTATCCGCTCACCCGTCTTCAGCTTGGCGGACTGGATGCTCCTTCCGCTGAGGGGATCGAACACTTCAAATTGAAGATCCGCGCGCGCTTCAAGCTGGAGTCCGCCCGCGCGGATGCCGATGGGAATACAGACAAAGCGATCGTCTTTTCGGCCTCCGATATTACGCACGCAACCGTCGCGGCTCGTGGGAACCTCGGGCCAATAACGGTTCGGTTGACGGTCCGCAAACACGGTGAACGGCGCCTCCTCCTGCCGGCCATCGTTGCGCCGCCAGTTTGGCAAATCGGCGGGAAGCACTTCCTTCAGATGTGTGAACTGCCTGATGGCGGGCGTGTCCTCGAAGCGGGTCTTGCCGAAGACGCCTGCCTGGGAGTGGAAAACGTACATCGGCAGCTTCGCCGCATACGCAAAGGCCGCGGCCATAATCAGGCGGATGCTTGAGGACTCCTCCGCCACCGACGCCCCCGGGCCAATGGGTTCGTTGCTGCTCACCGGAGGAAATCCCGGCCAGTCGCCGAATTCCCAGCAGTCGTAAACCGGCTTCCAGCCGTCGTCCGTCCGCCGGTCGCGACTGAAGTGCCAGGTCGCAATGTCGGCGGCACTGCCGGCGTACACTTTGCCGAACTCGTCTTCATGGTTCGAAGTAGTCGCAATGAGCACGGGGGTTCGATCGGCAAGATACTTGGTAAACTCGCGCAAATCCGCGATGCCGCGGTCGCCGGGGAATCCATTTTGCCAGGCCTCGTTGGCCACCTCAAGGAGGATGATTTTCTGCTCGCGACCACGGACCACGTCCGCCAACAGCCGGCGCAGATGTTCCACGCGATCCTGCCTGTCCGGCATGAGTTGGGCATCGGCGAAAATCGTGATCTGTGCCCGCATCCCGTAATGGTCGTAAGCCAGATCAACTAGCTCGGCGAGGTGTCGCCAATAGTCCGGCCAGGCTTCGACGCGCTTGCCGCTGCGATTGGTGAAGGCCACCGGAGCGATTTCCAATCCCTCCCACGCCTCATACCAGCCAACCATGGAGAGCAGGCGGAAATAGTTGAATCCCTGCCCGGACAGAAAACGAAGGTCACTCTCCAAGCGTGGCCGGTCGTGGCGGAAGCGCCACAGGGCGGTGAAGTAGGAAACCCCCAGCCCGAGGAAGGGGCCGCCATCGTCAACGAGAACGTGGTCCTCCACCCGCACCGGTCCCGTGCGCGGGTGAGCGGTCCGCTGGGTCGGCGGCGCGTCGGCGGCCAGCACCGCGATCACGCCAATTGCCAGCAAACCGAAGATAATCCGGGAGCAAATAGAGGTTGCTGATGTCATACGTGATGCCTTTGATCCTACCACACTGTGGCAAGACTCAGCGAATCTCCACTCGCCCTCACACCAGGTGCTGCTGAAACCTCGTTGCGCCAGGCCACTGTCATTGCGCCACTATTGGTGGCAGCAGCCGGCGCCAGACTCGGCGCCAAGCACCGGACTCACGTACGGAATGCCGAGTTCCATGCCGCGCAAAATCAGGAGCGCGGCCAGCAGAAAAACCGCCACGGGCACGGCTTTGAGCAGTTTCAGCCGCAGTGAGAACGGCACGAGTTTTCCGGAGAGGCTGATCGCAAGCATCATGGGCACGGTCCCAAAGGCGAAAGCCAGCATGTAGAGCGCGCCGTTGAACAGGTCGCCCGTGGCGGTCGCTCCGGCGCACGCCACGTAAACCAGTCCGCACGGCAGCAGGCCGTTCAACAGGCCGAGCACGAGCAGGGCGTCAAAAGACCGACGCCGGAGCAAACCGGCCATCCGGGATTTCAATTGATCCACGAGCGCGATTACGGGCTGCCACAAGGCCAGCCGACGCGAGACGAATAAGCCGACCAGCAGCGTCACGCCCAGCGCGATGGACAGCCAGCGCTGAACGCCGGCCAGCAACAGCGTCCTCCCGATCAGACCGAAGATGAGTCCAAGCACGCAGTAAGTGACCACGCGGCCCAGGTTGTAGGCGACGCGGCCAAACACATAACTCGCCGCCGTGTGGCCGGCGGGCGGGAGTGCGAGCGCCAGGGGGCCGCACATGCCCGCGCAATGCAGGCTACCGACGAGACCCAAGGCGAATGCAGTCCAAAGTTCCATGGCTTGGGCGGGATGCGCCGTTCAACTACCGGTGCCGCCCACTAGCACGCTGCGATCGGCGAAGTATTCTTGATTTTGCGCGGTCCAGTGGACACGGACTTTCCACAAGCCGGGCAGCAAGGCGGCGGCGTCCACGCTCTGGCGACCGTCGGCGTCGAGGTTCAATGCCAGTTCCCGATCCTTCCCGGTCGTGGAAGGGCGATAAAGGTGGATACGGCCCGCAGTGTCTGAATTGGCGTGCCCGGCGGGCAGGGAAATGGTGATCCGTCGCGTCGTGGCATCGTAGGCGACCTTGACCTCGTCGCCAAGCGGCGCCGTGCGGTTAAGGCGCTCAAGCTGGCTTTGGAACTGGAGTTCCTGTTCGTAATAGTCCGTCGCCACGAGGTCCACTTTATGGGAAGACGCGATGACGATCAGCGCCACGGTGCCGGCGGCAAACAAGCCAAGGGCGAGCATGATGCCGAGCGGCCAGAGATTGCGAGAGGTTTTCATATTCGGTGCATGGCGGAATTAACGGGTGTCGTCGCGCGGGCCGATGAACACGGTTTTGAGGGTTTCAATCTTGCGTCCGCCGGAATAGACGCCCACCACCAAAGGCGTCTTGCCGGGTTGCATCTGACTTCGTTCCAGTTCGATGAGCACGGAGGTTTCGGCAAGTTTCTCCGGTGGCACCACGAATTCGCGCCCCATCACCTGCAAGCGGCCCGCGACATTCTCCAGCTTGAGTTCGATGGGCATTTCCCGGCTGGTTTTATTGACGACTTTCACTGTATAGAGATTGCTGAAGCGGCCATCCGGCATCTGCTGAAACAACGCCCCCTGGGCCCGCAGGAACGTGGCCTCCACGTCCGCCCGCGTGAAAACGAGAACACTCCAGAGGCCGATGAGTGCGAGAAGCAACACGCTGTAACCCACGAGCCGGGGCGTAACACGCAAGCGTTCACCGCGCTCGATGCCGTTGAGCGAAGCGTAGCGGATGAGGCCGCGCGGACGGTGGATTTTGTCCATGACCGCGTCGCAGGCGTCAATGCAGGCGGTGCAGTGGACACATTCCATCTGCGTGCCGTCCCGGATGTCAATGCCCGTGGGGCAGACATTCACGCACTGGCGGCAATCAACGCAATCGCCGTAGTCGCCGACGTGAGGAGGCGGATTCTGGGAGACTGAGACAGGGTCCGCCTCCTTACCTCGGCGGCTACCCAGCGTACCACGTTTTTCCCCACGCTTGTGGTCATAGGCAACGACGATGGTATTCTCATCGAGCAGCGTGGACATGAACCGGCCATAGGGACAAATGAAGGTGCAGGCCTGCTCGCGGAAGCGCGCAAAAATGCCGTAGAAGAGCAGCGTGAACAGGATCATGAACGTCAGCCCGACCAGATGGTTCATCGGATTGTCCGTTACGATCTGGAACAACTGCTCCGTGCCAATGATGTAGGCGAGCAGGGTGTTCCCGACCATGAAGGAAAGGCCGAAGAAGATGCCGTGCTTGGTAAGTTTCCGGGCCAGCTTGGCCGCAGTCCAGGGCGACCGATTCAGAACGCGCTGGGCCGGGGCGTCGCCCTCAATGAAGTATTCGATCTTCCGGAACACCATTTCCATCAGCACCGTTTGCGGGCAGGTCCAGCCGCACCAGAGCCGGCCGAACGCGGCGGTGAACACAATGATACCGGTGATAAAAATCAACAGCGTCACGGCGGAGAGGATCATGTCCTGCGGCCAGAACACCTGGCCCAGGATGACGAACTTGCGCTCGACAAAGTTGAGCAGGAGCAGCGGATTACCGTGGATCCGGATGAAGGGACCGATGAACATGACCGCCAGCAAGACCCAACTCAACCAGGTGCGGGCGCGGGTGAACCGGCCATGCGGCTTGCGCGGATAGAGCCAGACGCGATGCCCTTCCTGGTCCGCCGTGCCGAGATGATCGCGGAAATCTTTCCAGTCAACCGGCTTCACCACGTCGCCGTGCGGGGGCGCGGTTTTGGGCTTGGGTTCTTGAATGTCGGTGTTCACTGGCGCGTGTTCCATTAAGCGTCGCTCACAGCAAGTCGGCGGTCGGCCGTGGCCACAAAGAATGGAGCGCGGACAGTCTTTTCCGCGCGACCATCTCCAAGCCGCAGAAACGCGCGGACTCAGCGGTCCGCGCTCCGTTGGGCGGCGTTGGCCGACGGCACGGCAAAGCCTGCAAAATACCGCCGGATCCCCGCATCCGCACCTCAACTGCCGATATTCGTTGCCCACCGGGCAGTGATAACTTCATGGTTTGGTCCCATTACTCGTAGATACTCGGACCGGTCTCCACCGGCGCGAGGTTTTCCGGCGGCTTGCCCGGCGTCTCGAGTTGCGCGCCGCGCAACGTGTAAATATAGCTTGCTACCGCCGTGATTTCTGACGGTTTCAACACGCCCTTCCACTGCACCATGCCTTTTTCGGGAACGCCATTCCAGATGGTTTTTACCGTGTCCACATAGTTCGAGCCGTGAATCCAGTAGTCGTCGGTAAGGTTGGGGCCGACGAGTCCACCGCCATCCAGCCGATGACACGGGGCGCACAGCTTGGTGAAGGTGTCTTTGCCCATATCCAGCGTGGTGGCATCGGTGGCCGGCGCCATTGTCACCAGGTTCTGCTCGAACCGCATCATGGCCGCAGACTTGATGGCTTCGCCGGCTTGGAACTCCTTCTCATACTCGGCGGCCATGAGGTCGCCCACGGCGAAGACATGGTAGTAGAGCAGATAGATCACCGAATAAATGATGGTCAGATAGAACAGCCACACCCACCAGCGGGGGAGTTTGTTGTCCAGTTCACGAATGCCGTCGGCCTCGTGGTCCATCAACAGCGGATCGTTTTGGTCATTCATGGCGTGAGTCAGTTGTCGGTTGGGAGGGTAGTTTGGGTTGGGGCACGACCTCGCCGCCGTCCAGCGGCAGTTCGCGCATCGAGTTCAAATAGTGTTTTTTCAATCGGACCGCCCAGACGAGCATCCCGACGAAGAAGGCGAAGAAGATACACACGGAGATGACTCCGTAGATCCCCACGCCGCCGATGTGTTCCACAACGTTCTTGATCATAATAGCCTCCTCATCATGGATTGGCGGACGCGGCGGGCGGAACCGCATTGGTGGCCGACGCGGCTTTGATGTCCGTGCCGAGCCGTTGCAGATAGGCAATCAGCGCGATGATCTCGCGATCGGCTTCCGCGGTGATCATGCCGGTCTTAAGATTGGCGACGACTTTGGCGGCCTGCGCCTCCAGGTCTTTCTGCGCATCGCCGTCCTCGAACCCTGCCGGGTAGGGCACGCCCGTCTTGCGCAACGCGCGAAGCCGCGAGGGCAGCGAGGAGGTGTCAAGCTTCTGCGTCAGCAACCACGGATATTTGGGCATGATTGAACCCGGCGAGGTTGAAGTCGGATCGTCCATGTGCGTGTAATGCCACGCGTCAGGATACTTGCCGCCGATGCGGTGCAAATCCGGCCCCGTGCGTTTCGAGCCCCAGAGGAATGGGTGGTCAAAGATGTATTCACCGGCCTTGGAGTATTCGCCGTAGCGCTCGGTTTCGGAGCGGAACGGCCTGACCATCTGCGAATGACACCCGACGCAGCCTTCGCGGATGTAGATGTCGCGTCCCAGCACTTCCAGCGGCGTGTAAGGTTTCACCGCCGAAATGGTGGGGACATTCTGTTTGATGAGATACATCGGAATGACTTCAACCAACCCGCCGATGGCAACGGCCACCACCGCGAGCACCGTAAAGGTGACCGGCTTGGCTTCGAGCCAACGATGATTGCCCCAACCCGTGTGGGCCGCCGCGGGTTTCGCCGGTTCGCGGGAGAACGGCACGGCCTGGGCCTCTTGTTCCGGCACGAACTTGCCACTCTTGGCCGTGCGGTAGAGGTTGACCGCCATCAGTACGGCGCCAATGATGTAGAGCACGCCACCCAGCGCGCGGAGTTTATACATCGGGACAATTTGCAGCACCGTTTCGAGGAAGTTCGGATATTGCATGAATCCGTCCTCGTTGAATTGCTTCCACATCAATCCTTGCGTCACGCCGCTGGCATACATTGGCACGACATAGAACATCATACCCAGGAGCGCGATCCAGAAGTGGTAGTTCGCGAGTTTAATGGACCAGAGCTTGGTGTTGTAAAGCCGCGGGAACAGCCAGTAGAGCACCGAGAAGGTGAGGAAGCCGTTCCACCCGAGCGCGCCCGTGTGAACGTGGGCGATGGTCCAGTCCGTGTAATGCGAGAGTGCGTTAATGCTCTTGATGGCCAGGGTGGGGCCTTCCAGCGTGGCCATGCCGTAAGCGGTGACGGCCACGACCATGAACTTGAGCATCGGGTCCTGGCGCACCTTGTCCCACGCGCCGCGCAAAGTAAGCAAGCCGTTCAACATGCCGCCCCAACTGGGCGCGATGAGCATCAGGGAAAACACCATGCCCAGCGATTGCGCCCAATCGGGCAGCGCCGTGTAAAGCAGGTGATGCGGTCCGGCCCAGATGTAGATGAAGATCAGCGCCCAGAAGTGAATGATCGAGAGCCGATACGAGAAGACCGGACGATTCGCCGCCTTGGGCAGGAAGTAATACATCAAGCCCAAGTAGGGCGTGGTGAGGAAGAACGCGACCGCGTTGTGGCCATACCACCATTGCACCAGCGCGTCCTGCACGCCGGCGTACATGGAATAGCTCTTGAACGGGCCGGCGGGCATTTCCATGGAGTTGAAAATGTGCAGCACCGCCACCGTGAACGCCGTGGCAATGTAAAACCAGATCGCCACATACATGTGTTTCTCCCGGCGCTTCAGAATCGTCCCCATCAGGTTCACCGTGAACGCGACCCACACAACGGCGATGGCGATGTCAATCGGCCATTCGAGTTCCGCGTATTCCTTGCTCGTGGTGAGGCCCAGCGGCAGGGTGACGGCGGCGGAAACGATGATCGCCTGCCAGCCCCAGAAATTCAGCCAGCTCAGGGAATCGCTGTACATGCGCGCCTTGCACAGCCGTTGCAGGGAGTAGTAGATGCCCATGAACATGCCGTTGCCGACGAACGCAAAAATGACGGCATTGGTGTGCAACGGGCGCAACCGGCCAAACGTGGTGTATTGCAGGTCGAGATTGAGTCCCGGCCAGAACAACTGGCAGGCGATCAACAACCCGGCGCTGAAGCCGACCAGGCCCCAGAGCACGGTAGCGATCGCAAAAGCGCGGACAATGCGGTTGTCGTATTTGAAGGTTTCTACGTTCATGGTGTTCGTGTTTTGTGCGTTGCTTCGTCAATCGTTCCATTCCGGCGGTCGGCGGCGGATTCGCGGCGCGGGGGTGTTTCCCCCCACGCCACGCCCGGCCGTGTGTCACCAGCGCCAGATCAAATCCACGGTCAGCCGGCGATCGAAGATGCCTTTCGGGTTGCTCACCCCCGCCTCATAGGCCAAGCCCAGGTCCAGGTGCTTCGTCAACTTGGAGCGGAATCCTCCGCCCACCGTAATCTGGGTTGTGCCCTTGGCCTCCGTGCTGCCGAAATTGATCAGATCGTACATTTCCGTGTTGAGGTCCACCGCGCCGAGCAGTTTGGTTTCGCCCTCGCTCAAAACGGTGTAGCCGTTGGCGGCGACAAAGGGGATGAAGTACCGGCAGGTGTAGTAATCCAACTGCAGGCTGTAGCGCAGTTGGGCGGTCTGCTTGTCGAAATCATTGGGAATGCGCCCGCCCACATTGCCCACCACGTGAAAATTGCCCCAGCCTTTGGCCGCGGAGACAAAGGGATTCCACTCACCCTTGCCGCGCCCTTGGAGGACGTCCGTGTTGCCCGTCGGGATTTCAA
This sequence comes from Verrucomicrobiia bacterium, assembly GCA_026125285.1. GTDB lineage: Bacteria > Verrucomicrobiota > Verrucomicrobiia > Limisphaerales > JADLHS01 > WYBW01. The sequence continues at coordinate 99,426 of JAHCLO010000014.1, read as the reverse complement.
ACGTCAACCCGGGTGTCACCAGCAGTTGGTTGTCCACGTCGTCCACCAGCGCGTATTTCAGACCAGCGGCCAGATTCGCCCAACCGCTGTCCTTGGCTACGGTGTGGTCGGGTCGCAGTTGGATGTAGCCGTCCTTGGTGGCGATCAATCCCAGGCGCTCGGTCAGGGCGTACCGAAGTTGCAGCGCATACACGCGCACTTCGCCTCCGAGGGGCGCCTTGCCGCCGTCAAACTTGAACGTGTCGGGCAGGTAATGGTTGATGAAGATCGGACGCGCCTCGCTCGTGATGCGCGGGTCCTCGAAGTAAATGGGATTCACCACCGGCGAGATGGCTTTGTCCTTCCAATCCTCCGCGCCATTGCATCGGCCCGGGGTGAGACTCGCCGTGAGGATCAGCGTCGCCATTCCGCCGGTCCAAGCGTGGCGCAGGAAGGTTGGCTTCCAAGTTTGGTTCTTCATAAGGTTGTCAGGTTTTCTGAGTTGCGGGGTTCTTGCTCCATTGGGATTCAGGGTTTGCACCGGCCCGGGGACGGAGCGTTGGATTCTCCGGGCAGGTGAGAGTTTTTGCGGCCCTTAAATGCTCGCGGCGCGGCGGAGTGCCGGGCGGGGGGACCGGTTGGTGGACTGGTTCGTCCAGCAACACCCGCAGGGCGGGCGTGGCCGTGTCTTCAAACTGGCCGGCACGCACCGCCCAGATGAAGCCGCCAAGAAACAGCAGCGCCATCGCGAGGCTGGCCAGGATCAGAATCAAAATTACGCTCATGCCTTGAATCCGTTGGGCTTCAATCAATCAAGCCCGCGTCCGCCGGGCCTTGTTCCAAGTCAAACTTCAGGCCGGTGCGCCGCGCCGCCCACGTCGTGACGCCGCATGCAAACAGCACCACCGACACTGAACTCACCGGCATCAATACCGCGCAGACGACCGGCGACAGCAGCCCCGCCGCGGCGATGCTCACGCCAACGACGTTGTAGGCGGCGGAAATGCCAAAGCTGATCTTCACAATGCGCACCGCCCGGCGGGCGAGGGTGAGAATCTCAAAGAGCTGCGGCACGCGCACCGCGTCCAGAATCACGTCACTGGCCGGTGAGAACGCACCAATCTTCTCCACGACCGCCACGCCCACGTCGCTTTGCCTCAATGCGCCGGCATCGTTCAAGCCGTCGCCCACCATCATCACGGTTTTACCCTGCTGTTGCAGACGTTGGATGAAACCAAGCTTGTCGAGCGGGCTTTGATTGAAGTTCAGTCGCGCCGCCGCGCCGAACAACGCGCGGAAACGCTCGCGCTCGCGTTCGTTGTCACCGGAGAGCAGGGCCAATTCGTTGCGCCCGGCCAGTTGCCGGAGCAATTCATCCGTTTCCGGCCGCAGCGTGCCGGCGAGGACAAATGCTCCGCGATATCCACCGTCAATCGCCACGTGAACCACGCTGCCACTGTCGCCGCTGACGTGAGGAGGCGGATTTGCCTCGGGTTGCGTCTTCGCCTCGTTACTTCGTCGGCTACAATCAACCCCACGTGAAGCCAGCCAACCGCGCGAGCCGAGGAGCAGGGTGTGTCCGTCCACCGTACCCTCGATACCGCACCCCGCTGTCTCGCAGAACCCCTGAACCAGTTCAGGCAGGTACTGGTCGCCGAACGACTCGGCAATACGCGCCGAAAGCGGATGCGTCGAGTGCCGCGTGAGCGAAGCGATCCAGCGCGCCTCCGCCTGGCTCAACGAGGTCCCGTGGAAATTTACGGCGTTCACGCCGGCCGAGGTGAGGGTGCCGGTCTTGTCGAAGACGATCGCGTTAACCCGCGCAAGTCGTTCAATAACCAGCGCGTTTTTCAGAAAGACCCTGGTACGCGTCAGCCAGCGTTGCGCCGTGCCGAGTGTGAACGGCGCCGCCAGCGCCAGCGCGCACGGACACGCCACAATCAACACCGAGGTGAAGGCTTTGATCCCGCGCGGGAGATTTCCGGACAACGCCCAGAACAACGCCGCGCCGACGGCCACGCCAATCACGATGACCGTAAATCGCCGGCTGTAACGATTCGTCAGCGTGTTGGCAGTTTCGTCGCGGTCTTTGTGAAAAGCTTCATGATTCCAGAGCGAAGTCAGATAGCTCTGCGACACCGCCTTGACGGTTTCCACTTCGATGGCCGCGCCAATTTGTTGTCCGCCGGCGTAAAGGTAATCGCCTGCCTGCCGGGCGACCGGCTCGGATTCGCCGGTCACGAAACTGTAATCAATCATCGCCGGGCCACTTACCAATTGGGCATCGGCGGGAATCAACTCCCCATTGCGCAGCACAATGCGGTCGCCAACGCGGAGTTGCGAAAGCGAAACCCGCTCCTCTGCAGGTCGAGCGGGGTGGCGCTCACTGGGCGGTTCCTTCGAATTGCGTCGCGTCACCGAAAGTGGGAAGAAAGATTTGTAGTCGCGATCGAAGGCCAATCGTTCGTGGGTCTTCTGTTGAAAAATGCGCCCGCACAGCAGGAAGAAAATCAAGCCGGTCAGCGAATCGCAGTAGCCCTCGCCGGTGCGCGAGGCGATTTCATAGACGCTTTGCCCGTAAATTGCCGCCAGCCCCAGGGCGATGGGCACATCCAGCGTGAGCAATCGTTGCCGCAAAGCGAGCCACGCCGACTTCCAGTAATCCGCCGCGCTGAATGCCACCACCGGCAATGCCAGCGCCAGACTCAGCCAGCCGAACAGGGTCGCAAACGCCGGGCCGCTAAGGCCGTCCATCCCGAAATACTGCGGCAGGCTGAAGAGCATGATGTTGCCAAAGGCAAAGCCGGCAATCCCCACCTGCAACCACTGACGCTTCCGCGCGAAACCGGCGGGCCGCTTCTCCAGTTCACCCAGCGTCAGCGATGGCTCATAGCCAATGGAGGCGAGCAGCGCGACCAATTCGCTGAGTTTGATTTCGCCGGTCGAGAAGGTGATGGCCACTTCGCGTCGGGCGTAATTGACAACCGAGCGTCCCACGCCCGGATGCAGCCGGAAGAGATTCTCCAGCAGCCAGACACAGGCGATGCAGTGGATCGCCGGAATGTGGAATGTCACACGGCTTTGGCGGTCATCGGCAAAATCGAGCAACTGCCGCCGCACCGCGGGTTCATCCAGAAATACCCATTGCTCCTGGCGGGTCTGGCGCTGGATGCGAATGCCGGGTGATTGCCGCAGGTCGTAGAAGTGGCCCAACCCGCTTTCGGTCAACAGTTCGTGAACCACCAGACAGCCATTGCAGCAAAAGACTTTCTCCGCCTTGGCGAAATCTCCGTTCGGACAGGGTTCGCCACAATGAAAGCACGCCGCGCGGGAGCGGGCCGAGTTGGCACGCCCCGCCGCCAGCGGCGCATCAGTCAAAGTTGTTCCAAGCGAGCCAGTCACTTCTTTGGTGTTCGCCACTTGGGCCAGCCTAGATTTGGCCAGCGCGGCTCTGAACACAAAGCGAGCGCCCGCGACGTTACCACGCCGCGTTTCCCAAGTTTCAAAACAGGTTCGCCCGGAGTTTTGCCCGGCAGTCTGGGTCTGGCTTACCATTTTTTGGCTTCTACTAATCATCATTTGGCGGGGGCATTGAACCCTTGGTGCGGGTGGGCGTCTGGGACAACCGGCACTCTCTCAAAGCCCGACGGACATGGGTGCGGGTGCGAAGGGTGCGTGGGGGACGTTTCCGTTGGCTGCGGATTCTCGCCCCGCACCCGGCAGTTTAGCCAACACCACCGCCAGCATGAACGAGCGGGTGAGTCCGGTATGGTTCATATTCCTTCCTGCGTGAAAAGGCCGTCAGTGAATTCATAACCGAAGCGCCGGCGCTTCGGAACCCAGGTCCTGGGAAAAAGTGATCGAGTCAGGATCTGCCGGCCAGCCAAAGTCGGGCGTCGGGAATTGGGTTTGGAATTTGGGCTTGCCAGTCCACCACATGAAACGAAAATCGGAGACGTGAAAGCTTCCGCCACGCAACGTATCCAGTGTTTCGGCCCCGGCAGCCAACGCCCGCCTGGACTGGTGGGCCTGGTGAAAGCCACTGTCACGCTCGCCTTGCTGCTCGGCTGGACGTGCGGTTGTTCCACTTTCAACCGCGACTGGCGAGCCGCCGGCGAGGAACCCGTCGCTCCCGATTCCATCGCCGGCCGATGGGAAGGCCGATGGTTGAGCGCGGTCAATGGCCACACCGGCAGGTTGCGCGGCTTGTTGACCCAAACCGGCGGCGAGCAATGGTCGGCCCGCTTCCACGCCACCTATTGGAAGGTGTTCCGGTTCAGTTCCTCAGTGGAATTGCAGGTCGAAGCACAGGCCGGAGAGTGGCGATTCCTGGGCGAGAAGCATCTCGGCAAACTGGCCGGTGGCGTTTACCAATACGAAGGCCACGCAACGCCCGCTGAATTCCAGGCCACCTATCGCTCGAAGTATGATCACGGCCTCTTCGAGATGCGGCGGCCCGAATAGCATCGAAGCGAGGCCTCGCGAGCTTTCTCCATCGGGACTTCAAAATCGAATCATGAATCCAAGAATACTTTCCGGGCTGACGGCTTGGTGGCTGGCAGCAGCGGTGTCCTCCGCGCCGGCCCAACCGGCCCCCGCCCCTGCCACCCTGGCCGACTTGCGGGAACGTCTCACGGCGCATGTCTCCCAGCCGCATTTCGCCGCCAGCACCTGGGGCGTGAAGGTGGTTTCGCTCGAATCGGGTAAGACGCTTTTTGAGCACAACGCGGAAAAACTGTTCAGTCCGGCCTCGAACTCAAAACTCTACACCGTGGCGCTTGCCTTGGATCAACTCGGCGGAGATTACCGCATCAAGACTACCCTATATGCCGCCGCGAAACCCAGCCGCAACGGCACACTCAAAGGCGACCTGATGGTTTATGGCCGCGGCGATCCATCCATCCACGGAAGGTGGCACGGCGGCGACGTTTATGCGGCCCTCGCGCCCTTGGTGGCGGCGCTGACGAACGCCGGGGTCAAGCGCATCAGCGGTGACCTGATTGGCGACGCAAGTTTCATTCAGGGACCGCCCTATGGTTCGGGATGGGATTGGGAGGACTTGCAGTACTACTATGGCGCGGAACTGTCCGCCCTGACCATCAATGACAACACCCTGGAACTCGCCATTCAACCCGGCGAGCGCGAAGGCGATCCCTGCCGTCTCACACTCTCGCCCGCCACCGCGTATGTCATCCTCAGTAATCGGACGGAAACCGTGACCGCGACCGGACGACGTAACATCAGGACTTATCGTCCCCTGGGCGGCAATGTTGTATATGTGTCTGGTCAGATGCCGCTTGGCATCACCAATTACACGGAAACGGTCACGCTTCACAACCCCGCGGGCTTGTTTGTGTCACTTTTCAAGGAAGCCCTTGCGCGCCAAGGCATCAAGGTAAGCGGCCAACTGCGCACGATGGATTGGCTTGACCGGCAGGCCCGGCCCAGTGACTGGGATAAACTCGTGGAACTCGGCTCGATGGCATCACCGCCGATGCGCGAACTGGCCCGGAACATTCAGAAGCCATCGCAGAATTTACACACTGATTTGCTCCTCGCACACGTGGGTGCGCTGTCGGAGTCCGACAACGCGCCGGGACGGGGCACCTCGGAGGCTGCGGGCATCCGACAGCTTCGCGCATTTCTGGACAAAACCGGGGTGCCCCGCGATGAGGTGCAATTCGAGGAAGGCTCGGGGCTGTCCCGCAATAATCTCACCACGCCAAACGCCACCATTGCGCTGCTGCAATTCATGGATCGCCACGCGGAGGCAGCCGCCTACCTGAACGCACTGCCCATCGCCGGCGTGGACGGCACCTTGCGCAACCGGATGCGCGGCACGCCCGCGGCCGGCAACGTACGCGCCAAGACCGGCACTTTGCGCTGGGCCAATTCGTTGTCCGGCCATGTAACCACTGCCGCTGGTGAGCGCCTGATTTTCTCCATCATGCTCAACCGGTATGCGGCGGGGTCCCATCCGCCAGCCCGTAACGAAATTGACAAGATCGCAGTGATGCTGGCGGAATTCTCCGGACGCAGCGAATGACGAACAACCGACACCGCTTGCTACAAGCGGATCAGACCGCCGCTGTTTCTTTGCCTGGTTTCCCCCGGCCAGCCCGCCGTTGGCTTGTGCGGCAACGGGCAAATTGCCAATTTGAAACCCTCATGACTAAAACCAAATCCTCCTCCGTCTAAACCGCATGTCAGAGTCGGATTCCTCCCGCCCGCGCGTCATGGTGGATGGCAAATTCTTTCGCCGGGGCGCGGAAAAATTTTACGCCAAGGGATTGGCGTACGGACCGTTTGCACCCAACGCGGATGGCGAACCCTTCGCCGCGCCGGAGCAAACCGGCCGCGACTTCGCTCTCGTTCGTGAACTTGGCGCGAACCTCCTGCGGGTGTACCACGTCCCCCCCCGCTGGTTGCTCGACCTGGCTGCGCAGCACGGTCTGTTGCTGCTGGTGGACATTCCGTGGGACAAGCACCGGTGTTTTCTGGATTCCGCGCCGCTGCGTGCAGCGGCGAAGGACCAGGTGCGCCAGGCGGTGAAGAGTTGCGCGCAGCACCCGGCCGTGTTCGCCTTCAGTGTGGCCAATGAGATTCCCCCCGACATCGTGCGCTGGAGCGGGGAACGCGCGGTGGCGGAGTTTTTGGACGAACTTGTGCTGGAGGCCAAGCGAGTGGACCCAGGCTGCCTCTGCACTTTCACGAATTTTCCGCCAACGGAGTTCCTGCGCCCACAGAGCCTGGATTTCTTATGCTTCAACGTTTACCTGCACCAGCCCCAACCGTTCAGAAACTACCTCGCCCGCCTGCAAATGATGGCCGATGCCAAGCCCCTCCTGCTGGGTGAATTCGGCATTGACTCGCTGCGCGAGGGCGAGGCGCGCAAGTGTGAGATCCTGCGCTGGCAGATCGAACATTCGTTTCGCGGCGGCCTGGCCGGGACCGTGGTGTTCAGCTTCACGGACGATTGGTTCAAGGAGGGGCAACAAGTCGAAGACTGGCAAATGGGGATCACCACTGCGGCGCGCCAGCCCAAGGAATCGTTCCGTGTGGTCCAGGAAATGTTCCACGCCGCGCCCCACTTTCCGCTGGCTCGGCACCCGAAGGTTTCCGTCGTCGTAGCGAGTTACAACGCTGACCGCACGCTGGGCACCTGTCTTGATTCGTTGGAGCAACTGAATTACCCCGACTACGAAGTCATCCTGGTGGATGACGGTTCAACCGACACGACGGCTCAGATCGCATCGCACCATCCCAGCGTACGGTTCATCCAGCACGATCGCAATCGTGGCCTGTCAGTCGCCCGCAACACCGGCATCGCGGTCGCGGAAGGTGAGATCGTGGCGTTCACTGATGCAGATTGTCGCGCGGATGAAGACTGGCTCTATTATCTAGTCGGTGATTTGATCACAAGTGACTGCGCCGCGATCGGCGGCCCCAATCTCTTGCCGCCAGAAGATTCCGCGGTCGCCGCCGCAGTGATGGTGTCGCCCGGCGGCCCGGCCCATGTCATGCTGGATGACCGGCGCGCGGAACACATACCCGGGTGCAACATGGCGTTCTACAAGTGGGCGCTCGCTTTGGTCGGCGGCTTTGACCCAATCTTCCGTAAAGCGGGCGACGACGTGGACATCTGCTGGCGGCTGCAGCAGGCGGGCATCGTCATTGGCTTCAATCCTGCGGCTTTCGTGTGGCATTTCCGTCGTTCCACCGTCGGCGCGTATTTGAAACAACAGCGCGGTTACGGCGAAGCGGAGGCGCTGCTCGTGCGGAAACATCCGGAGTACTTCAATGCGTTCGGCGACAGCATCTGGCGCGGGCGAATTTATACGCCAGCACGATTTGGCGTGCGGTTGGGGCGACCGGTCATCTACCGGGGCGTCTTTGGCAGCGGCCTGTTTCAAACGCTCTACGCCTCCGAGCCGGCCCTGACGCTGATGTTGTTCACCACCCTGGAGTATCATGTGCTCGTCACCCTGCCGCTGTGGGTGTTGTCCGCCGCGTTTCCCCATCTGTTGCTGCTCGCCGCAACGAGCCTGCTTTGCTCGGTCGGGTTTTGTGTTGCGGCGGGTGCGCAAGCCGCCCTGCCGCCCGCCAGGCGACGCTGGTGGTCCCGACCCCTCGTGGCGTTGTTGTTTTTCCTGCAACCCATCGTCCGCGGCTGGCAACGGTACCAGGGCCGACTACAATTGCGCTCGCCGAAGCCGCAGCCGCCCGAAAGCCTTGAATCCTTGGCGTTGCGCGACAATCCGGAGTCCCTCCGCGAAGTCCGATACTGGGCGGAGCCGCCAGTGGAACGCGTCGAGTTCGTCACCCGCATCATCGCCGAACTGGACCGGCTGGGCTGGTCCAACCGCGCGGACATCGGCTGGAGCGAATTTGACGTGGAAACGTACGGCAACCGTTGGACCTCTGTGCAAATAGTCACGGCCGCCGAGGATCATGCCCCCGGCCAGCGGATGCTGCGCTGCCGCTTGCGGGGCCGCTGGTCGTTGCCGGCGAAAGTCGTTTTCTGGTCGTTGCTGGCACTCGAAACTCTGGTGCTTGGACTCCTTGGCAATTGGTGGGTGGGGTTGGGACTGCTCGTGTTGACCGTTCCGGCGCTGGTCTGGTGGCTCACGCACCAGCAGCGCGCCCTCCAAAGTCTGCTCGTTGTCATGCTGGACGAACTGGCCAAGGAATTGAAGCTGATCAAAATCCCTTCCGAACTCACGGCGAAACGCGCCGCCCAACCACTGCCGCCGGTGGTGCGGGTGCCGGAAGACTCGCCGTTCAAAGCACCCCAGCCGCCAGCTCGAGAACCAGCCGAGGATTCACCCTCGCAGCCGGCTCCTCGCCCGTAGCGATGCAGTTGTCGTCCTCCTCCGCCGGTGGCCGCGGACGATTTTACTGCGTGTGTTTCACCGGTTTTGTTGGTTCAATAGCTCCGCGATGATTCAGTATCTGGAGTTGCTCCGGCACGTTCTGGAGCACGGTAAATTCAAGGCGGATCGCACCGGCACCGGCACGTATTCCGTGTTTGGCGCGCAGGCGCGTTTTCCGTTGGCCGCTGGTTTTCCGCTGGTCACCACCAAGAGGGTCCATCTCAAGTCCATCATCCACGAATTGCTCTGGTTCCTCTGCGGCGACACGAACGTCCGATATCTGCACGAACGCGGCGTGACGATCTGGGACGAGTGGGCCGACGCGAACGGCGAACTGGGCCGTGTCTATGGCGCGCAATGGACGGACTGGCGCACCGCCGACGGCCGCTCAATCAACCAGATTGACCACTTGATCTCGCAGATCAAACACAACCCCGACAGTCGCCGGCTCATTGTCAGTGCGTGGAATCCCGGCGAGCTTGAAGGCATGGCTCTGCCACCCTGTCACACACTGTTTCAATTCTATGTGCAGGAAGGTGCCTTGAGTTGCCAGTTATACCAGCGCAGCGCGGACATCTTCCTCGGCGTGCCGTTCAACATCGCCAGTTATGCGTTGCTCACACTGATGGTGGCGCAAGTATGCGGCCTCCAACCCGGCGATTTTGTTCACACCTTCGGCGACCTGCACCTTTACGCCAATCACCTCGAACAGGCGAAACTGCAACTCACGCGCACTCCGCGTACCTTGCCGCAAATGAAGCTGAATCACGCCGTCAGCAATCTCCACGACTTCCGCTTCGAGGACTTTGAACTGGCGGGCTACGATCCTCATCCGGCGATCAAAGCACCCGTGGCGGTATGACTTGGCTGCGGGTTCGCCCCAGCCGCCAGCCGAGCGTCATTGACAGAACGAAACCGGCGCGTTTCCGACAACGCCAGTGACAAAACGCCTTTTCAAATCTCTTTTTGCCTGACCCCGGCGAGCCCTTTATGCTGCGCACGTGGCCTTCCGAATTCATGACAGCGTGGTACGCGGGGAGATTGACAATCGCGTGCGGGGCATGGTGCATGGCAAGATTTGGGTCGAGGGCCGCCCCGATCCGGTCGTGCTCGAACTTCAGGGCAACGCCCATCCCGATCTTGCCGGCTGTTTGCTCACCTTCACCAACCCCAGGCCGCGGGTCACCCATCAGCATTTGGATTCATTACATACAGTGCAGCGTGGCAGCATTGGGGATTTGACGGCGTCGCGGAAAGTGCGGGTGTTCGACGTGCCGCTGGCCGAAGCGCTCGAGATGATTCGCCGCCAGGAAAAGCCGCCGGAGCACATGGCCAATTCGCTTTATCTTGAATGGTTCAGTGAGGCAAACGGCCGCGTCGTGATAGAAAGCGCGGATTATGAGTTGACCATTTCCGCGCCCGAATGGCGGATGACCCCGGCGGAGGACGCCGAGCGGGCCCGCCAGGCCGCCGCCGGCATGAGTGATTTCCTGCAGGCACTTACCGAAGCCATCGAACAGCACGAGCGCGGGCAGAAAGACCCGGAAGCGAAATGGGACGAGCACGATTACGAGAAGTTGATGAAGGAATCCGATGCGCGCGCCGAGAAATACCGCGAGTTGTTGGAGAAATATGGGGATTCCGAAGCGGCCGAGGAAATCATTGCCAGGGAAATGGGTTGGGAGAGCGAGGCGGAAGTTGAGGACGATGATGAGGAGCGGATGTCCATCGCGGAGATCAATGCGATTTGCGAAGCCGCCGCCAACGAACCGGCGCCGGAGCCGGATCCGGCGCGCGAAGGGATTGACTGGATTCGCACGGACGACGGCGAGTTGCGGCATCCGTTGCAGCACCGTTGCTTTGAGAGCGCGATGCGATTCTGGCATCAGGCCGATGAACTGGGGTTGAAGAAATCAGATGACAGGGACTTGGGCCAGTTCCTCTTCGAGTTCCAGACCACCAGCGTGAAACTGGCCGGCGCGCTGGAAGGTCTGACGATAGGACACGGCCACCCGGACGGTGCCTTCACCGTGGCGTATCTGAAACGCGCGCTGGATCATCTGCACAAGTCGCAGGCCGGACTGGAAGCCGTGGCCTTGAAGAAACTGGTGCCGGAAGAAATGATTGCCGAGGCGCGGAAAGAACTGTTTGTAATCCGCGAAGGTATCCTGAAGTTGATGGATGAATTTCGCGGGCGGGGATGATTCCGGACTGGCGATGGACTTCTTCGGACAACAAACGCGGGCGCGGGCCAGCACCCACCGATTGGTAGGCTTGTTCGGCGTGGCGTTGGGATTGACCAATCTGGCGATCTACTTCGCGCTCGCCGGGGTCTTTCAATTCACGTATCAACTCACCGCCTTGGGCGCTCGCGATTATTCGCGTCACGGATGGTTCGTAAAGTTGGCCCATTATTTTGGCCGGGACGGCATCTGGAATTGGGAACTGGCGGGCTGGGTCACCCTGTTCGCCACCACCGTCATCGGCTTGGTCAGTTGGTGCAAACTTCGGCAATTGTCACGCGGCGGGGCCGTCGTGGCCCATTTGCTGGGCGGACGGTTGGTGCCGTTTAGCACGGACGATTCCGAGCAACGGCTATTGTTGAACGTGGTGGAGGAAATGGCCATCGCTTCGGGTGTGCCGGTGCCGGAGGTCTATGTGCTGGATGAGGAGAGCGGCATCAATGCGTTTGCGGTCGGAAATGAAATCACCGACGCCGCGGTAGGGGTGACGTTTGGCGCTTTGAAGTTGCTGACGCGGGCGGAATTGCAGGGCGTGATTGCCCACGAATTCAGTCACATTCTGAACGGTGACATGCGGCTGAACACCCGGCTGATCGGCTGGCTGCACGGCGTGCTGGGATTGGTGGTGCTGGGGCGCATATTGACGTTGGACTTTCTGCGCCGGGCCCGAACCGCGGAGGGACAATGGGTGGGACCGATATTTCACCCGGTCTTGCTCCCGGCGTTTGTGGTGGGCTGGATATGCCTGGTGGCGGGGTCGTTCGGCGCCTTCTTTGCGCGCTTGATCAAAAGCGCGGTGAGCCGGCAGCGGGAATATCTGGCCGACGCGGCGGCGGTGCAGTTCACCCGCAACCCCGAAGGCATTGCTGGCGCGCTGAAGAAGATTGGCGGCTTGCGTGGACATTCGCTGCTCGCCACCGCGCGGGCCGAGGAGGCGAGTCACATGTATTTCGGCGATGGCATGAAACCGCGTTGGTTCGGCTTTCTCGCCACGCATCCGCCGTTGACCAAGCGCATTCAGCGGATCAATCCTCACTTCGATGGCAAGTTTCCCGCGGTGTCGTTGGAGCGCGTGTTGCGCGAGTCCCGAGTCACGGAACTGTATCGCGAGCAAGGCGGGAAACCGGTGGATTTTGAAAAACTCGCCGCCATCGTCGGCCCCGCGGCGGCAGTGCAGGAGGTGCTCTATGCGGACGCCGCGCGCAAGGACCCCATGGCTGCAGCGACACCTCCCGCGGATCCAACCGGTCGCCGCGATGGCGTTCCCTTGGTGAATGTAGAGTTCGCTCGCGTGTTGCTCGGCACGATTCCAGTGCCGTTGCACGTCGCTACCCAGACTGCCTTCAGTGCTGTTGCACTCATTTATGCGCTGCTTTGCAGCAAGGAATCCGCCGTGCGGGCCCGCCAACTGGCCGGATTGAGCGATCGCACCGAGCCGGGCGTGACTTCTGAACTGAAGCGCTTGTTAGTGCTGACGGATAAGCTCGATGCGGGTCATTTTCTGCCGCTGGCCGATTTGGCTGTCCGGGCGTTGCGGGGACTATCGCCCGAACAATTTGACAGCTTTCAAAGCCATCTGGCGTGGTTGGTGGCCGAGGATTCGCAAATTGACCTCTTTGAATACATGTTGCAGCGGATGGTGGTGCGGCATCTACAGCCGCATTTTGGACCGGTCCGAAAACCGCCCGTGCAGTATTACAGTCTGAAACCTCTCCTGGCCGACAGCGCGGTTCTGTTGTCCGGCCTGGCACGCATCGGAAGTGAAGGTGAGGAGGAAGCAGCGACGGCTTTCCGCCACGGCGCCGCCCTACTGCCGGCGTCAGCCGAACTCAAATTCCTGCCGTTGAGCGAATGTAACCTGCTGCAAATTGACGCGGCGATTGAGAACTTTGCTCAAGCCACCCCGCCATTGAAACAGTTGCTGCTTACCGCCCTGACGGCGGCCGCCGCCACGGATGGGTTGCTGCAACGTCGGGAGGCGGAGTTGCTACGCGCCATTGCGGATGCCTTTGGTGCGCCCGTACCGCCCTATTTGTCGGCGGCTCAAGCCGTGACCCTTTAGCGATTTGCCAGCGCACTGACATTGAGGCAAAGGCACCGAGGTATTGTGGCGAAATCTGCTTTCCCACGGGTCAGCGCTCCACCAAATTCAAGCTCAGGCCATCATGGACGAACGTGACTACACATCACTCTACCAACGGGCGGTTGCCGGCCCGGCACCCCAGCAAACGCTGACGCAATCCGAGGCGTGGCTGGGCCGGGCGCAGCGGGTGATTCCCGGTTGTGCTCAGACCTTCAGCAAGAGCTTCCGGCAATATGTGCGCGGGGTTTCACCAGTTTTTCTCGAACGCGGCAAGGGCTGCCGCGTTTGGGACGTGGACGGCAACGAGTACATTGATTACGTCCAGGGCCTGCTCCCAAATATCCTCGGGTACGCCCACGACGAGGTGAACGCGGCGGTCACAGCCCAAATCGCACGTGGCCACAGTTTTTCCCTGCCGCATCCCGTCGAAGTACAGCTCGCCGAGCGGCTGCAACGCTTCGTTCCCTGTGCCGAGATGGTGCGGTTTGGCAAGAATGGTTCGGATGCTACCGCCGGAGCCGTGCGAGCCGCGCGTGCCTTCACGGGCCGCGAGCGGATCGCCTGTTGCGGCTATCACGGCTGGCAGGATTGGTACATCGGCTCCACCACGCGCCATCGCGGCGTGCCCGGGGCGGTGCGTGCTCTGACGCATCCATTCCCATACAACAACCTTCCGGCACTGGAGAAATTGCTGACGCAACACAACGGCGAATTCGCCGCCGTCATCCTGGAGCCGGTGAACTTCGCCATGCCCGCACCGGATTATCTCCAAGAAGTCAAAGCCCTGGCGCGCTGCAATGGGGCGCTTTTGATTTTCGACGAAATCTGCACCGGCTTTCATCTGGGTCTGGGTGGGGCGCAGAAACGTTTCGGCGTGACACCCGATCTGGCGTGTTTGGGCAAAGCGATGGGTAATGGTTTCCCAATTTCAGCCATTCTGGGCCGGGCCGATGTGATGCAGATTTTCGACGACATCTTTGTCAGTTTCACCTTCGGTGGCGAGGTGTCGGCCATGGCGGCGGCGATGAAGGTGCTGGACGTGCTGGAACAAACAGATGCGTTGGCACGGATGGAAGCCAGCGGACGTTGCTTGCAGGATGGTTTCAATGCCCTGGCAAAGCTGGCGGGGTTGCATCCGCGCTTTGAATGTGTGGGGTTCCCGGCTTGGTCGCTTTTGAAATTCCGTGACGCTACCGGCCAGGACAGTTTTCTGGAGCGCAGTCTGTGGCAGCAGGAAGTTGTCAAGCGCGGCCTGCTGCAACTCGTGACTCACAATCTGACCGCCGCGCACGACACCACAGCCATTGAGGAAACCCTGCGAGCTTATGCCGCCACTTTCAAGACCCTGGCCGGCTGGCTGGCGGACCCGAATCCGGCGCGCTTTCTGGAAGGGCCGATGATCGAGCCAGTGTTCCGCGTGCGGGGCTGAACTGCTCGCAGTCTGACCTCATCCGCGCTCTGCCTGTTTGCGGAGCCAGCGCTCTCAATCCGCGTAAACGAAGAACTGCTCGATCGCGCCATCCGGCATCCGATACATCAACGCCCGCAGGCTTCCCTTCTTGAAGGTCAATCGGCTGGTTGTGACTTCCATGCCGCCGCGTTCGTTGGTGCTGAGGACTTCCACCTTTTGCGGCGTGCCGTAACCTTTGAGGCGCTTGGATGCGCCCGCGAGTTTGGCGTCGGTGAGATAGTGATTAAATTCCTCGCTGAACTCGTCGCGGTTGACGCGACCCTTCTGAAAGCCCGCAAACGCGCGCTTCACCGCGTCCACGGTCGAGGGGCCGCGAATGGTGGGCACATGCGACGGTTCTTTTAGCAGCAGGGAAAAAACCTGCCCCGCCAGGGGGCCGGTGCCGGCGTCCTGATTGCACATCAGGGTGAGCGCGGAACGCGTGGAGGGCACCGTGCCATTAAAGGTCACAAAACCACTGACGGCCCCGCCGTGCGTGAGGACCTGGCGATTGCTCTGCATTCGCACGCCGAGGCCGCAACCGTAATCCGAAATCCTACCATCGGAAAGTCTTCGCGGCGCGGTCATCAAGGCGTAGGATTCAGGCTGGAGCACTTTGCCGCTGATCAGGGCCAGATTCCATTTGGCCAGGTCTGACGGCGTGGAATACATGCCGCCCGCCGCGCCGATCCAACCGTTGGCTTCGGGGTGCGTGTACTCTGGCGTACCCAGGGCAAAGGTGGTGTAACCGCGCGCCAGCCTTGGATCAGACAGGTTCGGTTCGTGAACCGTGTTGTGCATGCCCAGCGGTTTGAAAATGCGTTCCGCCAGAAACTCGCCGAACGGCCTGCCGCTGACTTTCTCCACGACACGACCGAGCAGAATGTAACCCGTGTTGCTGTAGGAGTATTTGCTGCCCGGCTCGAAATCGAGTCTTCCACCCGCGTATTGTCGGAGCAATTCATCCGGATCAATCGGCTGCCGCATCCGGCGATCCACAAAATCGAGCGGGTAGTAATCCGGGTAGCCGGATGTGTGGTTCATCAAGTCCAGCAAGGTGATGTCGTTGGCCCGCGTGAGGTCCGGGTAGTACTTGGCGACCCTGTCGCGAACCGACAATTTGCCGTCCTCGGCCAGCAATAGGATGGCGGCACAGGTGAACTGCTTGCTCACCGACCCGATGGCAAAGAGTGTGTCGGTTTCAACTGGTCGGCCGTCGTCGAGCGAACGCTTGCCATAACCTTTCGCCAGAACAATCTCACCATTCTTCACAATGGCGACGGAGAACCCCGGCTGGCCTTTCTGCTCCAATGTCTGCGCCAAGAAACGGTCAATGGCTTCGACCTCAAAGCGGTCGGGCAACGCCACCGGGGTTTGCGCGGGCAATTGCAGGCTGCCGACCAAGCACAAAGTGACGAACACGAAACAAGAGAACAGGGATTTCATAGACAGGCGCGATTGAGCCTGAATTCGTACGGGGATGCAACCTGATATGCAACCTGATATGCGGGCGATGTGCGGGCGATATGCGTGAGGCTTTGAAGTTGTCCGAATCGTTGACAAAAGGAGACGCACCAGCGAGGGCGTGGCGGCGAGCCTATTTCGAGAGCACAAAGCTCGTCGCCGCGAGCTTCTCCACCGCGGCACGGCTCAGGGGTGCGGGATGCAGTTTTGCCTCGCCCCAAAGGACCATCGTGCTGGTGCGGTACCGGCTGTCCGGCCGGTCGCTGTGACCAATGGGGCAGATCGTCTGCGCGGAATCCACATCGTGCAGGGGTACGAACTGCGTGTAGGACTGTCCCCCTTGCGAAAGAATCGTTTGCCCGTCCAAAACGGTGATGGGTGGTGGCGACAAATCCCGGGCACGATCCAGGGAACCGAATCCATCGAGGCTGTCAAACCAGCCGAGCGTGACTGCGGTGCGTCCGCCTTGCCCGCGACCGGAGCGGCCTGCGGTTGATCCGCCATCGCGCCAGGCGTCAGCCAGAATCGTGTCAATGAACCGGTGCGTATCCTCATCGAAGGTGGCGTTCGGATCGGCAGCGAGGCGCCGGGCCGAGTCTTGGAGAAACCGGGCCAGGCCCGACTCCCCACCGCCATACTTGAGCGCCAGCGGCGTGGCGACGAAACGGAAGAACGTGCTGATCCTTGTCGCCAGTTCCGCGCCGTCGGATCTCAAATCACTGCTTGCGCCAGTTTTGAACCATTTCTCCAACACCTGTAGCGCTGCCGTTGCAGCTTCAGAAAGCTCACCTTGCTTCGTGTCGCGCAGATGCAGCCCGAGCCGCACGATTTCGCGCCGGGCCGGGTTCACGGTGTCGTAATGAACCTTCAACACATCCTCCGGCGTGAACTTCTCCTGCGCACTCAACCGCTCGCGCAATCGCCACGAACGCATGGTGTCGCCCATCGAGCCGGTGCTTATGCCGAGCGGTATCGGATAGAACGAACCCACGGGACGATGATTCGCGCTGAGGAGCAGGCCGGCTTTTGGGTCGGTGACCTGCGGCAGTAATTTCTGCGGCACGAATCCTTGCCAATCCGCCGCGTCGCCTGTACCGGGGATTGCTTCACTGCCGTTGGGATCGGGCGCCAATTTCGAGCGAATTGGGATCGCGCCCAGCACCGAGTAACCAATGTGCCCCGCGCTATCGCCGTAAATGCAATTTGCCGACGGGAAACGCCAATCACCGAGCGCCTTGGAAAACTCCCAGGCGCTTTTCGCGCGCATCATGCCGAACACACCTTGAATCGTGTCGCGCGTCGGCTCGCGCATTGGCACGCGTTGGATTACGACCTCTGGATCGCCGGGCTGCCGGAAACAGAACTCCGAAACGACTGGCCCCAAGTCTCTCTCGCGCACGGTCAGTTCCACATCCGGTCTGCCCTTGACCTTGATTCGCTCGGTCCTGACGTTTGTTTGTCGCCACTGCCCGTTCCATCGGTATTCGTCCGGACGCGTAGGGTCCGTTTCCATGCGAAACAAATCTGCTTGATCGGCGCCCAGCGCCGTCAGTCCCCATGCAACGCGTCGGTTGAATCCAATCAGCAAACCCGGACTGCCGGGCACGCCAATGCCACGCGCGTTGAACGTCTTGCCGCTGACGTGGAACTCGATCCACAACGAAGGATTGCGCACCGGCGTTTGCGGGTCACTCACCAACACCGCCGCGCCCGTCGTGGTCTTGGTACCGCCCACGACCCACGCGTGACTGAACTTCGGCGCTTCGTTCCCGCGGTCGGCACGATTGAGTCCGTGCTCGGCGGCAAACTGCTCAACGCGTTTCACCCAGTCGTCGCCGACATCGTGCCGCTGCACCACGGCAGCGGCGTCGTCGAGCCAGAGCGGGCCGGGCTGGGGCGGCTGCGGTTGGCCGGGGCGTGGCTGGGTCCGGTTGCGCCAGACCATCAAATCGCGGGTGCCGTCAGTCGCGAAGAACTGCGCCAGATGCCACCAACTCAACAGACAATCCGCCGGCGTCCACGGTTCGGGAGTAACATCCAACTCCTTGAACAACGGATGCAATCGGCCATCCGCCTTCTGCGCGGCGAAACTGTCGTTCACCCCTTCGCAATAGGCCTCAAGCAACTCGCGTGTCCGACGATCCAGATTCGCGGCCGTCCGCCCGGCCGCGCGCGCCCAGCCGAACGTGCGCATCTTGCGATCGTGATCCACCGCGGTTTCGTTGCGATTGCCGCGCTGACGTTCCCCGACGATTTCCGCCAGCCGGCCCTGAATAATCCGCAGGCTGTAAGTCATCTGGAAGCCGCGTTCCTCGGCCGTGGCGTATCCCAGACCATACATGGCGCCGGCATCCGTGGCGGAAAACACGTGCGGAATTCCCCACGTGTCGCGGATCAATTCAATTTCGCCATACTCCGACCTGGGTTCTGCCACCCCCGGCAACGCAGCGGCAAGGAACACCGCCAATGCCAGCCCCACTCGCTCGCGACATGGGTGCACTTCGGCCCCGGCAGTCTGAAGATTGACGCGCACCGTTTAGTCACCCAACGGAGTCAGAGCCACGCGCCGAAAGTGGATTTCACCGCCCTCGGATTGCACGCCGACAGGACCGGCCAGCACTTCAACACCCGTTGCCTGATTGATCTCAATGCCGTTGAGCGAAATCTTGTAGTTGTCACCGCGGGCAACGACCTCCATGCGGTTCCATTCGCCGCCGGGGCGTTCGGCATCGGAGAGTTTCCTGACACCGCGAATGTCGCCAGCCACCGCGTGGTTCATCACCTCGAAATAACGCGGCTGACCGCCGGCCACCATCATGCCCTGCAAGCCCAACACGTCACCCGCGTTGCCGTGCATGAGTTGGACCTCGGCGCAGCGCGGCAGCGGACGAGCCGGGCCGTTGATGCGCGTAAGGATTCCGTTGTTGCCGGGCTTGGTGCCGGGCGCCCAACGGTATTCCACCACTAGGATGAAATTCTGGAACGCGCGTTCCGTATGGAGCACCCCCAGCGGCGTGCCCTTGCAGACGAGTAAACCGTCGCGCACGGACCAGACTGCGTCGCGCGAAACGTCCGGTTCGGCCAGTACGTGTGTCCAGCCGAGGAGGTCCTTGCCATTGAACAATTCAATTGTGCCCTTGCTGGAATGTTTCTGCGGCGTGTTGCAGCCGGTGAAGAGAGCCAATGCCAGCGTCCCGATGAGTGAGAGAGAAAAAATCGTTTTCATCCGGGCGCAGTCCAGCATACTTCCGGCGGGATTGCCAAGCGCAGAATTGGCGTCGCGTCGGCGAGATGATCACCCGCTCGATGGTGTGAGCTTTGTGTGGTTGTTGAAAAACCCGTCGCAACCACTTTCACGCGAGGCGATTTACTGGCACTTCCCCGGATACCTTGAATCGTAGGTTCATGCAAAGCGCTGGCGCACGACGCCGGTTGGAGCCATCCACGCCGGCGATTTCAAACTGCTGGAGTTCTTCGAGACTGGCCGCGTTGAACTTTACCATCTACGCGACGACATCGGCGAAACCACCGACCTGGCCGCCCGGCTTCCGGGGAAGGCCCATGATCTGCGCACCCGCCTTGCCGCCTGGCGAAAGGAAATCAACGCCCCAATGCCAGCACCCAGGCGGAGCGACGCACTGCCGTCACCGAAGGTTGGAGCGCCGGAAAGCACCCCGCCATGATTATTCTGCCAACCTGAACCCCGGCTCACTTCTCAAGCTTTGCCTCACCGTGCCCTGCGCTCAAGCTGGCCGGGTAAACGAAATCGAGTTTGAGAAGCGGCTGCTCACCCTGCCATGAAACTATTCTACGTTCTGATTTCTTTGTTGCTTTTGCTTCCCCCGTCATTCGCTGGCTCCACTCCCAACCTCGTCATCATCTTTGCCGACGACCTCGGCTACGGCGACCTCGGCAGCTACGGGTCACCGGTGATCCGCACGCCGAACCTCGACCGCATGGCGGCGGAAGGATTGCGCTTCACGGACTTCTACTCGGCAGCGGAAGTCTGCACGCCCAGCCGCGCGGCCTTGTTGACGGGGCGTTATCCCATCCGCAGTGGCATGTGCGGCAACCGGCGGGTGCTGTTCCCGAACTCGAAGGGCGGTTTGCCGCCCGCGGAAATCACCATCGCCGAGGCGCTCCAGCCGGCGGGCTACGCCACGGCGCACATCGGCAAGTGGCATCTCGGCATTCACGAAGGCTCGCGGCCAAACGAGCAGGGTTTTGATTTCAGCTTCGGTCTGCCGTACTCGAACGACATGGATGCCCGCGCGGAGATTCTGAAAGGCAAAGGCGGCAGCGGCTCGCCGAATCCGCCGCACGACGGTTGGAACGTGCCGTTGCTGCGCGATGGCAAAATTGTCGAGCAACCCGCCGATCAAACCACGCTCACGAAACGCTACACCGATGAGGCGGTGAAGTTCATCACGGAGAAAAAGGGCGGGCCATTCTTCCTCTACTTCGCGCACACCTTCCCGCACGTACCGATGTTTGCTTCGCCCGCGTTCAAGGGCAAAAGCCGCGCGGGCATTTACGGCGATGCCGTCGAGGAGATTGATTGGAGCACCGGCGAGATTCTCGAGGCGTTGCGGCGGCACGAACTTGCGGAGAACACGCTGGTCTTCTTCACCAGCGACAACGGCCCGTGGCTCATCATGGGGGATCAGGGCGGCAGCGCCGGCTTGTTGCGCGACGGCAAGGGCAGCACCTGGGAAGGCGGGATGCGTGTGCCGGGCATCGCGTGGATGCCGGGCCGCATCAAACCGGGCGTCACCCCTCAACTCGCACACACCATGGACTTGTTGCCCACCGCGCTCGCCCTTGCCGGAACGCCCGCTCCGGATGGCCTCACGCTGGATGGCACCGACCTGTCACCGTTGCTCTTTGAATCGAAAACGCTCCCGCCGCGCCCGTTCTTTTACTATCGCGGCGACCAACTCTTCGCCTGCCGGCTCGGCGAGTGGAAGGCGCATTTCAAAACGCAAACGGGCTACGGCCAGCCCAAGCCGGAATCGCACGAGCCACCACTGCTTTTCCATCTGGGGCGCGATCCATCCGAGAAACGCAACGTGGCTGCCGATCACGCCGATGCTCTTGCGCAAATTCAACAAGCCGTGAAAGGCCACCAGTCCGGCATCGTACCTGGCGCACCGCAGCTTCGGTGATCGCTCACAGTTCCACCAAGCCGGCCCGCCGAGACGCGCGCCTCGATTGGCTGAAGCAATCCCGTTGGGTTTTGCGGACGGCGTGAAGGCGAGGTTCGCCAGCGCGAATCGGGAACGGAGCGCGACTGTGTCCGCAAGACCAGTCGCAGCGAGGTGAACAACCGTTCCGGCTCATGCCTTGCGTCCCAGAATCCGGTCCAGCGAGTCCGAAGTCTGATGGATCAGCGCTTCGGGATAGTGCGGGTACGGGTGGAAATACTCGAAGGTGAGAAACCCGCGATAGCCGGTTTGATCGAGTGCTTCCGTGACGGCGGGCCAATTGGTCGTGCCATCCAGCAACGGGCGGAACGTTTCGAGCGAGTAGTCTGTTCCCTTTTTCGTGAATTCCTTCAAGTGAATGTTCTTCGTGCGCTGGCCGAGGATCGGAATCCAGTGTTCAGGATGTTGGAACATGGAGATGTTGCCGGTGTCGAAATGCACGCGCACATACTCGCTGCTGAAGCTGTCCACAAACGCGTTCATTTCCATCGGCGTCATCAGATAGCCGTTGAAGAAAATGTTCTCCATGTTCAGGAAAACCTTCAGCTTCTCGGCTTGTTTGGCGAGTTGGCCCACGGCTTCCCGCGCCCGGCGGTCGCAAACGTCATTCGGCACCGGCTCGTGATCGTCGCGCCACGGAATATGCACCGCGCCGGGAACCACCAGCACATTTTCGACGCCGAGGTCATGCGCGGCCGAGGCGATCTTTCCGGCCAGCTCGATGCCGCGCTCCCGCTTTGCCGCGTCGTTGCTCGTCAGCGGATACGGCCAGAACAGAAACGAACAAAGGCCGCTGATCTGAATTCCAATTTCGTCGGCCATTTTCCGAATGGCGTGGTATTCCTTCGCGCCGGATTTGGGCGAGAGATCGTTGTCGAGATCGTAGTTCAGTTCGATGCCCTCGAAGCCCGCGTCCTTGGCAAGTTGGAGACATTCGCGGAGCGTCATCCGCTGCGGATAAGGAAACGCCCAGAGGTTGATGGACTTTTTCATGTCGTAACGCTTGGGCGAACCACGGCGGGCATCAGGCGGGCGAGGCGTCTGGGCAGCTACGGTCGGCTCGAATGCCAAGGCGGACAAGCCGACGGCAGCGAGGGTGCTTTTGAGGGCGTCACGGCGGGAGATGGTGCCAACTCTGGCGGGCTCCGTGGCGGCAGCGGGGGATTTGGGAGGTTCAGCTTGATTGTGAGTATTCATAAGTGGATAGCGTGGATTCTTTCAGATTCTCCGCCCGCGACAAGTTTCGTTTCCGAGTGGTATTCTTGCGTGAAAACGGCTGGCGCAAACGGCCGTCAGACCGTTGAATGGACGGAAAGCGGGCAGTGCGTTGCACAAGCCGTCCGAAGCAGAGCAAATTATAGAACTGATCTGCTCGTGGTTTGAGTTCGGGCCGCCTCGTTGAAACTCAACGAACTGGAGCCGAGGCTCGTGTCATCCGACCCGGTTAAGCGCGAGGGACTGGCGGGATAAATGTCGAATTTTACACCGCGAGTTTGACGTCGCCTTGCTTCTGGGAATACTTGAGGGCATGCAACCGGTTCTTCACTTCGCCGCTGTGACCGGGGTACTCATGCTTGCCGCCCCGATAGGCGCCGGCCCGGCAGCGCGGTCCAAGCCTCGTCAGAACCGGCCCGATATTCCTGAGGTTGCTCGTCAGGACGCCATTCATTTCACCCGTTACACGGAGAACCGCGGCAATCTGAAACCAACCGCCCAGCTTTATCCGTTGAAGGCCGGCGAGAGCCGGGTGGCAAATCTGGAAATCCAGGAGGGCAAGTTATGGAAAGTTGTGGCCGCGACGCCCTTAATCGAGGACGAGGATAACGACCATCGCCAGGACCAGACCTGGAAGGCGCATTTCCGCGTAGAGCGGTGGGATGAACGCCGCGTTTCAACCCGTGGGTATTCGCCGAAGTCAACTACACGGTTCATATCGTGTGAACCGCCCGACCGCGTCACGGCGCTCACGGGTCAACGCAGCCGCAAACGATGAAATAACCCAGCCACCCAGAACCCACCACCATGAAACCAAAGCTCTGCACCCTCATCGGCGTTTTGTCACTTGCCGTCGCCTCGGTTGGCGCCGCCGAAATCACCCGGCCCAACATCCTGTTCATCTTCTCTGACGACCACGCGCAACACGCCATCTCCGCCTACGGATCGAAAGTGAATCAGACGCCGCATATTGATCGGCTTGCCAAGGAGGGGGTGCGGTTCCTGAATTCCTTCGTCGCCAATTCCATCTGCACGCCCAGCCGCGCCACGCTACTCACCGGGCAGTATTCACACCTCAACGGCGTCCCGGTCTTCAACCGTTTTGACGGCACGCGGGACAACGTGGCCAAGCGCCTGCAAGCGGGCGGGTATCACACCGGCATGGTCGGCAAGTGGCACCTTGGTTCGGACCCCACGGGTTTTGACCGCTGGATCGTCCTGCCCGGCCAGGGCGCGTATTGGAATCCGGCCTTCCTCGTTCCCGGCCGCCGGCTCACCATCGAGGGTCACTGCACCGACATCACCACCGATCTCGGCATCGAGTGGTTGAAAACGCGACCGAAAGACAAACCGTTTTTCCTGATGCTGCATCACAAGGCGCCGCACCGCGCCTGGGAGCCGGATGAACGGAACAAGGCCCTCTTCAAGAACAAAGTGATCTCCGAGCCGGAAACGCTCTGGGACGATTACGCCACGCGCCCTACCGCGCTACCCATCAACGAACAGACCGTCGCGCGCGATCTTACCCGCCGCGATCTCAAACTCGAACCGCCCGCCGATCTCAAAGGCCCGGCCCGCAACCAGTGGCTCAACGTGAAGCCCATGGAAGTCACCGTGGACGGCAAGACCCTGACCGGCAAGGAACTCGTCCGCTGGAAGTATCAACGCTACATGCAGGATTACCTCGCCTGTGTGCAAGGCGTGGACGACGGCGTGGGCCGAGTACTTGACTACCTTGACCAGACCGGACTCGCGAAGAACACCATCGTCATCTACTCCGCTGACAACGGCTGGTATCTCGGGGACCTCGGCCTCTACGACAAACGCTTCATGTATGAACCGGGCCTCCGTGTCCCGCTGCTCGCGCGCGGCCCCGGCATCAAATCCGGCCACCTGCCCGCGCAGTTCGTCATCAACGTTGACCTCGCGCCCACGTTCCTCGACCTCGCCGGACTTCCCGTTCCCGCTTCCATGCAAGGACGCTCGCTGGCCCCGCTGCTGCGCGGCGCCGCGCCTGCCGATTGGCGCACCAGTGTCTATTACCGCTACTATCACGAGCCTGGCCATCACAACACCGCCGCCCATCTCGGCGTCCGCACGGCCACGCACAAACTCATCTACTACTGGAAAGTGGACGCCTATGAGATGTTCGACCTCATCCAGGACCCTACCGAGCAGCGCAATCTCCTGCATGGCTCGGTCGAAGCCCGGAAACCCGAGATCGCCGCCAGGTTCGCTGAATTGAAGGCCGAGATCGCCCGCCTGCAAAAGGAATACAAGGACGACGGCCAATACGCTGATCCCGCTACCTGGCCCAAAGGCGGTTCGGACGGCCCGTTTGAGGGCAAGGAACCCACCGGCATCAAGACTGTCGCCGAAGCCATCTCCCTCACCGGCTCCAAATGAACCGCCACCAATTCCTGATTCTCCTCGCAGCGCTGCTGCTGTCGCCAGCAGCCTCGTCGTGCGCAAATTCCAGCAGGGCACCTTCAGCAACATTGTGCGCGATGATCTCATCGAACTGACCGGCCCGGCGGCCAAGGATTATCCAGTCGGCCTGCGCAGCCATCCGAAGGGGCCCTTGGTGGAATAGTGTATTAGCCCCATCATCGTAATCCTCGCTCTGCATGGCCTCAGATAGACTATTCAACTGAGTGATTCAACGGTGAGAAGAAGCGATGACTGCGCGGCAACCAATATTGCTCTTGTCTAAGGAGAGGACCACAATGGTGGCACGACCTACAATCTTCTCGCGCTTCACTGAACCGTAGAAGCGGGAGTCGAAGCTGT
This sequence comes from Verrucomicrobiia bacterium, assembly GCA_026125285.1. Lineage (GTDB taxonomy): Bacteria > Verrucomicrobiota > Verrucomicrobiia > Limisphaerales > JADLHS01 > WYBW01. The sequence goes on along the minus strand of JAHCLO010000014.1, from coordinate 74,125 downwards.
CGTCGCGATTGTCGCCCATCATGAAGTATTCGCCGGCGGGCACGACAATGGGGGCGAAGGTTCGTGGCGCGGGCGCGGCGAGATTGCCGGTGACGGCGTGCGTCTGGCCGGGAAGCATTTCGCTGGCGAAAACGCGGCCTTCGCGCTCGTTAGCGGGATTGTCACGCAGCAATCCCTCGGCGATGGGCTGGTATTCCACCGGCGCGCCGTTGAGGACGAGTTGGTTGTTGCGGAGTTCAATGGTGTCACCCGGCAGGCCGACAACGCGCTTAACCATACGCGTTCCATCGTGCGGCGAGAAAAAGACCACGATGTCGCCGCGCTGCGGATTGCCCCATTCCGCAATGCGCCATGTCGGGAACGGCACTTTGAAGTCGTAGGCGAGTTTGTTCACGAAAATGCGGTCGCCTTCGATGATGGTCGGACGCATCGAACCGGTCGGCACATCGTTCCAATCCGCCAGCGAGGAGCGGATGGAGAACAGGACCAATGCCAGGATCAGCAGCGGGCGGATTTCATTGCGCCAAAACTGGCGGGCGCGGTCACGAAGTGGAATCGGAGCGGAAGAGGCAATTTGCGGCGCTTTCATGGCTGAGTTGACCGGCGGGCAGCGTTGCCGTTCAAACCAGTTGATTCGGTGGTTGCGATGGTATTTTCCCGACTTCAGTTTGCGCGGGTGTGCGCCCTCTGGGAAAACCCTTGCGGGCTGTGCGTTGAAGCAGTCCCTCCGGTAGTCTGGGGGCGGCGCGGGACAACGGTGAATTCATCGGCGGCGATTGGCAATGCTCCGGACCTCATTTCCTTGGGGAAAACTTGAGTTGCCCGCGTTCCGTCCCTAGATTCCACGCGAATGAACACAGCCTTAAATGAACAGGTTCAAGCCACCGCCACGTGGATTCGAACTTTGCGCAGTGAAATTGGGAAAGTGATTGTCGGACAGGAACCGCTGGTGGACCGCCTCCTGGTCGGCTTGCTGGCCAATGGTCATGTGCTCCTCGAAGGCGTGCCCGGGCTGGCCAAGACCATGTCCGCCCGCACCCTGGCGGCCGCCATTCAAGCCACGTTTCATCGCATCCAATTCACCCCGGACCTGTTGCCCGCCGACATCGTGGGCACGCTCATTTACAATCCGCAGGACGGCAAGTATCACGCCACGCGCGGGCCGGTGTTTGCCAACTTCGTGCTCGCCGACGAAATCAATCGTGCGCCGGCCAAGGTGCAATCCGCCTTGCTCGAGGCGATGCAGGAACGCCAGGTCACGCTCGGCGGCGAAACGATGCCGCTGCCCTCGCCGTTCCTGGTGCTCGCCACGGAGAACCCGATTGATCAGGAGGGCACGTATCCGTTGCCGGAGGCGCAGGTGGACCGGTTCATGTTCAAGGTGTTGCTGGATTATCCGGCGTTTGAGGAGGAACGAAAGATTCTGGACCGCATGGCGTTCACGGCGCCGGCCATTCCGGTCAAGCCGGTGATCGCGCTCGAAGAAATCCAGCGTACGCGCAAGCTGGTGGACCAGATTCACGTGGACGAGAAAGTGCGAGACTACATCGTTCACGTGGTCTTTGCCACGCGCCGGCCGGAGAAATACAAGCTGGAGGTGAAACATTTCATTCAGTTCGGCGCCTCGCCGCGCGCGACCATTTATCTCACGCTGGCCGCCAAAGCCTGGGCCTTGTTGCAGGGCCGGGCCTACGTCACGCCCGAGGATGTCAAAAGCATCGGCCCGGACGTGTTACGACATCGTCTCATCCTCACCTACGAAGCGGAGGCCCAAGCGGTGACAACGGATGCGATCATCAAGAAGGTGTTTAATGCGGTGCCGGTGCCTTAAACTCCGTCAACCCGGAGCACGTTGACGAACCCGAACCCGCCGCGTAACCTGCGATCAATATGAAAAGCAAATTCCACGTCACCCTGTTGCAGCACTCCGAGGGTGTGTCCATCAGTTGTCCGGAACTCCCCGGCTGCCACTCCCAAGGCGCGACGGTTGCTGAAGCGCTTGAGAACATCCGTGATGCCATGCAAGGTTACCTGGAACTCTACGGCGCGCCCGAGTTGCGTTGCGAAATTCGCGAGTTGGAAGTGACCGCCGCGTAACGACATGCCTAAGCTTCCGGGCGTCAATCATCTGCGCGCCGTGAAGGCGCTGGAAAAGGCGGGCTTCCGCATTGACCGGCAGGGCAAACACCTCTTCATGTCCAAAGGCGGAGTGCATGTCGTCGTGCCTCGCAACAATCCGGTGGATGCCTACACGATGGCCGCAATCGTTCGCGACGCGGGCCTGGGCATCGAGGAGTTCAAGGAACTGCTTTGAGATGCCTGCCGTGATTTGGACTTTAGACTTTAGACTGTGTCCGGCATGACCATCACCGAACTGCTCGAATCTGTCCGCCGCGTGGAGGTGCGCACCAACCGGCTTGTGAATGACACGATGGTCGGCGCGTATCTCAGCCATTTCAAGGGCCGCGGCATGGACTTCGAGGAGTTACGCGAATACATGCCGGGGGACGACGTGCGGGACATAGACTGGAACGTCAGCAATCGCATGGGCCGCCCGTTTGTTAAACGTTTCCGCGAGGAGCGCGAACTGACGATGGTGCTGGCGGTGGATGTTTCGGCGTCGTCCGCGTTCGGTTCGACCGAGCGCACCAAGCGGGAGTTCGCAGCGGAGATTGCCGGTACGCTGGCGCTTTCCGCCGCGCGCAGCAGCGACAAGGTGGCTTTGTTGTTGTTCACCGACCGGGTGGAACTGTTTGTGCCGCCGCGCAAGGGCCGGCGTCACCTGCTGCGGTTGCTCCGCGAAATGTTGGTCTTTGCTCCGCGGCACCGCGGTACGGACATCCCGGCGGCGTTGACGTTCCTGAATCATGTGCTGCATCGTCGGGCGATTGTGTTTCTGCTGACGGATTTTCTGCACAGCTTCGAGATGCCGGCCAGCGACGGCTTCCGGGCCGGCCGCCCGCACCGACGCGACGCACTGCATGACCTCGGCCTCACAAACGCACGACACGATCTAGTGTGCGTGCATCTGCATGATCCGCGCGAAAGCACGCTGCCGCCGGCGGGATTGCTGACCATTGAAGATGCCGAGACGGGCGAATTGCTGGAACTGGACTCGACCCGGGCCGGCGTGCGCCAAGAGTTTGCGCAGACCAATGCCCAACGGCTGGCCGACCTGGACCGCGCGCTGGGTCATGCCGGCGTGGACACCTTGCGACTCAGCACGGCGGAACCGTTCGCCCAAGCGCTGCAACGTTTCTTTGAACTGCGCCGCGGCAGGAGGCGCGGATGAACCTCCGAAGCGCGACGGCGGCTGGCCGATACCTAGCGTCCATGGTTGCGGTCCGGTTGGGGATGCCGGCCTTGTGGGGGGCGACAAATTCGGGAAGCGAAGATGAACTGCTGGAACTGATGCCTCCGTACCAGGAAATGCTGCCCACTTGGTGGGAATTGCATGGAACCTGGGTGGTGCTGGGTGTGGCGGTAATGCTTGCGGTGGTGGCGCTGCTCGTCTGGCTTTGGCATCGGCCCAAACCGGTGCCGCCCGTACCGCCCGAGGTACTGGCGCGCGAGGAATTAGAGCAATTGCGTCAGCAACCCGAAACGGGAGACGTCTTGAGTCAGGTTTCGCGTTGCGTGCGGCGTTACGTGACTGCGGCCTTCGCGCTGCCGGCAGAGGAATTCACCACCGCCGAATTCTGCCAGGTGGTCGGCAACCACGAATCCATCGGCTCCGCTCTGGCGTCGAAGCTTGGAGATTTCTTGCGGCGCTGCGATAATTTGAAATTCGCACCTTTGGAATCGCCAACGGCGGTGGGGGCCGCCACCCAGGCATTGGAACTGGTGAGGCTTGGTGAAGTGCGTCGTACGGAACTGCGGCAGGCGGCCAGGGCCAGCAAGGTTCAACTTGCGTTATCCCGATGAGCGAGAATTTCGAGTTTCAGTATCCGTGGGTGCTGGCGCTGCTGGCGTTGCTGCCGGTGTACGCCTTCCTGCGCGGGCGCGTGGGCAAGCACTCGGCGCTGCGATTTCCCAGCGCGGACATTGCCCGCGCGGCGGGGGCCACGGCGCGGGCGGCGGCGGGACGGCTGTTGCTGTTTCTGCGGCTGCTGACGGTGGCGCTTTGCATCACGGCGCTGGCCGGACCGCGGTTCGCCAATGACCGCACCGAAACCCAGGCCAGCGGCGTGGACATCATGTTGGTCCTGGATTTGTCCTGGTCCATGATGGCGCTCGACATGAGCGGTCCGGGCGAACGCATCACGCGGTTCGACATTGCCTCCGAGGTGCTGGAAGATTTCATTCGCAAACGGCCCGACGACCGGATCGGGCTGGTGGTGTTTTCCGCCGTGCCGTACCTGGCCAGTCCTCTGACTTTGAATCATGACTGGCTGATCGAGAACTTGAAACGCCTGCACATCGGCATGATTCGCGAACTCGGCACGGCCATCGGCGATGCCACTGCCACGGCGGCCAAACGGCTGAAATCGGCCAAGGACAGCAAGAGCCGGCTCATCATTCTGCTCACCGACGGCGACAACAATCGCGGGGAGATTGACCCCGTGCCCGCGGCGCAGCTTGCCGCCGCGTTGGGGGCAAAGGTTTATACTATTGGCATCGGCGTGGAAGAGCCGTGCCAGTTGCCGGCTTTCGAGCCGGCGACGGGCAAATTGCGGCTGGACGCTCAGGGCAACGTGATCCCCACGCTTGTGTTGCAACCAGCGAATTATGCGGTGTTGAACCGGATGTCCGCGCTCTCGAATGCAAAATCCTATCGGGCGAAGAACCGCCGGGAATTGCACAGTATCTATGATGAAATTGACCGCTTGGAGAAGACCGAGGTGAAACTGCGCCGATTGACAACTTATACGCCGTTGTTTCAGTGGCCGTTGCTGGCGGCGCTCGGACTGTTCACCCTGGAAATGGTTCTCGCCAACACTCGCTTCCGCCGCATCCCATGATGGATTTCACGCAACCTCATTTCGCGGAACCGCAGTGGCTCTGGCTGGCTACCTTTGGGCCGGTCGTCCTGCTGGTGTTGCAGCGTTATGCCGCATGGGCAAGGCGGCGGCAACTGGCCACGCTGGCGTCGCCGCAGTTCCTGGCCGACCTGACGCGCTCGCACAGTCCGGCCAAACGCGCGTTCAAGAGTTTCCTGTTACTGCTTGCCGTGGCCGGATTGGGCCTCGCGCTCGCGCGGCCCCAGTGGGGCGTTCAGGAATTTGCCGCGCAGGAACTGGGCGAGGACATTGTGTTCGTGGTGGATTGTTCGCGCAGCATGCTGGCCGCCGATGTTTCGCCCAATCGCCTGGAGCGCTCCAAACTGGCGGTTATGGAGTTCGTGCGGCGGCACGGGCGCGGGCGCGTGGGATTGATCGCGTTCGCCGGCCAGGCGTTTCTGCAATGTCCGCTGACCTTTGATTACGGAGCGTTCGAGGATGCGTTGCGGGCGTTGGACGATAAAACCATCATGGTGCCGGGGACGGACATCGGTCGCGCGCTGGATGAAGCGTTTCGCGCCATGGAAAAGCGCGACCGGCGCAAGATCGTGGTGCTGCTGACCGACGGCGAAGACCTCCAAGGGGCCGGAACGCGCACGGCAGAGGCTTTGGCCAAAGAACTCGTGGTGGTGTACACCATCGGGGTCGGCACCGCCGCAGGGGCGGAAATTCGCGTCATCAACGAACAGGGACAGATGGAACTGGTGCGCGATGCGCGCGGCGAAGTGGTGCGCAGCCGCTTGGATGAAACCACGCTGCGCGCGATTGCCGAGGCGACCAAGGGCAACTATTTTCCATTGGGGGCGCTGGGTGAAGGTTTGGCCAAGGTGCGGTTGGCCATGGAGTCCGGCAATGGCGCTTCGGGCGGGGCGCCGACACGCAAGCTGGGTGTGGACCGATTTCATGTGCTGGTGGCTGCGGTGCTGGGATTGTTGGTGATCGAATCCCTGGTGGGCACGCGACGACGGAGCAAAGTGTGATGAGCAAGCGGATGAAGAAACTTAACGAGAATGGCGCGACGACCGTCGGGTGGAAGAAACTTCCTCGCCGAGTCCAGTTGAAATCAGCGTTGATCGGACTTTGCCTCGCAGTTGGGTCCGGATCAGCCGCACCGGCGGTTGTGGTCACCAACACCAACGCCATTGCCAACACCAACACGGTTTCACCAACCAACGCGCCGGCGGTGGCGCCCGAGCCGACACCGGTGAGTCCGAGGGACTTTTTCAATGCCGGCACGCGGCGGCTGCACGCGGGCAAGTTCCGCGAAGCCGAGGCTTTATTCCAGACCGCGCTGGCAAAACAGGACGCGAAACTTCAGCCGCTGGCGCTCTACAACCTCGGCCACGTCCGCTTTGCGCAAGGGGCGGAAGAACTGAAGAAGTCGCTGGAAGCCAAGCCCACTGCCCAGCGCGGCCGGGCGGCGGCGGAACGGGCCGCACGGGCCATTGAAGTCGCTTCCGATGCGCTGGCGGGGAAGGACGTGCAGACGATGGTGGCTGCCTATCTACAAGGACGCGGGGCACGTCGCGAGTTGAAGGCCGCCACCGCCGCAGTGCGCCGCGCGTTGGAGATTCACGGCGCGGCGTTGCGCAAATGGCAGCGGTCACTGGACGACTTTCGCGGCGCGGCAGAGTTGAATCCGGCGGACACCAACGCGCAGCACAATGCGGAGATTGTAGAACGCGCCATCGCCAAACTGGTGGACAGCATCCAGGAAATGCAGCAGGCGGCGCTGGCCATGGAAGCGCAGCGCGGCGAGTTGGGCGAGAAGCTGCAGGAGTTACGAGGGCAGATTCCCGCGCCTTTCATGCCGCCGGGCGCGCCCGGTGACGAGGAGGAAGACGATGAGGGCGAAGAAGGTGACGAGCCCCCCGAAATGCGCGCTGGCCAGGAGGAGGGCCCTTCGCGAGACGGACAGGAAATCTCCATTTCGCCGGAGGAAGCCGGCTGGTTGCTGGAGGGATTCAAACTCGAAGGCGGTCGTCGCCTGCCGATGGGGCCGGGGGAACAAGGGCAGCCGCGTGACCGCAACCGCCCGAATTGGTGATGTCCTACCGCGCGACAACAATTACTCCAAAGACTGGCGCACCGCTCGTCGCGTTCGCGGCACGAGGGCGGATCGTTGCCCTAGGGAGTCTGCTCGGCGGGGGGATAATGATCGCTGCCGTTGCGACTTTTGCGCAGCCGGCCCCGCAGCCTATCACTCAACCAGACCCGCTGGCGCAACTTCAGGTGACTCAGCCTTCGATTGATGTCTCCAGCAAAGTCGAGGCTGTGGTGTCCGTTGATCCCCCCACGGTGCGACCCGGTGAGAAGGCGACTTATCGTGTCACGTTCAACGCGTTGGATGAATCCATTCAATGGCCGGAGGAGATCAACGCGCCGTCCGAACTCCAGCTTCGCCCCAGTGCGCGGGGACAGGTGTTCTTTCCCATGGGCAATCAACTCACGCCGCTGACGACCATCAATCACCACGTGCGGGCAGCCCATACCGGATCATTTACCATTCCCGAATTCACCGTGCAGGTTTACGGCAAACCCGTGGTCGTGCCCGCCGCCCGATTGCAGGTAAGCACGCAAACGAATCCCACCTTGCCGCCGCCGCTGCAGCTCAAGCTGGAATTGACTGAGACGAACATTTATGCCGGGCAGCCGGTGAAGTTGCGGGTGTTGTTGCCTTCCTCAGCTCCCAACGCGGTGCTTGGCCTGGCGCACATGCGCTTGAATGGCGACGGATTTCTCGTGGATCAGGCGACAGCGCGGCAGAGCATCGTTTCCACTTTGCGCAACGGACAGCAAGTGCCCACTTACATCCATGAGATGGTCTTCACGCCGCTGATATCAGGCCGGCTGACTTTCTCGGCCCAGGGCTTTACGCTCGGCAACCGCGTCGCCACCCCGGTGGTCATTCAAGGGCAGGCCATCCTGGCGGACGGCCAACCGCGACACTTGTTGGTGGATTCCGATCCAATCACGATCAGTGTGCAACCATTGCCGCGAGCCGGGACACTGCCGGGATTCACCGGAGCCATTGGCAAATTCACGCTTGACCCACCCCAGCTCTCCGCCAACCGGGTGGCCGTGGGCGACCTGGTGAAACTCACGGTGACCATGCGTGGTGAAGGGAATCCGTTGCGGCTGGTGGCCCCGCCGCCGCCGTCGTCGCCGGATTGGCAGGTGTCGCCCGCCGCGCCCGGGGGTATGCCGGCGGTTCGACCCACCCCCGTGCCGGGCGTGCCAGCGGGTAACTTTGCAGCATTTACTTATACGCTCATCCCTCTACGGCCAGGCATCGAAACCACGCCGCCAATTCCTTTCAGCTATTTCGATCCCTCCCGTGGCACGTATGTGGAGCTCACCATCCCATCGGTCCCAATTACGGTCACGGCGGGCGCAACCAGCGTGGACCTCGCGGCCCTCCAAGCCGCCAGTGCGCTCCCGGTCGAAGCCGAAACTCAGCTTACCTTGAGCGATCTCGCGCCGTCTCCCGGACGCACGTCGGCCAGCCTCGTACCGCTGCAACAGCGCGGTTGGTTTTTGCTGGTGCAATTGTTGCCCTTGGCTGGCTTTACCGGCCTGTGGGTCTGGGATCGCCGCCGCCGCTATTTCGAGCAGCATCCGGAGATTGTGCGGCGCCGCCGCGCCCGGCGGGCGTTGCTGAACGAGCGGCGCGCTTTGGCAACAGCTTATGGTCGTGGCGATTTGCTCCGCTACACGGCCTCTGCCGTCAATGCCTTGCGCATTGCGTGCGCCCCGCATTACCCGGCGGAGGAGCGGGCGATGGTCTGTCGCGATGTGTTGGAATTGTTGGCGGAAGACGAACGCAAAGGCGTGACCGGGGAGGTGGTTCGCCGGTTCTTTACCGTGGAGGACGGGGTGGTGTTCTCTCGCGCACCGGTGGATGCCGATGGCTTGTTCGCGCTTCAACCCGAACTGGAGAGCTTGCTCAACCGACTGGAGGCCCGCTTGTGCTGATTCGTTGTTTCAGTCTGATTTGCATCGCGACAGTCGCCATAAGTGGAGTGGCGCAACCGAGCGTGGTGAGCACGAATTCATTCGCAATGGGAGACGCAGCCTACCGGGCTGGTGATTTTGCGGCGGCCACCGAAGCCTACCGGGCTTCTGCTGAGGAACAGTTGGCCTCGGGCACGTTGCAAAACCTCGGCAACGCCGAGTGGCGGCGCGGTCACACGGCGGAAGCCATCCTTGCTTGGGAACAGGCACTGTGGGTGAATCCGTTCGATAAGAATGCACGTAACAATCTGCGCTTCGCGCGGCAGGCCGCGCAAATCGAAGCGCCGGAACTACGCTGGTATGAAATCGCATCCGGCTGGCTGCCGGTGAACTGGTGGGCGTGGATTGTCGGCGGCAGTCTGTGGACCGTGGTGGGCGCGTTAATCCTGCCCGGCGTGCTGCGGCTGCGACGAGCCTCGTGGCAGCAGGCGGTGGCGGCGCTGGCGCTGGGAATTTTCCTGCTCAGTCTGCCCGCGCATTTTGGCACCATGACCCGCACGCGACTGGGGGTGGTCTTACCCAAGGACACACCCCTGCGGTTGACTCCCACCGCCGGAGGAGAAGCCTTCACGCGCCTGGCGGCGGGTGAACCCGCCCGTCTGGTGCGCACGCGCGGAAATTATCTCTTCATCCGCACCAACCGTGGCGCCGGCTGGATCGAACGTGGGCAGTTCGCTTTGATTTGCCGCCCCGTGACTTTGTTGGATGCGAGAACCGAGCCGTTATAGTTGGCGGTCCAGCGCCAACCCCAAAGGGTGAATCCGCCCCTCAGCTTGAGGTCACCGGGCAAGGCACCGTGGAACGTTCATACAACTGCCGGCGCAGCCGTTCGCTGGCGGATCGAATGTGGCGGCACACGGCGGCGCCGCTGGCGGCCAGGGAAGCGCCGGTTTCGGTTTCGCTCACCAGTCGGCGCACGGTTTCCAGTAGCAGCGGCACGTCGAGGGGTTTTTCCACAAGCGCATTCACGCCGGCGCTGGCGGCCAGTTTGAACCGGTTGGGCATGCCGGTGATCAACACCACCGGCAAATGCGGTTTGAGGGCGCGCAAGTGCCGGAAAATGACCCAGCCGTTCTTCCCCTGCATCTTGAGGTCGAGCAAGACGAGGTCAACGTGCGCAGGATCCACCTTGCCGATGACTTCGTTGCCATTGCCGGCGACGGTGACGTGATACTGCTCGCTGGTGAGCAGCTTGTGCAGTGACTCACGAACGGACGGATCGTCGTCCACCACGAGCACCCGCCCGCGTGAATTCGCCGTGGCCGCAACGGGTGCAAAACTGGATGGTTGCACCGAACCCGATTCCACAACTCTCGCTCCCAAAGTGCTGGCCAGGGGTGCGGGCTGATCCTCACGAATCACGCGGGCTACGGGCGACGCAAGCGGTCCCACGACCACGACGGGTGCGCTGGTGGCGCGCAACACGGCACCGGCGAAACGTCGGCCCAGCTTGGTGTGCTCTTCGGCACCTACAACGACCAATTGCGGATTCAGCAGCCGCAAATGACGGCTCAAGGTCTGCGCCGCCCGCGCACCGCTGCGGACCAGCACCTTGACCGGGAGTCCGGCTGCGATCTCCGGTGCGAGCCAGTCGAGCAGTTTTTGGCGGGCCTGGCTGCCGATTTCCTTTTGCAGTTTCAGTCCGTTGGCGAGATTCAGACGGGTGCCTAGATTCTGAATCGTCGTGACGTGCAGCAACAGCAGCCGTCCGTTCATTTGCCGCGCCAGAGCGGCCGCGTGCTTCACCGCGCGCCGGGAGTCTTCGGAAACCCCGGCGGCCACGACCACCTGACGCAAAGCGGGCGGCGAACTCCCGCGACTGGGGAGCAACAGGCGTTCCGGGAGGACAACGACCGGACACGATGCCTGTCGGATAAGTTGTTCGAGTGGGCTGGTGCGAAGCCAGCTCAACAGGCCGCTGCGTTCTTCACTGGCCGCGACGATGAGGTCGGGTTGTTCCGCCCGCGCGACTTCGAGCAGGATGCGCACCCATTTGCCCACCCGAAAAAGGGTGCTGACTTCGACGGCGCCTTCGACTTCCTCCTCGCCTAACTGACGCAACCGCGCCAGAGCGGCTTCGCCCAAGTCGTGATAGGAATCCGCCACGAGCGGATTGCTCGCGTCTTCTTCCACCCAATCCGGAGTCTGCACATAAATCAACGTCATCCGGGCATTGGTTTCACGCGCCAGCGCGGCCGCTTGGCGTACCAGATACCGGGAGGAGCCGGAGAAATCCACCGGCACGAGGATGTGGCTCGGTCCTTGGTTTCGGTCGGATGAATCCGACCGGCTCGTCCCGGTTGACGTCGCAGTATTCGTCGGTGGCAGGCCGCGAATCGGCAACGCCGTGGCCATTTCGGGTTGGGTTGGGAATTGAATCTTCATGTTGTTCTGATTGGGATCACGTTTGGTTTGGGATGAATCGCCGGAAAAGTTACATTCTTACCCGCTCCACGCCTCGGCTTCTGCCGGGCAACCCCGCCAATGGGTTGGCTCGGTTCGGCGGACATCTGGCTGGGCGCGGCCACTAGCGGCGGGATTGGCGCCGGGCTGCGCTTCCGTTCGTCGGGTTGCGCTTTGCGTCGCAGTTGTCACCTGGCCATTCTGGGCGGCGATTTGTGAGAGTTGATCGAAGGACTTGAGAACGATTTGGTTTTTCATGACTTTGTGACGTAAAGATTGAATACTGGTTGCGCTTTGCGCTTCACTGACAAGTAAAGCTGTTCGGGTGCCAGATGGAGGGAGAGACCGATGGGACGTTCTCCCGCAACAGGTTGTGGTTTTTGGAAGCGGGCCAGCGGCAAACCTGCAGGCTATCAGGTATCCACCGGAGGATAGCAAGTATTCAGCGCATGAAGACGCGGACCAATCTAGTGTTGACCGGCTTCGCCGTGGCGGTCGTCGCGGTGGCGGCGCTGATTCTTTGGACGGAGCACACCGCCTGGCAGCAGGTGGGGCAATTGCGTCGGCAGTTTGGCGCCTTGCAGATTGAAAGCTTCCGGTTTGCGGATCATGTCGAAGCCGGCATCCGTGGCTTGAACGACAAATTGCTGCGTTACGACCTGCACGATGAACCGGCGGATCGGGAACGGTTCCTGGGCGACAGCCGCGAGCTCAAGGACTGGATGGCGACCAACAAGGAACATCTCACCACCACGGCGGAGCGAAACCTGTTTGGGGAGATTCTCCAGGAGTACGACCGCTATCTGGAGAGTGTGACGCAACTGCTGGAAGCGCCCCGACCCGCCGAGCGCGGCCAGTTCTCCGCGCGGTTGTTCGATCAGATGGAAGCCAGTTCCGCGCGGCTGCTGGAATTGTGCGAACAACTCGACGCCTCGCACCGGACGGCGTTGGGTGTTTTTGTGGCGGATTCGCACGGCGCCATGGTCCGACTGCAATGGTTGCTCTGGCTCTCCTTGTTCCTCTTGGTCGCCCTGGGTGCTTCCTTGGCGGTCCTCGTGTATCGCGGCATGATTGCGCCCTTGCGCAGTCAGTTGATCGTCAGCCGCGCGTTGCTCGAACGTCAGGAGAAGCTCTCCTCGCTCGGCGTGCTGGCGGCCGGTGTGGCGCATGAAATCCGCAATCCATTGACCGCTTTGAAGGTCCGGTTGCACGGCCTCAAGAAAGCATTACCCCAGGATCCGTCCCTGCATGAGGATGTGGAGGTCATTGGGACCGAAATCAACCGCCTCGAGAAGATCGTGCGCGATTTTCTTCAGTTTGCCCGGCCTTCAGACCCGGAATTGTCCCCGCTGCCCGTGGCGCCGTTGCTCCGCGAAGTCCACGACCTGCTCGCCTCGCAACTGGAGAAGCAGGTCATCCGCCTTGCGCTTGAAACGACGGACAGCGCGCGCGCCCGACTCGACCCGCAGCAAATCAAACAGGTGCTGATCAATCTGGTCCGCAATGCGGCGGACAGCATCGAGCGGGACGGGTCTATCACGCTGCGCAGCCGCTCGCGCAACGCCACGGTGAATGGCCGTGAACTCCCCGCCGTGGTGATCGAGGTGGAGGATACCGGCAGGGGCATGACCCCCGAAGTGCGGCGGCGCTTGTTCGACCCGTTCTTCACCACCAAGGAACACGGCACCGGCCTGGGTCTCTCCATTGCAGCGCGCATTGTGGAAAAACACGGCGGCATGTTGCAGTGTCACACCCAGCCCGGTCGTGGCACTACCTTCAGTGTCGTGCTACCCCGCGCGGAATCTGATGAAAGCTGAACTGTTACTGATCGAAGATGATGCCGGCATCCTGCCCGCGCTTGAGCGGGAATTGCAGGATGAAGGTTATGGCGTAACCGTGGAGCAACGCGGCGACACCGGCCTGGACCGCGCCCGCCGGCAGGAGTTTGATGTCGTGCTCACCGACCTGAAGATGCCGGGCTTGAACGGGCTGGAGTTGGTGCGCCAATTGCACGAGGTCAAACCCCGTCTGCCGATCATCTTGATGACCGCGTATGGCACCACGGAAACAGCTATTGAAGCCACCAAACTCGGCGCGTTCGATTATGTGGTGAAACCATTCGACGTGGGTGAACTGCTGGCGCTGTTGGGGCGAGCGGTGGCGAGCAGCCGGCTCTCTTCCGGCATGGTGGAACTCGGTCAGGCCAGCACGGGCCGCTCCGCCATCGTGGGGCAGAGTCGGGCCATGCAGGAACTCTACAAGGAAATTGGCCGCGTGGCCGCCACTCCGGTCACGGTCTTGATTCGCGGCGAAACCGGCACGGGCAAGGAACTGGTGGCACGCGCCATCCGGCAGCACAGCGACCGCGCGAACGGACCGTTCATCGCCGTCAATTGCGCCGCGGTACCCGAGACCTTGTTGGAGAGCGAACTGTTCGGTCACGAGCGCGGATCGTTCACCGGCGCCGAGGCGCGCCGCATCGGGCGCTTCGAGCAGGCCGGGGGCGGCACGTTGTTTCTGGATGAGATTGGCGACATCCCGCCGGGCACCCAATCAAAGCTGTTACGCGCGTTGCAGGAAAAATCCATCCAGCGCGTGGGTGGCAAGGAAACCATTCCGGTGGATGTGCGCATCCTCGCGGCGACCAATCGCGACCTGGAATCCGCCATCCAGGCCAGGCAGTTCCGGGAGGACTTGTTCTACCGGTTGAACGTGGTCACGATTCAAGTTCCGCCGTTGAGCCGACGGCTGGAGGATATTCCCGAACTGGTGCGCTTCTTTCTCCAACGATTTGCCGCCGAGTTCGGCGTCCCATCGCCCAGCATCCAGCCGGAGGCGGTCGCGTTTCTTCAGGAACAGTCCTGGCCGGGGAATATCCGGCAGTTGGAAAATGTCGTGCGCCAGGCACTGGTGCTGGCGCGCGGTTACACCATCAGCCTCGAGCACATTCGCCAGTTGCTGGCTCGCGCTCAACCGGCTGAGGCCGGGCGGGAACAATCATTGCCCGCGTGCGTCGCCGTGTTGCTGGGCGCGGCGCAGCGCGGCGAAATCACTGACGCGCACGCGCGGCTGCTGGAGGACGCGGAACGCGAACTGTTTACCCAGGCCATTCATCTGGCGGACGGCAACCAGGCCAAGGCCGCGCGCTGGCTGGGCGTGACGCGCGTGACGATGCGCGAGAAACTGATCCGCTTCGGCCTGCATCCGGGCCGTGACAAGGCCGCGCCAGCGGTTTGAGGCACTGGAACATTCCGGCGCGTGGCTTCGGCCCGCGTTGGAAGGAAAATACTGATTGTGCAGGCTTGAGGCGCGCGGCGATTTCGGCGCATAGTGGACTTGAATTATGTCAGACTTTTTCCAAACCGGCGCCATCGCCACGCTGCATCGTCTCGGCAAACCCGATGTGCCCCGTCTGGAGCGCGATCTGGAGTCGTTTGCTGAGGAAACTCCGATCGCCCTGGTCCTGCCGTGTCACATCCGCGAACTGGGCACCTCGGCACTGAGTCTGATCGCGCGCGAACTCAAGGGCGTGCGGTATATCAAGCAAATCGTGGTGGGCATTGACGGGGCGACCAAAGTGCGCGATTTCCAACGCGCCAGGAAATTCTTCGCGCGCCTGCCTCAGAAACCCACCCTGCTCTGGAACGACGGTCCGCGCATGAAGGCGTTGTTCAACAAACTGGAAGACGCGGAGTTGGACCCCGGCCCCGGCGGCAAAGGTCGTAACGTCTGGGTGTGTTTCGGTTACGTGCTGGCCAGTGAACAGGCGCGCATGGTGGCCGTGCATGACTGCGACATCCTCACCTACAACCGCGAATTGCTGGCCCGGCTCTGCTATCCCGTCGCGCATCCCTCGCTGGGTTTTGACTTCTGCAAAGGCTACTACGCCCGCGCCACGGACAAGCTCAATGGCCGCGTGATGCGCCTGCTGGTCACTCCCATGTTGCGCGCCCTCAAGAGCATCGTGGGCCAGCAGCCGTTTCTCGTGTATCTCGACACGTTCCGCTATCCGCTGGCCGGCGAATTCGCCATGGACGTGGACCTCGTGCGTCGCGTGCGCATTCCGCACGATTGGGCGCTGGAGATTGGCCTGCTGGCCGAGGTCATTCGCAACAGCGCGCCGCGCGCCATCTGCCAGAGCGAATTGTGCGACAACTACGAGCACAAACATCAGGAACTCTCGCCGCGCGACCGCGAAAAGGGCCTGAACAAGATGGCCATAGACATCAGCCGGGCCTTGTTCATCCGGATGGCGGCGGAAGGCATCAAACTCGACGCGGGCACGTTCAGCACGCTGCTCAGCGCCTACATGCGCCAGGCCGAGGACACGCTGCGCTTCTATGCCGCCGACGCCGTGCTCAATGGCCTCAAGTATCCGCGGCACGATGAGGAAACCGCGGTGACGACGTTTGTCCGCAGCATCCGCGTCGCCGTGGAAACTTACCTGGACGACCCGCTGATGACGCCGCTAATCCCCAATTGGAACCGCGTTCATTCCGCCGCGCCCAGCTTTTTCGATGAACTGAACGACGCGGTGCGACTGGATAATCAAACCGCTGTGTGAGCTTCCGGCGACGGCTCCTTCGCGGCTTCAGCGAATGTCCCAGCGAGCCTTCACTTCATCCGTAGCGGCTATGTGAATCCTTGATGACTGGAGCGGGGCTGCACCAAGAGAAAAACCCGGGAGCACGAGGCTGTGACCGGCATTGGCTGCGGCAGATCCGCAAACCCGACAATGCCTCGGCGCTCCTTTCGCTGGGAATAAGGGAGTTGATGAACTTAGGAAGATACCGCGCAATCCCTGCGCTTCATGGCAACCCTGGTCGCTTCACCGGCGGCTGGTAGTCTTTGTGCCAGTACAACTGCCACAAATTGTCGAGTTTCACCAATTCCACCCGCCCGTCATAAAACCCCACGGTCACCGCCCCAGGAAGTGGCTGTCTCGCCGGCCAGCTTCGCGGGACTGGGTTGGGTCGCCGGCCATGTCGTGGGATGCATAGAAAGCTCATGTGGCTGGCAGCGGTCACACCCGCAACCAGGTCAACCGCTGGAGGGTCGGTCGCAAAGGGAACAAGCCCAAAGTGAACCGCATCTGCCACTACTGGCGTGAAGAAAGGCTGCGCCACTTGACTCTCATTCAAATACCCTGGAAGCGAGGAACTGTTCCAGTTCCTGTCTGGCGACCACGCGCGCGGCACGATGTGCAGGTTCACACCGTAACTTCCCGCCCGCCAATCTGGCCGCGAAGACCGCCCCCAGTCGAAGACCCAGGCGGATTTCACCGTTCCCCATTGCCCGGGTGACGCCGCAGGATCCTTAGCCATTGGCGCCGTGGGGCACAGCCACGGTCGGCCCGCCCGCCCGACCTCGTTTGTGAACCACTCGTGATACTCGGGCCGCTCATATCGTCCAGAATTATCATCCACCAAGCGAAAACCCAGCACGTTCTGCCGCTGGTTGCTCGCGCACACCACCCGGTGGGCCTTCTCTTTGGCCCGGCTCAACGCCGGCAACAGCAGCGCCGCCAGAATCGCGATGATGGCAATCACCACCAGCAACTCGATCAGGGTAAACGCGCGGTGGCGGCGGGCCCGGAGGGCCGGCATATCTGTAGCCGCCCCGTTGCCGTGGTGCGTCAAGCTCCGTAGGAGCGGCACAGAAGATTTCGCCCCTACGGGGCTTCGTTCATTCTTGGTTCGCATGACTACAAATATTCCGCTCCGACGGAGCTGGCCACTTTCATTGCAATCCTGGCCGCTTCACCGGCGGCTGGTAGTCCTTGTGCCAGTAGAGTTGCCAAAGGTCGTCCAGCTTCACCAATTCCACATGGCCGTCATACATCGCCATATTCACTGCACCCGGGAAAGGCTGGTTAACCGGCCAATCCGTGCGCACCGAACTGGGCCGCCGCCCGTGCCGCGGAATGGTAAAATTATAGATTCCCTTGAATTGGGCAACTCGCCCCGTTGGCGCGAGATCAGGCGCGGTGTCCCAGGCTCGTGGCGCAGCGGTAGGCGAGACACCATCGCCGGAGATGGGGGTGGATGCCGGCCGCACAATATCGCTTTCGGCGCTGAATGATTCCGCCAAAAGAACCAGGGTTTGTGACTGAACCGCGTAGGCGGGATAGCGGCGAACGCGTGCGGCCGTGACGAACCAATGATTGAAAGTATAACTGCCCATGCGCAGGTCAGGCTTCAGCACCGGCTCCGTCCCGCCATCGGCTTCCCACTTGTCTGCTTCCACCCAGGCCGAACGATATGTACCACTCACGAATTTGTCCCACGGCGGAAGCGAAGCAGCCGGGACCTGGCCAACCGGCGCACCCGGGCAAATCCACGCCCTTCCGGGCCGCCCCAGGTCCTCGCAGTACCAATCGTGAACCGCTGTTCCGTCCAGCCTCCCGTCGCCCGCATCGTCCGCGGCCATGCGGTAACTGAATAGGATCTGACGTTGGTTGCTCTGGCATTGCACTTGATGCGCTTTTTGCCTGGCGCGGCTTATCGCCGGCAGCAGCAGCGCCGCCAGAATCGCGATGATGGCAATCACCACCAGCAACTCGATCAGCGTGAACCCGGTTACGCGGCACAAGGCGGGTTGGGATGGGCGAGTTGTCGTGGGCCAAGACGAACGCACGGGACGGGGATCAAGGAGCCCAGGTTTCCGGGTGCGGATCGCTAGAAAGTCACCCATGAGATTCATAAGCTTAGGAGTGTCATTGTAATCCAGGCCGTCTTGCTGGTGGCCGGTACGACTTGTTCCAATAAAGCTGGTAGAGTTCTTCCAAGGGGACCAACCGCACATGCCCGTCAAAAAACGCCACATTCACGCCGCCCGGCAAAGGCCGATTGACGGGCCAGTCCCGGGGGACCGACTGTGGTCGCTTCCCGTGGCGCGGGAGAGTCATTTCAGCAAGGCCGCCCGCTGATCCCAAGCCCTGCCAGCCCGAAAAGAGATCCCGCGCCGGGAGTCCACCATCTCCGAACACGAACGCTCGCCAACTGGCCCCTTCCGCCAGGACCGGCGTCCGGGCGGGGTGCCGAATGTCGGCTTCACTCCGGAAGTCGGAGTTCGGCAGGTTGAAGGGACCGATTGGCGGGAACCGCGCCTCCAACGCCATGTGCAGCAGCCAGACGTTGAACGCATAACTCCCCGCTCGCGGAAATGGCAGCCCCGCCGTGTCCTCGGGCTTGGCCGTGTGCCCGATCAGCCAGACTTCCCACGACCGGCAAACCCAGGCGGATCGCACGGTGCCGTAGTCGTATTGGCTGAATGGACCCATCGGTGACAACCCGGGTGTTACCACTGGTGCGTTCGGACAAATCCAGGCGCGCTCTGGCCGCCCCGCTTCTACAAGCCACCAGTCAGCCACCGATGGCTGGTCCAAACGCTGGCTGCCCTGCTCGTAGCTCTCCCGGTAGCTCAGGCTAATCTGCCGTTCATTGTTCAAACAGGAAACCGCGCGAGCTTTATCTTTGGCCCGGCTCAACGTCGGCAGCAGCAGCGCCGCCAAAATCGCGATGATGGCAATCACCACCAGCAGTTCAATCAGGGTAAAGGCACTCTGACGCGCAACCGGGGGAGGGATCGAAGCTACAGTTTTTCCTTGAGGCCCGGAACGGAAGCCTGCGTTGGGCAAGCGTGCTGCTGGCATATCAACTGTGGATCGCCGTCGAACTACAAACATGGTCCCGCCAAAAGACAAAGAGTCAACCCCATTACTCAGCAATCTTAGGCCCATGCAAGGTGCCAACCTGACGGCTACATGGGGTAGGTTCATGGGTGGAATTGCCAGGTTGGTTGGAACGAAGCTTGATTTGCCGCTGCGGGCCGCGCATCCTCGCCGCCAATGAACACCCGATTTTTCGCTGGGCTTTGGAGCAAACCCCTCTCCCATTCCTTCCGCCACGCCGCGTCGCTGGCTGCCGCCGGTCTGCTGCTCGTACCGTTGGCGGGCTGCCAACCCGCCAATTCGGAGCCAACCGCGGACGACAGCCCGAAGCCGGAGTCGCACGCCAGTGCCGGCGCCGCGCTCACCGCGCTCGACCGCTATGTCGCCGCGCCGGACCCCAACTATAGTTTCCAGAAAGTCACCTCCACCCCCACGCCGCTGGGCACGGTGCATGTGCTCGAAATGACCTCGCAATCGTGGCTCACGACCAACGAAGTGGACCGCACGGTGTGGAAACACTGGATTTCCCTCGCCATTCCCACCGAGATCACCAGCGACGTGGCGTTGTTGTTCATCACCGGTGGCAGCAACGAAAAAGGCCCGCCCAGCGCGCCCAGCGGCGATCTCGTCCGCACCGCCGTGGAAACCAAATCCGTCGTTGCCGAACTCCGCAACGTGCCCAATCAGCCGCTGGTGTTTAACAATGACGGACAGCGGCGCGTCGAGGACGATCTGATTGCCTACACGTGGGACAAGTTCCTGCGCACGGGCGACGAGCGCTGGCCAGCGCGGTTGCCCATGACCAAGAGCGCCGTCCGCGCGATGGACACGCTCACGGCCTTTTGCGCCAGCCCCGACGGCGGCGGTCACAAGATCGAGCGGTTCGTGGTGGCCGGCGGATCGAAACGCGGCTGGACCACCTGGACCACGGCCGCCGTGGACAAACGCGTGATCGGCATCGCGCCCATCGTGATTGACGTGTTGAACATGGAGCCGTCCATGCAGCATCACTACGCCGCCTACGGTTTCTGGGCGCCCGCGGTCGGCGATTACACGCGGTTCAAGATCATGGAATGGATGGACACCCCGCAATTCGAGGCGCTGAAGAAGATCGAAGACCCCTACGAATACCGCTCCCGCTTCACGATGCCCAAGTTGATTCTCAATGCCTGTGGCGACCAGTTTTTCCTGCCGGATTCGTCGCAGTATTACTTCGACGATCTGCCCGGGGAAAAATATCTGCGTTACGTGCCCAATGCCGATCACTCGATGAAAGGCAGCGATGCGTGGGAAACCTTGCAGGCGTTTTATCAATCGCTCCTAACCGGTATGGCGTTGCCGCGCTACGCGTGGTCGTTGGAGAAAGACGGCAGCATCAAAGTAAACGCCACCGACGCCCCCAACTCGGTGAAACTCTGGCAGGCTACCAATCCCGACGCGCGCGACTTCCGTTTGGACACGCTCGGCCCCAAATGGACCAGTTCGCCGCTGACCTTGCAGAACGGCGGCGTGGTGGCGCGCGTGCCCGAACCGCCGCGCGGCTGGACAGCGTTCATGGTGGAACTGACCTACGAAACGCCGGGCCGCAAGCCGCTCAAACTCACCACCAATGTCCGCGTGGTGCCGGATCGCACGGACCACAAGTTCGTCCCGCAACCGCAGGCGGGCGGACGCTGAACCACCCAATTCAACGGGCAAACGCGCTGAAGAGCGCCTGCATTTCCTCGGCCACATTCGCCGGATCGCTCAACGTCTGCGCGATTTCCGCGCGCAACACTTCGCGATAACGCCGCCGCAGACGATGCACCGCCGAGCGTGCCGCGCTTTCCGAGAACCCAAGTTGCGCGGCGGCCTGCGGATACGGGATCGCGCTCTTCCCAACGGTGAGAAACGGCTTCAGCACTTCAAACATCCGCGCCTGGTCTTGCGCCGCACATTCCGCGTGCAACCGTTCGACCACGCGCGCCAGCAGAGCCAGCGCCCATTCACGATCAAACGCCTGCTCGGGGTTAAGCTCAACGCTGGTGGCCAGTTGAAATTGCGTGTCCGCCGTCGGCCAGTCCAACGGCAGATGCGCCGCACCGCCGCCGCGCTTCTGGCGCTGCGACTTGTCCCATTCGTTCGCGAGGAAATGCTTCAACGCCGCCAGCAGAAAGGCGCGAAATCGTCCGCGCTCGGCACTCAAGCCTTCCAGGTAATTCTTGGCGAGGAACCGCGAGAAGAACGCCTGCACCAAATCCTCCGCGTCCTCCTTCGTGTGCCCGCGCCGGCGGACGTAGGCGTAGAGCGGAAACCAGTAGGTGCGGCACAATTCCTCCAGCGCGTGATCCGATTGCGGCGTGTGGCGTCTGCCCGCCGCGAGTACGGCCGTCCAATGCGTCGTGGCGAAGACGTCGCCCGGCGCGCTCGTGGACGAGTTGGATTGTTCGGAGGTCAGAGCGAAATCATTTTAACCACGGATGAACACTGGCGCATACGGATAGGCGAACCGTTATGGACTGCGTCGGCAGAGCGACAGCGGCGACGGCGCTTTCGGATGGCTGCGCCCAGCCGCGAGGTTTTCGTCCAGCGCTCCGCGTCCACCCAAAGCGACGTGGCGCTCCGCTTCCCGCCGCCGTCCAAAACGGTCCCGGCAAAATTGTATAGGTCGCCAGCATTTTTACCGTTAATCTGCTCCCACGAATGAGTCACTTTCCCCCGAGCGCGACCGTCCAATGCGTCGTGGCGAAGATGTCGCCCGGCGTAGTCGTGGTTTGGCTGGAATGTTTGGAGGTCAAATCATTGCCGTTCCAGTTTTCTGATCTGTTCCAGAGTGGCTTGAATTTGCGGGTGCTCGTCAGTGAACCTCAATCGCAGGTCGGCCAGCCTTGTCCTAAGCATCCGCAAGATGGCCTTCTTTCGAGCCGTTTCCCGTTCGGATTGAACTCTCTGTTCCGCATCACTCACGGCGGACTGCAACTCCGGCACGTCTAGCACGGCCAGGGCTTGGTCGCGTATCCGCTCCGCCTCGGCCTTGCGCTCAACTCCAACAAGGATTTCGACCAGGGTGCGCACTTGCTTGACGAAATTATTGTCCGCCAGTTGCCCCAGATCGAGCAGCGGGGGCACTCCGGGTGGCAACCGCAAGGGCGGTGCAGTTATGTTCGTTGGTGTGTTCCCCGGTTGTGCCAGGTCCGGCAGCGGCGCTACTCCGGGCGGTGTGCGCAGAGTCCGCGTCGGCAGGTTCCGTTGAGATTCCTTTTGCATTTCCCATCCGCGTCGGTACAGCTCAAACCTTTTTTGTGGATCACCGATCACTTTCAGGCAAAGCTCATATTCGCCGTGCTCCACCAGCACACTCTCGGCGTAGAAATAACATTGGTGCGCCAGAGCCGGGTCACGTTGTTCAATCTCCTTGAACAACTTCAAGGTGGCCTCGTTGTCCTGGAGATGGCTGTTAATGCTCGCCACGTCTTGAAACAGCGTTGCGTAACCGCGTTCCTCGGAGAACTCGCGCGTCTTGGTATCGCGCGCTGCAATCAACGCCAGCTTTGCCTTGGGAAAACGCCGACCCAGTTCCAGCCAATCCGCGAGCGCGGACGAAAGCCTCACTGCGCTGTGACCTGCGTCGTGTTCGAGGGCGTGGTGGTGATACCAGACGTGGCGCTGCAATGATTCCTCAAAACGACCACGCTCCATCAACTCCTTCGCTTCCTGGAGGACCTTGTTCAGGTCCGGCTTCTCACCTGCTGCGAGCGCGGGCTGCCATGATCCGGTGGACGCCGACCGAGCGGTTCTGGTCAGACCAGTTGCCTGCACCAACTTGTATCTCATCCTCACGCCGCGCGGATTTTCGGTGAAGCCGGTGATTTGCAGGAGGCCGCGATCACCTTCAACCGTGGCGAAAGCGAGCGTGAATGGCAGGTAAAGGCGCTCCGGCAAAAGATAAGATTGATCCGCCATTTCCATATTCTTGGGACGTTCCAGATTAGTCGGGGTGAGCAGGGATTTATCCACGTCATCGGGTGTGCTGGCATCCCATTTCTCCGACGGAAAGTCGGACAGCTTCAAACCCACGCAGAGCAGACCCCATCGGCTTTGAGCTTCGCCCGCCATGATCTGTTCGACCAGCAAATCCATTTGGTTGGTCTTGAACCAGAACCTGGCGGATTCACGGTCAGGCTCGGTGGGCGCACTTAGCTCTCCCGTGCGCAGCCGTAACGCGAGCTTTCCCACACCGGACGATGAAGAGTAAATCGTGCGTTCAATCACCGGGCCGAGATACGGTTGGGCACCGTCCCGCAAATCCTGACGGATGAGTCGGACGCGGGGGAAGACGATCTCGCGGCCCCAGATCTGGTCAATGGATCCTATCGGCTCAACCGCCTTTGGATTGGGCGTCAGGATAACTGCCGCCTCGCGAACTTCCGCGCTCAACGGGTTGGTGTCGGCGCTCAGTTCGGAACGCGAGCCAGTGTTCGGCGTATATCCGGCCCCGGTTCCTTTGGCTGCGCTCCAGATATGGCCGCAGGGATACGTTTCTCCGCCAACCCGCAGTGACACGTCGAAGCTGATTGGCACCAGCAGCTTTTGTCCGGTGTTGTCTTTCTCCAATACCACCACCGCCACCGCCGCCTTCGTGCGGGTTTCGCCCAGGCTGATGATGACTTGTTTGACCGATAGTGCGCCGCTGGCCACAGGATTCAGCGCCGGGTCTTCGGTCAGCCTGACGAGTGCAGTCTGCTCAGGATAAACAACCAACTCCGAATGGCAGACACGCGTCCAGCGCCGTTTGGCGGAGGGCCAGTCTTCGGAGGGAGTATCCGGCGCGAAGCCAGCCAGAGCTTCTTTCGGGATCAGGGCGCTTTCAATTTCGAACCTGACCGAATACTTGCCGGGAGCGAGCGCCGGCAATTCCAGGTTCCCGTAGAATTCATACTGCTCACAATTCGGGTGGACATTTCGCCACTTGCCTTCCTGGCCATCAATCGTGATCGAACGCATTTCATTCAGCAGCGTTAACCCGAGCAACTCCTTATTCCATGGGCTGCGCCACTGACAAGTCAAGGACAGCGCCGGATGCGGTTCGTTCTCCCGGACACGCTGAAGGGGTTCGCACTTGGGCGTGCCATAAAGAACCTCCAGAAATTCCAACACCTTTTCGTCAGTGACCAGACGGCGCTTGCCCAGTTCCTCGAGCAAACCACCGAACCAATGCAACGGTTGTTCGTACCCTTGGGGATGCTCGCGCCGCATCCATGTGGTGAGACCGTCCACAATCATATCGGCTTCCTCCGCGTTGAGCCGACCGGCTTCTGAACGCCGCTTCAGTTCCTGCCAGGCCCAGGGCTCGCCCGGCTCGGTCAGACCTGTCTGAATCACGGTGGCAGTCGGAAGCGACTTAAGTTTGTGCGGCGAGGTGGCCAGATTTGCGGGGGTTTCATTCCGCCCGGAGAAGAAGACAGCGGCGACGAGACCCAGAATTGCTATTGCCACAGCAAGGGAACCGACCGATACCACGCGATGGGTGCGGTCCCGCGCGACGCGGTTAGAATCCGCTGCCGCCGATGCTTTCCCTGCCCGCCACAAGCGCAGGCCGAAGATGGGCAGTACGAAAGCTCCCAGCCAGATCAGCGGAACGATCACCGCTTCGTCTGGGGCGGGATTCCAACCGCCACGTTCCTGCGTCAGGGCAAACAGAAAGAAAGCGGCGAAACCAATAACCGGCACGGCGGCGAGGAAAGCCAGCCATGCGGCGGTCTTGAAACAGGTCCGTTGGGATTCCGCGCCGACGAATCGGTGCAACACGAAGGCCAAGGCCGGGGTTGCGAGCGCCAGCAGAATGAAGACGCCGATCACCCAGCCTCCCGAAAGGTTGCTGCAAAACGCCGCGCATAGAAGGCCGAAGAGAAGCGTCGCCGTGTAAGTCAGCGCCGTGCAAAATGCGAACCAAGGCTGGCTATCCGTGGTCGCAGCCGAGGTGAGTCGGCTCTGACTGGCGGGGGTAGCGGGAGAATCACCTTGAGTGGACTGAGGCCCACTGCCAGCCGCACTCACCGCGTGCCAGACGCGGCGGATGACCGAATCAGTCAGGCGATAGACCACCAGGGCGATCAATCCTACCAACACCGGGACGAGGAGTGGAGAAAGCCGGGGCGGAATCAGCGTTGAAACTACATTTCCAGCCCAAATGACCAATGCAGACAAAGCGAGCAAGGGAAAGAAAAGCCCATCGAACACCGCCAGCCACAGGCCGTGCCGTTTCCCCGCTGAACGGCAGATTTGAGTGACGGCCACCCAGCCAAACAATGTAGAAAAAGATGCGCACAGTGCTCCGGCCAAAATCAGGAGCAAGACAACGAGTGTCGCTTGGTTGTTGGGCAGGCGCTGCCCATCCGGCAGCATAATGGCGGGTGCGAGATTGCTGACAATTCCCGCCAGTGCAAATGTCACCAACGCCAGAACTGCCAGGCAAACTCCCGCTATGGCGGTGCGTGAAAAGCGCGAGTCTTGACTTGTAGTCCTACCAGCCGACGTGAGTCGGCTCTGACTAGTTCGATTCCTGAGCCAAAAGAGTAGCCACGTTATCCCACCCGCGAACAGGCCGAACAAACTTCCGGCAACAACGCCCCCCGCCAGATTCAAGAACGGGTTGGGCCGTGTTGGACGAGGAGGCGGTTGCGCCAGGTCAATTAACTCGGCGTGCGTCTGCTCGCAGTAAGTTCGGGCGATGGCGTTGGCGATGTCTGCGGCTTCACCCGCCGACTCGCTATGGTAACGGATTTCAACAAGGCCGGTGTTGCGGACAGGACGAAGCTCCATCGCGTTGCGAAGCCTGAACGCAATCCGCCCGGCTTGCGCCGCGTCATCTCCGACCAATGAATCCTTCCAAATCCTCCGTAGGCTGGCTTTGTCCGCAACCTGCTGGAGGAAGTCCGGCGATTCGAAGCGGGCAAGCTCAGTTTGCAGTGCGTAAGGATCGAGGTTCTGAGTGGCAGCGAGCGTGACTCGCGCCTGAGCGGCGTATGTTCGGGGCAACAGGCTCGTCACGCTTGCAGCTAGGGCAAAAACCAAAAGCCCGACAATGAACGCGACGAGAGACGAGCGCGCGAAGATAGCACCCCGGCTTAGATTCTTCCGAGTTGCAGCAGCCGAGGTGCTTCGGTTACTGGGCGAAACGACCGGTTCGGCTGGCAAGGATTCGAGAGGCGAAATTATTCCGCGCACCACTCGAACTGCGAAGACGACGACAACCCACCCAAGGAAGAGAGCTATTATGACATTCGCATTCTTGTCAGTGATAGACAACCCCTTGAGCAAGGCCGGCACCAAAATGGAAATCAGGACAAGTCCCCAAAGGAGATTCATTCCTATGACTGACCAATTGAAAACGCGCTGGCTTCCTCGCCTTACGGCAAACGGGGCATCGAATCTTGGGAATGATCCTATCCAGTCAAATGTTGATTCCTCTTTCTTGATTTTGTTGGACGGTGAACCAGATGGAACGCCCGATCCGGCAGGCGGGACGCTTGCGCTCCCTGAATTCACAATCGTCTCAACGCAGGTCTTCACTTCGTTGACTTGCTGGAAACGGAGTTCGGGACTTTTCTCTAACGCCCGCAACACCACTTTATCGAGGCGCACGTCAATTTGAACTTTCTTGGAAGGTGGCTGGAGCGGTTTGCCGGGCAACTCACCGGTGAGCATTTGGTAGAACACCACGCCCAGCGCGTAGATGTCCGCCCGATGATCCACGTCGGCGGGATGCTCGCGCTGTTCGGGCGACATGTATTGCGGCGTGCCCATGACTTTGCCGGCGTCGGTGAAGGAGTCGGTAGGGCGCGTCACTCCGTGCGCGCCGCCCTCCGTGGGTGATTCAGCGGCGGGCAGAGGACTGCCCGCCCTACCTTCAACAATCTTCGCCAAACCAAAATCCGCCACCTTCACGCGGCCCCGGCGATCCAACAAGATGTTCTCCGGCTTGATGTCGCGATGGACGATGCCCTGGTCATGGGCAAATTGGAGCGCGTCGCAAATCTGCGGCACGATGGCCAGCGCCTCCCGAGCGGAAATCCGACCCGCGTGAAGCAGTTGGCGCAGGTTCACGCCGTCCACGAATTCCATGAGGAAGTAAAATAGTGGCACGGGCGTCCCGCCCGTTCGTTTCTGTTCGCAGTCTCCCAAGCTCCCAGCGACCGGCATGTTCTCGATGCTTGTCCCGGTTCGAACAGGCGGGACGCCCGTGCCACTACCAACCTGCCCAAACTCATACAGCGTCACGATGCCGGGATGGTTCAGCTTCGCGAGCGCCTTGGCCTCGCGGGCGAAGCGTTCGGCGAAGGCCGGATCGTTGCCGATACCGGGCGGAAGGACTTTCAACGCCACCAGACGGTCGAGTTGCTTCTGGCGCGCCTTATAGACGGCGCCCATGCCGCCTTTGCCGACGAGTTCGAGAATTTCCAGTTGCGGAAACAGCGGCGCGAGTTCGGCAATCGGCGGCGGCTCGAACGGCGCTTGTTTGCCCTCGGTGACAGTGTCCGCCGCGGCGCCCTGTTGCAGCAGGCAGGCAGGACAAAGCCCGGTCAGTGTGCCGGTGGGGAGCGGCGTGCCGCATTGCGGGCAGGTTCGAGATTCAGCCGGCGGATTCACTTCGCGATCATTCATACACAATCTTCAGAAGCAAATCCGCGAATTTGTTGCGGAAAATGCGCCACCGCTTCCGGGCAATCTGTCCGTCCGTGACTGTATGAAGCTTCAAGCCTTGGGCCGGTGCCGATTCTGCCCCCCATCTTCTGGAAAAAAGTCTGCCCGCCCACGGAGTTCTGCGTGTCTTCCATTTTGGATTTCGGTACAAACAAGGCGTGACTGGAATCCTGCTCATCCGCGACCTTGCGGTCGTGCTGCTGATTGCGGGCGCGGCTGCCTGGCTGTGCCGGCGGCTCGGGCTTTCGGCCATCGTGGGTTACCTCGTGGCCGGGGCCATTATTGGCCCGCACACACCACCGTTTGCGTTGGTGGCGGATCTGGATCGGGTGCAAACGCTCGCGCAACTGGGTTTGGTGTTTCTGATTTTCTCCATCGGCCTGAACCTGAGTCTGAGTCGCCTGAAACGTCTCGGCTTGTCGGTGATTCTGGCTACGGCCATCGGGGCCGTGCTGGTGCTTAACGGCGGACGGTTGTTCGGCTGGGCGCTGGGCTGGGGGGTCACGGCCAGTCTGTTTCTGGCGGCGATGCTGATGGTGTCCAGCTCGGCGATCATCAGCAAAGTGTTGGATGAACTGAACCTCACGCACGAACGGCCCGGCCAACTCGCGCTGGGCATGACGGTGCTCGAAGACGTCGTGGCCATTCTGATGCTCACGCTGCTGACTTCATTGATTCAATTTGGTGGCGACAAACCGCCGCCGCTCATGCCGACGTTCGGCGCGCTGGGCGCATTTGTGGTTTTCATCGCGCTGATGTCGCTGCTCATCATGCCGAAGTTGCTGGCCCGGGTGAGCCGCGGCGGCTTGCCGGAGATCCGCACCCTGCTGGTCGGCGGGCTGCTGCTGGCGCTCGCGTGGCTGGCGGTGAAGGTGGGTTATTCGCTGGCGTTGGGTGCGTTTGTGTTCGGCGCGATCGTCGGCAGCACGCGCTACAAGGCGGACATCGAACGCTCGTTCGAGGGATTGGACCAAACCTTCGGGGCGGTCTTCTTCGTGGCGGTGGGAATGTTGGTGGACTTCAGTGTGCTTGTGGAAGCGTGGCCGTTTGTGCTCGGGGTCACGGCGGTGGCGTTGTTGCTGCGGCCCCTGGCATGTGCGCTGGGATTGCTCGCTGTCGGCAACTCAAGTCGCGATTCCATCCAGGCCGGCCTGTCGCTGACGCCCCTGGGCGAATTCAGTTTCATCATTGCCCAACTCGGCGTGGAAAGTGGCGTGTTGCCGCAATCGGCCTACCCCGTGGCCGTGGGTGCGTCTTTGCTGACCTCGCTGGTCGCGCCGGTGCTGACCCGGCGGGCGGAAGCGATCAGCCAACGCATCGTCCAGGTGCCCCCGCCGTTCGTGGGCAAATGGATATCGTTTTATCACGACTGGCTGGCGCGCTTGCGCAGCCGGCAGACGGCGAGCGTCTTGTGGCGGCTGACGCACAAACGCTTTCTCCAAGTCGGGCTGCACATGCTGTGTGTGTCGGCGCTGTTGTTGTTTGCCAATCCGCTCTACACGGAAGCCAAGTCCCGGCTGGGCGAGCATCGCTTCCTGCTGGCCCTGCCGTTTCTGTTCTGGAGCGGATTCGGGGTGTTGTTGTTGGGCCCCCTCATCGCCATCTGGCGCAACATTTCGGCGCTGGCCATGATTCTCGCCGAGGCCGCCACGTCGGGGGTGCGGCGGCAACCGCGGTTGCGCCCGTTGCTGGAAGCCGCGTTGCGCGGGGTGGCGCTGCTGGTATTGGGCGCGTGGCTACTGGCGCTTTTGCCCGCGGGCTGGTCACTGCTCGGCGCGGCGGGGGCCGTGCTGTTGCTGCTGTTGATGGTTGCGGTCGTGTTTTGGCGCCGCTTCGTGCGCTTGCACAGCCGGCTGGAGATTGAACTGCTCGAGCAATATCGCAGCGCCAGTCACCCGGCCGGGGCTTCGGCCTGGTCTTCCGCCCTGCCGCAGCAAACCGCGGACTGGCAACTTGACATTGACGAGGTGACGCTGCCCAGCGATTCCGCGCACGCCGGCCGCACGCTGGGCCAGATTGGGGTACGCCACCGTTTCGGCTGCTCGGTGGTTGGAATTGACCGGCAGGGTTATGGCATCGTGAATCCCAGTGCGGACACGGTGCTGTATCCGCAGGACAAGTTGTTACTCCTCGGCAACGCCGAACAACTGGCCAATGCCGCGCGCGAATTGGGCGGTGTGGCCACGGCTACCGCCACGGTCACAGATTTTGACGAGTTGACGATGGAGTCGGTGGTGGTGCCGCCGGGCTGTCCGTTGGCGGGAAAGCCCCTCGTAGAACTGGACCTGATCCGCAAAGTCGGCGTGCAACTTGGGGGCATCCGACGCGGACGGCAGCGACGACTCTCGCCCGCCGGCCAGGATCAGTTCAGGGAGGGGGACGAATTGCTGGTGCTGGGAACCCACGAGCAGATTAAGGCGTTCGCGGTGTTATTGTCGCCGCCGCCGGCGGAAGCCACTGGCCCGGGTGAATCATCTTGAAACACTTCACCCACAGAAGCGGCGGCGCACCTGCCACGCTGGACAGAATCTTCCGCTCAACCATGATGTCGCTAGATGAGTGATCCGATTCCGCCGTTGCGCACCCTGCTGAGAAGGGGCATGCACAAGCAATGTCCGCAATGCGGCCGGGGTGCTTTGTTCAGGCGTTGGATCAAATTGTGCGATCACTGCCCCGTCTGTGGCCTCAAATATCTGGAAAACCAGGGTGATCTTTGGGGCTATCTGCTGTTCGTGGATCGGGCGCTCTTCATCTTTCCGTTGATCGTGATGATTTATTTCCGGCTATATGTTCCCAATTTGACGTGGTTCTTCGTGATCAGCGGGGTGCTGGTATTTGCGCTGATTTACACTTTGCCGCATCGCACCGGGATCAGTCTGGCACTGGATTATTTGGTGCGTCGCAAATCAGGCGATCTTCCTTAGCCGCCGGAGCGGGGTACCGCACGGGTCTGCCTGCTCCGGCTTGCCTTCGGATCCTGATTCTGCCCATGGTGGCGCATGCTTAAGCCCGTGCTCATCGCCGTGGTTTGCGGTACTGCCGCAACATCATTGTCGGCCACCGATCACCTGATCCACTCATTCCAGCGCGTGACGCTCACCACGGAGTTTTGGAGCGAGGGCGCGGGGTATGGCGATTTCAACCGCGACGGCAAACTGGACGTCGTGTCCGGTCCGTACTGGTACGCCGGGCCGGATTACCAAAAGCGTTACGAGTTTTATCCCGCCACCCAGACACACACGAACAAGACCAGCGTGGGCACCGAGGAGATTCGTCCCGGCTGGAGCCCCAGGGTTTATTCGGACAACTTTTTCGCCTTCGCCCACGACTTCAATGCTGACGGCTGGCCGGACATATTGGTCATCGGCTTTCCCGGTAAAGACGCTTCGTGGTTTGAAAATCCGCGCGGTCAGGCCGGCCATTGGAAACGCCACGTCGTATTCGACGCGGTGGACAACGAATCGCCGCATTGGACGGACCTGACGGGTGACGGCTTGCCAGAATTGATCTGCAATCACGACGGTTACTTCGGCTACGCGCGACCGGATTGGCAGAATCCCAAAGCGAAATGGACCTTCCATCGCATCTCCTCCAAGGGCAACTGGACGCATTTCAATCACGGCCTCGGCGTCGGCGATGTGAATGGCGATGGCCGGCTGGACGTGATCGAGAAAGGCGGCTGGTGGGAACAACCCGCGTCGCTCGATGGCGATCCGGTGTGGCAGTTGCACCCGCATGACTTCGGCCCCGGTGGCGCGCAGATGCACGCCTACGACGTCAACGGTGACGGATTGAATGACATTGTAACCAGTCTGGTGGCGCATGGTTTCGGCCTGGCGTGGTTCGAGCAGATGCGTGAAGGAGACACGATCACTTTCCGCCGGCATATCATCATGAATCAGCACCCGCACGAGAACCGTTACGGTTTGAAGGTTTCCATGCTCCATGCTGTGGCATTGGTGGACATGGACGGTGACGGGTTGAAGGACATTGTGACCGGCAAACGTTTCTGGCTGCCGGGTTATCGCCGGGAAACGGAACCGGGCAGTCCCTCGCCGCTGTATTGGTTCAAGCTCACACGCCGCAATGGGAATGTGGAGTTCGTTCCGCATCTCATTGACGCCACCGCCGGCTTGGGCGTGCAACTGGAGGTGGCTGATCTCAACGGCGACGGACGACCGGATATCATTGCCGCCAACAAGCAGGGCACATTCGTGTTCCTGCAGGAAGCGAAGAAAGTCAGCGCAAAGGAGTGGGCGAAAGCGCAGCCCAAACCTGTCGCTCTGCGCCACGCCGCCGCCGGGTCCTTTGACGTGGGCGTGGGCATTAGTGATCACATTCCGGAGCGCACGAATGACTGGCCCTTGCTGGTGGCGCAGTTCAGTCAGGTGACACCCGAGAATTGCATGAAGCCGATGGCGGTTCAGCCGGTCGCGGGGCGTTTCAATTTTGACCGTGCGGATGCGTTTGTGAACTTTGCCACGCAACAGGGTCTGGCGGTAGTGGGCCATTGCCTGGTCTGGGCCAAGGACGACCGCACGCCCGCTTGGTTTTATCGCGACGGCGAGCAACCGGCGAGTCGTGAGTTGTTGCTGGAACGCATGCGCCAGCACATTGAAACCGTGGTCGGGCGTTATCGCGGTCGCATCGCGGCGTGGGATGTGGTCAATGAGGCGCTGGATGACGGGACGAATTACCTGCGGCCTTCCGGCTGGAGCGCGGCGTGCGGCGAGGATTTCATTGCCCGAGCGTTCGAATACACGCACCGGGCGGATCCGCAGGCGCAGCTCATCTACAATGATTACAACAATGAATTGCCGGCCAAGCGCGAGAAGACCATCCGGCTGATTCGTTCATTGCGGGCGCAGAACGTTCCGCTGCACGCCATCGGGTTGCAGGGACACTACGAACTGGACCGCGTGCCGTTTGCCGAACTCGAAACCACGTTGGCGGCGATGCGCGAACTGGGGATGAAGGTGGTGATCTCGGAACTGGACATTGATGTGATTCCGCGCGGGCGGTGGTGGGCGGACGGGGGCAAACATCGCGAGGAGTTGGCCAGGCTGAATCCTTACCGTGACGGTTGCCCGCCGGAAATCCTCGAACGCCAGGCGGAACAATACGCACAGTTGTTCCGATTGTTTCGCCAATATGCCGACGTCCTTGAGCGCGTGTCGTTTTGGAATCTTCACGATGGCCAGAGCTGGCTCAATGATTTCCCGTGGCAGCGCGTGAATCACCCATTGCTGTTCGACCGCAAAGGCCAGCCCAAGCCGGCCTTTGCGGCGGTGATGCGGGAATTATCACGGTAAGTTGCCTGCTCGGGCTTCGCGCCAAAAGAAACTTGCCGGTCACTTTGCCTCCGGGGAAACTTCGCATCGTGGTCACCCCGCAAACAACGCCAAACGCTCGCGACCCGAAGCGGCGATTCAACTGGATCGTCAGCGACGTCGTCCGCAAGGCGATTGTTGTTTGGCACGAACTGCGCGCGAAGTTCAGCGGACGTGGCTATTATTGCGCCGCGTTGCACGGGGAATCCGAATACAACATTACCATCAATTCCGATCTGACGGTTTCCTGCAACTGCCAGGATTACGAGGGCCTGGGACATCTCGGCGATTTGCGGAAGAACTCCTTCGAGGAAGTCTTTCACGGCCCGGTGGCGCGGCGGTTTCGCGAAGAACTGGCGAAAGGCAAAATGCCGATCCCGATCTGCGCGCGCTGCGGCGAATTGCGCCGGTTGGCCGCGCGCGATGCCAAACCTCCTGAAGTCCGATTGCCGCATCGCGGATTGCTGCTCGAGAATACCGTGCGCTGTAATGTGGATTGTACCGGCTGCGCCCGGGGCACGGCTGCCAATCTGCGCGTGAACCGGCAACTGCAAATGCCGCTGGCCGACATGGAAAAGATGACCGACCTCGTCCAGCGGCTCGGTCTGGAGCAGGTTTATTTTTTGAACCTTGGCGAACCGTTTCTTTCACCCAACATCGGTGCGGAACTGGGAATGTTGCGGCAAAAAAACCCGGGTTGCCGGATTGTCACTTCCACCAACGGCGTGCTGCTGAACACCGATGCCAAGCGCGAGGCGGCGTTGAACTTCAGCCACATTTTTTTCTCCGTGCATGGCATCAACGACGTGATGTCCGAGAAATACATGCATCGCGGGAGTTTTGAGAAAGCCTACGCGGCCATGCGCGACATGGCCGCTTATCGCAACGCGCGCGGTCTGCATGTTCCAATTCTGGAATGGAAATACCTGCTCTTTAACTGGAATGACCGCCCGGCAATCTTGCAGCAGGCCATTGAAATGGCGAAGGTTGCAAATCTGGATTTCATTTCCTTCTGGCCCACCGCCAATCCCTTTTACGGCATCTCGTGGCGCTATCGGCTGGGGCGCTTGAACCACATTGGCGTGAAATCATGGAAGGGGCGTGAAGTGGATTTGCGGCCGGAAGGGCTGCGCGAGACCCCCACGCACCCGGCGCTGGCGCAGCCGGCTGCCGGGTGAGAATCGTCCCCACGAAAGTTCGCACGTTGAATGTCCGAACCGCAGCCGCCGACGTGAGGAGACGGGTGTATCACGAATCAGCTCGATCCGCCTCCTTACGTCGGCGGCTACCACTCGCAGGTTCGTGATGAGCATTCACCACATCCAGATTCGGGCATCGAACCCTGGAACCGGCGAAACGTCAGCCCCGCGCGAAAAGCGGCGCTGAAGCCGCGCGCACTCCAGACGCTTCGCGACAGCCCAGCGTCAACCAAGCTCGCGAAGCGTTTGGAGTGCGGCTGATTCATCGCCGCTTTGGGCGAAGGGGGTGGAGGGGCAGGCACAACGTCCTCGGCTTCTGGATCAAATCTCCTCCATCACTGCCGCAAAGCGCAGACCGCGCGTGCTCACGCGCAGTTCCCCAACGGCGAAGGCTTCCATCACAGCTTCATAAATCAGCACGCCGGTCAACATCACGTCCGCGCGTTCCTTGGGCAGACCCGGGATTTCCCTACGCTCGGCCAGCGACAAGCTCCACAATCGCTCCACCCAGAATTTGGTTCGTTTCAACGACAGCCGGACGGCCTCGATGCGCTCGCGATCATAGTCGCTCAGGCCGAGTTCCATGCGGGCCAGGATGGTGGCCGTGCCACCGGTGCCGACCAGTCGCACGGCGTGATGTTGCTCGTGGAGCTTGACCTCACGTTTCAGCGCGGGTTCGAGTTCGCCGCGGACTGTGGTGTCCAGAAACGTCTTGAGCCACTCACGGCACGCGGCGAGTTCCTCCGGCTTGGGCGGATCGCTGTGGGGAATTTTTTCCAGCAGCCGCACAACGCCCAGCGGATAACTTTGCTGAAAATGTTTCTGTTTGCCCTGACCGAGAATGAATTCCGTGCTGCCGCCGCCTGCATCCAGCAGCAACAACGGTTCATTCGCCAGTTTGGGATTACTGGTGGCGCCCCGAAAAGCCCATTCGGCCTCCTGTTCGCCCGAAATGATTTCCAGCCGCAGATTCGTGGCCTCGGCAATGGCCGCTGCCAGATTACCCGGATTCTTCGCATCGCGAGCGGCGCTGGTGGCGATGATACGGACACTGGTAGCCCCGTGTTTGCGGGCAGCGTTGGCGAAAGCCGCCACCGCGCGTGCAGTCTGGGCCAACGGTTCCGGCTGAAGCTGGTGGGTTTCGTAGAAACCCTTGCCCAAGCGCGTTTGCCGGCTGTCTTCCAACACTGGCGACACCTCATGGCCCGCAACGTCCGCAACGAGCAGCTTTACGGAGTTGGTGCCGACATCAATGACGGCGCGGCGCACGGTTGGCATGACCGGATTAGAACAGCAGGGGCGAAGTTTCCCAAGTTAAAAGGCGGTGACAAGGTGATCATCCCGGTTGACGCCCCGGTATTTCATCCATGCCAAGAACTTCACGCACTCCGCTTCAGGGTATGGATGGTGAGACCCGTGAGGTCCTTCCGTGCGGGCACGAACAATTGGCTGATCAGCCAGCCCGCCAGCACACAACTCATCAGGCCAATCGGCGCGTAGGCATACACATTCAACGGATGGGTGTAACGCACGGCAAAAACAATCGCCGCACTCAACACCGCGCCAATCAACGCCCCGCGCCCGGAAGCGCGCCGGCTGAAGATGCCGAGCAGGAACAGACCGGACAGCGTGCCGCCCAACAGCCCCAGCACCTCCAGAAACGTGGTGTAAATGGAACGAATATCCGTGCCCGCCATGATCAGCGCGATGCCGATGCCCGCCACGCCGACCCCCAGCGTCGCCAGCCGCGCCGCACGCAGATAGCTGCGGTCGCCCTGCGCGGGCCAGAGGCGCCGGTGAAAATCCGTGATGTACGCCGTGGCGATGGAGTTCAGGCTGCTGGACAGCGTGGATTGCGCGGCGGCAAAAATGCCGGCCACCACCAGTCCAGCGACGCCCACGGGCAGTTCCGACATGAGGAAGAACGGGAAGATGGCGTCGTTCTGGAGCGTGGTTTCCAGCCGGACGGGATGTTGTTTGTAGAAGACGTACAGGGCCGTGCCGAGCGCGAAGAACACCGCTTGCGCCGGGACCGAGACCAACGCATTGAGCCAGATGCCACGCGCAGCGCCGGCTTGCTCCTTGGTGGTCACGTAACGTTGCACCACGTCCTGGCTGGCGGTGTACGGAAAGAGATTGTGAAACAGACTGCCGATTACAATGACCCAGCCCGACGCCACGGTGAGGTCCCAACTCCAGTTCACAGTTTCAAAGAAGTGTTCGTCGTCCGTCGCGATGCGTACCGCGCCGCCGATGCCGCCTTCGACGTTCACGAGAATGAACACCAGACTGAAGATCGCTCCCCCCATGAGCAGGAACGCCTGCACCACGTCCGTCCAGATCACCGCCTCGATTCCGCCCACGACGGTATAGACGATACACAACACGCCCATGATGAGGATGCAGGTTTGCATGTTGAAATCGCTCACCGTCGCCAGCGCCAGCGCCGGGAGATAGAGCACGATGGCGATGCGTCCGCATTGATAGAGCATAAACAACACGCTGCCCGCCAGCCGCGTGGCGAGGTTGAACCGTCGCTCCAGATATTCGTAGGCTGAAGTCACGTTCAGGTTGCGATAGAACGGCAGGAACACGAACACCACCAGCGGCGTGATCAGGATATAGGAATTGGCAAGGAACAGATTCCAGCCGCGCAAATAGGACGCCGCCGGGATGGCCATAAACGTGATCGAACTGAGCATCGTCGCGAAAATGCTCAAGCCCGCCGCCCACCAGGGAATCCGCTGGCCGCCCCGGAAGAAGTCGTTCGTGCTTTTGTTTTTCTTCGAGCAGATGAATCCAATCCACACCATGCCGAGCAGATAGGCGAACACGGCCGAATAATTGATCCAGCCAAACGCGGCCTTTCGCGCGGTGGCCTTGAACGCCCACACTTCCGGCGAACGCACGCCGGGCCGCATTTCGCCGCTGGGCACGACCCAGTCATCGTTCCATTTCACCGTCGGCGTGGTGACGCGGGCGGCGGGCACCTCACCGAGCGGCTTCCAGGTGTCCGTGATGGTGTGATAGGCCAGAATGGTTTTAGGAAATCCGGGATGCTCTGCGATTGGCTGGAAGCCGACTTTTGAACCGTCGTCGCCCCCAAGAATGACGAATGCGGATTGTCCCAGAGCGGGCGCGGGCGAAGGCGCGGCGGCAGTCGGATGCGGCAAATCAGCAACGCGCTTCCAGCCCACGCCAGGTTTGTAACGGTAAACGTCACGGAGGTAACGGCGTGCCGGCTTGCCGTCCGCGTCGCTGAACAGTTCCACGCCGCTGGCGAGAAAGAAGGCGCCGTCCTGCACTGCGGCCACCGCCAGTATCCGCGCCGGGCCAGGCCACGGTGCCAATTCCCGCCACTGCGGTTGTGCCGCCGCCAGATCGAGCGCCCAGAAGTCTTGCAGTGCGTTGGTTGCCTCCGGGGTTTCACTGCCGCCGGCGACGTACAGTGTGTTGCCAAGCAACGCGCCCGCGCCATTCGCCAGCGGTCTGGGCAACGGCGGCAGGTTTTCAAACTGAAGCTCCTCACCGACGAGTCGCATCACGAAGACGTCGGAGTAATGACGTTGGGCGTCGCTGCCGCCCGCACACACCACGCCCTGGCCGTAGGTAACGGAAACGCCATAGGCCAGCAGACGCGGGAGTTTGCCGGCGGCTTTCCATGCGGCATCGGGTGCGGCCAGTGCAAAAACGGTGTCGTGCCAGACTTTGGTGCCGCCTTGCCACGGAAAGCCGTTGGGAAAATTGGCACCGCCCGCCACCAGCAGAGTCTTGCCGCTCACGCCGGCAAACGGCGCGGCAACTCCCAGCGAATCCGGCAGGGGCGGGAGTTTTCGCCAAGTCAATGGTGAGGAGTTTTCGGCAGCACCTGCCGACAGTGTGAGGACCGCCAGCGTTGCGCAACACGACACCACCAACGAACGTCTTCGCTTCGTCGAACCCAGTGGCGCAGATTTGCATTCTCCCGCATGGCCGAATTGCATTCGGCAGCCTGTCCGCAGAGCCAAACGCCGCCACCCCAACGCCGCCCAGCGGATTGACAATTCGCGATACTGCGTAGCGCGGCCCGACCGCAACCCAAGGAGCGCGGACAGCTTTGTCCGCGCGTTCCAGTGCGACCAGTTCCGACCCGCGGACAAGGCTGTCCGCGCTCCGGGAAGATCTTCGTGGCTTGCGGCGATTTCCAGAGATACTGATAGAGTGCAACTCTGCTCTACGCCGGTTGTGTCGGGACGCACCACTGCCAGCAGATCACATCCAAACGCGCGAAGCAGCCGGAGACATCTGACGAAGATCTGTCGGCGCGGTGCGGTTTTTGGACGCGTGCCCATCATGGTTGGTCCAACGATAGGGAATGGCCGGCAACGCCTCCAGCGATTCCTGCTCGCATTGGCGCCTGACCAACACTCCATGGCCGCGACTGAAGACTTCGGCGAATACTCCCGCACGGCGACAACCCATCATCGTCCAGCCGGCAGTTTCGCCCGGTGCTTGGCATCCAGCTCGGACAGCTTAAACCGTATGCTCACGATGTACGGTTGCTCATTGGTGGTCCAGTGACCGTATGTGGTCGCGACAAACGTGCCATCGGGCAGCAGTTCAACGCCGGGATAGGCACAATCCGCACCCTTGGTGTTGTCCATCAGGCGCACCCGATATTGGCCTTCGCGATTCTTGACGATGTCGTCATACGTGCCCACCCAGCCGACCCAATCGCCTTTGGTCGGACTTTCCAGAGTGGTGTCGCGGAAGCTGATGAACAGTCGTCCGTCGGGAGCGTATTTGCCGGTGTGCCGGTCGCCGGTGAGTGCGCCGGGCAGTTCGCGTGGTGCGGACCACGTTTTCGCCTCGTCATTGGAGAAAATCACGTGCGAGTTCCTGCGGCGAGCGTTTTCCCGCAGCAACACGGCCAGTTGTTTGCCGTCCGGCGAACGGATCAGGCCCGGCTCGCACAGATGCACATCCGAGCCTTGCCACACCTCTTCGGGAAACGACCACGTCAGGCCGCCATCCTTCGAGAACGTTTTGAACAGCGTGAACACCACCGGTTTCTGTTGCTGCGGTTTGGCGGTGAAGAACCGTCCGTCGTCGTGAAACATCGCGAGGTAATGGCCCGCACCGGTCTTCAATGGTTCGGTGAAGCCCATAACCACGATGCCGCCCCAATTACCTACGGGCTGCAAGTCGCTCCAGTGTTGGCCGTCGTCATCCGTCACTGCGAGCCGGGCGGGATATAATCCGCTCCACATGATGATGCGCTTCTTTCCATCCGGCGCCACGGTGCGGTGCAAGGTGGGCACTTCCTTGCTGGTGGCCCAGTTCTCCGGCGTGGGCAACCGTTCACTCCACGTCAGGCCGCCGTCGGTGCTGCGTTTGTAAACAATCGCTCCGCGCCCATGCCCTTTGGGATAAACACACAGCAAGGTCTTGCCGTCTTCCAACAGCACCGTGGTCGGATGACCGAGATACTGGCCCGGCTCGCGGTCCACGATGACT
Source organism: Verrucomicrobiia bacterium (assembly GCA_026125285.1). GTDB lineage: Bacteria > Verrucomicrobiota > Verrucomicrobiia > Limisphaerales > JADLHS01 > WYBW01. The sequence continues at coordinate 34,329 of JAHCLO010000014.1, read as the reverse complement.
TGCCGGTGCGTTTCCGCTGAAAGATCAATCAGCGGGATGCTGTAACCGCGCGGCGTCTGCCCCAGCGCACCTGGCACAACCAGCATCAAAACGACGGAGTAAAGTGACAATTTCATGATTGGGTTAGGTTGATTCGACCGACGGAAGCGCAAGCCCGGCCAACGCACCGTTCGGATTTTTGCCGACAACCTAAACCAGCATGAAGGCATCTCCAGCAGGTTCCGCTTGTATTTTTCCCGGACAGCCGATCACCGAAGCGGAACTCTCAGCCCAAGCGGACTTCAACCCAGCGTTTCGCCGCGGATCAGCGCGGGCATCAAACGGGAATCGTGCTGTCGCCGCACGCCGTTGCGCACCAGGTCCACGACAATCCGGGAAATCTTGCGGGCGAACAACGCCGGATCCGTGTGATATCGGGTGACGCTTGGCACCAAGTGTTCCAGCAACGGATCGTCGTCGCGGGAGATCAGACTTACATCCTGAGGCACCCGGACGCCACGACGCAACAAATGGCTGACCGCCGTAACCACGTGCGCCGGCTTGGCCACCAGGAAGCCCGTCACGGGCCGGGCGGCGCGGACGAGGCCATCCAAGGCGCGACAAATGGCCGCGACCGAACCGTCATGGTGAGCCACCAGCGTTTCCAAGCCCTCGTTGTGAAGTCTTTCCCCGGCGTCTGTAAACCCGCGTTCGCTTTCCAGGTTGCCCGCCTGGTCGCTGCGCGGCATGAGCAAGGCCAGCCGCCGGTGGCCTTTCCCCGCCAGCAAACTTACCGCATGCTGACAGGCGGCGGCGTAGTCAATGTCCACCGAGGAGAGCGCCACGTTAGGATGGCGCGAGCCGCTGATCACGCCCCGCAGGCCGCGTTCGGAGAACCACTGTTGGATTCGGGCCGTGGAAAGATACAACACCCAACCAGCGGGCCGGTGCTTGTGAACCAGCGCCTCGAGCGCGTGCTTGGGATGCTGGGAATAACAAGCCTGACTGGCTTGCACTTCCAGTCGGTAGCCAGCGGCGCCCAAGTGATCGCGCAATGCGTCCACCCAGAAGATTGCGCTGGCCGGGATGTTTTGCAGCGGTAGCGGCGAGAGCAGGACCACCCGGTCACTGGGTTTGTTGGAAGATTTCAAGGCGCGATCGCGTGTGATCGCGCGGCGCTTTCCCTGTTTGGAGCGAAACCAACCCTCGCGCCGAAGCTGGTCCAGCGCGGCGCGCAGGGTGACGCGACTGACCTGCAACCGGTCACAGAGTTCCAGTTCCCCCGGCAGCAAGTCATCCCACACGCCGGCCAGAATGTTCTCGCGCAAGATGGCCGCGGTTTGGGCCACCAGCGAAGAGCGTTTGGGGATGGCATCCATGGTATTGTGTCAAGTTGTGCGCCCAGCCAGCGGACGCAAACATGCGGCTGTCTGCATAAATGACAAGTCGTATTTGCTCGCTCCGCCTCAGCCGAGGAGGACAAACTGCGCTCACGCTATGCGCAACTACTCCAAGTTCCTCACGGGACTCGTCGCCGCTCCCCACACCCCGATGCACGCGGACGGCAGCTTGAACCTTGACATCATTGAGCGACAGGCAGCCCGCCTGATAGCCGACGGTGTCAGGGGCGCGTTTATTTGCGGCAGCACTGGGGAAGGGTTGTCGCTCACGGTCGTGGAGCGCCGACAGGTGGCGGAACGTTGGCGCACGGCTATCCGCGACGGGGCTCTGAAGCTTGTGGTTCATGCCGGACATAACAGCCTTGGCGATGCGGTTGCCCTCGCCGCTCACGCACAGGAGATCGGCGCCGACGCGGTCAGCATTCTGTCGCCCTCCTACTTCAAACCGGGCACGGTGGATGATTTGCTGGATTTCTGTGTACCGGTGGCGGCAGCGGCGGATTCCCTCCCGTTCTACTTCTACGACATACCTTCATTGACGGGGGTGGAGCTTTCCATGCGGGAATTCCTGCGCAAAGGCCGCGCGCGCATTCCCAATCTGGCGGGCGTCAAATTTACCAGTTCGAATCTGATGTCGTTGCAGGAGTGCCTGGAAGCGGAAGATGGCCGGTTCAACATCCTGTTTGGCTGCGACGAAATGTTGCTGGCCGGGCTGGCCCTGGGCGTGCCCGGTGCGGTAGGCAGCACCTACAATTATGCCGCTCCGCTCTATCACAAGATCATCGCCGCGCATCAAGCCGGCGACCTCGTGACGGCGCAGGCGCTGCAATTGAAATCGGTGAAGCTGGTGCAGTTGCTGGAGCAATTCGGCGTGCTGCCCGCCGGCAAGGCAATCATGCGCCTGGTGGGCGTGGATTGCGGGCCGGTGCGTCTCCCGCTGCGACGGCTGACGGAGGATCAAATCTCCCGTCTGCTCCGGCAGGTGGAAGCCATTGGAGTTCTGGAGCGGAAAACGGAAACCGTGATCGGATTGGAATCGCGGCCGGCGTAAGCTGCGCCATTTCTTGTCGCCATTCCTTCTTGCCGGGAAGCGCTTGGCTGCGGACTTTGGACCTCGTCTTCTGGCCCAGGAGCGTGACGGTCAAGGATTACCCGCAGAAGTTGTCTCGCTATGCGGAACTGCGTGGCTCGACCCGGGAGATAAACCACTCAACCCGGCGCGCAAACGAGCCGACACAATATCTCCCAAGGCGATCACGAGCATCTTAATGTTCATGCCGCCGGGTCAACGCAGTTTTTGCTTTTTGGTAGAATACTTTCCGCACTGACAACACCTCCAATCTCACACGCCACTAAGTTCGATCAAAGACCGGTTCACGCGTCCAGCTTGCAGCCGGCGTCCCTTATTCAACGTACGTGGGTCGTGCAGTCGAATCTGACACGCGATTGTGGGGCTGACAATCCCGGCGCTTGTCGGAGGGATCGTTTTGCTGATACCGTCTCGCCACCAGCGTAATGATTGAATCCCAAATTAAGTTCCGAATTCATGGCGACAACATCGTCGAGTGTGATCGCTGTTTGGAACTAATTGCCCAAGCCTTTGCCGCGCAGGCCAGACTCATTCCGAGCGATCCCTTTCGGCCAGCATTTGAAATCGTCAAGGACGGCAGTGTTTTGTTCGGAGTGGATTTGATTCCGGGGCACGGGCGTTGGCGAATAGACCTTCAGCAAATGCTGCGCGACCACGGTGCGCCATTGCGAGAGGCGACGGATGTTATTCTCACCAAGCTTTCCAACGACGAAACAACCGAGCAGATTGTGGCGGCGTTGGAATTCTGCAGCGCGCTCCCAGCCGGAAACAACGCCTGGCAGCGCAACGGCCGCGCGTTGGCGTGTGCAGCGGTCGGAATTCCTTATCTTTACTTCGCCGAAGTTGGCGGCGTCGAGCTTGATGCGCGGCGGGTGGTCAAAGCATCACGTTTCCCGAATCCGATTGTTCCGTTTTCCTATCTCACGGCCTCGCGTGCTTATCGTGTCATATGCCTGCCGGTTTATGCGGCGAGTCCTTCGAGTGACGCGAAGATTCGAGCGGATTTCGCCTCATCGTTCGGCGTGGAAATTGGGCAACAATTGGTGAGGGCCACCATTGAAGGCGCTTCACACGCCCAAGCCGAGGCTGAATTGACATCCCGCGCGTTGCTGATGGTTCAAATTCTTTCGGCGGGCCGAAAGCGCGTGGACACGCTGCGCGGTGATGAGTGGAGTGAGTTCTTGAACCAGCCAAGCGCTCTGGAAAAAGCGCATTGGCTGGAACGCCGCAACTTGTCGTGGACTCGAAAAGTCTCGGACAAGGTGCGTGTGTCCACAACTTTTCCGAAGCTGGTCAAACGGCTTGAATCAGCGTCAAGCCTGGCGGTTGGCGCAGGTGCAATTCCCATTTGCTTGATTCCGCAGTCGAAGTGCGCCCGACTTGCAAAGAGTCTTCAACAACTTTATGGCAATCGCCTCAACGCCGATTTTGTTGCATGGCTTGCACTAAACAAACATCCGTTGGTCGTTGTCTGGGTCACTGGTTTCAAGCCTCGCGGTGATGATTCTCGGCCCGACCGTGGACTCGTACCGCTGGCTCGGATGTTGTTTGGAAACGAAGCGCGGATCCTGTCCGTTGTGTCCGGGCCGGGGAAAGCTGAAATGTGGCGAGCGTTCCAAACCAACCCTGCTAAATTGGCGATGGAGAATGGGCTGTGGGAAGCTGTCATCAACTTGAGCGATGCGGTGCTGGCCGACAGTGCAACCTTGCGCGGCGGGCCACAGACCGTGTTGACGAATCGCGACTCAAGGGCTCGCAACGCGCTCGTTGCGTTTCCGACGGTGGTCTTGCCGGAGAGATTCAGCGAGCATGATGTTGATTCTGTGCTCCACCTTTTGTTCTCGCGTTTCGGTGATGAAAAGATTTTCGAGTCCATGTGCAATCCGCCGGGCGGGGATTGGAGCGGCGTCACGCTGCGGGATGGGTGTGCTGGCACGCAGTATCGTTGGACATCTTTGCCGCGCGTCTCTGGCAAGGATGGAAAACGTCCCGACCACGTCATTCAGATTTCGCAATCAGGCAAGACCGCCATTCTCGCGGCCATTGAATCCAAAGACACCGCTGGCAAACTTGAGGACACTGTTGGGCGACGCCTGAAGCGGTTCATGCACGACTTGCTGGCGAGTCCTCCGACGATTTGCAGGCCGCCCGGCAGAGAGTGGACGCCATACAGCGGCAACCCGCTGAAGCTGGTTTCCGAAGTCATTTCCGCTGGGGCGTTCTGTTGGGAAAACCAGGAGAAACTCGAACGCTGCCTTAAACACGGCAACCTCGACGCTGCGTTCGCGCTGGAATTCTTTTCAAACGAAAAGGCAACCCTGCTCCACCTCAAGACCAACGCCAACGCGAGCTTTCTCGTTCCGATCATCCGAGAAGCCGCGGAGAATTTTGGCGGGCGGCTCAAAGTTCAAATACACTGACTCGACCACCGCGTCCACGCCGGTTCGCATGAGCTTGGTGAACGGGGAATTTCCCGTAGGCAACGCCAGCCGCATCTCGAAAAGGCCTTTCGGCAGCGATTCTTCGTAGGTTCGCTCCCCAGCGTAGCCATCGAATGTGACGATCCACTTTGCGCCAACGTCGTTCAAACGACCCAACTCGGCGTAGAATCCCCCCACGTCAAATTTCTCCTGCGAATACCTGCCGCGCGTTGCGGCGTAAGGCGGGTCGAGAAAAACCAGATCATCAGCCGCCACCGGGGACAGGGTTTCGCGGTAGTCAGCTTTGGCGAACGACACACCTTGAAGCGCGACGCTCCACTTGCGGATGATTTCGCGAAGCCGTTGCGGCGCGATGCCGGGGCGCGTGTGGTGAAGCGAGTTGTTGAAATCGCCGTCACCGTTGAAGCGAATCAGCCCGTTCACGCAAGTGCGCGTGAGAAAAAGAAAATCGTGCGGGTTGCGCGTCCGATTGAATGTATCGCGGATCGCGTAGTAGGCGGTGTGCCCCTCGTCTTGTAGTTTGTGCCAGCGCTTCTTGTATTCAGTCGCGGTTCTGTCCGGCTCGTCGCGGATGCAAACCCAAAGGTCAATCAACTCCTCAATGACATCTCCCGCGACCGCGTCACGGCACGGACGGAACGGCAGCATCGCGCCGCCGCCGACAAACGGCTCGAAATATCGCGCGGCTCGCGGAAATAAATTCCGCAGGCTCGCTGCAACCGAACGCTTGCTGCCGGACCATTTGATGACCGGCTCGAAGGGATTATCGGCGATCAGCATGGCACGAGGTCAAGTTTTGGCGCGGCTTGTGTCTGCTCAATTTCCTGCCGGACTCGCTTGCAGGCGAGGTCAAAATAATTGCGATCAATCTCAAACCCCGTGGATTCCATTCCGAATCTCATGCCCGCGATGACCTCCGTGCCCGAGCCGAGAAATGGAACGAGCAGTTTTCCGCCGCGCAAACCGGCGATCAAAAGCAACCGCTCGGTCAGCCGGAGCGGCTTCTGCGTGGGATGCGAGCCGGACTCGAGTTCGTCGCGACTCTTGTTGTTCGGAATATCCCAAACCGTCCGCAGTTGTTTCCCGCGCTCCTTCAGGTTGTCTTCCGGGAAGTGCGCCGCCTTGACGTCATCGTAATTGAAGCGGTATTGGCGCTGCTTGCCGCCGGTATGAATCCAAAAAATGGTTTCGTGACTGGCCGTGAGCCGGCGCGCCGAGAGGTTTGGGAAAGCGTTCCGTTTGAACCAAATCACCTCGTTGATAATCTCCAGACCGAGGATCTGGCAAGCGACGTTGACCACTCCGGCGTTGTGGTAAGTAGCGTGAACCCAAATCGAGCCGGTCGGTTTGATCAACCGCTTTAGTTCCGAAAGAAAAGCCATCGTCCCCTCGAATCCTTCGATGTTGCAAAGCTGATCCCACGAATGAGCCGCCAGCTTCCACGCCCCGCCCATGCCGGCAAGCGCGTGGCCGCGATCAATCTTCCAAGTCGCCGTCGTGGAAGCGCCATAAGGCGGATCGGCAATCGCCAGGTCGAATGACTGCGGGGGCAACTCTGCCATGCCTTCAAGTGAATCTTGGAGGCGCATGCGCACGCCGTGTTCCGTGAATATTTGTCCCTTTGTCATTTCGAGCTGGTTCTGTAAGGCGTGGCTCGTTCCTTGAGAATTTGGGCTGCGTGCAAGGCCGCTTCCTCGTCGTCATATTCTGACGTGACCTTGTCCGCAATCACCCGCCCCTTCAGTTCTCCCTCGGAGACTTTGAAAAACCTGGCGAATTTGGAAATCTGCGCCTCGGTCGGGAATCTATCGCCGTGCTCCAGCTTGCTTAGCAACGTGGAATCAATATCCACTGCTGCAGCAACAACGCGAAGCGGTTCTTCGCGGTCTTGCCGCATCTTGCGAATAAATTCGCCAAAGCTGGATTTGTCCGGCATTGTCTTGACTGAACTTGTCAAGACACCTTCTGACACGATCGCAGTACGGTGTCAACTGAGAATCTCAGGGCGGTTGGCTCAAACCAACCGCCCTTTTCTCTTCAAGAAAGCGAAGCCGTCCGCTGCCCGGTCAATTGCGGGACCGGAAGAACAGCGAGCCTGTCGGATTAGTGAGGATGAGCGGACTTGTCGGTAACGGCGACACGTCGGTGAACGGCCCGGTCGCGTTGGACGCCGATTGAAGCACCCCGGTAAAGGTCACGACCACCTGGCCATTATCCATCGCCACGCTGACCACCGGCTGCGCGGCCACCGTCAACGTCGCTGTTTCGCTTTCCACTTCCATCGTCGAGTTGAACGCCCGGAAGGTGTACTGGCCGGCGTTGGCTTCCGTAACCGCAGCAATGGTGTAGCTGCGGCTGGTTGCCCCGGCAATGGCTTCGCCGTCTTTGTACCATTGATACCCACCGACGAAGCCGCTGGCGAAACCAGTCAGCGTAACGCTCTCGCCCGGGGCGACGGTGAGGCTTGCCGGGTTCGTCACAATGCCGATGGCGGCATTGGCGTTGGCCACGCTGAATTCCACCTCGTTGAAGTTCACACTGCCCATGTTGGCACTCGATCCGGCGCCAAAGAGGGGGCCGTTGTAAGCGGTGGAGGTGTCGCCGTTCCAGCCGGAGTAGATCAGAGTTCCGTCGAAGTAGTAGGACACGCGCTGCGTCAGCGGATCGAACACCAACTCATGCGTGTGGTAATCAAAAGCCCCGGCTCCAAACGAGGTCACATTGGTGGTGACGCCGCCGACCAACTGGACTTGCAGGTCCAGGTCAATACCGGATACATCGAAGAACATCACGTAACGGCGGCCCGTGGCATCGCCGTAGATCGCCGCGATGCAAACGCCGGTATTGAAATCGTCCACGAACCGGGCACGCACTCGATAGCGCCAGCCGTTGGTGCGAGCGGTGTCGTGGGATTCCTTGGGAAAGGCCCACCGGTAGTCAATGAACTGACCAGCCTGGGGGGTGTTGTCGGTAATGTTCCACGCGTTCAAGCCGGTGCCGACATCGGGCGAAAGGCCCGTCGCCGAAAGCAGCTCATTCGTGCCCCGCAGGAAAGTCCAGCGCCCGGCTGCTGGCGACGCCGGGTCTGGTGCCACGGGCGGATTGCCTTCCACCCCGGCGTTGTAGAAGACCACGGGCACGGGAACTGGCGCGGTGAAACTGGCCTGCGCTCCCGGCGCGCTGGCGTTGCCGCCCAAGTCAATGATGTCGGTGATCTGGACGACATAGGTCGAGCCGGCGGCCATCGGACTGGTGACCAACTGCACAGTGGTGGCATTGATACGAATTACTTCATATACGCCGGGGTTGCCGCCCTCGAAGGAATAGTTCGCCACGTTGGACGCGCTCTCTTCTGTGACCGGCTCGTTGAAGATCACCGAGACGCGGTCAAACCCGAGCGTGGCACTGGCGCTCAAGATCGTCGGTGCGTTGGTATCAATCACCGTCAGCACGGCCGCCGCGGTATCGGCTGAACCCAAGGCATTGATGCCGCGCAGCACATAAGCTCCGGCATCCGGCACGGTCAGGAACGGGATGGTGTATTCGTTGCCGGTGGCGCCGGGGATGGGTTCCCCATCCTTGAACCATTGATAACTGGTCGCATTGCTGATGTCTCCGTTGAACGTGACGGATTCGCCCGCCAGCTTGGTGGACGATTCCGGATTCTGCACCGCCACCGGCGCGCCAGAAATGACTTCGACGGTGACGTCATCGAGGATCAGGAATGCCTGCATGGTGCCGGTGGCTGAATCGGCCAGGCTGCCAATGCTCCGGAAGTCAAAGGTCAAAGAGCTGGAGGTCGTGAGGCCGTTACCCGTGAATACCACAGCGAATTTGCGACCGTCGGTTTTGCCCACCGAAGTGCTGTAGGTCCAGATTTCGCCCGAGAAGTTGACCATGCCGGCGTTGGTGAAAACGATGTTACCGGCCAGGTTGCTGCCGCCCAGGTAGGTCAAGCTGCCGCTGCTGGGGACGAGCGAGAAACCCACGCGATTGGTCCGCGCGGCGGTTACCGTGTCCACCCCGGTGATGAAGCGCAGCACGTAGTAGTTTTCGGGCTTCAGATTGCCCGCGCCATCTGCGAACTCCGTGCCCGCCAAGCTGGCCAGAGGAATCTCCGCACGCACCGTCTGATTGGTATATTGCGTGATCCAGCCTTTGGAGTTGAAGCCACTGCCCCCGGTGGTGGCTTGGAAGATCCGGGACATACTGAAGTTATACTCCGTGGGCGGATCCCCGGTCACCCCCTGAATCCAGGTCCAGGGACCACCATTGGTGAAGGCGTTCGGGGTTGCGGAAACCGGATAGGACTCGAAGGTTTCGTTGAAGAAAACATTGACCCCGCCGCGAGCGGACCCAGGCACCGAAAGTGCCGCGAAAATCAGCAGGGCCACCGCCAGCGACCCGCCAATGCCAGTATTCCCAACGTTTGCTTGTTTAGTCATGTGAGGTTTGATTTGGGGTTAAGGATTGAAATTTGCGCGGAATGAAATTGGGGTTGGCGTCAGAACCGCCGGTCCAGGGAGTAATCCAGAGCGTTGGTGGGACCGTGTTTCGGGTCGTACTTGATCAGGCCCGAATGGCCGTCGCCGAACAGCGTGTTCCAGCGATAGCTCTTGCGATGCCACATCATGTTGGAAAGCAGTGGCTGGTTGGCGATGTCCTCGGACCACCAGGCCACCCGGTAGGCCCCCCAGGCAGTGAAGGTGACAAAGCGCGCAGGTTTGGCAATATCACTGGCCTTGATGGACTTGGTGTCGTTTATGTTGAGCGTATAAATGACCGGGTTGCCCGAACCTTCTGGGAAGTAGAGGTTGGCCAGATAGGAAGAGCCATAATCTTCAAAATGCGAACGCCCCGTGGGCGGATTGGCCGGACTGTTCTTGTCGCTGGGACAGCGCGCCACCTCCACCCGGGCGCGACGGTCTTCCCGCGCGATATAGGGCGAGAGCCAGCGCTCGGCCGCGCTGACATTGTCGTAGCCAGGCAACATCCCCGTTTGACCCACCCAACTCGTTTGCGTCACCACCCCGTTCCGTGAAGCCTTGGGCGGAAACCGATCTCCGTAATCACCGAGATAAAGTGCCGTAGCCATCCCAACTTGTCGGATGTTGCTCAAGCATTGCGTGATCTTCGCCTGTTCCTTCGCCTTGGCCAGCGCCGGCAACAACATCGCCGCGAGGATGGCAATGATCGCGATGACCACCAGCAGTTCAATCAACGTGAAAGCCATGGTCGGCAGCCCACGCCAACCACGCTGCGTCTGTCCATCGCAGGGTTTGATCATGGTGTCAGTTTGCGTCGGGCCGACAACCGGTAAAAGCGGCTTTCGCTTGTCTTTTTAGCATACAGCCAGCGCGCAACCCGGCGTCAGGGTCTGGAGTCGAACTTGGCCTGCCTCACGACCAGAGATAGTCAATGTCGGGCGGGTCGGACCATGACGGGGCCGTTCCAATCGCAAACTTGAAGGAATCAACGCGCCCGGCTCCGAACAGCATCGCCTCGGCGCGAACTCCCCGCGCACTGTGCCAGGAACCACCCGGGTCGGTGATGCTGCGGTCGGTGTGACATGGACAATAGCCTTGAATAGTCTGGGTGTCCGGTTCGCGCGTCAGCTTCAATGCCTGAAGCGATTCAATGCAGCCATCTCATCGGTCACGGCAGCAGCACTCGATAGAATCTTTGCCCCGAGGTCGCCGCTTCTCCAAACCTGAAGCCGCCGTTCTGCAGATCCAGCGCGTCACCTGCGGTCGTCCATTCGATCAGATTGGTGGACGTTTGAACGAGATATACCTGCCCGATTGCTCCTGTGAATTGAAGTGTGAACCTGCCCAAATGGAAATCATGCTCCGGTTCGATGACCGGTGCCGTCGGCAGCCAGGCGAAACTGCGGTTCTCCCCAAGGATTACCGCCCCGCTGTAAACGACTCTTGCGCGAAAATGATACGTCGAGCCATCTTGGAGTCCCGCAATGGCGGTCTGAACCGTCACGGGGCTGAAACTGCTGCTATAAGACTGGATGGGGGTGGAGTTGTCAAAGTTGGTGGTCCCCCACTCGAACTGGACCTGTACCGCCCAGGTTCGTGGTGTCACCGTGGCATTCAAAACCGCGCTGGTCGAAGTCACACTGGTTGCCGGCAGGGTGGCAAGGGAGGGAGGTGGTGTGAGGAAATGCGGCACGAGAAAACTCTGAAGTCCGTTCGCCGTGAGGGAGGTTGGGATGGTGGGCGGGGCGCCGCCGCCGCCCGTGGTCATCTCGATGGTTGGGGATTGTCCAACCCACGCTCCAGCAGCTTGGGCGGCCTCGTAGCTCGCATGGCCGCCAAACCAGGCGCGCACCTGCACGTGAATTGTCGTGCCAGGTTGAAAGACAATCTCCCGTGTTCCACCGGTAATCGCCCCCGGAACCGGGGTTCCGACATCCACTGCACCGCCGGCCATCTGGTAAACCGAAGAATATGGCGGCGCGAAATACAGCGCGGCCTTCACTCCATCCGCGCTGGTTACCGGTAGCCCCGTCCCTCCACTGTAAACCAACGATGAACTGTTGTTTCCAAAATGAACCCAGCTCTGCGCCCGCAAAGTGGTGCCGCCAGTGAATGTCCAGAGTGCCAACCCCAAGCTGGCCAGCATTGGGGTGGCGGAGCGAATATGCTGGTTGTGGCTGGTCACGATAGCTCTCCGTCATCTGGCCGACTTCACTGCCCGGTAATAGCCATGAGTTCCGCCAGGATAAGTTCCCCTCCAAACGGGACTGGCTTGCTTGGTGGCGACCGATTTCCAGGTTGTGCCGTCGCGGGAAAACCACAAGTCGTAAGCAGCCCCCGCAGGCACCATCACCAGCAGCTTGATGTCCGATTTCTCGATCACTATCGAAGTGATTGCCAACTCTGAGTCAGTTCGGCTACTGGCCCCGGCAGTTCGAGCCATAGAAATGAAAAACCGACGCGTCCAGTTCGTGTCGGGGCCTGGTCGCTGAACAAAAACGGCGTGGGCAATTGGTAGGATCGGGCCAGAGCTTCCCGCCGCACCGCTCCATCCGTACCCACTGAAAAAAGTCGAAGCATCAATGAAGGCTTGATTGGTCGGGTTCCACAGATAGGCAAGCTCCCCGTCAACACCCGGGTATTCCAGGCCCGCGAGTGAAGTTGACTGCGGCACCAGCGAGCCGACGAGTGAAAGCCTGTTACTGCCGAGGATCAAGTTCGACAATTCGCCCATGGGAATCACGCCTTGGAACATGACGATCGGGAATTGCGGCAGCGGTGCGGTGATCGCCAGCACAAAACCCCTGCCGGGCGGGAGTTGAATGTCCGGGTTCCAACCCACGCCCTGCGAATAGGTGGCGGGAGCTTCAAAGGATTGATTGGTTCCATTCCAAAGCCAGACCTGAGCGCCATTCAACAAACTTGAACCCGATGACAGCACGGCGTTGATATTGTTAGATCCTGTGATGAAAGGATTGACCAGGAAGTTGTATCCAGCGGAAACCCTGACATTGGCGTAGCCGACCATATTCGTCGGATAAATCTGGGCGAAACTCCGCTGCGAAGCGAGCCCCACGCACAAGGTGAGACCCATTCCCAGCGACAAACTTCGCCCCGGAATCATCCGCAAAAGGCGAGTCCGCACGCGCGCAATTAACTGAAGCACTCGAAACATTCTCCGTATGAAATGTTTGCCCGGGAATGAGACTACCTCCGCGCTGGATGCCGGTCAACGCCGGGAGTGGATTCGGCTCGGTATCACAGTCATGCGCCACTGTACCAGCGGTTACGACTGGGCGTGCAGGAGGGTGGGAACCCGGCAAGAAGTCAGAGCCAACTGACGTTGGCTGCTACGGTGCATCGTTCTTCCCCCTCTCCGCCATTGAGAAAATGCAGGGCGACGCCCAACCCGATCGCGACCCAGAAGCCAGCGCCACACTTTTCCACACCTTCGCCGTCGCCGGTAAAAAGCTCGCCGACCTGCACGTCAATTACGAATCCGCCGCCGAATACAGACTCCAGCGTAACGAAAACCAAGATGTGCCCCTGAACTACCGCGTCGAAAAGATGAAATTGGTAGGGCGAGTCAGTCCTCTGCGCGCCGCATCTTCAGAATCGTCGGACGGCGCGCACGGAGTGACGCGTCCAACCTTCAGACTGCTCTGCAACGAATTCCTGACGCTGTCCGGCATCCCGCCGGCAGTGTTCAGATACCGCCTCGGCAGCCGTAGCGCCCTTAATGGGTGATTGACCAATACCGCGTCACCAAAGACGAGCACGGCCATATCAGCGACCCCAACCGCCTCGACGACGAGCAATAGATCCTCCGCCTCCTCGGCCTGGTCATCACGGTGAGTTTGGAGACGATGAAGGTGGTGACGGGATTGTCGGAACTGGAAAAGCGAGGCGCGAATGGCAAATCCTGAGCATGTGCGTGTTCTCGAGCAAGGCACTAAGGAATGGAACGTCTGGCGCAGAGGTTGGAACATCACGCAGGCTGAAGGGTGAAGCGAGAAACTGCATTGGTGAGCAAGCAAGGCATTGCGCCAGTCTGCAGCTTGGTCCTGGTTTTGAACAGGAGCTTCCAAAGGCAAACACGCCCGCCCCAGCCTTGCTCCTTGGCGAAGGTTGCGAGAGCCCCGCTCAGTCTCCCGACATCACAGTCCAGCCGCCGCGCGGATTGCTCAACGTGCCGCGGCCAACCGTCTGCTCGATTTTGAGGGCTTCCACGTGGTTGTCGTGGAACAGGTAGTTGAAGCGTCGGCCGTGGATGCCGTACTGGTTGTTCCCGTAATTTTTGGCGGCCGCGAAGTTCGGATCCATCTGGTAAAGGTCGCCGTTACCATACGGGCCGTTGCAGAAGGCGGGCCAGGCGTTGCCGACGGCGTTTTGGATGTTCGGCTGTTCCACCAGCAGAATCGTTCCGGCGGGATCCTTCACCACGGATGTCTTGTAGCCTTTCGCGTCCCAGTCCGGGTAGCCATCCGCACCCGGACCCACCCACGAAATCCCAACGCCGTGCCGGCCGGAGATGTCCAGGCGCGGCAATGGACTGTTCGCGTTCACCCACCACTCGCTGCCCCAGGTGGGGCCGACACTGTTCATGGCGTAAGTGCGGCGCATGCCGTAATTGACCCAGCCCCATTGAGGATCGCTTTCCAACGTCGGCAATCGGTCGGCGGGACATTTCTCAATCTTGGGCGCGTAGGCGGTGGGCACAAGCGCGGTGTTCAAAGTGTTTTCCGGCGCGGTGCCGCCGATATAACGGTGAATCCAAGTGTCCCACGCCAGTTGCCGGGTGTCGCTCACGTAATAGGCGGCCGGCGAAAAGCAATCGTCCCGGTCGGTCGCGAACATCGTAAAGCCCAGTCCGAGTTGGCGCTGCTGCGAAGCGCACTGAATACGCCACGCGCGATTTCGGGCCGAACCCAGCGCTGGCAACAGCATGGACGCCAGGATGGCGATAATGGCAATGACCACAAGCAATTCAATCAAGGTAAAACCCACAGCCGGGTGGGCCGGCGGTTCGGACGGTCGTTGGTTCCGGTTCATGTGCTCAAGGTTTCGCTTTTCGCCTCAATCGGCGGCCACGCCATCAACGTTTCACCAACACGACTTCCTGCCCCCGAATGGCGTACTGCTGGCCCTCGGGCGGCGGGGGGAAGCTGACTTGGGACTTGGCCACGAATTCCTCAAAGTCTTTCGGAACACTTCGGGAGCGCACCACGTGATCGCGCAAGGCTTGCGTCAGGCGTTGCAGGGTCGCGCTGGTGTTTCCGCCGTTGGGAATCACCGTTGCCACCGGGGGCGCGTCCGTCAGGGCGACCGGTCCCCGGGGCGAAGCCGGTGCCGTCGCCGACGCGTCAAGCGGCGGCGGTGAGGAGACTTCGCGACCGCAACCCACAATCAGTACGGCAACGCAAGCCAGCATCATTGGTTGTATTGTTTTCACGCCGATGAACTACAGTAGCTTGATTCCAGGCCAGCCGCATGTCAGATGAATTGACGACACGCTGGCAATGTCGGCGCTTGCTGCGACCCGATGTGGAGAGCCGAGCGGTCCGGTTTGGCACGGGTACGGGCGAGCGACGCATTCATAGTCTGGGCTTCAGCCGACAGGCGGCAGGGTTGTCGAGCAGGAGCCAGCGCCGGGCGGGCGCACCCCCAAAATGGGGGAGCGTCTGAATAGACTCGCCGCCTTGACGTCGCCTGGCTGGCGCGCAACACTGGCAAAAAATTTTCTGCTTATGAAATCGCAAGACAACCTCACCACTCGCCGGGAGTTTTTGAAAACCTCTGCCGCACTTGGCGGCGCGCTGGCGGCGCCGGCCATCCTGCCAGGCAACCTTTTTGCCAATACCAATGGTGACACGCTACGCGTGGGCTTGGTTGGTTGCGGCGGTCGCGGCAGCGGAGCGGCGGATCAGGCGCTCAAGGCCGACCCCAATGTGGTGCTGACCGCCCTGGGGGATGCGTTTCAGGAGCCGGTGCAGAGCAGCCTGAACAATTTGAAGCGCGCCCACGGTGACAAGGTGAAGGTCACCCCGGAGACATGCTTCGTCGGTTTGGATGCGTACCAGAAGGTCATTGATAGTGGCGTGGACGTCGTGTTGCTCGCCGCACCGCCGGGATTCCGCCCCGTGCATCTGGAGGCGGCGGTCAAAGCCGGCAAGCATGTCTTCTGCGAAAAGCCGGTGGCCACCGACGCCCCCGGAGTCCGCTCCGTCCTTGAGTCCACCCGGCTGGCGAAGGAGAAGGACCTATCCCTGGTGGCGGGACTTTGCTGGCGCTATGAGGGGGCGCGACGGGAGTTCTATCAGCGCATCCACGACGGTGCCATCGGGGATATCCGCGCCATTTACGCCACTTACTACACGGGACCCGTCAAGCCCATGCCGCCCGCCAGCAGCCGGCCGGCGAAGATGGGGGATCTCGAATGGCAGATGCGCAACTGGTATAATTTTGTCTGGCTTTCGGGCGACGGACTGGTGGAACAGGCCGTGCATAGCGTGGACAAAATTGCCTGGGCCATGAAAGATCAACCGCCGCTCAAAGCCATGGCCGTTGGCGGACGCCAGACGCCCAATAACCAGGGCAACATCTATGATCACATGTTCATCGTTTATGAATATGCCAACGACGTGCGCGCCTTCATGGGCCAGCGGCAGATCAGCAACTGTGCGAACGAGAATTCAGATTACCTGATGGGGGCGGAGGGATTTGCCAAAATCCCCGGCTGGCAGTCGCCGGTGATTCAAGGCAAGCAAACCTGGCGTTATCGCGGGCCCAAGACGGACATGTACCAACAGGAACACGACGAGTTGTTCGCCAGCATTCGCAGCCGCAAACCCATTAACGACGGCGTATGGATGGCGCAAAGCACCATGATGGGCATCATGGGCCGCATGGCCGCCTACACGGGGCAGGAAATCTCGTGGGAAGACGCCCTCAACTCGAAGGAAATTCTCGTCCCCGAGCCGCTTGACTGGAACATGAAACTCGACATCCCAGTCATGGCCGTGCCGGGGTCCACCAAGTTTGTTTAGCCCACCGTTCGCAAGTACGGCTTGAGCGCTTCCTGAAGTTCCTCCGGCATGCGCCGGGGCTTCTCGTTCAACCCGGTGCAAACATGGAAGGTTTCGGCATCAAGCACTGCGGCGTCGTTGGCGTGGCAGATACGATAGGCAAAGTCCAGCCGCACGCCGGCCACCTTTGCGGGCCACACCTCCAGCGTTAACACCTCGTCATAGCGCGCGGGTGATCGGTAGCGCAACCGCGCCTCAACAACCGGAAAGATGACCTCCCGTTCCTGCCAATGGAGGAAGCTGGCGCCCAGCGAACGGAAGAATTCGCCCCGGACAATCTCCAGGAGATCAAGGTAGCGGGCATAATAAACGTGGTTGCCGAGGGTACACTCGGAGTAGGTCACGCGGTGTTGAAGACTGAATACTTTCCTGAACACGCCCTCCAGCGTAACGAGCGGGCGGGCGCGTGGAAACGGGAAATCTACGGACGCCGCGCGCGGTTTCAGACAACATTCTTTGCCGTCAACGCGCCAAAAAGTTCTCCATTGCATGGGCGGATTTTAGGCTTATGTTGCGGACGTGGATTGGCAGCAATTTGTTTCTTTGGCTATTGTAGCAGCCGCCTTTGGCGGGTTGCTGTGGCTCAAGTTCCACCGGCGCAAGTTTGGCTTCCAGCGGGACACCGCCTGTGGATGTTCCGGCGGAAGCGGGCCGGTGAACAGGAGTTCCATCATTTTCCACGCCCGCAAGGGCCGCCCGCCCGAAATCCATGTCAGGATGCGATGAGCCGGCGCTTGCGTATGGACATCAATTAACATATTTTCGTCCGCGTCATGGCCGTCACCAAAATCAGTTCTGCCGCGCACTTCGTAACGCGCGCTTCCACCGTGGGGGGTCGTGAAGCCGCCGCCAATGGTCATTGGGTCCCCAACACCGATGTGTACGCCACGGACGGTGGTCTGGTGGTCAAAGTGGAGTTGGCCGGCATGCGCAGTGAAAACCTGGAGATTACCGTGGAGGGCAATCGCCTGCGCATCAGCGGCAACCGGCCGGACGGCTGCCGCGCCCCCAAATGCAGCTTCTTGGTGATGGAAATCAACTATGGACCTTTCGAGAGTGTGCTGGAACTGCCGCCGGGCTACGATCTCGGCCAGGCCCGGGCCGCCTATTTGAACGGCTTCCTGCGTATTGACGTGCCGTTGGCCCCGCCCGCAACCTCCAAAAGCTCCAAGGTGCCCATTGCCGAAGGATAACTTATCCTTTCTGAATCATTTTCGGGCGGCGGCATCTAACAGTTGCTAACTTGACGCGACGATGACCTCGCCCGACACAGAGTTTATCAGCATCTTGGGGGCTTCCGGCAGCCCGGAAGCACCGGCGCGCATTTCCTCACGATCACTGCCGGAAGTCCTGCCGATTCTTGGCTTGTCGGACATCGTCATTTTTCCCGGCGCCGTGGCGCCATTGCTGGTGGAAACCGGGCCGAGTATCCGGTTGATTGACGATGTGGTGGCCGGCGACCGCCTGATGGGGGTGGTCCTGCAACGGCGTCCCGAGGTGGCGGATCCGGCACCGGAAGACCTTTACGAATACGGATGCGTGGTGCGCCTGGCCAAGATGGTCAAATTCCCGGACAACACGGCGCGGGTGTTGGTGGAAGGACTCTGGCGCATCCGGGTCACGCATTACACCAAGACCACACCCTACCTCACCGCGCAGTACGAATTGCTCCACGACGAACGGGAAGATACCATCGAAATCACCGCGATGATGCGGAACGCGCAAAGCCATTTTCAGGAGATCATCAAGCTGTCCCCGGCGCTTTCCGAGCAGATCAAAGTCGCCGCCCTGAACACGGAAGACCCCGGGCACTTTGCCGACCTGATCGCGGCGAACCTCAATCTCAACCTCGAGGACCGCCAAAAGCTGCTGGAGACTGCCTCGGTCAAAGAGCGGCTCGCCCGGTTGTTGCCCATGCTCAATCGCGAGCACGAGGTGCTCACACTCAGTTCCAAAATCCAAACCGACGTCGCCAGTTCCATTGCCAAGACTCAACGCGACTTCTTCCTGCGCGAACAGATGCGCGCCATCCAGCGCGAGCTCGGCGAATCCGAGCCGAATTCCGGCGAGATCAAGTCGTTGCGCGAACGGATCGAACAAACGCGCATGCCGCCCGACGTGCAGAAAACCGCCTTGCAGGAATTGGAGCGTCTCCAACAGACTCCACCCGCCGCCGCGGAATACGGCGTCGCGCGGAATTATCTCGACTGGATTCTCAGCCTCCCGTGGGAACAGGCCACCGAGGACAAAATTGACCTGAGCGCGGCGGCACGCATTCTCAATGCGCAACATTTCGGGCTGGCCAAGGTCAAGGACCGGCTTCTGGAATTCCTCGCGGTTATCAAGCGAAAGAAGGTTATCAAGGGGCCAATCCTTTGTCTGGTCGGCCCGCCAGGAGTAGGGAAGACCTCTCTGGGCAAGAGCGTGGCGGATGCCTTGGGTCGCAAGTTTGCGCGCATCTCGCTGGGCGGCATGAGGGATGAAGCGGAAATCCGCGGCCACCGGCGCACCTATGTTGGCGCGCTCCCGGGCCGCATCATCCAAACCCTGCGCCGCGTCGAAAGCTGCAATCCGGTGATCCTGCTGGACGAGTTGGACAAAGTGGGCGCTGACTTTCGCGGCGATCCCGCCGCGGCGCTGCTGGAAGTGCTCGACCCCGCGCAGAACAATACTTTCACCGATCATTATCTTGACCTGCCGTTTGATCTTTCGCGCGTTCTCTTTGTCACCACGGCGAACTGGCTGGAGCCGATTCATCCGGCGTTGCGCGATCGGTTGGAGGTCATCGAACTGCCCAGCTACACCGAATCCGAAAAGCTCCAGATCGCCCGGCGTTACCTGCTCCCACGCCAACTGGAAGAACACGGTTTGACGCGGAGCGACGTTTCGCTGCCGGATGCGACCCTGCGGCGGCTCATCCAGGAATACACCCGCGAAGCCGGCGTGCGCCAACTCGAACGCAGCATTGCCGCGCTCGCCCGCAAAGCCACGCGCAAACTTGTCAGCAACAACGGCCATGTCCGCCCCCTGAAACTGGAGCCCGCCTCGCTCAAATCCTATCTTGGCCATCCACCGTTCGTGGCCGAGACGGCCGAGCACATTGACGAATACGGCATCGCCACCGGCCTGGCCTGGACCCCCACCGGCGGCGAAGTGTTGTACGTCGAAGTCACCCGCATGCCCGGCAAGGGAAATCTGTTGCTGACCGGCTCGCTGGGCGAGGTGATGAAGGAAAGCGCGCAGACCGCGCTGAGTTACTTGCGCAGTCAGGCCGCCGCGTTGCGGTTGGACTTGGCCGATTATGCCAAACACGACATCCACATTCACGTGCCGGCGGGTGCCACGCCCAAGGACGGACCGAGCGCTGGTGTGGCCATCGTTGCGGCGCTGGCGTCCCTGCTTGCCCGCCGCCGCGTCCGTTCGGACACGGCCATGACCGGTGAAATCAGTCTGCGTGGCCGCGTGTTGCGCGTTGGCGGCGTGAAGGAAAAAGTCCTGGCCGCCGTGCGCTTTGGGGTTAAACACGTCATTTTGCCGGAACAAAACAAACCGGACTGGCTCGAAGTGCCGCGCGAGGTCCGCGAAAAGGTCAAAGCCCATTTCGTGCGGCATATCTCGCAGGTCGTCCGCGCCGCGCTGGAACCAAAATGATGCTCCGGATGGCTTCCACGATAATCTGCCTGCTTGCGGCTCTGGTCCCGGTATTCGGAAACGAACTCTCCACCGCCCAGATTGAGGGCCGCGTGCTGGCCCGGCAACTGAGGGAAATGCGCCCCGCGGAAGACTCTGCCCACAAAGGCGTGCTCAAGATTTACGATGGTCGAAGAGTCCGGGCAGAAATTCCGGTGCAACTCCAAACTGTTGTCACCGCCACCAATTGGCAGGCGATTTACACGACCACCGGCACGAACCACACCAACGCCGCCACGCTCACCGTCATCTGCACGGATAATCAACCCAACCGATACCGGCTGTTGAAGCCGGTGGCAGCGGAGGGACCGACCAACCAATTCGCGTGTCTGGCGGGCAACGCGGCCATGATTCCATTTGCCGGCTCGGATTTTTGGCTGGCCGACCTGGGATTGGAGTTCTTGCACTGGCCGGAGCAGCAGATTCTGAAAAAGGAACTGCGCCGCAGCCAGTCCTGCAACGTTCTCGAAAGCATCAATCCCAATCCTGCCCCCGGGACTTATGCCCGGGTGGTGTCGTGGATTGACATTGATACCGGCGGCATCGTTTACGCCGAGGCCTTCGACGCCAATCGCCGGCGCATGAAGGAATTCCTGCCCAAGGCGGTCAAGAAAGTGGCAGGCCAATATCAGGTGCAGCAAATGGAAATGTACGACGCGCAGACCCGCTCGCGCACCGTGCTGGAGTTTGATTTTGACGACCGTTGACCCAACGGATCGCGAACCTCAGTCCCCCTGACCGACCCCACCTTGACGGGTTTGCCTCCGTGACTCTCCGCTTGCAGCTTTGTCCAAGCCCACAGACGCTTTATTGCCATGCAGCCGGAAAACACCACGTATCACGTAATCCGCGGGATCATCATCCTGATGGTCTTCGTGGCCATTGCGGGATGGCTGTTTTTCCAGGCCCTCAAGCGCAGCGAGGACCCGCCCAAACTGATCTTCAAATGGCTGCTCACCATTCCGGTGATCGCTTTCATTGTCTGGGTGGTGGCGCCCATCGTCGGCGCCGGCGGCTATGTGGCTGTCGGCGGGATTATCCTCACCGTGGCCTGCGGCTGGACGCTGGCCATCATTTGGGGACGCAGTATCGCCTCCCTTCTGGCCAGGCCATTTGTGTCGCTGTATGACGGCGGGAACGCGGAAGTCGAGCCGCGCCCGTTCTATTCCATCGCGGAAGCCCGGCGCAAGCAGGGTCACTATGCGGAAGCGATCGCTGAGGTGCGTAAACAACTCGACAAGTTCCCCACGGATTTTGAAGGCCAGTTCAAACTGGCGGAAATCCTGGCGGAGAACATGAATGATCTGCCCGGCGCCGAAATCGCCATCCAACGCCTCTGCGCACAACCCGGACATCCGCCCGCCCGCATCGCTGCCGCGTTGAACGCGCTGGCCGACTGGCATCTGAAACTGGCCGTGGATCGCGAAGCGGTGCGCCGCAATCTGGAGCAGATCATTGAACTGCTTCCCGATTCCGAATTCGCCCTGGCTGCCGCGCAACGCATCGCCCACCTGGCCAATACCGACCAGATGCTGGAAGCCCACGACCGTCCGCGGCTTCATCTTCCCCAAGGCGTTCAGAACATCGGCCTGCTGGCTTCCTCGGCGCATCTGCGCCCGGCAGAAACCGACCCCGAAAAGCAGGCACAAGCTTACGTCCAGCACCTGGACCAGCATCCCCAGGACACCGAAGCGCGGGAGAATCTGGCCATCCTTTACGCCGACCACTACCGACGGCTGGACCTGGCGGCGGACCAGCTCAATCAACTCATCGAGCAGCCCCACCAACCGGCCAGACAGGTGGTCCACTGGCTGAATCTGCTCGCGGACCTGCAAATCCGGCACAACGCCGGTTACGACGCTGCCAGCGCAACTTTGGAACGCATCATCGAGCGTTACCCCAACCTGGCGGCGGCCAGTCTTGCCCGCAATCGCATGGACTTGTTGAAACTGGAATTGAAAGCCAGAACACAGAACCAAACCGTCAAGCTCGGCACCTACGAGCAAAACATCGGCCTGAAGCGCGGCCCACGACGCGGTCCGTGACCTCTTCCCCCTCCTTGGAAAGCAATTGGACTTCCACCGGTTTATCCGCGTGACAAACCCTGCGCGGAACTGTCTCATCCTTGATGGAAGCACTCGTGAGCGAGCCAATTGTTGAGTCAGAACGACCGGGCCGGCCGAAATTCCCGTTGCAACCGGCGGAGTTTGCGGAGTTGTACCAAACGCACAGCCGCATGGTCTATTATCTCGCCCTCCGCTTCTTGGGCGACCCGCAGAAGGCGGAAGACGTGACGCACGATGTTTTCCTGAAAGTTTACCGGAAGTTCAACGAGTTTCGCGGGGACTCCACGCTGCGGACCTGGCTCTACCGCATTACCCTCAACCACTGCCGCAACCTTCAGCAAAGCTGGCACGCCCGCAAGCTGGTGACCAATGTGGACGATGCCGTCTGGGAAAACGCTGCCTCCCGGGCCGATTCACCCCTGCGCGTCCTGGAAACCAAGGAACTCGGCGAGCGCATTCAAAAGGCGCTCGACGGACTGTCCGACGAGTATCGGCTGCTGTTGCTGCTCATTGCCGACGAGGAAATGAGTTATGACGAAGTTGCCGCCCTCACGGAACAAACCGCCGATGCCGTCCGCGGCAAATTGCATCGCGCACGCAAAACTTTTGCCGTTCTCTTTGAACAAACCGCCTGAGGTCAACCATGAAACGCCAAGTCAAACACACCGCTCAGGAACAGGAACAGGAGCAAATCTCAGACATCAAGTCCGGGACGACGTCCGCACAGGAATTTGCCTCGGCAGAAGAATTGATCCGACACGACGCCGACCAGACCGTTGTTCCACCGGCAATCGCCGAACGACTGGCCCGTTCCATCGAGGAGTTGCCCAAGCCCGCCCCGTCTTGGTGGCGGCGCTTGCTTGACAGATAATCTGTGGGAATAGAACACTCAGCCGACGTCAGACGTCTCACATGAATTTCAAGACTGAGATCGAAACCCTCATTGGCGCGCGTTACCCGATCCTCTACCTCATCACGAGCGAGGAGATGCGAGTGCAGAAGACTGTGGTGGAAATCGCGAGGAAGCGGCAGAAGAAAGTGTTCGAGTGGAGCTACAGCACAGGCATCGTTCCCGCCGGCACCTCCATCCAATCGCAAAAGAGCCGTAGCGCCGTCACTAAGGATCCCCTGATAGCGCTGGATCAGGTCATCGAACAGGTGGAGCCGGCCATCTTTATTTTCAAGGATCTTCATCCGTTCCTCACGAAAACGAATTTCGCGGTTGTGCGGAAGCTCAAGGAAATTGCCCTGCACTTGAAGAACAGCTTCAAGACGATCGTGCTGATATCGCCGACCATGGAAATCCCGATTGAACTGGATAAGGAAATTACGGTGCTCAATTATCCGCTACCGTCGCGTGAAGAACTGTCGGAACTCCTCGACGTGATCATTGCCGATGTCCAGCAGTTCAAGGAGGTGAGGATTGACTTGGACGACGCCGGACGCGAACGGCTGCTGCAGGCAGCCCTGGGCCTGACAATGGGTGAAGCGGAGAACGTATTTGCCAAGATTATCGTCAAGGACCAACGTCTCACCGGCGACGACGTGAGTGAAGTCTTTGCGGAGAAGCAGCAGATCATCCGTAAGAGCGGCCTGCTGGAGTATTGCGCCACGGACGAAGACTTCTCCCGCGTCGGCGGATTGACAGTCCTCAAGGACTGGCTGAAGAAACGCGCCATGGCTTTTTCCAGCGAAGCGCAGGCGTTTGGATTGCCGCCGCCGAAGGGGATCCTGTTGTTGGGGGTGCAGGGTTGCGGCAAGAGTCTGTGCGCCAAAGCCGTGTCCAACCTGTGGCAACTGCCGCTGCTGCGCTTTGACATGGGCCGGATGTTCGGCAGCTTCATTGGGTCTTCGGAAGAAAACGTACGCCGCGCCATCTGCGTGGCCGAATCCGTGGCACCGGCCATTCTCTGGGTGGATGAGATTGACAAAGCGTTCGCCGGCTCGCAGGGGTCAGGCGTGACAGACGGCGGCACCACCGCACGAGTGTTTGGCACCTTCCTGACCTGGCTTTCAGAGAAAGCTGCGCCGGTGTTTGTCGTAGCCACCGCCAATGACATTTCGCAACTGCCGCCCGAGTTGCTGCGCAAAGGGCGGTTGGACGAAATATTTTTTGTGGACCTGCCCAGCCCCGAGGAGCGGGCGGAGATTCTCCACATTCACCTGATCAAACGGGGACGCGATGCAACGAAGTTCGACCTGCCGGCCCTGGTGGTCGCCAGCAGCAATTTCAGCGGCGCAGAAATTGAGGAAGCCATCAACAGCGCGCTCTACGATGCCTTTTATGCGCACACCGAGGTGACCACCGAACACATCCTCACCTCCTTGGCGGAAACGGTGCCGTTAGCTAGAACCATGGATGAACAGATCGGTAACCTGCGAAATTGGGCAGAAGGCCGGGCACGCAACGCGAGCACGGCGCGGACGCCTCCCTCCGCCGGAGACTGAGTTGCCAGTTCACACCTTGCTGTCGGCGGCGACAGTCTCTGCACACGAGCGCCGGTCTTCGCGATTGTTGCACAGAAGGATTCCGCAGATGTGAAGCATCCAGGTCTTCCTCTTTCTGGAGTCGGAATATCATTGGTTCTGCCATGAGGATACTGCTATAAGCCTCGTGGTCACCGTTCGTAAAGCGGTTACCCAATTCATGCCACAATCATGAGCCGGTTTGTCAATCTTGAGTTCGGCGACTCCCACGGAGACCACGCGCACGACCAGCAAAAGGAAGTGGTCAAAGACGGGTCAACTTACTTCCGGGATGCCGAAGCGGCGTTTGCGGACGGTCAATTCGAGCGGGCCCTGCGTTACTATTCAAAGGTGCTGGAGTTCAATCCGCAAAACGCGGGCGCCTGGACCGGTCAGGTGCGGATGCTGATCGAACTGGGCGAGTACCGGGAGGCAAAGCTCTGGGCGGACAAAGCGTTGGAGAAGTTTCCGAGCGAGCCGGAATTGCTGGCGGCCAAGGCCGTGGCATTGGGACGCAGTGGGGATCTCCAGGGCGCGCTCGCCTTTTCCGATGCCTCGATCGAAGAACGAGGCGACACGCCCTACATCTGGCTGGCGCGCGGGGACGTGCTTCTGGCCCGGGAGGAATCACGCGCGGATTATTGTTTCGACAAGGCGCTCTTGTTGGCCCCCCAAGACTGGCTCGTGGCCTGGCTGGCGGCGCGCATCCGGTTTTATTACGAACAGTTTGCGCTGGCGCTGAAACTGATTCAACAGGCGGTGGAATTGAACGCCGGCCATTTCCTGCTCTGGCTGGAACTCGGTCGCTGTCAGCAGGCGCTCGGCTTGGTCGGCCCGGCCGGAAATTCCTACACGCAAGCACAACAACTCAATCCCCAGTGTGCGGAGACGCGGGCGGCAATGGCCACCCTGGCGCAAGTCGGCGGCTGGCGCCGACTGAGCGGGTGGTGGCGGCAACTCTTCAAGCCATGAGCACTGAAAAACTCAACCGCTTTCTTTCCGCGGCCAACGATTACGATGCTTCCGACCTTCATCTGGTAACCGGCGTGCCTCCTGCCTTTCGCGTCAATGGTGAGATCATTCTGGCGGATGAGGACGCCCTCACCGAGGCGGAAGTCACGGCCATGACGGACAGCTTGTTGAACGAGCAGCAGAAAAGGAAATTCGAGCAGGAGTGGGAACTCTGCATTTCCCTGCTGCACAGCGTGGCGGGCCGGGTGCGCGCCACGTTCTACCGGCGCAACGGCCATCCCGAAATGAGTTTCCGCTTCTGCGGCGAACGCATCGCGACGCGGGAGGAACTGGGTTTGCCGGACAGGCTTGACGAACTCGCGCGCAAGCCGAACGGTCTGGTTTTGATCACCGGCCCCACCGGGGCGGGAAAAACCACCACGCTCAATTACCTGGTGGATCTCATCAACAGCGAGCGTCGGTGCAAGATCGTCACCATCGAAGACCCGATTGAATTCGTGCATCAGAACAAGCGCGCCATCGTGGTCCAGCAGGAAGTGCTCACCGACGTGCGCTCGTTCAACCGGGCCTTGGTTCACGTCTTGCGCCAGGACCCGGATGTGATCGTGGTGGGCGAAATCCGGGATTACGAGGCCATCTCGACCGCGCTGATGGCGGCGGAAACCGGCCATCTGGTATTGGCCACCATGCACTCGCCCAACGTGGCGCTGGCACTGGAGCGGATCATCGGGGTGTTCGAAGGCAGCGCGCAGCGCCAGATCATCCTGCAGTTGTCCAACGGTTTGCAGGGCGTGATTGCCCAGGATCTGTTGCCGGCCACGGATCGCACTCGCCGGGTCCTTGCCTATGAACTGCTCATCGCGAACGGCGCCGTGCGCAATCTGGTCCGCGAGAATCAACTCCATCAATTGGAGAATACCCTGCAAATGGGCCGGAAGGACGGCATGGTTCTGATGGACAACTGCCTTTACGACCTCTACTGCAAGTGCCAGATCAGCTACGACACCGCCGTCAGCCGCGCCCGGCATCCCGATCGCATCATCCGGCAGACTCCCTGACCCTGCTGAATCACCGCGCTCAAGTCCGTCATCTTACGCCCGGCAAAAGCAAACGAGCCTGACCCAGAGGTCAGGCTCGCGTGGTTGGAAATCTCCGACTGATGCAGCCTACTGCACCAGCTTCAAAGCGATCAACTTCTCCAAATCGTGGGTCAGGACGAGGTCGCTGCCGCCGCCCTTGGTGCGGGCCTGCACGGTCACCAGGCTGATCGCTGGGTCCACCGACTCCACCCGGATCCACACGTTGCGCTGGTTTACTTTTCCACTCAACGCCCGGACGGTGTTCGTGGTGTCGTGCGGAATGTATTCATTGGAAAGCACGCCCTTCTCCAAGACGACGGCTTTGGCGGCGGCATAAACCTGGTCCACGGAGCGATTGTATTTGCCCTGCATCCGATCCTGGATGAACGGCACGCCCCCAGCCTTGGTTCCGCTGACGGTCCCGACACAGCCGGTGACCACGAGGACAATTCCGGCGAAGGCGGCAAAAAGTAATGTTTTCATTTCAGGCCAATGCAACCACATCCGCCGTTTCCGTCAAGCACGAACCAACCCCCGAAACATCCCAAGCCACAGCCCCTGATCCGGCCTCATCTGGTCCAAAACTGATCCGCGTCCATTCATCGCAACGCCCGCCCAGGAAAGGCAACCGCTTCCGAACCATGTGCCGGTTGCCTGCTCCTCAGCCTCTCTGTGAAGGCGGACGAATCGGATGGGCGACGGTCCGGCTTCACCGCTTCAATACCTGCCGATACAGGTCCGCATAACGCGCCGCCATCCTCTCAACCGAACATTGTTGCCGCACAAATTCACGCCCTCCGGCTACGCAGCGCTCCGCCAGCGTACGGTCCTCCAACAATTGCTGGATGGCCTCCGCGAGCCGGGCGTGGTCACCAACCGGCACCAGCAGGCCGGTTTTGCCATCATGAACCATCTCCGGCAAACCGCCTCCAGCGGTCGCCGCCACGGGCGTGCCCGCGGAGAAGGCATCCAGCACGATGCTGCCCAGTCCTTCCATGCAGGAACTCATGGCAAAGACATCGAACCCCGACAGACATTCCTCCGCACGCGGCACAAAGCCCGGCATCAAAACCGTTTCGTCCAAACCGAGTTCGTGGCGCAAGGCCAGCACCTTCTCCCGCAGTTCACCGTCGCCGAGAATCACAAACCGCGTGTCCTTCCGACTGGCACAGACAATTTTGGCGGCGCGCAACAACGTGGCATGATCCTTATGGCCAACCAGCGCGGCGATGTTGCCCACGAGTTTCATTTCGGGCGCAACGCCGAGCCGCGCGCGGACCGTTTCCCGGTGTTGCGCCGACCACAGCTCCGGATTGGGCATCGGCACGGCACTGCGAATGATGGGAAGTTTATCACGCGGCACCCCCCAGTCCGCCAATTGGTCCGCGATGAACCGGGAAATGCACGCCACGCGTTCCGCCCGGCGAAATTTGTACCGGTTGAAACCGTTGCGACGCGGCAGGAAATCCACCCGGCGCGTGGCGAGGAATGGTCTGCCGTGCGCCAACGCAGTGATGGCCGCCAGACTGTGAGCGCGACCGGTGTGGCAGTGGATCAAATCAAAATTCTTTACGACCCGGAGGAGCGAAAGTGCGGCGCCGAAGTTGTTGGCGGGAATCCTCAGCGTTTCCACCGACGCCGCGCGGGCCTGCGCCGCCAGCAAACCGTCCGGGCGACAGCCAATCACCGAACAAACCCCAAGTTCCCGGAGCCCGGTGGCCAGCAGCAAGGTCTGACGCTCACCGCCGCGCCAGGTCTTTTCATTGTTGAGGTGGAGGATATTCACCGGGTTCCCTCAGAGCTGTTTGGCGATCTCCGTTCGCCACCAAAGCCAGTCGGTTAATCCCCGGTGGCGGCAATACGTCTGCAAGAAAGCATCCCAGTCGTCCCGGGAAATCGTCGGTACTGCCATCAGGTCCTTCGCCAAGCGTGCGAGATCGGCCACGGACTGGCGCTGGGTCGGCCCGCGCATCCGGCGCACGCCGTCGAGGTCAATCAGGTGCGGTCGCATTCGGTCATCGAACAACACGTTGGCCGCCTTGAGGTCGCGATGGGAAAAGCCGGCGCTGTGCAGGCGCGCCAGAATCCGCGCGAGACTGGCCAGGTCGGTGGTAACGGTGGCCGGCCGGGTTTGCAGCAACTGCTGCAACGTGACCGCCCCGGGGATCTCCTCAGTGAGCAGATACGCGCACACCGGCCAACCCAGCCGGCGGATTTCGCCGACGGCAAGCACACGGGCGGTGGCGACGCCGGCTTCTTCCAATCGGAGGCCGTGGTGAAAGGCACGATGGGCGCGGGTGGGCCTCAGCGAATCGCGCAACCGATGCAAACGCTTGCCGTAATTGAGCCGGCGCAGCACCCAGGCGGTTTCGCCGGCGCGCGGAATCCTCGCGATGGTGACGTTGCGGCTGTTTTTGAACTGTTGCTTCGGGTCGGCGAGAAACACGTCCGGCGACTCCAAAACCGCGTCCAACATCCTTTCTGTGGTACCGGCCCGCACGGTCCAACGAAGGCCGCTACGCTGTCGGCTTCGAACCTGCATGATTGCTTCCAAGCCGGCCTTCATGAGGTTGTTTCCGGCAGGCTATTGTCGTCGAGGGCGCAGTGTGGAAACGTGGCTTGTGCGGGTGCCGGGCCGATTAGCCTCACCAATCGTCGCGCGCTGACCGTCGGCTTCCGCGATCGGGCGTAGCTCACGATGAACCACGCCCGCTCACGACGCGGAATCCGCCCCCGCCGCAGCAGCCGCTGAAGATCACGAACTGAATTGGACAAATTCATTTTGCGCCGTCGTCGAAGTCCATCCAGATCAATCAAGGCAATGGCGTCGCGGCCGTCCGGCTGCGGGACGACCAGAAAGTTGGATTGGCTTGGGTCATGATGGAAAAACCCTTCGTCATGCAACGCGGCGTATAACCGTGCCAGTCCGCATACGATTCCGACGCGCCGCTGCCGATCCGTGCAAGTGGCGTTCACCTGATGCAGTGGGTTCGCGCCTGCGATGAAGCGTGTCAGCAAAAACGATTCGCGCAGCAGTCCCCAAACGCGGCGCTCGCCCGCGGCAATCGTTGCCGGGGTAAGAAATCCCAACGTCGCAATCTGGCGCGCGAGATGGAAGGCACGAAGCGCCGGAGCCACGCGCAAACTCCACTTGATGGTCTTCACGAACCCATGTGGCGCAAAGCGCTTCACCACCACCTCTCCAGTTGTTGTATCATCGAGCCGCACGCGTACCACTTCCCGCCGAAGCATGGTGGCTGGCTTCAATGGCTGGGCTGGCGGTTGGAGCAAGAGCGCCGGCTGTTCCAACTGATCCAACCAGCGGGCGTCCCGGAACGACTCGGGAATCAGCCAATTAAAACGACCGGCTCGCCGGCGTAGGACTGTGGCCGGCAAACAATCCTGGATTTGTGAGACATTGGTCATCCGAGACCCCCCGATTATGCGCCTCGGCGCGGGAATGGTCACGCAGAACAATTGCGCAGAGCTATTGCGCGAGATCGAAAGTAGAACTGAACTTTTCCAAACATGCATTGAATGTTCGGCAGGAGATTGATAGCTTTTCGCCGGATAGGCGATCCAACAGCCATCATGAATGTCGAGTTCGTGGAATTCAAGAATCGCGCGGCCCGCTCGGAATACATTTCCCGGCGATTCCAACCGCTCCTGCAAGGCAAAATCCTCGACGTGGGCTGCGACATGGCCGTGCTGAAGACCTTGCTGCCCGGCGCGGACTACACGGGCGTGGACATCGGCGGTGCGCCGGACATCCAGGTGAATCTGGAACAGGCCGGGCGGCTGCCGTTTCCAGATGGCACGTTTGATTGCGTCGTCTGCACCGACGTGCTCGAACACTTGGAAAACCTGCACGCCATGTTCGGCGAACTCTGCCGCGTCACTCGCCGGCACATCGTTCTTTCCCTGCCTAACAACTGGGTCAACGCGCGCGTGCCCATCGAGCGCGGGCGCGGTTCGTTCGGCAAATACGGCCTCCCGGCGGACAAACCGGCCGACCGGCACAAATGGTTTTTCAGCCTCACCGAGGCGGCGGAGTTCATCCAGGCGCAGACCGCAAAATATCCCATGGTCTGCCGTGAAATGTTCGCCACTGAAAAACCGCGTCCGTTTCTCGTCCGTGCAGCCCGCCGCCTGCGCTACCCCGTCATTGAACATTATTTGAATCGCTACGCCCACACCGTCTGGGCGTTGTTGGAAAAGAAGTGATGGATTTCCCACCGGTTCAATCCGTCTTCGCGGCAGAACCGATGCACGCCAGTTCCGGGACGCGAATGAAAATTGGCATCATTAAACAAAAGTTCGTGAAGTTGAGCGGCGGCTCGGAACGTTACACCACCGGACTGGTGGCGGCGCTCAAGCAGGCGGGCCACGAAATCCACGTCTTCACGGCGCAGTGGGACGCATCGGCGGAATCCGCCCGAGTCACGCTGCATCGCGTGCCAATGCTGGGCGGCTTTTCCTTTCTGCGCCAATGGTCATTCGCCCGCAACTGCAAGCGCGCCATCGAACGCGCTCCGTGCGACGCCGTCTTCAGCCTCGAACGCAGTCTCAAGCAGGACATCGCCCGCGCTGGCGGCGGCTGCCACCGCGAATGGCTCATCCAACGCAGCCGCTACGCGCCGTTTTGGAAACGATTCTTCTTCCGGCTCAATCCGCTGCATACCGTGCTCTTGAGGTTGGAGCGCCAGACGTTCTCCCCGGCCAACACGCGGTTCGTCATCGCCAATTCGCATCGCGGCAAGGAGGAGATCATAAGGCACTATGGCTTTCCGGCGGATCGCATGATTGTGGTTCATAACGGCGCGGACTGCGAGCGGTTCAAACCCGTACCGCGTCCGGTGCGCGATGAATTTGTGTTGTTGATCGTTGGGTCGGGGTTTGAACGCAAAGGCGTGGGTTTTGCCATTCGGGCGCTGGCGCGGCTGCCCCAGCGGGTGAAATTGCGCGTGGCCGGCGAGGGCCGGCGCGAACCGTATCTCCGACTCGCGCAACAATTGGGCGTGGCTGACCGCGTGGAGTTTCTCGGAAGGCGTGCCGGCATTGAGGCGGCTTATGCGGATGCGGACGTGCTGGTGCATCCGGCGATTTACGAACCGTTCAGCAACGCCTGTCTCGAGGCGCTGGCGTGCGGCCTGCCGGTGGTGACCTCGCGCATCAACGGCGCATCCGAGGTCATTACGCCCGGCGTGGATGGCGCGGTGGTGGATGATCCCGCTGACAGTGCCGCGTTGGCGGCGGCCATCGCGCCGTTTCTCAATCCGCAGACTTATGCGGCCGCCGCCCGGGCCGCGCGGCACAAGGCGGAGTCGCTGCCGTTCAGCCGGAACGTGGAGCAGACGCTGGAAGCGTTTACAGGGTTGCACACGTCGTGATGGACTTTTTTCAAGCGGGTATTGACCGCGCTGGGAAAGTGGTGGTGAACAGGCCTGCCGGCGGTTGGCGCTCACGCCCGGATCTTCTTCCGCCTCGCATAGGCGATGGCCCGGCGGATCAGTTCGTCCACAGAAGCAGGTAGCGGCTGGCCGCTACGTTCGTAATGCCGAAGAGTCGTCTTCGCTTGATTCAAATCGTCCGTCAGCTTTATCAGGGAGCAGGTGAAACGCGTCAAATCGTTGAGCTGGGAGGTTGTTCCAAGCCAGCTCCACGACGCCACGTCCAACGGCATCGGTCGCGGGCGCGTCGCTAGGAAGTTTCGCGCGTATGGATCGCCATGAGCCAGGCCCGCCTTGTGAATCAGCGCCAATTCTTCAGCCGTGGCGAGCAGCAACTCAGTTTGTCGCGTCACGGTGTAGGCGTCCGCCACTGTAGGTGCGTCAACCCATCGGGTCACGACGATACCAAATTCAAAGAATCCCCAACGCCGTGATTCTCCCCAAAGCACCAGTTCTGGAACCACCAGCCCGCGCTCCAAGAAAACCCGGTACCCCGACGCTTCCTGCACCGCCCGGCTGGCCCGCAACAACCGCAAGGCATTGTGCTTTGGCCGCCGGCGATACACTTTGACCGCGGTCTGGCCTTTCCAGCCGGGCGGCGGTTCGTGGCGATTCTCGTTTTCAAACTTCTTTTCGACAACCGCAGCCACCAGATTCCTCGCCCAGTCCGGAGACACGCCCTCTACCATATTGAGCCGCACCCGTCCCACCCGGAGTTTTGCGTAAACTTTCTTTTGGGGCGTTTCCTTCATGGTATGGAATCCGTATCCATCTTGTCGCTCGGATCAAGTGGTCGGTGCGGTCGTCGCCGCGCGGGAGATTGCCTCGAAGAAACGCGCCCGGGCAGACTCCGCCTCCTCCCCGAACAACACGTCAATCGAGTGTTGTGCCTCCTCGGCATCATCAGCGCTATGGATCGCGTGGCGGCAGCGGATGTTAGCAGCGGTCGCATCCGCGCGAATCTGCTCGCGCAAACGGCGTTTCTCGCGTAGCAGGCGTTCCGTCGCCTGTTTGGGATCAACGAAAGCGGTGCGATCCAGACAAATGATGTAATAGACCGGTTCCGCCAGACTGCACCCACGATGATCAAACCAGTTCCCTCCGCGCAAATGACGTCGGCACCGCAGCCGCTGCGCCTCGTCAAGAGCGCCATGTTCGACGACCTCGAACGATTCCGCAAAATGCGCGACGGCGCGCGGCCATTGTGCGCGGGCGAGGTCCGAACGGAGAAAAAAGACGGCGATTCCACGGAGCTTTGCTGCGTTGACAGCGTAATCCGCCTTCGCCAGCGAGGTCAGATGTTTTATCCACGGCGACTGGAGCGGCCAGCGCACGAGCAAGTCGAGTTGCATGTCGAAACCGCGACGCGCGAGTCTGTTGTGGATGGAGGTCAGCGTCAGCGGATCAGGCAGGGTTTCCGCTTCGGCGACGGCCAGCGCGCGGAGTCTTGCCGCGTAGTCGGACTTCGGAGGCTGGCCCGGATTGGCATCCAGCAACTCGCAGCCAGTAGGAATTCCCGAGCCTTCTGCCTTGTGATAGCAAAGATGAAACATGACAACCGCAAGCCGGTGTTCCGGCGCGGGTATGAAAAAGCCTCGCGGATGTCGGACGCGCTTGTCCAGGATCTCTGCTGCGAATGCAGGAGGCAAATACGGCCAGCCGGCGTAGGAACCCATTTCGCCCGTCACGGATCGAAATTCAATCGCGACCTGACCATGCATCTCCGCCGCCGCCCGGGCGGCCGCAACATGCGCGTGGTCCTCCACCAATACATCCACGTCGCCCTTGAATGTCGCGCAGGCGACCGGACTTTCCGGAACTTCGTCCCACCAGCGCATAACAGCGTATTTCACACCGATCCGGTCGAGAGCCTGGAAGAAATCCACCGGCGCCGCCACCCGAACGCGAATGGACCGACCTGCCTTGCGCCGCTGCCGCCAGCGGTAGAGCAGATAAGCTGTGCGCACCGGAGCGAGGATGGATGTGATGATGTTCACCGGATTCAGCCCGTTTGGACGCGGAATCCTATTCGCGCGAATATCATTCGTAAAGTTGCAAGCGAAGTTGGGCGCAATTTGACACACGCACCAACTCCCTGTCCTCCATTTGGAGGAGGAGGGTTGA